>OY764022.1:1765000-1767500 GCA_963667825.1 Negativicutes bacterium | reverse complement strand
GTAAGGAGTTGTGGACTGCTAGGAAGTGAGAATGCCGGTATGAGTAGCGAAAAGGAAGGTGAGAATCCTTCCCACCGAAAGCCTAAGGGTTCCTGAGCAACGATCGTCGTCTCAGGGTAAGTCGGGACCTAAGCCGAGGCGGAAAAGCGTAGGCGATGGACAACTGGTTAAAATTCCAGTACCACCCAAAGTCGTTTGAGTGATGGAGTGACACAGAAGGATACGTGATCGCGAGGATGGAAATTCGCGTCTAAGCTTGTAGGGTGTAGCGTAGGTAAATCCGCGCTGCGAAAAGCCTGAGGAGTGATGGGTAGTTGTTAGCAATAACGACGAACTCACGGATTCCACACTGTCGAGAAAAGCTTCTAGCGAGATGATGGGTGCCCGTACCGTAAACCGACACAGGTAGGCGGGGAGAGAATCCTAAGGTGCGCGGGAGAACCCTCGTTAAGGAACTCGGCAAAATGTCTCCGTAACTTCGGGATAAGGAGAGCCCCTGTGAGTGTAGTCTTGAAACGGACGAAGCACATGGGGGTCGCAGAAAAGAGGCCCAAGCGACTGTTTACCACAAACACAGGTGCCTGCTAAAGCGAAAGCTGACGTATAGGTGCTGACACCTGCCCAGTGCCGGAAGGTTAAGGAAGGGAGTTAGGAGCAATCCGAAGCCCTCGACCGAAGCCCCGGTGAACGGCGGCCGTAACTATAACGGTCCTAAGGTAGCGAAATTCCTTGTCGGGTAAGTTCCGACCCGCACGAAAGGTGTAACGACTTGGGCACTGTCTCAACGAGGGACCCGGTGAAATTGAAATACCTGTGAAGATGCAGGTTACCCGCGACTGGACAGAAAGACCCCATGGAGCTTTACTGTAGCCTGACATTGGATTTTGGTAAGGGATGTACAGGATAGGTGGGAGACTGAGAGATATGTACGCTAGTATGTATGGAGTCGACGTTGGGATACCACCCTTCTCTTACTGGAGTTCTAACTGAAGTAGTAACGACACTCAGGACAGTGTCAGGTGGGCAGTTTGACTGGGGCGGTCGCCTCCGAAAGTGTAACGGAGGCGCCCAAAGGTTCCCTCAGAACGGTTGGAAATCGTTCGAAGAGTGTAAAGGCAGAAGGGAGCTTGACTGCGAGACGTACAGGTCGAGCAGGGACGAAAGTCGGGCTTAGTGATCCGGTGGTACCGCGTGGAAGGGCCATCGCTCAACGGATAAAAGCTACCCTGGGGATAACAGGCTAATCTCTCCCAAGAGTCCATATCGACGGGGAGGTTTGGCACCTCGATGTCGGCTCATCACATCCTGGGGCTGTAGCAGGTCCCAAGGGTTGGGCTGTTCGCCCATTAAAGTGGTACGTGAGCTGGGTTCAGAACGTCGTGAGACAGTTCGGTCCCTATCCATCGCGGGCGTAAGAAACTTGAAGGGAACTGCTCCTAGTACGAGAGGACCGGAGTGGACTGACCAATGGTGTACCAGTTATCCCGCCAGGGGTACAGCTGGGTAGCTACGTCGGGAAAGGATAAACGCTGAAAGCATCTAAGCGTGAAACCAGCCTTAAGATGAGGTTTCTCACAGAGTAGTCTGGTAAGGCCCCTTGTAGATCACAAGGTTGATAGGCCAGGTGTGGAAGTTCAGTAATGAATGGAGCTGACTGGTACTAATAGGCCGAGGGCTTGACTTAATGCAAGCTCGCACTCACTCGAGTGCAAGTTATGAAACCACTTGTTTGCAAATCTTTCTTCTATAAAGTTTTCAGGGAATATATTCTCTTATAGAAATGTTTACCTGAGTATCCGGTGATGATGGCTGTGGGGTCCCACCTGTTCCCATACCGAACACAGCAGTTAAGCCCACATACGCCGAAAGTACTTGGTTGGAAGCGACCTGGGAGGATAGGGAGTTGCCGGTTAGAAAAGGCCGTTCATGCGCTGCATGGACGGTCTTTTTTTATGCATGGGAACGGTTTTGAACCACAAAGGCACAAAGGGCGCAAAGAAAAAAAGAAACGGAAAGGCAGCCGGCAGATGAATATCTGCCGGAAATAAGAAATCGAAAGAAGGCAGAGACCGATCCAGGTTACTGTTTCAATAAGAGAAGAGATGCAACAATTGGCATGAAGCTTTAGTGGCAAGGCGCGCCGAGGAGCAAAGCGAGACGTACTTGTGTACGTCGAGTGAGCACCGCAGAAGCAACGCAGCCAATGAAGAATTCAGGTCAGTTGTTGCTAGTGATGATGGTTGTGGGGTTCCGCCTGTTCCTACCGAACACAGTAGTTAAGCCCACATACGCCGAAAGTACTTGGCTGGAAGCGGCCTGGGAGGATAGGGAGTTGCCAGTTAAAAAGACCGTTCATGCATTCGCATGGACGGTCTTTTTCTATTCTAGAACGGAGTGAACTGCAAAAGGCGCGAAGGAGAAACGAAGGGCAGTCGGTCGATAAATAGCGGAGGGGAAGCGCGTACAGGCGGATAAGGTTTATATGTCGGCGAAAAGGAAA
>OY764022.1:1520000-1760000 GCA_963667825.1 Negativicutes bacterium | reverse complement strand
ACGCTGAAAGCATCTAAGCGTGAAACCAGCCTTAAGATGAGGTTTCTCACAGAGTAGTCTGGTAAGGCCCCTTGTAGATCACAAGGTTGATAGGCCAGGTGTGGAAGTTCAGTAATGAATGGAGCTGACTGGTACTAATAGGCCGAGGGCTTGACTTAATGCAAGCTCGCACTCACTCGAGTGCAAGTTATGAAACCACTTGTTTGCAAATCTTTCTTCTATAAAGTTTTCAGGGAATATATTCTCTTATAGAAATGTTTACCTGAGTATCCGGTGATGATGGCTGTGGGGTCCCACCTGTTCCCATACCGAACACAGCAGTTAAGCCCACATACGCCGAAAGTACTTGGTTGGAAGCGACCTGGGAGGATAGGGAGTTGCCGGTTAGAAAAGGCCGTTCATGCGCTGCATGGACGGTCTTTTTTTATGCATGGGAACGGTTTTGAACCACAAAGGCACAAAGGGCGCAAAGAAAAAAAGAAACGGAAAGGCAGCCGGCAGATGAATATCTGCCGGAAATAAGAAATCGAAAGAAGGCAGAGACCGATCCAGGTTACTGTTTCAATAAGAGAAGAGATGCAACAATTGGCATGAAGCTTTAGTGGCAAGGCGCGCCGAGGAGCAAAGCGAGACGTACTTGTGTACGTCGAGTGAGCACCGCAGAAGCAACGCAGCCAATGAAGAATTCAGGTCAGTTGTTGCTAGTGATGATGGTTGTGGGGTTCCGCCTGTTCCTACCGAACACAGTAGTTAAGCCCACATACGCCGAAAGTACTTGGCTGGAAGCGGCCTGGGAGGATAGGGAGTTGCCAGTTAAAAAGACCGTTCATGCATTCGCATGGACGGTCTTTTTCTATTCTAGAACGGGGTGAACTGCAAAAGGCGCGAAGGAGAATTTTCTGCCGCGCTATGGGCTTTTTTTGCGCAGTCAAAGGTGGGAAGTGCAATTAATTACCCACCGAGGATAATGCTAGCAGGAAAAGCGCTGATTTAGACCGAAGGATATAAGACGTTTTGATATCGATGTCATCCTCGAAAGGAGGCGACGCATTTATGAAAGCCGAAAAAAACAGCGATCTGACGCGCTATGAAGTGCAGCTGAAAGAGTTGCGTGAAGAGAATAGACGCTTGCAGGACTTGGTGACTTCGAGTGAAGAGACAGTGACGGCGCGCGTAACGCAGGATATGGCGCAGCGTTTTCGTGAGTTTGCGCAGGCGATGCCGGATTTCAGTCTGATTCTTGATGCAGAGGGCCGGGTGGTGGAGATTTTCGGTCCGAAGCAGGCGTGGCTGACAGGCAGGCAAGAGACAGACGGTGAAATGAGCGTAGAGAGTCTGATGCCGGAAGAGAGCGTACAGTGGCTGCTGGAGCGCAGCGCAGCCGCATTGAACGGCGAAGGGCTGCAGCAGGGCGAGCTCAGTCTTGTCTTGGGCGGCGTGATGCGAACGCTGGCGCTGCGTGTTGCGGCGATGAGCTATACGATAGCGGGGCAGCGTACCGTTGCCGTTACGTTCCAAGATGTGACGGACCGGATTCGTTTGCGAAAAATGGCGCAAAATGCCTATGACAGAAGGCGGCGCAGCGAGTTTTTCCGCGAGCTGCTGCAGGGACGTTATAAGACAGAAAACGATTTATACGCGCAGTGTTGGCGTCTTGGCATTGATGCGCAGCGCCCCTTTGTTCCGATTGTCGGAAAAATAGTGCAGCTGCCGGAAGGCAAGGCGCACACGGGCAGCGAACTTGAACAGCAGCTGGTTTTGGAAGAAATCGTGGAAGCGCTGACCGCGGGGCAGGAGGAGTGGATCAGCTGGACAAACGGCGATACGATCGGACTTCTGCATTACGGCGAATCGGCCGAGGAAGCGCAAGCCGCGCTTTTGTCACTGGAGAGTCGTTTGCAGGGGCAATTTGAGGGCGTTTTACTGGCATGGGGAATCAGCGATGGTTTGCAGGGGTTGCTGCAATTGGCGGGCCGATATGAGCAGGCGCATGCCGCCGCCATTTTCAATCGACAGTATCAAATCGGCGGGGTCACGCACTATCAGGAACTGGGTATGGATCAGATCTTGCTATCCTTGCAGGATAGCGAAATAAAGCGTGCCTTCGTTCAGCGCCAGTTGGGGCCGCTGCTCGAGTATGATGAGCGCAAGGGCACGGAGCTGGTCGGCACGCTGGCGGAGATATTGCGGAACGGAAATCTGAAATTAGTTGCCGATCATCTTTTTTTACATCATAAGACGGTAGTGTTTCGCAAAAAGAGAATCGAAGAGTTATTGAAGCGTTCGCTGGATTCGTTTGAAACGCGGATGGCGCTGGTGACCGCGCTGAAGCTTTTGCGTCTGGCTGAGCCGAGCAAGCTGAAGTGAGCTTTGGAGCAAGGCAAGAAAAAAGAAGCGGCAGAGTTTTGGCGCCGCATGAGCAGCGAAAAAAATAGAGCGAAACTGCTGAGAGAAATCAAACAGTTGTTGGCAAGCGGCACAGCCGATAGGGCGGTGTGACTTTTATTGCTGACGCTGCTTGCCCGCAAAGAGGAAAGGAAGCGGAGACGATGCTGACGCTGATGCAAAAGGATGCATTAACGGAATTATTCAATCTTTATATTCGACAGGCGGCAGACACGTTGGCAGAAAGCCTGGAAATGAAAATCGGGCTTCGCCTTTCCCATGCGGAAATCATAACGGCGGATAAATGGGACGCGTATTTTAGATTGCATGGCGAAGCGCTGCGCGGCACGCATGAGGCTACGGCGCAGTTTCTAAAAGAGAAGCCGGGCATAAGGCCGCTGCGCTTGCGTTTTGCTGCCGGCGAAGCGAGGCGGATTGCCGAGGCTTGTCTAAAGCAGACGGAAGAGGGGCTCATTCCGTCCGAAGCGTATCTTAAAGATGTGGAAACCGACGTGATCAAGGAGTGGAGCAATGTGGTTTTGAACGCAGTCGGCGAAGGGAGTGGCGCCTTGCTAGGACGAAGGCTCGCGTGCGCAATACCCGAGGTGGCGCTGCTTGCTGCGCGGGACGAAGAAAGCAGCGCCGAAGGGGAGGAGGGCATGCAGGCGGTCTTATTGCTGCCGCTGACCGTTGCTTTTTCGACAGCGGAGCGGGAAAGCCGGCTGCTGATCACGACGGAGGGCCCGTTGGCGTCTGAAATGGCGCACAAGCTCGATGAAATTATGGCAGGTGAAGGAGCCGCTCATGGACATGTGCTTGCATAGTTTGCTGGAAAAAATCGATGGCGGAATCATACTGCTCGACGCAGAACTGAAGATTTGTCACTGGAATGGCTGGCTGGAACGGACGAGCGGCATTGCGGGCGATACGGCGAGAGGAAAGACGCTGCCGGATGTGTGGCCGTCTTTTGGCGAGCGTTTTTACCTGCAAGCGCTGCAAAATACGCTGCTGAAAGGACAGAGTCGCTTCTTGGCCGGGCAGTTGCACGGCGACTTATGCAGCCGCCTTGCGGCAACGAGTGAAGAAAAAGTCTACAATATCCGAATCGAAGCGTTGTCGCACGGCGAAGCGCGTTTCATTCTGCTGCAGGTTGCGGATGTGACGCTGCAAACGGAACGGGTCGCCCGCTTGCAATGCGGCATCCGGAAGCTGGCGGCCGATTATGAGGAGGCCAAACTGCTGAATGCGAGGCAGACAGGCTTTTTTGACCCGCTTACCGGTTTGCACAGTCGTGCGCTATTGGAAGAGAGAATGGATTATGTGCTGGCGCAGGCTGCACGCGGCGAACAAAAAGTGGGGCTGCTTTGCCTGAAGCTGCCGGATTTTCAAATGCTGACGCAAGAAAAAGGCGCAATCTTCATGGAGCGGATTTTGCAGGAAGCGGCGCGCCGTTTGGAGTGCTGCGTAAGAAAAAGCGATACGCTGGCCCGCTGGGATGAGGATGAATTTGTTTTACTGCTTTCGCATATCAAGCGCAGGGAGGATGCCGGCGTGGTGGCGGAAAATATTTTACGGGCGTTTAAGCCGGTGTGGCGTTTAGAAAAAGAGCGGCTGAAGATAAAAGCGGCGCTTGGCATTCGCATTTTTCCGGATCAAGCGGAGGCAGCGCAGGATTTGTTAGAAAAGGCGCGCGCAGAGATGCTTGCCGACAAACGGCAATATGAAGTGGTCGAGTAAAAGAAAAAACAGCGTACCCGCAGGCTGGAAGCGGGTGCGCTGTTTTTTAGCGACGAAACGGCTGGCCGCGCCGAATAGATGGTGATATAATACATAAGGATTACGGGATGCGTATGCTTTGCCGGTTGCCGTTGACGGCAGCGGGAGGGCTTTTGATAAAGGAGTGTTTGAAATTTATGGAGCTTTATGCTGTCATAGAAGATAAGGTGCGCAAGGGGCTTCGCTTAAGCCGCGCCGACGGGGTGGCTTTGTTCGCCTGTCAGGATGTGGCCTGGCTCGGCATGTTGGCGGATTTGGTACGCCAGCGCATCAGCGGCGAGTATGTGTATTTCAATGTGAACCGGCATATCAACCTGACGAATATCTGCACGGCGCGTTGCCGTTTCTGCGCGTTCGGCTGTGATGCGGACAGTCAGCAATCGTATGCGATGACGAAGGAGCAGGTGCTCGCCATTGCGGCGCAGGCGGCGCAAGATCCGGCGCTGCGCGAACTGCATATTGTCAGCGGTTTGCATCCGACCTGGCCGCTTGATTATTACCTCGATATCATCGCCAGCTTAAAGGCGAAATTCCCGCATTTGCATCTGAAGGCGTTTACTGCGGTGGAGATTCACTATTTTGCCAAACAGGCCGGACTTACAATCGAGGAAACGCTGCGCCGCTTTAAAGCTGCGGGCGTTGACTCGTTGCCCGGCGGCGGAGCCGAGATCCTGTCGGATCGGGTGCGCGAACAGCTTTGCCCGAATAAGGCAAACAGCAAGGAATGGCTGGCTGTCGCGAAAGCGGCGCATCAAATGGGTCTGCGCAGCAACGCCAGCATGCTGTACGGACATGTGGAGACACTCGAAGAGCGGGTGGATCATTTATTGGCGCTACGTGCGCTGCAGGATGAGACCGGCGGTTTCCAGACCTTTATCTGCTTTCCGTTTCATCCGAAAAATACGGAATTGCATGAAGCGGTTCGCCGTACCTCGCTTTGGGATGAGATGAAGACGATGGCGATATCACGCTTGCTGCTTGATAATTTCCGGAACATAAAAGCCTATTGGGTCATGCTGACGCTGCCGGTTGCGCAGTTGTCGCTCGGTTTCGGCGCAAATGACATCGACGGCACGGTGAGCGAGGAAAAAATCATCCATGCGGCGGGCGGCAAAGCGGAGACGAGTCTGAGCCAGGCCGCGATCATCCGGACGATTCGCGAGACCGGACGCATTCCGGTGGAACGCGATTCGATGTATAATATCATCAGGGTGTTGGAATAAAGTAAAGCGGCCCGCGGGCCGCTTTTTTCTCTAAGGAAAATAAGGAATTTGCGGGGGCGTTTTAACACGAAGCAGGAAGGCTAAAAGAAAGACACGAAGGGACAACGCAATAAAAAAATGTGTCTTCCGATGGTTTTTCCGCGCTTTCGTGCTAAAGAGCCTGCCTACAGGAAAGGGCGGAATGGCATGAGCAGCAGAGCGATAGTGTTAGCCAAAGGATTGCGCAAAAGCTATGGTGGAGTGGAGGCGCTGAAAGGGATTTCGTTTGCGATCCGAGCGGGCGAGTGTTTCGGTTTTCTCGGGCATAACGGCGCGGGGAAATCGACGACGATGCGCATGATCTACGGCCTGTCGCAAGTGGAAGAAGGCGAATTGACGGTGCTCGATCGTGCGGTGAAAGGCTTGACGCCGGCCGCGGTGAAGGGGCGCCTAGGGATTGTACCGCAGGAAGACAATCTGGATCCGGATCTGACGGTGCTGGATAATTTGATCGCGTACGGCGGTTACTTCGGCTTAAAGGCAGGCGAAGCCAAAGCGCGCGGCCTGGCGCTGCTCGACTTCATGGGAATCGGCGAGAAGCGCGACGCGCAGGTGGAGACGCTGTCAGGAGGCAATAAGCGGCGTCTGGTCATTGCGCGCGCGTTGATCAATAAACCGGAATTGCTGATCCTTGACGAGCCGACGACGGGACTCGATCCGCAAGGGCGGCGGCTTGTCTGGCAGAAATTGCGCCGCCTGAAGGACGAGGGCGTCACGATGATCCTGACGACGCATTACATGGAAGAGGCGGAGCAACTTTGCGATCGGCTGGTTTTGATGAACGACGGCGAAATCCTGGCCGAGGGGACGCCGCAGGACTTGGTCAGCAAACAGGTCGACCCTTGCGTCATCGAGGTAAGAGCGCCGCTCGAAAGCCTGCCGGAACGAATTGAGGAGGCGGTGCTTTCGCTCGGCGCCCGTCCGGTCTATCTGGCGGAAGGCCTGTTCATTTTTGCCAAAGACGGCATTAAAGTCTGGCGGGAGCTGGAATCGATCGGCTTGCCGCAGGCGAATTGTTATATGCGTGCGGCCAATCTGGAAGATGTGTTCCTGCAATTGACCGGCAGACGCGAGGAGGGGTGACGATGGTCGCGCTTGCGATTTTACGACGGCATATGATTGTCTTTCGGCGCAATTGGTGGTCGAATGTGATGATGAATTTTTTGGAACCGTTCATGTACCTGTCGGCGATGGGCTTTGGCCTCGGCGCGTTCGTGCAGCAAATGGACGGCATGAGTTACGTGCAATTCATGGCGCCTGGCATGGTCGGCGCGTCGGCGATGTGGGCGGCTACATTCGAATGCACGTATGCCAGCTTTATCCGGCTGCATTTTCAAAAGACGTTTCATGCGATCCTGGCCGGTCCGGCCACGATCGGCGACATCGTGCTCGGCGAAGTGCTGTTCGGGATGGTAAAAAGCGTAGTCTTCGGCATGGTCATCATGCTGGTGATCGGCGTGCTCGGCCAGTTGCAGTCGGTCTGGAGTCTGTTGATCCCGCTCTTTTTACTCCTGCCGGGCGCGGTTTTCTCGCTTCTCGCGCTGTCGTATACGGCGTGGGTGAGCCATATCGATTATATGAATTATTATATTACGCTGGCGATCACGCCGATGTATCTGATTTCGGGAATCTTTTTCCCTGCCAACACGTTGTCTCTTTGGCTGCAGTACCTGAATTGGTTCAATCCGCTGTTTCACAGCGTGGAGGTATGTCGGGCGCTGGCAACGGGACGCATCGGCGTAGAGCTCTGGGCCAATGTGCTGGTTTTGGCGCTCGGAACGCTGCTCTTTTGCCGCTTGCCGGGCCGCCTTTTGGCAAAGAAAATCATCAGTTAAGAAAAAGCGCCGCTGCCTTGAAAGGGCAGCGGCGCAGCGCTAACTTGAACTTTTTTCTAAAAAAGAACCGCAGTGGATGCAAAATTTCGCGCCCTCATTGCCTAACTGGCCGCAGCTCTTGCAGAGAATGCGACCGCTCAGCGGCGAGGGGGCGGCGGCTGCTTCCGGGCTGGCGGCCGCCGTGCAAAGGCGTTCAAGCCAGGCGGACAGTTCTTCCTCCAGCGTTTCGAGGCGCAGCGCCTGATGCCGGAAGGTAAGCGGCGCTGCGTCGCTTGTGGCGAACGAGAAAAGATGGTTGCTTTCCTGACTGGCAAGAAAGAAGAAGCGCGCGAGCGGAAAAAGACCGTTCTCGCCCAGCGTCACCGCTTCGCAGCCGAGCGGAGTGAGACGGGAGCGGTAGAATTCGCGGCAAAGGCGCTGGCCTTGCGGGCCGAGCGTCAGCGCAGCCTTGTCGCCTGCAGCGAGAAAGCCGAGTTCACGCGCCGTCTGCAAAGACTGTGCGTGAAGCGCAGGCTCTGTCTGCGGTAAGCCCGGCGTCAGCGCCAGCAAGGCGACGCTCAGCCAGCGAAAATCCTGTTTAGCCCAAGTGGTGTGCAAATGGTTGCGCAGCGTTTCTTCGCTGAGCGAAAACACAGGCGCCGCTTCGCAGCGCAGCAGACTTTCCAGTTCGAGACGCCGGTAGCTGTCGACGAGTTGGAAGAGGCAAAGCAGCGTCGAAAGGCCGAAGGCATGCGAGCTGAGTGCGGGCTGCGGCGTGTGGCAAACGCAGGCGAAGGTCTGCAGCCACCAGGACAGGTACGCGGCGGCGTTTTTGAAGTAAAGCAGCGTCAGATTTTCTTCGGGCGAGGGCAAAAGAACGACAAAGGCCTGGCTGCCGTTGCCGGGACTGGCATAGGTTGTTATCGTGCGCCAGGCCGGCTGTCCTTCGCTTCGGCGCTGTTCGATGCGCAGGCGCGGCTGCGCTAAGATTGCCAAGGCGGCTTGAAAATCCGGGCGCAGAGAAAGGGAACGCGTTTCAACCGACAGCGGCAGCGACGGAGCGGCGAGCGTGAACGGCGAGAGCGCATTCAGCGGAATCTGGCGCAGTGCGAAAAGCTGCGCTTCCTTGAGCGGAAAGGACAGAACGGATAAATCATTCATGTGCGGGCTCCTTTCAAAAAAATAAAAGAAAAAGACTGAATAGTCAAAAATAATGTTGCAATCTGTCAAACTTTATGATATTCTCTAAACAAGCACCATCCTTATAGTAAAGACAGGTCCACAGGATTGCCCAGTGTCGAGGAACTCATCATTCCAAGTCTGTGCAGGTTGTAACCAGTCCCGGGGTAGTGTGTTTTTTATTCCGAACAAAAGGCGAGTGATCCGAAAAAAGATTTTAGGATTCTTAAATGGAGGGCTGCTCATTTATTTATCAACGAGTCTATAAGGATGGTCGCTAGTGAAAGAAGCTCCCGCAAGGGAGCTTCTTTTTTGCGCCGAAGCGCCGACTAGGCCAGCGTGGAAAGGAGCAGATGGCCGCAGGCGGCATTGGTGGCCACAGGAACATCATGGACGTCGCAAACGCGCAGCAGCGCGGTGATGTCCGGTTCGTGCGGCTGTGCGGTCAACGGATCGCGCAGGAAAATGACCAGCTGCACCTGTCCGGTCGCGATCTGCGCGCCGATCTGCTGATCGCCGCCGAGCGGGCCGGAGAGATACGCGGTTACGGCAAGATCGGTATGTTCCTTGATGATCCGTCCGGTCGTGGCGGTCGCGATCAAATTGTGGCGAGCGAGAATGGCAGCATGCGTCTTGACGAAATCGAGCATCAGATCTTTCTTGCGGTCATGCGCAATGAGTGCAATAGTCTTCATACGGCACCTACCTTATCGATTAAAATGAAAAGCAAAATAACTGTCTCTATCATATCGCACTTACGGGGGAGAGGAAAAGAGGGGCGCGCAATAAATTTCACGCGTTGCTGCCGAAGGAAAAAAAGATGTACAATAATGGAAAAAAAGAATGCAATCGCTAAAGCGAAGAGCAGGATGAAGGGAAAAAGGCTAGAATATTTATAGTACCGCTAATATGCTGGCGGATAAAACGGTGTGGCTGAGGGGTGGAACTTGCTATGTTATCGACGCTAGTTGCTTTGTTATTGTTGTTTCACATCCTGTACTTTTACTTTGAACGTCCGGTCTTTGCCTGGGGTTTTACCGACTGGTCGGGACTGGCGATCATCTGGGGCCTGGTCCTGCTGCTGATCGCCGCACTGATGCTGCTGCAAAAATTCAGGCTGTATCTGGCGAAAACACCCTGGGGCGATGTCCTGAAACGCTTTTTTCCGCAGAATTGGCGTGAACATGCCCGCGTCGTCGATATCAGCGAATATCAAAGCGGCGGGACGGCGGTACGCCGTTATAAAGTGATGGGCGTGATCGGCGTCTTTCTCCTTGGGCTCGGCATCTGCAACGCGGTCGTCTTTCCGTTGGTGACCAGTGCGCCGCTTTTTTACAGCCAGGCGTACCGCTCTTTGTTAGGCGACGTCAAGGAAAGCTCGTTTTCCGGCGACGTGGAACCGATCAACCTCAATCAGATCCGGATTGTCGATGAGGAAACGGCGCGCAAGCTGGCCGACAAGAAGATCGGCGAAGTTCCGGCGCTCGGCAGCGAAGTGCAACTTGGCGAAATGGTGCTGCAGCGAGTGCGCGACAAACTCTACTACGTGGCGCCGCTTGAGCATCGCGGCTTCTTCCAGTGGCTGTCGAATTATCGCCAGGGCAGCAAAGGATTTATCCTTGTCTCGGCGACGAATCCGCAAGATGTGAAATTGGTGCAAAACAGCTACATCAAATACCAAACGCGCGGTTTTTTCTTTGACTATCTGCCTCGCTATCTTTATGCCAACGGCATCGTCAATGTCGGCATGAGCGATTTTTCTTTTCAAGTCGATGCGGAGATGACGCCGCACTGGGTTGTGACGCTCTATAAGAACAAGATCGGTTATCGCGGCGCAGACGCGGTCGGCATCGCCACCGTCAATGCGCAGACCGGTGAGATCGTGCGCTATGAGATGGATAAGATTCCTGCCTGGATCGTTCGCGTCCAGCCGGAGGAATTTATCCTGCGCCAGATCCAGGACTGGGGCGAATATGTGAACGGTTTTTGGAACAGCATTTTTGCCAAAGCCGGGACGATGCGCCCGACAAGCAAGGAAATGCACATCATTTATGGTGATGATGACAAAATTTACTGGTATACCGGCATAACCTCATCCGGCAAGGACGAAAGCACGGTCGGCTTCATCCTCGTCAATGCGCGTACGAAGGAAGCGAAATGGTACAAGGTCGCCGGCGCGGACGAATCGGGCGCGCGAAAATCTGCCGAGGGACAGGTGCAGGAGAAGGGCTATCGCGCCGGGTATCCGATCCTCTATAACATCCACGGCGTACCGACCTATATTTCGCCGCTGAAGGACAAGGAAGGATTGCTGAAAGCGGTCGCCTTCATTTCCGTCGAGAATTACACGCAGGTCGGCGTAGGTTCCGATATTGAAAGTGCGATGCGCAACTATCAGCAGGTGCTTTCCAGCAAAGGCAACCAATTCATCCCTGGCAACGAAATGACGCCGGTCAAGTTGCAGGGCAAAGTTAGTCGCGTCTCTACGGTCGTGAAGAATGGCGAATCTTATTTTTACTTCATGCTCGAAGGCGACAACCGGATTTTCGTCGGCACGGTATCCACTTCGCCGCGTCTGCCGCTCGTTAAGGTTGGCGATACCGTGACGGTGCAGGCGAATGACAGCAGCGATACAACGATACCGATCCATCTTTTCAAAGGTGAAAACTACTAGAACGTAAAGGCGCGCCGCTTCCCTTTGGGGCGGCGGCTTTTCTTTCGGCGGCGCTGCCGCTATACTAAAGCTAAGAGAACAGGAGGTGCAGCATGGGGAATAAACAGACAAAGGCGGGCTTCGTCTTGGCGTTATCGGGCCTTGGCGTCCTGGCAGCTTATCCGTTTCAGGCCAGCTTTTCCGGCGGTCTGTTGACCGCCGGCTTTACGGCGGCGACGGTCGGCGGCCTGGCCGATTGGTTTGCGGTCGAGGCGCTGTTTCGCAAACCGCTGGGCATTCCGTACCGTACTGCTGTCATCTCGCGCAACCGGCAGCGGATCTTTCAGCTGTTGGCGGAAACGGTGCAAAAAGAACTGCTGCTGCCGGAAAAGATCCGACAGCATCTGGCCGAATATGACGCGATCGGCGCGCTGCTGCGCCTTGCGGACGGAAGCGGCAGCCATCGTTTGCTGCGCGGTCTTCTCTACCGTATGCTGCGCGACATGCTGCAGCCGGAAAGCGGCGCGGTCCTCGCCGAAAAGGGCGAGACCATGCTGCGCGAGCTGGCCGGGCAATGGCTGATTGCACCGCGCATCCTAAGCTGGCTGCAGGAGTTGGCCAAGCGAGAAGAGGATGAACGGATCCTAAGCTGGCTGTTCGGCAAAGCGGCGCGCTGGGGGCAAAGCCCGCTCTTGGCGGGCGTGCTGAACCGCTGGGCGGCGCAGGTGCTCGAAAAATACGGACAGGGAGGCGCGCTGCGCGAAATGGCGGTCTCCTTTGCCGAACTCGATCCGAAACTGCTCGGTCAATGGGCGCAGACGGAGTTGATCCGTTTGCTCACGGCGCTTGAGGATCCCAAACATCCCTGGCGCATCAGCTGGCGCAAGGAACGACTCCTTTGGCTGCAGGAAAAGCAAGACGATCCGCTTTTTTTGGTGAAAGTGGAAGGCTGGAAGGAACGCCTGCTCGCCAATGCGCAGCTGGGCGGGCGGCTGCAGGCGATGCTCGTCGACCGCCGTCAGGCGGTTTGGCTCACGCGACGCTTGTATGGCTGGCTGCGGCAGTATCAAGAGCAGCTGCAAAGCGATGCGTCTACGCGGCAGCAATGGAATGAAAAAGGTAAGACCTGGTTTCTGGCCTGGCTGGAGCGCAATCATGAAGAAATCGGCCGGACGGTGCTGGAAAATCTCGAACGCTTCAGCGACCAGGAATTGGTGAAGCTGATTGAAAGCCGCGCCGGAGACGATCTGCAGATGATTCGGATCAATGGCGCGGTCGTCGGCGGGTTGGCGGGGGTGGCGTTGTATCTGATCACCTGCCTGTTTTAAAGAAAGGGGAACGAGAATGGCGAATCGACAGTTGGCTAATGGTGCGCTGGCGGCGGCGTTCGGCGTTTTTTTACTCGCAACCTGGCTGGGGCGCAGACAGCCGGAGCTGCTTTTTTTCGAGTGGCTGCGTTGGGCCGCGGAGGCGGCGCTGGTCGGCGGCATCGCCGATTGGTTTGCGGTGAATGCGCTGTTTCGCAAACCGCTCGGTTTTCCCTGGCATACGGCACTTATTCCGCGTCACCGCCAACGCGTCACGGAGGCGGTCGCACAGCTGGTAGAGACGGAATTGCTGAACCTGAAAGCGCTGCGCAGCCGACTCGCCGACATTCGGCTGGTCGAATGGCTGATCGACGCGGTCGCGAAAAAAGGCATCGTCCATTGGCTGCGGTATCTGCTGGCCGCATTGGCCGGCATGGACAGCGCGCGCTGGGGGCGGGAGATCGCGGTCTTATGGCGCAGCCAGGTGCGCGGCTTACCGCTTGAAGAATGGCTGCGCCGCGCCGCGCGCTGGGCGCTGGAGCAGGAACGCTATCGCCAGGGGCTTGGCGTCGCGGCGACAGCGTTGACGAAACTGATGGCAAGGCCGGAAATGGAAGCGGAGATTCTGCAGCTCCTGCAGCGCTGGAAAGAAGCGAAGGCGAGCGAATCCTTCCTGAATAAGATGCTGCTTTGGCTGGGTGAGGCGACCGATGCGGTCAACCTGGAAGCGGCCGCGCAAACGACGCATCAGAGTCTGCTGCAGTTCATCAACGATCTGCAGCAGCCGGAACATCCGTTATACGACTGGGTGCGTGAACAGCTTCAGGCCTTGGCGGCGGAAGCGGGTGCGAAAACAGAGTGGCAGGCTTTGATCCGCGACGGACTGCGTACGTTGCTCGACGGCGATTCGGCGCGGCATCTGGCGGAGTATCTTTTGGCGCTGCTCGGCCGGACGGATTCGGCGCTTGGGCATTGGCTCGTGCGCCAGGGCGAAGAAAACTGGCAACGCTTTGCGGCGTCAAACGAGGCGAAGGCATGGCTGGAAGAGATCTTGCAAGCGGCGTTGCAACGCTTGTTGGAAAGCGAGCATCCGATGATCGGTCGCCTGGTTCGTCTGGTTTTACATCAGTTCAGCGACGAAGAATTGAATCGGTTTATTGAAGACAAGGCGGGCGAAGATTTGCAGTGGATTCGGGTCAATGGCGTTTTGGTCGGCGCGCTGGCGGGCAGTCTGCTATTCGGATGTTTGCATTTTATCTATCGGCCATTACTAGCGTTATAAAAGGAGCGGTTTGATGCGCGAACGGCTGTTGGTTTATCTGGCGGTAAGCATAGCGACGATTTGCGAGATCATCGATATGAGCTTGAAGTGGGCGGCGGCAAAGCTGCGCAGATGACGGCTGTGAAAAAGACGCCATCTGCGTCGTTGCTTCTGCGGGTGATTGATTGCGTACCCCATGTACGCGGCGCTGCACACGCCTCGGCGCGCTTAGTACCTGCCTTTTCTTTGCTGTAGCTCCACAATTTCGCAGAACGCGCTAAGAAAAAAAGACTGCTTCATTACTAAGTTGAATTTGCTGAGACGGACTAAAAAAGCCTGGACTAAAGCGGCATTGCTTTGCTTCAGGCTTTTTTGTTTTTAAGGCGTAAAAAGTAAGCGGAGAAAAAAACGCAAATTGCAACTGCAAGTTGAACACTTCGGTAAAATGGCAGCAAACTCATGCAGCATAAAGGCTGTCGAGAAATGCATCAAAAAGTTCTTCTGGAGTTTGATAGCCGAGTCTTTTACGCGGGCGGCTATTTAGCTCATCTGCAAAACGAAGTACATCGGCCGGGCTGTATTTTTCAATTGAAACACCTTTTGGGATGTACTGTCGTAAAAGCCCGTTGTGTCTTTCGTTTACAGGACGTTCCCACGATGAATACGGGTGGGCGAAATATATTGAAGAACCCCAGTTTTCAACCGTTGAAAACTCTTCGAATTCAGATCCGTTATCAGCCGTAATGCTCTTGAAAACCGAACTGAATCGCTCGCCAAATTCAGCATGCAATTCTTCCATTGCTTCGATTACCGACTCACTGTTTTTTCCAGGAATGCGGATTGCTAAGTAATTATTGGTCACTCGCTCAACAAGCGTCAAAACAACAGCTTCCTTGCCGCTTTTACGGCCGATTACCGTGTCGGCTTCCCAATGTCCGATTTCTACGCGTTCATCCACAATGGCAGGACGTTCATCAATGCTTCGACCTTTTAAACGCTTATGTTCACGGCCTCTTTTACGACTAGATCTACGCTTGAGGAGTTCAGGAACTTCAAAACGAGATAACGGTAAGTTTCCGGCCGCCAGCTCATTATAGAGCGTTTTAGTACACACCATATTGTTTTCAGCGAATCGGCGATGTAAACGTGCATGGCCTACGCAAACGTCCAACGACCACTTTTTCGTACGTACTTGATCGACTACCCATTTAACGAAAGCGGCGCAATGCAAAATACGATGATGTCTTCTGCTTTGCATCCGGTTTGCTTTATATACGGCTAGTCCACGCTTTGCGCTGTACTCTGGAGCACGTCCGCGACTGCTTTTTCGTTTCGGCGTTCCACGGCGCAGTTCATTTAAAACCGTGCTTGCCGAGCAATTGATTTTCGCAGCAATCGATCGGAGTGAGTATCCAAGTTTTCTTAACTGTTGAATCGCTCCGCGTTCTTCTTGACCCAAATGTTGACCGCGTTTGCGTTCTGATTCCACTGTGATATAATCATGGCAGTCCATAGTGATTGCCTCCTCTTTGGTGATGGTTGTGTGAGAACTCCATTCTACCATTTGAGGAAAAAGTCACTATGGACTTTTTTCTAGGTGTTCAACTTCATTTTACAATCGGCCGCGGAGAAAAAAATAAAACTGGACGGTTAAAAAAGCAATAAACTGTCCGTTGACGACAGGCCGGATAAAGAGTAAATTGACAATGTAAGTCCCATGAAGATTGCAAAGCTTCAATTAATTTAGGTAAAGTTGAAAACCTTCCTGCAGGAGGTAAGCGGATGTTGCTGTTGGAGATCGATGAAAAAAGTCGTAAACCGCATTATCAACAAATAGTGGAGCAGATTCAGGAAAAAATAGAAAATCAAATGCTGCCGCCGGGCGAAAAATTGCCGTCGACGCGGCGCTTGGCTGAACATCTGGGGTTACACCGTTCGACGGTGGCAAGCGCGTATCAGGAATTGTGGGCGCTTGGCTTTGTCGATCTCAGACCCGGCGCTTGCCCGAAAGTGCGCGAACGGATGCAGCTGGCTACCGTTGAACGGCGGACGCCGGCCGGTTTGGTAAACTGGTCGGAGATTGCATCAAAGGCGAGCAATGCGGTCTGGCAGACCAGCCGCGAATGGGAACAAGAGTCCGGGCGTGAGCGAAAGGAAACGGGCATTGATTTTAGCAATCTGAATATTGATTATCGCCTGTTTCCGCTCGATCATTTTCGTTCCTGCCTGAATCAGGCGATCAGGGAACATGGTTTACAGCTCTTGGGCTACGGCGAACGGGCCGGATTTTCGCCGCTGCGCGAGTATATCGCACGGCACTTGCAGGGTCATGGCATTTCGGTGACGGCAGAAGAAATTCTGATCACCAATGGCTTGCAGCAAGGGATCGATCTGGTGTTTCGCATGATCGCGGAACCGGGCAAGGCGGTGGCGATCGAGTCGCCTACGTATTCGGAAATCATTCCGCTGCTCCGTTTTTGCGGTTTAAAACCGATCGAAATTCCGATGCGTTCTGACGGCATGGATCTTGACGTGTTGGAGCAAGCGATCGCCAGAGAAAAACCGCTGCTCGTTTATACGATGCCGAATTTTCAAAACCCGACCGGCGTCAGTACGAATCAGGCGCACAGGGAACGGTTGCTCTCGATTTGCCAGCAACATCGCATCCCGATTTTAGAAGACGGTTTTGAAGAAGAAATGAAATATTTTGGCCGCGTCGTACTGCCGATCAAGTCGATGGACAAGGAACAACTGGTCATTTATTGCGGCACGTTTTCCAAGGTCTTGTTCCCCGGCGTGCGGATCGGCTGGATCGCCGCCGATAAAGAGTGCATTGCCAGGCTGATTTCGATCCGCAGTTTCAGCGATTTGTCGTCGAGCATGATTCTGCAGGCCGGAATCTATGATTTTTGTCAAAACGGACACTATGAACGCCATATCAGCAAGATGCATCGTCTGTTTCGTAAACGCATGCAAACGATGCTGGAAGCGCTGCAGCGGGAAATAAAGCCGGCCTGGGCGAGCTGGCGTGAACCGAGCGGCGGCTACCTGGTCTGGCTGAAACTGGCGAAAATGAAAATGGAAAAGGCGGACTTTGCGGCGCTGCTGGAGCGGCACGGCGTGCATGCGGCTTTCGGAGACAGTTTTTTTCTTTCCAAGAGCGATGATCTTCATCTGCGCCTTTCCATCTCACAACTCAACGAGGCGGAAATTGTCCGAGGGATCGAGTGCTTGGCGCAGGCGTTGGCGGAAGTGTACGGCTAATGCAAGGCAATAAAGAATTTTGAGGAGGTATTCCATATGGAATTAGGAACGTTTCGGGTAAAAGCAGGTCTGGCGGAAATGCTCAAAGGCGGCGTGATTATGGATGTCACGACGCCGGAACAGGCGAAAATTGCGGAAGCGGCCGGGGCCTGCGCGGTTATGGCGCTCGAGAGAGTGCCGGCGGATATCCGGGCGGCGGGCGGCATCGCACGTATGGCGGATCCGACGATCGTGCAGCGGATCATGGAAGTGGCGACAATCCCGGTGATGGCGAAGGCCAGAATCGGCCATTTCGTCGAGGCGCAGATTCTGGAAGCGCTGGGCGCGGATTATATCGACGAAAGCGAAGTGCTTTCGCCGGCCGACGATAAGTTTCATATCGACAAGAGCCAGTTCAAGGTTCCGTTTGTCTGCGGCGCGAAGAATCTCGGCGAGGCGCTGCGCAGAATCGGCGAAGGCGCCGCGATGATCCGCACGAAAGGCGAACCGGGAACCGGTAATGTCGTCGAAGCGGTGAAGCATATCCGGATGGTGATGGGCGAAGTACGGCAACTGCAGAATCTGCCGGACAATGAAGTGGCCAATTTTGCAAAGAATATCGGTGCGCCGCTTGAACTGGTCTGGGAGACGAAGAAGCTGGGTCGTCTGCCGGTCGTCAATTTTGCCGCCGGCGGCATCGCGACGCCTGCCGATGCCGCGCTGATGATGCAGCTCGGCTGCGACGGGATTTTCGTCGGTTCGGGTATTTTCAAATCCGGCGATCCGGAAAAACGGGCCAAGGCGATCGTCGCTGCGACGACATACTACAACGATCCGAAAATCTTAGCCGAGATTTCTAAAGAGTTGGGCGAAGCGATGGTCGGAATCGGCATCGATACGATTCCGCCGCATGAGCGGATGCAAGACCGCGGCTGGTAGGAGGCGAAAGAGGATGCGAATCGGAGTATTGGCTCTGCAGGGCGCGTTTCGCGAACATTGCCGGATGCTCGAAACGTGCGGCGCGGAAGCGCTCGAGGTGCGCAAGGCAAAAGAGCTCGAAGGGCTTGACGGTCTGGTCATTCCAGGCGGCGAAAGCACGACGATGGGCAAACTGATGACGGAGTGGGGGCTGCTGGAACCAATCCGCGCCAAAGCGGAGCAGGGGTTGGCGATCTACGGCACCTGCGCCGGCATGATCCTGCTGGCGAAAGAGATCGCAGCGAGCGAACAGCCGCGCCTCGGCCTGATGGATACGCGCGTCGTGCGCAATGCGTTCGGGCGGCAGCGCGAAAGTTTCGAGGCGGATCTGACGGTCGAAGAGATTTCGCCGCAGCCGATCAAGGCGGTTTTCATCCGCGCGCCGTATATCGAAGCGGCGGGCGCTGGTGTCACCGCACTGGCAAAGGTCGGCGAGAAAATCGTCATTGCCCGGCAGGGACGGCTGTTGGCGACTGCCTTTCATCCGGAACTGACGCAGGAAGAAAGCGTGCACCGTTATTTTTTACAGATGATTCGAGAATAAAAAACAGCAGGGCTGTGCCGAAAGAAGCGGCACTGCCCTGCTGTTTTGCGCTTATGGATTGAAAGAGTGAAAGAAAGATTAAAAAACTTCAAAAATATTTATTCTCACGCGCAGCGATGCTATGCTAAGAAAGCGAAATGGTTCTAAAGTCCTAGGGAACGGGACGCGATCGCGGCGGCAATCGCGGCGCCGATGCCCGAACCGTCTTTGCTGAGCGCGGTCGTGATCTTTTGCGGCGCAGCCGCAAAGAGTTCGCTAAGCGCCTGGTCGATCAGAGTTGCATAGCCGGGCGTCTTTTCGTAGAGCGAGCCGTCGACTGCAATATGATGACAGCGCGTGAGATTCGGGTCGATGTGCAGCAGGATGCCGGCGTAGGTTGCCGCGGCCAGCCGGGCCGAACGTTCGACGATTGCGGCGGCCAAGGCGCGAAACGCCTGACGGTCCGCGAGCGTCGAGCGGCGCAGATGCAGGCCATCTAGCACGGCGCGAATTTCAGCTGCGTCGGCGCTTTGATCGGCCAGGAAGAAGGAGAGATGCTCCGTGCCGAGGAGGCCCGGCGTTTTGAGGCGCAGTGCATCGCTACTTTCCGAAAGCAGGCCTGCCTCCAGCAGCTCGACCGCGACGCGGCGCGCCAATTCGCCAAGATAGCGACCGGAGAGCATCTTCTCGAGACGGCCGATGCGCGGCTGCTCGCTCGCCGCATTCAGACGTTCGTCAAAGACCGTGAAAGGGAGCTTGTCGAAGTTGCCGGATTCCATATTGATGATCATCGGCTGATCTGCCTGACGCGGCGAAGGTTCGACGTAAGCGGTGTTGTGTCCGGTACCGCAGATCGAGCCGATATCGGTCGCCGGATTGCCGTAGGCGGCCGCTAAAAGAGTGCCGACGGTATCGTTAAGTAAGGCGACCGGGCGGACGTTGTCGAGCCCCTGGCGCAGCAGCGCGGCATGCAGCAGTTGATTAATCTCCCGACCGACGACGCCGCCGGTCTCGATTTCTTTCGTCCAGTGCAGCAAGACGCCTTCGTTGAGCGCGGTCTGGCGGATAGGAAAGGAAAACGTGTGGCCGAGCGTATAGGGGACGCCGGGCTCGACGAGCGCGCCGATCAGCGCGGCGATGAAATCGAACAGCTCGCGGCCGTCGGCCTGGCGGGAAAGATAGTCGTAGTGTCCGGCCGGATCGGTGAGCGGTTTGCTGCAGCGGTCGCTGATGCGAAAGCGTCCCTGGCCGGACAGTTCCGCCTTTAAGATGCGCAGATTGGTTCCGCCGAAATCGAGTGCAAGAAAAGAGCCCTGTTCCTGACCGTTCGGCAAGCCGAGAAACGACGGCAGCATCTTGAGTGAACTTTCTTTTTCCATCAGACCGGCAAGCATCTCCTGATGAAAGTCGCGCGCGACCTGCAAAAGAGCGGCGCTCGACAAAGCGAACGGCGCGAGCGTGTTTTCTAAGGCAAGGCGTAAAGCGGTCATGGGCGGCCTCCTCCAACGATAGAATACATTGCTTTCATTATAACACATTTTACCAATGCCGCAGTCGGAGGAAACGATTGAAAAAACAGATTCTTCTTGTAATAAGACGGAATAAAATGGCAGGAGTGTGTCTTGTTATGTCGAATCTACTCAACACGGACTATGGAATAAAAATGAAGTAATGGGAGGCGCAGAATGAACTTACGAGCGAAATTATTATTCAGTGTTGTGGCCGCATCTACAATCGCATTGATTGTCGTTTCCGTAATGGGTTACTGGAATGCCAAGACGCAAGTCGTCCAAGGCATCAACGGGCAGATGACCGCGATCACCGACGCCAATGTCAAAGAACTCGACGGCTGGATCATGAATCAGGCGCGGACGATACAGGACGCGGCCAACACCATCAACAACGTGGCGCCGAGCGGCGACATCCCGGTCGGTTTTGTAACGCCGGACAAGGGGAATAAGGCGCTTAACGACATGTATGTCGGAATGGAAGCGGACGGCAAATTTATCGATGGTTCCGGTTTCACGCCGCCGCCGGGTTTTGACCCGCGCAAGCGCGCGTGGTATCTGGCGGCCGTGAAGACGAACGGCTTGACGTTCAGCGAACCGTATATCGATGTGCAAACCAAACAATATGTGGTTTCGCCTGCGCTGCCGGTTAAAGACGCCAGCGGCAAACTGCGCGGCGTCATCGGTGCGGACGTACTGCTGACGACGCTGTCGGAACAAGTGAAAAAGATGAACCTTAACGGTAAGGGATATGGCTTTATTATCGATCAAGGCGGGACGTTTCTTGCGCATCCGGATGAAAAAATGGTGACAACCAAGATCACGGAAAACGATGCGACGAAAGAAATGGGCAAAGTGATGCTGACCAACGGCACCGGATTGTATTCGTATGACTACCAAGGCGTCGCTAAGTTTATGGCCTATGAGAAGATACCCTCCACCGGCTGGATCATCGGTATTACCGTGCCGGAAACCGAAGTGTACAGCGAATTGGCTTCGCTGCGCAACAAATATATTATGGTCAATATTGTGGTCATCTTGCTGATGAGCGGTATGGCAATCGTACTGGCGCGCAAGATTACCGGGCCGATTATTGAACTGACCGACAATGCCAAGAAATTGGCTGCCGGAGATCTTACCGTCCGGGCGATGGTGAGCGGGCAGGATGAAGTGGCGACGCTGGCCGGCGCGTTCAACCAGATGGCGGACAACCTGCGCAACCTGATCAAAGAGATCAACGGTTCGGCGCAATATCTCAGCAGTTCATCGGAAGAGATGAAGCGCAATGCCGATGAGGCGGGACAGGTTTCCGAGCAGATTGCCGTCACGATTACGCAGCTGGCGCAGGATGCGACGCATCAGGCGCAAATCGTCCAGGACGGCGCGCGCATGGTCAATGACATGACGCAGTCGATCAACATCATCACCGGCAATGTCGCCAGTTCGAGCCGTACGGCCGATCAGGTTAAGGAAGCGGTTGTGGTCGGCAGCCAGGCGATCGGCAGTCAGGCGGACTTGATGGATGCGAACCAGAAAGCCTCCGCGAATGTGGAACAGGCGATGGCGGCGTTGGCGGAAAAATCGCAGCAAATCGGACAAATCGTCGAAGTCATTACAAGCATTTCCGGACAGACTAACTTATTGGCGTTGAATGCGGCGATCGAAGCGGCGCGCGCCGGTGAACACGGCCGCGGTTTCGCGGTGGTTGCGGAAGAGGTACGCAAGCTCGCGGAACAGACCTCGGCTTCCAGTCAGGAAATTGCGACGCTGATCCGCGACATTCAAGCCGGCACGGAACAGGCGGTCAAAGAGATGGCCAATGGCGCAGGGATTGCTAAGGATCTGGAAAATTCCGCAGGCCAGAGTCGCGAAGCGCTTGAAAAAATCAGCAGCGCGGTAGGCGAGATTGTCGCGCAGATCCAAAAGATTGCGACGGAAGCGCAGCAGGTAGACGGAAAAGCCGGCGAAGTTTCGAAAGCGATTGCGGAAGTTGCCAGCGTTGCGGAAGGTTCCGCTGCGGCGACAGAAGAAGTGGCCGCTTCGACTGAGGAACAAACCGCGACCGTGCAATCGATTGGTCAGGAAGCGCAAAAACTGCAGCAGCAAGCGGAAAAATTAAAGGAAGAAGTGCTGCAATTTAAGATCTAGCACGCACGGTGCGAGCTGCAGGGGAATTTCGCAGGAAAGTTTTTCCAATATGGCAGGGATATGCCGGGAGATGGGGAATATAATCCAGTACGAATCGAAAAAATTTAATGACGGCGGTGACTGCTATGGAAAAGAAAAAGGTGCTCATTGTCGATGACTCTCCGTTCAGTCAGAGAATCATTAAAGATGCCTTGAAAGGTTCTGCGTTTGAAGTCTGTGCGGCCGCGGATACCGGGACGCTGGCGATTGAAGAGTTTCGCAAGCAGCGCCCGGATTTGGTAACGATGGATATGACGCTGCCGGACATGGACGGCCTCGATTGTTGCAGCGAACTGAAAAAAATCGATCCTGACGTGAATATCGTGGTGCTTAGCGCGATGCGCGACCAGAAGCTGATCGCCAGAGGTACGATGATTGGCGTGAAGGAGTTTTTGCAAAAACCGGTAAAACGAGAGGAGTTGCTGTCCGCGATGGAAAAAGTGCTCCACCAAGAAGGAGAGGGATTGTGTTTGGTAGATCGTGAGTGGTTAGGTTATTTTGATGCGGCTTTCCGCAAGAATATTAAAGATATGGCGGGACTCGAATCGACAATTTCGGTGCAGACCGATGTCGGGACAAAATTTATTTCGCACGGCTTGGCGATCATCGTTGGACTGACCGGCACGACGCAGGGGCGGGTTATTGTCGATATGGCGACCGATGTGGCGGAACGTTTCGCCTCGAAGATGTTGGGCGGCGACGCCGCCTCCGAAGACGACCAGATGAACAGCGTGGCCGAATTCGCCAACATCATCGCCGGACACGGCGTATCGCGAATCAACAATATTAACAGCCAAAACGATATGGATGTGCGTTTGACGCCGCCTAGCATCCTGCTCGGGGAAAATCTCAGCATCATCAATCCGAAATTGTCCTCCTGCACAATCACGGCAGAGACATCGGTCGGGCTGATACATATGAATGTCGGCTTTGTTAGGGGGCGATAAGCGATGGATGTCAGATATGTAAATCCTTTCATTGATGCGATCACGCACATTATGCCTCAGCTTGGTTTTCAAAATGTGGTGCGCGGCGGCGTAAAGACCGGAGATCAGTTCGTCGAGAGCAAGGGCGTTACGATCCTCGTCGGTCTGACCGATGACGCGCGCGGCAATGTGGCGTACAACATGACGGAAGAAGCGGCGATGAAAATCGCCTCGATCATGATGATGGGCATGCCGGTTACTCAGATGGATGAGATGGCGCAAAGCGCGATTTCGGAACTGACGAACATGGTGACCGGCAATGCGGCGACAAATTTTGAAAGCCTTGACATGAAGGTCGACATTTCGCCGCCCAGTCTGGTCGTCGGACAAAAGTTCAGGGCCAAGCTCAGCAACGGAAAATTCCTGATCATTGAGATGGTTGTCGACGGGATTGTACTGGAGCTGAATGTAGGGATCGATTAGAACAACGAGACACCGGCGTCGGCCGGTGTCTTTTTTCTTAAAGGGATAGGCAAAAGAGCAACACGCTTTTTCTTATGTAAAAGCAGGAATATGGCGGAAAAAAGCCAATACATTCAAGGATGAGAGAAGATAAACGAGGAGCGACCGACTATGCAAGAATGCAAAGGCATCGCCGTGCCGCGCTTAGAGGCTTTGGCGGTGAAAAATTACCAGATCCATCAACGCTTGGAAATGCGGGGTCTGACCCCTTATGTCGTGATTGTCGGCGAAAACGGCAGCGGCAAATCAACTTTGTTGGATATCCTGGCATTCTTTGCCGAGTGCATGGCCTATGGCGTCAAAGTAGCGGTGAATCGCCGGGGCGGCTTTGAAGCGTTGCGCAGCAAAGGACAAAGCGGACCGGTCGAGATTGCGATCAAATATCGGGAACGGCCGGAAGCGCCGGCGATCATATACCACCTGACGATTGACGAGGGCCCGGCGGGGCCGTATGTCGCGGAAGAGTGGGTGCAGTGGAAACGCGGCCTGAAGGGAAATATCTGTCGTTTCCTTGAAGCGAAGAACGGCAAATGCGCGGTGATCGGCGGCATTTCGCCGCATGAACAGGATGTGTCGGTCAATGAGGTGCTGGAAAGCAACCAATACCTGGCGGTCGGCATCATGGGACAGTTCAGCCAGTATCCGCGCATCAGCGCCTTACGCAAATATATCCTTAGCTGGCAGGTCGAGCTCAGCGGCAAAGAACGCGTCAGCGGCGGAATCCCGGCGACCTGGCCGGAAAACGGCGAAGCGGCGCGCGCGATGGCGCGTCTTTTTCCGGAACGCTTTCAACATGCGGTCTCTTTTTTGAATGAACATACGCTGCCGGGGCGTCAAATCGGCTTCGGTCCGTTGCAGGAGCTGATCCTGGCCGGTCAGACGCTGCCGGGCGGGATGAACAAGGTTCTGCAGCGGCTGTTGCTTTTGGCGCAGCCGGAATTCCACAATCTGATGGCGTTTGAAAATATGGAAGCCGATCTCTACCCGGCGCTGCTGAAAGCGTTTCAGCAGGAACACCGTCAGGCATCGCGCAGCGGGCAATTGTTCAGCGTGACCCATTCGCCGCTGCTGCTCGATGCTTGCCGCAGCGACGAGGTTTGGCTGCTGACCGGCGATGCGCAAGGCGTCAGTGAAATCTGCCGCGTCGATGAAATGCCGGGGATCCAGCGTGCCGTCGAACAGGGCGCGCTGCTCGGTCAGCTTTGGAGCGAAGGCTATTTCACCGGGAAAAAAGGATAGCAAGCGATGCGGATTTTCATTGCGATCGAGTTGCCGGAAGAAGAAGAAGACGGACTGCGACAGGTGCAAAGCGAGTTGTCAAAGATCTGTCAGCGAGGACGTTTCTATGAACGAAGAAATCTACATCTGACGTTGCGCTTCCTGGGCGAAGCGGCGGAAGCGTGGCTGCCGGAATTGCGCGGCGCGTTAGCGCGTACGGCATGCGGGCAGGAACCGTTTACGCTGCGCTTTGGCGCAGGCGGCGCCTTCGGCGAACGCGAACCCTGGCCGGTCGTTTGGCTCGGCGTTTCGAGCGAACAGGCGGCGCTTGAAAAACTGCAGCGTCGTTTAGAGGAAAATCTGGCGCTGGCAGGATTTCCGCTCGAGGAACGCCCGTACCGGCCGCATATCACATTGGCACGGCAGGCTTTGTTGAGCAAGGAACAGGTCAGGACGTTAAGCGGCAAAGCGGTGCCGCCGCTTAACGTGACGTCGCTCGCCTTGATGGAAAGCGTTGTCGAAGACGGACGGCGGGTCTATCTGACGCGCGAACGCTTTTTCTTTAGCGCGTGCGTCAAGGAGTAAGAGGCCGTGCAGCGGAAAAAATAGAGGCAGAGAAGCGCGTCGCAGACGCTCTTCCCTGCCTCTTTGCGTTCTGACAGGCAGTTAAGTCTTGGCAGGCGAAGCCGAAAGACTTATAATGAAGCGGAGATCGATGCTAAAGGAGAGTGGCGAATGAAGCAAAGACAATGGCTGGCCTTATGCCTGGCGTTCGTATTGTGCCTGGGCGTCGGCGGCTGCAACAAAAAAAACGAACCATATAAAGAGACGCAGTTTCTCTTGGATACGATCATTGAAATCACCGCCTATGGCGCGGACGCACAAGCGGCGGTCAAGGCTGCGATGGAGGAATTTCGTAAGATACAACCGTTGACGGATCATTTTGATCCGGCAAGCCAGATTTCGCAAATTAATCAGAATGCCGGAATTGCGCCGGTCCGCGTCGATTTGGAAGTGATCGAGATGATCCGGCATGCGCAGGAACTGTCGGAAAAAATGGATGGTGCGTTCGACATCAGCGTCGGCGCGCTGACGCGTCTTTGGAACGTTGGCCACCGCGGCGACTATGTGCCGGACGCAGCGGAGATCGAGGCGGTTTTGCCGCTTGTCGATTATCGTTTGATCCAGATCGATCCGGTGCAGCAGACGGTATTCCTGCCGAAAAAAGGCATGTACCTCGATTTGGGCGGCGTCGCGAAGGGCGCTGCGCTGAATAACGCGGTCAATGCGCTCAAGGCGAAGGGCATCACGTCCGCGCTTGTCAATGCGGGCGGCGACGTCCGGGTCATCGGACGCAAACCGGACGGCAAGGCGTGGCGCATCGGCGTGCAGGATCCGCGCAACAGCGAAGGCGTCATCGCCAAGTTGACGCTCGATCAATGGGACACGCTCGAGACGTCCGGCGACTACCAGCGCTTTTTTATCAAGGACGGCGTACGATACCACCATATCCTCGATCCGAAGACCGGCCGCCAGCCGCGCGAGATTGCCAGCGTCACGCTGGTCTATCAGGATTCGGCGGAAGTGAGCGATCTCGCCAGCTCCGGCATTCTGGTGCTGGGCGTAGAGAAAGGTCTGCGGGTCTTGCAGCGCTTCCCCGGCGTGGAGGCGATCATCATGACGACCGACGGCCGCCTCTTTACGACGCCCGGACTTGCCGGAACGGTCGAGAAGTAGAAAAAACGGCTGAATCGCGCAAGACGCTAAACGTCCGGCGTGAGACAGCCGCGTTGGCTTCAATTGGAGCGGCTCAACCCTTGCAACAACTGGCGCGCTTTTTGCACGCCGTTTTCCGTGACCCAGACATTGCGCAGATTCGAAAACCAGACGCCTTCGCCGTCTGGCGTCGGCTGGGCGATGAACGCGCCGGTGATGTAACCGGCATCCTGCAGGCTCAAAACGGTCTGCGCGAAAGAGGTCATCTCAAGCTGAAACATATCCGGCGTCAGACGGGACATATCCGAGTCATCTTTGGCCTGTTCATCGCATAATCCGAGCAATAAGCGCTCCGCGTTGTTCATGGCGCAGTCACCAACCTTTCCAGATGAAATGTTACCTGAATATTCGGCAAGCGGGACGTTGAATCCTGCAAGAAAAAGAAAGCGAGGCAAGAGACGATGAGAAAGATGATTTACCCGGCAATCGTAAAGCAAGAGGAGACGGATCGACTGCAGATCCGCTACCCCGATTTTCCCGGCTGTTTCAGCACGGCCGCCAGCGATGCGGAAAGTTTCCAAGTGGCGGGCAGCTGGCTGCGCGAACACATCACGGCCATTGCGCAGGCCGGTCTGCCGATTCCCGCACCGGGCAAGCTGTCGACAATCGATTTGGGCGTGGAAGAATCGCTGATCTTTGTTGAAGTGCTGCGTCCATAGAAAAACATTGCGGATGAGGTGAAAAAATTGGAAGAGCAAAAGAAAGTTGTCTGTATGCGCTGCCAGTTTTTTTTCAACACCTGGGAAGCGGCCTGTCCGTATGGCTGCCGCGCATACGGTTTCAAAAGTCCGCGCCCGCCGTCCGAAGTCGTCCGGCAGGCGTCGGGACAGGAGTGCATGAGCTATTCGCCCAGGCGCCAAGCGCCTTCGTAAGGCTTTTTCTGACAGGAACTCTGTGTCATGGCGTCGAAAGAGAAACGTGGTTCAAGGATATAGTCAGGAAATAGGGGGCGAAACAATGGTACAGGGGACAAAAGGTTGGGGTATGAAGGCGCGGCTTGTCGCGGCGTTTCTCGCGGTAACGCTGGTGCCGCTCTTGGTTATCGGCATCTTTATGGATTTTGCGATAAAAAAGCAGACGCGCGAAGATTTCCTGAAGTCGACGACGCGCGAAATCGGTCAGGTCGACCACGGCATCCAGCTGTTTTTCGACGGCATGAAAGAAAATACGCGCTTAATGGCCGATGATCCGCTGACGCGTCGCAGCGACGGCAAGATCAGCGTCTATATCGACAAAAAAGGCGGCTCCGACGGCATGGTGGCGATGACGCCGCAGGAAAACGGAGGTTATGAGGCGGAGTTGTACGGCATGCTGCAGCGTTTTGCCAAGAGCCACCCGACCGTATCGGTCATTTCCTTTGGCACGGCGGACGGCGGTTATCTGCAATGGCCGGCGGTGCCGCGCAAAAGCGGCTACGATTCGCGCAGCCGTGACTGGTATAAGGATTCGACCGCGAAAGCGAACGAAGTGATCGTCGCCGAGCCGTTTCTGACGTCGAAAGGCGTGCCGACGGTCGGCATCTTCGCGACCGTCAAAGACAATTTCGGCGGCGTACGCGGCGTGCTTGGCTTTAACATCGACCTGCCGGTTATCACGGAAATGGTCAAGAACATAAAGATCGGCGAACGCGGCTATGTGATGCTGCTCGATGCCAAGGGCACGATCATCGCACAGCCGAAAAAACCGGAGCTGAGCTTCAAACCGGTCAAAGAGATGAATGTGGCGCAGTTCGCCGACGTCAGCAAGCTGACGGACAGCAACTTCGAAGTCACGATCGACGGCGTGGAACACTGGGCGAATGTCTATACCTCGCAGTCCACCGGCTGGAAATTCATTGCGCTGGTGGAAAAAAGCGAGCTGATGGCCAGTGCGCAAAAAATGCGCCAGGTGATGCTGGGCGTTGCCGTAGTGCTCTTGCTTTTGATTATCGGCGCTGCGGTTGCGGTTGCCGGACAATTTTCCCGTCCGATGGAAGAGGCGGTGCGGCAAATGGCTGAAATGGGCGGCGGCAATTTCCGTCTGCCGATCGAAGGCCGCTTGAAAAGCCGTCAGGATGAACTGGGGCGCTTGTTTCAGGCGATGGAAGCGATGAAAAACGATATTCGCGTGCTGATCGGTCAGGTGCAAAGCGTCGCGCACAATGTGGGCGGCGTCGCGCAGACGATGGATCAGGTAACGACGCAGACCGGTGGTTCGATTCAGGAAGTGGGTTCATCGATCAGTGAGATCGCCCGCGTTTCGGCGTCACAGGCCAAAGAACTGGAAGCCGGTGTTGTGCGGATCAATGAAATGGCGGACGATGTCGCGACGGTTGCCGTTTATACGCAGGAAATCCACCAGGGCTACGGCGAAATGAACCGCCTAAGTACGCAGGTCGGCGGCATCGTCAACAATCTGACGAAACGGACCAGTGAAGGACAGCAGGCGATCGGCGAGCTCAATGTGACTGTCGTGAAAGTCAATGAAATGACGGCGCAGATCGGTACGATCACCGACATGATCCAGCAGATTGCCGACCAGACGAACCTCTTGGCGCTCAACGCTTCGATCGAAGCGGCCAGGGCCGGTGAACATGGCCGCGGTTTTGCCGTGGTCGCCGAAGAAGTTCGCAAACTGGCGGAACAATCGTCCGATGCGGCGTCGAACATCAAGAATTTGATTCAGGATGTGCAGCTGCAGTCGAGTACCGCCGTTGACGCGATGGGCCGCGCACGCAGCGTGGTGCAGGATCAGGAAGCGGCGGTTGCGGAAACCGGGCATATCTTTGCCGAGATCGCCGCATCGGTCACGGCGATGAGCCGCAAGGTCGGCGAGATCGAAGACTGCTTTAGCGCGATGCGCGTCAAGAGCAACGAAGTCGTCGATGTCTTCAGCAGCATTTCGGCCGGCGCGCAGGAAACGTCGGCGATCACGTCGGAAGTCAACCATGCCACCGCGCGTCAGCTCGACAGCATGAGTCAGGTCACCGAGCAGGCGCAGGCGCTGAACGGCATGATCAAAGAACTGACCGACAAAGTGGAAAAATTTCGCGTCTAAGCATAAGAAAAGAAAGAACAGCCGCGCCGGTTCAGCGAACGAACCGGCGCGGCTGTTCTTTCTTTTTAAAGACGCTGGCGCAGCATGCGGCAAAAGAGCGCGAGCAGATGCGGATCATAAAGGTGTCCCTGATCTTGTTCTAATAGCGTTAAGGCGCTTGCCGGCAAAAGCGGGCGCTGCGTCGCGCTGCCGCAAAGCGCGCTGTCATAGGCGTTGATGAGGGCGAAAATCCGGCATTCGAGCGGGATCGCGTCGCCCGACAGGCCGAGCGGCTGGCCGCTGCCGTCCCAGTGTTCCTGCTGCCGCAGGATCAGATCGGCGATGGAAACCAGTTCGGGGATGACAAGCGCGATCCGGCTGCCGGCTTCGCAGGGAGAAAGGCGCGACGAGTCCTGCGCGTCAAGGCTGGAGGACGGCAGGTTTTCCGGAATGAACATCCGGCCGATGTCATGGAAACAGGCCAGAAGCTGTAAGCGCTGCGTGACCTCCGGCGCAAGAGCCAATTCCAAGGCGAAGTCGTCGACCAGCAGCGGAAGCTGCGGCGTATGATTTTCGATGTAAAAATCATGTTCGGCCAGCGCGCTGATCAGGCCGCTGATGATGTTGCCGTGGCTGGTCTTTTTATGCAGGTGCTTTTGCTGATACATTTGGTCATCCGCTTCACGAAAGAGCAGATGGATGTCAAACGGATGCGTTTCGGCGTTGGCGAAGCCGATCGAAAGGCCGAGCGGCAGCGAAGGATGCGCGTTGTTATATTCCGCCAGCGTAGATGCGATGCGTTGCTGAATTGCCGCGGCGGCAGCCTGGCCGGTATGCGGCAGGATGATCGCGAATTCATCGCCGCCGATGCGGGAAATGGTATCGATTTGTCGCACCGCTTTCTGCAGGACTTGCGCCGTGTTTTTCAGCAGTTGGTCGCCATGCTGATGACCGAGCGTATCATTGATCAGCTTAAGCCCGTCGATGTCGCAGACGAAGATCGTCAACGGCAGGCAGTCTTCCTCGGTATAAAGCAGCAGCTGCTGTTGAAAGTAGGAACGGTTGAAGAGGCCGGTCAGCGCGTCATGGATGCTGAGCTGCTGCAGCTGCTGCAGCATTTGGTTCTGGCAGGTGATATCGCGCACGATCGCGATGATCTCGTTCGCGTTCGCGTAGAGCAGTCGGCCTTCCCAGTGGCGCAGCTGCCCGTCGGCCTGCGGCAGTTCATATTCGATGAACTGCAGTTGCTTCGTCTGCAGAGTCCGCTCGATCGCCGACATGATCCGCGTACTGAGTTCGGGCGGCAAGACGTCGTGCACGCGTTTGCCGATCAGATCCTCGGTGCTAAAGGGCAGAATCTCTTCCATTTGCGGCGCTTTGCAATAGAGGTAGGTGCCGTCGCTGTCGACGCGGAAAATCAGATCGGGAATCAGGGAAAGCAAGGTTTCGGTCTGATTCGCCTGCTGGCGGGCGTTTTCTTCGGCCCGCTTGCGGATTTGGATTTCCGTTTGCTTTCCGGCGTGCAGGCGCGCGTTTTCAAGCGCCAGCGCAGCCAATTGCGCAAAACGGTTGACGAGTTCTTTGTCCGCTGCGGCAAAGTGGCGTGAGCGGTCGCGCTGTGCAAGGACGAAGAAACCGATCACGTCTTGCCCGGCAGAGAGCGGCGCCGCCAAAACGGCATGGAAAGGTTCGAAGCCGCTCAACTCCGCATGGATCAGTGCGGCGGAATCAAGCAGCAGCGGCAGTTTGAACTTTTCCAGCAAGAGGCCGAGATTTTGCTGCGCAGCCAGCGACAAAGGCGCGTCGACGAAAGCGCCGAGCGCGAAGCGCTCCGAGAAACGTTCCTCTTTTTCCTGCGTCCAGGCGACGAAGGCATGCTCGACGTCAAGCAACAGCGTAAGCCGTTTGAGCAGCGTTTGCATCAGCGCGCAAACCTCCTGATGTTCCATCACATGCAACGCGGTTTCGTGCAAACAGAGCAGGTATTCGTTTTGTCGGTGGATGATGCTTTGCTGCAAGGTGATTTCATCGACTTGCCGGGTCAGTCGTTCTTCCACCGTATGAAGAAATTGGTTGGTCTGCAAGAGTTCCGCGTTTTTTTGCAGCAGCTCCTGACGCGAAAGCGTCAGATCCGAGGCATAGCGGTGCAGCAGCCAATAGAGAAGCGCGGTAATGAGCGCGACATAGAGCCAGCCTTTGAACATGCTGACGATCATCATCGCGGCAGGCGTCGTGAAAAAGAGCGCGACAAGATAATCGCTGCCGCCGATCCAGAAGAGACTTGCCAAAAGATAGATCGCGACGATGCGATTGGCGGAAAGACGGCTGGCGGATGAGGTCGGATCCATAAAGAATCACCTCCGTGAAGCGGGTATACTATTTAGATATTTCTGGAAAAGAATTGAAAATCCTTTAAAGAAAAAAGGCAAAAAAAAGGCCGGTCTGAGATATAAGTCACAGTGAAGGAAAAAGAAACGGAGTATAATCAGGCTAAGAACGAAGGAGGTGGCGTCATGTTGCCAACGGGAGCCAATTTACAAAAAATAAGGGATGGTAAGAAGACATACGCGATCACGCCGCAGATCCCCGGCGGATTTATAAAACCGGATGCCTTGCGCAAATATGCCGATGCGGCGGAAAAATATCATGGCGTGCTGAAGCTGACTTCGGCGCAACGAATCATGATCACGAATCTGGCGGCAGAGGATGTGGAAGCGGTCTGGAGCGAACTCGGCATGCAGCCGGCGATCGGTTTTGCCAATTGCGTGCGCAGCGTCAAGGTGTGCCCAGGCATTCTCTTTTGTAAACGAGGCAAGCAAGACAGCGTAAAACTCGGTCTGGAACTGGACCGTCTGTACCATAAGAAGGAAATGCCGTCACGCCTTAAGATCGGAGTGGCCGGTTGCCGGAACTCCTGCGCGGAAGTGCATGTCAAGGACATTGGTCTGCTCGGCACGGATGACGGCTGGGATGTCTATGTCGGCGGCAGCGCCGGAGCGCAGCCGCGCCTTGCGGACAAAATCATCCAGGCGCTTGACTACGAAGAGACGCTGCGCATGGTCGGCGTGATCATCAACTATTATCAGGAGAAAGCCGAGATCGAACGCATCGGTCCGTTCATCGATCGGATCGGTCTGAAAAAATTTAAGAACGATGTGTTGGCCCGTTTTTATCAGGCGGCAGAGGAAAGCGAAGCGACGCCTTTGCCGAAAGCGCCGCCTAAAGAGGAGCTGACGCAGATAGGCGAAACGCTCAGCCTGGGAGAGGCGGTCGATGCGAACAGCATCATCAGCGAGATCATCCGGGTCTACCCGCAGACGATCCCGGTCCTGCGTTCGTTCGGCATGGGCTGCCTCGGCTGCCCGTCGGCAACGGGCGAACCGCTGCACAAAGCGGCAGAGATCCATGGTCTGGCGGTCGACGAACTGGTGGAAAAAATCAATGCGGTGCTTAAAAAATAAGAAATAACGGAGGGTTTGAGATGAGTGCTTTTTTAGGACATATTCATTACTGGCTGTATCATAAGATCGAGCGCGTGGTGGAACGCGAGGCGATGCTGTATCAGGCCGCCGCGCAAAACTGCGGCGATACCGCGCAAGAACTGCGCCAACAGGTCTGGCAGATCTACGGGCAGCCGCTCCCGGCTGACAGCGATCTAAACGAACACATCGACCAGAGCAACATCCACGGCTGGCTGCAGCGCCAGATCATGCTGGCCGAAACGCGCGAAGCGGCGTTCATCAAGGAGCTTTGCGACGCCTGCGGCAAAGTGGCGGAAGGCCTCGTGGAAGAAACGTTTCGCCAACATGGCACGCTGTGCGGCCAGGCCGCGCAGCAAGAGGGCAAACATGCGCTGGACGGCGCGAAAAGCATCTACCAGGCGCTGAATGATTTCTTCCTGAACGGCATGCCCTGCGACGAAGGCGACCAAGTGAGCAGTGAGAGCAGCGAACTTCTTGCTTGGAGCGGCGTGTGCCACCAGGAACGCAACTGGCTTAGAGGCGGCATGGATAAAGAGCGCATGCAAAGCTGGCAGCAGCTATGGAGCGAAGCGTTTGTCGCGGCGGCCAATCCGGCGTATCAGTATCAAAGCGTCGGCAATCGTCAGGAAATCAAACGCAAATAAAAAAAGAGCGGGCCGAAAACGGCCTGCTCTTTTCGCTTATGAAAAATTGTCATTCTAATGAAGGAAATCGGCAGTCCAGGCGTTGACTTTTATCCGGCTCCCTTCTATAGTAGTAAAGTATGAAGTAGCAGGAGGCGGAAACATTTTTTATGGAAGAACTGAAACAAGAAACGTTGCGGCGGCGTACGTATGCGATCATTTCGCATCCCGACGCCGGCAAGACGACGTTAACGGAAAAATTATTGCTGTATGGAGGCGCCATCCGTCTGGCTGGCACCGTAAAGGCCCGAAAGGCCAATAAGCATGCGGTTTCGGACTGGATGGAGATCGAGAAGCAGCGCGGCATCTCGGTCACATCGAGCGTACTGCAATTCGACTATGACGGCTATCGCGTCAACATTCTCGACACGCCGGGTCATCAGGACTTCAGCGAGGACACGTACCGAACGCTGATGGCGGCGGACAGCGCGGTCATGCTGATCGACGTGGCGAAAGGCGTCGAGGATCAGACGAAGAAACTGTTCAAGGTTTGTCGGCAGCGCAACATCCCGATCTTCACATTCGTCAACAAGCTGGATCGCTTCGGCAAGAGTCCTTTTGAATTGATGGAAGAAATCGAAGAGGTGCTCGGCATCCGCTGCTATCCGATGAACTGGCCGGTGGGCATCCACGGCAATTATGTCGGCATTTACAACCGGCGCGAAGGACAGGTGGAGCTGTTTGACAAGGACGGCGGCCACGGCAAGACGATCCGTTCGTCGAGCAAGGCCAGTCTTGATGATCCGATCTTCCGCGAGACGCTCGGCGATGAAGTTTTTCAGGCGCTTAAAGAAGATATCGAACTGTTGGATATGGCAGGCGATGCGTTCGATATGGATCAGGTAACGGCCGGCGAATTGACGCCGATGTTCTTCGGCAGTGCGATGACGAATTTCGGCGTGCGCAATTTTCTCGAAGAGTTTCTTCGTCTTGCGCCGCCTCCGGTTGCGCGTCAGGCGAGCATCGGTGAAGTGAATCCGGTGGAGCAGCCGTTTTCGGCCTTTGTCTTTAAAATTCAGGCGAACATGAATCCGGCGCATCGCGACCGTTTGGCGTTCATTCGGATCTGTTCCGGCAAATTCACGCGCGGCATGCCGGTGTTTCATGCGGAAACCGGAAAACTGATCAAACTGGCGCAGCCGCAACAATTTCTCGCGCAGGAACGCAATCTGGTTGAAGAGGCGTATCCGGGCGACATTATCGGCTTGTTCGATCCGGGCGTGTTCGGCATCGGCGACACGCTATGCGCCGAAGGCCAGGATTTTAAATTTGAAAATTTCCCTGTCTTTCCGCCGGAACTGTTTGCCAAGGTGCAAGCGAAGGACAGTATGAAACGCAAGCAGTTCGTGAAGGGCATGACGCAACTGACGCAGGAAGGCGCGGTTCAGGTCTTCCGTCAGCCGGACAGCGCGGTGGAAGCGTTCATCATCGGTACGGTCGGCAGCCTGCAGTTCGAAGTGCTCGAATACCGTCTGAAGAACGAATACGGCGTCGACCTTTTGATCGATCGTCTCGCTTACAGCGTGGCGCGCTGGCTGATCGGCGAAGAGCAGGATTTAAGTTCGCTCAAGGGAATCGACAGCGGCATGGTGATCCGCGATATCCAGGATCGACCGGTGCTTTTGCTCTCAAACGAATGGTCGCTGCGCTGGGTGGAAGAGCGCAATCCCGACGTGAAATTCTTAGCGGTGCCGCAGGACGCGCGCCGCGCATAAGACAAAAAGCAGCTCCGCTTTATCAGCGGCGCTGCTTTTCGCTTTATATGAGGTTATTGAGGAGAAGGCGATTACGAAGGATTTGGAGCCGGAGTGAGCGGCGCCTTATCATCGCCGCGTGCGATGAGCTCTTGGATCTTGGTCTTGATGTTGTCGGATTGCGGTCCGAAGATGACCTGCAGGTTGTCGCCGACTTCCATGATGCCGGAAGCGCCGAGCTTTTTCAGTTGGTCGCCGTCGACCTTCTTGATGTCGACGACGCTGACGCGCAGGCGCGTGATGCAGGCGTCGAGACTGGTGAGGTTTTCTTTGCCGCCCAGTGCGACGAGGACGTTGAGCGCAAGTTCTGCGCCTTTGAGCGGCGCGGCGCTGACGTTGGCTGCGCTTGCGCCGTTTTCTTCTTCTTCACGGCCGGGCGTAGCCAGGTTCCAGGTACGGATTGCAAAGCGGAAGCCGAAATAATAGACGACCGCGAATGCGAGGCCGACCGGAATGACCAGCCACCAGTCGGTACGGTTCGGCAGAATGCCGAAGAGGAAATAGTCGATGACGCCGCCGGAAAAGGTCATGCCGATCTTGACGTTCAGGATATGCATCGTCATGAAGGAAAGTCCGGCGAAGAGGCAATGGACGCCGAACAGCATCGGTGCGACGAAGAGGAAGGAGAATTCGATCGGTTCCGTGATGCCGGTGAGGAACGAAGTCAATGCCGCAGAGAACATGATGCCGGCGACCTGCGTCTTTTTTTCCGGCTTTGCCTCCTGATAGATCGCCAGTGCGGCAGCGGGCAGGCCGAACATCATGAACGGGAATTTACCGGTCATAAACGTACCTGCGGTGAAAGGAACGCCGTCTTTCATCTGTGCGAAGAAGATGCTCTGATCGCCGTTGACGATCTGACCGGCGTGATTGACGTATTCGCCGAACTGGTACCAGAACGGATTGTAGAAGATGTGGTGCAGACCGAACGGAATCAACGAGCGTTCGATAACGCCGAAGATGAAGGCCGCCAAGGTCTTATTGGTGTCGATCATGTTTTTCGAGAACGAAGTCAGGCCATGCTGGATCGGAGGCCAGAAAAAGACCATCGCGATGCCTAACAGGACGGCGCTGGCGGCCGTGACGATCGGGACGAAACGCTTGCCGGCAAAGAAGCCAAGGTAGCTCGGCAGCGAGATGTTGTAAAAGCGCTTGTAGATCTGCGAGGCCATGATGCCGCAGATGATGCCGCCAAAGACGCCGGTTTGCAGCGTCGGGATGCCAAGAACCATCGCGAGCGCCGGATTCTTACCGACCATGTCCGGCGTGACGCCGGCCATCAGGCCGATCGTGACGTTCATGATCAGGTAGCCGACGATCGCGGCCAGTCCTGCGACGCCGTCGCCGCCGGACAGACCGACTGCGACGCCGACTGCGAAGAGCAGCGACAGGTTGGCGAAGACGATGCCGCCCGCTGCTTCCATTATTTTGGCTACGGCCTGCAGCCAATGCACGTCGAGTGCCGGCAGCGCGCTAAGCATCTGCGGATTTTGCAGCGCATTGCCCAGCGCGAGAAGGATACCGGCCGCCGGCAGCAAAGCTACCGGCAGCATCAGGGAGCGGCCGACTTTTTGCAGCACGCCGAAAGATTGTTTAATCATGGTGAAAAACTCCTCTCATTAGTAAGAAATCGATTAGACCAACGGGATCGTAGCAAACCGCCCCCTTTAAGCCGTTTTTTATAAGTGCGGATAAAAATAAAAACAGGCAGGAGTTAACAAAGGTAACTCTTGCCTGTGGGGTACACAGTAACATGTTACGAAACAGATGTTTCTGATGCGATTGTCGTCATTGATGCGTGCGCAGCTTTTCGATGTGCAAGGTCAGATAGCCGACCTCATCATCCGGGATCGCAGGCATCGCCAGCTCGTCGGCAATCAGTGCGCCGACTTGTTTAGCCAACGCGAAGGACGCCTTGTACTTGCGCTTGATCGTCGCGAGCAGTTCGTTTTGGATCGGCACGTTGGTCAGCAGCCGTTCCACCGTGAAGCGGACATGCGTGATGAAACGCGCGTAGGTCAGCGACTGACGGTCGATTTCAAGCTGCAGTTCTTCTTCGAGAAAATCGACGATCGTATTGGCGAGAAAGGCGCATTTGATCGTCTGCGAAATCTGGCCGCTGCGCCTGGCCGAATGGATGTGCATTGCGATAAAGCCGATTTCGCCGTCCGGGATCTGCAGCTTCGTGTCCTCTTCCAGCATCGAGACGGCCTGACGGGCCAGTTCGAATTCCCGTTTATATAAGACCTCGATCTCCGTTTGGAACGGATTGCTGATTTCGTCGCCGCTTTGCAAACGCTTGAGCATAAAGGCGATGTGGTCAACGAGGTTGATGTGGATCTTCTCATTCAGTTCTTCGCCGAGTTCGCGACTGATCATATGGATGATGTTTTCGCAGGTGATGAACAGCGCGTCGCTGATCTCGCCCAGCAGTTGACGCAGGCGGCCTGAGTTTTCCGCGTCGTCAATCGTGAAGATCTTTTCGCAAGGGGTGTCGGCTGCGAGGTAGTCGCCGACTTGACGGCCGAAGCCGATGCCTTTGGCGATCAGGATGCGCTCTTTGCCGTTTTGCAAGGCCAGAAGGACGCTGTTATTGAACGCCTTGACTACCCGATAGGGTTCAGGGGTATGCATCGGACTCCTCCTTTTCACCGTTTCTTGTTGCGACGGACAACTATTTTTTCTTGTAGCTGAGGAGCGGATCCTGTCCGGCTTTGACCGTTTTGCCGACAGCGGCTTCTAAGCTGCTGAGCAGAGCGCCGTTTGTGATTACGACCGGCGTGACGAGTGAAAGGCCCGCGCCCGAAATGATGCTGCGGTCGATGCGGATGATCGGTTGGCCTGCTTTTACCACGCTTCCCGGCTCGACCAGGCGTTCAAAACCCTGTCCTTTCAGTTCGACCGTGTTGATGCCGATATGGACCAACACTTCGAGTTCATCGCTCGTCTTTACGACGAACGCGTGATTGGTGTGAAAGACCATTTCCAGGCTGCCGTCCGCCGGTGCGCAGACGAGATCGCCGGTCACATCGGCAATCGCGGCGCCGTCGCCGACCGTTTTTTGCGCGAAGACCGCGTCGGGTACCTGATCGATTGCGATCACGCTGCCGTCTAGCGGGGCTAAGAGTTGCGATTTTTTGCTGAACAAACCAAACATGCTATCTTCCTCCGTAAATGTAAAATGAAAGTAAGGCAGAGCAACGACAGGAAAAAAGGCATGAGCCCCTTAGGGAACTCATGCCTGAAAGATCAGTAACACGTTGCATTACTCATTATAGGATGGGGCACAGAGGCTGTCAATACGAAAAAGCGCAATTTTGCAAAAAAATGTCTGCCTAGACCTTAAAACGGCTGATCGCCTTGGCCAGCTCTTCGGCCATCTGCGCCAATTGGTGGCTGGAGGCCGCCATTTCCTCCATCGTTGCGGACTGTTCCTGCGTGGAGGCGCTGACCGTCTGGGTTTCGCTGGACGTCTTGCGGCTTAGATCTTCGACGCGGATAAACTGTCCGGTAACCGTATCCGCGCCGCTTGCGACGTGGCCGATGTTGGACTGGATCGTAACGACCTGCTCGTGCAGCTCTGCAACGACGCTGCGGATTTCCTGGAACGCCGTACCGGCCTGATTGACAAAATCGGCGCCGGACGCCACTTCCTGAAGACCGCTGTCCATTGCCGTCACTGCGTGGGCGGTATCGCGCTGGATTTCTTGAATCAACAAGGCGATTTGTCCGGCTGCGCGCTCCGATTGCTCGGCCAGATGCGAGACTTCATCGGCTACGACCGCGAAACCGCGTCCGTGCTCACCGGCGCGCGCCGCTTCGATCGCGGCGTTAAGCGACAGCAAGTTGGTTTGGCTGGCAATCGCCGTAATGGAGGCGACAAACTCCTGAATCTTAGAGGCGTGGCTTTCCAGTTTTTCGATTAAAGCGGCCAGATTCTGTACCGAAGCATCAATTTCGCCCATCTGCGACACCGCCTGATTGATGACCTGGCTGCCGGCGGCGGCTTGACTGGCGGCGTCGTCGGCCTGTTGAACCGCCGCCGCGGCGCTGTCCTTGGCGGTAAGCACCTGCTGACCGACTTCCTGCATTACGCTGAAAGCCTGGCCGGTTACGCTGACCTGCTGATCGGCGCCGGCGGCAATTTCAATGACGGAACCGGCAATTAACGTTACCGCTTGCGCGCTTTGTTCGCTGCTGGACTGAAAATCGACCGACGCTTCGGCCAAACGGTTGGCTGCACTGGCGACGTCGCTCAGGACCTGGCGCAGCGCTTCGGTCATTCGATTGAAATCGCGGGCCAACTGTCCCAGTTCATCGCGGGAGGTGACCGTGACGGTTTGGCGCATGTCGCCCTGCGCGACCGCGGCCAGTGCGGCGACCATCGCTAAAATCGGCTTGAGGCCGCGCGTGACCAGCAGCCAAGTCAAAGCAAATACCAAGAGGTTGGTGATCACGGCAATCGCGATCATCGAAAAAATCATCTGATTGCGGGCCTGTTGCGCCGCGGCGAGCGGCTGGCCTGCAAAGAGCGCGCCGTAAGGCTTATTGGCGCTGTCTTTCAGCGGCTGGTAAGCGGTCATAAAAGGCAGGCCCTGCACATCGGCCGGACCGGTGAACGCTTGCCCCTCCTGCAAAACCGTTTTGGCAACGGGTTCGCTCATCTTCGTGCCGATCAGGCGTTTGCCGTCTTTGCTCACGGTAGTCATCAGGCGGGTGTCGCCAAAAAACAAGGTGACTTCCGTTTGATAGTTTTCCTTCATTTCATCTAAATAGACTTCTTTGCTTAAATCATAACCGGTTGAAATGACGCCGATGATTTGACCCTGACCGTTTTTAACGGGAGCGCCGGCGCGCGCCGACAACCTGACCGCGGTGCCCTGCTCAATGCCGCTTGCGGCAGTGCCTTGCAGCGCTTTTTGCACATTTGGTTGATTCGTGACGCTGTCGCCGCGTTTGGCGTCATGGCTGCGGTAGAGGACGATGCCGCGGGCATCGGTGATTGTGACGAAGTCCATCGGCATATGGCGCAATTGTTTGTCGAGCTGCAGCTGAATCTGGGCTGCGTCTTTTGCGGCGATGCCGGCGCTGAGAAAGGGGTCTGCCGCAAGGATGACCGCATAGCGAGCGGCATTCGCCTCGAGCTGCCCTACTTGATGCTGGAAGCCGTTCAGCGCTTTTAGCGCGTCGCTTTTGGCGGATTGCTCGACATAGTTGTTGAACAGCCAGATGGTCGGTAAGGCTAACGCGGCACTGACCAACGAGATAAGAATAAATAGGCCGAGAAGAATTTTCGGTTTTAAAGAAGTGAACATTGGTAGGCCTCCTTGTAAATAGAAAGTGTAAGAGAAAGGATAGCTTCATTGTAGCGACCTTTTCTTTTTATTTCCATAGGAAAACCGTTTCGTAAGTTTTTAAAGCAAAAAGCAGGCATTCTCTGCGCTGAGAATGCCTGCTTCGCTTTAAGAACTTATGCTTTATCGAGACGCGGTTTGCAAAGCGCGAGACAAATCGCGGTCACGACCGTGCCGGCCAGGATGGCCAGGACGTACATGCCGAGATTGCCTACCGCGTGCGGAATCGGCAGAACGAAGATGCCGCCGTGCGGTGCGCGCAGCGTGCAGCCGAAGGCCATCGAGAGCGCGCCGGTCAGCGCCGAACCGATCATGATTGAGGGAATGACGCGCAGCGGATCGCTGGCGGCAAACGGGATCGCGCCTTCGGTGATGAAGGAGATGCCCATCACGCCGGCGGCTTTGCCCGCCTCACGTTCCTCGGCGCTGAATTTGTTGCGGAAGAGATACGTCGCCAAGGCCAAGCCGAGCGGCGGAGTCATGCCTGCGGCCATAACCGCGGCCATCGGCTCGAAGACATTGCTGCCGAGCAGGCCGACCGCAAAGGTGTAAGCGGATTTGTTGACCGGTCCGCCCATATCGAACGCCATCATCGCGCCGAGAATCAGCCCGAGTACCGCGGCATTCGAGGAGGTCATGCCGCTGAGCGTCGCGGTCATGAAATCCATGATTGCCTTGACCGGCGCGCCGATGATATAAATCATCAGCAGGCCGACGACGGCGGAAGAAAGCAAAGGAATGATCAGAATCGGCTTCAGGCCTTCCAGCGCGCGCGGCAGCGAAATGGATTCGCGCAGCCAGCGGGCGACGTAACCGGCGAGAAAACCGGCGACGATGCCGCCGAGAAAACCGGCGCCGATCTTGGCGGCCAGCATGCCGCCGATCAAGCCCGGCGTCAGGCCAGGACGGTCGGCGATGGAGTAGGCGATGAAGCCGGCTAAAACCGGAACCATGAGAGCAAAGGCGGAACCGCCGCCGATATCCATCAGCGCGGCTGCCAGCGTGCCTTTTTCCTTAAAGGCTTCGATGCCGAAGACGAAAGAGAGCGCAATCAAGAGGCCGCCGGCGACGACGAGCGGCAACATATGCGAAACGCCGGTCATCAGGTGTTTGTAAATTGCCGATTGCTTTTGCTTGCCTTCTTCCTTTGCGCTCATGACCGCTGCGGTGAACGTATCCGGTTTCTTTGCCTGGCAGGCTTTTTCCAACAAGGCCTTGGGGTTGGTGATCGCATCTTTGACCGCGGCTTCAATGATCGCGAGTCCGGCAAAACGCTCCCGATCCACGCTGGTGTCTACGGCAAGAATGACCGCATGCGCTTCGGCCAGATCGGCGGCGGTCAGTTCGTTTTCCGCACCGACCGAACCGCGGGTTTCTACCTTTAAATCAATGCCCATTTCCTTGGCGGCCAACTGCAGCGCTTCGGCGGCCATATAGGTATGCGCGATGCCGGTTGGGCAGGCGGTAACAGCAAGAATCTTCATAAGAGAACCCTCCTTTATTAATCTAAATTAGCCAGCAAAAGCGTTGATCACGTCAGCATAAGAAGAAGCGGACATCAGGCGATCACGCACCGCTTGGTGCATCAGGCGACGGGAGAGATGGGAGAGAATCGCCAGATGCGTGTCATTCGCATCGGCCGGTACCGCGATCAGGAAGAAGAGGTGTGACGGCGTGCCGTCCATCGATTGGTAATCGGCGCCGCCGACGGAGCGGCCGAAGACGAGCGCGGCTTTGCGGACGCTGGCGTCTTTGGCGTGGGGAATGGCGATGCCCATGCCGATGCCGGTCGAGTACTCTTGCTCGCGCTTCCAGGCCGCTGCCTCGAATTGCGCGCGGTCAGAGAGGTAGCCCGCGTTATCGAGTACGGTTACCAGTTCGGACAATACCTCTGCCTTAGCGGTCGACTTCAGATCAAAAAGAATCAGCTCGGGGGTTAACAGTTGCGATAAATCCATTTGAACATTACCTCCATTGCTCTAATTTTATTTTTGCAAGCAGCGTCTGCACTGCCTGATAGGAACCGGGTTGCGTGCCGGGCATCGCGACCGCGGCGGCGGCCGCCGCGGTCGCCAAGGCCAGGCTGTCGCCGAGCGACTGACCGCGTGATTGTGCTACGGTCAACCCGGCGACGAAAGCGTCTCCGGCGCCGACCGTGCTGGCGACCGGGATGCGCAGTGCGGGTGCGAACCAGGCTTCTTCCTGCGTCGCCAAGATCGCTCCCTGTGCGCCAAGCGACAAACCGGCGAGCGTCAGGCCGCTGGCCAGCAATTGATCGATCGCTGCGAGCCAGGAATGTTTGTCCGCCGCGCTGCGGCCGGTCAGCTGGCAAAGCTCGGGCAGATTCGGCTTGGCAGCGTAGGGGGCGCTTTTAAGGCCCTGTTTGAGCGATTCGCCGCTGCTGTCGAGCAGGATGCGGCAGCCCGATGGTTTCAAGGCTTCAATCAATTTGGCGTAAGAATCGCTGGGCAAGCTGGCGGGCAGGCTGCCCGAGAGGACGAGCCAGACATGCGGCGCGGCCAGTTCTTTGAGCCTGTCGAGCAGCAAAGACAGGTGCTGCTGCGTGGGCGAAATGCCGGGACAGTTGAGTTCGCTGACGCGCTGCGTGGCCTGTTCCACCAGTTTGATGTTAGTGCGGTTCTCGCCCGGCAAAGCGATGAAGGAATGTTCGATCGCCCGCTCCTGAAAAAGCTTGAGAAAAGGTTCCGCGTTCTCCTGGCCGAGAAAACCGGCGGCAAGAACCGGCTCGCCCAGCGCGTGAACCACGCTCGTCACATTGATTCCTTTGCCGCCCGGGTCTAAACGGGCCTCGGCAACCCGGTTCAATTGACCGGGCTGGAATTCTTCCAAAGAAAGCGTGTGATCGAGAGCCGGATTTAAGGTTACCGTGATGATCGAGGGTTGCTTCATCTTCACTCCTCCTTCGCGTTGTTACGACGCCACTTGTACTTCGAGACACGTCTCCAGTTCCGCTAACGTTTCGGGACTGACGCCGCTGTCGGTCAGCAGCAAAGACAATTCAGCCAGGCCGCAGATGCGGGCAAAATCTTCGCGTCCGAATTTGGAGTGGTCCGCGGCCAGAATCACGCTGCGCGAAGCGGCGAGCATCGCCTGCTTCGTCTCCGCTTCCTGCAGGTTATGCGTGGCGACGCCGTGCACGCAATCGATCGCGTTGGCGGCTAAAAAACATTTGTCGAAGCGCATTTGTTTCAGCAGACTGTTTGTCAGCGGGCCGACCAGCGAATTGATCGACTTGCGCCAGATGCCGCCGAGCAGCAGGACTTGAACGGCCGCGTCATCGGAGAAGATGCTGGCGACATCCATGCTGTTGGTGGCGACCGTTATCGCCCGGCCGCGCAGACGACGCGCGATTTCACGCGTTGTGGTGCCGGCGTCGAGTAAAATCGTTTCGCCGTCTTCAACCAACTGTGCGGCGGCCGCGGCAATCACTTCTTTTTCTCTTAAATGCTGTACTTCCCGATCCTGAAAACTGAGTTCGAGCGGAAATTGCGGCGCAACCGCGCCTCCGTGCGTGCGGTGGATCAGGCCCATCGCGCGTAACTCCTGCAAATCGCGGCGAACGGTTGCCTCGGAGATGTTAAGCCAGGCACTGATCGCGCCGACCTTTAACGGCTCGCCGGACTGGATGCGTTGCAAAATTTTATTGCGGCGTTCTTCAGCAAACATGACGGCCTCCTGAATCGTATATGATTATTTGTGACCAGTATAATCTGAATTTTCCTCCAGGTCAATCAAAAAAGTGCAATAAAAATCAAAAACAATCACGAAAAAGCAAAAATGATCATGCGAGGGAAAAAATGACAATTGTGTCAATTTAGCAACTGGAGTACAATGGAAGAGAATGAAAAGACGCAAAGACGAAGGCGGTACGGAAGGAGCGAAAAGTATGGATTTGATCCTGATGCGCCACGGCAAGGCGGAGGAAGGACAGCCTCATTTGCCGGACCGGGAGCGGCGTTTGACGGAACAGGGAGCGGAACGGGCTGCGGCCGCCGCGCGTGCGCTCAAGGCGCGCTTGCTCGGCGCGGGTACGCTGCATATCTGGTCGAGTCCGCTGCGACGGGCGAAGGAAACGGCGGACATCCTCGCTGCTGAACATGGCGTTGCGATACGTGAAGTCACCGCGATTGCGCAGGGGGATCTGGATGCGCTGGCCGATTTGTGGCAGGAATTTTCCAGCAAGGATACGCTGCTTATCGTCGGGCATGAGCCGGACATGGGGCTGTGGTCGGCGCGGCTCGCCAACGTGGTCTTGCCGTTTCGACCGGGAGCGGCCGCTGCGTTTAAGCTGGTGGAACAGCTTCCGCCGCAGGGACGGTTGCTGTGGTTTGTTCAACCGACGATCTGGGCAAAGATGTGAGGAGGGCGAAGGCATGGAAACGGAACTGAAGCTGCAATGCCTCAATGGAGCCTACTGGGAACGCTTGCGTGAAGGACGTGCATTGGCCGAGTGGGTGGTCGTCGGCAGCAAGGGCGAAGACGAAATGGAGGCGCGCTACTTTGACACCGCCGATTTGGCGCTGCAGCGCTCCGGACTGGCCTATCGCGTCCGCCGTGAAGGCGGCGTATGGGTTGCTACCGTGAAGGGGAACGGCAGCAGCGGCGGCGGGCTTCACCGGCGTGAAGAGTGGAATGTGAATGTGCCGAGCGCAGAAGCGGATATCGAGCTCTTAAAAGGCCTTAGCATCTGGCCGCAGATTAAAGGGGCGGTGGGAAACGCTGCCTTAGAGCCGATTGTCGTCACGCGCTTTCAGCGTTTTTGGCAGGAGGTCGACACGCCTGACGGCAGCCGGGTCGAAATCGCTTTTGACAAAGGCGTGATCCTTGCCGGCGAAAAAGAAGAACCGATCATGGAAGTCGAGTTGGAGCTCTTGGAGGGGAACTCCGCCGTTTTGTTGGAACTGGGCGCGATGCTGGCCAAAGAGTGCGGCTTGCGTCCGGAAAGCCGCAGTAAGTTCTATCGCGGTTTGCTGCTCGGCGGGTTGGCGAAAGAGGAAGGGCGGAAAGAAAAACTTGAACTCGATGCGTCCCTGGCCTGCGGCAAAGCGATCAAGGAACAGGTCAGACACCATCTGTTTTTGGTCTGGGAATATGCGCAGGCGTTCATGGAAAATGCGGAAAAACCGGAAGCCGCGCATCAATTGCGGGTCTGCATCCGGCGTTTGCGTTCGATGCTGGCGCTGGCGAAACCCTTTTTACCGGAAGTCGATTATGAGCGTTTTGCCGCGGAACTGGCGGAACTTGCGGGGCGGCTCGGCCGTTTGCGTGAAATGGATGTGGCGATGGAAATTCTGCATCAGGACAACGAAGCGCTTAAGGGGCTGCGAAAAACGGAGGCGCTGCAACGACAGGCGGATTTTTACCGCGGCATCGACACGCCGATCTTGCTCGAGTTATGGGCCGTATTGGAAGAGTCGGACTGGCTGGATGAAGACGGCCGCACGTTGGAGCGCTTTGCTGCGCAGCGGATCGAGGCCTGGCTCGCCAAAGTCCTGGAAGGCAGTCGCGATGCTGTGATGGAGAGCGCGATCGAGACGCCGCTGCTGCACAAGCTGCGTGTACGGGTGAAACGGGCGCGCTATGTCTGGGACGTCTTTCAGTATCTCTGGCCGGAAGAAAAGGGCAGTCTGCGACGCGGTTTGATCCGTCTGCAGGATAATCTGGGTACGATTTGCGATGCCAGCGGCGCGGATCAACTTTGGCAGGAGGCGCTGCAAGGCCAGACGGATCCGCAGGTCTATTACGCGGCCGGACGGATTGCGGGCTGGCAGGAAGCCAGAGCCGGCAACGCAGGGAAAGAATTGGTCAAGACCTGGCGCAAGCTGCGCAAAGCGGTGCGCGAGTGGGAAAAAATCCGCTGAGCAGGGCGAACGGAAGAAAATGAGAAGAAACTGTTGCAACGGGCTGTGCGGCCTAGTGCAGCAGTTTTTTCTTTGCGAAAGCGACGGAGCGGTGAAAAAGGAATTGTAAAATAAAGGGTTTTCCTTTGGGGTGGAGAAGTAAATAAATTACAGTTTTAACAAAACATAGGGAGGGAGGCGGATGTCTGTACCACGACATGAGCGAAAACCTGAACTATGGGCGTTGGAGGTAAAGGCGGTTCCTGCAGAACTGGCGAGGGTGGATGCCTTCGCGGCAGCGTTGTTTCAGCGTCTCTGCCCGGCGGAAGGCGAGCGGCTCGGTTTTGTCCTGCGCGAGGCGGTTTTGAATGCGCTGGAGGCGACGGCAGAGAGTGCGTGTGAAGAGCGGATCAAAATAGAAGTGAGCGTTGATTGGCAGGGAATTGTCATCTGCATCATCGATCAAGGCGGCGGTTTTCAGCCCGAATGGCAGGAAGAGCTGGCCGGGGCGTCGATGGAAGATTGTCTGCTGGACGAACGAGGCCGGGGCTTGCTCTTTATCAGCGAGATGGTCGATGAAGTGTGGTCTGTTTATCAGGTGGGGCGGGGCCATGTCTTTGGCATGCGTAAAAGGTGGGAGGAGGTTTGATGACGATGTCGGAATTTGATGTAGGTGTGGTTGGCGACGGATATCGGAACTATATGCGGATCCGCCTAAGCGGCAGACTCGTTTATGAAAACACGCAAGCCGCCAAAGAAGGCTTACGGCAGTTCGTGGTCGACGGCGGCGTCGGCTATATCCTGAACTTATCGGCTGTGACGAAGATTGACAGCACCGGATTTGGCGTGCTGATCAATTTTGCTAAGGAAGCCGCAAAGGAAAAAGCCAAAGTGGCGATGGTCGTAGCGCCCGGCTTTATGCGCGAATTGTTCACAATTTCGAAGTTTCATTGTATTTTTCCCATTGTCGGCAGCGATGAGGAAGCGGTGGCCATTTTAGAATCCGGCTACCAGCCGCAGATGCCGCTCGGGCAGTATTGAAACGCTCATGGAGGCCAAGAAGGAAGGGGGATGCGCCATGAACAGTATCCGTGGCAAACTGATCGTAATTGTCGGTTGTCTGGTCGTCTTATCGATCGGCATACTGGCGACGCTCAATTATTGGCAGGCAAAAGAGGCTCTGCTGAACCAGGCGGAAGAGGAGATCACTTCGACCGCTGCGTCGCGCGCCGAGGAAATGAGTCTCTGGCTGACTGCGCGCAAGGGGGAAGTAGGCGCGATTGGCGTGGCGCCGACGCTGACGGGCGGCGATAAGGCGGCGGTCGTGCAATATTTGAAAAGCGAAGTCGAGGCGCTGAAGGATGAAAACGGCGGTGCGCTGTATTCGTTCATGTTCTTTTCCGATACCAATGGCGCGGCGTATACGACCAATGGCGCCGACGTCAATATCAGCACGCGACCTTATTTCAGCGAGGCGTTGAACAGCGGAAAAGTGGTCGTCTCCGATCCGATCGTTTCGCTGACCGATAACAAGACGCTCTTGGCGGTCGTTGCTGTACCGGTTGTCAGGAACGGCGCGAAGATCGGCGTTGTCGGCGCGACGCTGTCAATTGAAGGACTCAACAAAAGGGCGCTGGCGGTCAAGGTCGGCAAGACCGGATATGCGTTCGTCCTGAAAAAAGACGGCATCGTGTTCATTCATCCCGATGAGTCGATGGTCATGAAGCTGAACATGATGACGGATCAAAGTCTTGATCAAAGTCTGCGTGACGTTGCGGCGAAAATGACAAACGGAGAAAAAGGCTTGCAGGGCTACTCGTTTAAAGGCACGAACAAATATACAGGATATGCGCCGGTTGGCGGAACGAATTGGAGTATGGGCGTGAGCGTGCCGCAGGATGAGTTCCTGGAAGCGGTCAAGGCGCTGCAGCGGACATCGCTGCTGGTCGGCGTTTCCGTCTTGGTTTTAGCGATGCTCGTGGTCTTTTGGTTTGCTCGCTATATGGCGACGCCGCTGCATAAGCTGAGTGTGGTGGCAAGCAAGATCGCCGGCGGCGACTTGCGCAAGAGCGCGGAAGATGAAATCCATTATCAATCGCAGGATGAGATCGGTACGCTGGCGCGGGCGATGGAAGGCATGCGCGCGGAGCTGTCAACGATGCTGCATCATATTACGCGGCATGCGCAACAGGTTTCGACCAGCAGCGGCCATTTGTCGCAAACGGCGGAACAAACCGGCTTGACCTCGGGGCAGATTGCGCAGGCGATCAATGAAGTGGCGCAGGGCGCGACCGAACAGGCGGAACATAGCAATACGGTGCTCGACAAGATGCGCGACACGAAGAAGGAAGTCGCGATCGGCAATCGAGAGGCCGATGAAACCGCCGCGATGGCGGCGCGAACGTCGACCGCCGCGCAGGCGGGCGCCGATGCGCTGAACGAATCGATCGAGCAGCTGGGTAACGTGCAAAAGACGGTGCGCTTCGCGACCGAGTCGATTCAGAATCTCGGCAAACGTTCGGAAGAGATCGGCGCAATCGTCACGCTGATTTCCGATATCTCCAGTCAGACGAACTTGCTCGCTTTGAACGCGGCGATCGAAGCCGCCCGCGCCGGTGAGATGGGAAGAGGCTTCGCGGTCGTCGCCGATGAAGTGCGAAAACTCGCCGAAGGCGCAGCCAATGCGGCGAAGCAGATCGAAAACCTGGTCAACGATATCCAGGCGGAAACGGCGGTAACGGTGCGGACGATGGAAAGCAACCTGGAAACGATCAACTTCCAGGTCGATTCGATCCAGCGCGGCGGCGAGGCGATCAAGGTGATCGTCGTCAATGTCGCCGAAACGAGTCAGGGTGTTGAGCATATGCGGCAGCGCCTGGAAGTGCTCGGCAAATATTCCGAAGATGTCTTACAATCGATGGAACAGGTGGCGGCGATCGTCGAAGAATCGGCTTCGGCGGCGGAAGAAGTGGCCGCGGCTTCGGAAGAGCAGTCGGCGGCCGCCGAAGAGATTGCTGCGAATGCCGGCGGTTTGGCTGAGATCGCGCAGGATTTGCAGGAAGAGGTGCAAAAGTTCAAGGTCTGAAAAGCAAGAGCAGCGCCAAGCTGAAAAGGAAAAAGCGGCGCTGCTTTTTTATGCAACCTTAGCAGATGTGCACAAAAGAGGCGGCTGCTTTTTTGAGCGGTTAAACACAGGGAAAAAAGGGAGATTAAGCGAAAATATACGAAGAGAACCGGTGAAACAGGAGGAAGAAAAGTGGAACAATTACAGAGAAAAGTAGAGAGTTTGCAGCAGGAAATGCTGCAGAGCATTAAAGAATCGGTGGCGATCCCGAGCGTACAAGGCGAAGCGAAGCCGGGACAACCGTTTGGCGCAGCGGTAGCAGAGGCGCTCGAGCATGCGCTCGGCGTAGCCGAAAAAATGGGTCTGAAAACGAAAAATCTTGACGGGTATATCGGTTACGCCGAATACGGCGACGGCGAGGAGTACGTTGCGGTGCTCGGTCATCTTGACGTCGTACCGGAAGGCGACGGCTGGCAGCATCCGCCGTTCGGCTGCGAAGTGGATGACGGAAAGATGTACGGACGCGGCGTGCTTGATGACAAAGGGCCGCTCTTTGCCGCATTATACGGGCTTAAAGCGATAAAGGAACTGGCCTTGCCGCTCAGCAAACGAGTCAGGGTCATTTTCGGCACAAATGAAGAGACCGGTTGCCGCGATGCGGCATACTATACTGAGAGAGAACCGGCTCCGGCGGCAGGGTTTACGCCCGATGCGAGCTTTCCCGTCATTCACGCGGAAAAAGGCATCGTGAATTTTGAACTGAAAAGTTCGTTTAAAGCGGTGCAGGAAGGCGAAATCATTCTGAAGCGCCTGGACGGCGGACGGCTGCCGAACATGGTGCCGGACTATTGCGAAGCAATCTTACACTGCAGCGCGCCGGAAAAGGTAAGCGCGGCCTGCAGCGCTTATGCGAAAAAGAAGAAGTGTGAAATCAGTGCGACGTCTGAAGGCGCGCTGGTCAAAATCATTGCGCGCGGTTTAGGGGCGCACGGCAGTACGCCGGAGCTCGGGGTCAATGCGGCGATGCTGTTGGTGGACTTTTTACAGGAAATCTCCCTTGCCGGCGAAGCCAAAGAGGCGCTGCAGAAGCTGCAAAAGGCGGTCGGCAAGGAGACGGACGGCGCGTCGCTTGGCATTGCCTGCCAGGATGAACCGTCCGGCTCGCTGACGAACAATCTTGGCATCTTAAAAATCGATGAGACCAGCCTGAGCGCGACCTGCAATGTGCGTTATCCGGTCACGCTGAAGTTTGAAGAGTTGTTTGAGAAGCTGAAAGCGGGCGTCAGCGCGGCGGGCCTCACGCTTTCCTGCGGCGAACCGCATCGGCCGCTCTATTTTCCGAAAGACCATCCGCTGGTTGCCACGCTGCTCCGCATCTTCGAAGTGCAGACCGGCATCAAGGCGGCGCCGCTGGCGATCGGCGGCGGAACGTATGCGAAGACGATGCCGAATGTCGTTGCCTATGGCCCGGAATTTCCCGGTACGCCAGGCTGCTGTCATGAGCCGAATGAACAGATGGCGCTCGATGAGCTGCTGCTCAGCGCCAAGATCTATGCGCAGGCCATTTATGAATTAGCCAGATAAAAAATAAAAAAGCCTGGAAAGCGACGCTTTCCAGGCTTTTTTATGACTGTTAATAGGGGGCCGTCTCAAACATTTTCTGCGTGACCCACTTATAAAAGACGGAGCCGCAACGATTGCAGCAATAAAGATTCCAGCCGCGGACCAACGGTTTTGAAACGAGATGAGCCCGACCGGCGCAGGAATGGGTGATGATGGCATACATAGAGACAGCTCCTTTAACGGATTCGAAGGCTGAACCAGTCTAAAACATATTCTAGCCAAGCGGGCGAATTCCCTTTAAATTAGCTGACGCACGATCATGCAGACGGATCAGTCAAAAACAATGACAATCGTCAACTGCTATAACTATCGATGAAAAATGTCACGGACTTAAGGAAATAGGGAAAAAGAAAAGAAGGCTGCAGCAAAATAGCGCGCAAGCTATCGGCTACAGCCTCCTTTTTAAATCACTGTGGAGCTCAACGCGTACCGTAACTTTCGCCGGTGCTGATCGCGGCCTGCGCGGCCGCGAGGCGGGCGATCGGAACTCGGTAAGGCGAGCAGCTGACAAAGTCCAGACCGATCTCGTGGCAGAACTGAACCGAATTTGCTTCGCCGCCGTGTTCGCCGCAAATGCCGATCAAAAGATCGGGGCGGACGCGGCGGCCTTTTTCGACGGCGATCTGCATCAGTTGGCCGACGCCTTTGCGATCAAGCGTGATAAAAGGGTTGTCTTTGAGGATCTTGAGGCTGAGATAATCGGAAAGGAATTTTCCTTCGGCATCATCGCGGCTAAAGCCAAGCGTGGTCTGCGTCAGGTCATTGGTGCCGAAGCTGAAGAAGTCGGAGACTTCAGCCAGTTCGTCGGCCAATAGCGCGGCGCGCGGCAGTTCGATCATCGTGCCGCTGGTATAATGGAATTTCGTGCCGTATTGCTGCATCGTCTCTTGTGCAATGCGGTCGATTTTTTCTTTGAAGAAGACCATTTCCGTTTTGTCGATTGTCAGCGGCACTTCGATTTCCGGCAAGACCTTCACGCCTTCTTTACTTAAGCGGGCCGCGGCATTGCAGATGGCCTGAATTTGCATTTCGTAGATCTCGGGGAAGCTGATGCCAAGGCGGCAGCCGCGGTGGCCGAGCATCGGGTTGAATTCATGCAGCGCGCGGACTTTGCGCAGCAGCAGTTCGCGGCTGCGCAGGCGCTCCGGTTCCTGGCCGGTCGCGCGGAGCGTGGCGGTTTCGACCAGCAGCTCTTCGAGACTGGGCAGGAATTCATGCAGCGGCGGGTCAAGCAGGCGGATGCAAACCGGATAACCGGCCATCGCCTTGAGGATGCCGTAGAAATCGCTTTCCTGCATCGGCAGCAATGATTGCAACGCCTCGAGGCGTTCTTCGGTCGTTTCGGCCAGGATCATCTGCTGCACATGCGGCAAGCGTTCCTGCCCCATGAACATGTGCTCCGTGCGGCAAAGCCCGACGCCGGCGGCGCCGAATTCGCGCGCTTTGAGCGCGTCTTCCGGCGTGTCCGCATTGGCTCTGACCTGCAGACGGCGCACGTCATCGGCCCAGGAGAGGAGCGTGAGATATTCCTTGGAGAGGACAGGATCCTTCATCGGCACATTGCCGAGGATGACTCGTCCGGCGGCGCCGTCGATGGAGACGAGGTCGCCTGCCTTGACGACGGTACCGTCGACGGAAAATTCCTGCTTGGCGTAATCGATTTTGATCGCTTCGCAGCCGCAGACGCAGGGTTTGCCCATGCCGCGCGCGACTACGGCGGCGTGGCTGGTCATGCCGCCGCGACTGGTCAGGATGCCCTGTGCGGCGACGATGCCGTGAATGTCGTCCGGCGTCGTCTCGGTACGCACGAGCAGCACCTTTTGTCCGCCTTTACCCAGGCGTTCGGCTTCGTCGGAGTCGAAGACAACCTGGCCGGAAGCCGCGCCGGGCGAAGCCGGCAAACCTTTGGCCAGTACGTTGAGCTTGGCCTCGCTGTCAATCTGGCGGTGCAGCAAGTGGTCGAGCTGCGCCGCTTCGATCAAAAGCAGCGCGTCATTCTTGCTGATCAGACCTTCGATCGCCAGATCATGCGCGATCCGGATGCCGGCCTGTGCGGTTCGTTTGCCGTTGCGCGTCTGCAGCATGTAGAGTTTGCCTTTTTCGACCGTGAATTCAATGTCCTGCAGATTTTTGTAGTGTTTTTCGAGCGTACGGGCGATCGTTGAAAACTGCTGATAGACCGCCGGCATTTCTTCGGCCAGCTTGGCGATCGGGCGCGGCGTGCGGATGCCGGCGACGACGTCTTCGCCCTGCGCGTTGGTCAGATATTCGCCGTACAGGACGTTTTCGCCGGTCGAGGGGTTGCGCGTGAACGCGACGCCTGTGCCTGAGTCGTCGCCCATGTTGCCGAAAACCATCGACTGGATGTTGACCGCAGTCCCGAGATTATGTTCGATTTTATTCAGGTTGCGATATATAATGGCGCGGTCGTTGTTCCAGGAACGAAAGACCGCTTCTACGGCCATGAACAATTGTTCCATCGGGTCTTCGGGGAAAGGACGGCCAAGACGTTCTTTGACCAATGCTTTGAACTGGTCGATCAGCGAGCGCAGCGCGTCGGCCGACAGTTCCTGATCGTAGGTGACGCCCTGGCGCTCTTTTTCTTCGCTCAGGATATGTTCGAAGTCATGCTTGGGGATTTCGAGCACGACATCGCTGAACATCTGGATGAAGCGACGGTAGGAGTCATAGGCGAAGCAGAGATTGTCCGTCAGGCGCGCCATGCTTTTAACGGTTTGCTCGTTAAGACCGAGATTGAGAATGGTGTCCATCATGCCCGGCATGGAGAAGACGGCGCCGGAGCGAACGGAGATCAAAAGCGGTTTATCGACATTGCCCAGTTCCTTGCCGACGCTTTTTTCGAGCGTGATCAGGTTGCGTTTGATTTCTTCCGCCAGACCGTCGGGGAGTTGCTGGCCGCTTTCATAATACTCGCGGCAGGCTTCGGTACTGATTGTCATTCCCGGGGGAACCGGCAAACCGATCTTGGTCATCTCAGCCAAATTGGCTCCTTTGCCTCCCAAGAGAGAACGCATTTCGGCGCCGCCTTCATGAAACAGATATACGTACTTTGCCATTATTCAATCACTCCTTTACGGTAGATGTCGAGCACGCGGGCTGCCGTTTCTTCGGTCGCCTTGCTGGTTACGTCCAAAACAGGACAACCGATGCGGCGCATGATGTCTTCGGCATACTTCAGTTCTTCCAGAATGCGCTCCAGGCTTGCGTAATCGGATTTGCCGCCGACGCCCAGGCCCATCGTCTTCAGACGTTCTTTGCGAATCTCCATTAATAAAGAAGGTTTTATCGTCAGACCGACGACTTTCGAGGGCGGCACGAGAAACAATTCCTCCGGCGGCGCAATGTCGATAACGAGCGGAATATTGGCGGCCTTGAGGCCCTTGTGCGCGAGATACATGCACAAAGGAGTTTTGGAGGTACGGGAAACGCCGGTGATCACGATGTCCGACTTCAAAAGACCGCGCGGATCCTTGCCGTCGTCAAACTTGACGGCAAACTCAATCGCTTCGATCTTGGTAAAATAAGCGTCGTCCACCTTGCGGATCAGACCGGGCTCGTTACGCGGCGTGAGGTTTGTCAACGAGGCCAATACGTCGATGACCGGGCCCATCAGATCGGCATGCGGAATGCCGGATTTGTGCAGGCGCTGCTCCAGATAATTCATCAATTCCGGCCGCACGAGCGTGTAGATGACGGCGGCCTGATTGGCTTCGACTTCTGCCAGCGCTTCCGCCAGCTGCAGTTCCGTCGTCAAGAAGGATTTGCGGATGATGTTGAGATGAATGCCGCCGAATTGGCTCAGCGCAGCTTTGAGAACGAGTTCACCGGTTTCGCCGACGGAATCGGATAAGATATAAACGGTGGGATTGGACACGCTAAAACCTCCCGTCTTAAAATCTACTCTTCGGCCAGTTGAACAAACAGACGAGTCAGATTGGTCTTGGTGAAGCGTCCGACTACCTGATAAACGGAGCCGGAGGCGGTCGGCAACGGAACGACGACAGGCAACGCGTCGATTTGATGCGTCAACAGTTTCTTCGCGGCGTTCAAAACCGTTTCGTCCGGTGTGGTGAAAATGATGTTTGGCATGCGCGTCATCGCGACGCTTACCGGAAGTTCGGTGATGTTGTGGTTGCCCATCGCGGCCTTGATCAAATCCTTGCGCGACAAAACGCCGTCGAGACCGTCTTCTTCCGAGACGACAAAGATGGTGCCGACGTCTTCGCGAAACATTGTTACGATGGCTTCATAAACGGATTTTGTGCCGTGAATGACGATGGGCGGAGAGTGGATCGTTTTTACCTGCAGATCATCAAAGAGGGCGGGACTGATCATTTTGGGGTTTTTGCCGGTGAAGTAATAACCTACTTTCGGTTTGGCCTCGGCCAGGCCGGAGCTCGTTAAAATCGCCAAATCGCTGCGCAAAGCCGCGCGGCTTAGGTTAAGGCGTCCTGCGATGGCGCTGCTGGTGATCGGGCCGGACTCTTTAATCATTTCCAGGATAAGAAGTTGTCGGGCTGAAAGTTCGATAGTAACTCACCTCCTTGCGATTGATTAATAGGCGCTAATATAAATATAGTATATCATATTATCGAAAAGACAACACACTAAAGGCGCCGAATAAGCAAAGGATTTTTTTGGCGAAAAAGGCGACAGAAGCAACACATAATAAGAAAGCGGTTTCAAAGGAAAGCGGCATTCAAGTGCCTTGTTAACTGTAAAGTATACATAACAAATAAAAACGCACTGAAAAAAATCAGCGAACGCTCAGCATTTGCAAATGGTATACCTTATTTGACGAAATGCAATTGTTTTTAGAAAAAAGCGAAAAGTTTATGCGCGCAAGAGGATTTTTCTAAGGAAATGTAGTATATTTGTATACGAATCAAGCTGTCGCTTTGAAGGCGGCAAAGGAGCGAAAAAACAAGGAGGAAACACATGAAAAACATGAAGTGGATGTTGGCCTGTCTGGTAGCCGTGCTGATGCTGTCGACCGCGTTTATCAGCGGCTGCGGCAAGAAGGAAGAAGCGAAACCGGCGGACGGCGCTAAGAAAATCAAAGTCGGTTTGGTGTTTGACGTTGGCGGACGAGGGGACAAGTCCTTTAACGATGCTGCTTACGCAGGGCTGGAAAAAGCGACGAAAGAGTTTGGCGATAAAATTGAAGTCAAATATCTTGAACCGGCTTCCGGCGGTGAAAACCGTGAACAACTGCTGCGCCTTTTGGCACAGGAAAAGTATGACATCATTTTTGGCGTAGGCTTCATCTTTACCGATGCGGTTGCTAAAGTGGCGAAAGATTTTCCGCAAACCAAATTTGCTCTCATCGATGGATATGTACCGGAGCTGAAAGACAGCAGCAATATTTCCTGCCTGCTCTTTAAAGAACAGGAAGGCTCGTTCCTGACCGGGGCGGCGGCTGCGCTGAAAAGCAAAACCGGTAAAGTAGGTTTTGTCGGCGGCATGCAGATTCCGACGATTGAAAAGTTTGAAATCGGTTACACGGCAGGCGCTAAATTCATCAATCCGAATATCGTCGTTATGTCCGATTATATCGGCACGACCGGCGAAGCGTTCAAGGATCCTGTAAAAGGCAAGGAATTGACGCTCAAGCAGATCAAAGACGGCGTTGACGTTGTCTACCATGCTTCCGGTGCGTCCGGCATCGGCGTGATTGAAGCGGTGGCTTCGCAGAAGAAACTGGCAATCGGCGTAGACTCCGACCAATCGCTGACGGCGACCGACGCACAGCGTCCGTTCATCCTGACCAGCATGCTGAAACGCGTCGATACCGCTGTTTTCAACTCGATTAAGAGCGTGCTCGACAACAAGTTCAAAGGCGGCTACCAAGAGTTCGGCGTTAAGGAAGACGGCGTCGGCTATGCTGAAAACGAATACAACAAGAATATGATCGGCGACATCAAAGGAAAACTGGAAGAAATAAAAGCCAAGATCATTGCAGGCGAGATCAAAGTGCCCGCTAGCAAAAAGGATCTGAAGTAGTCCGCGCACGGTAGCGCAGAAGGCAGATGAGCCGGGGGCTGGTGAACGTTGTCAGCCCCCGTTTCATATCGCAGTTTGTAACCGGTTTCTAAGTCAGCAAGAAAGCCTTTGTAAAGAAGGAGAGTTACTGTGGAGAAGATATTGGAATTAAAAGGGATCACGAAGCGGTTTCCCGGACTGGTAGCGAACGATAGCATCTCTTTAAGCGCGCTAAAGGGCGAAGTGCATGCGCTGGTCGGAGAAAACGGCGCCGGGAAGAGCACGTTGATGAATATCATCACGGGCCTTTATCATCAAGACGAGGGCGAAGTCTGGCTGCGCGGCGAGAAACTGCAACTCGTCGGGCCGCGCGATGCCATCTTAAAGGGGATCGGCATGGTGCATCAGCATTTTATGTTGGTCAATCGTTTTACCGTGGTGCAGAACATTATTCTGGGTTTTGAAGAAGCGAAAGGCGGGGTCATTGATTTCGCCAAGGCTCGGGCCAAGGTGGAAGAACTCTGCCGCTTATATGATTTTAAATTGGATTTGGACAAGCCGGTGGGCGAACTTTCGGTCGGCCATCAGCAAAGGGTAGAGATTCTCAAGGTCTTGTATCGGGGCGCGGATATCTTGATTCTCGACGAGCCTACGGCGGTATTGACGCCGCAGGAAGTGGAAGAGCTGTTCGTCAATCTGAACCGCTTGAAGGAAGAGGGCAAAGTCATCTTGTTCATCAGCCACAAACTGAATGAAGTGCTGCGCATTTCCGATCAGATTACCGTACTGCGCCGCGGCAAAGCGATCGGCACAGTGCGGGGCGCGGAAACGAACAAGAAGCAACTGGCGGAAATGATGGTGGGCCGTCCGGTGCTTTTCACGCTCGAAAAACCGGCCTGCACGGCGAGCGATGCCGTGCTTGAGATGAAAGAGGTCAGCGTCAAAGGCGAAGCGGCGCATTACAGCCTGAACCGGCTGAGCCTCACCGTGCGGCGCGGCGAGATTTACGGCGTGGCCGGCGTCGAAGGCAACGGGCAGCGCGAACTGGTCGAAACGATCATGGGCTTGACCCGCTATGAGGCGGGCGAAATTTTGATCAAGGGCGAAGACATCAAGGGAAAAAGCGTGAGCGCAATCCGGCATATTGGCGTCGGCTATATCCCGGAAGACCGTCATCATCGTGCGGTTGTTCTGCCGATGACGGTCTGGGAAAACGCGGTGCTCGGTCTGCAGCGCGAAGCGGCCGCAGGCTCGGCCTGGAAGCTTGATATCAAGGCGATCAAAGAATTCACCGCGCGCAAGATCAAAGAATTCGATATCCGCCTTAGTTCCTATGACATGGCGATCCGCAATCTCTCCGGCGGCAATCAGCAGAAAGTCGTTCTGGCGCGCGAACTCAGCCAGGACCCTGATTTCATCATCGCGTCGCAACCGGTGCGCGGTCTTGATATCGGTGCGATCGAGTTCGTGCAAAAACAGCTGATCGAAGCGCGCAATCGCTGCAAAGGCGTACTCTTGATTTCGGCGGATCTCGAAGAAGTGCTCTCGGTATCCGACCGGGTCGGCATCATGTATAACGGGGAAATCGTAAAAGAATTCGTGCCGGGTGAGCTGGACATAGAAGAGATTGGCCAGTATATGCTGGGCGCCAGCCAGAAAGGAGGCGAGGCTATCCATGAATAAAAAGACGAAGATCCTATGCTTGCAAATCTTGACGCCGCTGGCGGCGGTGCTGTTCGCGATGATCGTCAGTTCCTTTCTGATGCTGGCGATCGATAAAAATCCGCTTGAAGTCTATGCGACGATGGTCGAGTTCAGCTTCAGCCGCATGGACAGCATGGCGGCGATCCTGTTCAATGCGACGCCGCTCATTTTTTCCGGCCTTTCCGTGGCGGTCGGTTTTCGTCTCGGTCTCTTTAATATTGGCGTCGAAGGACAGTATTTCATGGGCGCGTTTTGCGCCGCGCTGGTTGGCTTCAGTTTCACGAACCTGCCGATGCTCATCCATCTGCCGCTTGCGATCGCTGCGGCGATGGCCGGCGGCATGCTCTGGTCGGCGATTGCGATCTATCTGAAACTGAAACGCGGCGTGCATGAAGTCATCAGTACGATCATGCTTAACTACATCGCCTACTCGCTGATTCATTACCTGGTAGCCGATGTCTTTATGGATCAGAACCAAAATATCCCGGAGGGGCTGGGCTCGCCGTTGATTCGGACCGCGAAGATGGCGGAATCCGCGCTGATGCCGAAACTGCACGGCTTAATGGGCCTGTTCGGCGTCGAACTGCCGAGCTATGTGTATGTGAACTGGTTCTTCCTGCTGGCGATTGCATTGGCGGTCGGAGTCTACTATCTGATCCAGCATACGCCGTTTGGCTTTGAAATCCGCGCAGTCGGACAAAATCCGGGCGCGGCCGAAGCCTCGGGCATCAAACCGGCCGGCGTATATCTGCGCGGCTTTCTTCTGAGCGGCGCTATTGCCGGTCTGGTCGGTCTGTCTCATCTTCTCTGCTTTTACGGCTTCCTGGATCTTGATTTTCCGAAAAGCCTTGGCTTCAACGGTATCGCGGTTGCGCTGATGGGCAACAACAATCCGCTTGGCATTGTGTTGTCGGCGCTCTTGTTCGGCTTTCTCAGCCGCGGTGCAGAAGGCATTCAAACCTTTTTAGGCGTGCCGATGGAAAGCGTCGTCATCATGCAGGGCATCATCATCCTCAGTGTGGTTGTGGCGGCGAATATTCTCGGCCGTTACATCCGCATCTGGGAAAAGAAGGAGGCGTAAGCGATGGATATTATGGAAATGCTGGCCTCGGCGCTGCGCATGACGATGCCGATTCTGATCACCGGCCTCGGCGCCATTTACTCGGAACGCAGCGGCGTAACGAATATCGGTTTGGAAGGCATGATGCTGACCGGCGCTTTCTGGGGCGCATACGGGTCGCTGCATGGCGGTCCTGAAGTCGGCGTCATCTGGGCGATCGGCATGGCGATGCTAATGGCGCTTGTGCATGCGTTCGTCACTGTCACCTATGGCGTCGACCAGATCGTTTCGGGCGTGGCGATCAATATCTTAGCCTATGGCCTGGCGCGTTTTTTCAGCATCGCGCTGTATGGGATGGCGACGACCAGCCCGCATGTTGAAAGTTTGTCGCATATCGACATCCCGTTTCTGGCGAATATCGAATTTTTCCGGCCGCTGGCGGTCGGCGTCTCGCCGATCATTCTCCTCGGCTTGGCGCTGGTCTTTGTCACCTACTGGGTGTTGGAACGCACGGTCTTCGGCCTGCGCTTGAAAGCGGTCGGAGAAAATCCGCTGGCGGCCGATACGCTTGGCGTCAAGGTGCAGTGGTACCGCTACGGCGGCGTTCTGATCAGCGGCGCGTTTGCCGGTCTGGCCGGCGCGTATCTGGCCATTGAGCATACGGGAATGTACGTCGAGGGCATGACGCAGGGCAAAGGCTTCATCGCGCTCGCGGCGATGATCTTCGGCAACTGGAAGCCGTTCGGCACATTGACGGCCGCGTTTCTCTTCGGCTTTGCCGAAGCGTTCAGCCTGCGCGTCGTGCAAAATAAGATCATCCCGTATCAGTTCATCAAGATGCTGCCTTACCTGCTCACGTTATTCGTGCTGGCCGGCGTGGTGCGCAAGACCCAGCCGCCGGCCGCAGTCGGGATCCCCTATTCGCGCGAGGAAAAATAAGCGCAAAGCGATAAAAAAAGAAGAAAGACAGAGGTGCAGTGTGAAGCTGCGCCTCTGTCTTTCTTTAATTTAAAAAAACGGAAGAAACGGCAGGAAAAAAAAGGGAATCCGTCAAATTATTGCATAGAGAATTGTTTTTACGCCGAAGCGAACGATTATGGATGCGAGGAGGTATTGCTTAGTGAATTCAGGCGTACTGGAACGGAAGATCGACTGCCGGCGGGCGCAATTGCACCGACTGGCGGACGAAAAAGGACTGGCCAGCGTGGAAGTGCTTGAAGCCAGTCGGCGGCTCGACGAAGTCATCGTCGCCTATCAGCGTTTGCTGCAAAAACTGGAGAAGAAACATTGCAATGAGGCTGTGTTTGGCGGATAAAGCGAAAGAAAGTGTAAGTCTTGAGCGTGAAAAGAAGAAGAAATGTCTTTAATTAAAGGAAGATAAAGCAGGATGTCGAAATACAGATATTGACAGTCTACTTTTAGATAGCAACAACGCTGCTTCAGGCGGCGGAAAAGAGGGAAAGGTGCGGTTGCGCGCTTGTCGTGCTGTCTGCAGCGAAAAGAGGTGTATTGAGCATGGAAGGGATCTTATTGGCGGCCGCTGAAGCCGCTCCTTTTTGCCAGGTCGGCGATTTAGGCGTCGTCGTCGGCAGTTTGCCGCAGGAACTGCGGCGCAAAGGCAACGACGTCAGGGTGATCATGCCGCGTTACCAGAGCCTGACGCTCGAGGCGAAGCTGCTCGGCGAAGTCACGGTGGAACTCGGCTGGCGCAGGCAGATTGCGAAAGTCGAACAGGCAGAGCATGAAGGCGTTGTTTTTTATTTTATCGGCAATGACTATTATTTCGACCGGCCCGATGTGTACGGCTATGCGGATGACGGCGAGCGCTACGCGTTCTTTTGCCGCGCCGTTCTGGAAGCGTTGCCGCTCTTAGCGTTTTGGCCGAAGGTCATTCACTGCCACGACTGGCATACCGGCCTGGTCGGCGTGATGCTGCAGGAATTTTACCGGCAGCGGCCGGAATATCAAAGCATGCGAACCGTGTTCACGGTGCACAACGCGCGCTTTCAGGGGGCTGTTTCGGGCGATTTCTTCGAAGAGATGCTCGGCCTGCCGCCGGAGAAGGTGAGCGCGCTCGGTCTGCAGGAAGAGGGCGGCTTCACGTTTCTGCAGGCGGGAATACGGATGGCGGATCAGTTGACGACGGTCAGTCAAAGCGGCATCCGCGAAATGGCTGCGGTTGCCCAGACGGCGCCGCTTGCCGCGCTGCCGAAAATAAGCGCCATTCCCTACGGTCTTGATTATAAGGAATACAATCCCAGCAGCGATCCCTACATTTATGCGCAGTACCATAACCGCGCGCTGAAAAAAAGGCTGCAAAACAAACTGGATTTGCAAGAGGCGTTGGAACTGCCTGTGCGGGGAGATATCCCGCTGGTCGGCATGGTGTCGCGCGGCGAAAAAGACCAGGGCTTCGAGCTCTTGCTGCCTGTGCTGGCGGAAATGATGGCGCTGAACATTCAGCTGGTCATTGCCGGACACGGCGGAATCGAAGAGCGGCTCCGACTCACCGAGGCATCGCTTCGCTATCGCGGCAAGCTGGTCTTTTTGGAAAGCGGCGAAGAGGAAGTGGTGCGGCGGATTTACGCCGGATCGGATTTGTTCCTGATTCCCTCGCGCAGCGAAGCGTGCGGCTTGTCGCAGCTGATTGCGATGCGCTACGGCAGTCTGCCGGTGGTGCGCGGCTGCGGTAAGGTGACCGATACGGTCGCGGCGTACAATGCGATGACCGGTGAAGGTTGCGGTTTTGTCTACTCGCGCTATGATGCGCAGGAGATGATGGCCGCCGTGCGTCAGGCGGTCGACCTGTACGGCAACCGCAAGGCGTGGGAACAGATCGTGCGCAATGCGATGAAGCGCGATAACAGCTGGCAGCAGCCGGTGAAGGAGTATTGCAGCTTGTATCAGCAATTGACGCAGGAGTAGCGAAAAAAGTTAAAATAATTAAAAAATGATTGAAAATTGCAAAAACATCGGATGCAGGCAGGATTTGCCAAGCGAGAAACGGAAGAAAGTCAGTCAAAGGTCTGGTTGCTGGACGAGATTTTCGCAGGTAGGGGGACGATGTAATGTTAAGAAATAAAGAAGCGTTTAAAGAGGCCTTCGTTACCAAGTTGCAGTCCATGTTCGGCAAAAGCATCAGTGATGCCAGCGTGAGCGACAAGTATGTCGCGTTGGCGCGCGTCATGCGTGACAACATCAGTATGGATTGGGTGCAAAGCAATGACCAGTATACGGAAAAAGAAGAGAAGCAGATGTACTATTTCTCGATGGAGTTCCTGCTCGGCAAATTCCTCGACATGTATCTGATCAATATGGGCTTGAAGGAAACCTGCCAGGAAGCGCTGGGCGAACTTGGCATCAGCTTGGAAGAGCTGGAGAAGGAAGAGCCGGATCCGGGGCTTGGCAACGGCGGTTTGGGGCGATTGGCGGCTTGTTTCATGGAATCGTTGGCGGCGCTGCAGCTGCCGGGGCATGGCTGCGGCATCCGCTACAAATATGGCTTGTTCGAACAGCGGATCCTCGACAATAACCAAGCGGAGCTGCCGGACAACTGGCTGAAAGACGGTTATGTATGGGAGTTCAGAAAGCCGGACAAGGCGGTGGAAGTGCATTTCGGCGGCAATATCCGGATGGAGGAGCAGGATGGACGCCTGAATTGCATCCATGAGAACTATGAAGCGGTCGCAGCCGTTCCGTATGACGTGCCGATTATCGGCTATCGCAACAATAACGTCAATACGCTGCGCCTCTGGAACGCCGAATCGATCAATGACACGTTCGATCTGGCCTCGTTCAACCGGGGCGAATATCTGCAGGCGATGGAGTACCGCGCATCGGTCGGCATGATTTCGAAAATCCTCTATCCGCAGGATAATTTTTACGAGGGGCGTCTGCTGCGTTTGAAGCAGCAATATTTTTTCACGTCTGCCGGCTTGCAGAGCATCGTGCGTCGTTTCAAGAAAAAATATGAAGACATCCGTCTGCTGCCTGACAAGGTCGCGATCCATATCAACGACACGCATCCGGCGGTCGCCGTGCCGGAACTGATGCGCCTGCTGATGGATCAGGAAGGCCTGGGCTGGGATGCGGCATGGGACATCACGCGCCGCACGATCTCGTACACCAATCACACGATCATGCCGGAAGCGCTCGAGACATGGCCGATCGACATGTTCAAGCAACTGCTGCCGCGCATCTACATGATCGTGCATGAGATTAACGAGCAGTTCTGTAAAGAGCTGTGGAAACAATATCCGGGCAACTGGGATCGCATCGCCAACATGGCGATCATCGCGGACGGCCTGATTCATATGGCCCGCCTCTCGGTAGTCGGCAGCTACAGCGTAAACGGCGTGGCCGCGATCCATACCGATATCCTGAAGAATCACATCATGTCCGACTACAACCAGTTCTATCCCGGCAAATTCAACAATAAGACCAACGGGATCACGCACCGGCGCTGGCTGGTCAAGGCGAACCCGAAATTAAGCGAGTTGCTCAATGAGACGATCGGCGAGACCTGGGTCTATAATCCGATGGACTTAAAGGAATTGAGCAAGCATGTCGACGACAAGCGCGTGCTCGAGCAGCTGCGCCGCGTAAAACAGAACAACAAGAAGGCTCTGGCAAAGTACATCAAAGACCAGCAGGGCGTTACGGTCGATCCCAATTCACTCTTTGACGTGCAGATTAAACGCATCCATTCCTATAAGCGCCAAATTCTGAACCTGCTGCATATCATGGATCTGTACAACCGCCTGCAGGAAAATCCGGAGCTTGATATCGTGCCGCGCACGTTCATCTTTGCCGGCAAAGCGGCGCCCGGCTACTACATCGCCAAACAGACGATCAAACTCGCCTGCACGATGGCGGCGAAAATCAACAACGACAAACGCATCAAGGACAAATTGAAAGTGCTGTTCCTTGAAAACTACAGCGTCTCGCTCGGCGAAGTCGTCTTTCCCGGCGCCGATCTGAGCGAGCAGATCTCGACAGCCAGCAAAGAAGCGTCCGGAACCGGCAACATGAAGTTCATGATGAACGGCGCAGTGACGATTGGGACGATGGATGGCGCGAACGTCGAAATACGCCAGGAAGTCGGCGACGACAACATCTTCATCTTCGGTCTGACGAGCGATCAGGTCTTCGACTACTATAACCGCGGCGGATACAACGCCTGGGATGTCTATAACAACGACCTGCGTCTCAAGACGGTGATGGAGCAACTGTCGAGCGATTATCTCGGCGTCGACCGCGGCGAATTCCAGCCTCTTTACAGCTATCTTTTGCATAACAACGACGAATTCTTCGTGCTGAAGGATTTTTCCGCCTATGCGAAAGCGCAGACGGAGGTCGATCTGGCGTACCGCGACAAGGACGGATGGGCGAAGAAGAGCCTGCAAAACATTGCGAATTCCGGCATCTTTTCGAGTGACCGGACGATCATGGAATACGCGGAAGATATCTGGAAAATCTGGCCGGTCAATGTCTTGGGCAAACGGAAAAAATAGCCGGTCATAGCAAAAATCGCTGCGACGATCGTTTTTTTAGAAATAATGCCGCATGCGGCAAGCTGCAAAGGAGGCGGTGAGATGGTTTTTAAACCGGCACCCCTTGATAAGGAAACGATCTATTTGTTTAACAAAGGCTGCAACTATCAAAGCTACCGTTTGCTTGGCGCACATCTGCTGGAGCAAAAAGGCGTAAAGGGCGTCCGCTTCGTTGTCTGGGCGCCCAACGCCAGATCCGTGCGGGTCGTAGGGGACTTTAACGCGTGGGACGGCGAACGGCATGCGATGAGCAAAGTTGCGGGCGCGGGACTCTGGAGCCTTTTCGTACCGGGCCTGGAAGCGGGCGTACAGTACAAGTATGATGTGGAAAAGGCGGACGGCTGGCGCTGGCTGAAATCGGATCCCTATGCGTTCTGGTCCGAAATGCGTCCCGGTACTGCTTCGGTGGTCTATGAACTCGGCAACTACGCCTGGAACGACAGCGAGTGGTTGGCGGCCAAAAAAGAGAGCAGCCCGTATGAAAAACCGATGCTCATTTATGAAGTGCATCTCGGTTCCTGGCGGCGCACGCCGGAGGGCGAACCGTTGAACTGCCGCGATATCGGCGATTTGCTGCCCGCGTATGCGGCGGAAATGGGTTACACGCATATTGAACTGCTGCCGGTCGTCGAGCATCCGTTTGACGGATCGTGGGGGTATCAGGCTACCGGGTATTACTCCTTCACCAGCCGCTACGGACGCCCGGAAGATTTCATGTACCTGGTGGACAAGTGCCACCAACACGGCCTGGGCGTGATTCTCGATTGGGTGCCGGGGCATTTTTGCAAAGATGATCATGGCCTGCGCCTCTTTGACGGCACGCATTGCTATGAGCCGGAATGCAGCGTCAAAGGCGAGAACCAAGGCTGGGGGACGTCCAATTTTGATTACGGTCGCACGCAGGTGCAAAGCTTTTTGATCTCGAACGCGATTTTCTGGCAGGAGATCTATCATATCGACGGGTTTCGGGTCGATGCGGTTTCCAATATTCTCTATCTTGATTATGGGCGCGAAGACGGCGAGTGGCTGCCGAACCGCTACGGCGGCAACGGCAACCTGGAGGGCATCGCCTTTCTCCGTCATCTCAACGCGATCATCTTTCAGTACGATCCGAAAGCGCTGATGATGGCGGAAGAATCCACGTCCTGGCCGATGGTATCCTGGCCGACGGACACCGGGGGACTCGGCTTCAACTTCAAGTGGAACATGGGCTGGATGAACGACATGCTGCGCTATATGGAGACCGATCCGATCCATCGCAAATGGTACCATCAGCTGGTGACGTTTTCCTTCATGTATGCGTTTTCCGAGAATTACATCCTCGCGCTGTCGCACGACGAAGTGGTGCATGGGAAGCGCTCTTTGCTCAATAAAATGCCAGGCGACTACTGGCAGAAATTCGCCAATCTGCGCGCCTTCTACGGCTATTGGCTGGCGCATCCGGGCAAGAAACTGCTCTTTATGGGCGGCGAAATCGGCCAGTTCATCGAGTGGGATGATAAATCCAGCCTGGACTGGCACTTGCTTGAACACGAGATGCATCAGCGTCTGCAAACGTATTGCCGCGATCTGAATCATTTTTACCGGGGGCAGTCGGCGTTATGGCAAAAAGACTTTGACTGGAGCGGCTTTTATTGGATCGACTGCAGCGATTACCAGCAAAGCATCATCGTTTTTGCCAGACGTTCGCCAAAAACAGGAGAAACCTTGCTGGTCGTCTGCAACTTCACGCCGGAAGTGCGTTATGATTACCGGATCGGCGTGCCGGAACTGGGTTCTTACGAGGAAGTCTTCAACAGTGATCGCAAAGAATACGGCGGTGCAGGCGAGACGAACGAAGGCTTGCAGGCTGAAAAACTAAAATGGCAGAACCAGCCTTATTCTCTGCGCCTTAAGCTGCCGCCGCTCGCAACGCTGTATTTGCGGGTGCAAAAGCAGACAGGCCAAGAGATGAAGGAGATGCAATAGATTAAGGTGAGGGGAGAGGCAGACTATGCATAAGAAGAAATGTATGGCCATGTTGCTGGCGGGAGGGCAAGGAAGCCGGCTCGGCATCCTGACGCAAAAGATTGCCAAGCCGGCCGTGCCGTTTGGCGGCAAGTTTCGCATCATCGATTTCACGCTGAGTAACTGTTATAATTCCGGCATCGATACGGTCGGCGTCCTGACGCAGTATAAGCCCTTGGCCTTAAACAGTTATATCGGCATCGGCAGCGCTTGGGATCTCGACCGTCAGCATGGCGGCGTCTTCGTCCTGCCGCCGTACGTCAAGGAGCAAGGCGGCGAATGGTATAAGGGAACGGCCGATGCGATCTGTCAGAATTTGAATTTCATCGATCGTTTCAACCCGGAGAATGTCCTGATCCTGTCGGGCGACCATATCTATAAGATGGACTATTCGCTGATGCTGGAATACCATGTGACGAAGCAGGCGGATGCAACGATCGCGGTCATCGAAGTTCCCTGGGAAGAAACCAGCCGTTTCGGAATCATGAACACCGATGCGGAGAAACGGATCGTCGAATTTGAGGAAAAACCCAAAGCGGCGAAGAGCAATCTGGCTTCGATGGGCATCTACATCTTCAATTGGAAGGCGCTGCGCCGCCAGCTGCTCGAAGACGAGGCAAATCCCTCTTCGAGTCACGATTTCGGCAAAGACGTGATTCCGAAAATGCTGCGTGAAGAGATGAAAATGGTGGCTTACCCCTTCAGCGGTTACTGGAAGGATGTCGGCACCGTGGAAAGCTACTGGGAAGCCAATATGGACCTCTTAGACGAAGACTCCGCGCTACGCCTCTATGACCGCTCCTGGCGGATTTATTCCGTCAATCCGCCAAGACCGCCGCATTATATGGCGACCGGTTCGAGAGCCAAGAATTCCATCGTCAGCGAAGGCTGCATGGTATTCGGTGAAGTGGAAAATTCGATTATATTCCCCGATGTCTATATCGGCAAAGGGGTGAAAATAAAAAATTCGATCATCATGGCCGGCGTGCATATCGAAGACCAGGTCAGCCTGGACAAGGTCATCGTCGGACGCAAGACGCTGATCAGAACGGGCGCGCAGATCGGTGCGCCGCTTCAGGACGGCAAGCAGGAGATTCTTGTCGTGTCGGGGGATATCATCGTACCGGCGCATAGTCAGGTGAGCGCCAATTTGTCGACGGGCTGCAGCAGCCGGGACGAGGAAGGCGAAGATGTAAGCGCGCAGGGGACGCTGCCGGTAAAGCTGGCGCCAAACGAAATCGTTAAAATGCCACCCCAACATTTGAAAATCGTGAAAAAACCGGGTCTTCCGGTCGAACACCGCACCAATAAGGACGGCGGCAGTGGGGGGGAGAAGCAATGATGGATATGATGGGCATCATCAACATGAATGAAGCGGAAGATTATTTGGGCGACATTACGCGGGTCAGGCCGCTGGCTGCGGTTCCTTACGGCGGACGTTACCGCCTCGTCGACTTTACGCTGTCGAACATGGTGAACTCGGGCATCGACAACGTCGGGATTTTTATCCAGCATAAATACCGTTCCCTGATGGATCATTTGCGTTCCGGCAAAGAGTGGGATCTGGCGCGCAAGCGCGACGGACTTTTTATCCTGCCGCCCGCGTATTCTAAATTGCCGATGCAGATGCACCGCGGCGATGTGGAGAACTTATATGCGAACCTCGATTATATCTCGCAAAGCCGGCAAAAATACGTCGTGATTTCGGGCGCCAATATGATCTGCAATTTCGATTTTCGTGAAGTGCTGGAGTTTCACAAACAAACCGGCGCCGATATCACCGCGATGTACGGCGAAGCGGATTGCGATGCGGCGGACTGCAGCAAGTCGCATGTTCTGGAAACCGATGCCGAAGGGCGGGTGACCGACATTCGCGAATTTGAAGCGATCAAAGGGTGCCGCAAGATGGCGATGGAAGTCTTCGTGATGGAAAAGGCGCTGCTCGTCGAGATGATCAACGAATGCATTTCGCGCGGCGACTATGACTTCATCAAGCACTGTGTGATTAAAAATTGTCAGCGCCTGAAAATTTTCGGCTTTCATCATCCGGGTTATGTCGGGCGGATCATTTCGCTGCAGAGCTATTTTCAGCACAGCATGGCGCTCTTGCAGCCGTCCATTTGGCGCGAACTCTTTTTCAAGAGCGGTCTGGTCTATACGAAAGTCAAGGATGAACCGCCTTCCAAATACGGGGCAACGGCGGAAGTCGCCAACTCTCTGGTCGCCGGCGGCTGCCATCTCGAAGGACGCGTGGAAAACAGCATCCTCTTTAGAGGGGTTAAAGTGCATAAAGGCGCCTATGTGAAAAACAGCATCATCATGCAGCAAGGCGTGATTGAGGCGGGCGTGGTGCTCGACAATGTCATTTGCGATAAGTCGGTTCGCGTTACGGCCGGAAAACAGTTGAAGGGAGAGAGCAATTATCCGCTGGTAATCAAAAAAGGGAGAGTGATCTAAGATGACTAAGGTTCTGTTTGTGGCCGCCGAAGCGGTTCCTTTCGCCAAGACGGGAGGTTTGGGAGACGTGATCGGCTCCCTGCCGAAAGAACTGCGTCAGAAAGGTCTCGACGTCAGAGTAATCCTGCCGAAATACCAGGACATTCCTGCCTCGTTTCAAGACCAGATGACGCTGAAAGCGGAATTTACGGTGCCGGTCGGTTGGCGCCAACAATATTGCGGCATTCACATGCTCGAACATCAGGGCATCACGTTCTATTTCGTCGACAATGAATACTACTTTAAGCGCCATGGCTTTTACGGCTACGGCGACGATGCCGAACGGTTCGCTTTTTTCAGCCGCGCGGTACTGGAAGGGCTCGATAAGATCGATTTCATGCCCGAAGTCCTGCATTGCCATGACTGGCATGCGGCTGTGGTGCCGGTGCTGCTGAAGGCAAATTATGCCGACCGCCCCGAATATCAAAGCGTAAAAACGGTCTTCACGGTGCATAATCTGCGCTACCAGGGCGTGTTCCCGCAAGTGGTGATGGCGGACATCTTAGGCCTCGAATGGCAGTATTTCCAGCCGGACGGCCTCGAATTCTTCGATGCGGTCAACTACATGAAGGGCGGCCTGGCCTATGCCGACCGCATTACGACGGTGAGCCGCACCTATGCGCAGGAGATTCAGGATCCGTTTTACGGCGAACAGCTGGACGGATTGTTGCGTAAGCGGCGCGAAGACCTGAGCGGCATCACGAACGGCATCGACTATGATGATTACAATCCGGCCGTCGATAAAGCGCTTTTTGTCAACTTTGATGTAAGCTGCATTGAAAAACGGCAGGAAAATAAGACCAGGCTGCAGCAGCAACTGAAGCTGCCGGTCAAGGATGTGCCGCTGATTGCGGTGGTCTCGAGACTGGTCGGGCCGAAGGGGATGGATCTGGTCGAGTATGCGCTGAACGACATGGTAAAGCATCTGCGCCAGACCGGCCAGGAAAAATATGGCGTGCAGTTTGTCGTCGTCGGAACCGGCGAGGCGCGCTATGAAAATTTCTTTAAATATCTGGCATGGCAATTCCCCGGAAAACTGTCGGCCAACATCATCTTTGACGATCGCCTGGCTCGTCAAGTCTACGCGGGCGCGGATCTGTTCCTGATGCCGTCGCTTTACGAGCCGTGCGGCATCGGACAGCTGATTGCGATGCGCTACGGCTGCCTGCCGATCGTACGCGAGACCGGCGGGCTGAAAGATACCGTGACGTCTTACAACAGCCATACCGGAGAAGGAACCGGTTTTAGCTTCGCTAACTACAATGCGCATGAGCTGATGGAAACGATGGAGCGGGCGCTTGCGCTTTATGAAGACCGCCCTACCTGGGAAAAGATCATCAAAAACGCGATGCGGCGCAATTTTAGCTGGCAGGAGTCGGCCAGGCAGTACCAGGAAGTTTATGAGGAAATTGCGGGCAAGAAGTAAGCGCGTGAGGAAAAAAAGAACACAGAGACAGGCAGTCGGAAAAGTACAATGGCTTTTTGCGGTTTCCTTCGCTCTGTGTTCTTTGCACATCAAAGAAGCGGTCAGGCAAGACTAGGGGGTGTCCGGATGAAAAGCGAACAAATCATGCACGATTCGCAGGTCAGCTTTTATCGCAGCCCGTTTGGCGCAGTGCCCTGCGGCGAAGTCGTGATCCTGCGCCTGGAAGTGGCGACGCAGCTGAAAGCGAAAGAAGTGACGCTGCGCATTTGGCAAGACGGCGTCGGTGAGCGGCTGTTGCCGCTCGCCTTAAAAGAAGACGGCAAGCAAAAGCGCCTGTATGAAGTGCGGCTGACGTTGCCGGAGCAATCCGGTCTGCTTTGGTACTATTTCATTGTCACGAGCGCCGAGCGGACAATTTACTACGGCAATCAAGCCGATCTGCTGGGCGGCGTCGGCCAGGTCTGGGAACAGGATCCGGCCTCCTTTCAGATTTCGGTGCATATGCCTGTGCTGGCTACGCCCGATTGGTACAAGGATGCGGTCATGTACCAAATCTTCCCGGACCGTTTTTGCAACGGCGAACCGTCCGGCAAGGTGCAGAATCCGAAACAGGGCAGCCTGCTTCACTCGCATTGGGACAATACGCCCTATTACGTCAGGGATCCGGAAACAAAACGGATCGTTGCGTATGATTTTTTCGGCGGCAATTTAAAAGGGATTCGCAAACGCCTGCCGTACTTAAAAGAACTGGGCATCAGCGTCATCTATCTGAATCCGGTGTTCGTCTCGCCGAGCAACCATCGCTATGACGTCGGCGATTACAAGAATATCGATCCGATGCTCGGCGACAACGAAGAATTCGCAGAACTGTGCGAAGCCGCGAAAGAAATGGGCATCTACATTCTGTTGGATGGCGTCTTCAGCCATACCGGCAGCGACAGCATTTACTTCAACAAGGACGAACACTACCCGGGGCCGGGCGCGTATCAGTCCGTGCAGTCGCCGTATTACAAATGGTATCGTTTCTACGATTATCCGAACAAATATGAATGCTGGTGGGGCGTTGACACGCTACCGAACGTCGAAGAGCTCGAACCGTCCTATATGAATTACATCATCGAAGACCCGGACAGCGTCATTCGTCACTGGCTCAAGCTGGGCGCGAAAGGCTGGCGGCTCGACGTGGCCGATGAACTGCCGGATCTGTTCATCAAAAAGATCCACCGGGTGATGAAGGAGACCGACCCCGATTCCGTGCTGATCGGCGAAGTGTGGGAAGATGCGTCGCGCAAGCATAGCTATGGGCAGCTGCGGCAATATCTGCACGGCGACGAACTGGACAGCACGATGAATTATCCGTTTCGCAAAGCGGTGATGGAATTCCTGCTCGGGCATGCTGACGCAAAGCAGACGCATCGCCTGCTGATGAGTTTATATGAAAATTATCCGAAAGAGATCTTCTATGCGCTGATGAACCTGATCGGCAGTCATGACGTGCCGCGCATCATGACGCTGCTCGGCGAAGCGCCGGAACAGGACAGCCTGACCAGTCTGGAACAGTCGAAATATCGTTTGCCGCTCGTCAGGCGCAAGCTGGCGATGGCGCGTTTGAAACTCCTGCTCATTTGGCAGATGACCTTTCCCGGCGTGCCGTCCATCTATTACGGCGATGAAGTCGGCTTGGAAGGCTTTAAGGATCCGTTCAACAGAGGAACGTATCCCTGGGGCAAGGAGCACGAGGAACTGCTCGAGTGGCATAAGCTGATCGTCGCGCTGCGCAATCGGTATGCGGTCTTTAGAACCGGCGAGTGGGTCTCGCTGCCCGCGCATAAGGACGTCTACGCCTATGTGCGTCAAATCGTCAACGGGCGCGATGCCTTCGGGCAGGTGAGAGACGATAATACCGCGCTGATCCTGCTGAACCGCCATGTCTCGAGCGCGATCACGGTCAAGCTCGATCTGCGCAGTTGGTGCCGCGGCAGCCTGAAAGACCTGTTGGATGAAAGCAGCGAGTACAAGATCGAAGGCGGCTGTCTCACGCTTACGCTAAAGCCGTTGGAAGGCAAGATTTTGCTGCAACTGGAAAAATGCAGCTTTGACCGCGCTTGCGGCGTACTGCTGCACCCGACATCGCTGCCGGGAAAATTCGGCAGCGGCGATATGGGCAAAGAAGCGTATGAATTCATCGATTTTCTGCATGCGGCCGGGCAAAAATTATGGCAGGTACTGCCGCTCAATCCGGTCGGTTTCGGGCAGTCGCCGTATCAGTGCCCGTCGGCTTTTGCCGGCAATCCGCTCTTGATTTCTCTGGGCCGTCTTGTAAGCAAGGGCTTGCTGACGAGCGCCGACCTAAAGACGAGCGAGGAATTCGACCCGGACCGCGTCGATTTCGACCGCAGCGCAGCGCTGCGCGAAACGTTGCTGCGCAAGGCTTACGCGAGTTTTCCCAAGCATCCGATGCCGGATGATTACGTTTCGTTTGTTGCGGATCAGCATGGCTGGCTGAAAGATTATGCGCTTTTCATGGCGCTCAAAAAACAGTTTCCAGGCCTGCCCTGGACGCAGTGGCCGGGCGGGCTGGCTGAGCGCGATGAGGCGGCGCTGGAGCGTTGGGCCGCAGAACTGGCCGCGGAGATGGAATATCATTATTTCTGCCAATACGTCTTTTTCCACCAGTGGCAGGCACTGCGCGTTTATGCGAACAGAAAAGGCATTCAGATCGTTGGTGATCTGCCGATCTTTGTCGCGCATGACAGCAGCGACGTCTGGGCCAATCAGAAACTGTTCGAACTGAGCGCGGATGGCCGTGCGGCCAAGGTTGCCGGCGTACCACCGGATTATTTCAGCGCGACCGGGCAATTATGGGGAAATCCGCATTATCGCTGGGCGGAAATGGCCAAGGATGAATATCATTGGTGGCGCGAACGCTTTCGCGTACTCTTGCAGCTGGTCGATATCATACGGGTCGACCACTTCAGAGGTTTTGAAGCCTATTGGGAAGTGGACGGCAAAGAAAAGACCGCGATGGTTGGCAACTGGCGCAAGGGGCCCGGGGCGGAATTTTTCCGCGTCGTGCAGAATCATTTCGGTGAACTGCCGCTGATTGTAGAAGATCTGGGCGTGATCACGCCGGAGGTTCAGGATCTGAAGCATGCGTTCAATTTCCCCGGCATCCAGGTGCTTCATTTCTCCTTTGCTTTGGCGGACAACGGGCGCTGCCATCCGGTCATCTGCCCGCGCAACAGCGTGACGTACAGCGGGACGCACGACAATGACACGACTTGGGGCTGGTTCGTCGAACTGATGGAAGAAGATCCGCCGCTGGCCGAGGCAATCCGCCGCGAAGTCGGCGCCGCGTCCGATGCCGCCGCGCGTGAGGTATGCTGGTCGCTGATCGAATATGCCTATGCCGGCAACGCGAACACTGTGATCATTCCGCTGCAGGACCTGCTGCGTCTGGAATCAAACACGCGCATGAATACGCCGGGCACGGTGGGCGGCGAAAATTGGCGCTGGCGCTGCCGCGACGAATATCTGACCGCGCATTTGCAAAGCCAGATGGCCGCATTGGCCAAAGCATACCAACGCTAAAAAAAGGCATGCATGAATCTTCTTCGTGCATGCCTTTTTAAGAAAAAACAGTTGACGAAAAAGCAAGAGCGCGCTAAAATTTAATTAATACTATACCGGTTCGGTATGAAAAGGGGTAGAGCATGCAATTGAATCAGGCGACGGACTATGGTTTTCGCGTCGTACTTTATCTGAGTTGCCGGCCGCCGGGCAGCATTATCAGCGGGCAAGTGATTGCTCAGGAACAAAGAATTCCGGTTCGTTTCCTGCAAAAGATCATGCGACAACTGACGTTAGCAGGTCTGACGCGATCGTATCGCGGCATCGAAGGCGGCTTTGCCTTACTGAAAGCGCCGCAGGAAATCAGTTTGCTTGACGTCGTGACCGCGATGGAGGGGCCGGTGTCCATCCAGCGCTGTCTGGAAGATACGGCGGAATGCAGCCGGCAGTGTGTAAACCATTGCTCGGTGCACCGGGCGCTTGACCGGGTGCAACAAGAGCTGCTTGACGGTCTGACGGCCGTGACGTTTGACCGCCTCGCGGCGGAAGAAATGGCAAAAAAGGAGGAAAACAAGGATGAGTGAAGTGTTATTGGCTCGCTGGCAGTTCGGCATCACATCGACGTACCATTTTCTTTTTGTCCCCCTTACCTTGGGGTTGTCGATTCTGCTGGCCATCATGGAAACGATGTATGTCCGGACCGGGAATCCATTGTACAAGAAAATGACGCAATTTTGGGGCAAGCTGTTCCTGGTGAATTTCGCGATGGGGGTCGTGACCGGGATTGTCCAGGAATTTCATTTCGGCATGAACTGGGCGGAGTATTCGCGTTTCATGGGCGATATATTCGGCGTTCCGCTTGCACTCGAAGCGCTGACGGCCTTTTTCCTTGAATCGACTTTTCTCGGTCTTTGGATTTTCGGTTGGGAGCGGATGTCGCCGCGTCTGCATGCCGCCTGTATCTGGCTGGTGGCATTCGGCGGCAATCTATCGGCCTTTTGGATTCTGGTCGCTAATTCGTTCATGCAATCGCCGGCCGGCTATGTCATTCAAAACGGCCGTGCGGAGATGGTCGACTTTACCGCGCTGATTACCAATAAATATGTATGGGGACAATTTCCCCATACGCTGCTGGCCGGGCTGGCTACCGCCGGCGTGTTCATCAGTGCGATCAGCGCTTACTACCTCCTGAAAGGACGCTACCAGGCGTTGGCGAAGGCGTCGATGAAGATCAGCCTGACCTGCCTGCTTTTTGCGGCGTTGGCGACCGCTGCGAGCGGCCACTTGCAGGCGCAATATGTCGGCAAGCAGCAACCGATGAAACTGGCGGCGATCGAAGCGCTCTGGGAATCGGCCGACCCGGCGCCGTTCGGCATCGTGGCTGTCATTGACGAACAGGCGCAAAAAAACACGTTTGAAATCAATGTCCCCGCCTTTCTCTCGCTGCTGGTCTACGACAAACCGTCCGGTGAGATCAAGGGGATAAAGGAAATGCAGCTGCTGTCGGAACAAAAATACGGACCGGGCAACTACATTCCGCAGGTGACGCCTCTCTTCTGGAGCTTTAGGATCATGGCCGGAGCGGGCGTATTGATGATCTTGCTTGGTGCGAGCGGCCTGTGGCTCTGGTATCGCGATAAACTGGCGGAAACGCCGCTTTACTTAAAGGCCATGCTCTGGAGTCTGCCGCTGCCGTATCTGGCGAATTCCTGCGGCTGGTTTGTGACCGAAGCGGGACGTCAGCCTTGGATTGTCGTCGGTTTGCAAAAAGTCAGCCAGGCGGCGTCCACGAATGTGACCAGTGCGGAAATCTGGTTCTCGATGATCGGCTTTACGTTGATTTACGGCGTGCTGGCAATAGCGGCCGTATATCTGACGCGCAAGTTCATCTTAAAAGGGCCGGAGGATGCGGCTAGAGCGGCAGCGCCGGAAGAGAAGGAGGCGGTATTATGGAACTGAACATCATTTGGTTCATCTTGGTGGGCGTTCTGTTTACAGGTTTCTTTTTCTTGGAAGGCTTCGACTATGGCGTCGGGATGCTCTTGCCGTTCATCGGCAAGAATGACATCGAGCGGCGCATGGTGATCAATACCATCGGACCAGTCTGGGATGGCAATGAAGTGTGGATGATTACCGCTGGCGGAGCGTTGTTCGCTGCTTTCCCTCACGTCTATGCGACGCTTTTCAGCGGGTTTTACCTGGCGCTCTTTTTGATGCTGCTGGCGCTGATCCTGCGCGGCGTGGCGTTCGAGTTCCGCAGCAAGGATGAGAATCCTGTCTGGCGCAGCTGCTGGGACTGGTGCATCTTCATCGGCAGCGCCGTACCGGCGTTGCTTTGGGGCGTTGCAGTCTCGAATCTGATCAAAGGCGTGCCGATCAATGAAAAGATGCAATATGTGGGGACGTTCTTTGATCTGTTGAATCCCTATACGCTGGTGGGCGGCGTCGCTTTTCTTCTGGTCTTTCTCTTTCACGGCGCACTTTTCTTAAGCCTTAAGCTGGAAGAGGGGCCGCTGGTGACGCGGGTCATCGCCGCGGCAAGACGCATCGGCGTGCTGACCGCGGTGGTGTTTCTGAGCTGGGTCGTCTTGGGTTACTTGAATACCGATCTCTTCCAAAGTACCTTGGCTGCTGCGGCGCTCTGGGGCGCAGTCGCGGTCTTCCTCGTCGGCTATATCGGCAGTTGGGTGGATCGGCCGGGCATCGGTTTTGTCGCCAGCGGCGGCGCGATCATCCTGACGACGCTGGCGGTCTTTGCCGGACTGTTCCCGCGCCTGATGGTCTCGAGTCTCAATCCGAACTGGAGTCTGACGATTTACAATGCGTCCTCTACGCCGTACACGCTGTCCTTGATGACTTGGGCGGCGGCGCTGATGGTGCCGATCGTCCTGATTTACCAGGGCTGGAGTTACTGGATCTTCCGCAAGCGGGTCACCGCCAAGCATTTAGAATATTAAAGAGCAAACCGCTGTACAGCATACCTGTTGCAGCGGTTTTTTTCTGTAGTTTTTTAAGCGGCAGCTAACGAAAAAGCAAAAGAAACTTACATAAAGCGAAGTTTGAAGAAAAATGAAAAAACGGAGCAGGGGAATGCAAGAAAAAAGAGAAATCTTTCATCTGAAACGGGTGTTCATCGGCTGCGCGGATGAGCAAAAATCGAAAGCGAAAGGTTGAGTAGCGTGAAGGAACTGTTTAAACAAGCTGTTTTGGCAGGACGATTCGAGGACGCATACCCTCTGTTTTGCAGTATGGATTTTTTAGTGGCGAGCGGCATCTTAGTCGGCTTGACCGCGCGCGACGCCAACCAGCGGCCGCTGCATTTCGTCGAGTATCTGACGCAGCGTCAGGACAGCCGGCGCATGCGGCAATTGTACAGCGCGCTTGCGCAGGGCTGCTACAAACAAGGCGTTTCGTAAAAAGAGCGCAATTAATACTCATCCTGCGCGAGCATTAAAATACTGTTTATGAACAGTATTGTTTAAAAAACTTAAAAAACGTGGAAGCATGTGAATTTTCGCGCTATCATTAGGCAAACATTTGGTACAAATAGATGCCTAATGGATTTGCGAAGGAGGATTCATACTTATCATGCTTATATTAGAGTTTATCGTGATTCTTGCCTGTCTGTTGCTGGGCACGCGCTTCGGCGGCATGGGGCTTGGACTGATCAGCGGCATCGGCCTGTTTATCCTTTCTTTTGGCTTTGGTCTTCAGCCGGGAAAACCGCCGGTAGACGTAATGCTGACGATCATGTCGGTCATTGCCTGCGCTTCGGTGCTGCAAACGGCAGGCGGTCTTAACGTCATGATGCAGTTTGCGGAACGCTTATTGCGCAAACATCCGTCGTACATCACGATTTTAGCGCCGATTACGACCTGGACGCTGACGTTCCTCTGCGGTACGGGGCATGTCGTTTACACGATGTTCCCGATCATTTATGACATTGCAATCAATAAGAACATTCGTCCGGAACGTCCGATGGCGGTCGCTTCGGTTGCGTCGCAGATGGGGATCTGCGCGTCGCCGGTATCGGTCGCAGTCGTCTCGATGGTTTCGATTTTGGCGCAGGCGCACGGTTTCGGCAAGGCGATCGGCCTTTTGGAACTGCTTTCTGTCGCAGTACCGGCATCGTTTGTCGGCGTCTTGATGGCGGCGCTTTGGAGTCTGCGGCGCGGCAAAGATCTGGACAAGGATGAAGAGTTCCAGGCAAAATTGAAAGATGCGGAACTGAAAGAATATATTTACGGCGGCACGGACAATACGCTGCTGAACAAAGTGTTTCCGAAGGAAGCATACTGGGCGACCTGCATTTTCTTCGCGACGATCGCCGTGGTTGTCGTGCTGGGCGCATTCGCCGATCTGCGGCCGCATTTCGGACCGCCCGGCAAGATTCAGCCGCTCTCGATGAATCTCGTGATTCAGATGTTGATGCTGATCGCCGGCGCCGTCATCCTGATGGCCTGCAAGGTCGTGCCGCGCGAAGTGCCGAACGGGGCGATCTTTAAAGCCGGCATGGTCGCGGTCATTTCCGTCTTCGGCGTGGCCTGGATGGCGGATACTTTCTTTGAATCGCATTTCAAGCTGTTAAAAGAAGTCCTGGCCGGCGTCGTGGCAACCAAGCCTTGGACGTATGCAATCGTTCTCTTCTTGGTCTCGAAACTAGTTAACAGCCAGGCGGCCGCGCTGGCTGCAATCGCGCCGATGGGCATCAGCCTCGGCGTCGATCCAAAAATGATGGTGGCGTTTTTCCCGGCGGCATACGGTTATTTCGTCCTGCCGACCTATCCAAGCGACCTTGCCTGTATCGGTTTTGACCGTTCCGGCACGACGCGCATCGGCAAATTCATCATCAATCATAGCTTTATCATTCCGGGATTGATCGGTGTCGGCACCGGATGTGCGACCGGTTTCCTGCTTTCTAAAATAGTACTGTAGTCAAAGAAGAAGAATCCGTCTCGCCAGCTGAGACGGGTTCTTCTTTTCGCGTGTTCATTGCAGGAAGGCGGGCGCGCGTCGGCGAATAGGGGTAAGCAGAGTGCAGGAAAAGGAGGGTCGCTGAGTTGCAGGAAGAAGAATTTTATCTTTCGCGTCGGGCGACGCGTGCCCGGCGCAAGCGCTTTAGCCGCGCGCGCCTTTTAAATCGCCTGCTGCTGCTGGCCCTGGTTGTCAGTTTAGGGTTGTTGGCCGGAGGCGGCTTCTGGTTTTGGCAGCATCGCGAGTCGCCGTCGGCGCCGCCGCCAAATGAAATGAAGCAAAGTGCGGGGTTGTCGCTGCGGGAAACGCGAGCGGCGACGCCGCTTCTTTTGCCGCCGATGAGCGTCGGCGCAAGGCAGAACATAGTCGTCCATATCCCCAGCCGGACGCTCGATTGGTACAAGGACGGCAAACTGGTGAAGACGTATCCGGTCGCGGTCGGCCGCAGGGCCAATCCGACGCCGGTCGGCGTGTTCACGGTCTTTCAAAAAGAGGTCAATCCCTGGTGGTACCCGCCGAAAGGCAACCGTCCGGTTGCTTCGGGACCGAATAACCCGCTTGGTTATCGCTGGCTTGGCTTTGCGCCGATGTACGGCATTCATGGAACCAATGCGCCCTGGCAGATCGGCGGCGTCGTTTCAAACGGCTGCGTGAGAATGCAGGAAGCGGATGTGGAAGAACTTTTCCCGCAGGTCGACTACGGCACGCCGGTCCGGATCGTTTACGAATTGACGAAAGTCAGTGCGGCGGCGGACGGGCGCGTCACGGTCGGCGTTTACCCCGATGTGTACGGCTGCCGAAGCGGAGGAAACAGCGTGCTTGACGTCATGCGGCAGCTGGCCGCGCTCGGCGTAGACGGCTTCGTAAGCGAAGAGCAGGTGGCGGACGTTCTTGCCTCGTCTGCCGGACGTCAGACGGTGCTTGCGCGCCTGCATGGCCTGCGCGTCAACGGGAAAGACGTGAACGGTCAAATCGTAAGCGTGCAGGGCCAGCTTTGGGCGCCTGCCGCGCCCCTTGCCGCGGCGCTCGGCAAAACGATCGTGTTCAATGCCGCAACGGGGCAGGCAGCCTGCGAAGGCAGCTATGCGGCGGCCGCTAAAAGAGGAAACGAACTCTACCTGACTCTTGATGCAGCGCGTCGCTTATGGGGCGGCTTATGGCTGTGGCGCGAAACAGACAATGTCTGGGAACTCGCGGCGCTGGGGCTCGGCTTTTAAAATATTTTTGCTTGCATATCGCACGTGAACGGCGTATCATGAATAGCGGATAAAACGATGCGAAGCAGCGAAAAATCACCGGGTTTGGTGCGATGATATGGCGTGGAATGCGGAAAAACAAAGGGGGATGTTAGATGAAAGAGACCGGCCCACAAAATGAATTGGTGCGGGGCTTGAAAAACCGTCATCTGCAGTTGATTGCTTTGGGCGGCATCATTGGCAGCGGATATTTTCTCGGAACGGGCTATGTGATTAGTAAGGCGGGACCGGCGTCGGTACTTTCCTATTTGCTGGGCGGCCTGATCGTGTTCGCCGTGATGCTCTGTTTGGGAGAACTGGCGGTGGCTGTGCCGCTCGGCAGCTCTTTCGTCACTTATGCCAAGGAATATATCTCACCGGCCTGGGCCTGCGGCGTCGGCTGGTGCTACTGGATGACATGGGTTACCTATGTTCCCTCGGAGATGATTGCCGGCGGCATCATCATGAACGGTTATTTTCCCGCGATCAGCACGATGTGGTGGGCGGTCTTGTTCGGTTTGATGATCACGGTCATCAACCTCTCCTGCGTGGAAACCTTTGGCGAAATGGAATTTTGGCTGGCGCTGATCAAAGTGGCGGCGCTGATCATGTTCGTCGTATTGGGCGGTTTGATCTTCTTCGGCGTACTTGGCCAGCACACGTTTCTCGGCAGTTCGATTCTGCTTGGCGACGGCGGCTTTACGCCGAACGGTTCCTGGGCGATCTTACTGACGATGGTGCTGATCCTCGTCAATTTTCAAGGCTCTGAAATCATTGGGCTGGCGGCGGGCGAGAGCAAGAATCCGGAAAAGAGCATTCCGATGGCGATTCGCAGCATCAGCTGGCGTATCGTGGCGCTCTACTTGGCGCCGATGCTGCTCTTGGTCAGCATCTATCCCTGGAGTCAGGCCAGCCTTGAACAAAGCGTCTTTGCGGCGGCGCTCGATTCCTACGGTCTGGAGTGGGCCGGAGCGCTCTTCTCGTTCGTGGTTTTGACTGCGGCGATTTCCTGTTCCAATTCGGGTCTTTACGGCTGCAGTCGTGCGCTTTACGCGCTCTCGAAAGAAGGGATGGCGCCGGAGTTTCTCGGCCGAGTCAATGCGAAGGGCGTGCCGCAGAACGCGACCGCCGCTTCCGTCCTGGCTTGCTGGGTCGGCGTTGTGGCTTATACGATCGATACCAGTTCGACGCTCTATACGTATCTGCTGGCGCTTTCCGGCTTTTCCGGCGCGATCGCCTGGATCTCCATCTGCTGGTGCCAGCTTAAATTCCGTCGTCGCCTGGAAGAAGCGGGCGGCGATGCGCGGCAACTTAAATTTCGTACGCCTTGGTTTCCTTACCTGACGTATTTCGGCATCTGGGCGCAGGTTGCTTGCCTCGTCGTGATGGCGTTCACCGAGGATCTGCAGAATTCATTGTACCTGGGCATCCCTTTTTTGCTCGGCCCGTTTCTTTGGTATAAACTGCGGGAAGCGCGGCTGGAAAAAGCGGCGGAAGTGGTACGCGACAATACGGCTTGATAAAAACGGCGGCAGACTCCGAAAGGGGTTGCCGCTATTTTGTTGAATATAAAAGACGGAAAGAAGCGAGTGGAGGATTGGCATGATAGAACCAAACTTGCTGCGCGAGGCGAAGCAGGATCGAAGGCGTTTTTTTTTCTTAGCCGCCTTGAGCTTTTTCGGCGGCGTGCTGGCCGTTTTGCAGGCAGATTTGATTGCGCAAATCATTGAACAGGTATTTTTGCAAGAGCATTACCTGACGGAAAATAAGACGAGGCTGGCCTGGCTGCTTTTCATCATGCTGCTGCGCAGCGGACATGGCTGGTGCGTGCAGCAAATGGGGCACGATCTGGCGGCCGGCGTCAAGGAGCGGCTGCGGCAGCGCCTGTTGCAACGCTTGCTGACGCTCGGGCCTTGGGCCGCGAATGCGCGTGCGGCAGGCGACTGGGTCACGCTGCTGCAGGAAGGGATCGATAATCTGGAAGCGTACTTTTCCCGCTTTCTGCCGCAACTGGCGACGGCGGTATTAGTGCCGCTTTGCGTGCTGCTGCGCGTAGGGCCGCTCGATACGACGAGTACGGTCCTGCTTTTGATCACGGCGCCGCTGATTCCGGTCTTTATGCTGCTGATCGGGCGGCGGGCCGAAGCGCTTAGCCGCAAGCAGTGGCAGACGCTGACCCGGCTCGGCGGACATTTCTTTGATGTCTTGCAGGGCCTTTTTATCTTAAAGATCTTCGGGCGCAGCAAGGAACAGGCGGCAGTGATCGCCCGTCTGAGCGCACGGTTTCGCCAGAGCAATCTGGAAGTGCTGCGCGTGGCTTTCTTGTCCGCGCTTGTTCTGGAACTGGCCGCGACAATCAGTACCGCGATCGTCGCTGTGACAGTCGGGCTCCGTCTTTTGTTCGGCTGGCTTGATTTTTATCAGGCCCTGTTCGTCTTGCTGCTGGCACCGGAATTCTATTTGCCGCTGCGCCAACTCGGCGCGCAGTTTCACGCCGGTTTGTCCGGCAAGGCGGCGGCGTTCGAGATCTTCGGCTGTCTGCAGCAGACAAAAAACCGGCAAGAGGACGGCGCGTTGGAACCCGAGCTGCAGCGCATTGCACTCGAAGTCCGGCAGCTGCGTTATCAGTATGAGGCGCAACGCGGCGCGGCGCTGCAGGGGCTTTCTTTCAAGCTGCGAGCCGGCGAGAGCCTTGCGCTCGTCGGCGACAGCGGTGCGGGGAAAAGTACGCTGGCCGGTTTGCTTTTGGCTTTCGACCGGCCTGAAAGCGGCGAGATTCTGGTGAACGGTTTGCCGCTGGCGGCGATTCGTCGCCAGCACTGGCTGGCGAATGTGGCCTATGTGCCGCAAAGTCCGTTCTTGTTGCGGGCGTCGCTGGCCGAAAACATCGCATTGGCGAGACCGACCGCCAGTCGCGCCGAAGTGGAAGAGGCCGCGCGTGCGGCCGGTCTGGCGCAGCTGGCAGAGGCGCTGCCGGAAGGATACGACACGCTGATCGGCGAAGCGGGGCGAAGCCTTAGCGGCGGCGAAGCGCGCCGAGTCGCGCTCGCCCGTGCCTTCTTGCAGGATGCCGGGTTGATCATTTTGGATGAAGCGACCGCCGGTCTTGATTCGCACCAGGAACAGCGGATCGAAGAAACGCTGCAGCGTTTGCTGCACGGTCGTTCCGTGCTGATCCTGGCACACCGGATGAATACGGTCGCACGGGCCGATCGCATCCTGGTCATGGAAAAGGGCTGCGTGGTGGAAGAGGGCAGTCATGCACAGCTTCTTGCCGCGCAGGGAAAATATGCCGCATTGGTGCGGGCGTTTCGGGGGGCAGCATGGGATATTGGGAATTGATTCGTTTGCTGGGAAGCGCCTGGCCGGTGATGCTGAGCGCACTTTTCTTTGGCTGGGGGACGGTTGTGTCCGGGACCGGTCTGATGGTGCTGTCCGCGTATCTGATTTCGGCGGCGGCTTTGCATCCGTCGGCGGCCGAATTGTCTTCGGTCATTGTCGGCGTGCGTTTTTTCGGTCTGGCGCGAGCCGCCTGCCGTTATGCGGAACGCTATATCTCGCATGATGCGACGTTTCGCTTGCTGGAATCGGTCCGGGTCCGCTGTTATCAGGGACTGGAAGCGTTGCCGTGGTCGCGCTTTCTGGCGCGTGACCGTGCGGACTGGCTTACGACGGTGGTCGAAGATGTTGAAATCCTCAAAGAATTTTATCTGCGCTCGCTCTTGCCGCTTGGCATTTCGCTCGCGGTACTCGGCCCGGTTTGTTATTTTCTCTGGCCGATTGCCTGGCAGTTGCCGGCGTTGATCGCGGCCGCCTTTCTGAGCGCCGGTCTTTTGTTGCCCTGGCTGACGAAACAGCGGCAAAAGAAAGTCGCGGCCGATTTGAGCTTGGAACGGCTTCGCCTGCGTGAGCAGGTTCTGGAAACGGTGCTCGGCATGGAAAGCCTTTGGGCGGCGAACCGCTGTCAGGAACGCCAGAACTTGCTCGAGCATGCCAGCCGGAGACTGATCGAAGCGCAAAGTCATGCGGCAAAGATTCTTGTCCGCGGCGAAAGCTGCGGCAATCTGCTGCTGCAGCTGACGTTCTTTTTATTGTTGGTCTTGGGCATACTGCTGGTCGAGCAGGGGAGGCTGGCGGGCGTACACCTGGCGCCGCTGGTGCTTGGCGTGCAAAGCGCGTTCGAAGCGGTCCTGCTTTTGCCGGCCGCGGTATACTATTTGGCGGAAAGTCTGACTGCGTGGCGGCGCTTGCGCGGTCTCCTGCACGTTTCGCAGGCGAAGACGGCTGACGCAGCGCCGCAAGGAACGCGGGCGGAAAAAGTAAGCGTAAACGCGCTAAGCTATCGGCATGGCCCGGACGAAGCGGGCATCGAGGAGATCTCTTTTTTCCTCGAGCCGGGGCGGCGGGTCGCGATCGTCGGGGCCAGCGGCTCAGGCAAGACGACGCTGCTCAATGTGCTGCTCGGCTTTCTGCCGAAAGAAGCGGGCACGATTTTTTTGGACGGGCGAAGCGTCGCGATGCTTCCGCTCGAGTCGGTCAGCTTAGTGCCGCAGGCGGGCCATCTGTTTCAGGCCAGCCTGGAAGACAACATCCGTTTGGCGGAACCTAAGGCCGACGCGGCGGCGGTTGACGCTGCGGCAGCGGCCGCGCAGCTGAGCGAAGTGGCCGCCGCGCTGCCGCAGGGGATGAAGACGCTTGTCGGCGCGCAAGGAAAGAGCCTGTCCGGCGGCGAAAGGCAGCGCGTCGCGCTTGCGCGCAGCTTTCTGAAAAAAGCGCCGTTTCTCATTTGGGATGAGGCGACGGTTGGTCTTGACGCGTTGCTGGAGGAAAAAGTTCTGGCGGCGCTCGATGAGGCGCAGCGAACTTGCGGCGTGCTGCTGATCACGCATCGTTTGACGGTCGGCTTGAAAGAGGCGGATGAAATCATCCTGCTCGAGCGCGGACGGGTGGCCGAACGAGGCAGCATGCAGGAATTGCTGGGCAGAAACAGCCTCTTTCGCCAGATGTGGCTGCAGCAGCGCGACACGCTGCAACTGGATTTAATGCGATAAAAACAGACTGCCTGTAGGCAGTGGCTGGCGTTTGTGGTAAAGTTATAAGGCGGGGGTGTAAAAAATATGGCGGATGCATTATACGAAGCGGAACGGACCTGTAAAGTGTGTGAAGCAAACATTCATGTGACGAAGGTGCGGTCTCGTCTGATAACGGAAAAACAGGACAGCGACTTTTGCATGCACTACCGGGATGTGAATCCCTATTATTACAGCGTCTGGGTCTGTCCGAACTGCGGCTATGCGGCGCAGGAAGCGGAGTTTGGCGAAATCACATCTACGGCGGTGGAACTGGTTAAGAAATTCTTGGCCGGTCGGGAGGTCAGCGTAGATTTTAGCGGAATTCGCACACGCGAGCAGGCCATCGCGACCTATAAACTGGCAATCTTCTTTGCCGGGCTGACAAAACAACAAAACAGCAAACTGGCCGGCTTATATCTGCGTTTGGGCTGGCTCTATCGTGAAGGCGAACAGGCAGAAGAAGAGCAACTGGCGCTTGCTAAGGCGGCGGAGCTGTTTGACGCCGCGATGGCGAAAGAACGCTTTCCGATCGGCGGCATGTCGGAACTTAATCTGCTGTACCTGGTCGGCGAATTATTGCGTCGTACGGGCAAGGCGGAACAGTCGCTGCTTTATTTCAACAAGGTCGTCTCCAATCCGCAGGCGAAGTTTGAGAAACGTTTGATGGATATGGCTCGCGATGCCTGGCATGAGGCGAGGGAAGAGCGGGATCGCTTAAAGCGCTTAGCCGGAGAAGAAGTGAGCGAAGAGAAGTTGGGCGAATGATAAAAAAGGCCGTGATCGCTTTTTAAGCGGCGCGGCTTCTTGTTTTTTCAATAAAGACTGAATCTTCCGACGGAAAAGAGGAGTTTCTTGCGCCTATGCGGAATACGAGTAAATACCAAAGATAGGAGGCGATCAAAAATGAAAGTCAAACTATGCTTAGAAAAATTGGAACTCGTCGTACGCTTGCTGAAGGATCAGTCGGAAATGGAAAGGCTGCAGTCGTATGCGGCCGTGGTGACGCTCGTCGAATTGGTCGACAGCAACGTATTTAGCGGTAAATACCAGCATGAAGTCTTCGAGGAATATAAAGGGACGCTGCTCGATGCGTGCCAGGTCATGTGCGGTTTGATGCCAGGCGAAGACGGCAAGACGGAAGACGATTATTTTAATGGCGCGCTCCAGGCGATCCAGGAAGTGCGGGGCCGCTACTGCGTCGAGTGCAATATGTAAACGTAAAAAAGAGCGGTCGCTTTAACTCGCGACCGCTCTTTAAATTTTTGCCTAAAACTCCAGTTGTACGCCAACGAAGGCGGGCGTGAATTGCTCGCCGAACTGGTTGGCGAGGCGGCTTAGCATCGCAAAACCGGTACAGTGGTTGGCTGCGATGAAAGCCGGTGCGAAATCCGCCAGCTGACGGAGCGTTTCCTCCTGCTGCGCGAGCGGTGCAGGCCCGAGATGCGTGCCGCCGATGATGCCGCAGAGGCGCAGACTGTCGGTGACGACGAGACCGTGCCGGATGGTGTTGATCAGACCGGCATGCGCACAGCCTGCGATGACGACGAGACCGGCAGCGGTTTTGGCATATAAGGACATGTCGTCAATGACGCAGTCGTGACAGGCGCAGCCCTGCTCGGCGATGCGGATAAAGGACGGCGGCGTCTGCTCGAAGCCGCTCTCACGCGGAATCGGACCGCTCAGCCAAAGGTCATCGTCTAGCGCGAGCGGCTCCGTGATAAGCTGAAAGTCTGCGCCGAGCTGGACGAGAAGTTCCTGACTGAACGGTATGCCGATGAAACGGCGTGTTTCCGATTCGGAAAAGCGAGGCGCGAACGCCTGCGGATGGATGTAGACCGGCAGGCGCTTGCGTGCATGCGTCAGGATCGCCGATAAACCGCCGGTATGGTCATAATGACCGTGGCTGATGACGATCGCGTCGAGATCGGCGGGCCGGACGCCCAAGAGGCTGAGGTTGTGGATGACAAGCTCGGACTGGCCCGCATCGAACAGGATAAGCCGCCCGTTGCTTTCGAGGAGCAGCGCTTGCCCGTGTTCGGCGCGGAACGGCCGTTTGGCATTCACCGGGACATGATTGTCGATGACAACGGTTGCTTTCATGGACATAGACCTCCCCTATGCATCTAGTGTGGAGGCTGTTACGGGTGCAGCGCGTAGTACGAAGAAAGAGTGCGGCGTCAGGCGTCTTTGTAACAGGCCAGGATTTCGCCGAAATATAGCGTGTGAAAATCGCCGCCGGCATACTTTTGCGCGGCGATGGCATCGTCCAAATGGGCTGGATCCATCGTTTGCTTAAAGACGACGCGGCATTCGTAATGCAGACCGCAGCCTTCGATGATCGGCGCGGCGACTTTCCGGCTCGGCACGGCGTTCAGACCGGCCGCGGCAAACTTGTCGAGATCGCGACCCGATTTTGAACCGCAGACGGCCAGCGCCGCTTTCATATCTTTCAGCGGCAGGCTTACCGTGAATTCGCCGCTTTCTTCAAGCAGCCGGTAGCTGTGGCGCGAGGGACGGACCATGACCATGAAGACCGGACGCTGCCAGATATAGCCGATGCTGCCCCAGGCAATCGTCATCGTGTTTTGCGCGCCGTTGGCCGCGGTGCTCAAAAAAGCGCCTTTACTGAGAATGTCGACCGCTTCTTTGGCATATTCATTATAAGAAAGTTCTTGTTGCATGAGATCCTCCTGCTGCATAACCAGTGTCGTCCGTAACCGGCATGGACGCAATACTCCTCCTATTCTGGACGGCAAGAGAAATTTCCTGTGTGCGGCGTGCGATAAATTGCTGGCGGCGCAAAAGGCTGAGCGTGCGCAAAAGGCGAAAAAGGGCGAGATGCATGCTCGCTGCGCGAAAAGTGTAAAATAAAAAAAGAAATGTTTTCGTGAAAAACACACTTGACTTGCTTCGGGAGAGGCGGTATAATCAGTCTCAATTGAAAAATGAAATTTTGCAAAGAACGGGATGTCGTAAGTGGTGAAGGCAAAGAGAGCCGGCGGTTGGTGTAAGCCGGTGCTTCAGACGTATGATTCCGCCCGGGAGCAATTGGCGACGAGTCAAAGGGGACCGCCCCATACAGCGGAACGAGTTGGCCGGTTCTCCGGCAATTTGGGTGGCAACGCGGGAGTATGCTCTCGTCCCTGTTTAGTGCAGGGACGAGAGCTTTTTTATTCTACGCGGCCGAATTTTCAGGCGGGGTGTTTCCACACGCAATCAGGCTGCAAACTACGGGGTGGAAATAAAAATAAAGCGTTACGCAGATAGATGGAGGAATGCAGGATGAAAATTTTAGTCAGCGATCCGGTATCGGAGCAAGGGGTGGCGATCTTACGCGAACAGTTTGAAGTGGATGTGAAGACGAATTTGCCGGCGGAAGAATTGATCCGCATTATTCCGGAGTATGACGCGCTGGTCGTGCGCAGTGAGACCAAGGTTACGAAAGCGGTGATTGCGGTCGCCGAGCGACTGAAGGTCATCGGCCGGGCCGGGGTCGGCGTCGACAACATCGACGTCGAAGCCGCGACGCAAAAGGGCATTGTGGTCTTGAACGCGCCGGAAGGAAATACCGTAGCTGCGACCGAACACACGATGGCGATGATGCTCAGCATGGCGCGCAACATTCCGCAAGGCCATGCGGGGATGCGCGAAGGCAAGTGGCTGCGCAGCAAACTGATGGGCGTCGAACTGCGCGGCAAGACGCTCGGCATCATCGGCCTTGGCCGTATCGGCGGCGGCGTCGCGAAACGTTCGCTGGCGATGGAAATGAAGGTAATTGCCTACGATCCGTTCATCAGCGCAGAACAAGCGGAAAACATGGGCATTGAGCTGGTTGAGCTGGCAGACATCTTCCCGCGCGCTGACTTCATTACGCTGCACATGCCGCTGACTGCGGAAACAAAAAATTTGCTGAACAAAGACTCCTTTGCCAAAATGAAACCCAGCGTGCGTTTGATCAACTGCGCGCGCGGCGGAATCATCAACGAGGCGGATTTGGCGCAGGCACTGACTGACGGCGTTGTCGCCGGAGCGGCGGTTGATGTCTTTACGAAAGAGCCGATCGATGCCGATAATCCGCTGTTGAAAGCGCCGAACATCATCCTGACGCCGCATCTTGGCGCTTCGACCGCGGAAGCGCAGGTCGGCGTTGCGGTCGACGTGGCGCACGGCATCATCGCGGTGCTGAAAGGCGAGCCGATTTCGACCGCGGTCAACATGGCTCCGCTGCAGTCGCATGTACTCGAGGTCATCAAGCCTTACTTCAATCTCGCGGAAAAGATGGGCTGCCTGGCAATCCATCTGGCCGACGGACGCATCAATGCGGTGGATGTCGAGTACCACGGCGACATCGGCGAGGTCGATACGAAGATGCTGACCACGGCAGTGATCAAAGGTCTGCTCGGCAGCATCCTGACCGAACATGTCAATTATGTGAATGCGCCGTTTATTGCGAAGTCGCGCGGCATTAAAGTCAGAGAGGTGCGCAGCAAAGAAAAAGCCAATTTTGCCGACCTGATTACGGTAAAAGTACATACCGACAAGCATGTGCATACGGTGTCCGGCACGCTGTTCGGCAAAGCGGAAGGGCGCATCGTGACGATAGACGGCTACCGCGTCGATGTCGATCCGAAAGGCTGGCTCCTGATCGGGCCGCATTACAATCGGCCGGGCATCATCGGCAAAGTCGGCACGATCCTCGGCGCGGACGGCATCAACATCAACAGCATGCAGGTCGGCAAGACCGATGTCGAAGGCACCAGCATCATGGTGATGGGCGTCGATTCCGACGTGCCGGCATCGGTACTCTTGAAGATCAAAGCAGTGGATGGCATCCTCGATTCGAAGCTGATCAATTTCTCCGGCCTGTAGGGAAAACGTAAAGAGGCTCTTGCGGTTTTGTCTGCGACTTCTCTGCCGTACGTCTGTATTCTGGACGGAAACAATATTTCACTATAGGCAAAGGACGGGATAGGCGATAAAATAGAGGCAGGGCATTCGATAGGGCTGTCCTGCGCTGCGGGGCGCCTGTCGCATGCTGAGAGTTGCAAACGATAAAAACAAAAATATTCCGTAGGAGGGAAACGATATGGCAAGTATAAAACCGTTTTGCGGGCTGCGGCCTGCGAAGGATTCGGCAGAGAGGGTAGTGGCGCTGCCGTATGATGTGATGGATACGAAAGAGGCGCGGCAGATGATCGCTGCGAATAAGGACAGCTTTTTGCGCGTGACGCGGGCGGAAGCGGAACTGGATGCGGGCATCGACCCGCATGCGCCGGAAGTCTATGCAAAGGCCGCAAGCAATATGAAGGAGTTCATTGCTTCGGGCCTACTCGTGCCGGATGCGCAGCCTTGCTTTTATGTATATAAACAGCAAATGGACAATCACAAGCAGGTCGGCCTGGTCGTCGCCGCTTCGGTCGAAGAATACAAGAACAATATCATCAAGAAGCACGAACTGACCCGGCCGGACAAAGAACAGGATCGCGTCAATCATATCCTCGCGACCGAAGCGCAGACCGGCGCGATCTTTCTGACCTATCGCGCGAGCGAAACGGTCAATGCGCTGATCGCGCAGTCGATGGCGCAGACGCCGGCGCACGAGTTCACGACCGAGGACGGCATCGTGCATACGCTCTATGTCGTTTCCGAGCCGGAGCGGATTCGGGCGATCGAAGAAGCGTTCGGCCGGATCGAGACGCTCTATATTGCAGACGGTCATCACCGTGCGGCGGCGGCCGCCCGCGTATATGACAAATGTCGCAGCGAGAATCCGCAGCACAGCGGCGAAGAACCATACAACCGCTTCCTTGCGGTGCTCTTCCCGCACAACATGATGAAAATTCTCGACTATAATCGCGTCGTCAAAGATCTCAACGGCCTGTCGCAGACCGCGTTCCTTGAGCAAGTCCAGGAACAGTTCGAGATCCATCCCTGCTCGCGCAAGGATTGCCGGGCCGAATACCCGCATTATTTCGGCATGTACATGGACAAGGCCTGGTACAAACTAGTGGCCAAGGCCGACAGCTATGACGAGGCCAATCCGCTGCAACGCCTCGACGTCAGCATCCTGCAGGAAAACTTACTGAAACCTATCTTAGGAATTGAAAACCCGCGCACCGATAAACGGATCGGTTTTGTCGGCGGCATTCGGGGCATTAAAGAATTGGAACGGCTGGTCGATCAGGGCGAATACCAAGTGGCCTTCTCGCTCTATCCGACCTCGATCAAGGCGCTGATGGAGATTTCCGATGCCGGATTGATCATGCCGCCCAAGTCCACCTGGTTCGAGCCTAAGTTGCGCGATGCCATGGTGGTGCATATGACCCCCTGCCGCTTTACCGACAAATAAAGAGCTGCGGTAAAATTAGGAGGAATTTTCGTGAAACGTATTTATAATTTCAGTGCCGGTCCGGCGACGTTGCCGCTTGCTGTCTTGGAAGAAACGCAAAAAGAGCTGCTTGATTTTGCCGGGCAGGGCATGTCGATCCTGGAGATGAGCCACCGTTCCAAGCCGTATGAAGCGATCAACAAGGAAGCGGAAGAAAACATGAAGGAACTGCTGGGGTTGGGCGACGATTATCGCGTCCTCTTTCTCCAGGGCGGCGCCAGCACGCAGTTCTCGATGCTGCCGCTGAACTATCTGCCGCAAGGCGCGACCGCCGACTACATCCTAAGCGGCGTCTGGTCGGAAAAAGCCTTGAAGGAAGCCAAGCTGATCGGCAAGACCCATGTGGCGGCGACGACCGCAGAGGGCAATTATACGCGCGTACCGCAGCAGGCGGAAATCGTCCTGAGCGATAAGCCCGCCTATGTGCATATGACATCGAACAACACCATCTTCGGCACGCAGTGGCATGAATTTCCTGAAGTGGGTGATGCGCTGCTGGTGGCGGACATGTCTTCCGACATGCTTTGCAAACCGTTTGATGCAAAGAAGTTCGCGATCATCTATGCCGGTGCGCAGAAGAACCTGGGCCCGGCCGGCGTGACCGTCGTGATTATTCGTAAGGACTTGCTCGGCAATAACCCGAAGACGATTCCGACGATGCTGCGTTACGACACGCATGCGGACAGCGATTCGCTCTATAACACGCCGCCGGTCTTTTCGGTCTACATGGTCAATTTGGTGCTGCGCTGGATCAAAGCGCAGGGAGGGCTCACCGCAATGCAGGCGAAGAACGAAGCCAAAGCGGCGCTGATTTATGATACGATTGACGAAAGCGGCGGTTTCTACCGCGGTCATGCCGAAGTCGGCAGCCGTTCGCTGATGAACATCACGTTCCGCTTGCCGAGCGAAGAGCTGGAAAAAGCCTTCGTTGCCGAAGCGACAAAAGTCGGCCTCGACGGTCTGAAAGGCCATCGTTCGGTCGGCGGCCTGCGGGCCTCGGTCTATAACGCGATGCCGAACGAAGGTTGTCAGGCTCTGCGTGATTTCATGCTTGATTTTCAAAAACGCAACGGCTAAAGAAAAACGGTCGCCCGTCGGGCGGCCGTTTTAGGTTGTCGACAAAACGAAAGTAAGCGGAACGTTTTTACACGAAGAGTTGAAGAAGGGAAAGTCATTGCAATCGCTACTCACATGGAACAAAGAAAAACGAGGTCGACGGAAAATAATCCGTTGCCCTCGTTTGTTTGTCTTACACTTCCTGTCCTAAAAGGTCAGAATCTGGTTTTCGGCTGGCTAGGATTGTTTTTAGCTGTGAAAGCAGCATGCCGGCGAGCATCAGGGCGCAGCCTAGGAGTTCGTAGCGACCAAGTTTCTCGTCGAGCAGGAAGTAGCCGCCGAGGGCGGCAAAGACCGTTTCCAGGCTGAGGATCAGCGCGGCGTGAGCCGGTGAGGCGTGGCGTTGGCCGACGACTTGCAGCGTGTAGGCGATGCCGACCGAGAAGAAGCCGCCGTACAGAATCGGAATCAGCGCCTGCTGCAGGCTGGATAGGGTGATCGTTTCGCATAATGCGGCGGTAGCCAGGCTGAGTACGGAACAGGTAATGAATTGGACAAAGCAAAGTTTGAATACGTTCACTTTTTTTGAGAAGTGATCGATCCATAAGATGTGCCCGGTCCAAAAAACAGCGCCGATCAGCTGGAGTAGATCGCCGAACGCGATCGAAAAGCCTTCTTTGACGCATAAGAGGTACAAGCCGCTCAGTGCAAGCAAAGCGCCGAGCCACGTCGCGGCGTCGACGCGCTGCTTCAGCCAAAGGCCGGCGATCGGTACGAGGATGATGTAAAGGCAGGTGATGAACGCGGCTTTTCCGGCGGTCGTATAGATCAGTCCGACTTGTTGCAGCGAAGCGCCGGAAAACAAAAGCAGTCCGGCGACAAGACCGGCCCCAAGGACTGTACGGCGGCCAAGCGGCGCTGCTTCAGGCTGCGGATCGTTTTTGAAGTAAAAGAGCAGCGGCAGCAAAGATAGTGCGCCGAGCGCGAAACGTACGCCGTTAAAGGTGAACGGGCCGACGTAATCCATGCCGACGCGCTGTGCGACAAAGGCCAGGCCCCAGATCACTGCGGCGAGCGTTAAAAAAAGATTGGAACGAAGTGTACTCATAAAACGGACTCCTTTATGCTGTGAAAATAGATATAAAGATGGGTCTTCGACAGAGCTGCCGGATAACCTGCCGGAAAATATTTTTTTAAAGAAGAAAGAAACGGCTGACGCAGGGGGGCGTCGGCCGTTTCTTTCCAGGGCATCTATCGTCTATACAAGGGCGATGCTAGGAGTGGATCACCCTTGCATCTAGCTCGGCTTGTTTTGCGGCGTTGAAGTTGCTGGATTCGCTCAGATAACCGGTGATCCGGCGAATGCGCTTGATCGGAGATTTCTCCGAACTTTGAATGACGACCTCGTTGCCGTCGAGCGTCAGAATCATCTTACCGAGTTCCTTGCCCTTCGCGCGCCACTGTTCCTTTTCTTCGGCCAGATAAGCGGCTGCTTCTTTCGGGCTGATCGCGTCGGGATAGGATATCAGAACGTCATTTACCAATGTCATTGTCAATGCCTCCCAAGTGGATTTCTCTTCTCTGTCTTAGTATTCGCGCTGCAGAGAGGGATTCCTGCCGGAAAAACAATATATTGTTTATTTTTTATTCGCGAGACACTATATGTTGTGTTTGAGTGGGGCTGGAGCGTGCGAAACTGTGGCGGCGATGGCTTCCGGGTCCAGTGAGACGGGGAAGAGGATCCAAGCGCTGATGAACCAGTCCGAGAAATAGCTATCCATGCGAATGCCTCCTTTTCAATCAAACGTGAATTTGTCCGGTCGTGCTGAGAAACAGGCAGAGCAGAGCGATGGCAAACAAGAAAAAACGCATGGTGAAACCTCCTTATGAATCGACCTGTAACTAGCATACTCCTCTTTTGCGCTGCAAGCTATGACGGGAAGCTGACAAGGCGCTGACAGCGTGGTTATAACGAGAAGTCCCAAGCGGCCGCATGGGACTTTTCGTTTAGCGCAAGAAGGCCGAGACCAGTTTGCGGATGTTTTCCGGCACGGCAAGATCGGTCGCCAGGAGCAGGTGACCAGCCTCCGGCGTAGCGCTGCGGATGCTCAGCGCATGGATCGGCTGCCAGCCGAACAGGTTGACCTGTCCGAGGTTGGAGTCCAGCAAGGCCTGACGGACGTCGATGGAAACTAGGTTGCCGTTGATCGAAACGACGACGCCATGTCCGGGCTTGATCGGGCCGGTCAGTTTGGTCGCCATTGCCAGACTGACGCGGGCGAACATCCAAGAGAGGATCGGATGATCCGGCAACTTCTTGTCGGTTACCTTCAGACGGATCAGCGAATGCTCGCGATTGTGTTCGAAAAGATCTACTTTGCAGATCAGATCGATGCGCCCGATGGCTTTGGTATTGGCATGAATCGCCAGGGTCTGGTCGGCGCGCGAGGCGACGGTCAATTCGCTTACCTCCGTCTGATCCTTGAGCGAATCGGCCAGAAACTGATTGATTGCGTCATCGGGAACGGCCGCCTTGCCTTCCTGCAGATTTTCAAACGTCTGCAAGTCCCAGGTCTCTTTCAAAATGGGCGAGACTTCGCCCAGATCCGGCAAGGCGGCGGACGACGTCCAGCTGCTGAACGAGTCCATGAGTGAAAACGGCATGGATGGCGGGGGCGTGCTGGGCATAAACATAAAAAGACCTCCTGTGTCGCGTGATTGCCTAACGTACTTCTTAATAGAAATAAGCCTTTTTGCTTCTTCTGTCAAGTAGTCGCGTTAGCCGTTCGTCAAAGAGCAGGAGGCGTCGACGCGGCAAAAAGCGGACGACAGGCGTTTTGCCTGTCGTCCGCTTTTTCTTTTTGTATAAAGAAAACCACGCGCTAGGCGTGTGGTTCCGGAAAGCTTATAGCTATAAGTAGAAAAGAAAAGCCTCCTTTGCTAGAATAAATGCAGGTTTGCCGACCGCATAAACTAACAAAGGAGGAGTATCCAAAATGGATAACAGCAGTTTAGCACACACAAAATGGAAATGCAAATATCATATAGTTTTTGCACCGAAGTACAGAAGACAAATCATATATGGGAAAATAAAAAGTGATATCGGAGTTATATTGAGAAAGCTTTGCGATCATAAAGGCGTTGAAATTATAGAAGCAAGCGCTTGCCCAGATCATGTTCATATGCTGGTGAGCATACCCCCGAAAATAAGCGTGTCAAGTTTTGTGGGATATCTAAAAGGAAAGAGTTCACTAATGATATTCGATAGGCATGCAAATTTGAAATATCGATATGGCAATCGACAATTTTGGTGTAAAGGATACTATGTAGATACGGTGGGACGAAATAAAAAAGCAATTGAAGAGTATATAAAAAATCAGTTAAAAGACGATGTAATTGCCGAGCAACTTACCTTGAAAGAGCTAGTTGACCCGTTCACGGGTGAGCCAGCAAAAAAGTCGAAATAAGACCCCTTTAGGGGTAGACTGAAAAGGTTATGCGGTTGGCAGACCATTCAGCGAGTCTTGAGACTCAGCCAGTATTATGCCCTTATAGGGCTAAAGCAAACCACCCGTTAGACGGGTGGTCCTGATTTTCGCTGTCTTGCGATTTAGTTGAACGCGCTTTTCAGGCCGTCGTCGACCTTGCTGAGCAGATCGTTCAAGCTGGCCAACGTAAGAGACTTGGCATCGCTTGTCTTGTCGGGGGCCGTGTTGGCTACCGTTTCGGTAAGCGTCTTATTGTACAGTTCTTTTTTGTTCTTCAGGTCGATGATCTTCAAAGGAACGCTTAGCGTTGCGGGAGAGTTCGGCTGGGTTTGCAGCGCCAGCGTTTTGACCTCCGCATAGACTAAGTAATCAGCGGCGTCGGATTTGAACAACGTCGTAATGTCGTTGGTATTGGCATCGGCGACGTTGTTGATGCCTGCCTGCTGCATCTTATCGAGATAAGGCTGACCGGAAAGAAGGGTGTAGTTTGCACCCAGTTTTTCAGTCAGATTCGCTGTAAACAGGCTGTCGACCTCATTATCGTAAGACAGTTTGGCATTGTTGACATAGATTACGGCAATTTTGCCTTTTTTAGCGATTGCCGGAGCCGAATCAGAACTCGCGGCTGTTTTTTGCGCCGCATCCGGCGCGGTTGCTGTGGGAGCCGTCGGGGCGGCGCTGCATAGGCTGGCGAAGCCTAAAAGAGAAATACCCAGCAAGGTGCAAATAATTTTTTTCATACGAATCACTCCTTATTGTGTTTTTTTGGCGTCTATAGCCGCGTGTTCCCGGCTACAGCTTTAGTCTAACAGATAAAAATTACAGGCTGACGTGTAGCTTCTCTATGTTTTTCTTACGAATTTATACGAAAAAGACGGAGACATGCTAAGGAAAAAAGACGGAAAAGTGATTGGCGTTGTTTGTTTTTTCCGCCTGCCGCTTGAAAAAACAGGCCGACGCAGGGATAATAGAAACAATGAAGAAACGGGGCGGAGGCGGACGGTATGAGCAACGGAGAGTTATTGCTGGAAATGGTGGAACGGATGAGCGTCGCCGCTACCATTGCTTTTTTGCTTTCGCAGACGGCGGTCTTCAGGCGGCTGGTGTATCGGCAGGGCCGAATCAGAGATCGACTGCTCTTAAGCGCAGTATTCGGTTTCTTGGGCATCTTCGGCACGTATGCGGGAATTCCGGTCAACGATGCGTTGGCCAATTCTCGGGTTGTCGGCGTGATGGCCGCCGGATTGACAGGGGGAACGTCGATGGGATTGCTCGCCGGCTTGATTGCGGGAGGGCATCGCTTCTTCCTCGGCGGCTTTACGGCGCTGGCCTGTGCGGTTGCCAACGTGTGCGAAGGTTTGCTGGCCGGATTTGTCCAGCGGCGCTTTGGCGGCGCTCCGGTACCCTGGTGGGCGGCTTTACTTGCGGGCATGGTCGGCGAGATGATGCAGATGGGCATCATCCTGCTCTTGGCAAGGCCGTTTGATGCGGCGCAGCGTCTGGTCGGAGAGATCGCGCTGCCGATGATCGTCGCCAATTCGATCGGTTTGGCCATCTTCATGCTGATCATCAAGAGCGTGATGGATGTTCAAGCCCGCGCCGGAGCGGAGCAATCGCGCAAGGCGCTCGACATCGCGACCAAGACGCTGCCTTATTTGCGACGCGGCCTCGATGAGGATTCCGGTCTGGCCACCGCACAGATCATCTTTGCCGCAGGCGGCTATGACGCGGTCGCGGTGACGAATGAAGTCAAGGTATTGGCCTATATCGGCGCGGAAGAACATCATCACTGCCAGCCGAATTATAACGGCCTGACCGCGGCGACGCGACATGTACTAAAAGACGGGCGGACGCACATCGCGCAAAATGCCGCGTCGATCGGCTGCTCCTGCGACGGCTGCCGCCTGGCCTCGGCGATGGTCGTGCCGCTCAAACGGGGCGAGCGTGTCGTTGGGACGCTGAAGCTTTACTATACGCGGCCGGAGGCGATCAGCCAGGTGGACATGCTCTTTGCCGACGGATTGGCGCATCTTTTTTCCACGCAGCTGGAGCTGGCCGAAATTGACCGTCAGGCGAAACTGACCGCCAAAGCGGAGCTGCGCGCGCTGCAGGCGCAGATCAATCCGCACTTCTTCTTCAATACGCTCAATACGATCACCTCACTGGTGCGCACAAAGCCGGAACAGGCGCGCGAATTGCTGCTCAAGCTCGGCGCCATCTTCCGTTACAACCTGCATCAGGCGGGAAAGTTCATCAGCGTGGCTGAAGAAATGGAGCAGGTGAACGCGTATCTGGCGATCGAAAAGGCGCGGCACGGCGATAAATTATGCGTGCGCGAGGACGTGGCGGAGTCGGCCAAGGCCTGCCGCCTGCCTGCGCTGACCGTGCAGCCGTTGGTCGAGAATGCGATCCGCCATGGTCTGCAACCGAAAGAAGACGGCGGCACGGTCTGGATCCGCGTGCGCGACGAAGGCGAGCAGGTCTGCGTTCAGGTGAGCGATGACGGCGTCGGAATCGACCTGGCGCGCCGGCACCCGCTGTTGACGCCGGATGCGGCGCGCATCGGGCTGGTCAACGTGCATGAACGGCTGCGCGGCATGTTCGGCGCAGCCTTCGGTCTGACGATCGAAAGCCGCCCGGGGGCGGGAACGACGGTTTCACTATGCTTGCCAAAGGGCGGCGGAGAGGGGGATGAGCATGCTTAAAGCGATTATCGTCGATGACGAAGCGCCGGCCAGAGATGAACTGGCGTATCTGCTGGGCAAGGAAAACGGAGTCGCAGTGGTCGGCGAGGCCGACGGCGGAGCGGCCGCCGTAACGCTGGCGGCCCAGGTCAAGCCGGACGTGGTGTTCCTCGATATCGAGATGCGCGGCATGAACGGCCTCGAAACTGCGCGCGTGCTGCGCGGCGTGGTGCCGAAGGCGCTCGTTGTCTTCGCCACCGCCTATGACAGTTATGCGCTGCAGGCGTTTGAACTCGGCGTCGTCGACTATCTGCTGAAGCCGTTTGAAGAAGCGCGCGTCCATTTGACCGTTAAGCGTCTGCAAAACTACCGACCGGAAGAGTGGAAAGAGGCGAATCAGCGCCTTGACGCCGAACTGGAACGTAGCCGGGTGCGGCTGAACAAGCTGGCGGTAGAAAAGGACGGCAAGATCATCCTGATTCAGTATGACGAGCTGGTCTGCGCGCAGGCGCAGGGAAAATGCGTGACCGTACTGACGGCGAACAGCGAATACGCCTATAACGGCAGTCTGGGCGAACTGGAACAGCGCTTGCGCGCCACGACCGCGATGCGCGTGCATAAAAGCTTTCTCGTCAACCTCGACAAGGTCAGCGAAGTGGTGCCCTGGTTCAAGGGGACGTATTGGCTGCGTCTTAGCGGCCGTCCGGAACTTGAGATCCCGGTCAGCAAAAGTCAGATCAAGGAATTGAAAGAAGCGCTTGGCCTTTGTTAGAATAGTATTTCCATTCAGACTCCTCCCTTTCCGTTCAGGGGGGAGTTTGTTCCGTTCAGCCCTCTTTGCTATCGGGAAAAACGATTTGCAGGTATTCTAAAGTAGCGCAAATTGAAAAACAGCAAGGAGGGTTTATTGCCATTATGAATGCGATTTATCTGGTTATTATTGCAGCGTTGGTTCTGACGCTGGCCTACCGTTACTATGGGGCTTTTATGGCGGCCAAAGTGTTGACGCTCGATGCTTCGCGCACGACGCCTGCGGTACGACATAACGACGGTCGCGACTATGTTCCGACCAACAAATGGGTGACGTTCGGGCATCATTTTGCCGCGATCGCCGGCGCCGGTCCGCTGGTCGGACCGGTTCTGGCCGCACAGTTCGGCTATTTGCCGGGAACGATCTGGCTTCTGATCGGCGCGGTGTTCGCCGGTGCGGTGCATGACATGGTCATCCTCTTCGCCTCGGTCCGCCATGACGGACTGTCGGTTGCCGAGATTGCCAAGAAGGAAATCGGCAAGGCGTCCGGCCTGGCGACCAGCGTTGCGGTTCTCTTCATCCTCGTCATCACGATGGCGGGACTTGCGATTGCGGTGGTCAACGCGCTGTACGACAGCCCGTGGGGTACGTTTACCGTTGCGGTGACGATTCCGATCGCGATCTTTGTCGGATTGTATCTGCGCTATCTGCGTCCCGGCCAGATCGGCGAAGCGTCGTTCATCGGCGTCAGTCTGGTTCTGATCGGCGTCTTTGTCGGTCCATTGGTGCAAAATTCCTGGCTTGCTCCTTACTTTACTTTCAGCCGCGGACAGCTTTCAATTCTGCTTGCCGCTTACGGCTTTGTCGCGGCGGCGCTGCCGGTCTGGCTGCTCCTCGCGCCGCGCGACTATCTCAGCACGTACATGAAGATCGGTACGATCCTGGCGCTGGCGCTGGGCATCGTCATCGTCCGGCCTGAAATCCAAATGCCTGCGTTAACGCCCTTTATCAACGGCGGCGGCCCGATCATTCCGGGGCCGGTTTGGCCGTACATGTTCATCACGATCGCCTGCGGCGCGATTTCCGGCTTCCATTCGCTGATCGCCACCGGCACGACGCCAAAGATGCTGACCAGCGAAGCGGAAATCCGCGCGGTCGGTTTTGGCGGCATGCTGGTCGAATCCTTCGTCGCGTTGATGGCGTTGATTGCAGCGACCAGCCTGGTACCTGCCGATTATTTCGCGATCAACACCGTACCGGCGGTCTTTGCCAAGCTGAATATGCAGATCCAGGATCTGCCGATGCTTTCGCAAATGGTCGGCGAGAATGTAGCCGGACGCCCGGGCGGCGCGGTATCGCTCGCGGTCGGCATGGCGCATATCTTCTCCAAGATTCCCGGTCTCGAGAGCATGCTGGCGTTTTGGTATCATTTCGCGATCATGTTCGAAGCCCTGTTTATCCTGACGACAATCGACGCCGGAACGCGCGTCGGCCGCTACCTGCTGCAAGAGCTGGGCGGCATGGTATACAAACCGCTGAAAAATACGCATTGGATTCCCGGCATCGTCCTGACGAGCGGCGGCATGTCCTTTGCCTGGGGCTATCTGGTCTACGGCGGTTCCATCTCGACGATTTGGCCGCTGTTCGGCGTAGCGAATCAACTGCTGGCCAGCATGGCGCTGGCAATCGGCACGACGGTGCTGTTCAGGATGGGCAAAGGCCGTTACACCTGGACGACGATCACGCCGATGTGTTTTCTTGCGGTGACCACCGTTGCGGCCGGTTACCTCAACATCACGACGAACTACCTGCCGCAGAAAAATTATCTGCTGGCCGGCGCCAGTGCGATCATGATCGTTCTTGTAGTCTTCGTCATTGCCGATTCCATTCGCGTCTGGCAGCAGATCCGCAAGGAACAAAGCGGCAAGACAGGACTGCAGCAAAAAGCAGTATAAAGGAAAACAATAAAGAAGACCCGGGCAGCGTCGCTGCCCGGGTCTTCTTCGTCTTCGCTTACTTGCCCTTCGTGTGTTTCACCGTTTCCACTTGCTTCGGCAGCCATTGTTCGGCGACCTCGTCGCAGCAGCAACAAAGATCGGAGAGGCTTTTGCCGACATTTTCGTAGGCGGTCTGGATGTCGGGAGCGGCGGTCATGCCGCAACTGGCGCATTTGAGCGGCGCCACTTTTTTAGCCAGCGCGTCGATGTCGACCTTGAAATCGGCGTTGCATTCGGGACATTCCACAGTCAGTTTCATCCTGCATCCACTCCTTTGTCTCAGATACTGTCTATTTTGACAAAAGGGCGCGATTCCCTGCCGATGTTAGCAGGAATTAACGCATCGGCAAGGAAAATAATAGAGACCGGAAGGAGGGATTATGATGACGAAAAAAACAGTCTTTGATATAGCCGTCATCGGCGGCGGACCGGCCGGACTATCGGCCGCGCTGACCGGACGCATCCGAAATAAACAGGTGGCGCTCTTTGAGCACCGCAGCTTCAGCCAAAAATTGCAGAAGGCGCATACGGTGGAAAATTATCTGGGCTTGCCGTCGGTAAGCGGACAGGAGATGATGCGTCAGTTCGCCGACCATTGCCTGAAACACCAGCCGACGCTGATTAAGGAAAAGGTGATGAATATTTTTCCCGGACAGGAGATGTTCACCTTGCTGACGCCGGACGCGACGTATGAGGCGAAGACGATTATCCTGACCACCGGCGTGACCAGTGCGGTGCTGCTCGGCGGCGAGCGCGAACTGCTCGGCCGCGGCGTCAGCTATTGCGCCACGTGCGACGGCATGCTCTACCGGGGCCGCGATGTGGCGGTCATTTCGTATACGCCGGAAGGGGAATCCGAAGCCGATTATCTCAGCGAAATCTGCCTGAACGTGCATTACTTGCCGCAGTACAAGGAAACGCCCTGCGTCAATGACAAGGTGGAAGTGCTGCACAGCAAGCCGCTCGAAGTCGTCGGCAAACAGACGGTCGACGAACTGATCACCGACAAGGGGACGCTGAAAGTAGACGGCGTATTCATCCTGCGCCATTCCGATCCGGTGGAGAACATCCTGCCGGGGCTCGAACTCGGCGCAGGCGATGTGATCCTAGTGAAACGGGACATGGCGACGAATATTCCCGGCGTGTTCGCGGCGGGCGACTGCACCGGAAAGCCCTGGCAGATCGCCAAGGCGACCGGTGAAGGCCTGGTCGCGGTATTCAGCGCGATCCAGTATCTCGATCAGCAAAGCCGGAAAAACGGCTGAGGCGGCAGTAAGAAAATTTCAAAAAAATGTTTAATTTAAAAAGCCTTCGGGCAGGACTTTTTGCGCATGGCGGGAATAAAGGAAAGACATATCGATGCTCCGCAGACACACTAAGGATGAGGAGACGCAAGAGCAATCATGGCAGAAGAATTGTTGCAGCGCATCAGCGGCGCTATTGAATCAAATATGTTTCATGGAATGCTGGTCATCGACAAGGATTTCAAAGTGGCCTTTATTAACGATTCGCTGTGCAATATGTGGCGGATCAATCGGCGCGAAGTCCTGCAGCGCTCGTTGCTGAAGGTCTTTTATGAAGGGCGCAAGGTAAAAGGCTGCGGCGAATATGTCGGTCCGCTGGTCGAATCGATGGACAAAGAGATTCCCGTCCTCGGCCGCGAGGTCTATCTGCGTCTGGCATCGGCCGGACAGGGCAGCTGGTTCCTCGTCAACACCTTTTTGCTCAAGGATGAGAAAGGCCGCGCCGAATATGCGGTGGGTACATATGTCAGCATCAATCGCTTCAAGCGGATGGAATTCCAGCTCGGCGAAGTGAACGTCAGCATCTTGAATGCGTTTACCAAGGCGATTCATGCGCGGGATCAATACACCCGCCTGCACAGCGACAATGTCTCGGGCTTGATGGGAGGCTTCGCCGAATATCTTTCCCTGCCGACCGAAGAGATCACGATGGCTTATATCGCGGGCTTGATCCACGATGTCGGCAAGATCGGTATTTCGGAACAGGTGCTGAATAAACCGGGCCGCCTCAGCGAACCGGAATATGAGGAGATCAAACGCCACTCGGCAAAGGGAGCGGAAATCCTGCAGGAAGTGGTCGGTTTCGAAGACTTGGCGCATATGGTGCGCCATCATCACGAACGTTACGACGGCAAAGGCTATCCGGACGGCATCGGCGGCGCACAGATCCCGTTCCATAGCCGCATGCTGGCGATCTGCGATGCCTATGACGCAATGACCAGCGTACGCTGCTACTCGGCGGCCCGTTCCACCGCGCAGGCGCTGGAAGAAATCGAGCGCTGCAGCGGCCTGCAGTTCGATCCCGAACTGGCGGATCGTTTCCGGGCGTTCGTGCAGACGGCGGGACTGGTTTCCGGCGTCGCTGAAGATGACCAAACAGCCTGAGAGCCCTGCTTTACAAGGATAAGTCGACTGGTGTACAATAAAGTAACGTTTTCTTTTCGGGACAGCATGACTCTCGTTGACGGATAGCGGGGGTCTTTCTTCTGTTGGTCTGAACCAGAGTGAAGCCGAGAGCGGGATAGAGGCGCGGCAGCTTAGCAAGCGGCGCAGAGGGAGGAATTATAGATGTTAGATATTCGTTTTGTCCGCGACAATGTGGAAGTCGTACGCCAGGCGCTGGCCAACCGGGGGGCCAGCATCAATCTGGATGAATTTTTGCGCCTTGAAAAAGAGCGCCGGGACCTGCTGCTTGAGGTGGAAAGCCTCAAGAGCAAGCGCAATGCGGCGTCGCAGGAAATCAGCCGTCTGAAGAAGAACAAGGAAGATGCCGAAGCACTGGTGCTCGAGATGCGCCAGGTCGGCGATACGATCGCGTCGCTTGACGCGAAGCTGCGCGAGCTGGACAGCCGTCTGCAGGAAATCATGCTGACGATCCCCAATATCCCGTGCGCAAAAGTGCCGCTCGGCAAGGATGAGCATGACAATAAGGAAGTCCGTCGCTGGGGCGATACCACGCTGCCGGACTTTGAAGTCAAAGCGCATTGGGAAGTCGGCGAAAAGCTTGGCATCCTCGATTTTGAACGGGGCGGCAAAGTGACCGGCGCGCGTTTTCTCTTTTACCGCGGCTTGGGCGCGCGTCTCGAACGCTCGTTGATCAATTTCATGCTCGACGTCCATACCGGACAGCATGGCTATACGGAATTTTTCCCGCCGTTCATCGCGAACCGGGCCAGCATGACTGGAACCGGACAGCTGCCGAAGTTCGAAGAGGACGCATTCAAGCTGGAAGGGCTGGATTATTTTCTGATTCCGACCGCGGAAGTGCCGGTGACCAATTTCCATCGCGATGAGATTCTCGACGGCAAAGACTTGCCGTATCGCTATACCGCCTACAGCGCCTGTTTCCGCGCCGAAGCCGGAGCGGCAGGACGCGACACGCGCGGTTTGATCCGCCTGCACCAGTTCAACAAGGTCGAACTGGTCAAATTCAGCCTGCCGGAAGAATCGTATAACGAACTGGAACAACTGACGCTGAATGCCGAACGCATTTTGGAACTCTTAGGCCTGCCGTACCGCCGTATGGCGCTCTGCAGCGGCGATATGGGCTTTACCTCCGCGATGACCTACGATCTCGAAGTGTGGCTGCCCAGCTTCAACTGTTACCGCGAGATCTCATCCTGTTCCAATTTCGAAGATTTTCAGGCGCGGCGCGCCAACATCCGTTTCCGTCGCGACACGAAATCCAAACCGGAATTCGTGCATACGCTCAACGGTTCGGGTCTTGCGATCGGTCGCACCGTCGCGGCCATTTTGGAAAATTACCAACAGGCTGACGGCAGCGTCATCGTGCCGGAAGTCCTGCGTCCATACATGGGAACAGACATCATCAAATAAAACGCTGCAAGGAGTCTGCCGTGGCAGGCTCCTTTTTGCCAGAGAAAGAAAGAGAGGGATTGGGATGAAAAAATGGCTCGGCATACTGGCCGTCGCGCTTTGCCCGCTTTTTGCGAACAGTCCGGCGGAAGCGGCAGCGATCGTCGGCAAGGATATCCAGTACAAAGACGTCAAGGGGACGGTGCCGGTCGTGACCAGCGGCGCCAGTCCGGCGGCGCTTGAGAAACTGAACGCGCAATTCGTCAAAAACCTGCAGGGGATCATGGCCGATTACATCAAACAGCGCGACGAAAATCGCAGCCAGACCGCGTTGCCGGAAAGCATCAAGAAAAGCATGAGCTTTGCCGGAAATTATCGCGTCTATTATGACAGCGGCCCCTGGGTCAGCCTCGTGCAAAACGGTTATCTCTTCACCGGCGGCGCGCACGGCATGCCGTTTGAAAACGCCGTGACCGTGAATCTCGATACCGGGAAGAATTACAAGCTGGCGGATCTTTTTAAACCGGGCTTCGATTATAAGACGTATCTGACCGAGCGCGTCAAGAACGAAGCGATCGAACGCAAGAATCTTGACCTGCTCGTGCGCCCCGAAGTGACCGAGCAGCAGAAATTCTATCTGACCGAGGACGGCCTGGTGCTGTATTATGCGCCGTATGAAATCGCGCCGTACTCGAACGGTTTCGTCCGCTTCACGATCCCGTATCGCGATCTGGCCGGCGAATGGGTGCGTGAAGTCGCCGATATCGAACCGGGCTTCATCCTGATCGGCGAAGAACCGTTCTGGCACATCGATATTCGGCCGGGCGAATTCATCCGTTTTCGCGGCGTCTTCGAGACGACGGTCGACCAGAAGCTCGCCTATGACCGCCCCGCCTATACCGGCGATACCTGGGTCTACAATCTGGGCAGCGATCTTTCGCTGACAATCGTGCGCCAGCCGACCGCAAGCACGATGGCCGACAACCGTCATTTCGAATGCACCGCGTATCTGAAATGGCAGGGCAGGACGTATAAGGGCGGCGGACAAAAATGGTGAAAGAGCAAGGATCGCGGCGATTGCCCGGTCCTTTTTCTTTGTAACCAGGCAAAGAGAGCGCAGGAAGCGACAGAAGGCGATTAATTGTCCTTGTGATGCTTTGCGCACGCGTTTATAATAAAACGGGTGTGCGGCCCTGCAAGAAAATCGGGTCGAGCGCGCAACGGCGGTTGCCGAAAGGTTTCAAGTGCAAGATGAATCTGGGAATCCAAGAGACGGCGCAGGACATGCGCATTGCAGTGGGCTCGCGAGTTAAAAATGCAACGGGACGCTTTCCAATCTCCGCAAGAAGGAGGTTTTTTTTATGTGGTTTTCTGCTTTACTGGTCTTAATCGGTTCCGCATCGTACGGGATCTTGTCGACGTTTACCAAAATGGCCTATAGTGAAGGCTTCAACCCGGCGCAGGTGGTCTGCAGCCAGATGTTTTTCGGCGCGTTGACGTTTTGGTGTCTCAGCCTGTTTCGCTGGCGGCAGCTTTGGGCGGTGCCGCTGCCGACGCTGCTCTTGCTTTTGGGCGGCGGTGCGCTGTCCGGCCTTACCGGCGTCTTTTATTATCAGTCGCTCAAGGAACTGCCCGCTTCCTACGCGGTCATTCTGCTCTTTCAGTTCACCTGGATCGGGTTGATGGTTGACTGGGCCTGGAAGAAACGCCGTCCCGGTTTTTGGCGCTGGACAGCGCTTGCCTGTATTCTCGGCGGCACTGTGCTAGCCGCAGGCCTAAGCAACGGCCAGACGGTACCTTACACAGGGATCGTACTCGGCTTGTTGTCGGCGCTGTCGTATACGCTCTTCATCAATTTCAGCGGGCATGCCGCACTGGAACTGCCGACCTTGGTGCGCAACACCTGGATGGTCACCGGCGCGTTCCTTGTCTCGCTGCTGATCTTTTCGCCCGACTTTCTGATGGACGGTTCGATCCTGCGCGGCATGTGGCGCTGGGGCGGCGCGATGGGACTGTTCGGCATGGTTCTGCCGGTTTACCTGTTCGCCAAAGGCGTGCCGAAGATCGGCACTGGCCTGGCCTCGCTGCTCGGCTCGGTCGAACTTCCGATCGTGATGGCGGCTTCGATCCTCTTTTTACAGGAACAGGTCAGTTGGTCGCAAAGCGTCGGCATCGTTGTCATTGTCATCGGCATCGCGCTGTCATTGCTTGACAAACAGCCGAAACCGTTCATCCAAACAGAACGCAAAACGGCGTAACGAAAGAATACTGATGAAAGAAGACTTGCCAACGATTCGATGTTGGCAAGTCTTCTTTCATTAACAAGGTGGTCTGTTTGTCATTTCTTCAAATCAACAAGTTGCAGGAAGTCGATGAGTGAGGCGCTTATAAACGGCAAATGCAATAAAATGATGCGGCGCAAAATTTCAATGACGAGTGCGAATACGATGGTTGTGCCGATTGCAAAGCCTAAGCCCCTGGAGATGCCGGCGATGAAATTCGTTACGATCAGTTTTCGCGGTCTTTCCAGCGATTCCAGATAGTCGGCAATGTTTAAGGCTTCCAAATGGCGGGCTAACCGTTCTAGCTGTTCGACCGGCCGACTGCTGTTGGGATCTTCGCTCTTCATAGTTCCTCCTTGCTGAGTCCGGATTAGTAAAAAACTTCTTCATCCGAAAGAAGAATCCTTTTGTTAATCGTATAAACAAATACCAGGCAAATAACTATTGACAATTGAGATTGATTCTTATTATAATCATGGCGAAGGGTTTTATTTTTTAAGCGCTTAATGAGAATGAATCTCAAAGAACAATAGGAGAACGTCGATGAAATGTTCGGTTTCGCCCAGCATGGAAAATTATCTGGAGTCGATTTACGAGATCGGCAAAGACCGTGATGTCGTGCGCGTTAAGGATGTGGCGGAGCGGATGGGCGTGAAAATGGCCAGCGTGACCGGCGCGCTGCAAAGCTTGGCGAAGCGCGAATTGGTACATTATGCTCCGTACCAGAGCATCACGCTGTCTAAGCAGGGCGCAGAACTGGCGCGCTGCATCCACAACCGTCATCGCGTCTTGATGAGTTTTCTTACCGGCGCTCTCGGCGTTACGCCGGAGACGGCTGCTGAAGATGCCTGCAAGCTGGAGCATGTCCTAAGTCCGGAGACGATGGATGGACTCTTGCGTTTCATGCTGCAGCATGCGTTTATCAGTCCGGAGGAAAAAGAGCTGATTGATGAATATGAAAAAGGAAGAAGGGGTATACATGGTTAAGCCGCTTAGTGAGTTGGAACCGGGGGAGAAAGGGATTGTTGCCAAAGTCGTCGGACGCGGCGTGATTCACCGCCGGATTGTCGATATGGGCATCGTACCGGGTGCGATGGTCAAGGTGGAAAAGTTCGCACCGCTTGGCGATCCGATGGAAATCAAGGTGAAAGGTTTCAACCTGTCGCTGCGCAAATCGGAAGCGAATCTGATTCAGATCGAAGTAGCGTAAGAAGGAAAAATGGGGTGAGCGTATGCCGTTGACGATGCTAAACGCGGGACAAGCCGCTCAAATACTTGGAATACATGGTTCGCCTGCAGTAAAAATCCGCTTGGCCGATCTGGGTTTGACGGTCGGTTCCGATCTGCGCGTGATCAGTCGGAATGGCGGCAGTGTATTGATCGGAGTCAGGGAAAGCCGTTTGATGATCCAACAGGGCTTGGCGCATCAGATCGAAGTCGGCTGAGGCGAAAGGTTTGATTTTTTGTAAAAAAAGTTAGGGTTGCCTAACTTTCAATCAGGGGAGGAAACATGACGAAGCAATTATTGATCGCAGCGTTAGCGGGAAATCCGAACGCGGGTAAGACTACGATATTCAACAACCTGACCGGCTCGCGCCAGCATGTCGGGAATTATTCCGGCGTGACGGTTGAAAAGAAAGAAGGCTGCCGCTGCTACCGCGAGCAGCAGTTCCGTCTTGTCGATCTGCCGGGCACGTACAGCCTGACCGCGTATTCGCCTGAAGAGGTCGTAGCGCGAAATTTCATCATTCAAGAAAAACCGGATGTGGTCATCGATGTGCTCGACGCGTCAAACTTAGAGCGCAATTTATATCTTGCAATGCAAATCATGGAATTGGAACGTCCGGTGATTTTGGTCCTGAACATGGCGGATGTCGCGGAAGCGCGCAATATTAAAATTCATGAGCAAAAGATCCGACAATTGCTTGGCGTGGAAGTGGTTCGTGCGGTTGGCAGCCGCAACCAGGGAATGGATGAAATTCTTCAGGCGGCGGCGCAAGTCGCGAAGGACGGCGTGAAAAAATCGTTCAAGGTCGATTATGGAACGGAGATCGAAGCGGCGATCGAGGAACTGAGCGGAAAATTGCCGCAGGTCGATCGTGTCCTTGCTTTCCCGCGCCGCTGGCTGGCGCTGAAACTGCTGGAAAACGATAAGGAAGTGGTCGCCGATATGGCGCAAGTCGCCGGCGGAGAAGACGTGCTTCGCGCGGCGTCGCGCTTGCGTCAGCAGCTTGAAAACCAGTTGGGCGAGGAACCGGAGATGGCGATTGCCGACCGGCGCTATCGTTTCATCGGCAAGATGTACAAAGAAATCGTAACCGCGCCGGAAGAGGATGTCCTGACGTTCTCCGACAAGGTGGATCGGGTCCTGACGAACCGGGTGCTGGGTATTCCGATTTTTCTTGGTCTGATGTGGCTGGTCTTCAGCCTCGTTTTCCGCATTGGTCATTATCCGCAGGAATGGATCGCAAGCGGCGTCGAATGGGTGGCGGCTTTGGTCGGCGGCTACATGCCGGAAGGCGAACTGAAATCGCTGGTGGTCGACGGCGCGATCGGAGGCGTAGGCTCGGTGCTCTCGTTCCTGCCGCAAATTCTGCTGCTCTTCTTTGCGATAGCGCTGCTGGAAGGCACCGGCTATATGGCGAGAGCCGCGTTCATCATGGACCGGGTCATGCAAAAGGTCGGTCTGCACGGCAAATCGTTCATTCCGTTGATGCTCGGCTTTGGTTGCGGCATCCCGGCGATCATGGGAACGCGGACGCTCGAGAATCCGCGTGACCGGATGGTGACGATCCTGGTCAGCCCTTTGATGAGCTGCAGTGCGCGTTTGCCGATCTACACGCTGTTGATTGCGGCGTTCTTTTCGGAAAACATGGCGGGCAATGTGCTTTTTTCCATCTATCTGCTCGGGATTTTCCTGGCGGTTTTGATGGCGCGCATCTTCCGTTCGGTACTTTTCAAAGGCGATACGGAACCGTTCGTGATGGAACTGCCGCCGTACCGGATTCCGACTCTGCGCAGCGTGCTGATCCACATGTGGAATCAAAGCTCGATGTATGTGCGCAAAGCGGGTACGATCATCCTGGCGGTCTCGGTCATCGTCTGGTTTTTGACGAATTATCCGAATCAGGTTGAGTTCGACAAAGACTACGATGCGCTGGCCGCGCAGGCGACGGCCGCCTTTACTGCCCAGGTTCAGGAAGAAGTGACAGGGCCGCTTCAATTGGCGCAGCTGTCGGATAGTGAAGAGCTGCAGGCTCTGGTTGCCGAACTGACGGAAGTGGAAGAAGGCTTTAAGAAACAGGAAGAAGAAGCGCAAGATGACGCGGTGCAGATCATTTCGCTTGCGGATGAAAAAGCGCTGAAGCTGGCGGAACTGCAACAGGGACATAGCGAACTCTTTCCCGTGGCCAGCCGTTATCTGGAGCTGAAGGAAGAACTGACTGAGACGACGGAAAAACTGGAAAAGGAACAGGGCAGTGAGAAGCTGGCGAAAAGTTATGCCGGCAAGCTGGGCCAGTTCGTCGCACCGGTGACCGCACCGCTCGGTTTTGACTGGAAGATCAATGTCTCGTTGATCGCCGGCTTCAGCGCGAAAGAGGTTGTCGTCAGCAGTCTGGGGACGATTTACAGCGTAGGGGACGACGCAGAGAACGGTACATCGCTGAAAAAGGCGTTGGCAGACGATCCGACGTTCAATCCGCTGGTGGCTTACACGATGATGGTCTTCACGCTCATTTACTCGCCTTGCCTGGCGGTGATCGCAACGATCAAGCGGGAGACGAATTCTTGGCGCTGGGCTGCATTCAGCATGGGATATTCAACGGCACTTGCCTGGCTGGTCGCTTTCCTTGTCTATAACGGCGGAAAGCTGCTCGGTCTCGGTAGTTAGGAGGTATGAGATGGAAAAGATGGTCTTGGCGGCAATCGGCTTGATCGCTGTGCTTTATCTGGCCCGCCTCTTGTGGAAACAGAGCAAGGGGGACGTGGTCTGCAATTGCAGTAACGAAAGCGGCGGCTGCGGCGGCTGCAAGAGTTGCCCTAGCGCAAAGCCGGATGAGAAAGGGCGATGAGGCGGGTGCGCGTCTGCCCTGCTTGCGGGCGGATACCGCAGGCGAACGAAGAATGCTGCACGGAGTGCGGCGCATCTCTGGCACGGCCTTGTTGCGGCTGCGGCTGCGCGGGCTGTGATGCAGAGCAAACAGAAGAATAAGGGGAAGAAGTCGTCTTGCTTGGCAAGGCGGCTTCTTTCTTTTTGTTTTATCAAAACGATAAAAATAAATCGCGTAAAGGTAGGACAATGAAGTTACGCCAAGGAATGGCAGGCTTACGGACTTTAAGCTCCCCATTCTTATCAAAATGATACAAATTATCGTATTGATAATAAAGAGCGCTTTATTCTTTGCCGCTTTTAGAGAAAATTTTCTCGGACGGAAAAAAATGTCTTACGAAGCAAATTTTAAAAGAACGGGGCAGCGCTGAATCTGGCTGCGCTGTCGGCGCTTGCGGCGTGCAAAAAAGAAAGCTTTGGCGACGTGTGTGAAAAGTTGGCATCTTTATTGCATTATAAGGTGATAGGGAAATAGCGAGAGCAGAAGAGAGGTATAGAGAATGGATGCTAAGATCAAATGGGTAGCCAATGGCAAACGCGGACAGGCGAAAGCCGATCTCACCTTCTTAAGTCCGAGCGAAATCGGCAAAGTGAAAAAATTTCACGAGAGTTTTCCCGAGTACAAGCCGACGCCGCTGGCGACGCTGGGGCAACTGGCAAAACATATCGGTGTTGCCGGTTTATATGTAAAAGATGAATCCTATCGCTTCGGCTTGAACGCATTCAAGGTTTTGGGCGGCTCGTTCGCGATGGCCCGCTATTTGGCGGAAAAACTGGGCAAGGATATCAGCGAACTGAGTTACGCCGAGCTGACGTCGCCCGAAACCCGCAAGGCGCTTGGCGAAATTACCTTTGCCACCGCGACCGACGGCAATCATGGCCGGGGCGTGGCATGGACCGCGAACCGTTTGCAGCAGAAATCGGTGATCTACATGCCGAAAGGTTCTTCCCAGACGCGCCTCAAGAACATCCAGGCGGAAGGCGCGGACGCCAGCATTACTGACTTGAACTATGATGATGCGGTCCGCCTGATTACCGAACGGGCCGAGAAGAACGGCTGGGTCGTTGTCCAGGATACCGCATGGGAAGGCTACGAAGACATCCCGGCCTGGATCATGCAGGGTTACGGCACGATGGCGGCCGAAGCGCTGGCGCAGCTGCAGGAGTTGCAAGTGAAAAAGCCGACGCATATCTTTATCCAGGCGGGCGTCGGATCGCTGGCCGGCGCGGTGCAGGGCTATTTCGCCGCCGCGTTCGGGGAGGAACAACCCAAGGTGGTCATCGTCGAATCCGATCAGGCGGACTGCATGTATAAATCCGGTTTGGCCAATGATGGAAAACCGCATGCGGTGGGCGGCGACATGGTCACGATCATGGCCGGTCTTGCCTGCGGCGAAGCCAATATCATCGGCTGGAACATCCTGCGCGATTACAGCGAAGCGTTCGTTTCCTGTCCGGACTGGGTCGCGGCGAACGGGATGCGCATCCTCGGCAATCCGCTGCCGGAAGATAAACGGGTCGTGTCCGGCGAATCCGGCGCGGTGACGGCCGGACTGGTCGTCGAACTGATGACGAACCCGGCGATGAAAGAATTGAAAGAGAGACTCGCTTTGAATGAACAGTCGCGGATCCTGGTCTTCAGCACCGAAGGCGATACCGATCCCGCTAAATACCGCAGCATCACCTGGCAGGGCGAGTGCCCGGCTCCGAAAGAATAAAACAGTCTGAAAAGGGGAATGAGAATATGCTTTTGATCGGAAATGGCAGCATGATCACCCGCGATCCCGCTCAACCGTTTCTCGCGGACGGCTGCGTTGCAATTGACGGCGACACGATTATTGCAGTTGGTAAAACGGATGAATTAAAGGCGAAGTATCCAGCTGCACGCTTCAGCGATGCTAAAGGTCGGATCATTATGCCGGGCTTGATCAACAGCCACATGCATCTATACAGCACGTTCGCACGCGGCATGGCGCTGAAAGACGCGTCGCCGGAGAATTTCGTCCAGATCCTGGAGCGCCTCTGGTGGCGGCTCGACAAGGTACTGACGACGGAAGACGTTTATTACAGCGCGTTGCCGGTGATGATCGATTGCATCAAGAACGGCACGACGACGATTTTCGACCATCATGCCAGTCCGGGTGCGGTCAAGAACAGCCTCTTCACGCTGGCCAAGGCCGGCAAAGAGATCGGTCTGCGCGGCTGCTATGCCTATGAGGTGTCGGACCGCGACGGACAGGCGGTGATGGAAGCCGGAATCCGGGAAAACATGGATTTCATCAACCATGCCAATAACGGCAATGATCCGCTGCTTAGAGGCATGTTCGGCCTGCATGCGTCGATGACGCTGAGCGATGACACGCTCAAGCGCTGCGCGGCGGCGAAAAAGGGCAGCGACGCCGGATTCCATGTCCACACCGCGGAGGCGCTGTCCGACCAGGAACACAGCCTCGCGACGCACGGCAAGCGCGTCGTGGAACGCTTCCATGAGTTCGGCATCCTAGGCGAGAAATCGATCGCGGTGCACTGCGTCCATGTCAACGACGCGGAGCGGCGGCTGCTGAAAGAGAGCAAAACCGCGGTGGTTCATAATCCGGAATCCAACATGGGCAACGCGGTAGGCTGTTCGCCGGTGCTTTCGATGGTAGCGCAGGGAATCCTGATGGGGCTCGGTACCGACGGCTACACGAGCGATATGCTGGAGTCTTATAAGGTAGCCAACATATTGCATAAGCATCAACAGGCGGATCCCGGCGCAGCGTGGGGCGAGATCCCGACGATGCTCTTTGCGAACAATGCAGCGATCGCCGCCAAGTATTTCCCGAAACCGCTCGGCCAGTTGAAGCCGGGCGCATACGGCGATGTGATCGTAGTCGATTACCAGCCGCCGACCGCGCTATCGGCGGACAATGCCAACGGACACATCCTCTTCGGTATGTCCGGGCGCGGCGTCGTGACCACTGTGGTGGGCGGTGAACTGCGCATGGAAGAACGGCAGCTGGTCGGCATCGATGAAGCGGCCGTCTGCGCCGAGGCGCGCAAGTTGAGCGCCAAGGTATGGGAGCGCTTTTAGGAGAAAGAGTTGCGGATGAGGAGGAAACCGGGCATGTCACATAGCATGAAAGTTCAATCGTTTCCGGTCTTGCTGAAATGGATCTTGAAGGAATACCAGGAGAAGCAGAGCATTTTCGGCATACACCGTTCTCTTTTCTATACGCCGAAGGCGGATGCGCCCTATGCGGTGCAGGACTTGTTCGGCCACTATCTGGCGACGCCGCTTGGGCCGGCTGCCGGGCCGCATACGCAGCTGACGCAGAACATCCTTTGCAGCTGGCTGTCGGGCGCGCGCTTCATCGAACTGAAAACGGTGCAGTGCATGGACGAGCTCGAAATTGCGCGGCCCTGCATCGATATGGAAGACGAAGGCTATAACGTCGAATGGTCGCAGGAACTCAAACTGGAACAGTCCGCGCCGGAATATATCAAGGCCTGGGCGCTGATCCATATTCTGCCGCGCATTCTCGGCTGGGACGCCGCGCTGCCGGTCGGCACGATCTTCAATATGAGCGTCGGCTACAATTTGGAAGGCGTAAAGACGCCGGAGATGACGCGTTTCATGGATCGTATGCAAAATGCGAGCGCGGAACTTGCTGAAATCAAAGCGTTTTTGCAAAAAGCATATCCGCAGTTTGCCGAGATCGAGATTCCGGATCAAATAACGAACAGCGTCACGCTGTCGACGATGCACGGTTGTCCGCCCGATGAAATCGGCCGTATCGCCCGCTTCCTGATCGAAGAACGCGGCCTGCATACGACCGTGAAGCTCAATCCGACGCTGCTCGGGCGTGAGACGGTGCTCGGCATATTGCATGACGAGCTCGGCTATCACTCGATCGATATCCCGGAAAAAGTCTTCGATCATGATCTGAAATACGATAAGGCGGTCGAATTGGTGACGATGCTTTGGCAGGTTGCCAAGGAGCGCGGTCTCGCGTTCGGCGTTAAGCTCAGCAACACGCTGGCGATGGCGAATTATAAAAAACAGATGCCCGGCGAGGAGATGTACATGTCGGGCCGGGCGCTCTATCCGGTGACGATGCAGCTGGTCAAGAAATTCGCGCAGCAATTCGGCGGCAAGTTGAGCGTGTCGTACTCCGCAGGCGCGGATGCGCTGAATCTCTCGACGATTCTTGCGACCGGCGCGTTGCCGGTCACGGTCGCGTCCGATCTTCTGAAACCGGGCGGCTATTCGAACCTGGTGCAGTATCTGGAACAACTCGAGACGGACATGAAAGCGAAAGCGGCGCAAAATCTCGGACAGCTTGCCGCTGATCGTCTGGCGAACGTCGAGCGTGCGGCCGAAGAGGCGCTGCGCGACATCCGCTACAAGAAGGCGTACCATGACCACGGACTGCCGAAGCTCGAATCGGAGCTGAGCGCCTTCGACTGCGTCGTCGCGCCCTGTACCGTGCAATGCGCGGTCTGTCAGGACGTGCCCCGCTATGCGTGGCAGATTGCCGAGGGCGACTATGATGCGGCGCTGACGACGATCCTCGAGCGCAATCCGCTCCCGTCCGTGACCGGCTATGTCTGTACGCACCTTTGTCAGAGCAAATGCACGCGCAACAATTACGACGAACCGGTTGCGATCCGCTCGCTGAAGCGTTTCGCCTCCGAACACGGCAAGGCGCAGCTTCCTAAGGGCAAGGCGAACGGCCATAAGGCGGCGGTCGTCGGCAGCGGGCCTTCCGGCCTTGCGGCGGCAACCGCGCTCGCACTGCGCGGCGTTGACGTCACCGTGTTCGAAAAGCGCGAACGCGCAGGCGGCATGATGGCGATCGCACCGGCGTTCCGGGTGCCGAAAGAGGTGCTCGACCGCGATGTGCAGCGCATCCGCGACCTCGGCGTTGAGATCCGGCTTTCGCAGCCGGTGAACGGCAAGGCGGAAGAACTGTTGCAGCAGGGGTACGACGCGGTTTATCTCGCGTGCGGCTTTCCGCAGGATGCGAAGATGGATATCCCCGGCGACGGCGGAGAGGGCGTCTACAGTGCGCTTGAACTTCTGGAAAAAGTCGCGCGCGGCGAAAAAGTCGCGCTTGGTAAAAAAGCCGTCATCATCGGCGGCGGCAATACGGCGATGGATGCGGCCCGCACCGCGCAGCGCCTGACCGGACAGCCGGTCACGGTGGTGTATCGCCGGACGCGCCAGGAAATGCCCGCGATCGAGGAAGAGATCCATGAACTGTTCGCGGAAGGGAACCGGCTCGAAGAGCTGGCAACGCCGGAGGCGATCCTACTCGAAGGCGGCAGGGTGAAAGGTCTTTCCTGCAGTCGCAACAAGCTTGGCGAACCCGATGCGAGCGGGCGGCGACGCCCGGTGCCGATTCCGGACAGCGCCTTTACGATTGAGACCGACGCGGTGATCATTGCGATCGGACAGAGCGCCGATCTGAGTTTTTTTGACGGCAGCGAAGTTCGGCTTGAGAAAAGCGGCGGCGTCGCGGTCGAGAAAGGCAGCGGCAAGACCTCGGTCTGCGGCGTATATGCAGGCGGAGACGCGGTCACCGGACCGGCGATCGTGATCCAGGCTTGCGCCGACGGGCAACGCGCCGCGGCGGCGATTTGCGAAAAGCTCGACCTGAAGAGCCTGGAGGCAGAAGAATCGGTGACGCTGAGCGAAGAAGAGATCCTGCGCGTAAAACAGGCGCGCTGCAGAAAATCGGCGCAAAAGAGGCAGGCGACGCTGCCGTTTGGCGAACGCAACGGCTTCGAGCTGGTCGACCGGACTCTGGCGGAAGCGGAGGCGAAAGAAGAGGCGAAGCGCTGTCTGCAATGCGCCAGCTTCTGCGATAAGTGCGTCGAGGTGTGCCCCAACCGGGCTAACTTTACCTACCAGTTGCCCCAAATAGAGGTCGAACTGCCGCGCCTTTCCTGCCTGAACGGAAAACTGACGCTCTCCGGCACGGAAGAGTTCGCGATCCGGCAGACGCGCCAGATCCTTCATCTGGACGATTTTTGCAACGAGTGCGGCAACTGCGCCAGCTTCTGCGTCCATCAAGGCAGGCCGTATCTCGATAAACCGCGTCTGTTCCGCGAGGAAGCGGACTTTGCGCAGGAAAAAGACAATGCGTTTTACATCGCAGGCGAGCGGATCAAACGGCGCGAAGGCGGCAGAGAAATGACGCTCGCGCTGACGAAGAACGGCTGGCTGTTCGAGGATGACGCGCTGCAGCTGACTTTGAGCGACAGCTTCGAGCTGAAGGCGATGCAGCTGAAAACGGCGTTCAGCGGCGATTATTCTCTGCGTCAGGCTGCCGAAATGGCGGCGCTCTATTACGGCGTGACCAGGTCGTTGCCGTTCTTACTGACGCGGGCGTAGCGGCAGGGTTTGGGAAGAGGTTGCAGAGCCCCAAACCAAGGCTGACAAATACAAGCGGTGATGTTGAAAGGGGAATGTGGAATCATGGAATTTGCTAAAATCGTCGAACAGGCAAAGAAGTATCAACCGGAAATGACCCGATTCTTGCGCGACATGCTGGCGATCCCGAGCGAAAGCTGCCAGGAAGAGAAGGTCGTCCTGCGCATCAAGCAGGAGATGGAAAAAGTCGGCTTTGACGAAGTCAAGATCGATCCGATGGGCAATGTGCTGGGGCGTATCGGCCATGGCCCGCATGTGATCGCGATGGACGCGCATATCGACACCGTCGGCGTCGGCAACATGGCGAACTGGGAATTCGATCCGTACAAAGGCTTTGAAGATGACGAAGTGATCGGCGGACGCGGCGCGAGCGACCAGGAAGGCGGTATGGCTTCGATGGTCTATGCCGGAAAGATCATCAAGGATCTCGGACTCGAAGGCGAATACACGCTCTGGGTCGTCGGTTCCGTGCAGGAAGAAGACTGTGACGGATTGTGTTGGCAGTACATCATCAATGAAGATAAACTGGTGCCGGAATTCGTCGTGATCACCGAACCGACCGACGGCAAGATCTATCGCGGTCAACGGGGACGCATGGAAATCCAGGTCAAGACGCAAGGCGTCAGCTGCCACGGCAGCGCGCCGGAGCGCGGCGACAACGCGATCTACAAAATGGCTCCGATCCTCGAAGAGTTAAGAGCGCTGCACGAAAATCTGCTCGATCATCCGTTCCTCGGCAAAGGCACGCTGACCGTATCGGAAATCTTCCATACCTCGCCGTCGCGCTGCGCGGTGGCTGACAGCTGCTGGATTTCGATCGACCGCCGTCTGACGGCCGGCGAGACCTGGGAATATGCAATCCAACAGATCAAAAATCTGCCGTCCGTCAAAACGGCCAAAGCAGAAGTCACAATGTACCAATACGATCGCCCTGCTTACACCGGCCTTGTTTATCCGACCGAATGCTATTTCCCGACCTGGCTGATCGAAGACGGACATCCGGTCTGCGGCACGCTGGAAGAAGCGTATGCGGAGCTGTTCAAGAAAAAACCGGAAGTCGATAAATGGACGTTCTCGACGAACGGCGTTTCGATCATGGGTCGCTACGGTATTCCCTGCATCGGCTTCGGCCCCGGTCATGAAGATCAGGCGCATGCGCCGAACGAAAAGACATGGAAAAAGGAACTGGTTGACTGCGCCGCGATGTATGCCGCGATTCCGCTGCTCTATGTAAAAAAATATGCGGACAAAATGCCGAAAAACACGCAGAACCTGGTTTGAAACGTAAATAAATAAAACAAAATTTGAGGGGGATCATTATTATGCAAAGCGTTTTCAGAGGCAGACATTTCATCGATTTGGAAGAGTTCACAAAAGAAGAAGTCGACACGATGCTCGAAGTCTCGCTCGATTTGAAGAAAAAATTCGCGATGGGCGTACCTACGCCGTATCTGCTGCATCAATCGATGTTCATGATGTTCTTTGAACAGTCGACGCGTACGCGCAATTCGATGGAAGCCGGTTTCGCACAGCTCGGCGGTCATGCAGGCTTCTTGGATTCGAGCAGCATGCAGATCGCGCACGGCGAAAGCGCCAAAGATACCGCGACGATCCTGTCCCGCTTCGGTCATGGCATTGCCTGCCGTTATTGCAACTGGGGCTACGGCAACAAATACCTGACCGAGATGGCCAAGCATTCGACCGTGCCGATCATGAATCTGCAATGTGACCTCTATCATCCGATGCAGGCGCTGGCCGATTTGATGACGATGAAGGAGAAAATCGGCGATTTGAAACGCACTAAAGTGTCGATTATTTGGGCCTATGCGGAAAGCCATAAAAAACCGATTTCCGTACCGGTTTCGCAGGTTCTTCTCTTCCCTCGCTACGGCATGGACGTCGTGCTGGCGCATCCGAAAGGCTGGGAGTTGCCGGACTGGGTCATCGCTAAAGCCAAAGCCAACGCGGAAAAATACGGCGGTACCGTTACCGTTACTGACAATGAAGCCGAAGCCTATGCTGGCGCGCATATCGTTATCCCGAAAAACTGGGGCAACTGGGTTAACGACCAAACCGGTCTGCAGGCAGCAGGCGCCGTCGCCGTTGTTGATGATAAGCTGAAAGCGCAAAAATCATGGAAATGCACGGAAGCCAAAATGGCGACTGCTGACAAGAATGTCATGTACATGCATGCACTGCCGGCTGACCGCAACAACGAAGTGGAAGACTCCGTTATCGATGGTCCGCATTCTGTTGTATATGATGAAGCTGAAAATCGTCTGCATACCGCAAAAGCGGTTATGACTCTGTTAATGGGCGGTAGATAAGCATGAATAAACTGGCGGTAGTTGCCATAGGCGGAAATTCCCTGATCCGTGACAACGCCCACCAGTCCGTGGAGGACCAGTTTTCTGCCGTGTGTGAAACGGCCCGGCATATCACCGGGATGATTCAACAGGGATACGACGTTATCATCACGCACGGCAACGGTCCCCAAGTGGGCTTCATCCTGCGACGTTCTGAAATTGCCAGCGAGAAAGAAGGCATGCATCGCGTGCCGCTCGTCAGCTGCGGCGCGGATACGCAAGGCGCAATCGGTTATCAGATCCAACAGGCCATGGACAATGAGTTTAAGCGGCGCGGCGTCGACAAGTCAGCGATGACGATCGTGACGCAAGTCATTGTCGATCAGAAAGATCCGGCGTTCGTTACGCCGACCAAGCCAATCGGCACGTTTTACAGCGAAGAGCAAATGCAGGTGATTCGCAAAGACAATCCGGACTGGATTATGGTCAGCGATTCTGGTCGCGGCTATCGCCGCGTCGTCGCATCGCCGAAACCGCAGACGATTGTCGAGAAAGACGTGATCAGCAAACTGGTCAGAGACGGCTACTGTCTGATCGCAGTCGGCGGCGGCGGCATTCCGGTTGTGCAGGAAGAGGACGGCACGCTGAAAGGCGTCGACGCGGTCATCGACAAGGACTTTGCTTCCAGCCTGCTGGCGACGCAAATCGAAGCCGACACGCTCGTCATTTCGACCGGCGTTCCCTTGGTCTACCTGAACTACGGCAAGCCGGATGAAAAGGCGCTCGACAAGGTGAGTCTCGCCGAGCTCAAGCGCTACGCGGCGGAAAAGCACTTCGCCCCCGGCAGCATGCTGCCGAAGGTCGAAGCGGTGATTCAGTTTTTGGAAAACGGCGGCAAGCACGCCATTATCACCAATCCTGAATCGCTCGAAGAAGCTGTTGCCGGAAAAACCGGTACGCACGTTTACCCCTAAAAAACCATGGGCGCGAAACGGGGAGCAAAGTCTCCCCGTCTCGAGCCGATTGTTCAATGAGCAAAGAGTAAAGCGGCTTATTTTTTACTGATTGAATAATATTGAAAAGGGGAACGGTTAACACGAAGACACGAAGAATGGAAGAGTCGAAGAATATAGAGAGTGGAATTCTTCGCAAGCTTTGCTTTTCTTCGTGTCTTCGTGTCAAATCACCCCGGCGTGTTTTGCTGGTTACGGCAATCGTTTTTCTGAGAAGAAAGGGTGTTGGCGATGTTTACTTTTACGGTTAATGGAAAAGCCTATTCAAGCGAGTCCGACGGAAACCTGCTTGATTATCTGCGTGAAGAGCTGCGCCTGACATCGGTAAAAAGCGGCTGCGCGGAAGGTGCATGCGGCACCTGCATGGTATTGCTTGACGGGAAGGCCGTTCGTGCTTGTTTATTTAGTTTGTCAAAGCTAAACGGCAAGCGGATCGTAACGGTAGAAGGGCTGTCGAAACGGGAGCAGGACGTGTATGCCTGGGCATTTGGCGCTGCCGGAGCGGTGCAGTGCGGTTTTTGCATTCCCGGTATGGTGATCAGCGCCAAAGGGCTAATCGATCTAGAACCGGACCCGACGCCCGAACAAGTAAAAAAAGCGATTCACGGCAATGTCTGCCGTTGCACCGGTTATGTGAAAATTGAAGAAGCGATTTTAGCGGCGGCAAAACTACTGCGTGAAGATTTGCCAGTACCGGAAAACGGTACTGGTTATCGCGTCGGCGACCGGATGCCGCGTCTCGACGCGCGGGCCAAGGTACTTGGCATCGGACAATATGTTGATGATATGCAGTTGCCGAATATGCTGCATGGCGCTGTACTGCGCGCGCCAACGCCAAGGGCGTTTATCAGAGCGATCGACGTCAGCGAAGCGAAGAAGCAGCTGGGCGTTGTTCTTGTGCTGACCGCAAAGGATGTGCCGGGCGAACGCTTCCAGGGACATATCATCCATGACTGGCCGGCGATGATTGCTGAAGGCGAAGAAACCCGCTACGTAGGCGATTCACTGGCTCTGGTCGCGGCGAAGACGCGCCGCCAGGCCAAAGCGGCGCTGGCATTTATAAAAGTAGACTATGAAGAACGCGAGCCGCTTACGACGCCGCAGGCGGCGCTTGCCGAGGACGCACCGAAGCTGCACCCGAAAGGGAATCTGCTCGCCAAGACGGTGCTCAGCCGCGGCGATACAACCGCGGCATTTGCGGCGGCTGCGCATGTCGTCCAATACACGTTCCGTACGCCGCCGACAGAACACGCCTTTCTTGAACCGGAAAGCGCGCTTGCGGCGCCGGAAAGAGACGGCACAATGACCGTCTATACAGGAACGCAAAGCATTTACGACGATCATGAAGGCATTGTCGGCGTGCTTGGCGTGCCGGAAGAACGGGTGAAGGTCGTCAGTAAGCTTGTCGGCGGCGGCTTCGGCGGCAAAGAAGACCTGTCGGTACAGCATCATGCGGCGCTGCTTGCGTGGCATGCCGGGGTGCCGGTGAAAGTGACGCTTGACCGCCAGGAAAGCATTCGCGTGCATCCGAAACGGCACGGTATGGAAATGAAGTACGAAGTGGCCTGCGATGCTAAAGGCCATCTTACCGCGGTGAAGGCGCATTTGCTGGCCGACAGCGGCGCGTATGCATCATTAGGCGGGCCGGTTTTGCAGCGTGCTTGTACGCATGCAGCCGGACCCTACAAGATTGCCAACGTCGATGTCGTCGGTCTTGGCGTATATACAAATAATCCACCGGGCGGAGCGTTTCGAGGGTTTGGCGTTACGCAATCCTGCTTCGCGATGGAATGCTGCCTGAACATGCTGGCGGAAAAAGTCGGCATCACGCCGTGGCAGATTCGTTTTCAAAACGCGGTCGCGCCGGGTGATGTCCTGCCGAACGGCCAGATTGCCGATCCGGGAACCGGCATCAAAGACACGCTGCTGGCGGTGAAAGAAATTTGCGAGCAACGCCCCGATGCGGGCATTGCCTGCGCGATGAAAAACGCAGGCATCGGCGTCGGTTTGTCCGATGTCGGTCGCGTCAACATCCGGATCGAAAACGGCAAAGCCGTGATCTACACCAGCGCCGCCTGCATGGGGCAGGGCATAGCCACAACGATGCTGCAAATCGTGGCCGAGACGACGGAGCTGTCGACCGACTGCATTGAGGTGGCTATGCCGGACACCTCGCGGACGCCGGATGGCGGAACCTCGACCGCATCGCGTCAGACTCTTTTCAATGGAGAAGCGTCCCGTCTGGCCGCGCTTGATCTGAAGGCGGATCTGTGCAGCGCTTCGTTGGCGGAACTCGAAGGACGGCAATACTATCGCGAATACTCGGGCGTGACCGATCCGATGAACTCCGACAAGCCGAATCCGGTCAGCCATGTCGCGTATGGCTACGCGGTGCAGGTCGTGCTGCTCGATGCGGAGGGAAAAGTCGAACGCGTCATTGCCGCGCACGATGTCGGCAGAGCGATCAACCCGACCAATATAGAGGGACAGATCGAAGGCGGCGTCGTGATGGGACTCGGCTATGCGCTGACCGAAGACTATCCGCTGCAAAACGGCGAGCCGACGGCCAAGTTCGGCACGCTCGGTCTCTTTCGTTCCAGTCAGGTACCGAGGATCGAAAGCGTTTTGGTCGAAAAGAACCCGGACAAGCTGGCATACGGCGCGAAAGGCGTCGGTGAAATCGTCACGGTACCGACCGCGCCGGCGGTCGCCGGCGCGTATTTCCGGCGCGACGGAATTTTTCGCACCGAACTGCCGCTTTCCGGCACGCCGTACAGTCGTAAGAAATAGAGAAAACGGCGAAAGCGTTAGAACCACAAAGGCACAAAGAACACAAAGAAAATAAGTAGGCTGCCGATATTATCGGCAGCGAAAAAGAGCGCAAAGTATAACGCATTGTGTTCTTATTCGCGGCAGATACTATCTGCCGCCTATCGCCTTTGTGAACTTTGTGTCTTTGTGGTTACGCATTTTTCAGCAGGAGAAAGCGGCTGTAGGGCGAAGAGATAGTATTGTATGCTAAAATATCCAGGAGGTATCTCAAATGAGAAATTCAAATCCGATTTTTAAGAGCGATACGTTTACGCGCTCAGGCTATCAGGTCGGTCAGGAAACGATGACGGTCAGCGGTACGATCAACAAGGCAATGAGCCTGCTCTTTTTATTGGTTGCATCTTCGTTGTCCACGTTCATGTATCTGGCAATGACGGGTAAGTTCGAAACGGTCGCGATCTTTGCCGGCGTCGGCATCGTCGCGACGCTCGTACTCGGCATGGTCGCCTGCTTCAAACCGCAAACCTGCCATGTGACCGCGCCGTTGTATGCGGTCTTCGAAGGCTTTGCGCTCGGTTCGATCACGATGGTTCTGTCGCTGAAATACGGCGGCATCGCGTTCCAAGCGGTGATGCTGACGTTTGGCGTTGCGGCGGCGATGTTCGGCTGCTATCGCTTTGGCCTGATCCGTGCGACGGAAAAATTCAAATCGATCGTGGCTGCGGCTACGATGGGCGTGTTTCTGGTGATCATGGCTAATATGCTGCTCGGCATGTTCGGCATTAACCTGCCGTTTCGCAGCGGCGGCATCATTGGCATCGTGTTCAGTGTGGTCGTAATCGGCGTCGCGGCGCTGAACCTGATTCTGGATTTTGACCGGATCGAAGACGGAGCGCGTCAAGGCTTACCGGCTCAAATGGAATGGTTTGCCGCTTTCGGCCTGATGGTCACGATGGTCTGGCTGTACTGGGAAATCCTGCGCCTACTGATGATTTTACGCGGCAGCGACGACTGAGTGAACAAAGAAAACCCGGCTTATGAAGCCGGGTCTTTTTTTATCCGATAATTCTCCCAGGTCAGTGCCAGGAACGCATCCATAACAACGGGATCGAATTGCGTACCGGAGCAGCGTTTCAGTTCCTCCACTGCCTCTTCCAGTGGGATTCCCTGGCGATAAGGACGATCGGCGGTCATCGCTTCAAACGCGTCAGCTACCGCGCAAATTCGTGCCAGGAGTGGTATGTCATCGCCTTTGAGACGGTGCGGATAGCCGGTGCCGTCATAATTTTCGTGATGAAAGAGCGAGACCTCCAGCGCGTCGCGCAGATAGGCGGCATCCTGCAGCACTTCATAACCGATGCGCGGATGTTCCTTCATTGACTCGTATTCTTCAGCGGTCAGCGGCCCCGATTTTAATAAAATTGCATCTTCAATTGCCAGCTTGCCGATATCGTGGAGCAGCGTGCCCCATTCCAGCTTCAACAATTGTTCTTCGCTCAGCTTGAGCTGGCGTCCGATATCCATCGCGATCTGGTTCACGCGCAGCGAATGCGATGCGGTGCGGCTTTCGCGAACTTCGAGCGTCTTAAAGAAGGCGCGGATCGTCAGGTCGTAGCCTTGCGCAAGCTGTTGGTTGGATTCCTGCAAATAACCAATCATTGCGGCCAACTTTTCGCGCATGCCGTCAATATCCTGCGACAAGCGACCAAGTTCATTGTTGCTTGCGACATGGACCGGTTCGCTAAAATCGCCGGCTGCAATCACGCGCACACTGTGCGAAAGGCATAAGATCGGCTGTGCAATCCGGTTCGTCAGCCATAGACTGCAGAGAACGCCGCCGAGAATCGCGGCAACCGCAATCGCGCCGTGCAGCAGCAAATATTTTTGCCAGCGCAGTTGCCACTTGGCGGTGTCATAGACGATTTCCGCCACTTTTCCGGTCAAATATTCTTTTTGTCGCGGTAAAGGTAAATACTCATAAATCAAACTTCCTTCGCTCAGGCGTTGCGGTTTCTCCGTATGAACAGCGGTTTGCAGCATTGTCAGCTTCTCGCCGCTTAAGCGCTGTTGGCCTGTTCCTTTGGCCGCGGTAAAATCCGCTCCGGCTCGGTCGTATACCCGGACAGAAGCCAAGATGTCATGCTCGGCAATCAATTGCTCAATCGCGGCATCAAAATCGATAACGCCAAGCGCTTCCTGGTGTTGAGATAGAGCAATGCCGACTTCCAAAAAGTATTTTTCGTCAGGCGTACTTTGGTAGGAAAATTTCTTAACGCCGTCATAGAGACTGACCGAAGAACGGTCGACCAAATACTCGCCGTTTTGTCGCGCTTGTTGCAGCAACTTTGCCAGAGTCGAGTCTTGTTTTATCACAATCTGATTCAAATCCGGTGAAAAGGTAGTATAAATAACGCGGCCTTCATCATTCAAAACGAAAAGATCAATATCCAGCCCCACATTGTGTTGGATGCGTTGCAAATCGATCTGCGCCGGTTTTTTGCCGGTGCGCAGATAACCTTGCTGAAAAAGCTCCATTGCTTTTTTCATTCTCTCTTCCAGTTGCTGCTCATAGAGCAGATAAGCCTGATCCTGAAAGGCAAGCGTTTGTTGTACCGTGCTGCGGACATTGGCTGCCTCACTGCTTTGGTACTGCGCATTCAACTGATAAAAAACAAACGCATTGCTGCCTTCGACAAGCAGCAAGATGGCAACGATTATCATCAGCAGCAGTGAGAGCAATTCGCGGCGAAAAGGTTTAAATGGCTGCGGTTCATGCATAATATAATGCTCCATCTTCTTATAGAAAATACAATTAAAACAAGCATAGCAAATTCTGAATTGAATAACAACGAAAGCGGAGTTTTTAAAGTTATTATACTGCCTTCGTTTAATGATGATAGAAATGGTTAAAAAAGTCGGATTCGCAATAGGCGACAAATAAAAAACGCCGTTGTTTGGCTGCAATGCAAACCTGGCGGCAGCACAAGACAACAACGGCGTGGAAAAAGATAAACCGGCTTAAAAAATTTCCAACCCGACCGGACAATGATCACTGCCCATTACGTCGGGATAAATTTTAGCATCCTTTAACTCGGAACGCAGACGGTCGGAAATCAGGAAATAATCGATCCGCCAACCGATATTGCGTTCGCGCGCTTTCATCATATACGACCACCAGGTGTAGGCGTTTTCCTGCTCCGGATACAAATGGCGGAACGTATCGGTAAAGCCCGCTGCTAGGAGGTTGCTCATCTTGCCGCGTTCCTCGTCGGTGAAACCGGCGTTGCGACGATTGGTCTTCGGATTTTTCAGGTCGATCTCCTGATGCGCCACATTGATGTCGCCGCAGAGAATGACCGGCTTTTGCCGATCCAGTTCCTGCAGGTAGGCGCGAAAGTCGTCTTCCCATTGCATCCGGTAATCGAGCCGCGCCAATTCGCGCTGCGAATTCGGCGTGTATACCGTGACTAAGAAAAAAGCGTCAAATTCGAGACAAATAACCCGGCCTTCCTGATCGTGTTCTGTTTGACCCAAACCATAACGCACCGACAACGGTTCCAACCGGGTAAAAATAGCAGTGCCGGAATAGCCTTTCTTTACCGCGCTGTTCCAATACTGGCGGTAGCCGGGAAAGTCGATCTCGGCCTGGCCTTCCTGCATCTTCGTTTCCTGCAGGCAGACGATATCGGCGTCAATGCCAGTAAAAAAATCGGCAAAGCCTTTGCCCAGACAGGCCCTAAGACCGTTTACGTTCCAGGAAATCAATCGCATAACGTACCATCCTCATTACTTCAATTTGAGTGTAATTATAGCAGACCCAAACAAACATGCCAAGAAACTTCAAAGAGTGATTCATAGAAGAGAAGCGTGCGTAAAAGCGAAAAGTTATCCACAAAAACCGGTGGATATCCTGTGGGTAACTTGTTGGCAAGGTGTGGATTTACAGGTAGAATAGAAGGAGTAAGGTAAATAAAAGCAAAGGAAGTGCAACTATGATAAACGGATATTGCGGGCGAAAGGCAAAATGGATCGGCCTGTGTCTGTCGATGCTGCTTCTTATCGTTACTGGCATTGCGGGCGCAGGCGTTCCGGCAGAGAAAGACAACAACGCGTCGGAAGGCAACAACCGCTTTGCGGTCGATCTGTACCAACGCATCCAGCTGACGCAGCCGGACAAGAATACGTTTTATTCGCCGCTCGGCGTTTCAACGGCTTTGGTCATGACCTATGCCGGCAGTCGCGGCCAGACCGAAGCGCAAATGGCGAAAGCCTTGCATTTTACAGGGCCGCAAGACGAGCTGCATCAGAAATTCTCCAACCTGCTGACGCAATTGCAAACGGGCAAGGAGAAAGGCTACCGGCTTGAGATCGCCAATGCGCTTTGGGGACAGAAGGGCTTTTCGTTTAGCGAACCGTTTCTTTCCCTGACCGACCGTTATTACCAAGGCTCGTTTCAAACGCTTGACTTTGCAAAAGACACCGAGAACAGCCGCATGACGATCAACCATTGGGTGGAAGAACGAACCGACAATAAGATCAAAAATCTTTTGCAGCAGGGCGATCTGACCTATCTGACGCGCCTCGTGCTGACCAACGCGATTTACTTTAAAGGCGACTGGGAAAAACCGTTTAAGGCCGAAGCGACAAGCAACCAGCCGTTCCGCCTCGCTGACGGCAGCAAGATCGACGCCGCGCTGATGCGGCAAAGCGATACGTTTGCCTACGCCGAAAGCGAAGGCGTACAGGCCGTCGAACTGCCTTATGCAGGCGATGACGTCGCGATACTGGTCTTGCTGCCGAGCGGCAGCGCGGCCGATTTGGCGCGCAACCTTTCGCCGGAGCAGATCAGTACATTGCGCGCGCAAATGACGATGAAGCAGGTCGAAGTGTCGCTGCCTAAATTCAAATTCGCGACCCGCTATTACCTGGACGACGAAAAACTTCTCCCGGACCTCGGCATGGTCGATGCCTTCGATCAATACAAAGCCGATTTGTCGGGCATGGACGGGCGCAAAGATTTGTACATCAGCCATGTGATCCATCAGGCGATGATCGAAGTCAACGAAAAAGGCAGTGAAGCCGCCGCGGCGACCGCTGTCGTGGTCGGACTTAAAAGCTTTCTGCCCCAACAGCCGACGATCTTCCGCGCCGACCATCCTTTCCTATTCCTGATCGTGCATAAGCCGACCGACTCCATCCTCTTCATGGGCGCGGTGAACGATCCCAGCAAGAGCTAACGGAACAAAGTAAACAAGTAAAAAAAGTTATCCACAAAAAGCAGGGGATAAGCTGTGAGCAAGTTGTTGAAAAAGAGTCGTTTATGTGCATAAGTGCAAAACTCTGTTGATAACTATTTTGCCTGTTCATAACAAGGCAAACACCTGTGCGTAACGATGGATAAAATGACAGAAGATTTGCGGTTTGGTGCTGTGTGTGATAATATGGATACATAACAAGGGGGCGGATGAGGTCTGGTGGTCTCTGCGGTCTTCAAAACCGTTTGCGGGGCGGCAGTACCGTCCTGGGTGGGTTCGATTCCTACACGCTCCCGCCAAGTAAAATCAAAGCTCGAAGGGCTTTTCCTCTTCGGGCTTTTTTCTTTGCTGTGAAGCCGTTGCCGTGAATTTTGCCGTGAATCGTCTGCAAGAGTAGACCAGAATGGGCAAATGAAAAAACGTTCAAAAGCGTAATTGATACTTAAAGCTAAGTAAGCCTAGATAGTGTTGTGATTAAACTAATCATGATATACTTAGTAAGAGAATTTAATAATTTATAGGGTGGAAATATGGCAAAAAGCATAAATGGGCTTATGAAGCATTTAAGGACTGTTCATAAAATTAATATTGATGGTAGTGCGCAAAAAAGGAAATTGAGAAATATCGGCTATTACCATGGGTATAAAGGGTATAGATTCCACCACGCTCCTGGTAATAGAATACCTTATACGGATTTTCAAGAAATATTAGCGATGAATGAATTTGATATGACTCTAAAAAGCCTATTTTATCCTAAAATAATGTTTATAGAAACTGCTCTTAAAAATTATGCATTAGAAATAGTATTAGAAAAAAGTAAAACAGAATCGTTTAATGATATATTCTCAAACGTTCTTACCAAGCACAAAGATTTAGTGCTTGGGTCTGAACAGTACCAGAAAAGTATTAAAAAGCGTTTAGATTTACGCAATCATATATATCAGGCGCTATCAAGATACTATCAATCCAAATTAGTAATCCAGCATTTTTATCATAAAGACCGAAATGTGCCAATTTGGGCGATCTTTGAAGTTATCAGCTTAGGTGAATTTGGGAATTTTATAGCGTGTCTTAATAAAGATACAAAACTGGATATATCGAAATCGTTAGGACTGAATAAAGGGTTTGATACCAATGGAACATTGACCGAGTTGATTATATATACAGTAAAAGATTTGCGTAATGCAGTTGCTCACAATGACATGATTTTCGATACTAGATTTAAAAACGCGAAAGTCAATCAAACAATTATAAAGTGTCTAGAGAATGACACAAAAATCAGCAATATAGATTTTAATACAATTGTCGATTATCTCATTTTAATCTGTTATCTGTTGAAAAAGATGGCTACTCCGAAGGCGGAAATCAGAAAAATGGTGAGCCAATTCGTAAATACGACAGAACTTCTGAGGAAAAGAATCCCTATAGGAATTTATTCGAAAATCGTATATACAAACACGCGAGAAAAACTTAAAAGATTAGAACGATATATTTAAAAATAAGAAGGTTGTGTAATTTAAGCTGTAGGTGTATAATAAGGACAAGAATAGCGGTGGATGTCTTCGGACTACACCTAAGGGAGATGGATGCGTCCGTCTCTCTTTTAATTTATAAAGGAAAAGCAGGCTGCCATAATGGTAGGCAGCTTTTATTTTAGTTAAAAACGCCATTTGTTGGGAAAATCTAAAGCAACTTCAAAACGCTTTGCGGGGCGGCAGTACCGTCCTGGGTGGGTTCGATTCCTGCACGCTCCCGCCAATAAAATCAAAGCTTCTAGGGATGATGCCCTAGAAGCTTTTGGAACGTAGACATGTAGCCGATTGGCTTACATGTCTATTTTTTATAGGCAACGGCAGAGGTCTAAAAAAGCGCGCAGTGCGGGTGTGATCCATTTTTCGCGATGGTAGAGCAGTTGCGTTTTCACAGGGAAGGCCGGGCCGCCCCAGTGGAGTTCGACCAACTGTCCGCGCTCTAATTCGTTTTGGACGGCGATTTTGGGCAGGATGGAAAGGCCGAGGTTGCAGATCGTACATTCTTTGATCGCGCCGACACTGGATAGTTCCATGATCGAGCTTGGTTTGACGTCATATTCTTTGAGCATGGAAAGAATCAAGGGCCGGTAGCCGCAGCCAGGCGAAGTGAGGATCAAAGACGCGCCGGAAAAATCCTGAGGCAAAATGGTTTCTTTAGCGGCCAACTTGTGCAAGGGGCTTGCGACAATGGCCATGCGCTCTTCGTGCAGCGTGTTCACGATGAAATCGGGAGCGCTGATTTGATCCGTCAAGACTAAGGCGGCATCGATATCATTGCTTTTAATCCTTGCAGAAAGCGTTTCGCAACTTTCGGTATGGATGCGGATTTCGACTAACGGATGTTGTTTGCGATAGGTTGTTAAAATCTGCGGCAGGCGATAGACGCAGAGCGTTTCGGCAGCGCCAATCTGGATCGTACCCCGATAGACGTCGGGTGAAAATTCTTCTTTGGCGCGTTCGCATAACTGCAAAATTCTTTCGGCATTTTGCAGAAAGCTTTTGCCTTCGCTTGTCAGTTGGATGCCGCGCCCCAGACGTTCGAACAATTTTATTTGCAGTTCGTCCTCTAACTGCCGGATTTGGCTGGTGATGTTTGACTGCGCATAGCCCAGTTTTGCACCGGCCTTGGTAAAGTTAAGCGTTTGGGCCGAGGCGCAGAAAATTTGCAGCTGACGCAATTCCATAAGATCACTCCTTCCTAGGTATATAAATAAGTGATTGAAATGATATAAAACAATCGTTTTTTATCTGGATAAGTAGATGATATACTATGGAAAAATTTAAGTCTAGCAACGGAGGACGGGAAAATGAGCAATGTATTTTATCGCGCCGTCAATAAAGAGCTGATGGAAGTCGACTATGGAGAAGGCATTTATCTCTATGATACCGCAGGCAAACGCTATATCGATGCGGCTTCGGGAGCGGCTGTATCGAATCTCGGCCATGCGCATCCGGTGGTGCTGGAGGCGATGATGAAACAGGCAGGCAAAGTGGCCTTTAGCCATTTGTCGCGTTGGACGTCAAAACCAATTCAGGAATTGGCGGACTTGGTTGCGGAAGTAGCGCCGGGCGATCTGAGCAAGTTGTATCTGGTGTCGGGCGGGTCGGAAGCGACCGAGTCGGCGCTGAAAATGGCGCGTCAGTACTACGTGGAGCGCGACGGGCAAAGCTCAAAATACAGAATCATTTCACGCTGGAAAAGTTTTCACGGCAACACGCTCGGCGCGCTGTCGATGACGGGCGATGGACGGCGCAAAAAATATACGCCGCTGCTGCTCGACTTTCCGCATATTGCGCCCGCCTACTGTTACCGTTGTCCGTTTGACAAGAAGCCGGAAAGCTGTGACGTCGAGTGCGCGCAGGATTTGGAGCGCTGCATCAAGACGGAAGGCGCAGAGTATATAGCGGGTTTTATCAGTGAACCGGTAGGCGGAGCCGCGTGCGGCGCGATTGTGCCGCATCGGAATTACAGCAAAATCGTGCGTCAGATTTGCGACCAATACGACATCTTGATGATTGACGATGAAGTGATGGCTGGTTTTGGGCGCACCGGCTCGCTGTTTGCGATCGATGATTTTGAGGTCGTGCCGGATTTGATTTGCGCGGCCAAAGGGATGAGCGCAGGCTATTCGCCGCTGGGAGCGGTCATTGCTTCGCAAAAGATTTATGATGCCTTTAAACAAGGCTCGGGAGTCTTTGTGCACGGGCATACCTACGGCGGCAATCCCTTGTCCGCCGCGGTGGCGTTGTCGGTTGTTCAGGTATTGATCAAAGATAAAATTGCGGAAAATGCCCGCACTGTCGGCGCATATTTGCTGAGCCGGTTGCAAGAAAAACTGCTGCCTTTCTCGTTTGTCGGCGATGTGCGCGGCAAAGGGCTGATGCTCGGGGTGGAAATTGTCAAAGACAAAATAAGCAAGGAACCCTATCTGCTGGCCAAGGGTATGGCGGCGCGCCTTGCGCAGGCCTTGGCGGAACATGGCGTGATCGTGTATCCCGGCACGGGAAATGCGGACGGCGTGAACGGCGATCAGTTTCTTGTAACGCCGCCGCTGATTCTTACGAAAGACCAAGCGGATGAATTGGTCGCGGCCATGCTGGACGCTTTTACTGCGTTTGGCAAAACGATTTGAGTATATGCAAACGGAAGGTGAAATGAAATGGAAAAACTGATAATCACAATTGCGCCAACGGGAAACGTACCCACCCAAGCGATGACGCCGCATGTGCCGATAACTCCGCTTGCGATTGCCGAGGATCTTATCGCCTGCTACGAAAAAGGCGCAGCGGTTGCCCATATTCATGCGCGCGATGCGGAAGGCGCGCCCACTTGCGAGCGGATATACTTTGCGGAAATCCTGCGTTTGCTGGATGAGGCAGGTTGCCCCATCGTAAAGCAGATTTCAACGGGCGCGCGCGGCGGAACGTCCGGCGAGGCGAGAGCGGAAGGGCTGGAGCTGCGTCCGCTCTCGGGCAGTTTGTCCACCGGATCGTCCAATTTTCCTGCCAGCGTCAATGCGAATGAACCGAAACTGGTGGAGTATCTGGCAAGAACGATGCTGGAGCAAAACATCAAACCGGAGGTTGAAGTGTTCGACGCGGCGATGATTCACAATGCGATTCGCTTGCAAAAAGAAGGACTCTTACAAGGGCCGCTGCTCTTTAATTTCGTATTAGGCGTAAAAGGTTCCTTACCGGCGACGCCGAAAAATTTATTTTTCTTATACGACAGTTTGCCGCCCGACGCCGTCTGGAGCGTTTCGGTGATTGGGCCGCAGCATGTGAATTTGTCCGTAATGGCGATGGCGCTCGGCGGACATGTGCGCGTCGGCATTGAAGACAATATCTATTACAGCAAAGGCGTGCTGGCGACCAACGAAGCCTTGGTGGAACGAATCGCGGCCATTGCGAACGCAATGGGGCGCGAGCTTGCCGGGCCGGAAGACGTTGTGCGTATCTGGGGATTATAAGCGGTGGCTTCCTTTTAAAAGAGCGTGTGAAGGCAGTGAAAAAGTAAATACAATAAGAAACGAGGCCAACGGAGCATAAAATCCGCTGACCTCGTTTTTCTGTGCAGGCGCTTTTGCGTTATAAGCGGCGATAAAACGAAAATTGCGGTTCGTTTCATGCATCATATATAATAAAAAGAGAATCAGGTTAAAAGGAGCGGATACGATGCTGCCGAATCCTTATACGCCCGGGGCGGGGCTTGTTCCGGGCTATTTAGCCGGACGCGAAGAGATGCTCAAGACAGCTGCGGAATCGATTGCGGCCTTGGCGCAGGGCTATCCTACGCGCTCGCTTGTTTATTACGGTTTGCGCGGCGTGGGCAAGACCGTTTTGGTGAATAAGATAGAAAAAATTGCCGAAGCAAGCAACGTTCTTTATGAACATATGGAAGTGTCGGAACGCTCTTCCTTTAAAGCGGCGATTGCATTTCATGTGCAAAAACTGATGCAGCAGACCAGCACGAAGGAACAGGCGAAAAGTTTTTTGCATAAGACATTTGCGGTATTGAAAGCGTTTCAAATCACCTATTCGCCGGAAGGGGAGATCGGCTTCGGCTTAAAGGATGAAATCGAAGCGGCGGTTGGCGTATCGGATACGGGGAACTTTCAAAACGACCTGACGGAACTGTTTGTCGCGCTGGGCGCACTGGCGCGGCAGAACGAGCAGGCGGTCTGTCTTTTTATCGATGAAATCCAGTACTTAAAAGAAGAGGAATTCGAAGCCTTGATCGCGGCCATTCATCGCTGCAACCAAAAAGGGTTGCCGCTTGCGCTTTTTGGCGCGGGGCTGCCGAAGGTGACGAAAATGGCTGGAGCCGTCAAATCGTATGCGGAGAGGCTCTTTTATTTTGTTTCGGTTGAATCGTTGCCGGAGCAAGAAGCCGAACTGGCGCTGACGGAACCGGCCAAAGCGCTCGGCGTCTCCTACACAAAGGACGCGTTGCAGGCGATTTTGCGCAAGACGCAGGGCTACCCTTATTTCATCCAGGAGTACGGCAAACAGGTCTGGGAAGCCGCTGCAGGCAAGGAGATCGACTGTTTTGCGGTCGAAGCGGCGTATGGCGCGTTTGAAAAGGGCATCGACGAAAGCTTTTTCAAGGTGCGTTATGACCGTGCTACCGCGAGGGAGAAGGCGTTTATGCTGGCGATGGCAAAGTGTGAGACGCTGCCCTGCACGGTCAGGCAGGTTGCAGAATATCTGAAGAGCGATGCGAAGCGCCTCGCTTCGGTCAGGAGCCAGTTGATCCAGAAGGGCTTCATTTATGCGGCCGGATACGGCGAAGTGGATTTCAGCGTGCCGCAGTTCAGGGAATACCTTGCGCGCAGGCAGACAACATTAGCGCAGAAAAGATAAAGCAGGGCGTTTTTATTTTCGCAGCAGGAGTCAGGATGGCAGGATTGTTCGCCATAGATGCGGAATCGAAGTGATAGGAACAAGGGGCTGAAGCGGGCGTCTCGTCAACTTTTGCCTGAGAAAGCCGCGCGGGAGCAGAACGGGAGGAAAAGCATGACGGTCAGCAAACGGTTATTTGGCGAAACGAAGCGAAAAGCGGTTTATGAATATACGCTCGAGAACAGGAACGGAATGCAGGTTTCCTGTCTGGATTACGGCTGTGCGATCACTAAGATCGTGACGCCGGATCGGAACGGGGTGTTCGCAAATGTTGTCCTTGGTTTTTCGGATCTGGCCGGATACCAGGAAAACGCGATTTACGCGGGCGTCGTCCTGGGTAGGGTTGCCGGAAGGATCAAAGGGGCGCAGTTCGAACTGGAGGGCGTGCGCTACGATTTGGCGGCCAACGATGGCGCGAACCATCTTCATGGCGGGGAAAAAGGCTTTCATAAGGCGCTCTGGGATGCGAAGGTCGTTCAGGAAGAAGCGGGCGACAGCATCGAGTTTTCGCATATCAGCCTGGACAAAGAGGACGGCTATCCGGGAACGCTGCAGATGAAGGTTCGCTATACGCTGACCGAGCGCAACGAACTTATCATTCGCTACCGGGGAGAAACGGATAAGCCGACGCTGTTGAATCCGACCAATCACAGCTATTTCAATCTGAGCGGCGATCTGAAAGACGAGATCGGGCAGCATGTCCTGACGCTCGACAGCAGTTGCTATCTGGAACTGACCGACGATCTGTTGCCGACAGGAACACGCAGCGACGTGTCCGGCTCGGTCTTCGACTTTAGAAACGGCCGCAGCATCGCCGACGGCCTGAACGACAAGGACGAGCGGAACCGAAAGGTCGGCAGCGGTTATGACCATCCGTTCATCCTCGACAGTCACAACAACGGCGAAATTAAGCTCTATGACGCGGCGAGCGGTCGCAAACTGACAATCGAGACCGATGCGCCGAGCGTCGTGCTGTATACCGGAAACTATATCCCGGAAGGACTGGCGGTCTCCGGCGGAAAGACGCGTCGCTATGCCGGACTTTGCCTCGAAACGCAGGGCTTTCCCGATGCGATTCACCACGAAGAATTTCCTTCGTGCGTCCTAACGAAGGATCAGGTCTTTTCGACGATGACGAAATATGCGTTTGGCGTAGAAAAAGCATAATTTAAAAAACAAAAACGAGAGTAACGGACAAAAAATCTGTTGCTCTCGTTTTTCTATCATTTGCAAATAACTTATAGTAAAACTACTTGCAATTTTCAGACAGCAGTAGTAAATTTAAAGTAAGTTGTATGACAAATGCGAAGAATGAATAAATAGTTGTAAGATGTTTCTGTTGAGTGGCGTGTTGAATTACGGGGTATTTCATTCTGACCGGGCGCTGGGATCAAAGGGATAGGGATGGCAGTTCTGCGAAGCGAGGAGGCGAGAGAAAGTAGCGGCTGAAACGTTCGATGATTCTCACGGCTGGCCGGGAAAGGAATAATTTATTAATTCAGGAGGAATGCGCAGATGAAATGTAAGAAACTCATAGCGGTGCTATTATCTTGTTTGTTCTTAGTGGTCATGGCAGGGTGCGGCAATAGTGGAGAAAAACCGGCGGCGGACGGCGCGAAGAAGGCCGGCGGCAAGAAGATCGGCGTCGCGATGCCGACGCAGTCTTCGCAGCGTTGGATTCAAGACGGTAAAAACATGAAGGAAAAACTGGAGAAACTCGGCTACACGGTGGATCTGCAATACGCCGAGGATGATGTGCAGGCGCAGGTATCGCAGCTCGAGAACATGATCACCGGCGGCGCAAACTGCCTGGTCGTCGCTGCGATCGACTCCAATGCCTTGGTCAATGTGCTGGCGCAGGCGAAAAGCAACAACATCCCTGTCATCGCGTATGACCGGCTGTTGATGGATACCGACAGCGTCTCTTATTACGCGACGTTCGACAACAAGGGCGTAGGCGTTGCCATCGGTAAATATATCGAAACCAAGATGGGTCTGAAAGAAGGCAAAGGCCCGTACAATATCGAGTTCTTTGCCGGATCGCCGGATGACAACAATGCGCATTTCCTGAACGCAGGTGTGTTCGAAGTCCTGAAGCCTTACCTGGATAAAGGCCAGCTGGTCAGTGTGTCCGGCCAAACCAAGTTCGATACGATCTGTACGTTGCGTTGGTCGCAAGAAGCCGCGCAAAAACGCATGGAAGACATCCTGTCCGGTTATTACAGCACGGGGAAGAATCTGGACATCGTAGTCAGCCCGTTTGACGGCATCAGCTACGGCATCGCGGCTGCGCTCGAAGGCGCAGGCTACAAAGTGGGTCAGAAATGGCCGGTCATCACCGGACAAGATGCGGAGCTGATGGCGGCGAAGAACATTATGTCCGGCAAACAGTCGATGACGATCTTCAAAGATACGCGCGTACTGGCTGACAAATGCGTCAAGATGGTGCAGGCGGTACTCGAAGGCGGTCAGCCGGAGATAAACGACACGACTTCTTACAACAATAAGAAGAAAATGGTTCCGTCTTATCTGTGTACGCCGGTGCCCGTAGATAAAGAAAACATCCAAAAGGAACTGATCGATTCGGGTTACTATAAGAAGACCGATCTTCAATAGGCGACATTAAACGTATCGGCGGGCGGAAAGCGGCAAGAGCGTTTTCCGCCCGCTGATTATAAGGGAGCTGAGCAAAAGGCATGACGGACTTTATCTTGGAGATGAAGCATATCAGCAAGGATTTCTCCGGCGTCAAAGCGCTAGACGACGTCAATCTCAGCATCAAGCAGGGCGAGATTCATGCGCTTTGCGGCGAGAACGGCGCGGGAAAATCGACGCTGATGAACGTTCTTTCAGGGGTCTATCCACATGGCTCGTACAGCGGCGACATCCTTTACAAGGGCGAGGTATGCAAATTCAATACGATTCGCAGCAGTGAAAAGAAGGGCATCGTTATTATCCATCAGGAACTGGCGCTGATCCCGTATCTTTCGATCGCGGAAAATGTCTTTCTCGGCAATGAGGTGATGTCGATGCCGGGCGTGATCGACTGGGACGAGACGGAGCGCCGGGCGCGGGAAGTCCTGCGCAAGATCGGCCTTGATAAGGAAGACCTGAGTCAAATGGTCAACACGCTGGGCGTCGGGAAGCAGCAACTTGTCGAAATCGCCAAGGCCCTGGCCAAGAAAGTCGAACTCTTGATCCTTGATGAACCGACCGCCGCGTTGAATGACGAAGAAAGCAATATCCTGCTGGAAATCATGCTGGCGCTAAAGGCGCAAGGGATCACGTGCATCATGATTTCGCATAAATTGAATGAAGTGAGTCGGGTTGCGGATGCGATCACAGTCATTCGCGACGGGCGTACGATCGAAACGATCGAGAAGACGGGGCAGGAGATCGAAGAGGACAGAATCATCAAGGGCATGGTGGGACGCGAGCTGACCAACCGCTATCCGCAGCGCGAGAGCAAGATTGGCGATGTGGTGTTCGAAGTGAAGGACTGGAACGTCTACAGCCCGGATGACCCGACGCGCAAGGTGCTGCAGGACGTATCGCTCCATGTGCGCAGCGGCGAAGTGGTGGGCTTGGCCGGACTGATGGGCGCGGGACGGACGGAACTGGCGATGAGCATCTTCGGCAAGGCTTATGGCGAAAAGATATCGGGCAGTCTGATAAAGAACGGGCAACCGATACAGTTAAACAGCATAAAACAGGCGATTAACCACAAGATCGCGTATGTATCGGAAAATCGCAAGAAATACGGACTGGTATTGCCCAATGACCTGAAGTGGAATATGACGCTCGCGAGCCTGGAGTCAAGATTCTCGAAATGCTATGTGATCGACGAGAATGAGGAAATCCATGCCGCAGAAGAGTATCAGAAAAAGATCAACATCAAGGCGAATTCGATTGAACAGGCGGTGGGCTCGCTTTCCGGCGGCAATCAGCAGAAGGTGGTACTGGCGAAATGGATGCTCTCCGATCCGGATGTGCTGATCCTCGATGAGCCGACGCGCGGCATCGACGTCGGCGCGAAATATGAGATCTACAAGGTCATCAATTCGTTGGCGGATGAAGGCCGGGCGATCATCGTGATCTCCTCGGAGATGCCGGAACTGCTTGGGATCTGTGACCGGATCTATGTGATCAATGAAGGGGAAATCGTCGGCGAGCTCGAGAAAGCGGAGTTCTCGCAAGAACGAATCATGAAGAATATTATGACCCATATTGGAAGGGAGAAAATGGCGCAATGAGCAATACGGCAGAAAATACCGCAACTTTGCACAATGTTCCGGCTCAGCCGAAGAAGGCGGCGATGAGCAATTTGAAGCAATATGGCATGATGATCGCGTTGTTCCTGATCTATGTGATCTTCACGGTCTTATCGGACGGGAAGAACGCGGCGGCGATGAACATCAATAACCTGGTCATGCAAAACAGTTATATTGTCATCCTTTCGATCGGCATGCTATTATGTTGCTTGACGGCCAATGTGGATCTCTCGGTCGGGTCGGTCGTTGCCTTCTGCGGCGCGGCGGCTGCGATCATGGTCGTCGATTATCATATCTCGATACCGGTCACGTTCGTGGCCGTCTTAATCATGGGCGTGCTGATCGGTATGTGGCAGGGGTTTTTCATCGCCGTGCTGAAGGTACCGCCTTTCATCGTTACCCTGGCGAACATGCTCTTGTTCCGCGGTTTCACGATGGTCATCCTAAATGGTCAGACCAAAGGGCCGTTGCCGCAGGAATTCACGCAATTCGGCGCCGGGTATCTGCCGCAAATCTTCATGCAGGTCGGCGGTACGCGCGTCGAACTGTTGGCGCTGGTCGCTGGGCTCTTCGTGTCCGTGGTACTGGTGCTGCTGGAGATTCGTTCGCGGCGCAACAAGATTAAGCATCATTTCGCGGTTCTGCCGCTCTGGCAGCCGATCGTCAAGCTGACGATCATTATCGCGATTTTGAATTTCATCACCTACAAGCTGGCGGTCTATATGGGCCTGCCGTTCGTACTCCTTTTGATGTTGGTGTTGATTTTGGTTTATTCGTTCATCACGAATAATACGGTGGCCGGTCGTCAGGTCTATGCGGTCGGCGGCAATGTGAACGCCGCACGTTTGTCCGGCATCAACACGGACAAGGTCATGTTCTGGGTCTATACGAACATGGGCTTGCTGGCGGGTCTGGCGGGGATCGTCCTTGCGGCGCGCAACGCGTCGGCTACGCCGAAAGCCGGCGACAGCTTCGAGCTGGATGCGATCGCGGCCTGCTATATCGGCGGCGCAGCGGTGCAGGGCGGCATCGGAACCGTTTCCGGTGCGGTCATCGGCGCCTTGATCATGGGCATATTGAATAACGGCATGTCGCTGATCGGCTGGTCGATCGACATCCAACGCGTGGTCAAAGGACTTGTTTTACTGGCGGCGGTCACCGTCGACCTATATAATAAGCGTAAGAATGCATAGGCGTCTTTCGGCATTCAGGTAGCGGGATCGGATGGCGCAAGGAAAGGATAGGGTATGACCAAGCAAAATGACCCCAAATATCTCGAACTGGTGAACTGGATAAGAGAGCGGATTCGTAGCGGTGATTTTTGCATAGCCGATCGATTGCCATCAGAAAATGAGCTGGGGAGCATGTTCAAGATCAGCCGGCAGACGGTAAGACAGGCGACCAGTATCCTGGAAAGCGAAGGACTGCTTGCGCGCAGGCGCGGCAGCGGGACGTACATCGCCTCGGCGACCGGAGCGGCGAACGCGGTCACGATGAGCATCGGCGTTATCACCACGTATCTCGATGATTATATTTTCCCGAGCATCATCAAGGGGATCGACAACGTGCTGACGCAAAACGGCTATTCGATGCAGCTGTCGATCACGCATAACAAGGTGGAGAACGAGATGCGGATCCTGAGTGCGATGCTGAAGAACGGCGTGGACGGTATCATCATCGAACCGACCAAGAGCGGTCTGCCGAACATTAACGCGGATCTGTACGCACAGATAAAAAGACAGGGCATCCCCTGCATCTTTATCAATGGTTACTATGCCGATCTTTCCTTCCCCTTCGTCGCGATGGACGATCATGCCTGCGGCGAAGCGGCGGCGAAATATCTGGTCGAGCGCAAGCATTCGCGCATCGCGGGCATTTTCAAATCGGATGACATACAGGGGCATCTGCGTTACAGCGGCTGTGCGAAGTGGCTGAAAAAGAACGGCCTCGTGATGTCTGACGAGCACGTGATCTGGTATACGACGGAAGACATGCCGATGTTTTCCGAAGAGGCGTTTGCGAAGCGGCTCCTCGAACGGATCGACGGCTGCAGCGCGATCATCTGCTATAACGACATGGTCGCCGCCAGGATCATCAGCCTTTTGGAGCGCAGCGGCAAGAAGATACCGGAAGACCTTTCGCTGATCAGCTTCGACAATTCGGATTTGAGCGTCACGTCGGCGGTCGCGCTGACGACGTTCTCGCATCCGAAAGCGGAGCTCGGCAAGGCGGCGGCTTCGAACCTGCTTCGTCTGATCAAGCAGGAAAAATATGCGGCGACGGTGAAATTCGCACCGGAGCTGGTGGAACGCGATTCGGTGCGCACGCTCTAAGCGGCGCAAAAAAAGAAAAGCAGCGCGAAGCTGCGCATAAAGTTGTATGACAACATCGGCAAAAGAAGCCGAAAGCGGTAGGGAAGAAAAGGAGGCGTTACTATGAAAAGTTTTACGCAACAGCAATTCTGGTTTATCACAGGAAGCCAGCATCTTTACGGGGCAGAAACGCTGCGGCAGGTCGCTGAGAATTCGCGGCAAATCGTCGAGCAGTGCAACGCGAGCGCCGCGATTCCGGCGCAGCTCGTGCTGAAAGAGGTAGCGACCGGTTCAGATGCGATCGAGGCTGTGATCGAAGAGGCGAATTATGACAAGCGCTGCGCCGGGATCATCACCTGGATGCATACGTTCTCTCCGGCGAAGATGTGGATCCGGGGTCTTGGAAAACTGCAAAAGCCGTATCTGCATCTGCATACGCAGTTCAACCGCGAGATTCCGAACGACACGATCGATATGGACTTCATGAACCTGAACCAGGCGGCGCACGGCGACCGCGAGCACGCGTTCATCGCGGCGCGGATGCGTCTGCCGCGCAAGATCGTCGTCGGGCATTGGGCGGAGCCGAAGGTGCAGGAAAAAATCGGCCGCTGGATGCGCAGCGCGGTCGGCGTGAGCGCGAGCAAAAAACTGAAGGTGGCTCGCTTCGGCGACAATATGCGCGAGGTCGCGGTGACCGAGGGCGACAAGGTCGAAGCGCAGCTGAAGCTTGGCTGGTCGGTGAACACCTATCCGGTGGGCGATCTGCTGCCCTATGTCGAGCGCGTGACGGAAGGCGAGATCGACAAGCTGCTGGAAGAGTATAAAGCGGCCTATCAGATCAAGACCGAAAATCTTTCGGCCGTGCGCTATCAGGCGCGCCTCGAGATCGGCATCGAGAACTTCCTGCAAGAGGGCGGCTTCGAGGCGTTCACGAACACGTTCGAAGACCTGCACGGCCTTGAGCAACTGCCGGGTCTTGCGGTACAGCGATTGATGGAGAAAGGCTACGGCTTCGGTCCGGAAGGCGACTGGAAGGTCGCGGCGATGTCTCGCATCATGAAACAGATGGCGCAGGGGCTTACGGGCGGGACGTCGTTGATGGAAGACTACACCTATCATTTTGACGGCGAGGAAAGCCTAATCCTCGGCGCACATATGTTGGAGATTTGCCCGTCGCTCGCGGCGGAAAAGCCGAGGATTGAAGTTCATCCGCTCGGCATCGGCGGCAAGGACGCACCGGCGCGTCTGGTTTTCGAGGGCAAGAGCGGCAAAGCCGTCTGCGCCTCGCTGGTCGACATGGGCGGCCGGATGCGGCTGATCGTCAACGATGTGCTGGCGGTCACGCCGACGATGGCGATGCCGAACCTGCCGGTGGCGCGCGTGATGTGGAAACCGCTGCCGACGCTCGAAACCGCCGCGGAAGCCTGGCTGAGCGCGGGCGGCGCGCATCACAGCGTCTTCAGCTTCGCGCTTGATGCGCAGATGCTGCGCGACTGGGCGAATGCGCTGGAAATCGAGTTTGTGCATATCGATGAGACGCTGGAGCTCGATCGTTTCCGGCAGGATCTGCTCTTTGCCGATCTGGCCTGGAAATTGAAATAACGCGCGGTGAAAATTCGGCGTTCACGGCCTGTAAATGTGAAGCGGCGTCCGGCGCTTTTGCGCGATGCCGAAGGAGAGTACGATGCTGGAAGAGTTGAAAAAAGCCGTCTATGAGGCGAATATCGAGCTGCCCCAGTACAAGCTGGTGACGTTTACCTGGGGCAATGTCTCGGGCATCGACCGGGAGAAGGGGTTGGTCGCGATCAAGCCGTCCGGCGTCAGCTATGCGAACATGTCCGCGCAGGACATGGTGATCGTCGATCTGGCGGGACATGTCGTCGAAGGCTCACTGAAACCGTCGTCCGATCTGGCGACGCATCTGGCGCTGTACAAGGCGAGCCCCGATATCGGCGGGATCGTGCACACGCATTCGCGCTATGCGACGATCTGGGCGCAGGCCTGTCGCGCGATCCCCGCGCTCGGCACGACGCATGCCGACTATTTCTACGGCGACATCCCCTGCACGCGTGCGCTGACGAAGGCGGAAATCGAAGGCGCGTACGAGGAAGAAACCGGCAACGTGATCATCGAGACGTTTTCCGGCAGGAAATATCTCGAGATGCCCGGCGTGCTGGTGCATTCGCACGGGCCGTTCGCCTGGGGCAAGGACGCGGCAGACGCGGTGCATAATGCGGTCGTTCTGGAAGAAGTTGCGTGTATGGCCTGGCATTCATTGCTTTTGGCAGGCGGTGCGCTGCCTGCGCTGCAGCAGGAGCTGCTCGACAAGCACTATCTGCGCAAGCACGGCAAGAACGCGTATTATGGACAGCGCTAAGCGCTAAGGAAAACGACAAAGGCTTTTCGGATTTTTTCGAAAAGCCTTTCTTCGTATATTTAGAAGAAAACGGCGCAGCGGAATGAGGAATTTTTTGCGGCAATAGTATTTTTTACCAAACTGCGTTACAATTAAATTTGTGCGCTTGCCATGCAGAAAGAGAGAGGATGCGTTTTCCTCACGAACATTGCGTGCGGCAGAAAAGAGGTGTGAAGTTGGCGATGCTAGCCGGATTTTTCCGCAATAAGGCGATCGGTTTCAAACTGCAGCTTTATTTTTTTATCTTGACGATGCTGCCGATCATCACGCTCGGCATCTTGGGAAATCTGATCTACAGCAATGCGGTCGAGGAACAGGCCAACCTTCACACGGTACAGATGACGGAACAGGTGATGCGCAATGTGGAGCTTCACATTCGCGACATGGAGAACATCGCCTCTTATATTAACAGCGACGCACAGGTGCTGGCGTTCTTCAAAGAACAGGAGAAGACGCCGGGCAGTCTGGAGGCTTATATCTGCGCGGACTTGTCGCGCTACAGCCGCGTGCATCCGGAAATCGCGGGCATCCTTTTGGTTAACGAGCGCGGCGATTATATCAGCAATGAGATGGTACGGATCGCGCGTGATCCGCTGGTCAACGAGCACTGGTACAAGAAGGCGATGGAGCGGCCGGAACAGCTGCATCTTTTCAGTAAGCCGATCGGGCGCAACATTAAGACGATCCGCAATTACAGCGCGAACGACGTCGTGTCGATCGCGAAAGCAGTGCTGGATCCGCAGGACGGGAAACGTCTCGGCGTGATCCTGATCGACCTGAAACTCGACATGATCAAGAACGTCATCGAGTCGATCACGCTCGGGAAAAGCGGCTTTTTATACATCATGGATGACCAGGGCGGCATCGTCTACGCGCCGGTCAACCCGGTTGTCTACCGCGTGAAGCCGGAGTGGCTGCGCGGTGCGGAAAAGAATGTGGAAAAGACGATCCGGGACAATAAGTATCAGATCATCTATAAGGCGTCGGACTATACAAAATGGAAAACGGTCGGCGTGTTTTCAGTGAATGAAAATCTCAAAGAGATTATAAATATGCGCCAGTATTCGATACTGATTGCTCTGGTGACGCTGGTGTTCTCCTCGGTGGTGGCCTTCTTTTTCACCGGCTCGATCGCCAAGCCGCTCGGCAAACTGCGCGTCCTGATGAAAAAGGCCGAAGACGGCGACCTGACAGTGCGTTTTAACAGCAAGTACCAGGACGAAGTCGGCGCGCTCGGCAACAGCTTCAACCATATGATCATCAAGATCGGCGAACTGATCCAGCTTGTGTACAGCGAGCAGAAGCGAAAACGCGAAGCGGAGCTGAAGATCCTGCAGGCGCAGATCAAGCCGCACTTTCTCTATAATACGCTCGATACGATCCACTGGATGGCCAGGGAGCGCGGCGCGCATGACATCGTCGCGATCGTCGGCGCACTGGCCAAGCTGTTTCGCATCGGCCTCAGCAAGGGCAAAGAGATCATCACGGTCGGCGAAGAGCTGGAGCATATCCGCAGCTATCTGCTGATCCAAAAGGCGCGCTACGAGGACAAGTTGAATTATGAGATCGTCTACGAAGAGGATGTGCTTGCCTGCCGGGTGCTGAAGGTAATCCTGCAGCCGCTGGTGGAAAACGCGATCTATCACGGGCTCAACGCCCGGCGCGGCGGCGGGACGATCGTGATCAAGGCGGAGATCAAAGAAGACAAGCTTTTCTTCAGCGTCTCCGACGACGGGATGGGCATGGATGAGGAGAAACTGGCTGCACTCAATGAAATCATTGCGGGCGAACGCGAGCCGGGCAGCATCGGTTTCGGCGTGTACAACGTCAATGAGCGCATCCGGCTGACGTTCGGCGCGGAGTACGGGCTTCGCTACCGAAGCGTCTCCGGCGAAGGTACGACGATCGAGATCCTGCATCCGCTGAACGTGCCGTGAGAACGCGGCGGACGAAAGAGAACGGTTTGACGGGAGGAGATATTCTGTGTGGAAAGTACTGATTGCGGACGATGAACCGAAGATACGCCGCGGCATCAAGAGTCTGCCGGACTGGTCGCTGCTCGGGCTCGAGGTCGCGGCAGAGGCCGAGGACGGCGAGATGGCGCTCGAAGCGGCGCGTGCGGTGCGTCCCGATATCATTCTGGCCGATATCTGCATGCCGTTTATGAACGGGCTGCAGTTTATCGAGGCGATCAAAAAAGAGCTGCCGGAGGCGCAGATCATCGTCATCACCGGACACGACGAGTTCTCTTATGCACAGCAGGCGCTGAAGCTGCAGGTGATGGACTATCTGTTAAAGCCTGTCGGCCAGGAGCAGCTCGAGGAAGTCTTGAAAGCGGCCTGCGAAAAGCTGGCCGCGCAGCGCAGCGCCGGACAGTATCTCACGCTCGCGAGCCAGGAGACGCAAAAGAACCTGACCGCGCTGCGCAACACGTTCTTCGCCGAATGGACGGGCGGCCGCGTGGCGGAGGCGGAGCTGACCGGGCGGATGCGTTTTTTGAAGGTCCTGCCGCCTGCGGCGGCGGGACTGGTGACCGTCAAGGCGATCGACCGCCATACCTGCGGCCGGACGCAGCGGGAATGGGAGAATGAACTGGTGCTGTTTGCGGTGCGCAACATTATGCTCGATGTGCTGCAGGCGTGGCAGCCGAGCCTGTTCCAAGGCGAGAAGGGCGTCGTGAGTGCGCTGGTCGACATTCATTCGGATCAGGAATGGGAGACGCTCGCGGAGCAGCTGCAGGGCGCGCTCGAACGCTACGGCAAACAGACGGTATTCGTCTGTTGTAAGCGTCTGGCGACGTTGAACGAGCTGCCGGATGCGTACCATGCTGCTCTGGAGGAGATGAAAAAAACGGAAAGTTATACGCCGACCGTGCTGCTTTCGAAAAAATATATCGAGAAGCACTATCGGCGCGAAGGCCTTTCGCTGCAGGACGTCGCGGACGCGATGCAGATCAGCCCGACGTATCTGAGCCGTCTCTTGAAATGCGAAATGGGCGTCTCGTTCATCGATTATCTAATTGAGGTACGGATGAAAAAGGCGATGAAGCTGCTTTGCAATCCGGAGTTGAAGCTGTATGAGATCGCGTCGGAAGTCGGTTACAGCAACCAGCATTACTTCAGCACCGCGTTTAAGAAGGTTGCGGGGCTGTCGCCTGTGGAATATCGCAAAAGGAGCAATGCGAAGTGATACGGAACCGACTGCGCCGAAGCCTCAGTCTTTTTCTCGCCGCCTGCCTTTTTCTGCTGGGCGGCTGTTCAGGGCTCGGCGAGAAGCCGAGCGCGCCTGATAAAGTGGAATTTTTGATCGGCGTCTCCCAGGCCAATCTCATCGAACCGTGGCGGATCATCATGAACGAGGAAATCCGCCAGGAACTGAGCAAGCATCCGGAGGCGCGGCTGGTCTTCACCGACGCGGCGCAAAGCAGCGCACAGCAGATCCGCGACGTCGAACAGCTGATGCAGCAGGGAATCGATCTTTTGATCATCTCGCCGAACGACTCGAAGGAACTGACGCCGATCGTCGCCGAAGCCTATAAGAAGATTCCGGTCATTGTCGTCGACCGCGCGGTCGAAGGCTATGACTATACGCTCTATATCGGCCCCGACAACAAAGGGATCGGGCGCGAAGCTGGGAAATACACGCGCGAACTGCTAGGCAGCGGCGGCGGAACGGTCGTCGAGCTGCAGGGACCGCTCGGCGTGCCGTCGGCGCTCGAGCGTACGGTCGGCTTTCGCGAAGTGGTCGAACAGCACGAAAATATCAAGATCGTATCGGCGACCTGCAGCAACTGGCAGCGTGACGAGGCCGAAGACCAGATGACGACGCTCCTACAGAAGTATCCCCAGGTCGATATCGTCTTTGCGCACAGCGACTACATGGCGCTCGGCGCATACATCGCCGCGAAGAAACTCGGTCAGGATCGCATCCGCATCTTCGGTGTCGACGGCTTTGTCGACGCGCAGGGGAAACTGCCGCTGATTGCGGAGGGCATCTTGAGCGGCACGATCTCCTGCCCGACCGGCGGACGGGAGGCCGCGCAATATGCGATGGACATCCTGCGTCGCGAAGGCGGGCTGCCGAAGAAGATCATCACGCGCAGCACGAAAGTGACCAAGACGACGCTCGAACACTACCTGCAGGCGCGCAACGGTCTGAAGAAAGAGAGCGAGAACAAGAAGATCGTGCTTGGTTTTTCGCAGCTCGGCGCGGAAAGCGACTGGCGCAAGGCGAATTCGCAGTCGATCAAGTCGGCGGCGCAGGCGGACGGCATCGAGCTGCTCTTTGCCGAGGGCGATCAGAGCCAGGCCAGCCAGATCAAAGCGATCCGTTCATTCATCGCACAGAAGGTCGACGTGATCGCGTTCTCGCCGGTCGTCGAATACGGCTGGGGCGAGGTGCTGCGTGAGGCGAGAGAGGCGGGAATCCCGGTCATCCTCAGTGACCGCTCGATCAAGCCGGACGACGATCTGCTCTACGACAGCTTCATCGGCAGCGACTTTCTCGAAGAAGGGCGGCGTGCCGCCCGCTGGCTAGTGGAACATACGAAAGACCGGCCGCAGGTGCGCATCCTTGAACTCGAAGGCACCGCGGGTTCGGGCCCGGCGGTCGACCGCAAGCTGGGCTTTGCGGAAATCATCGCCAGCCATGACGAATACCGCATCCTTTCTTCGGAGGTCGGCGATTTCACGAAGGCGTCCGGCGAGAGTCTGATGAAAGACGCGCTGCGGCGCTACGGCCGTTCGATCGACGTCGTCTATGCGCACAATGACGATATGGCGCTCGGCGCGATACAGGCGATTTCGGATTACGGCCTGAAACCGGGTCAGGATATCATCATCGTTTCGGTCGACGCGACCGCGGCGGCTTTTCGCGCGATGATCAGCGGCAAGCTGAACTGTACGGTCGAATGCACGCCGCTCTTAGGGCCGCAACTGATGCAGGCGGTGAAGAAGCGGATGGCCGGGCGTCAGATCCCCGTGCGGATCATCACCTCGGAAAGCGTCTTCCCGGCCGAGTCGGCCCGGCAGGAAATCAACGGACGCAGATATTGAAACGGAAAAAGTCGCTCGCAGACGAGGGGAAAGCTGTCTGGCGAGCGACTTTTTTTCCTATAAAGAAGAGCAGTGCGGAAAAGTATAAGAAAGTGGCGGTTTATTCTAAATACATAAGCTGTTATTTTTCTTATAATTTAGATAATTCTCGAAACCCAAATAAGGTAAGGAGGAAAGTGGAATGAGAAAAATCTTGAAAGTCGGCGCACTGCTGGTCGCAACCACATTGATGGTCGCGTTGGGTGGCTGCGGAAGCAAGGACAAGCCGGCAGAGGCGCCGAAGGCCGACAAGAAAATCGTCGTCGGTTTTGCGCAAATCGGTGCAGAGAGCGAGTGGCGGACCGCCAATACGGAGTCCATCAAATCGTCGATGGCCGCTGCAGGTATGGATTTGAAATTCTCCGATGCCCAACAAAAACAAGAAAATCAGATTAAAGCCATTCGTTCCTTTATCCAACAAAAAGTCGATGTAATCGCGTTCTCTCCGGTTGTTGAAACAGGTTGGGATGCAGTGCTGCAAGAAGCCAAAGCGGCTAAAATCCCTGTGGTTCTGACGGATCGCGCGGTTAAACTGAGCAGCGGCAATCCGGAAGACTTTTATGTGACCTTTATGGGTTCCGATTTTAAAGAAGAAGGCAAACGCGCAGCCAAATGGCTGGTTGACTTCATGAAAAAAGGCAGCGAACCGGTAAATGTCGTTGAGCTGCAAGGCACCACCGGCTCGGCTCCGGCGATTGACCGCAAGACTGGCTGGGAAGAAGTCATGAAAGACCATCCGAACTACAAGATCATCAAATCGCAAACCGGCGATTTCACCCGTGCCAAAGGCAAAGAAGTCATGGAATCTTTCCTGAAATCGGCTAAAGCGGAAGGCCAAAAAATCGACGTCCTTTATGCTCACAATGACGACATGGCGATCGGAGCGATCCAAGCCATTGAAGAAGCCGGTCTGAAACCTGGCAAAGACATCATCATCGTATCGATTGACGGCGTAAAAGGCGCTTTCGAAGCAATGATCGCCGGAAAACTGAACTGTTCGGTAGAATGCAGCCCGCTGCTTGGACCGCAACTGGTTGAAGTAGTAAAAGATTTGGTTGCCGGCAAACAAATCCCGAAACGCATCCTGACCAACGAAGGCGTGTTCCCGGCTGACGTAGCGGCCAAAGAACTGCCGAACCGCAAATACTAAAGCACCGCGTACATAAGGCTGAGCCACTCCGCGCTTCTACGGAAACGCCCGGGGGTCGTCGCTGCGACGATCTCCGGGGGAGTGGCCTTTTCTTTTAGGCAAACGTCATTTTACGATGGAGGTGAGAGTTCAGCATGGATGAGAATCAAACCTTATTAACGATGAAAGGAATCTGCAAATCGTTTCCCGGCGTCAGGGCGCTGCACAACGTCGATTTCGAACTGAAAGCCGGAGAAATCCATTGTCTGATGGGCGAGAACGGCGCGGGAAAATCGACGCTGATCAAAGTGTTGACCGGCGTGGAAAGCATGGACGAAGGAGTCGTCTGCCTGGCCGGACAATCCATTCGCGCGACGTCGCCTCATCATGCGCAGGTTTTGGGAATCAGTACGGTGTATCAGGAAGTCAACCTTTGCACCAACTTGTCCATCGCGGAAAACATATTCATCGGCCGTCAACCGATGAAGCAGGGCCGCATTGACTGGGCGGCGATCAATCTGCGCTCCAAAGCGCTGCTCGATAAACTGGAGCTCGACCTTGACGTGACCCAGCCGCTGGAGCGGTACTCGGTCGCGATCCAGCAAATGGTCGCGATCGCCCGAGCGCTCGATATCTCGGCGCGCGTATTGATCTTGGACGAACCGACTTCAAGCCTCGACAGCAAGGAAGTGGAGAAGCTGTTCGCGGTTATGCGGCGCTTGAAGGCGGAAGGGATGGGCATCATCTTTGTCACGCATTTCATGGATCAGGTCTATGCGGTTTCGGATCGCATCACGGTACTGCGCAACGGCGAACTGGTCGGCGCATACGACACCGCGGCACTGCCGCGCGTGCAGTTGATTGCCAAGATGATCGGAAAGGAGTTCGACGGCTTCGAGACGGCGCAAAAGCAGTCGGAAGAGGCGCTCGAGGAGAAGGCGCAAACGTATCTGTCGGCGCAACGCGTCGGGCGACAGGGGTGCATCGCGCCGTTCGATCTGGAGGTTCGTAAAGGAGAAGTCTTAGGCATCGTCGGTCTGCTGGGGTCGGGGAGAACCGAAATGGCCAGAATCCTGTTCGGCATCGATCCGTCGGATTGCGGTGAGATAACGATCAAAGGCCAGACGGTCAAACTGAATACGCCCGCGAAAGCAATTGCGGCAGGCATGGGATTTTGTCCGGAAAATCGCAAGATCGAAGGCGTTATCGGCGACTTGTCCGTAAGAGAGAATATAATCCTGGCGCTGCAGGCCAAGCAGGGCTGGAAAAAGAATATATCGCGCAGGCAGCAGGAAGAGATCGCAGAGCGTTATATCAAGCTGCTGAGCATTAAGACCGCGGGGCCGGAACAGCGCATCAAAAACTTAAGCGGCGGCAATCAGCAAAAGGTGATCCTGGCGCGCTGGCTGCTGACGCAGCCGGAACTGTTGATCCTCGATGAACCGACGCGGGGCATCGACGTCGGCACCAAGGCGGAAATCCAAAAGCTGATCATGAACCTGGCGCAGGAAGGGATGTCGGTCATCTTCATCTCTTCGGAACTGGACGAATCGATCCGCTGTTCGGACCGCATGATCGTTCTGCGCGACCGAGAGAAGATCGCAGAACTGTGCGGCGGCGAGATCGCGGAAAAAACGGTAATGCAGACGATAGCGGGGATGGTGTGACATGAGCATAAAAGACGGATGGGAGAGATTTTCTAAGTCGCAGTTGTTCTGGCCAATCCTTGCTTTGGCTATCGTGTTATTATTCAACCTGATCTTTACCAAGGACTTCTTCAGCATCGAGATCAAAGAAGGGCATCTCTACGGCGTCGCGATCGACATTCTGAACCGCGCCGCACCGCTGATGATCCTCGCCACCGGGATGACGCTCGTCATCGCCACCGGCGGGGGCGGCGTTGATGTCTCAGTCGGCTCGGTGATCGCGATCTCCGGCGCGGTGGCCGCCGCATTGATCGGCGGCAGTCTGCAGTATGTCGGCGGCGTACAGCAGGTCGTGCCCAATGTCTCAATGCCGCTTGCGATCCTGGCCGCACTGGCCGTCGCGACGCTGCTCGGCGCGTGGAACGGATTCCTGGTATCGAAGATCGGCATCCAACCGATCGTCGCCACGCTGATCCTGCTCGTTGCCGGTCGCGGTCTGGCGCAGCTGGTCACGCAGGGACAGATCATCACAATCTATTACAAACCGTTCAGCTATATCGGCACCGGATTCCTGCTCGGCCTGCCGTTCACGATCTTCATCGTGGCCGCGCTTTTCGGTCTGACGTATTATATGGTACGTAAGACCGCGATCGGGCTGTTCATCGAATCGATCGGCATCAATGCCTCGGCGAGCCGCTTTTCCGGCATTAACGTGAGCAAATACGTTTTCATGGTCTATGCCTTCTGCGGTTTCTGCGCCGGCGTGGCCGGACTGATCATCTGCTCGAACGTCAGCTCGGCGGACGGCAACAATGCCGGACTCTTCATGGAACTTGACGCGATCCTGGCCGTGGCGCTGGGCGGCAACTCGACCAGCGGCGGGAGATTCACGCTGCTTGGCAGCCTGATCGGCGCACTGGTGATCCAAAGCATCACGACAAGCATTTACGCGCTCGGCGTTCCGCCGGAAATCACGCTGGTGGTTAAGGCGCTCGTCGTCATCGCGATCTGCCTGATGCAATCGGAAGAATTCAGAAAAACGCTGCAGAGCAAGGGGAACACGAATAGGGGGAAGCAATGTGGGAAAATTGAAGCTAAATTATAAATACATTTCCTTATATATCACGATCCTATTATTCTCCGGCCTGTTTGCCGCAGGCTCGATGCTGTACGACGGATTCTTTTCGCTGCAGGTGCTCTTGAACATGCTGATTGACAATGCGTTCCTGATCATCACCGCGATCGGCATGACGTTCGTGCTGATCATCGGCGGCATCGACATCTCGGTCGGCGCGGTCATCGCGCTGGTCTGTATGCTTTCGGCGCATCTGCTTAGCGTCAAACATCTCAGCGCGGTCATCGTGCTGCCCGCGATGCTGCTGGTAGGGATGGCGTTCGGTTTCGGGCAGGGATACCTGATCCAGAAATTCAAGTTGCAGCCTTTCATTGCGACGCTTGCTGGGATGTTTTTGGCGCGCGGTCTCTGTTATGTGATCAGCATCGATACGATTATGATCAGCGATCCGTTTTACATGCAGATGTCCACCTATAAGATCCCGATGCCGTTCGACGCGCACATTTCGATCAGCGTCGTGATCGCGCTGGCCACGCTGCTGGCCGGACTCTATCTGGCGAACTTCACGAAATTCGGCCGCACTGCCTACGCGATCGGCGGCAATGAACAATCCGCGGTCCTGATGGGCCTGCCGGTCGCAAGGACCAAGATCCTGATCTATACGCTGAATGGCTTTTGTTCCGCGCTGGCGGGGATTGTCTTCAGCTTCTACATGCTCTCCGGCTACGGACTGCACGGCGTCGGGCTCGAGATGGACGCGATCGCCTCAGTCGTCATCGGGGGTACGCCGCTCTCCGGCGGCATCGGCTTCGTGACCGGCACGCTGTTCGGCGTGCTGATCCAAGGTGCGATCCAGACGCTGATCATGTTCCAGGGCACGCTCAGTTCCTGGTGGACGAAGATCGCAATTGCCTCGCTGCTTTGCGTCTTCATCATCTTGCATAAGCTGATTATCTCACGCAGGGAAGGGCGTAAATCGATCGCCTAGCAAAAGGACTTGTGATTTCAAAGAGACTGTCTTATTCTGATAAATGAAGGGAGCCATTTCGCATGGAGAACATTCCAAAAGTAAGACTCGGCATTGTCGCAATGAGCAGAGACTGCTTTCCCGTCGAACTGAGCATAACGCGGCGTGCGAATGTCGTAAAGGCGTGCGCGGCGAGCGGCATCGAACTGTTCGAAGCCAAAACGGCGGTTGAAAAAGAAAGCGACGTTTTGCAGGCGCTGAGCGAACTGAAAGACGCGGGCGTTAACGCGCTGGTCGTGTACCTTGGCAATTTCGGTCCGGAGGGACCGGAGACGCTGCTGGCGCAGAAATTCGGCGGGCCGACGATGTTCGTCGCCGCCGCGGAAGAAACCGAAGGCAATCTGATTAACGGACGCGGCGATGCGTACTGCGGCATGCTTAACGCCTCGTACAATTTAGGCTTGCGCAAACTAAAGCCGTATATTCCCGAATATCCGGTGGGAACGCCGGATGAAGTTGCAGACATGATCGGCGACTTTACGGATATCGCCCGCATCATGCTGGGGCTTGGCAAACTCAAAATCATCAGCTTCGGGCCGCGCCCGCAGGACTTTCTCGCCTGCAATGCACCGATCAAACCGCTCTACGATCTGGGCGTTGAAATCATGGAAAACTCGGAACTGGATTTGTTTGCAGCGTTCAATGAGCACGAGGGCGACGCTCGGATCGCAGGCGTCGTTAAGGAAATGGAAAAAGAACTGGGCAGCGGCAACGGCTATCCGGGAATTCTGACCAAGCTGGCGCAGTATGAGCTTACGCTCAGGGATTGGGCCGCGCAGAACAAAGGCGCATCCGACTATGTCGTCTTCGCCAACAAATGCTGGCCTGCGTTTCAGACGCAGTTTGGCTTCGTTCCCTGCTACGTAAACTCACGTCTCGCCGCGAGCGGCATTCCGGTCGCCTGCGAAACCGACATCTACGGCGCGCTGAGCGAATACATCATCACATGCGCGACGCAGCTCCCGGCGACGCTGCTCGATATCAACAATTCCGTGCCGAAAGACATGTACGACAACAACCGCGAACAATTTGCCGGTTATACGCTCAAGGATCTCTTCATGGGCTTTCACTGCGGCAACACGCCGTCCAGCTGCATGAAGAACTGCTCGATGAAATACCAGCTGATCATGCACCGCTTGCTCGAAGGCGACAAAGAACCGGATATCTCGCGCGGCACGCTTGAAGGCGCGATCCGTCCGGGCGAGATCACCTTCTTCCGCCTGCAGGGCACGGCCGACTGCAAGCTGCGCAGCTACGTCGCCGAAGGAGAGATCATCGACGTAGACCCGAAATCGTTCGGCGGCATCGGCATCTTCGCGATTAAGGAAATGGGACGTTTTTACCGGCATGTGCTGATCGGCAAACGCTATCCGCATCACGGCGGCGTCGCGTTCAAGCATTCCGGCAAAGCGCTGTTCGCCGCGATGAAACTTCTCGGCGTGAAAGACGTGGCCTTTAACCAACCGGCCAACATGCTCTATAAAGATGAAAACCCCTTTCAATGAAAAGATGAACGGATTCGAAGGAGGTAACTATGAGCCTTGCACGTAGTGAAATGAAAAACGCCGTCGAGAGCGGCCAAACGACGATCGGGATAGAACTCGGCTCGACGCGCATCAAGACCGTGCTGATCGGCGGCGACAACAAGCCGATCGCGTCCGGCAGCCATGACTGGGAAAACCGGTGCGTCGACGATATCTGGACGTACAGCATCGAGGACATCTGGCAGGGCGTACAGTCGAGCTATCAGGACATGGCTCAATGCGTGAAAAAGGAATTCGGCGTGAGCATCAAGACGACCGGTGCGATCGGCTTCAGCGGCATGATGCACGGCTATATGGTCTTCGATGCGCAAGAAAAACTGCTCGTCCCGTTCCGTACCTGGCGCAACAACATAACCGGGCCGGCATCGATGGAACTGACCGAGCTGTTCGGCTACCCGATCCCGCAGCGCTGGAGCATCGCGCATCTCTATCAGGCCATTCTTAAAAAAGAGGAACATATCGCGAAGATCCGTCGTATGACGACGCTGGCCGGGTATGTGCACGGCAAGTTGACCGGAGAGAACGTGCTCGGCGTCGGCGAAGCGTCCGGCGTCTTCCCGATCGACTTGAAGACGCAGCGCTTCAACGCACGGATGATTAAACAGTTCAATGAGCGGATTGCAGCGCAGGGCCTCGACTGGCGTCTCGAAGACATCCTGCCGACCGTTCTGACGGCCGGGACGCAGGCGGGCGTACTGAGCGCAGCCGGCGCGAAACTGCTCGACGTGTCCGGCGAACTGCAGCCCGGCATTCCGCTTTGTCCGCCGGAAGGCGATGCGGGTACCGGCATGGTCGCCACCAACAGCGTCGCGGCGCGCACAGGCAATGTCTCTGCCGGAACCTCGGTCTTTGCGATGATCGTACTGGAAAAAGAACTCTCCAAAGCCTATCCGGAAATCGATCTGGTCACGACGCCGGACGGCAAGCTCGTCGCAATGGCGCACTCGAACAACTGCTCTTCGGACTATGACGCCTGGATCAATCTGTTTGGCCAAGCGCTCAAGGCGCTGGGATTGGAAGTCGACAAATCGACGCTCTACAACACGTTGCTGAACGCGGCGCTAAAAGGCGATGCCGATTGCGGCGGCCTGCTGGCCTATGGCTACGTTTCCGGCGAGCATATCACGCATTTCGCCGAAGGCCGTCCGCTCTTCACGCGTGCGGCAAACAGCAATTTTAGCCTCGAGAACTTCATGCGCGTCAACCTCTTCACCGCGCTCGGCGCGCTGCGGACCGGCGTGAACATCCTGCTGGAGCAGGAGAACGTGAAGGTCGACGAGATCTTAGGGCATGGCGGCTTCTTCAAGGTGAAGGGCGTCGGCCAGAAGATCATGGCGGCCGCGCTGAATACGCCGGTCTCGATCATGGAAAACGCCGGAGAAGGCGGCGCGTGGGGCATTGCGCTGTTGGCTTTGTATCTGGTCAATCGCTCGGAAAACGAGTCGCTGCCGGACTTTTTGAAAAATCGCGTCTTTGCCGGCACGCAGGCCAGCACCGTTCATCCTGCGCCCAGCGATGCGGCCGGTTTCAATGCCTTCATGCAACGCTATCATCAAGGGCTCGCCATCGAACGCGCGGCGATCGAGCATCTGAAATAAGCGCATAAAAAGCGTCCCATTTTCTGCTTTGGGCAGAGGACGGGACGCTTTTTTATGACAGCCAAGCGGAGCGATTTCTTTGCTGACGCTAGAGAAGTGTTTAAAAAGTGCGCTATAATAGAAGAAGCAAGAGGGGAAAGCGGGCAAAGGAGAACACGGCGATGAAATATGAAGTGATTCTGTTTGACGCGGATGAAACGCTGTTTGATTTTAAAAGATCTGAAAAAGTTGCGTTGGAAAAATCGATTGCTGCTTTTAATATAAAGTATGATGAAGCATATCACCTGCCGATTTATTCGGCGATCAACAAGCGGGTATGGCAGGAACTTGAACAGGGGATATTATCGGCGGAACAATTAAAAACGGAACGCTTTAAAAGACTGACCGAAAAGTTGAATTTCACGTTTGATCCGAACGAATTCAGCAATATCTATTTAAATTCGCTGGCGGAAGCCTCTTTCTTATTGGAAGATGCGTTAGAAATCATCACGTATCTGAATAAAAAATATAGACTGGTCATCATCACGAATGGCTTAACGGTTGTGCAGAAGAAGCGGATTCATCAATCGAGCATAGCGAAGTATTTTGAGGCTATCATCATTTCGGAAGAAGTGAATGTATCGAAGCCGAATAAGGAAATATTCCAATACGCACTGGAGCGGATCAAGCATGAAAATAAAGAGACGGTGCTGATGGTGGGCGACAGTCTGAGTTCCGATATACAGGGCGGTTTGAATTTTGCGATCGACACCTGCTGGTTCAATCCGAATCGAAGCAAGAATGAGAGCAACATCACGCCGACGTTTGAAATACAGAGTCTGTTGGAATTAAAGAAGCTGCTGTGAGAAAAAAGCGTACTGCGTGCACTTTTGAAGAAGCGGAAGGTTGGGCGAAAAACGGTATGATCTATTTGTTCGACAAGATGGAGTCGTTTTCGGATGCGCTGCTGGAGAGAAGCCTGCGGGTGGTTTCGCGCGAACGCGCCGTAAAAGCAAAGCAGTTCAAAGATGTGCGCGATCAAAAATTGTCGGTGCTTGCGTATTTGCTGCTGGCCTATGGACTGCGCAAAGAATATGGCATTGTGGAAGAGCTGCAGTTTGCTTACGGCAAAAACGGAAAGCCGTATCTGCGCGACTACCCGGAGATTTTTTTCAATGTCAGCCATTGCCTACGCGGCGTGGTCTGCGTAGTGGCAAACGAAGAAGTCGGAATCGATATCGAAGAAGTGGTCGACTATGACCAGGACACCGCAGCTTATGTCTGCAGCGAGAACGAAGAGCGACAAATCCGGCGTGCGCAAAATTCAGCGCTGGAATTTTGCAAATTGTGGACGCGGAAAGAAAGCGTCTTGAAATATACGGGACAGGGACTGGTCGACGATTTGAAAACGCTTTTGCCGCAGGAGAACGTGGCGGTTACGAGCCGCGTCGCGCCGGACGGGAGCTATGTACTTTCGCTTTGCGAGCGGCGTGAGCGCTGACCGGGCTGTGCTTTACCCGGCGTGAGAAAAAAGGGGCTGTAGCAAAATGAGATGACGATCCGATCTTGCGGCAGCCTCTTCTTTGATTCGTTAACGGCGCGGATCCTGTTTTAGCGGAACGGCAAAACGCAGCGGCAGTGCATACGGCTGGTATGGTTCGGAAGCGGAGAGCGGCAAATCGCCTTGCGCTTCGCTGAGCTCAAACGTATCCTGCGAGGCTTTCCTCGTTTGCGCCGAGCGCGGGTTCGCCTCATAGTGGTTACGGTGTTCGGAATTGGCATTCGCCGTTGCCTGGGTCGCTGCGACGGAGTATGTGTTTTTAGCGGAAGAGTAGCGGCTGATAAGCGATGAAATATACATATTGAACAACTCCTTTCATCCCTGATATCGGGGCTTTTTCTGCGAAAATAAGCGTTTTGCGAAAGTGTAAGACAAGCTTAAGACGCCCTTAATAAGTTTGTAGTAAAAAATGAAAATGGTGGATGGATAGGAATAAAATAGAAAAAACAGACGCGAGATTGTTGCGTCTGTTTTTTCTATTTTGGGGTGTTTTACGTAGTGTAAAAAATAAAAGCGGTAAAATAAGTTAAAAAAATTACTGAAACTTGTAATGAAGACAATCAGTGATACTATGTAACCTAATATAAGGAAATGAAATGGAAATGAGGTTGCCATGGAAGACGAAACGATACGAACAGAGCGGGAAACGGAAATAAGAAAGTGTCTGGCGGTAGTTGCCGCAGACCTTGGCATCCGGCTGGAAGCAAAGGAATTGGCGGAGTTGGCCGCTGCCGTCGTTCCTAGTAAAGATACGTTGACGGCCATTAAGCAGGCGGTGCGGAAGGTCGGCTTAAAGGCGCAGGAAAAAAAGACAGGGCCGCGGGAAATGGAGAACCTTGCCTTCCCGGCATTGTTCATCGCGGCAGATGGAAGATGTAAGGTGATCCGTCAGGTAAACGGCGAAAGCGTAATGCTGTTCGATCCGGCAGCGAGCGGCATGCTCATCAAGAGCGCGGCGGATTTTGCCGCGGAAAATCCGGTACAGAGTCTCGTCTTTCAGCGCTTGTTCAGCCTGAAGGATATCCGGCGACAGTTGAATCTTACCTGGTTTATTCCGATCATCATCCGCTATAAGCGATATTTCGGCGAAATCATCGGTGCTGCCTTTTTATTTCAGTTATTTGGTCTGGCCATTCCCTTATGCACACAGGTGATGATTGATAAAGTAATCGTGCAGCAGGGCGAGGCGACGCTTCTGGTACTCGGTGTCGGTCTGCTTTTCACGGCGCTTTTCCGCAGTGTGATGAACATGATCCGGACTTATTTATTTACGCATACGACCAATAAGATTGATGTGATTTTGGGCAGCAGGATGTTCCGGCATCTGATGCGTCTGCCGCTGCGTTTTTTTGAGGCACGACGGGTCGGCGACACGCTGATGCGTGTGGCGGCGCTTACCTATGTGCGGGAATTTTTGACGGGTACGGCCATGACGGTGTTGATTGATCTGGTCTTTTCTTTTGTCTTTTTGGGCGTCATGTTCTATTACAGCGCGTCACTGACGCTGCTGGCCGTTTTGGCAATTCCGATTCAACTGCTCATTAACCTGATCGGCGCGCCGCAGTATCGTAAACGCCTGCAGGAAGCGTGGGACGCCAACGCGGAGAACAATGCTTTTCTCGTAGAGGCAATGACGGGCGTGCAAACAATAAAATCGCTGGCGGTCGAGCCGCAGTTCAACTTTCGCTGGGAACGCTTAGCCGCGCGCAACGTTGCGACAAATCTGGAAAAGGTGCAGTTAAGCGTCGTCATGCAAAACGCCGCCAATTTTACGCAAAAGCTGTTTAGCTACCTGATTATCTGGTACGGCGGCATGATGGTGATCGACGGCAATGTGACGCTGGGTCAGTTCATTGCGTTTCAAATGCTGACGAACCAGGCGAATGCGCCGCTGCTGCGGCTTATTGGCATGTGGCAGTCGTTTCAGCAGACCAAACTGGCGATGATGCGAATTGGCGACGTGCTCAATGCCGTGCCGGAACCGGCGTATGGCACGGCGCGTGAGGCAGAAACCGTGCTGCGCGGCGCAATCGAGCTGGCCGATGTTTCGTTTCGCTATGAACTCGATGGTAACCCTGCGCTGCATAAGGTGAATTTAAAAATCGCGCCGGGCATGAAAGTCGGTATCGTCGGACGATCCGGTTCGGGGAAAAGCACGCTCTCTAAGATTTTGCAGCGATTGTATCTGCCGGAATCGGGCAAACTTTATATCGACGGGCAGGATATGGCCGGGCAGGATCCGTCGTGGCTGCGCCGTCAGATCGGCGTTGTGCAGCAGGAAAACTATCTCTTTAACGGCAGTATTCGCGATAACATCGCTTTTGCCCGCCAGGGGACAAGGCTGGAGGCGATCATCCACGCCGCCAAGCTGGCCGGAGCGCATGAATTTATCTGCGAATTGCCGGATGGCTATGACACCATCGTCGGAGAGCGAGGCAACCGTCTGTCGGGTGGACAAGCGCAGCGCATCGCGATTGCCCGTGCGTTGTTGTCGGAGCCTAAAATTCTGATTTTTGATGAGGCGACCAGCGCGCTTGATTATCAGTCGGAAAGAAGCATTCTGGCCAACGTGGCACAGTTGGCTGCTGGACGTACGATGCTGATGATCGCGCACCGGCTGGCCAATGTCGTGCAATGCGACCGGATTATCGTGATGGACGGCGGCGCAATTGCCGAACAGGGGACGCATGAGGAACTGATGCGTAAACAAGGCTTGTACCATAATCTTTATAAGCAGCAAGGGGAGCAACGTCATGGTTAAAAAAATAATGACTTATTTAAAAAGCGGCAGAATGGCCGAATCCGCACAAGTCTTTTTGGAACGGGCCCGAATCAAGGATGTCGAACGGTATCAACGGCGCGAAGCCGAATTTCTTCCGGCGGCGCTGGAAATTGTCGAGTCGCCGCCGGCCTATGCCAGCCGCACGGTGCTGTGGACCTTTTTTACCCTGGCGCTGACAGTTTTGCTGTGGCTCGTGTTTGGCAGCGTAGAAGAAGTCGCGAGTGCGCCGGGCAAGATCATTCCGGACGGGTATGTGCGCGTCCTGCAGGCGGAAGATAAAGGCATTATTAAAAATATTTATGTGGCAGAGGGTCAGAAGGTGAAAAAGGGCGATCTCTTGCTGGAACTCGATGAGACGGTTTCCGCAGCGGATTTAATGCAGCTGAAGAAAAAAGTCGCCGAGCTGCGGCTCGAAGCGGAGCGGCTGCACTGTGAGAAGGAAAACCGGCCGTTTATGCCGCAAGGGGCGGACGGCACCGACGAGATGTATGTACGGACGCAGCTGAGCCTTTACAACAGCCGTCGCTCTGCGCAGCAAGCCAAAGTGGGCGAGGCGCTTCAAGGCGTGCAGCAAGGCCAGGCTGAACTGCAGCGCAACTTGGCGGAGCAGGAAAAGCAGCGGGAATTGCTGCAATACGCACAGGAAAAGACCGGAAAACTGCAATACTTATATGATCAAAATGCCATTTCCGAATTAACCGTACTGGAACAGCAGATGAAGCGCCAGGAATTAAAACGCAGCGTCGAGTCGCAACAGTCGGCCGTCGAGTCGCAAGCGGCGCTATTGGCGCAAAAGCAGACGACTGTAAAGCGTGCGGCGGCCGAATACGCGACAGAAGTCGATGCCAGTCTGGCGGAGGCGCTTGCCAAACTGAACGAAGCCAGTGAACAGCTGAAAAAAGCCGAAGAAAAACATGGCCTGTGCCAGTTCATTGCGCCGGATGACGGCTATGTCAGCAACTTGACGGTGCATACGATCGGCGGCATCGTGACGCCGGCGCAGGTCATCATGGAAATCGTGCCGGAAGAGGCCAACCTGCTCGCCGAGATTTTGGTTGCGAATAAAGATATCGGCTTCATTCAGACCGGACAGCGGGCGGAACTGAAGGTTCAGACCTTTACGTTCCAAAAATACGGCACGGTTCCGGCGGTCGTCGCGAATATCAGCCCGAATGCGGTCGACGATCCCGAACAGGGACGCGCATTCAAGGTGCTTTTGCAGCTGGACAAAGACAAGATGGATGTGAACGGGCGCATGGTGCGTCTTGGCAGCGGCATGACCGTGAGCGCCGAAGTCAAGACCAGAGATAAGAAGATCTATGAGTATTTTTTAGAACCGTTTAAAAAATATACGAGCGAATCGTTGAGAGAGAGATAAGAAATGGCAGAAGAAGGCAAACAGGGACAAGAAAAAGCAAAGAACGCGCCCGCGTTCGATGCGGCGCTGGACTGTTTATGTTTTATCGCGGGACTCTGCGGCGTGAATGCGGACGAGAAGCAGATACGCCGCGCGAATATCATCAAAGCAAGCGGCATGGATCTGCCGACGTTGGTCGGCGCAGCGCGGCAACTGGGCTTAAAGGCGCGCTGCATCGATTACGCGGCCAAGAAAAACGAGGCGGCGCTGCCGCTGCCGGCGCTCATTATCCTGCGCAACGGCTCTTATGCCGTGCTGTTGGAGCAAAGCGAAGGCCAAGCTGTGCTCTACGACCCGTTTTGCAAAAAAACGCTGGCGCTAACGGAGCGCGCGTTTCTGGAACAATGGAGCGGTCAGGCCGTGTTGATCGCCAAAGAGAAGAAGCAAACCGACGGCGCAGGCGCTTCCTTCGGCTTGCGCTGGTTTGCGCCGATCCTGCTGCGCTACAAACGCGCGTTTGGCAAGGTGCTGCTCTTTTCGCTGCTGATTCAGGGCTTTGGCCTGATCAGTCCGCTATTTACCCAGGTCGTTATCAACAAAGTGCTGGTACAGCATAGCGCTGGCTCGCTGCACGTCATGGTCGCCGGCATGATCGCTATTTGCGTATATGAAGCGTGGCTTAGCGGCTTACGCAGCTATATGCTGAATCATCATCTCAGCAAAGTTGACGTTGTGGTCAGTGCGCGGCTGTTTAAAAAGTTGCTGACCCTGCCGTTGCCGTTTTTTGAGCGGCAGCAGGTCGGCGACATCGTGGCTCGGCTGCGCGAAATGGAGACCATTCGCGGCTTTATCGTCGGCTCCGCGTTTACGACGATTGTTGACAGCGTTTTTGCACTGGTGTACCTGTTGATCATGTTCTTTTACAGCGGTTATCTCACGCTGGTCGTGCTGCTGACGCTAGGTTGCTATGCAGTGCTGAATCTGGCGCTGACGCCGCTCTTGCGCCGGGGCTTGAAGGAAAAATTCAGACTGGGCGCAGAAAACCAGACCTTTTTGATAGAAGCGATCACCGGCATTCAGACCGTTAAGACAGCGGCGGCCGAACACTATTTCATCAAGAAGTGGGATGAAATGCTGTCCGGCTATGTGAAAAGGGTGTTTGCCAACGCCAACATCGATAATATCGGCAACAACACGGCAACGTTCATTCAGCAGGTCTCGATGATTTGCATCCTCTGGATCGGCATCCGCCAAGTCATCGACAACCAGCTTACTGTCGGGGAGTTGATTGCGTTTCAAATGTATGCGACCGCGGTCGTTTCGCCGGTACTGCGTTTGGTTGCGCTCTGGCAAAACCTGCAGGAGACCAAAGAGGCGTTCGCGCGCTTAAGTGAAATCGTCAACGAACAGGCGGAGCCGACCTTCGATCCGGCCCGGACAACGTTGGTGACGATTTCCGGCGAGATTGTTTTAGAGGGCGTCACTTTCCGTTATGAAAAAAACGCCAAAAAAATATTGCACGACATCAACCTGCAGATCAAAGCCGGCAGCCGCGTCGGGATCGTCGGACGATCCGGTTCCGGCAAAAGCACATTGGCGAAAATGATCCAACGCCTGTACCTGCCGGAAAGTGGACGAATCCTGATTGACGGCATCGATCTGGCGCAGGTCGAACCGGCTTGGCTCAGACGGCAAATCGGCGTTGTACTGCAAGAAAATTATCTCTTCCACGGCAGCATCAAAGACAATATTGCGTTAGCCAAACAGAATGCCAGCTGGGACGAAATCGAAAGCGCGGCCGCTATCGCCGGCGTGGATCGTTTCGCAGCCGGATTGCCGAAAGGGTATGACGCCTTGGTCGGCGAACGCGGCACGGCGCTGTCCGGCGGACAAAAGCAACGCATCGCGATTGCCCGGGCCTTGCTGACCAATCCGCGCATCCTGGTCTTTGACGAAGCGACCAGTTCGCTGGACAACGAAGCGGAAGAGCTCATCCGAAATAACCTGGGACGGATGGCGGAAGGCAGAACCGTACTGATGGTGGCGCATCGCTTGTCAACGATCCAAGACTGCGACAGCATCATCGTCATGCAAGACGGCAGGATCGCCGAGCAGGGCCAGCACGAAGAGCTCCTGGCGGCGCGCGGCGAATACTATCGGCTTTATAATAGCCAACAAATAGCAACCACAAGCAATACAGAAAAAAGGAGCGGTATAGCATGAGTTATGATGGATCAGGCGAAGGCGGAAATAGCGGCGGCTACGGCGGCGGTTACGGCGGAGGAAATGGAGGCGAGTCAAGCGGCGGCGACAGCCAAAGCAGTGAGGGCGGTTTCGGCGGCAGCGGCGAAGCAAGCGGCAGCGAAGGACAAGGGCTGGGCGGCAGTTTCGGCGGCGATTCCTCAAACGAGAGCGCAACGAACGCTTCCTCCGGCGGCTTCGGCAGCGAGGCGGCGGATACAGGCGACAACGCCTCTTCGGAAGATTCCGAAGGCGAAGGCGTGCAAGGCGGTACACCCTGCTCTTACAGCGGCGTCGATAACGACGCGCTCGGCGGTTCGTATACCGACGCCGAAACAACGCAGATCGGCAGCGGTTTGGCTGCGATAGGCGATATGAGCAGCGGTTTTCTGAACCGCGCTGCGGGCTGGTACAGCGAAAACATTGCCGCGCCGTTCGCAGCCGCGACGCAGCAACCGGTCTCTGCGGTCGAAGCGGAATCGACCGCTGCGATGCTCAGCGATAACGTGCCGGGGATGACGCGGCAAGAAGCGGAGACGGGCCTGCAATCCTTCGGCATCGGCGCAGCGGAGGAGAACTCCGATTCCGGCGTCTCCGTCGAGAGCGGCGCGCCGGGACTTGCGCAGCAGGACGTCGCAAACGGCGTACAGGGCGGAACGCCGTACAGCTTTAGCGGCGTCGACAACGACGCGCTCGGCGGTTCGTACGCCAATCCTGAAACCGCGCATTTTGCAAGCGGAATCGAGGCGCTGAGCGACGTAGGTCGCGGCGTAGCGAATTGGACCAGCGAACATATCACAGGCCCGCTTGCGGCTGCGGCGCAGCAGCCGGTCTCTGCGGTCGAAGCGGAATCAACCGCGGCGCTGCTGGGCGATAACGTGCCGGGGATGACGCGCGAAGAAGCGCAGCAAGGTTTGCAGTCCCTCACCGGAACAGCGGAGGAGTCGCAGACCCTATCCGGCTTGCTGGCCGCGAATGTGCCGGGAATGACGCAGCAGGAAGTGGAAAATAGTTTGAAAGCGATGGGGGCCGATCCGGAGACTCCCGTTGGTCAAGTCGCCTCCGTGCAGGAGGGGCAAAAGGTGGATGTCGCCTTTACCGATGTCGCGGCGTGGGATAGCGGACACGGAAGCGTTCTGCGAAACTCGGTTGTGAATGCAGGCGATACGGCGCTGGGAACCCGGGTAGCATCCTTAGAAACGCTTGCCGTCAGCAAAATCGGGCTACCTGCGTTAGGCGTGGCGTCAGAAATAGCCGTGGCGGAAAAAGTATGTGGGGTGGCTGCATTAAAGGGTGTGATGAGGTACACCGGGCCGTTGAACATTCTTTCTACCGGGATGGATATAGCGATGGACTGCCAGGACTATGAAGGAATAAATTTAGGCGCTGCAATAGGTTTAGATGTAGTTGCATGTGGAATAGGGGTAGGAGCGGGCCTTTTAGTTGTTTCAGTGGGGGCTGCTCCTATAGCCTGTGCAATTGCAGGAGCCGCTGTAGCAAGTTTTGTTGGGGTTGGGGTTAATAAGATGAAAAGCAGTCTATTATCAAAGAAGTGAAACTATAAGGAGAGAATAATATGGAAAACAAATTAACCGCGAAGCAAGGCCTGATAATCGGAATGATTGTGACGCCGATTGGTTTGCATCTGAAATATCCGTGGAATGCTGCTATGGGCTTTATTGCGGGGATAGTGTTTTTGCTACTAATGATCCGTGATAGAAAAACCTATAATAGATATAATTTTATCGGAACTTTCATAATGATTGCGGCTTGTATCTTTGGTGGAACTGTAATAATGGAAAATCCGACAGATGGAATTTCAGGACTGATGGAAATACAGGTCGCCCTTGTCATGATGTTCATCGGCATTTTTACAATCGGCATTGGCAACCACATCAAAGATCCGAAACGAGTGACAAAAAAGACATTGGTGTATGCCTTTGGCGGATTCTGCTTTTTTGCAATCTGTTTTGGAGCATTAGAATGGCTTGCGTTTAGTCTGCACCATTAATGTATAAGCGAAAAATAAATACGATTGAAGTGGGAAGAACATGGAAGATAAATTAACCGCGAAGCAAGGGTTGGTGATCGGATCGATTGTAACGCCGATTGGTTTGCATCTCAAATATCCGTGGAATGTTGCATTGGCGATTATTGCAAGCCTAGTGTTGCTGTTAGTCATGATTCGTGACCGAAAAACATATAATAAGTATAATTTCATCGGAACCATGATATTAATTGCGGCGGGCATTCTTGCTGCAATGGTGATGAGTGGAAATCCGATAGCAGGGTCTTCCGACTTGCTGCAAATCACAATCAGTATAGTTATGATGTTTATCGGTATTTTTACAATCGGTATTGGCAACCACATTAAAGATCCGAAGCGAGTGACAAAGAAGACATTGGCATATGCATTTGGCGGATTCTGTTTTTTTGCAATCTACTTTGGGATATTGGCATTGATCATAGCACGTCTTTAACATGTTCTTCATAAGAGAGGAAAATGATACAGCGACGGGTTCTTCTGCTGAAAGAAAATGTTGTAAGGAAATAAATGAGATTGAAGTGAAAAGAGCATGGAAAACAAATTAACCGCGAAGCAAGGCTTGGTAATTGGATCGATTGTGACTCCAATCGGTTTGCATCTAAAATATCCATGGAATGCTACGGTGGCGGTTATTGGGAGTCTTCTGCTACTCTTATTAATGATCCGTGACAGAAAAAACTATAATAAATACAACTTTATCGGGACGGTGATTATGGTTGCGGCTGGAATCTTTATGGGATCGATAATGATGGAAAATTCAGTTCCGGGGTTTTCGGTGTTGATGCCGAATGCAGTCAGTCTGGTTATGATGTTTATCGGCATTTTTATAATCGGCATTGGCAACCACATCAAAGATCCGAAGCGAGTGACGAAAAAGACGTTGGTGTATGCTTTTGGCGGATTTTGTTTTTTGGCAGTCTGTTTGGGGGCAGTGGAATGGTTTGCGTATAGTCTGCATCACTAATCTATAAGCGAAAAATAAATGCGATTGAAGTGGGAAGAACATGGGAAATTAGATTTCTGAAAATTAACGGTAGGCCAGATAAAAAGGAGCGCGTAGGTATGACAAATACGAAAATAATTCGTGTGGTTGTGATTTTATCGCTAGCATTGCTGTGTTTTTCAGTTTTCTATTTCATCGCAAAGGATCCACAGTGTCAGATTTGGCTATACAGTCATCAGATTGAAGGAGCGCCGGATCAAAGCCGCGATGCATACTACAAAAGAGGCATAGCGTATTCGAAAAGGCATCAATATGATTTAGCGATAAGTGACTATTCAAAAGCGATAGAACTAGAACCAAAAAAGGAAGATGCGTATGTTTCGCGAGGAATTGCTTATGCGAACATAGGGAAGATAAATCTGGCATTGGAAGACTTTACGAAGGCGATCGAACTGAACGCAACAATGCCGGAAGCGTACAATAATCGGGGCGGCATGTATTTTGTAAAAGGTGAATATCAGAAGGCTGTGGAGGATTGTACGAAAGCAATTGAGATCGTTGGCGATGCTAAATCGTTCTTGCTTCGCGGCAATGCCTATGTTGGATTAAAGGAATATGAGAAGGCAATCAGTGATTATCAACAGGCCCTTCGAACAAATCAAGATCTTGTGCAGGTCTATTTTGAGCTGGGCGCTGTTTATGAAAAGAAACAACAACACAAAGAAGCGCTGAATGCCTACAATGAATTTATCAAAAATGCCGCGCTGAGTGATCAACGAATTGCCCAGGCAAAAGAGCGCATTAAGGGATTGCAATAAAAGCAATGGGATAAACGATGGAAAAGTGTAGTTCATTATAGAATCGTCAGTAAAAATTCATGCTTAAAGAAAAAACGTTGTTTGAAGTTAAACGCGATGAGAAGGTTTGAGGGGGTAAAAAAGTGAGTTTCACTGGAAGTGAAGTGGAAGTTAAAAAAATAGCCATGCTTTTATTCGGCACAGGATTAGTGATTTTCCCCACATCTTTTCGTGAGTATAAAATGTGGGAATTATTTGGAACTCGGCGAAGCGTCAGCAGAGTAGAAAAAGTATGCAGCAGAGGAATTGGCTTAATAATGATTGCAGCTGCTTTATTAAGCTGGTAGTAAAATTATCAATAAGGGATGAATCGTATTGCCTTTTGCGGACATGAAGAATGGCTAGTAAAATGAAGCCAGGAGGTGAGTCCGTTGAAAGGTAAACATTTTGATGCAGAGTTTAAAAAAGACATTGCAAAACTATTTCTGAATGGGACTCGAACTTGCGAAAGTTTAGCTAGTGAAATAGGCATCCATCAAAATACGATTTACAAATGGATCCGGCAGTATAATGCCGATCCAGAGCATGCGTTTCCGGGATCAGGAAATCTCAAACCGGATGAAGATGAGTTGCGAAAAGCCAAACGTCGAATCACTGAACTAGAGAATGAGGTAGCAATTTTAAAGCAGGCAGCGGTATACTTCGCAAAGAACAGCAGGTAAAATATCAGTTTATCCATGATAACCGCGTCGAATATGCTGTTCTGGAATTATGCCGCGTCCTGAAAGTATCCAAAAGCGGTTATTATGCCTGGGTAAAAGCCGGATGCCCTAAACCTTGCGCTAAAGACGCAGTTTTAGTCGCTCTCATTCGTCAAATAGAAAGAGAAAACGATGAAAATTACGGTGTTCAAAAAGTTTATGAGGAACTTAACGACGGAAAGCATATTCCTGTTGGTCGAAGCAAAGTGCAGCGGATCATGCATGAGAATGGAATCAAAGCCAAAATCAAAAGCAAATATAAACCGCAGACAACAAAAGCTGATCCAAATGAAAAAGCCTTTGAAAATTTGCTGAATCAAAATTTCACCGTCAAAGAATTCAATACGGTATGGCTGGCAGATATTACGTACATAAAAGCAGGCGGTAAATGGTGCTATCTGGCTGGGGTATTGGATTTAGCGCGCCGCAAATTGGTCGGTTGGGCCATCGGATCGCAGCCAACGGCTGCGCTGGCTAGTCGAGCGCTTACGATGGCTCTCGTTAGAGAAAGGCCAAGCAAAGGATTGATTCATCACTCGGATCGAGGAAGCCAGTACACATCAAATAAGTACAAAGATTTGCTCAAAAAACATGATATTGTCGGCAGCATGAGCCGAAAAGGAAATCCTTATGATAATGCTCCAATGGAGTCGTTTTTTCGATTACTGAAAGTTGAACACGTTAAAAAGCGCTCGTTTCCTACCATCGACAGGGCTACTTCGAGTATTGGAAAGTGGCTTGATTACTACAACATTCGTCGACGCCATAGTGCATTAGGTGGCATATCGCCGCTAATGTACGAAATCAGGAGAAAACAGCTGTTTGACGTGTCCGCATAAAGCAATATGGTTCAGCCATAGGAGAGTCTTGGGAGCTTTAGTGAGCGCAGAAAAACAAGGGATGGCAGTATGGATAAAATAACGTCAAGGCAAAGCTGCGTAATAGAGTTAAACAGGGGAAGAAAGTTATGACAGAAAAGAAAAAACTGGCAATGTGCTTTCTTATCATACCGATTGGAATGCATCTTGCTTATCCATGGAATGCGATTGCGGCAGTTGGCGCGTTAGTGGCAATGTCTGTCTCTCTCTTTTGCACATGGCGAGAGATGAATCGTTACAGCGTTTTGGGCTATGGGATTTGCGCAGTTGGTGGAATGGGAATTACAAGCGCTTCCATGGGCATTCTGATAGGTGATATGTCTTTGCTAGAACAAATATCGCTAGCGCTTGGCGTAGTTTTAATGGGGGTTTTTATCGTAGGTATTGGCAGCCACATTCAGAAGCCGGAAATGGTGACTGTAAAGTCGCTATTGTATTCATTGCTTAGCTCCTGCATTCTGGCAGCTGTGTGGCTATTTTTACTTTATAGCTAGCATGCATTTTGATTGCGTTATAGCAAGCTATTGTTTTTTGAGGAAAATGTAAGGACAATCGACCTTAAAGAAAAAATGTTGTTAGAAGTTAAAAAGCGATAAGAAGGATGGCGGGGAAAAAAGTGAGTTTAACTGGAAGTGAAGTGGAAGTTAAAAAAATAGCCATGTTTTTATTCGGCACAGGACTACTGGTTTTTCCAGCATCTTTTCGTGAGTATAAAATGTGGGAATTATTTGGAACTCGGCGAAGCGTCAGCAGAGCAGAAAAAGTATGCAGCAGAGGAATTGGATTAATAATGATTGCAGCTGCTTTATTAAGCTGGTAGTAAAATCATCAATAACAGCAGTAAATATTTACGCAAAATAAAAACGTTTTAAAATCCGGTGTTGTTATAGATCGGGCGGTGGAAAAATGAAAGCAAAGCAAAGCAAAGCAAAGCAAAGCTTGGTAATCGGATCGACTGTAACGCCGATCGGTTTGCATCTGAAATATCCGTGGAATGCTAAGGTGGCGCTTATGGGGAGCCTTCTGCTACTCATTATTAATGTTCTGTGACAGAAAAACCTATAATAAATACAATTTTATCGGGACTGTGATTATGGTTGCGGCTGGCATTTTTATGGGATCGATAATGATTGAAAATCCGGTTCATGGGCTTTCGGTGCTGATGCCGAATGCAATCAGTCTAGTCATGATGTTTATCGGCATCGGCAACCATATCAAAGAACCGAAGCGAGTGACAAAAAAGACATTGGCGAATTCTGTTTTTTTGCAATCTGTTTTGGGGCATTGGAATGGTTTGCATATAGTCTACATCACTAATATGGGGTAGATTCGGAAAATGCACCCAATGGAATGGAACCGGATTGATCGTCATTGCTGGCAACTTACTGCTTTCTCGGCACAGAGTAATAACGAGGCACACGTCCGCGAACGTGTGCCTCGTTTTAATTTTTATACAACATATCGCTAGAGTGATTTGAAAATACATTCATGTTATGTAAAAAGAAGGAAATGGCTAAAATATTAGAGAAGGAGATAAATAGAAAGCTTAGCGATGTGCAAAACAACCAGGAGGTATTTCCATGAGAAGCAATAGACATCATTTTCAAAAGTTAACGCCTATTGGCGACGTAAAGTTAGAAATATATAACGAGGCATTGGATTTTGTTTTTGCAAATGAAGATGTTAAAAACATTAAAATGCCGATCGCTATATTTTAAACGTTAAGATAGTCGAGAAATAGCGGTGATTTTATCAAGGGAAAAGTTAAGGCATGAAGCAAATAGAGGAAAGGAAAAAAATAATGTTAAATGGAGATTTTTTTGTTGTAAAAATCATAAGCTGGTTAATTTTTTTTGTTGCCGTGGCGCTAGCGTATTTATTTGTCTTTTCGAATGCAGCGGAATGGATTAGAATTTTTCTGGAAAAAAGAACGCGTATTATTCTGGAGAAATTGATATTTTCTAGAAAACAGGGTTTTGGGAGATATACTGTAATTATTGCGGAGATATTGTTCATAGGCTTTTCGAGCTGGTTTATAGGAATGCTGGCGCTGAGTTTGATCGAACCCAAATCAGCCGTCACAGAATCTTGGAACTTACTAGTTGTACCGTTTTTGATGAGTGCATATTCTTGCAGATTTTTACGCGAGAACTATCCGGATTATTTTTCCATTTTCAAATGGACAGAGAAATTTGTAAAAGTTAAAGATTTAAGCTTAAAGAATATATTTTTAAAATACGCTGTAGTGTTAATGCTGGCTTTTGCAGAGGTTTTTATTGCTTATCTTTTTTCACTAGTAATGCTACTAGCATATTTGTGGATCAACATGGAAGCAGTAAATTATTTTTGGGGTTTGCTAATAACACCTACGCTTTTGGTGGCGATGATTTACTGTACCCAAAGAAAAGGTATAGGTAAGGTTGAAAAACAATCAAAAGAAGAAGCTGAAAAACAGTCAAATGCAAGAAGAGTAATCATAACAATGGGGTTGGTACTGGCAACAATTCGAGATGCATATTTTAAATATCTTGAGCTACTGGGAAGTGCGGTGAAAAGAGATGGCGCGGAAGAATTGTACATAATGTCGACATTGGTGCTTTTTATTGCCATTGAAAGATTTGTAAAAGCAGCCATAGATAGTTATAATTCAATAAAAAACGAGGAAGAAGCAAAAGAAAAGCAGAGCAAAGGAGAACGTCATGACGGAAAAACTATATGATTCACAGCGCTATGCGCGCGAGTTTACGGCCAACGTACAGTCGGTTTCGCCGCTGGAAAAGGAAGGGCAATGGGCGGTGGTATTGGATCGGACGTTGTTTTATCCGGAAGGGGGCGGGCAACCGGCGGATCGGGGGAGTTTGGCGGGCTTGCCGGTGAGCGATGTGCAGCTGAAGGACGGCCGGATCGTCCATGTCGTGAGCGGCGCTGCGCCGCAGGGCGAGGTAAAGGGCCTTATCGACTGGGAGCGACGCTTCGATCATATGCAGCAGCATACGGGAGAGCATCTGCTGCTGGGCGCTTTTTTTCGTTTGTTTCAGGCCAACAGTTGCGGCTTTCATCTGGGCGAGCAGGTGAGCCATCTCGATCTCGACAGGACGGAGCTGAGTCCGGATGAGATTTTTCAGGCGGAAACGCTGGCGAATGAAATGATCTTTGCCAACCGGACGGTGAACGCGCGGCTCTTGGCAGAGGACGAAGAGATGCCGGAGATGCGCAAGAAACCGACGAAAGCGTTTCAGGCATTGCGGGTGGTGGAAGTGGAAGACTTTGACCGCTGTCCGTGCGGCGGCACGCATGTGGAAAAGAGCGGCGAGGTGGGCCTGGTGAAGATCATCGGCCAGGAGCGAAAGAAAGGGCGCTTGCGCCTCTTCTATCTGGCCGGAAAGCGCGCGCTGCTCGATTATGAGCGGAAGAACCGCGATCTTACCGCGATCGGCGCGCTTGTCTCGATGCCGCCGACGGAAAGTCTGGCGGCGGTAGAGAAACAGCAGGACAAAATGATGCAGCTCAATCAGCGCCATGCGCAGCTGCAAAGCCGTCTGGCAGAGCTGCTGGCGGAGCAATTGCTCCAGGCGGGGGAAGAGCTGGGTGAGCTGCGTCTGGTCGTGCATGCGGCTGCGCCGGAAGACGGCGAGCTGCTGGATGAGCTGAGTCGGCAGTTGACGCAGCGGGAAAAAGCGCTCTTTCTTCTGGCGGGAGAAGACCCGCGCAGCGGGCGCAAGCAACTGTTTTTCGGTCGCTCGGCGGACGTGACGCTGGATATGAAGCAGCTGCTTGCCGCCGTGCAAAAGCAAAGGGGCGGCAAAGGCGGCGGTACGCCGAATCTGGTGCGGCTGCAATGCCAGGAAGAGTGGGACATGAGTGAACTGCTGGAAATGGCGCGCCAGGAAGCGCTGAAGCTGGCGGCTCAAAAATAGCTTGGTGCAAAAAAAGCACTGTCGCAGCGGATTGCGACAGTGCTTTTTTTATTGAGGGCAGAATGGGAAGGGATTTCTATCGTTACGCCCCTAGGGAGCGGTTAGCGTTTGTCGAGCACCAAAGAGACGATGTCTCTGGCCAGACGCTGCATGTTGTCGTCATGGCGGCGTTGTTCTTCTTGCTGGCGGTCATGCCAGGCGCGCTCATCTTCGCCGGGGTGACGCTTCATTTCATGTTCATGGCGTTCTTTTTCGGCGCGCTCCCTCTCGTGGCGTTCGCGTTCTTGCCGTTCGCGATCCTGATCCTTGTGGTGCGGATCGTTTTGATCCTCCTCATAGCGTTGCATGGCCGGGCCGTCCGGACGTGCGGCGGAAACTTCATTTGCGCTGACGGCAAACGCGATTTGCATCAGGCCGACCATCGAAAGCACGGCCAGTTGTTTAACGATTTTATTCATCTGCGATCACTCCCTCTTCTTGATAGGTTTATCATAACAAGGCAATGTTACAGAATGGTCAACAAAATATTTTCGTTCTGTCAAGATTGAAAAGAGCTTCACCACTGCGGTGAAGCTCTGAGATTGTCGACAAAACGAAATCAAGTAGGACGTTTTTTACACGAAGAGTCGAAGAAGGGAAGGCGGAAAGATTTTATTATTCTTCCCGCCTTCGTATCATCGTTTCTTTTCACCCTTCTCTTTTTAATTGTCTACACCATGAGTCTCTGTCGTGTGGCAAAGCCTGTTTCTTCCAAGAGGATAAGGATTATGCGGTTTCTATTTCGTTGTCCCGTTCGAGGCCCAGCAATTTGACGGCCTGTTCGCGCATTTTGTATTTCATGATCTTTCCGGCGGCGTTCATCGGGAATTCGTTGACGAACTCGATGTAGCGCGGCGTCTTGTGTTTGGCGATATGGCTGCGGATATATTCTTTCAGTTCGTCGGCGGTCAAACCTGTGCCGTCTTTGGCAATGACGCAGGCCATGATTTCTTCGCCGTACTGTTTGTCAGGTACGCCGATGACCTGAACGTCTTTTACTTTGGGATGCGTGTAGATGAAATCCTCGATTTCTTTCGGATAGATGTTCTCGCCGCCGCGGATGATCATGTCCTTGATGCGGCCGGTGATCTTGTAGTTGCCGTTTTCGTCGCGGCGGGCCAGGTCGCCGGTATGCAGCCAGCCGTCTTTGTCGATAGCGGCGGCCGTCGCTTCGGGCATCTTGTAGTAGCCTTTCATGATGTTGTAACCGCGGGCGACGAACTCGCCGTCGACGTTGTCGGGCAGATCCTCACCGGTTTCGGGGTCGACGATCTTGCATTCGACGCCGGGCAGTTCGCGTCCGACCGTGGAGACGCGCAGCGCGATGGAGTCGTCAACGCGGCTTTGCGTGCAGCCGGGCGCGGATTCGGTCTGGCCATAGACGATCGTGATCTCGCTCATATTCATTTTGTCGACGACGTCCTGCATGACCTTGACCGGGCAGGGGCTGCCGGCCATGATGCCGGTGCGCATGTGCGAGAAGTCGGTCGTAGCGAAATCGGCGTGTTCCAGCATCGCGATGAACATCGTCGGCACGCCGTGGAAGCAGGTGATCTGCTCACGGTTGATGCAGTCGAGCGACTGTTTCGGCGAGAAATACGGCAGCGGCGACATTGTGACGCCGTGCGTCATCGAGGCGGTCATCGCGAGAACCATCCCGAAGCAGTGGAACATCGGCACATGGATCATCATGCGGTCGGCGGTCGAGAGGTCCATGCAGTCGCCGATGTTCTTGCCGTTGTTGACCACATTGTAGTGCGAGAGCATGACGCCTTTGGGAAATCCGGTGGTGCCGGACGTGTACTGCATGTTGCAGACGTCGTGTTTGTTGATCGCGCGTTCGCGGCGATACACTTCTTCGAGCGGCGCGCGGTCAGACATCGCGACTGCTTCGTCCCAGGTCAGGCAGCCTTTTTGTTTGGAATCGATCGTGATGACATTGCGCAGAAACGGCAACCGTTTCATGTGCAGCGGTTTTCCGGCTTCCGCCGTTTCGAGTTCCGGACAGAGTTCCTTGATGATGCCGACATAGTCCGAATCTTTGTAGCCGTCGATCATGACGAGCGTATGCGTGTCGGACTGGCGCAGCAGATATTCGGTTTCATAGATTTTGTATGCGGTATTGACCGTGACCAGCACTGCGCCGATCTTGGTCGTCGCCCAAAAGGTGATGAACCATTGCGGCACGTTGGTCGCCCAGATCGCAACATGGTCGCCCGGACGCACGCCCAGCGCGATCAGCGAGCGGGCGAATTCGTCGACGTCGTCGCGGAACTGCGCATAGGTGCGCGTGTAGTCGTGCGTCGTATAGCGAAACGCATACTGGTCGGGAAACTCGGTCACCATCCGGTCGAGCACCTGCGGGAAGGTCAGGTCGATCAGCGTGTCTTTTTCCCAGACGTATTTGCCGGTCTTGGCATTGTTGTCAAAGAGACGATCCTTAGTGGCGCCGGTTTCGAGAAAGCGGCTCATGTAGTTGGCGAAGTTCGGGAAGACGACGCCGGCGTCGGCGAGGTCGGGCGCCCAGCGTTTGAGCCATTCGAGTGAGACATAGCCGTCGTAGTTGATCGAGTTCAGCGCGAGCATCATCGCGTCGATCGGCAGATCGCCTTCGCCCATGATCTTATAGCGAATGACGTCGTCTTCCATGATCGAATCCTTGACGTGGACGTATTTGATATACGCGCCGAGATTTTGCACGGTCTGCCCCGGCGTTTCACCGGCAAAGCGATAGGGGTGATGCATATCCCAGAGCGCGGCGACTGCGTCGCTGGCGATCTGATTCAAAAGCTGGCAAAGACGCGCGGTGTCGGCATAGACGCCGTTCGTTTCGACCAGCAGCGTCACGCCGTTTGCTTCGGCGATCGGCACGAGTCGTTTCAAAGCGGCGAGAACGATCGTATCGTCGACTTCGCCGTCCGCTTGCGCGGCCAGGTCGCCGAGAATGCGGACATACGGCGTGCCAAGCTGTGCGGCCAGTTCAATGTGCTGTACCAGCTGGGCGTGCGTTTCTTCGGCTTTCTCTGCGAATTTCAGGCAGCAGCCGGGCGAGAGGCAGGGGATTTCGAGGCGCAACTCGGCGAGTTTTTCGATCGTATGCGGCAGCTGCGTCGCGACAAACGGACTGACGTGAGCGGCGATGTTGCCGAGGCCGCGCACCTCGATGCCGTCGAAGCCGAAGTCCTTGGCCATGGAATAGATGTCCTTCCAGCTGAAATCGGGACAGCCGAGTGTTGAAAAAGCAAGTTTCATAATGATTCCCTCACAATGCATTTTATTCGTATCGATTGACGTGCGCGAAAGCCTGCGCCGGGACAAAAAAAAACTTTCGTCTCCGAGCATGGCTGCTAAGAGACGAAAGCGTCAAACTTCCGTGGTACCACTCTTGTTGATATGAAACATATCCACTTTGTCGAGCCGCAAGGCGGCTGCTGTCTCATGATAACGGCGAGAAACCCGTTCACGCCTACTCGCGTTTGCTTTCGGGTGAATGCTCAAGGGAGAGTTTCCGTTGTCCTGCGCGCTGTCTTTCAGCAAACGACAGCTCTCTGGAGCGTCAGGCGGCAGCGGATCATCCCTATCAATGCACATTTGCTATTCAGATTATATACAAGTTAACAAAAATTAAAAGGGTTGTCAAGAAAAAAGAAACAGTGTTACAGTTTTTTCTCGTTTGAAAACGGCGTCAGCCCAACTGGCGTTTACGGCGCACATCTTATATAATGGCAGGAAAGAAAGGAAAAGGTGGAGGGGAAAGACGATGCCGCTGACGCTGCTTTGTTATGGATTTTTATTCCTTGCGGTCGCTTTGCTCTGGCTGCCGGGTCGTTCACGCGTGCCGCCGTGGAGTGTGGCCTTCGCCCTGGCCTGCCTGGCGGGGCTGGCGAGCGGCCAGCTGGACGGCGCTGCCGTTCTTTTCATCATCGCCCTGGCCGGCGCGGTATATCTGTCGGAACGGGAAGAACTGGCGACATGGAGTCGGGCGGCGCTGCTGCTGGGCGTGGTTTTCGGCAGCTTTGCGCTGGGCGCGCACCGCATGCCGCATTTTCACAACTGGCTGGTTGCGGCGGATCTGACGATCAGCGCGGACGCTTTGCCGATCTCGCTCTATCTTAATTTTGACAAGACGGTACCCGGACTGCTTCTCTTGGGTTTTGCGCATCCGCGGATCAGCGAACGCAGGGAGTGGGTGCTGCTGGCAAAGCGCATCTGGCCGCTCGGCGGGTATCTGCTGGCGCTTTTGCTCGCGCTCGCGCTGGCGAGCGGCAAGATTCGCTTCGATCCGAAGTGGCCCGATTGTCTGCCGCTTTGGCTGCTGACGAATCTTTTCTTTGTCTGCATGGCGGAAGAAGCGTTTTTTCGCGGCTTTTTACAGCGCAGGGCCGAAGCGGCGCTGGCGCAGCGACGGGGCGGAAAACTGCTTGCGCTCGCACTGGCCTCGCTTGCGTTCGGCGCGGCGCACTATGGCGGAGGCGTAGGGTATGTATTGATCGCGACGCTGGCCGGATTATGCTATGGCGCTGTCTATCAGCGGACGAAACGGATCGAGGCGGCCATCTTATTGCACGGTCTTGTCAATGCCGTACACTTCCTGTTCTTCACCTATCCGGTGCTGGCATAGCGTCAAAGTGCAGCAGGGAAGCGGCCGGCGGGAAAAAAGACAGCTTTTTTTCCCGCTATCCCTTGGAAATAGACAAATGAACAAGTTGATACAAAAGTTACAAAAATCGACGCTGCACGGCAGGACTTTTATGTGGAAAAGAGAACTTAAAGATAAACCTTTTGCCAATGTCATCTATAATGTCATTTTAAAAAGAAAAGGAGGGCTGTAAAAGAAGATGACGCGTTCGTCGCCGCATAAAGATCGCCAAGCGTTATTGATTGCTTATTATGAGCGGTTGACTTGCGACATGAGACAGAGCAGAAAATTGCCGGATTTGTACAAGATCGAAGAGATTGTCTGCCGCAAGCAGGTGCAGGTCGTGCGTATTTCGGCCAAGGTCCAGGACTGGGAGCAGGCGGCCCAGGAAAAGTATGGGAAGCAATGCCTGTTCCAACAATACAAGAGCGTCATCGAAGATTCGGTCAGACTGCAGCTGCTGCCGAAACTGGCAGAACATTACGGCAGCGCGATACGCTATTGGCATTTTTTTGAACCGCATGAAAATGAGGGCGAAATCGAAGCATTCACGGTCAAAGGGTTTCAGGAACCGATCTTCAAGATGAGGGGCGACGTCGCCGCACGCGAAGAAGAACGGCTCGGTAAGATCGTTTCGCGCAAGATTCGCGAGGCATACGGACGAGGGCCGAACCGCCTTGCGCTGACGCAATTGTCGGAGAAGTACCTCGTACTGGAGATGGAAGGCTTGCTGGGGTCTTTTTCGGCGCAGTATCTAGAGCGGCATGAGGCGCTCGGGAATGCGTTGCCGGATTTGTTTTCGGCATTAGCGCATCACGTGTTGCAGGAATTGTGCGAGGAAGAGTGGCAGCAGAAACTGCAAAGCTTTACTGCGGTTGACTACAAGGAGAATCGGATCGTTACGCTGGCCGTCAGGCAAGATGCTGCGACGCGCTGCGGTTAAAACGAAAATAATAGCATGGCCAATCGCCCGGCAGTCCGTTGACGGACCAGCTGGATGAAGCAAGCTTGTCTTTTTTCTTGGGAATTGAAGAAGAGAAACCAAGGTTTATTTAAGCAGCGGTAAAACCGGAACTGTTTGACGCCTTTGTCTTTAGACAAAGACGTCTGTTTTTTTTATCGGAAAAGTGGGAGAAGAAAGTAGGGGGATTTTACTATGAGATGGGATATTCAAAAGAAGTTAGTATTGATGGTGGTCGGCATCGTGCTGGTCTTTTCGAGCGCGGCGGGCCTGTTGTGTTATCAGATGAATGTGATGGAAGACGGCATCGAGGATATGGTCGGGCGCACGGTGCCGATGACGGTCAATCTGCTGCGTCTCGATAAGGAACTGCAGCGCGAGTCTTCGCTGGTACGCGGCTTCATCATTACGAAGGACGGCGCGCTGGTGAACAATTTCCAGGACTCGAAGGCGACGGTCAATCAACTGCTGAGCGAGTGGGAGAAGAACAGCCAGACGAAGGAAAGCCGGGAGTATCAAAAGAAACTCAAGGACGGATACCAGCAGTACTGGGGCTTTGTCGATAAGGCGGTCAGCGGCATCCAGGCGGGGCAGGATGTTTCCGGCGTCGTGAAACAGGCCGGCACGGCCATCGCCGCACTGGAAAAAGACACGAATGACGCGGTCCGCTTCACGCTTGCCTGGCAGGAAGAGCAGCAGAAGAAACGGGAAGAGAGCACGAAGAAGATGATGCGCTGGCTGTCGATCGGCGTGGTCGGTGCGGCTCTTTTGACCGTCTGGAGCGGCATTTATTTCGCGCGGACGATCAGTCGTCCGATGAAAGAACTCGCAAACGGCGCGGTCGCGGTGGCGAAAGGCGATCTGCGTGAAGTCTGCGTGCTTTATCGCGGCAATGACGAACTCAAGGATTTGATCGACGCTTTTTGCACGATGACGAAAGACTTAAGAACCCTAATCAACGGCGTGCAGGACACGGCGCAGATTCTGACCGCGTCGAGCGAAGAGCTGACCGCCAGTTCGCGCCAGACGGCGGATGCATCGGCGCAAGTGGCGCACGCGGTCACCGATGTGGCCGAAGGTGCAGAGCGTCAATTGAGCGGCGTGGAGCAGGTCGTGCAAACGGTCGGTGAAATGGAACGAGCGGTCGAACATGTCGCAACCGCAGCGACCGGTCTTGCGGCCGAATCCAGCCAGGCGGCGATCGCCGCGCAGGGCGGACGGCAAACGGCGCAGACGGCGCAGCAACAGATGGAAAATATTCGCCTCTCGGTGCAAAACACCGCGCAGGCGGTACAAAACTTGGGCGAGCGGTCGCAGCAGATCGGCGAGATCGTGCAGGTGATCGCCGGCATTGCGGGGCAGACGAACCTCTTGGCGCTCAATGCGGCGATCGAAGCGGCGCGGGCCGGCGAACAAGGAAAAGGATTTGCCGTTGTAGCTGAAGAAGTACGTAAATTAGCCGAACAGTCGCAAACGGCGGCGGGACGGATCGAAAGCATTATCCATCAGATCCAGGATGAGACGGAGCAGGCGGTGCAGGCGATGGAAACGGGAAGCGGCGAAGTAGAAAAGGGAACCGGCGTTATGGCGGAAGCCGGCACGCAATTTGCGCAGCTGACCGAAATGGTGGAGAATTTGAACCGGCAGGTGCAGGAGATTTCCGCGGCGGCGCAGCAGCTTGCCGCATCGGGAGAAATGGTGCTGAGTCAGGTGCAGGGCGTACGCGGCGTGGCGCAGGAAACCAGCGGACATGCGCAGACGATCTCCGCGAGTGCGCAGGAGCAATCGGCCACCGTCGAAGAAATCGCCGCGGCGAGCCGCGAACTGGCGCAGACCGCCGAAAACCTGCAGAGCAAGGTGGCAAGATTTCACGTGCATTAGAGCGAAAGAGAGCAGACTGACAGCGAGAGGATGAAGCCGGATGGAACAGGAAACGCAACGCAAGAAAGCGGCTCTAAGGAGGCAGGCAGCGGCGCAAGCCGAGTATGCTTTGTTTGAAGATGTGTATGACGCCGTGTTTGTTGAGGCGGCGGACGGAGACATTTTATATGTGAATGCGGCGGCCTGCCGGATGCTGCAATATGAACGGGCCGAGCTGCTTGCGCTGAATGTGGCCGATCTTCTGCCGGAGCAGGAAGCGAAGGTGGCCGCCGTACTGCTGCAGCAGATGAGCATCGGTGAAAGCGTTTCGTTCACCGGCAACAATCGGCTGAAAGACGGCGGTATGATCCTAATTGAGGTGCGCGCGCGGCGCGTCGCAGAGGATCGCTTTCTGCTCTTTACTCGGCCGATCGTTGAACCGTCTTCGCGTGCGGCCAACGAAGAGCGGCAGGAAGAGTGCCTGACGGCGCTGCATGAGATCGGCCTCAGGCTGCTTGCGGAAAGCGATGTCGATGCGCTTTTGCAGGGCATCCTGCGCCGGACCGCGGAGCTTTTTGGTACGCCGGACGGTTCGATCTGCCTGAAGGACGCGCAAAGTCAGGGCGTGGTGCGGCGTTACCATATCGGGCGCGGCGACTCGCAGGAGGATAGGTTCGGTTATTATGAACCGGGCGAAGGTCTGATCGGCAAAGTCTTTCAGACCGGCGAAGCGCTCCTGATCAGCGATTATCCGAACTGGCCGGGGCGGCATCCGCATCCGGAGTTTGACAAGCTGCAGACGGTGGTCGGCATTCCGTTGAAGATGGCTAAGGAGACGATCGGCGTAATCTGCCTTGATTATTTCGATGCGCCGCGCGAATTCAACGTCGCCGAGCGGCTGCTGCTGCGTCAGCTTGCGCAGCTGGCTTCGCTGGTACTGGTCAAGGCCGAAAACATCGCGACGCTGCATCAGTCGGAACGTCTGCTGCAGACGAAGAATGCGGAGATCAGCGCCGCGCTCGAAGAACTGATGGCGATCGAAGAGGAACTGCGTGAGCAGTTCACCGCAGTGCTGGAAAAAGAAGAGCAGATCAGCCGTCAGAACATGGTGCTTTCCTTTTTGCACAAGACCGCGCTCTCGTTCATGCATCATCTCGATATCGCGGAGATTCTTGATCAGATCATGGACAGCGCGCTCGGCTTTCTCGGCACGCAAGACGGTTGGATTGCCCTGCGCGACGAAACGTCGCAGCTGTTTACGCTGCGGGTCGCACGCGGCAGTGCATTGACGTTGCTGAAAAAGGAAAATGCCTGGCTGCAGGCGATGGGGGAAAAAATCAGCCGACAGGCGAGCCTGATCATATCGCAAGAAGCGGTTTGGCTGTCATCGGAAAACAGGGAAAAACGAGGCGTCGCGGCGATTCCTCTTTTGAGCGGCGGCCAGGTGGTCGGCTTCATTGGCATCGTGTTTGCCGATGCCAATGAAGCGAGAGCGCAGGCGGCCATCGTCTTATTGAATCAGTTCGGCGAATTGGCGTCGCTGGCGGTCGACAATGCAAGGCTGACGCACTCGTTTCAAAAGGAAATAGAAGCGCGCAAAGAGAGTGAGGCGGCGCTGCGCCAGGCCAAGGAAGAAAGCCAGGCCATTTTGCAGGCGATGCCGGATCCGATTTTGCTTTTGGACAAGGAGAAAAACATCGTCGCCATCTTTGACCCGCGCAGCCAGCTGCGTTTGGTAGATAAGACGGCGCTGGGACGCTCGATCCTTACGTGTCTGCCGCAAGCGACGGGCCAAGGGTTTTTGCGGCATGCGGCAGAAGCGGCGCAGAGCGGGAGCGTGAGGCAGTTTGAAGATCGCGTGCAGATTGACGGCGAGACGATTTATTATGACGTGCGCGTCGCGGTCGTCAGCAGCGAACGGATGCTGGCGGTGGTCAGGAATGTCACGCAGCGTAGGGAGATGGAACGGCAGCTGCGGCGATTGAGCATGCAGGACAGTCTGACCGGACTCTATAACCGCACAGTCTTCGAATCGGAGATGAAGGCGATCGGCATCGGCAAAAAAGGGCCGGCGGCGCTGATGATCTGCGATGTCGACGGTTTGAAATTCGTCAATGACTCGCTCGGTCATGCGACCGGCGATCAGCTTTTGCGTTCGGTGGCGACGATTTTCAAGCAGTCGTTCGAACCGCACGAAATCGTCGCACGGATCGGCGGCGATGAGATCGCGGTGCTCCTGCCTTTCAACACGGCGCAGAGCGTCGAAAATGCCTGCACAAGAATTCGACGCCAGCTGCAGGATTACAACCAGAAGAACCCGATGCTGCCGATCAGTCTGTCGATCGGTTTTGCGGTCAGCGAAACGGCGCCGCCGGATATGGACGCCTTGTTCCGCGAAGCGGATCACAACATGTACCGGGAAAAACTGCACCGCAAGCAAAGTACGCGCAGCGCCATCGTCCAGGCGTTGATGAAAGCGCTCGAGGCGAGGGACTTCATCACCGAAGGGCATGCAGAGCGACTGCAGGACATCATGCTGGAATTTGCGGCGGCTCTTGGTCTGCCGAGCCAGCAGTTAGCCGATATCCGGCTCTTTGCCCAGTTTCATGACATTGGTAAGGTCGGCATCCCGGATCATATCCTGTTCAAGCCGGCCGGCTTGACGGAAGCGGAGTGGGCGGTCATGCGGCAGCATGCGGAAATCGGCCACCGGATCGCGCAATCGGCGGCCGATCTCGATCCGATTGCCGATTGGATTCTGAAGCATCACGAATGGTGGAACGGGCAGGGCTATCCGTTCGGTCTGCGCGGCGAAGAAATTCCGCTGCCCTGCCGGATGCTCGGCATTGTCGACGCGTATGACGCGATGACTAACGACCGTCCGTATCGCAAGGCATTGACAGCAAGTCAGGCCATCGAGGAACTCCGTCGGCATGCCGGAACGCAGTTCGACCCTGCTCTGGTAGAACCATTCGTCGCATTGCTCGAGGCAGAACGTAAAAAAGAGTATGCCGAGCAGCTTACAGGGAAAGGAGGCGATGGCAATGCCGAACTGTCTTAACATCGGTTGTCATCTCTCAAGCAGCAAGGGCTATGAACATATGGGGCGTGAAATCTTGCGTCTCGGCGGCAATACGTTCCAGTTTTTTACCCGCAATCCGCGCGGCGGCAAGGCGAAGGCGCTCGATCCCGCGGATCTGGAAGCGTTTTTGGCGTTGGCCGAAGAGAATGCGTTCGCGCCGATTTTGGCGCATGCGCCGTATACGCTGAATCCCTGTTCCGCTGATGCGCGGGTGCGCGCGTTCGCGTTTGAAGTGATGCTTGACGACCTGGCGCGCATGGAACAGCTGCCGCATAATTACTATAATTTTCATCCGGGCAGTCATGTCGGCGCGGGCGTCGAGGCGGGCATCGAAATGATCGCCGCCTTGCTGAACGTGGTGCTGAAAGAAGAACAGACGACGCTGGTCCTTTTGGAAACGATGGCCGGCAAGGGCAGTGAAGTGGGCGGACGCTTCGAGGAACTGCGCGCGATCATCGACCGCGTCGCCTGCCGCGATAAACTCGGCGTATGCCTCGATACCTGCCATGTCTACGACGCCGGTTATGATATCGTGCATGAGCTCGACGGCGTGCTGGCCGAATTTGACCGGGTCGTCGGCTTAGAACGGCTAAAGGCGATTCATTTGAACGACAGCAAGAATCCGTTCCACAGCCGCAAGGACCGGCATGAAAAGATCGGCGAAGGCTCGCTCGGCCTGGCGGCGATTGCTCGCATCGTCAAGCATCCGTTGCTTTGCGAACTGCCGTTCTTTCTCGAAACGCCGAACGAAGTCGACGGCTATGGCGAAGAGATTCGTCTGCTGCGCGGCCTATAATGAAAAGCAAGGGACTGTCTCAATGCGGCTGCAGCGTCGCGGAGGAGACAGTTCCTTGTTTTTTATGTAAAAAAATTACAGGGATTCTCTTGCGCACAGCGAAGGAGTAAAAAAAGATAAATTGGCAATGCGGGAGGGATTTTTTTGGACACGAAACCATTCAGCTGCCTCTTCGGCGGCGAAGCCGGCTACGGCGTCATGAGCGCGGGCTCTCTGGTGGCGAAGAGCGCGATGCGCGGCGGACTGAGCGCGGTCGTAGTCAATGAATATCCGTCGTTGATCAAAGGCGGTCTGAACACCTGTCTGGTAAGAATCGCCGAAAAGACGCTGCTCGCCTATGAAGAGGAGGTCGACTTTCTCGGCGCACTGTCGCAACCGGCCTTTGAACTGAACGTCGGCAAAGTGAAAAAAGGCGGCAGCGTGCTCTATGACGCGAAGGCGGTCAGCGTCGATTCGGTAAAGACGCCGGACGGCGTGCGTCTGATCGGCGTCGATTTTTCGGGCGCGTTGCCCGAAAAAGGGGCGAAGATCATGCTGAACAGCGTGCTGCTCGGCGGTTTTTGTGCGCTCAGCGGCTTTCCGGCTGCTTCGCTGCAGGCGACGCTGGAAGAAGAGTTCAGTAAGGCCGAGGTAAGAGAAAAGAACAGAGAGGCGTTTGAAAACGGGCGCGCGCTCGTGGCCGCTGCGCTGACGCAGACGCCGTCTTTTTCGCTGCGCTTTTCGGCGGCCGAGCGCGACGTCATGCTGATCAACGGCAATGAGGCGATCGCGATGGCGGCGATCAGAGGCGGCTGCAAGTTCGCCGCCGGATATCCGATGACGCCCGGGTCGAGCGTGCTCAGTTATCTGGCGGAATACGGCGCGCCGTACGGCGTCGTGTTCAAGCAGGCCGAAGACGAAATTGCGGCGATGAACATGCTGATCGGCGCTTCCTTTGCGGGTGCGCGTTGCGTCGGTTCGACGAGCGGCGGCGGCTTCGCGCTGATGACCGAAGCGCTCGGCTTTGCCGCGCAGGCCGAAATTCCGCTGGTCATGGTCAATGCGCAGCGCGGCGGACCGAGTACCGGACAGCCGACGCGGACGGCACAGGCCGATCTGAACTTCGTCTTGCATGCGTCGCAGGGTGAGTTTCCGCGCATTATCGTAGCGCCCGGCGATGTGGAGGAATGCTTTTATGAAACGTTTCGCCTGCTGAACCTCGTGGAAAAATATCAGGTGCAGGGCGTGATTCTGACCGATAAATATCTGGCGGATTCCTCGTTTGTTCAGCCGTTCTTCAAACAGGACGGCCTGGTGATCGAGCACGGCAAACGGATCAGTGAAGAGGAACTTGCGCAGCAGGAGCGCTATCTTCGTTATCAACTGACGGAAGACGGCGTGTCGCCGCGCGCCTTGCCGGGACAGCACGGCGGGCGGCATATCGCGACCAGCTATAGTCACGGCGAAGACGGTTTTTACAGTTCGGGAAATCATGAATATGCCGGAGCTGAGCCGCAAAACACCGTAGCAATGATCGACAAGTGGTATCGCAAGATTCCCGCGCTGTTGCGCGATATTCCGGGTGCGACGCTTTACGGTCCGCAGGAGGCGGATCTGACGCTCATCGCCTGGGGTTCGACTAAGGGTGCGATCTTCGAAGCGCTGGCGCAAGAGGAAACGGGACCGTACCGTGTGAATTTTCTCCAACTGCGTTACATCGAACCGTTCCCGGCTGAAATCGTCGCGGCGGTTTTAGGCAAGGCGAAAAAGACGCTGCTGATCGAGGGCAACAAGACCGCGCAACTGGGCGGCGTGATACGAAGGCATACCGGATTCGCGCCCGACCAGGTCTATCTGAAATACGACTCGCGTCCCTTCGTACCGGCGGGCATCCGCGAAAAAATCAGGGAGGTGATGGGCTGATGACGGCGACAAATGCAGGGTTAGACTATGCACCGACCTGGTGCGTCGGTTGCGGAAATTACGGCATTCTCACGGCCTGGAAAAAAGCGATGGGCATTCTGGAAATCGATCTAGAAAAAGTGGCGTTGGTAACGGGCATCGGCTGCGGCAGCAAGATCGGCCAATACGTTAATACCTACCGGATCGAGACGCTGCACGGGCGCACATTGCCGGTGGCGAGCGGCATCAAACTGGCCAATCACGAACTGACGGTCATCGCCGAAGGCGGCGAAGGCGACGGCATGGGGCTTGGTATGGGGCATTTCATCCATTCGGCGCGCCGCAACCTCGATCTTAGCTATTTCATCCACAACAATCAGATTTATGCGCTGACAAAAGGACAGGCGTCTCCGACGACGGACCGGGGGACGGTCACCAAGTTCACGCCGCCGCCGCTCGGCAACGTCGAACAGGCGGTGAACATCGTGCAACTCGCGCTGAGCGCAGGCGCAAGCTTCGTCGCGCGCGGCTCGGCCGCGAACATCGACCAGCTCGCGCAGCTGATGGCCGAGGCGGTGCGCCACCGCGGCTTCGCGGTGCTCGATATCCTGCAGCCCTGCGTCTCTTTCAACCTGGTCAATACCTACCAGTGGTACAAGGAGCGCGCGTTGTCGCTGGAAAGCGTCGCTGGATACGATGCGACGGACCGAAATCAGGCGCTCGAATTCGCTTCGCTCTGGGGCGAGAAAATCCCGCTCGGCGTCTTTTATCGCAGCGAACGCGCGACGTTCAGCGATTCGCTGCCGCAACTGGAAAAAGGGACGCTCGTCGCGCAAGCGCTTGACGATATTGACGTGACCGCATTGATGCGCAAATTAGGCTAGTGCACGGCAAAAGGGGGGGATGAGGATGGCTTGGCAAAAGAGACGCTGCTTCCTCGGCATCGGCGTGACGCTGCTATGCTTGCAGCTGTTTTCCTTGAGCGCGGCGGCAGCGGACGTAAAAGGCGATGCGAGCATCGTGCTGGATAAAGAGGAATATGTCCAGGGCGACAGGATCAGCGTGACGTTCCAAGCGCCCGAAGAGTGGGCGCGCGACGCCTGGGTCGGAATCGTTTCGGCCGCGGCGCCGCATGGCAGAGAAACGCTGGACGTCAAACAGACGACTCATCAATACCTCGAAAAACGCAGCGTCGGCGTGATGGTCTTCAAGGCGCCTGCGCCCGGAGAATGGGAGGCGCGTCTCTATGACGCGGCCAGGAACGGACGGGAGGCGGCCGTGGTCCGATTCACGACGACTCCCGATCCGACTGCCGGAGATGCGAAAATTTTTCTCAAGAAGAACGTCTTCGCCCCGGGCGAGCGGATCGACGTCTCATTCACCACGCCGCGCAATTGGCAGGCCAATGCCTGGATTGGCATCGTGCCATCCGCCGTGCCGCATGGGAGCGAAGAGGTGAATGATCGCTACGATATCGCGTACCGCTACATCGAAGAGCGCACGCATGGCTGGATGATCTTTGTCGCGCCGGAAGCGGGACAGTGGGATCTGCGGATGAACGACAGCGACGACAACGGACGCGAAGCGGCCGCTGTCTCCTTCACGGTTCGTTAGAAAAAAAGTCGCTTGATTGCATGTAGTATACTAGTTACGTGGCATGAAACGACAGGGAGAAAAAACGCAGATGGAATTTCGCAAGAAAAAAAGTTATGAAGACATTTACAAGTGGCATCGCAGCAACAACGGAACCTGCTTTTACTGTTATGAAGATGCGCCGGTCGCGGCGAAGCTGGTCGGCGAACGCGGCATTTGCCAGGAGTGTCTGGCGCATTTTCGCGTCGGGCATGTGGGGACGGATCGCCATGTCATCACGCATCTGACGAAGGGGCTGCGCAGTCATGACGAAACGGTCGCATGGCTGCGCAAACAAAGCGTAAAACTGGCGCCGAACGGCGAACACGACGGCATCCGCTCGTATTTGGCGATCAACAATTTAGGGATCTTTGATTATTATCACGACATCATTTACGGTTCGGCCGATCTTGCCGAGGTAGATGAAAAAACGGCGCGCAAGATTATGGATAGCTACAATGCAATCGAAATTTATCCTGACGGCGCTATCCGGATCTGTTATTGAAGAAACGAAGGAGCAACGCAGGATGAATGACGAAACAATGTGCGACCCGGAACTTGTCGCGGAAATGAAATTGGCGGTGGATGCCGAATTTTTGCCGCGCGAATTCACGACTTCAGACGTTTTTAAATGGATGAAAGACGAAACGATCAAAAAAATGAACGGCGAGGAATATCCGAAAATCACGCGTGAACTGTTGGCGAACTATGTAAAAGGGACGCCGATAACGAAAAAGCGCAAAGTAAAAGTGCTATACATGAGTCTGAATGGAAAAGTGTTCGCGTTTCATCCGCTGTAGCATTAAAAAAATGAACCGTCGCAAAGCATTGTTTATTTGCGACGGTTCATTTTTTCTTTATGGGGAGGATAAAAAAACGACAGTAAAAGTGTCTAAACAAAGAAAAGAGACTTTCTTCGACAAAAAGATAGCGCTCTTTATAAACAAGTTCTGTGAATTGTCGAACGATTGAGCGAACGTACAGCAGGAAAAACAATGTCTGCCGAGAATGGTATCCAATTGACGGCGGTTTTATAGCGAACGGGAGGCCTGGTCGATGTACTCACTCTTGCAACTCTACTATGACGGTAAAAAAGGACGCATTCTGTGCGGGATCGTAATTGGCGCTGTGGCCTTGCATGCGGGTGAGCGGCAAAGCGTGCAGGAAGCGGCGCTCACCTTGCTGATGGGAATCGTTGTCCTGCTGACGCTCGAATGCAGCTGTCTGCTCGAGGAAAATCGACGGCAAAAAAGACGGATCGAAGAACTGCGCTGCTGCAGCGAACAGGATGCGCTGACCGGCTTAAAAAATCGCTATGCCTTTTCTCACATTGCGCGCGAAATGGAGATGCGCGCAGAAGGGATGACCGTACTGGTCTGCGACATCGACGGACTGAAACGAGTCAATGATACGTTCGGACATCTGGCGGGAGATCGTTTGATCCGTCAGGCGGCGCAAATCCTGCGCCAGTCCTGCACGGAAAGAGCGGAAATCTTTCGTATGGGCGGCGATGAATTCATCGTGCTTTTTGCCGGGGCGATGAGCGTGAGCGAAATCCTGGCGCTGAAAAAGCAGCTTGAAGCGGCGGGGCAGCGGCTGCAGGAAGAAGAACGGACAGCGCCGACGCTGTCCGTAGGCGTTGCCAGCGGACGGGGCGAAAAACTGCTGACGGTCATCAAACGCGCGGATCAGGCGATGTACGCCAGCCGAAAAAAAGAACGGCGCGGCTTCAGCAATTTCCAATATGCGATTATCGAAGCGGAAAAAGAATGCAAGTGAAAGAAAAAGATGTCTGGTTGCAGGCATCTTCTTTTTTTGCGGGGACGGTGCAAAGCGTGGTTGTTGAAGCGAATCCGCCAAGTACTATGCTGACAGGTGGTTTCGCAGTATGATTTTATGCGCAGTTTGTTCCGCTTGGATGAAAGAGCAGTTGGCAACAGCGCCTTGCTATCTTTTTCGCTTGTGATAAAATGGAATAAATTAACAAATAAGAAGCGAACGGGAAGATAGGAAAAGAATAGGGAGGGAGAATCACGTGAAAAAGCTTATCTGCATAATTTGCCTGTGCGTAGGCCTGCTGGGCGTGGCTTTGCCGGTGACCCTGGCCTCGGGCGCTGAAGACGAAGGCTGCGTCAGTGCAAAGAGCGTCGCCCGGACGGAAATCTGGAAGGCGATTACATCCGGCGCTGCGGGCAGCGCCTCGGTTGCGATCATGGAACGCGGCAAGTTGGTGTATGCTGAAGGATTCGGCATGGCTGACCGTGAAAAAAGCATCCCGGTCGATAAGAACACGCTGTTCAACATTGGCTCGATCAGCAAGGTTCATTGCACCACGGCAATCCTGTTACTGGTCGATGAAGGCAAAATCAGTCTCGATCAGCCGGTGATTGCGTATCTGCCGGAGTTAACGATGGCTGATGAACGGTATAAAGAGATTAGCGTCAGAATGCTGCTCAATCATTCCTCCGGCTTGCCGGGAACGGTTGGCCCGAACAGTTTCGGTTTCGCTTACCATACTGAGTTTTATAAGGATGTCCTGGAAATTTTGGCACAGTCGAAGCTGAAGCATCGGCCGGGCGAAATGGCGATATATTGCAATGACGGTTTTACGTTGGCGGAAATAATCGTGGCCCGGGTAAGCGGCGAAACGTATCCGGCGTTTTTGGCGCGGCGGATTATTAAACCGCTGGCGCTGACGAATACCGGACTGGGCGTCGGGCAACGACCGGCGACGGCGACGATCGCGAAATATTACACGTCGGACGGCAAAGCAGAGCCGCCGGAAGTCGTCTCGTTACTCGGTTCGGGAGGCTTGGCCGCGACGCCGGAAGATTTGTGTAAATTTGCCGACAGCTTTTCGGCAGAGGGACATTCGCTGCTTTCGCCGCGCGAACTGAGCGAAAGCAAGACAGAGCAGCCGACCGCGTTTTCCGACAAGCTGAAAGGGCTGCGCTTGACGTATGGTCTGGGCTGGGATTTTGCCAATGTCAGACCTTATAAGGAACAGGGAATCACGGTGCTTGGCAAGACCGGAGGCACAGGTAACTATACCTCGATGCTGTATGTCGTGCCGGACAAGCGGATTTCCGTCGCGGTGCTGGCGACCGGCGCGCATAGCGGCGCGGCGGAAATTGCCGATGCCGTTCTAGCGGCTTATCTCATCGAGCGCGGTCTACTGGCAAAAAAGGATCAGCCGCAGCAGCCGCCGCTTAAGGCGCTGCCGGCACCGCTTGAACTAAAGGAATATGAAGGCTATTATTGCGATGGAAACGAACTGGTGCGGATGGAAATCGATCTGGAAAAAGGACTGTTGAAGCGGTATGCGCTGGAGGGCTCGACGGAGACCGCGCTGCCGGCAATCGTCTATAACGGGGGACAGTTCCATAAGGAAAACAATGCGGTCTATTTCACGACGGTGGAAGGAAAGCGTTATTTTCTCCAACGCTCGGCTATTTTTGGCGTGGACATGGTCGCTGGCCAGCGCGTGGAAGGGGCGGCGGAACCAAAGCAGCTGAACGTTGTGGTTGACGGCAAGCAATGGCTGAGGCGCAACGTAAAAGCCTATGAAGGGACGATGGGCTTGACGGGACATGTCATTACGTCGCGACTAGTGCAGCCTTGCCGGGTTACGTCGATTTTGGCGGCGTTAAATTGATTGAAGCGACAGACTTTGCCGGAATGCCGGTGCAGTCGATGCGCGATTTAACGGAACTGAAACTGTTCAGCGTGGACGGTGCAACCTGGGCCTGGATTTCCGGGATGCTTTTCATGCCGGCGGAACTGGCGAAGCCGTTGGTGAACGGCGAAAGGAAGACGGTAATCGGCGACAAAGGTTACAGCGAATGGCTGCAACTGAAGCAGGATGCGATACTCAGCTTTGCTAAACCAGACGATGCTCGGATCATGGTCTTTACTGCGAACGGCGCGGTGCTTCATGACAGCGCGCTGACGCGCGGCGCCGTATTCGCGCCGGCCGGAAGTTGGCTCGAAATGGCCGGTAATGTGGGCGATTCCTTTAGCGTGACGGTGCGAGGTACACCGTGATTGTCTTTGGCGTGCTGTTTGATTGAAAAACGAAAAAGGGGAAGTAATCAGGCGGTTATGAGCGCTCCGATTGCTTCCCCTTTTAAATTTTGGCAAAGGAAAAAGATATGCTTGCTGCCAGGCTTAGACAAACTCTTTGCTCCGTTGAAGTTTTTGCTCTACAATGGAGATAAATTGAGGACGGCTTCTTGTAAGAAAAAAATGCCGGGCTTTAGGAAAGGCTTGAGGAGTTTTTTCGTTTGGAGAGAGTGAAAACAAGGTGTAAATGGAATCAGTAAGGATGGTAAGTTATGCAGAAGAAAAGACGCTCGATCGCGCCGAAAGTGGGTTTGTCGCCGGGCACATTAGTGCATATTGGTGAAATTCGTGCGGAGGAAGTCAAGATTCGCGTTATCCATTACAATGCGGAAAGCATCGAGGAACGAGAGCAGCTTCCGTTGGAACAGCTGTCCGGACTAGTGGCTCAACCGGGCGTGACCTGGATCGATATCCAAGGCTTGGATGCGAAGGTGGTGGCGGATGTCGGGTCTTTATTTGGCGTTCATCCGCTGATTCTTGAAGATATCCTAAACACCAATCAGCGTCCGAAGTTTGAAGACTATGGCGAATATCTCTGCATCATTGCGAAATCATTAACGACGCCGCAAGCGGAAGTCGGCTATGAAAGCGAGCAGGTCAGCATGATTCTTGGCGAGGGGTACGTCATTTCCTTCCGCGAAAGATCGGCGGGAGAAAACGATGTGTTTGCCGGCGTTTATGAGCGGGTCATCCATGGCAAGGGGAAACTGCATACGCGCCGAGCCGACTATCTTTTTTATGCGCTGCTGGACAATCTGGTCGACCATTATTTTCTGGTGCTGGAAGAGATCGGCGAAAAAATTGAGAATGTGGAAGAACAGATTGTGGCGCAGCCGAATCCAGGTTTGCTCCAGGACCTGCATCGATTGAAGCGGGAGATGATTTACATCCGCAAGGCGATATGGCCGGCGCGCGAGTTGGTCGGCGCCCTTGGGCGGGGCGAGTCGGCGCATATTGAGGAAGCGACGCATATTTACCTGCGTGATTTGTACGATCACGTCATTCAAGTCATCGAGACGGTGGAGATTTACCGCGAGATGCTGTCGGGTATGCAGGACATCTATCTCTCGAGCATCAGCAACCGGATGAACGAGATCATGAAACTGCTGACGATCATCTCGACGATCTTCATCCCGCTGACGTTCATTGCCGGGGTATATGGGATGAATTTTGAGAACATGCCGGAACTGAAATGGCAATACGGCTATTATGGAGTCCTGAGCGCGATGGCGCTCGCGGCGCTGACGATGGCGGCGTATTTTCGTCGTCGGCGTTGGTTGTAAAAAAGAAGGCGACGGCAAAAAATATGCTGAACGGACTTGGCGCATTAGAGGGAAAAGGACATTTGTCGTGAAATAATACAACAGGGATTCGCCGCGAGGGGTGAAGAGAATGAGCGACGACATATTGGTTTTTGTAGACGATGAAGCAAAGAGTGAACTCGATCAGGAAAGCTGGCCGATTCTGATCGTCGATGACGAGCCTAAGATCCATTCGGTGACGAAACTGGTGCTGCGCGATGTGGTCCTTGACGGGCGAAAGCTCGAATTTTACAGCGCGTATTCGGCGCAGGAGGCGAAAGAGTTCCTGCAGTCGAATCCGGCGAAGATTGCGCTGATCTTTCTCGATGTCGTGATGGAGGAAGAGGATTCCGGGCTGAAACTGGTGCATTGTATCCGCCGTGAACTGAACAACCAACTGGTGCGCATCATTTTGCGCACCGGTCAGCCCGGCTATGCGCCGGAAGCGAAGGTCGTCCTGGAATATGACATCAACGATTACAAAGAAAAGACGGAACTCACTTCGCAGCGCTTGGTGACCGCACTCGTGCTGGCGCTTCGTTCCTACCGCGACCTGGAAGCGATGGAGGAAAACAAGCGCGGCCTGGAACAGATGATCGAGGCCGCGCCGGATATCTTTCGCGCGCAGACGCTGGAGGCTTTTGCGCAGGCGGCGCTTGGACAGCTGGACGGTCTGCTCGGCTTGCCGGCGGCAGCGAGCTTTTTTGCGACGCGACAGGAAAACGGAGCGTCGCAAAAGATACGGGCGGCAAGAGGCGCGTTTGCAAGCATGTCGGGTCAGAACGTCGCAGACGTCGCGGCGGCTGACGTGGTCAGTCGCGTGCAGAACGCGCTGCAGGAGGGGCGGAGCTGCTACCGGGAGGATTATCTGCTGCTGCACCGCCCAGGTTCGAACGGCGCAGCGACCTGCCTGATCTATCTGGAAGCCTTGGAGCGGCTGAAAAAAATCGACGGAAAGCTGCTCGACATCTTCTGCCTGCATATTTCGGCCGCGTTTGACAAGCTAAATCTGCGCGATGAAATGGACGCCACGTTGCGCGAAATGGCAAGACGGGAGGAAGCGGAGCGGGCGCTAAAAGAGAAGAATAAGGAACTGCAGGCGGCGCTTTCTTCGCTGCGCCAGGCGCAAATGCAGCTGGTGCAGCAGGAGAAGATGGCCGGCATCGGTCAGCTGGCGGCGGGCGTGGCGCATGAGATTAACAATCCGCTCGGCTTCATCGGCAGCAACCTTGGCTGTCTGGAACAGTATGTCGGGCAATGGCAGGCGCTTTGGCAGCGCTATGGAGCCTTGAAAGAGGCTGCGCGAAGCGCGGCGGCCGAGCTCGGCGAAGCGGCGGATGCGATCGATGCGCTGGAAACGAGGCAGCAGACCGCACTGACGCTTAAAGACAGTCTGGAACTGCTGCAGGAATCGCGCGACGGCCTGGAACGGATCCGGCGCATCATCGTCGGCTTGCGCAGCTTCGCTCAGCCGTCCGGCGAAGAGACATGGACGGAGTATGATCTGAACCAGGGACTGCAGACGGTGCTGATGCTGATCGGCAGCGAAGCGCAAAACGGTACGGATTTTGAACTGGAAGAGGGAACGGCGCTTGTCCGCGGCGTCAAAGGGCAACTGGAGCAGGTGCTGATGAACATTGTGCTCAACGCGCTCCAGGCGATCCGGGAAAAAGGCGACGCCGAGCGCGGCCGGATCCGAATCAAGACCTGGCAGGAAGCGGGACTTGTCTGCTGCAGCATCAGCGACAACGGCGCGGGTCTTGACAAGGAAAGGAGCCATCGCGTCTTCGAAGCGTTTTTTACGACGCGTCCGGTCGGCAAAGGCGTCGGCTTGGGTCTTAGCATCGCCTATGACGTCATCGTCAACAAGCACCACGGTACGATCACGTTTGACAGTGAAGAGGGCCAGGGCACGAGCGTATCGTTCTGTCTGCCGCAGCGCCAAAGCGAATAAGGAAAGAAGCTATCCCTGCAGCATCTTGCATGCTTTCGGGGACAGCTTCTTTTTTTAGCGTTATTTGACTTCGACCAATACCGCCGCATTTTTTGCGAGTTCGGCGATCTGCGGCAGATCCAGATTGGCGGCAGCGGCGTCGCCGACGCTGTAGCGTTCGCTGTCGCCCAGGCTGTTAAGCAGCGCGGATAAAGCGGAGGATTTAATGGCGAATTGCGCGGAGTCGGGTATGGTCTGTCCTTTATAGAAGAAATAGCCTAAAGCCTGATTGTTGATCACGATGCCGGTCACTTGTCCTTTGCCGTTAAGCAGCGGCCCGCCGCTTGCGCCCGGCGGAACCGAAATGCTGATCTGAAAAGCGCGCGGATCGTCAGCCAGACCGTTTAGACTGTTGACGATGCCGTCAGAGAATTTAAGGCTGCGCCCGAGTTGCACAGGCGTCGGAAAAGCGGCGGCATAAACCCGTTCGCCGATGCCGGCGCCGCGCGCCGGCGCTAATGCCAGCGGCGTGACGAAGACTTCCAGGCCCGATACGCGCAGCAAGGCCAGGTCATTGACGCGATCAACGGCGATGCGGCTGGCCGGCAGCTTGCTGTCGCCGTGAAATTCGACGCTGATCTGGCTGGCGCCCTCCACAAGATGCGCGCAGGTCACGACCAACGAGGACGTGATGAAAAAGCCGCTGCCGCTGCGACCGGCCGCAGCGGGCGTTTGGCCGCTGCGGCTGGCGGTCAGGTTGATGGTCTGGCTGAACGCGGCGGGGAAGGTCAGCTGCAGCGTATCGCTCGCGGCGACATAGCTGACCGGTGTGGCAAATTTATCGGTCCAAAGCAGATTGGGGATCAGCCAGAAGCCGCTGTTGAAACCGGCATCGGCGCTTTTCTTCAGACCCAGGCAAAAATCGCCGTTGCTCCAATACGTCATCGGGCTGCCGAACGACTGCAAAAAGACGCCCAGATAATCGTAGTCGCTGTAGCCGCCGGTGGTGTTGCGGCTGATGGCCAGTTGAAATGTGAGGTTGCCGCCTTTGATGTTCCAGACGCCTTCCACGGCGTCCAAGCTGCGTCCGGTCAGGAATTTTTGCGTGAAGCTGCTTTCGCTGAGTTCGCTGCCGAACGGTTTGGAAGCGGCCGCGGCAACGCTTGAAGAGAGTAAACCGACGATGAGCAGCAGGAGCAGGCTGCGCTGCACTGAAAATGACATGAAAACACCTCCTTGCATATGATGGATTCAGTCGAGTGCCGTTTATGATATTGTTCGGCATCTGACAAAAATTTCCTGCGCGAAATGGCGTTATTGTACGCAGGCAAAAGGTTTTTCGCCGCTAAAGAGCGAACTCTTGTAAAAATATTACAGATGCGATGCTGCGGAAAGGATGTGCGGCAATGGCGGCAAAAAAAATTCTGCTGATTGACGAATCGCACTTGATGCGCCTACAAGTGCGCCTCTTGCTCGAACAGGAAGGCTTTCAGGTTGCGGAACTGGAAAGCGCGCAAGACTATTTTGCCAATCTTTGGCGTTACGCCGAACTCGATCTGCTGCTGCTTGACGTTGATTCGGGCGAGGGGGGCGGTCTGGCGGCGCTGCGTGAAATGCAGGAGCGACCGGGTGAAATCTGGCCGGCGGTCTTTGTCCTGTCCGGCAACGCGGACAGAGAGACGATACGGAGCGCGCTCTGTTACGGCGCGAAAGACTATATTCTCAAGCCGTTTGTGAGCGAGGATTTTTTGCGTAAGATCGCTTATTTTTTCCATGCCGGAGCCGGCACGAGCTTCAAAGAAAAGTATGACGCACTGGTCGAAGCCTTTCGCCTGCACAGCGAAGAAATCTTAGAAGAGGGCGACGGAGCTTTTCCCAGGGAGAAGATCGACGCGCTGGCGGAAGAATGCTTCGCGCTCGTCAGGGGCGATGCGCGACTGATCCTCTTCAATCACGATTACGGCATCGCCGGGTATACGTTTCGCCATTCGGTGAATGTGGCGCTGCTGGCTGCTTTGATCGGGCAGTGGCTGGGGTTGAGTGAGGAGAAACTTTGCAAACTGACGACGGCAGGCTTGCTGCACGATTTGGGGAAAATGGCGATTCCGCCCGCGATCCTGAATAAACGCGGTGAACTGACGCCGGACGAACGCGAAATTGTCTGCAACCATCCGCGCAAGTGTCTTGAGATACTGGCGCTGCAAGGCTACGAGCGCGAACTGCTCTTCGGCATCCTGCAGCATCATGAGCGGATCGACGGCAGCGGCTATCCGGAAAAGCTGCCGGGACGCACGATCAGCCTGTTTGCGAGGATCATCGCGGTGGCCGACGTCTATGACGCGATGATGTCCAATCGCGTCTACCACCACGGCGTGACGCCGTTCGTGGTGATTGAACAGCTGGTCAAGGACATGGCGGGCAAACTGGATCCGCTTGTCTGCGCCGTTCTGCTGAAAAAGAGTAAGGAGCAGATGGTCGGTCAGCGCGTCATCCTCGCCGACGGAAGAGAGGCCGTGATCGAGGAATTCGAAGAGGGCGGCTTTGCCGAACCGGTCTTGCAATTGCCGGATGGTCAGCGTATCCGCTTCCATGAAAGCAGTCCGGTGATCCGCATGAAAGGGTGAGCGCGAAAAAGCAGGGAATTGATCGCTAAAGTCGAAAAGATAGGAAAAGCTTGCGATAAGTCTTTGCCAAGCGGCGTGGGGGAATTTTTTTGCGCAACTATGCTTTGGTATAGTGCGCTGTGCGCCGGATTCTGGTATGGTAGAGACAGTTTCGGAGATTGAAAAATTAGGAGGCGTAACATGACAGACAATGTGAAATGCATTACGGTATTGCCGCGCGTCGATTCGAACAATGCGAAGCAGGTGGAGGAGCAATTGCTCGAAGCGATTCAAGGCGGCGCGCAGAAACTGATCTGCGATTTCAGCGACAACAGCTATATCTCGAGCGCCGGTTTGCGCGTCTTTCTCAGTGCGATGAAGCTGATGACGAAATCCGGCGGTCAGCTGGTGATCTGCTCGCTGAGTCCGTTTGTGCGCGAAGTGTTCGACATGGCCGGTTTCAGCCAAATCTTCACGATTTGTTCCAATAAGGAAGAAGCGTTGGCGGCTGTGAACTAAAACGCAGACAGCGCGGGTGAAGATGGCAATGGAGGGGTAATTGTCATGACGGAGCGGGCACAGCAGATTTTTTGCGCAAAAGATGAAACGGTCTATGAGATCATCGATTTTGTCAAGGAAAGCATCGCCGATGTCGGCTTGAGCGAACGGAAGACGATGCAGTTGGAACTCGTCACGGAAGAATTGGTCGTCAATGTTAGCCACTATGCGTATCCCGGGGCAAGCGGAACGATTCAGGTCGATATCGCAAAAGAGCCGGACTATGTACAGCTCATATTCAGCGACGAGGGACAGCCGTTCGATCCGACCGCGGCGAAGCCGCCGGATATAGGAGGCGCGCTGGAAGAACGCGATGTCGGCGGTCTCGGCATTTATCTGGTGCAGCAGCTGGTCGACAAGGTGGAATACCGGCGTGCAGAGAACCGCAATATCCTGACGCTGACGATCAACCGGCCGCAATGAAGGGAAGAAGGGGGCGTTCGAGTGGGAATTTTGCTGAGTGAGATCGGCGCGATCAAGGTGGTGCGCCTGCCGGTCGAACTGGACGGCACGGCGGCCGAAGAGACGCAGGCTCTCTTTACGTCTTTGATCCAGGCGGGGCATGTGAAGATCCTATGTGATTTGTCCGCGACGGAACGCGTTTCGCCTGCCGGGTTGAACGTATTTCTCGCGGCGTTTAAAGAGGTGCATGAACGCCAGGGCCAGATGGCCTTTTGCCGTCTGCAGCCTGCGGTGCGCGAAGTCTTCGTCGCGGCGGGACTGACGCACATCTATAAATACTATGATTTTGGCGAAGCGCTTCAGGTTAGCATCTTAAAGGAACTGTCGAGCGAATTCGACGAGTATGCCGACGTGCATGAAATTCGTCTGCAGCGCCAGGAAGATTGTCTGCGCATCGATCTCTTCCTCGAGTTCGACGGCAACAAACGGATGGCGGCGGTACAGCAAAGCATCAATAAGATCAAGCGGAACCTCGAAGAAAAGATCAAGGGCAGCGAAGTCTGCGTCATTCCGACGAGCGCGGCCGTATAAAAGCGAAGGAGGCGAGTGCGTTGACGAAAGAGACGGATAAAATGCCAAGCGTTGTTGCGCTTGCGGCAAAAATTGACGCGAACAATGCCAAGGAATTGGAAAACAGCCTGGCGGCGCTTTTGGCGGATGGGGCAAATGAGCTGATCTGCGATTTTTCCGCGAATGAATATGTCTCGAGCGCCGGTTTGCGCGTCTTTCTCTCGACCTTAAAACGGATCGACAAGGCGGCCGGGCATATGGCGCTGGTCGGACTCCGGCCCGGCGTGCAAGAAGTGTTTGATATGGTCGGTTTCAGCAGCCTCTTTACCTTTTGCGCGAGCGTAGAAGAAGGGGTACAGAGCATTCAGCTTTCCCGCGCGAAGGCGCAGCTGGAACGGCTGAATGAAAGCGTCGCCGAAGGGCAGCAGCCGGCTGCATGTGAAGTATATTCCGTTATGAACGGCGCACGGGGAAAAGTCGATGAAAAAATTTAAGCGGGCGGCGCGGCGTCTTTCTTGAAGAGTGCTTCAAAAATGCCGGCGGCCGCTTGCACGAGACAGCCGGGTCAAGTTGAAGCGCAGCAAGGCCGTGCGTTCCTTGACCTTATTTAGTTTGTACTGCGCAGGCGCTCTCTTTTGCCAGAGCCAAAGGCAGGGGATTTTGCGCCAAAGGCGAAGGAAAGAAAGAGTAGCTTGGCAGAGACGGTACGGAGGGTGAACGGTCGTTATGTTTAAAATCATGAGTTCGTTATTGAACACGGCTTGCGTGATGAGCGTCATCGCATATTTTTTGACGCGCACGCAATTTTATTCGAATATCCTGGAAAATAAAAAGAACCGACGGCAGCAGGCGATGTTGATAGCCGTATTCGGTCTGTTCTCGCTTTACGGTGCGTTCAACGCGATTCCGTTTTACGGCGGTCTGGTCAGCTTGCGCCCGACAGGGCCGATTCTGGGCGGTTTGATCGGCGGGCCGTGGGTGGGCCTTGGCGTCGGTCTGATCGGCGGGATCGACCGTTTTCTTCAGGGCGGCGCATCGGTCTGGTCGGCGACGCTGGCGACCGTACTGGCCGGCCTGTTTGCCGGCTTGTTTGCCGCATGGCGCAAAAAGGACGACTTGGTGAGTGTGAGCGAAGCGGCTCTCTTCACTGTGTTTTATGAAGTCTTCGCCTCCGGGCTGACCTTCCTCTTCTTGGCGGATTTTGCCAAGGCGCTGGCGATCGAGCAGGGAATACGCCTGCCGTTGATCATCGGCAATGCTATCGCGGTCGCTACGTTCGTCTTTATCACGAAGAACCTGATCGCCGAACGCAAGAGTCAGGAAACGAAAAAGCGCATCGAGAGCGAACTGCAGGTTGCGCGCAATATCCAGATGAGCATGGTGCCGAAAATTTTCCCCGCGTTCCCGAATATAAAGGAACTGGATATCTACGCGTATCTCGCGCCCGCCAAGGAAGTGGGCGGCGATCTGTACGATTTCTTTTTCATCGACGATGATCATTTCTGTTTTTTGATCGGCGATGTCTCCGGCAAAGGCGTTCCGGCCTCGCTCTTTATGGCGGTGACGAAGACGCTGATCCGGGCGAAGGCGAGACCGGGCATCGGCAGCGAGGAGCTGCTCTGTAAGACCAATAGCGAACTTTGCCGCGGCAATGAGGAAACGATGTTCGTCACGATGTTCTGCGGCATCTTGAATATAAAGACCGGCGAGGTGACTTACAGCAACGGCGGGCACAATCCGCCGTACCTGTACCGCGCCGACGGCAGCCTGAACGCGATTCCCTGCACGCCGGGCGTGGCGCTCGGCATCCTTGACGAGTTCAGCTACGATCAGCAAAAGCTGCGCCTGGAACCGGGCGACCGATTGGTGATCTACACCGACGGCGTGACCGAAGCGCAGGCAGTGGATGAAACGCAGTTCACAACGCTGCGCCTGGAACAGGCGATTCAAAAGCGTCCTGCGCGCGGCGCACGCAGCGTTGTCAACGAGATCGTCGAAGCGGTCGAGACGTTCTCAAACGGTGCGGAACAATTTGACGATATCACGATCCTGGTTCTTGAATACCGGGGTGCGGCAGACGACGCGTGAAACGGCAAAAGAGGACGCTCTGGCTTTTTCTTGGCGTGATGCTCTGTCTTTTCGCCGCAGGCGCTCTTTTGCGTGCGCAAGCGCTGCCGGAGGCGGACGGACAAAGAACGACGCCGCCTAAGGCGATGCGCGTCGCCTACTGCGAGTCCGGCGAATTCGCCAACTATGCCAGCACGTTGGCAGGTTTGGCGGACGGCCTGCAGGAAGCGGGCCTGATCGGCAGCACGCAGGGGCTGCCGTATCAGGACGGTCAGTCGGACAGCCGCAGTATCTGGAATTGGCTGGCGGCGCAGCCGAGCGGCGCGGCGCTGACGTTCGTCCCCGATGGATACTACAGCTTTGCCCACCGCAGCAAAGCGGAACAGACGGAGCTACAGGAACAGATCATCGAACGGCTGAACCAAGGCGACATCGACCTCTTGATCGTGATGGGAACGCAGGCCGGACAGGCGCTGGCGAACAATCGTCACCACGTGCCGACCTTCATCTTTTCCACCAGCAATGCGGTGCAGGCTGGGATCATCTCTTCGGCGACGGATTCCGGCTACGAGCATGTCTGGGCGCATATGGACCCGGCGCGTTATCAGCGTCAGCTGGAAGTCTTTCATGATCTGATTCCTTTTAAAAAACTGGGTCTGGTCTATGAGCCGTCGCTCGATGGGCGGGCTTTTGCCGCGGTGGCCGATGTAGAGCGCGTTGCAGCGGAGCGGGGCTTCACGTTGGTACGCGCGTTCGTCAGCGACCGGCAGGCGGATAAGGAGACCTTCAGACGAGAGATGTTCGCGGCGCATCAGTGGCTGGCCGAGCAAAACATCGACGCCTTTTACAGCACCCTGTACTTTGACCGCGACATCAGTCGCATGGCCGAATCGTTCGCGCCGCTTTATGCAAAGAAGATTCCGATCTTCGCGCAGCAGGGCGCCGGAGAAGTACGGGCAGGCGCGCTGCTTAGCGTGTCGCGGGCCGATTTTCGCGGCATCGGACGTTTTGGCGCGCAAGCGATGCGCGAGGTTCTTAACGGCAAAACGCCGCGTCAGTTAGCGCAGGTCTATGAGAACACGCCCAATATTGTCTTGAACATGGAAGTGGCGGAAAAGATCGCCTATGCGCCCAGTTTCGACATCTTACTGGCCGCCGATAGGATCTATTCGTCAATCGACACGACAAAATAAGAAGGCGAAGGCAGGAGGAGAAACGTTTGCAGCGGCAAAGAATGTTGTTGATATTTACGGCGATCGCTGTGCTCATCACTGTCGTCGTCCTTGGCTTCAGCGGTTGGCTGAATATACTTTCCTTCAAGAAAAATCACGTTGATTCGCTGGTGGCCGGCTATGCGGTGGCCGGCGGCGAAACGCGACGGGAAATCGAATATGCGCTGCGCTACGGCAAACCCGTGACCAACTTTTACGGGATGCAGGAGCTGCTCGGCAAAACGGCCGCATATGCGCCGGGGCTGGAAAATATCCGCCTCGCCTTGCCGGACGGCCGGGTTCTATACGGCATGCAGGCCGAGGATATCGGCTTGCGCTTGCCGCCAGGCGTCATTGCGAAACTCGATTTTCAGCAGGAACGCGCAGCGCGCGATTATGCCTATGTGCTGCAAGAAAAGGACTATCACCTGCTTTTGCCGGTACGGGATCGGCAGGAAAATTGGATTGCCGTGCTCGATATGAGCTTTGCGGCAGCGGATGTCGATGCAGAGGCCGAGCGACAGATGGGGCCGATCATCCGCTCGATGCTGCTAATCGCGGCAGCGGCGGCTTTTTGCCTGGGCTCACTGCTGTGGCTGGTTCCGCTCTGGGCTGCGGACGGCTCTTTCCGGCGCAGGAGGATTTTGTTTCTTTTTATCGCGGTGCTGGGGGCGGCGCAACTCTCGTATGCGGCGGCCAGCACCGGCGCTTTCAAGACGGCCTATCTCGCCATTGCACAGAAGAATACGTTGCTCTCCGCGACGATCATCCAGCAGGATGTCGACCGGGTGATCGGCATGGGCGTACCCTATCAGCGCTTGCGCGGCGTCGATGAATGGCTGCAGCGGATCGTCCGTTCGGTTCCTGAACTGGAGACGATCTACCTCTCGGACGCGCAGGGGAGGCTCTTACACGGGACAGCGGCGGCAGCGCCGTCAGGCGAAGCGGCTTTTCAGTACAGCATGCCGCTGCGCGCCGATCGAAGCGGCGTCGAGGCGCAACTTCACGTCGTATTGTCCAAGGCGTATGTCGAAGACAAGGTGAACAACATCTTGCTGGATGCGCTGACGGTCTCGCTGATCTCGTTCTTCTTCATGGTGGAGGTGGTCTTGTTTGTACTGCGCCTGCTGAAGCTGAAACTTGAGGATTCCGAGACGGAAAACGGCGGCGCGGCCGACACGAATATGATTCGCTCACTGGCCTTTCTATTTTTTCTTGCCACGGATATGTCGATCTCCTTCATTCCGATGCAGATGAAGAATCTCCTGCAGCCGCTCTGGGGGCTGTCAAAGCAGACGCTAGTCGCATTGCCGATTTCCGCCGAGATGCTTTGCGCCAGTCTTACAGCGATCTCGACCGGTTTTATCATCGATAAGCGGGGCTGGCGTTTTCCCTTCTTCGTCGGCGCGGCGATCCTCTTCGTCGGCGTCTTGCTCTCAGGGCTGGCGAAAAGCGGCGAAGCCTTCATCCTAGCGCGGGCCTTGGTCGGCATCGGTTTCGGCTTCGCATGGATGGCGATGCGCGGCTATGTGGCCGCGAGTCCGGCCGCTGCGGGGCGGGCCAAGGGGTTTGCGCAGATGAACGCCGGTATCTATGCCGGCAATATCTGCGCTTGCGCGTTCGGTGCGCTGCTCGCGGAGCGGCTCGGCTACTCCGGCGTCTTCTTCGTGGCGCTCGGCGTTGTCGCATTGACCGCGGCTTTCGCGCTGTGGCTGGTGAAAGATCCGGACAAGGAAGCTCCCAGTGCCGCGCCGTCTCCCGCCGCGGCGACGCAGGTTGCGCGGCATTGGCGCACGTTCTTTGGCGATGCAGGCGTCATCGGCGTGATGCTGTTCGTCACCGTGCCGTCGGCGCTTTGCCTGACCGGCTTTTTGAATTATTTTTTTCCCATATATTCGAACCAGATGGGCTTGTCGCCTGCCAATATCGGACGGGCGTTTATGCTTTACGGCATTTGCATCGTCTATCTCGGGCCGGTGATGGGCAAGATCATCGCGCGCAGCAATAACATTGCGCGTTTGATCCTCGTCGGCAGTTGCGTCGGCGTGAGCGCGCTGCTCCTCTTTTCCTGGCAGGGAGCGATGGCTGCGGCGATCGCGGCGGTTGCGCTGTTCGGCATTGCCGACAGTATCGGCTTTATTGCGCAGAATACGTTTTTACTTACGCTGCCGGCAACCAAAGCGTTCGGCGAAGGCAAGGCGCTCGGCTTTTTCAGCATGACGAAGAAGCTCGGGCAGATGCTCGGGCCGGTTGTCTTTGCCTGGTCGGCAGGATTGGGGCAGGCGGCGGGAATCGGCTGGATCGGCGTCGCCTATTTTGGCGCGGTGCTGGTCTTTCTCTGGCTGAGCCGAAGAAAAGCGGGTGAGGAGACAGGCTGCTGAAACTGCGGTTAAAACAAAGAAAAAGAAATGTAAGGATGAAGATACATGGAAAATATGAAAAGCGGTCTGGTAAAGAACCGCCGCGACGGACAAACCTATGCCTACGAAATGAAGCGGCTCGGGGCGGAATGGCTGACGCAGTTGCAAAGCCTGCATAACGAAGTGATCGACAGTTTGCCGGATGCCGATTTATGCTGGCGGTTTCCGCTCGATCATCTCACGCGTTATCTGGGCGAAGACGGCATCACGGTGGGCGTCTTCGTCGCCGAACGTCTGGTCGGTTTTCGCGTGCTCTATTTTCCCGGCGCGCGTGAGGATAACCCCGGCCTGGATCTTGGGCTTGCGGCGCAGGAACTCGCGCAGGTTGCCCATTTGCCGCTCTCCAATGTTCATCCGGATTATACCGGCAACGGCTTGCAGAAGACGATGACGCTTTATGCGGTCGCGCTTGCGGAAAAAACGCGCCCCTTTCGCTATCTCTGTTCGAATGTGTCGCCCAAAAATTATCCCAGCATGGCGGAGAAGTTCGCGATCGGCATGCGGGTTGTCGCGTTAAAGGTGAAATACGGTGCGTTTTGGCGCTATGTCTTCTGCCGGGATATGCAGCAGCCGTGGCAGGTGGACGAAGAGAGCGCGCTGCCTGTCGAAAGCGAAGATGACGTAAGGCAGACGGAACTGCTGGCGCAGGGCTACTACGGCATCCGCCTGGAACGAAGCGCCGCGGGAACGAGAATCGTCTTTGCGCGGCGTCTGCCGGAATGAGCGCGAAGACGCTGCTGTAAGGAGAAAATTTGATAAAAAGAGAAAGAGCCGCCGCAAAACAGCATGCTGTTTTGCGGCGGCTCTTTCTTTGTCAGGACGCTTGTCGCGTTGGCTTGAGATACGAACGCATCGCTCTCCAGTTGAGTCCGAGGTGAACGACGCCTGCTGCGATGAAGAGATAGCCGCCCCACTCGTGTGCGACCTTGGGGTAGAACGCTTTTTGCCGAGTCGGACTCGGCGCCGGAGCCGCCGCGTTTTCGCTGTTTGGCGCAGCATTGGCGACCGATTGGAGCGGAACGGTTGAAGCGCTTGCCGGAGGTTTGCCGCCCGTCAATTGGATGCCGGTGATGGAAACAAGAATGAAGGCGAGCGTTAAGATGATTGAGGTGATTTTTCGCAAGTGGATTCCCCCTGTCAAATTGATCTTGTAGTTAGCATAACAAAGAAAAATTAAAGGAAGCTTAGCAGAAGATTAAAATACGGTTAGAAAAAGTTGTCTTTATACTTTCTTTATAGCGGAGCAAACAATCTTTACCCTATCTTTATGCGGCCGGTGGTAGTATCAAAATATAGCAAGTACAGTTGCGCAAGGAGGCGTGGGTATGAATGATTTTTGGCTCGGCGGAATCATTACCGCCGTACTGTTGGTTTATCTCTTGTATGCATTAATGAAACCGGAGGAATTTTAAATGATTAGTGATATTGCAGTCTTTATTCTGTATCTGGCAGTACTTATTGCGTTGGCGTTGCCGCTTGGACGCTATATGGCGAAAGTGCTCGAAGGGGAACGAACCTGGCTTGATCCGCTCTTGCTGCCGCTTGAAAGAATGATTTACCGAATTTGCGGCATCAAAGCGGACGAAGAAATGAACTGGAAAGAATATGCGGTCGCCTTCATCGTCTTTCATGTCTTCGGTTTATTGGCGATCATCGGTTTGCAAATGGGACAGCATGTCCTGCCGCTGAATCCGCAGCAGTTGGGGCCGGTGCCGTGGGCTCTGGCGCTCAATACCGGCATCAGTTTTTTGACCAACACGAACTGGCAGGCGTATGCGCCGGAAGCGACGACCGGTTATCTGACGGAGATGGCCGGCATGACGGTGCAAAACTTTGTCTCGGCCGTATCCGGACTGGCTGTCGCGACCGCGTTGATTCGCGGTCTGACGCGCAAGGAAAGAAAAACGCTCGGCAATTACTGGAAAGACCTGGTGCGCGGTACGCTTTGGATCATGCTGCCGCTCTCCATCGTATTTGCGCTACTGCTTGTAGAGCAGGGCGTCATTCAAAACTTGCTGCCGTATCAAACGGTGACGACGCTCGAAGGAGCGGAGCAGACGCTAGCGATGGGGCCGGCTGCGTCGCAGGAAGCGATCAAGATGCTGGGCACCAACGGCGGCGGTTTCTTTAACGCCAATTCAGCGCATCCATTCGAAAATCCGACGCCTTTGACAAATTTCCTCGAAGCGCTGGCGATTTTCCTCGTGCCGACTGCATTGCTCTTTATGTTCGGGCATTTGGCGCGCGATAAGCGGCAAGGGTATGCGATTCTGGCGACGATGCTGCTGCTTTTTTGCATGATGTTAAGTCTTCTCTACGGTGCGGAACGCTACGGCAATCCAAATCTGACTGCGCTTGGCCTTCATAGCGCCAGCGGCATGGAAGGAAAAGAAGTCCGCTTTGGCCAGGCCGGCACGGCGCTCTTCAGCGTCGTCACCAGTGCGGCGTCCTGCGGCGCGGTCAACGCGATGTTCGACAGCTTCACGCCGCTAGGCGGTCTGGTTCCGATGCTGCAGATCATGCTGGGCGAAGTCGTCGTCGGCGGCGTCGGCGCGGGCTTTTACGGCATGATGGTGTTCGTTATCCTGACGGTCTTCATCGTCGGCCTGATGGTCGGGCGGACGCCGGAATATCTCGGCAAGAAAATCGAAGCGTTTGAAATGAAAATGGCTACGCTGGCCATCTTGATACCGGCCAGTTCCATTTTGCTCGGCACGGCGATGGCCTCGGTGCTCGAGGTCGGCACGTCTTCGCTGAATAATGCCGGACCGCATGGTTTAAGCGAAATGCTGTATGCTTACGTTTCCTGTACCGGCAATAACGGCAGCGCGTTTGCCGGACTGAATGCCAACACGCTCTTTTACAACCTGAGCCTTTCCGCAGCGTTGCTGTTAGGGCGGTTTGGCGTTCTCATTCCGGTGCTGGCGATTGCCGGCAGCATGGTCGAAAAAAAGATCGCGCCGCCCAGTGCGGGAACGTTTCCGACGCATGGCTGGCTGTTTGTAGTGCTGCTCGCGACGATGGTCGTCATCGTCGGGGCGCTGACTTTCCTGCCGACGCTTGCGCTCGGACCGATCGTTGAACATTTGCTGATGCTGCAGGGACAGCAATTTTAGGGGGAAACAACATGAAAAAACAATCCGGTTTTGACAGCAAGCTGATAGGGGCTGCCGTCATCCAGTCTTTCGTGAAACTGGACCCGCGCGTCCAGTTTCGCAACCCGGTCATGTTCATCGTGATGATCGGTTCGCTTTTGACCAGCGCGATGCTGCTGCGTGATCTGCTGCAGGGCGGCGGCGAGCAGATCGGCTTTGCCGTGCAGATCGCAGTATGGCTTTGGTTTACGCTGCTCTTTGCTAATTTTGCCGAGGCGTTGGCCGAAGGACGCGGCAAGGCGCAGGCCGATGCGCTGCGCAAGACGCGAACCGAGACAAAAGCCAAGCGAATGAAAGGCGATAAGGTCGAATTGGTCGATGCCGCCAGCCTCAAGAAAGGCGACATCGTTTTGGTCGAACCGGGCGATATCATTCCGAGCGACGGCGAAGTCGTCGAAGGCGTCGCCTCGGTCGACGAAAGCGCGGTCACCGGCGAATCGGCGCCGGTCATCCGCGAGTCGGGCGGCGACAAGTCGTCGGTCACCGGCGGTACCAAACTGCTCTCCGACTGGCTCAAAGTGCAGATCACCGCCAACGCGGGCGAAACCTTTCTCGATCGGATGATCAGTCTGGTCGAGGGCGCTAAGCGGCAGAAAACACCGAACGAAATTGCCTTGACGATCTTGCTGGTGGGACTCACGTTTATCTTTCTGATCGCCGTTGCGACGATCGAGCCGTTTGCCGTCTACTCCAATACGTCGATTTCGCTCATCGTACTGATTGCGCTCTTGGTCTGTCTGATTCCAACGACAATCGGCGGGTTGCTCAGCGCGATCGGCATCGCCGGCATGGATCGGCTCTTGAAGCGCAACGTGCTGGCGATGTCCGGCCGTGCGGTGGAAGCGGCCGGCGATATTGATGCGCTGCTCTTGGATAAGACCGGTACGATCACGCTTGGCAATCGAATGGCGGCCGAATTTATGCCCGCGCCGGGCATCAGCGCCGAAGAGATGGCCGATGCGGCGCAGCTTTCGTCGCTGGCTGATGAAACGCCGGAAGGGCGCAGCATCGTCGTGCTGGCTAAACAGAAGTACAATCTGCGCGAACGCGATATGGCCAAACTGCATGCGCAGTTCGTGCCGTTCACGGCGCAGACAAGAATGAGCGGCGTCAACTTCAACGGCCGTGAAATCCGTAAGGGTGCGATGGATGCGGTGAAAAACTACGTCAACGAGCAGGGCGCGCTGATTCCCGATCAGGTGCAGCTCGATTGCGAACGGATCGCCAAGAGCGGCGGTACGCCTCTGGTCGTGGCCGAAAAAAACAAGGTGCTGGGCACGATTTACTTAAAAGACGTCGTCAAGGGCGGCATCAAGGAGCGCTTCAAGGAATTGCGCCGCATGGGCATCAAGACGGTCATGATTACCGGCGACAATCCGCTGACCGCGGCGGCGATCGCGGCCGAAGCGGGCGTTGACGACTTCCTGGCCGAAGCGACGCCGGAGGCGAAACTGAAATTGATTCGCGAATACCAGGACAGGGGCATGCTGGTTGCGATGACCGGCGACGGGACGAACGATGCGCCGGCGCTGGCGCAGGCCGATGTCGGCGTCGCGATGAACAGCGGCACGCAGGCGGCGAAAGAGGCCGGAAACATGGTCGATCTTGACAGCAATCCGACGAAACTGATCGAGGTCGTGGAGATCGGCAAGCAGCTCTTGATGACGCGCGGTGCGCTGACGACGTTCAGCGTCGCCAACGATGTGGCCAAATATTTCGCGATCATTCCGGCGATGTTCATGGGCGCGTATCCGGTGCTTGGCGTCTTGAACGTCATGCGCCTGACGACGCCGCAAAGCGCGATTTTGAGCGCAGTCATCTTCAATGCGCTGATCATTGTCGCGTTGATCCCGCTGGCCTTGCGCGGCGTAAAATACCAGCCGATGGGTGCGGACAAGGTGTTGCGTAAAAATTTGCTGCTCTATGGCGTAGGCGGTCTGATCGTCCCGTTCGTCGGCATTAAGTTGATCGATATGATTCTGACCGCTTTGGGGCTGGCCGGATAAGAAAGGTTGGGATAGTATGTGGCAAGCGATTGGCGATACCTTGCAGTTATTGCGCCGGCAAAAAGGACTGAGCCATGCTCAGCTGGCCGAATGCGTCGGCGTCTCGGTGCGGGCCATCGAAGCGTATGAAGCGGATGTCTGGCGGCCGGGGCGAAAGACCTTGCAGGCGCTGGCCGAAGCATTGGGGGTCGGAATCGAGGAAATAATCAAGGGCTGTGAATTGTTGTATACGGAAGAAGGGGAAATGCTGGTCGTATGTCATACCGGCTCGCATAGCATCAAGGTTGTCGGGCGCGTTGCCGCGCCTTTACGAGAAGAGGGGGAAAGAACATGCAAATGATACGAACAGGCTTTTGCTTGACCGTTGTACTGACGCTGCTGACCGGGCTTGTCTATCCGTTGGCGCTGACAGGCATGGCGCAGGTTGTCTTTCCAAAACAGGCCAACGGTTCACTGCTGGAAAAAGACGGCAAGCTGGTCGGCTCTTCGCTGATCGGCCAAGGCTTCAGTCAGGATCACTATTTCATCGGTCGCCCGTCGGCGGCCGGTGAAAACGGTTATGATGCGAGCGCTTCGGGCGGCACGAATCTTGGCCCGACCAGTGAAAAGCTGATGCAGGCGATCGAAAAGAAAGTAAGCGAGATTCGTACGCAAAACGAGTTGACGCAGGAAGCGACGCTTCCCGCTGACTTGGCGACGGCGTCCGGCAGCGGTCTCGATCCGGATATTTCGCTTGACGGCGCTTACCTCCAGGTCGACCGGGTCGCCGCGAAGCGCGGCCTGGCGCCGGGCCAGGTGCGAAAACTGGTTGACTCGCTGGCCAAGGGGCCGCAGTTCGGTCTGCTTGGTGAAGCGCGCGTCAATGTCCTGGAGCTTAATTTGGCATTAGATTCCATTCCGGCAGGAAATCAGGTAAAATAAAAACAAGAAGAATAACGCGTAAGGGCAGATGCAGATCTGCCCTTTTAACTGCATCGATAAGCAGTTGAGGGAAGTTAGGGAGACGGGAGCCGAAGGGACGTGACGAAAGTGGGCATAACGGAGCAGCGACGCGACCCGGAATTGTTGCTGAAAAAGATACAAAAAGAAAGCCGCGGCAAACTGACGGTCTTTCTCGGGGCCGCCGCCGGCGTCGGCAAGACGTATGCGATGCTGGAAAATGCGCAGGAACGTTTGGCGGAAGGCATCGACGTGGTGGTCGGTTGGGTGGAGACGCATAAGCGCAAAGAGACCGAAGAGATGTTGTCCGGTCTGCCTGTGATTCCCGGTCGGTTGATCGAATACCGGGAGAAGCTGTTGGCGGAGATGGATCTGGATGCGATTTTGCTGCGAAAACCGCAGCTCGTATTGGTGGATGAGCTGGCGCACACGAATGTGACCGGGACGCGTCATGTCCGGCGTTTTCAGGATGTTGACGAGATCCTGAATGCGGGCATCGATGTCTATACGACCGTCAACATTCAGCATTTGGAAAGCTTGAACGATATCGTCGAGCAGATCACGGAAGTGAAGGTCAGAGAGACGGTGCCGGATTCCATTCTGGAGACCGCGGATCGGGTGCAGCTGATCGATATTCCGCCGGAGGATCTGATCAAGCGCTTAAAGGAAGGCAAGGTATACGTGCCGGGACAGGCGGAACGGGCGCTGAAAAACTTTTTCCGGCCCGGCAATATCAACGCGCTGCGTGAAATGGCGCTGCGTTTCACCGCATACCGCGTCGATCAGCAGCTGAATGAATATATGCATGATCATGCGATCGAGGGGCCGTGGTCGGCGGCGGAAAAAGTGCTGGTCTGCGTCAGCGCGAGTCCTTTTTCCGCGCATCTGATCCGTGTCGCCAAACGCATGGCCAGCGCGATGCGGGCCGAGTGGTATGCGATCCATCTCGATACGCCGCAGGGCAGCGGCGATGAGCGCGAACGCGACCGACTGTCGCGCAATCTGCGACTGGCGCGGGAGCTGGGCGCGCATGTTGCCTCGTTGCCGGCAGCCGACATGGTGAAAGAAATCGTGACCTTTTGCCGCAAGGAAAATATCACGCATCTGGTAGTCGGCAAGCCGGTACACAACCGCTTTTGGGAAATCCTCAAAGGAGGCGCTTTGGTTGACCGGCTGATCCGTAAGAGCGGCGGCATTCAAATCCATGTAATACAGGGCAAGCAATCGCAGGACTATGTGCCGAAGCTGGAAAGCGGCGTTCGTCCGGCGAGTATCGAGTGGAAACAGTATCTGGGCGGCTTGCTGATGCTGGCGTTGATGACCGCGATCAATTATCTCATGAAGGAACAGCTGGAACTGCTCAATGTGGCGATGCTTTACCTGTTGCCGGTCTTATTGAGCGCCGCCTGGTGGGGACGCGGACCGTCTTATGCGACTGCCGTTTGTACGGTATTGGCGTTCGACTTTTTATTCGTTCCGCCGGTGCTGAGCTTTAGCGTTATGGACATCCGTTACATCTGGAGCTTCTTCATTTTTTTGCTGGTGGCTTTTGTCGCCGGAGGCCAGACCGAGCGTTTGCGCAGCGAAGCCGAGTTTGCCCGCCAGCATGAACGGCGGACTCGTTCGCTCTATGAATTCAGCCGCGAGATAGCGGCGCAGGTGGAATTGGAGCCGATCATCCGCGTCTTGGCGCAGAGTGCGGCGCAGGCTTTGGAATGTTCGGTCGCGGTGCTGCTGCCGGATGAACGGAACCTGCTGAAGATGAGAGCCTGGGAAAAATTTACGGATGCAAGCGTCGATATCATGCAGGATCCGAATGAGCTTGCGGTGGCAATCTGGGCGTATGAGCATAGCGAGGTGGCCGGACGCTCGACCGAAACGCTGCCGTCCGCCGCGTATCTTTATCTGCCGCTCCATGTGCGCGATAAGACGATTGGCGTTTTGGGCTTGCATTTGACGGAAAAACGGGTCAATGCGGAACAGCGCCGACTAATCGAAGCGTGGGCCGCGATGGCGGCGATCGCGATCGAGCGGATTGATCTGGCGACCGAAGCGAACCATGCGGCGCTGCTCGAAGAATCGGAACGATTGCGCGGAGCTCTGTTCAATTCGATCTCGCATGAACTCCGGACGCCGCTGGCGACGATTCTGGGTTCGGCGTCGACGCTGCTCGACAACGAGATCACGCTGCCGGAGGCGGCGCAAAACGAATTGATGGAAAACATCCGGCACGGCGCGGGTCGCATGGAGCGCGTGGTCAGCAATCTGTTGGATACGGCCCGTCTGGAAAGCGGCGCGATGAAAATCAAACAGGACTGGTGCGACATCGAAGATGTGATCGGCGCGGCGCTCAAGCGGCTGGAAGAAACGATTCGCCAGCGCCGCATCGATATCAGCGTTGCGCAGGGGCTGTCGCTGGCAAACGGCGATTGCGTCCTTTTGGAACAGGTCCTGATCAATCTGCTTGACAATGCGTTGAAATACTCGCCGGCCGATACGCCGATCGAAATCAGTGCAACGCAGGAGGATAAGAAGATCATCGTGTCGGTTGCCGATTACGGCAGGGGCATTCCGCCCGCGGAATTGGAGCATGTCTTTGAAAAATTCTATCGTGCGGCGGATGCGATCAAGATCAGCGGCACGGGACTGGGTCTTTCGATTTGCAAAGGCATTATTGAAGCGCACGGCGGGACGATCTGGGCGGCGAACCGTCCGGATGGCGGCGCGCGGCTCAGTTTTGCTCTGCCGATCGGCAAGCAGCCATTGATAAAGGCGTAACGACGGAGGTGCTCAAAATGGAAGGGATGCTTAAAATACTGGTTGTAGATGATGAAAGCCAGATCCGGCGCTTGATCAAGGTGTCGCTTGAAGGGCATGGCTTTAAAGTGTTGGAGGCCGCGACGGGGCAGGATGGCCTGGAACAACTGATCGGCGCGAAGCCCGACATCCTCCTGCTTGATCTTGGCTTGCCGGATATCGACGGCAAAGAAATCATCCGGCGGATTCGCGAGTGGTCCGGAATCCCGATCATCATCTTGTCGGCGCGCGATCAGGAGGAAGAAAAAATCGAGGCGCTGGATGTCGGCGCGAATGATTATCTTACCAAACCGTTCGGCATCGGTGAGTTGATGGCGCGGATCCGCGTTTGCCTGCGTCAAAGCCGCTCCGGCGAAGATGATATGCAACTGCGCTGCGGCGAGATTGTCGTTGATTTGAGCAAACATCAGGTCTTCGTAGCCGATGGCGAAGTCAAGCTGACGCCGACCGAATACGAACTGCTCAAAGTGCTGATGCAAAATGCCGGCAAAGTGCTGACGCACCGCCAATTGCTGAAGAAGGTCTGGGGTGCGGAAAGCAGCGACACGCAATACATCCGCGTTTATATCGGCCAGCTGCGGCGCAAGATCGAAACCGATTCCGCCCGGCCGCGCTATATTGTGACCGAATCGGGCATCGGTTATCGCATGATGGGCTGACAATGTATTCTTTGCCTGGCGGAAGGAATGCGGCGCTGTGCGGGGAATTAGTCCGGTAAGGACAATCTTTGCCGTAGGGAGGGAACGCGATGAATGAAACGATCCGGGTGATGAAGAATCATCGCAGCATTCGTGAATATTTACCGAAACCCATTCCCGATGCGATCGTCAATGAACTCGTTGCTGCGGCGCAAGCGGCGCCAAGCTCGATTAACAGCCAGGAAATCAGCGTGATTGTGGTGCGCAATAAAGCGCGGCGCGCACAATTTGCCGAGCTTGCAGGCGGCCAGCCGTGGATTGCGCAGGCGCCGCTCTTTCTCGTCTTTGTCGCCGATTTATATAAGGCCAAACTGGCGGCGGACAAGGTCGGCAAGCCGCTCGTCATTCCCGACAGCGTCGAGGCGACCATTGCCGTTTCGATCGATGCGGGCATTTGCATGGGTACCGTGATCACGGCGGCCGAGTCGCTCGGACTTGGCATCGTGCCGATCGGCGGTATCCGCAATAATCCGCAGGCGGTCATCGAGCTGCTCGAGCTGCCCGAATATACGTATCCGATCAATGGCTTGGCGGTCGGCTATCCGGCTGATCGTTCGCAGCAAAAACCGCGGATGCCGGTAGCTGCCTTTCGCCATGATGAAAAATATGACAAAGAAAAGCTGCCGGCCTTGATTGACGAGTATGACCGCCTGATGCAGCGTTACCTGAGAAACATCGGACGCTATGAAATAGAGGGCGACTGGAGTCGCAACACGATGAACTTTTATTCCAAAGTTTATTTTCCTAAAGTCTATCCGACGATGCAAGCGCAGGGCTTCAAGAATGAAAAATGAAGAGTGGAAAAAGAGAGGCGGGGGCGCGTTTGAGTCCCCTCCTCTCTTTTTCCGCTTCGCGTCAGTGTTATAATAACGAATAAGAAGAAGTAAAATGCTTTATTAACTTATTTTAAATAAGGGGAAATGAAAAATACGCTACAATCAGAAGGAAAAAGTTTAGCGCAACCAAGGAGGTTTTTTCTAGGTGTTCGAAGTGGATATCTATGCGCCGCTCGGCGGTATGATGATTTGCAACTTACTTGTCGTTGCGGTACTGGAAGGCTTGGCGGTTTACTTTTGGCAATTTCGCAAGATGGCGGGAGCCAAGGCGCAGGTGGCCGCGCAAACCGGCAAGGCATTGTGGCTGCTCCTTTTGATCGGCGCGAAGCTGCAAACGGATTTGGCGGGCAAGGTGTTTTTGATCAGCTTGCAGCAGATCACGGCGATTGCATTGGCTTATGTCGGTTTTTTCTTCATCACGCAAATCAGCGGGCAGGATAAGACGCTGCCGCGTGGGCTGCATCCGCTCTTAGGCGGCTGTTTGGCGCTCGGCTGCCTGCTGATCGCGACGAATCCCTGGCATGGTTTGTACTGGACGGAGTGGAGGTTCGAAGGAGAGACTCTGGTGGGCGTCAACGGCCTTTGGTCGCGTTTGACGGGATATTATGTTTATTTACTGTTTGTCATCAATCTGAGTTTTGGACTGCGCTGGGTTCTGAAGTGCGCAGGTTCGCGCCGCCGCCAGGCCTTCGCGATCAGTGTGCTGCCGATGATCACGATCGGCGCGCATTTCGCGGCGAATCTTCCCGGCGACCATTTTTTTGCGCCTACGGCGCTCGGCTTTCTGCTCTCCGGTCTATACAGCATCCTGGTCTATCGTTGGTGGTTGTTTTTTACGATCTTGCCGGAAGCACAGACGGCGGTCGTCGAAACGATGCTGGACGGACTTTTGGTCGTCGATCAGGAAGGGTACATTGTCGAAATGAATCCGGCAGCCGAACGAATTTTCGAAGGCCTGCCGGCGCATAAGGGCGGAAAGATAAGCGATGTCGTTGCCGTCTGGCCGGCGCTGGCCGCGCTTGAACGGATGAGCGTCGAGCTGGCGCGCGAGCTGCCGGAAGGGAAACGCCATTACCAGGCGCATCAGACGCCGCTGAAAAATGCGACAGGACATCGGCTGGGCCGCGTGATTTTACTGCAGGACATCACGCGACACAAGGAGGATCAGGCGAAGATCGTCGAGCAGGAGAAAGCGCTGTCCGTTCTGGTTGAGCGTCAGCGCATCGGCCGTGAACTGCATGACGGACAGGGGCAGGTCTGGAGTTATATCAATATGCAGGTGGAGGCCGCGCTTTCTTTTCTTGCGAAGGGCGAAAGCGGCAAGGCCGCTGCGCTTTTAGAAAAAGTGGCGCAGGCGACGCAGGATGTCCATGTCAATATCCGTGAATCCATTACCGGTCTGCAGACGAAGGGGTTCAGCGAAAAAGGCTTCTGGCAGACGATGCAGGAATATTTTTGCTGGTTTGAACAGAATTATCAGATCAAGATCGTTCTGCAACGGGAGGCGGAAATGACTGCGCCGCAGCTGGCGCCGACGGTCGAAGTTCAGTTGCTGCGGATCATACAGGAAGCGCTGACCAATGTGCGCAAACATGCCGCGGCCAAACGCGTCACAGTGAGCATTTGGCAAAAGAAGGCTTCGCTTTTCATTGCGTTGTGCGACGACGGCTGCGGCTTTGACGCCGCGCAGGCGGCGAAAAAGAAGAGCAACTACGGTCTGAAAATCATGCGGGAACGGGCGGATGAAGCGGGAATTTTATTCCGGCTGGAAGCAGAAACGGGCTGCGGAACGAAAGTGACGCTGCAAGCGCCGCTAAGCGAAGACGGGCCTGCAGCGTCGGCTGACGCTGCAGTATCTCAGGTAGGGAGTGAATAAGATGCGCGTGTTGCTGGTGGATGATCATCCGCTTTTTCTGGAAGGTTTGAAGAATTTACTGCTGGCGAATGATATTGAGGTTGTCGGCGTCGCGAATGACGGCGTAAGCGCCGCGCTAAAGGCGAAGGAGCTGCAGCCGGATGTCGTTCTGATGGATGTGCAGATGCCGGGTGCAGACGGTCTCGAAGGATTGCGGCGCATCAAACTTGAAATGCCGCAAAGCAAAGTGGTGATGCTGACGGTATCGAGCGATGACGCATACCTCTTTGAAGCGATCAAGGCCGGTGCAGCCGGTTATTTGCTGAAAGGCATGGCAAAGGAAACGTTTCTGGAGGCACTGCACAGCCTGGCTTGCGGCGAAGCGCCGCTTGCGCCGGGTTTGGCGGCGAAGGTGCTGCAGGAATTTGCCCGGCGTGAGCAAAGTCGCGCGGCGGAAGTAAGTTTCCCCCGCAAGCCGATGCCGCTCACAGCGAAGCAGATCGAGGTGCTGACCCTGGTGGCGGAGGGAATGACCTATAAAGAGGTCGGCGAAAGCATCGGCTTGAGTCTGGCGACCATCAAGTACCATATGCGGGAAATCATGAACCAGCTGGAATTGGAGAATAGAGCGCAACTGATCGTATATGCGGCGCAGGCAGGGCTGACAAAAAAGAATGAACTTGCATGACGAAGACCGGATAACAAAAAAGCCAAACCGAAAATATGTCGGTTTGGCTTTTAAAAAATGTCGCAAGCGATTACTTGAGCGGCAGGCGGTTGATCAGCATGGCATCGGTTTTTGCAAAGATCTGATCCAAGGCTTTTACGACGGCGGCTTTTGTACCGACGCCGCCGAACACGGCGCTGTTGTCAGCTGTTTCAGTGAATTTTCCGTTGTAGAGGTATTTATGTCCCTTAACATCGATGATTTTGACAGGGACGGTTACGGTAGCTTTAACGCCCTGATTAAACATAGAAATCCATGAGTTCAGAATGGGCGGTTGAATTTCGGCGTAAACGATATAATCGATATTTTCTCCGGCAAAGGCTTGTAAAATGTCATCGCGTTCTGCCATACTGATATCAGTGACGCCGACTTTATTCAATTTATCAACAAACTTGGGATCGTTTTGCAAGACAAAAGACGTCATTTTGCCGTTGAAGCGGTCGCTGAGGCTTTTGCTGAGTTCAGCGTCATAGGTGCTCTTGGCATTGTTGATGTAAATCGTGGCGATAATCGGTTTTGCCGGTTTGGCGTCAAGTTCCGCCTGAAGTTCTTCGGCGGACGCGCTTGTCGTTCCCAGGATGACCAGAAAAGAAAATAATAAGGCGGAAATCCATTTTTTCATTGTCGGCGTACACTCCTTAGTTTTCGTTATTTTTTTATCGAGTATACTTTCAATGCTAACGTAGTAAAATCCTTTCAAAAAGCCAGGGAGCGGCGCTTTTTATTAACTTATCTTATTCCGATGGCTAAAACGGTTTGCAGATTGAAAAGGGAAGGTGAACGAAATGATGATTGTCAGCGCCTGTTTGGCGGGCGTACGCTGCCGCTATAACGGGCAGGCGTACCCGGTGCCTGAACTTGTGGAATTGGCGGCAAGCGGGCAGGCGTTGCCTCTTTGCCCGGAAGTGCTCGGCCAGCTGCCGACGCCGCGCGCTTGCGCTGAAAAGTTGGGGGACAATATTGTCACGAAAGACGGAACGGATCTGACGTCCTTTTTTCTCGCCGGCGCACAAACAGCGCTGGAAATTGCAACGCTGATCAAGTGCGAAAAGGCGATTTTAAAAGCCCGCTCGCCAAGCTGCGGCTGCGGTATGATTTATGACGGATCGTTTGCGGGGCGTTTGGTCGAAGGCGACGGCATCTTTGCCGCAGCGTTAAAAGCGCGCGGCATTGCGGTCTGTACGGAGGAGGAATGGAAGTGAGCGAATGCGTTTTTTATCACGTCGATGCGTTCAGCCGCCTGCCGTTCAAGGGGAATCCTGCGGCGGTCTGTCTAATGGAGCGCGAACTGCCGGATGCGACGCTGCAGGCGATCGCGGCGGAGCTGAATCTGTCGGAGACCGCGTTCGTGCAGCGCTTGCCGGGGATAAACGACTGGCGCGCCGCGCCCGCATATCGCCTGCGCTGGTTTACGCCGCTCCTGGAAGTACCGCTTTGCGGGCACGCGACGCTGGCTGCGGCGAAGGTTTTATTTGCTGAATGGCAACATCCGGCTCAGCGGCTCGAATTCGCGACGCTGAGCGGGACGCTGTACGCAAAACGTGAGGATGAAGGGATCGCGCTCGACTTCCCGCTCGACCGGCCGATCGCGACGCAGGCGTCGCCGGAGATGTTGGCGGCGCTCCAGCTCGAAGAATATGAGAGTGCGTTCGTTGGAGAGCGTACCGGAAAATTGGCGCTTCATGTAAGCGATGCGTCGGCCGTTTATGAACTGCAACCGGATTTTCTCCGTTTGGGCAGGCTGCCGTTTTGCAAGGGTGTGGCCGTTACGGCAAGGGGCAGTGAGCCGTATGATATGGTCTCGCGCTATTTTAATCCATGGGCGGGCGTGAACGAGGATCCGGTCACCGGTTCCGTGCATACGCTGCTTGCGGCCTGGTGGGGAGAGCGCCTCAAAAAGACATCGTTGCACGCCTATCAAGCGTCGCCGCGCGGCGGAGAAATGCGGCTGCGTTATGCGCCCGGGCAGCGGCTGGAATTGATTGGCGATGCCCGGGTTGTCGTGCGCGGCAAACTGCAAACGGAATGATAAAAGAGGCTGTCGCAAACGAACCGGAAGGTTCGTTTGCGACAGCCTTGCTTATTGTTCGGCAGCGAGAAAAACATACCAACCGCGCAGATGGAGACGGCTGCCGATGCTGTCCGACTGTTGTCCGGCGGACAATTTTTCGCCGCGGTAGCCGGTCGTCAGCGTCAATGCCTTCCCGATCTTACTCTTGATGCCGAGATTGTAGTCCTGATAGCTTGCGTTGCGCCCGATCGACAGCGGCGTTGCTTCCGCAAAATAGTTTAAACCGCGTGCGTGCTGCGTTTCCCAGGCGAAGCCGATGCTGACGGCATCGCCGCTATGGCGTTCGCTGCTGTTTCTCTGTTGTGCGGCATTTTGCAGCGTCGTTTCAACCGCGTTGTGGTGGTAGCTGTAGATAACGGAAAATTTTCCGCTGGGGCAAGGCTTCTCCTCCGCTATGCCAAGCTGCCAGTGTTTCACGTTAAGCTCGGCAGCGACCTGATCCCCGGCGTTGTGGGTGATGCCGCCAAGGGAAAGCGAATGCGTCAAGGCGGTGCTGTTTGAAAAGGAGGGAGCTTCATAGCGGATGAAGTAACGCGGCCCGTTTTCTTTTTTAAAACTGAACTTGAGACTGGTGAGCGCAGAACGGTCAAGACCAAGATCCTGGTGCGGCTGCAGGGTCGTGCCGTTCTTAACTTCACCGCCGAGGCGCGGCGTCCAATATTCGCCATCCACGCGAAATTCGCTGGCGGCAAAGGTTGTGCTGCTAGAGACGCCGAGAAAAAGAAGCAGAGGAATGATGAATCTGTAAATGCTAGACAGCATAAAAATCTCCTTTCGGATGCGCTATTCTATTTAAAAATGCGACAATGCAGGTCGACGCTACGCTGTCGCATTGAAACAATGTCTAGTTTATTATACATTGACGGAAATTAAAAGTAAAATAAAATTGACATTAAGATATGTTTACTGTACATTTATGACGAGGGAAAGAATAAGTAAGGAGGCGGACATGACAAAAGCAACGATGCAGTTGCAGATTGCAAATTGTTTGAATGTATTCAGAGCGAAACGCAAACTGACGCAAGAGCAACTGGCGAAAGAAATCGGCGTGACGCGCGCGACGATCATATCGATTGAAGGCGGCGGCTATAACCCGTCGCTCGAACTGGCGTTCCGGATCGCCCGCTATTTTCAGGCGGACATCAATGAAATCTTTTCGATTGAGGAGGAGGAAAAATGAAACGTTTGGATGGATGGATTTTAAAGAGTTTTCTTTATGCATTGCCGCTTGTTGTCGTTTACGGCATTGCGCTCGTAGGCTTTGAACTGGAGACGGCTGCAAGGACGAATAGGGCGGCAGAGTTTTTTTACGATTTTTCAGGCTTGCTGATCGGCCTGATGATGCTGGCGGCGCTTTATCTGGCGACGCGCTTGTTGTTTTCCGCTGCATTTCGCGAAACGGCGCTGATGAAGCTGACCTTTGTGCCGGAGCGTGATGAGCGGGAAGTGCAGCTTAGCGCCAGCGCAGCAAAATGCGCCTTGCTGTCTACGCTCGCGTTGCTGCTCTTGCTTCTTTGTCTGTCGTGTTTTCAGGTTGAGGTAGCGTCGCTGCCGCCGGAAGAAATGATAAACGGGCAGAGCAAGCAATTGTCACTCGGCATCAATTTTCAGCTGCTCGATAATGGGCAGGCAAAAGAAAACGGTCTCCGCTTTATTTCCTATAGCGGATTGCCGCTGTCCGCATCGGCGCTGATCGTCGGTTTGCTGTTCTGGCAGGTGGCCGTATACAATTACATGATGCGGCGCTTGCTGAGAGAGGGGATGGGAAATTCACAGGAACGTTGTTGAAGATAAGCGGCGTGCTGTTTCGTGCAGCGCATGGCCGAAAAGAGCATGAGCGGGCTACGGAATCTTGCTGCAAACGCGCAGCAAGATTTTTTTGTCCGGAATTAAAATGCGAAAAGAGAAACAAAGCAAAGTGAAAGTGGAAGGAAATGGAATTCAAATACAGAATACGTTACAGTAGGTAATGCGAAGCGCGCGGCGTGAAGGGAAGGAATGTGCCATGCGGAAAGTCGGCTTACAGCATCTGCAGGGCAATGAACGGCTGGGACGTGCGATCTTTGACGAAGAAGGGCGTGTTTTACTGCGCGAAGGCGTCGTCTTAAAGCAGGGCTTTATTGAAAAATTGCTTAGTCTGGGCATTGGCAGCGTATATATCGAGGACGCACTGTCGCAAGGCATTGACGTACAGGACGTTGTGGCGGAAGAGACGCGGCAAGAGAGCAAGAAAGCGATTGCCGAGACGATGCGCCGTTTTGTCCGGCACGGCGAACTTTCTTTGCGAGGCGTCGTTGCCTCTGCGCAAAAAGTGATCGATGAAATTTTGCTGCAGAAAGAAGTGATGTTCAATCTGGTCGATGTCCGCGCAAAGGAAGACAATCTGTTTTCACATAGCGTAAATGTCTGCATCCTGGCGGTAATGACCGGAGTGAATATGGGTTATAATCTGGCGCTGCTGAAAGAGCTCGCGGCAGGTGCGCTGCTGCATGACGTCGGCATGCTTGCGATCATGAAGGAAATGGTCCCGGGTTCGGGCAGGCAGGAAGTCGATTGGACGCGTTACCGCGAACACCCGAAGCGGGGCTACGATCTTTTGAATCAGCAATCGATCAGTTCCTATGTCAAGGTGATTGCGCTTACGCATCACGAAAAATGCGACGCTTCCGGTTTTCCGCTGGGTTTGAAAGGCGAAGAGATCAATGAAATGGTGAAGATCATCTCGGTTTGCGATGCGTTTGACCGCATCGTTCATGGCAAGCGTGAACGCTACGACGTCCCGCCTTTTCAGGCGATCGAGTTTCTGGAAGCGTCGCGTCAACTGTTCGAACCGCTGGTGGTCGATAAATTTGTGCGCAATGTCTCGCTCTATCCGTCCGGTTATCGCGTCCGATTAAATGACGGCAGACAGTGCGTCGTGGTGAGGCAAAACCAGGGGTTTGCCTCACGGCCGGTGGTGCGGCAACTGGAAGACGCCGGGCAGAAGGAAATCGATCTTTCAAGCGAATTGACGCTCTTTATTGAAGAAGCCTATGAAGATTAGGTGGTGTGCAAACGATGCTGGAAAATGTGAAACGCCTTGACGAAACCGATCCCGAAGCCTACTGCCTGCTATTAAACGAAATAACGGCGATCGCGCTGCAGGGCATTCGAGGCGACGACGCATCGATTCGCAGTGCTTTCGAACGCTTAGGGCGCGGCATCGGCGTCGAGCGAATCGGGCTGGTGCTTTTTTCAGCGGACGGCCTCAGCGCGCGAAGACGCATTTATTGGAACAGTGAGCGTTGGCTGTATGACGAGGGGGACGAGTTTGTTTCGCTGGTGGAGTATCCCTGGCTGATGCGCCAGCTGCGCAGCAAAGAGCGGGTATTGGTCGAAGATGCGGAAAAACTTCCGTCTGGCGCAGGCAATGAACAGGAATACTTTCGCCAGCATGGCATTCGTTCGTTTGCGGCGCGTCCTTTATCGGACGCGGCTACAGGGCGGACAGAAGGGTTTTGGCATTTTGACGCTACTGCGGAAAATAGCAGCCTGGCAGGTGCGCTGCTTGAAAGTCTGCAACCGTTTGAAGCGTCGCTGCTGGCGGTGCTGCAGCTGAAAGAAGAGGCGGAAACGTTGCGGCAGGAGGTTGCCGAGAAAGATCGTCTGCTGAACAACACGGACATTCAGATGTGGTATATGCTGAATCCGACGATTTACGGCAGCGCGAATGCGGCGCATGCGAAATTTTTCGGCAGGAGCTGCGAAGAAATGGCGCAGCGTGAGATTTATGCGATCTACAGTCCGGCGGAAGCGAACGCGCTGGCTGAAATCGTGCTGCGCGTTTTCAGCGGCAAAGAGCCGATCGTGAAAGAATTGACGGTACGCAACCAGCGCCGCCGCGAGCGAATTCTCTTAGTGTCGTTCACGCCGAGTTTTAGCGAAGCGCAAGACGTCGACTATGTGATTTGCTCGGCGCAGGATATTACGGACTTGAAAAAGATGAAAAAAGTGATCGCGGCGAATCGTGAACTCAGTGCAATGAATGAAAAAGTCATGCTGCTCAATGGCGAGCTGAGTACGAGCAACGATAAGCTGTCGGAGTTGAATCAGGCTTTGCAGCGCGAGGTTGCCGAACGCGCTTTGGCCGAGGCTCGCCTGGAAAACGCCTATGCCAAGCTGAAAGATGCGCAGCTGCAAGTCGTGCAGCAGGAGAAAATGGCGTCGATCGGTCAGTTGGCCGCCGGTGTGGCGCACGAGATCAACAATCCGATGGGTTTCATCATCAGCAACTTGGCGTCGCTGCGCAAATACAGCGCGACGCTCGTTTCGTTCATTGCACTGCAGGAAGAGAGTCTGGCGGAGTCTGCAAAAACATCGGCGCATCAGGCGGCGGTCTGCCGGCGGGTCGCCGAAGCGAAACGCGCGCAGCAACTCGATTATATTGCGCAGGACATGACGGAGCTGGTGCAGGATATGGAGGACGGTGCCAATCGAGTCAAAGCAATCGTGCAAAATCTGCAGGGCTTTGCGCGCACGACGAGCAAGGGGGAGAGCGATGCCGATCTCAACGAAGGACTGGAAAGCACGATCCGCCTTATCTGGAACGAATTGAAATACAAAGTGACGCTGAAGAAGGATCTGGGCGTCCTTCCGTTGGTGCGTTGCAATCCCGGGCAGATCAATCAGGTGTTTATGAATATCCTCTTGAACGCGGCGCAGGCCATTGAAGAGCAGGGGGAAATAAGCGTAAAGACTTGGTCGGAAAACGGCAGCGTATGGGTTACGATCAGCGACAACGGAGCGGGCATGCCGCCGGAAGTTTTGCTGCGGATCTTCGAACCGTTTTTCAGTACCAAGGATGTCGGGCAGGGAACCGGCTTGGGACTGAGCGTCAGTTATGCGATCATCAAGGAACATGGCGGGCGCATCGAAGTCGAAAGTGAAGTGGCGCAGGGAACTACGTTTACGTTGCAACTTCCGCTCGCCAGGGCGGAAAGTATGACAGAGAAAGGCGGCGATGGGGATGGGCGTTTTTAAAAAGAGCTGGTTGCCGAACTTTTTTACGTTTTCGAACCTCGCGTGCGGCGTAGTGGCGGTGACGCTGCTCTTTAAGGCGGAGTATCGCTGGGCGGCTTTTTTCATCCTGGTCGCGGCGTTCGCCGATCGTTATGACGGCAAGGTCGCGCGCTGCCTAAAGATCGACAGTGCGATCGGCAAGGAACTCGATTCGCTGGCCGACCTGATTTCCTTCGGTTTGGCGCCGGCGGCGCTGGCGTTTCAACAGCATGAGCTGTTGCAGTGGGGGTGGGGAGGCTATGCTTTGGTTGTCCTATTTCCGCTTTGCGGCGCATACCGTCTGGCCCGTTTCAACGTCACGCCGTTCGACGGTTCCTTTTATGGCCTGCCGATTACCTTTGCCGGATTGTCGCTGGCGCTCTATTGCCTGATTGCCGGCTACTACCCGCTGCCGCCGCTATTGACCGCGCTTTTGATGCTCGGGTTATCCTACTTGATGGTCTCCCGGCATCGGATACAAAAATTGTGAAGGCTGAAAAAAAGCCGCACGCAAGCGATAAGGCCGCCGGCAGTAAGCCGGCGGCCTTATTCTCAGCGGAACTTATTGATAACTGGCATCGCCATTGCGTTTTAACGTAATGATCGAAATCTGTTTCAGATTGAAATCGGAGTAGACGAGGCTGGCGCCATTGGCGAGAACGGCTTTGAGATCCCAGTGCGTTGCGCGGTCGCCATTGTTAAAGGTAATATGAAGGTTTTCACCGTCGCCGAGCACGTCGACGCCGAGCACATCTTCCTGCCAGTCGTTGCTGCTGGCCGGTGAAACGTAGAGTTCACTGATCGGCTGACCGGTATTGTTCACCAGCGTAAAGTCTTGCGCGCCGGCAAATGCGACGCTGCAGGATAAAAGCAGACTGCAGGTCAAAACGAATAAGATGGACCATTTTTTCATAACAGGCACCTCCGTTTTTTTATATTAATCTCAGTGTAGCAGAAAAAAAGCGAGAGAATTATAAACAATAGTTAAACTTTTCCGTTTATTGCGAAAGAGCAAGAATAGGCAGCTTTTTTATCTGCTTTTCCATTCTTAGGCAGGAAAAGCAGGAGCGCTTGGAGAACATGTAGGAACGGAAAAATGAGTTTTAAGCAAGCGGGCAAGGGAGACGAAGCGATGACGGAGCTGGAAAAACTGAAAAATATAAAAGAATTGTTCAAGCGGCGCGAAGGTGCGGAGCGCTCGCCGGAGATGCCGCTTGCGGCAATGAGCGAACGGTTGCAGCAATTAACGCAGGAAATGGCGGAACTGGAAGGCGAGATTGACGAACTGGAAGGGCAGCTGCAGCAGCGCAGAGCCAAGCTGAAACAGTGTTTTTCGCAGTGGCACGATATTGTGCGCGAGGTCATGTCATGAAGAGAATAAAGAAAAACGGGTCAGTTTAAAAGTAACGCGCTTTTGAACTAACCCGTTTTCGTTTTTTAAGCGGAAAGGCTGACGGCAGTAAAAGGGGTTTAAGCCTGCGCAACGAACGTACTACCATAACGTAAAAAAAGAAATGGTGAGAAGAAAATGAAAGATAGATTGGAAAAATGGATCGCGACGGCTACAAACGAGGCTACAGAGCTGCAACGGGCGGCTGATCGGAGCAGTAACTGGCGCTTGTTCAGCATCTTGCTCGGGATTGGCGGGGGCGGTTGGCTTTGGTGGTCTGGCTTGCATGAAATTGGCTGGTTGGCCGCTTGTTTGGCAGGTCTTATTTTTATCCTTTTGGTTAGAATGCATCGCAGGCAATTATTGGCCTGGCGACGGATACAATGCGGTATTACACTGCAGCAAAGACAGACGGCACGGTTAAACAATGATTGGATGGCGTTTCCCGATGATGGTACTGAATTTATGGCGGCGAAACATCCGTACAGCAATGACTTGGATTTATTTGGCCCTAAATCATTGTTTCAGTGGCTGAATGCGACAAGTACCTATTATGGTCGTCGACGCTTGAAGGACCGCTTGGCGCATCCTGAAAAAAATGCGCAGTTGATTCGGGCCCGACAAAATGCGATACGCGAATTAAGCGGCAAGGAAACGTTTTGCCGCGAATTTAGTTGCGATGGTTTGTTGTTTGCCGGTGCGCATGATCCGGAAGAATGGTTGCAATCCATTGACGGAAAACCTTCACTTTGGAAGCGTTATGCTCGAACAATTTTTTATTTCTTGCCGTTTATTGCTCTTGTTTGTGCGATACTGGCGGTTTTTGAACAGAAATCGGCTGCAACGTTATTGTCGTTATGCGTACTTGCGCAGTGCGCCGTTACGCTGCTTACAGCGAAGAAAAATTCTTTGCTGCTGCTGACGGTGCATCGCTTTCGCGCAGCGATTAAAGGCTATGAGCAAATGATTCGGCGTATTGAGGCGGAACCATTTGCTGCGGATGAGCTGCTTCGTCTGCAAAGTCTTTTCCGGTGCAGCGAGGGCACAGCGTCCGGGGCGATTCAGAAGTTAGATCGCATCTTAGAAGCGGCCGATTTACGCTATAATTCCATCAGTTACGTGTTGCTGAATTTTACGTTGCTTTGGGATTGCCACTGCACGTTGGCGCTTCAGCGTTGGAATTTACAACATGGAGAAGCGGTGCGCGCTTGGTTGGAAGGAATCGGAGAGTTGGAAGTTTTGATTAGTCAGGCTAACATTGCGCAACTCCAACCGCGCTGGACGTTTCCGCAGATCAGAGAAGACGGTCCGGCGATTGAGGGGGAAGCGCTCGGACATCCGCTGATTAATTCGGTGCAACGCATATGCAATGATGTAAGCATTAGCCAGGGGGTGTGCGTGATTACCGGATCCAATATGTCCGGTAAAACGACCTGGCTGCGTACCATTGGCGTGAATTTGGTTCTGGCCTATGCCGGCAGTCCGGTTTGCGCGACGCGCTTTGCATGTTCAATGCTAGACTTATGGACGTCGATGCGTTTGCAGGATGAACTGGGCAGCGGCATATCGACTTTCTATGCGGAGTTGCTGCGCATAAAAGGCATTATTGAGCATGCGAAAACAAAGCGGGACATGATTTTTCTCATTGATGAAATTTTTCGCGGCACCAATTCACATGACCGCATTCAGGGCGCGGTAAGCGTGTTGAAGTCATTGCAGAAAAGTTGGCTGATCGGTCTGATTTCCACGCATGATCTGGAGCTTTGTCAACTGGAACGCGAAGCGGGTATCCAGGCGGTGAATTACCATTTCCGTGAAGAATACCGGGATGGAGAAATTCTCTTTGATTATAAGATGCGCGAAGGCCCTTGTAATAGCAGCAATGCGAAGCAACTGATGAAAATGGTCGGCATTGAGATAAGTGCATAGCCGGATGTGTTCAACGGGATTTGCCGGCGATATAGGAATCGCTCCAGTGTTGCAGGCTGTTGAGGATTGCAAATAATTGAAGGCCGACGGGCGTAAGGCGATATTCCACGTGCGGCGGCACTTCCGGATAGGAAAGGCGTTCCACCAGACGATCGCTTTCCAGTTCGCGTAGTTTCTCGCTGAGGATTTTTTCGCTGATGCCCGGTAGGGCGCGCTGCAGTTCGAGAAAGCGATAGGCTCTGTCGTTGAGATGGCAGATGATCACGGCTTTCCATTTTCCTTTGAACAGGCTGACGGCATAGTCGAGGCTGCACAGGTAGGTTTGCTGTCCGATCGTGAGCATGGGCAGACTCCTTTCGTTATTATGATGGGTATGCTTATGAAATGGTAAGCCGATTACTAAAAAGTGCGTACTTGCGGCAAATCGCTTTCTACTATAAATTAGGGCAAGAGAGTGAAAATCCTGCTGCGGCAGTAGATAAGAGGAGGATATACAATGAAAGTAATCGCCTTTAACGGCAGCCCGCGCAAAGAGGGCAATACCTACCAAAGCTTGCAGCGAGTCGGCGTCGAACTGGAAAAGGCCGGCATCGAATTTGAAATCGTGCAGATCGGCAATAAGACGATCCGCGGCTGCGTGGCGTGCGGCATGTGCGCAAAAAACCAGGATGAACGCTGCGTCATCGCCAATGATGAAGTGAACGAATGCGTGCAAAAAATGAAGCAGGCGGACGGTATTTTAATTGGTTCACCGGTCCATTATTCAGGCATCGCCGGTACGATGAAATGTTTTCTCGATCGCGCTTTTTACGTGGCGGGCGTCAACGGAGGTTTGCTGCGTCACAAGGTCGGCGCGTCTGTTGTCGCGGTACGACGTTCCGGCGGCGTGGCTACATTTGATGGATTGAACCACTATATCAACTATGCGGAAATGATTCTGCCGGGCTCGAATTACTGGAATGTGGTTCATGGTACGGCGCCGGGCGAAGCGAACCAGGACGAAGAAGGGCAGCAAATCTTGCGCGTGCTGGGCAAGAATATGGCCTGGATCATGCGCGTGCTGGAAGCGGGCAAAGGGCGCGTCGACGAACCGGCGCAAGAGGGGAAGGTCTTCATGCATTTCATCCGCCCGTAAGCTCCGAAGCAGACTTTGTTAAGTTTCTTAAGCGTTATTCGGCGACAAATGGATTGACACGCTCTTTTTCGCGTACGATAATTAAAGGACAGCGTATGTGCGGAGGTGGAAGCCATGATCATAAAATCAACCAGCAGCAGCCTGATGAATTCGCCGAATTCGCATCCGGAGCAGAGCTTTGTCCGTTCGGATAAGGCGATGGAAAAGCGACTGACGCAAGCCCGGATCAACCAGGCCGCAGTCGAACAGGAAAAGCAAGAGACGCAAAGCAATGCGCCGCTTCAGGATACGGGATCGGTCGGTTTTGAAAAACGCCTTGCGATCTCGGTAGATAACGAGCATTATAAATTGCAAATTTCCCGTGACGGTCTGGCTCTTCAGCAGGCGGAACGGGCGAGCGGCAGCGATGCCGCGCAGCAAGAGGCGGCAAGCGAGTGGAAGGTGCAGGGTGCAAAACAGATGGCAGCCGGCGCTTCGTTGACGCCGGCTGAGATGCGGCAAAAAGGCGTGACGCGGGTGCAGTAAAGCGTCGCGGCGCATGGGGTAAAGAGAGAGCGCAGTCCGAAACGGACTGCGCTCTTTTGCGTCAGCGGCCGATCTTATCGTAGATGGCCAGGGAAAGCGAGGACATATCGTACAGAACGTGCGCCTCGTCCTTGATGTTTTCCGCCATGAGGCAGAGCAGGTAATCGCCTTTCTTGCCGTAGACGATGCCGCAGTCATAATACATGCCGTCGAGCTGGCCGGTCTTGTGCGCGATCTTCAACTGGTGCGGCAGCTGGGCGGGAATGATCATGTTGTCTTCCTGACGCTGCATGATCTCGAGCATTGCCTGATCGCTTGCCGGATCGAGGCATTGCAGCGCGTACAGTTTTTGTAAGAGATGAGCGATATCGCTTACTGACGTATAATTCTGCCGGCCTTTTTTGACCGCTGCGAAATCCATCATCTTACGTTGCAGAATGGTTTCGCGGCAACCGAGTTCCTTGAGCGTGGCATTGACGTTTTCCATTCCGAGCTTGTCGATCAAGATGTTGGCCGACGTATTGTCGCTCTGCACGATCATCAATTCGACGATTTCTCCGAGCGAGAGGATTGTTCCATCGGGCAGATTGTAGACGGAACCTCCTTCTGCGGCATTTGCATGCCGGATGATGATCGGTTCGCTGAAATTCAGTTTGCCTTGCTGTTTTTGCTTGAAGGCTTCAATCATGATTGGAATTTTAATCAAACTGGCGGAAGCCATTTTGTGCGAATTGAACACGATGGGTTTACTGTTGTCGCCGAGTGCTTGCAAATAGACGGCATACTTCGTCTTCTTTTCCTTAGGAATCGTCTTGATTTGATTGGCCAGCCAGGTCGAGGAAAGCGGCTCTGCGGCTGCGCTGGCGATGCCCGGCGAGAGCAGCGTAAAGAGAAAAGCCATGATAAAGCAGGCGGATAGTGAAACGGCCGTCAGTTTTTCCAATGCGATTTTTTCCATGCGGATCCCCTTTTCTCGCCCAAAGTTTATTTTATCTCCTGCCAGCCGGCAACGTCCGTGATGCCAAGGCCCGGCGCGTCGGAGAACAGAATTTCATTTTTTTCAAAGCGTACGCCTCCGATGACCGGATCGGAGGCCAGCAGCACGGCTGCGTCCAAGTCGCTTTTGCCGATGATCTGCTTGCCGGCGGCGAGACTGGCGGCCGCTGTGATGCCGACCTTGCTTTCCAGCATGCAGCCCATCATGCACTGCACGCCCATTGTCTCGGCTAAGTGAGCGATTTTGAGCGCGTTATGCAGTCCGCCTGCCTTCATCAGTTTGATGTTGATCAGGTCGCAGGCGCGCATCGATAAGAGGCGAAAGACTTCGTGACAGCCGAAAGCCGATTCATCTGCCATAATGTTGGTTTCGACGTGGTCAGTTACATATTTAAGCCCTTCAAAATCATGCGCTTTCACCGGCTGTTCGATCAGTTCGATATCCAGTCCCGCGTCTTCGAATTTCCGAATGGTGCGGACCGCTTCCTTTGGCGTCCAACCCTGGTTGGCGTCGAGCCGGATCTTGACGGAGCGGCCGACCGCGCTGCGAATCGCCTGAACTCGTTTGACGTCCAAGTCGGCATCGGTGCCGACCTTCAATTTTAGTTCCGTGTAGCCAGAGGCGATTGCTTCCAGCGAATCCTGAACCATTTCCTCCGGAGCATTTACGCTGATCGTCAAATCGGTGGTCAGTGTGTTGCGCAAACCGCCAAAAAGCTTGTACAGCGGAATGCCGTGACGTTTGCCGAACAAATCGTAAACGGCAATGTCGACCGCCGCTTTCGCCGACTGGTTATGCAGCATCGAAGCGTCGAGCATGGTCATGATGCCTTCGAGGTTGTCGATATCCATACCGATGAGCTTAGGCCCGATCGTGTCGCGAATTGCTGCAACGACGGAGTCCTGGCTGTCGCCGGTGATGACCGCGGTCGGCGGCGCGTTGCCGTAGCCGATTTCGCCGCTGTCGGCGACGACCTGAATGATGATGTCTTCCGCCGAAGTGACTTGACGCAGCGCGGTCTTGAATGTTTTTTTCAACGGGATGCTGATTTTACCGATTCTGATGGAACTGATTTTCATAGTGTACCGTCCTCCCTGCTTATTTTGCTGATGCGTGCATGCGGGGGCGCCGAGCGAAAAAACAATAAAAAAATCCAGCAAGAGAAGACCTTCGCAGGAAGGCTTTTCTTGCTGGATTTCATTTGCGTTTACGTTTGTTTATCAGCAAGCGTACAGGCAAACAAAGCAGCAGCATATTTTACTTTCTCAAAGATAGCTATTTCGCGCTTGAGAAGCGAAATCCTGCCAAAGTTTTTGCAGACGGCAAAGAAAGAGAGCATCAGGCAAGATCGATCTGCAGCCCTTTTTGGATGCAGGCGAATTTTTTCTGCGCATCCTTATAGGCGACGATGATTGCCTTTTGCGAAGACGCGAAGTAACGGCGCTCCACTTCGCGCTTGATCTCAGCCGGGTCAGCCGCGAGACTTTGGCCGATGAAGAGGCTGCTGATGAACGCGGCGGTCGTGGGAAGGGTCGCAGAGGGCGCGCAGTCAATGATGACGCCGCTTTCCTGCTGAACGACAAAGCCGATGAAGAATTGTCCGTACTGCATCGTGATCGGATTTCCCTGTTGCGTTTTGGCGTTGCCGACGATATAGAGCGTATCTTTTGCAAACATATTGCGGATCACTCCTTTTCCGATCTCTTTTAAAAGCGCAGGCGAGGCGTCGTTCTGCCGCAGGAACAAGGCGAAAGCTCCAGCAGCGCCTCTGTGCCGGTACGATAACGCAACAGCGGCGCTCCCTCGCGCGACAGGGTCGTCAAGACCAATTCCCCTCTTTCGCCCGGAGCGCAAAGAGCGTTGCTGGAGAAATCGACGATTTCCGGATAAAAATGATCATCCTGTACATGAAGCCCGGCCTGGGCATGACAGGCTGAGGCGATGCCGCAGGACAGAAGACTCTCTGTACCGTACATCTCGTAAAGCGGCGCCTGAAAACTTTGTTCGAGCGTTTGATGCAAGTTCGGCGGACAAAGCAAAGCCGGGCTGAGCAGATTCAAAAGTGAAAGTTCGTGTGCGGCGAAGCCGAGTTCCTGCAGGCAATCCGACAGCGCCAACATGGAAGAGGGGGTCGCGAAAAGCGTCGTGACGCCGTAATCGAAGATTTGCCTGATCGATGTTTTGGGCTCGTCGTGTTGACTGACGAGAACGGTCGCGCCGATCGCCTCGGCCGCTTGCTGCACGGCAGAGACAAACGTCTGCTCTAACGCATCCGCCAGAAGCAGAAAAACAGAGGAGCGGGTGACGTTGCAGGAAATGAGGCCGCGCGCGATCATTTCCAATTGGTTCGTCAAATCGTCCTGCGTGAGAGCGACGGCGCTTTGCCCGTCTTTTCTTGCCTGGAGGCGAGCGATGCCGCTGAGCGGCAGCGTCAATAACCCGAACGGATGATTGGCGCTGAGATCGGCATCCGTCAAAAAAGGGAGCTTTTCGAGATCGCGGATCGTTTGAAAAGCGTCCGGCGTCATTTGCAGCGCATGCAAGCGGTCCTGATAAAATGTGGTCTTCTTGTAAGCGCGCTCGATGATTGCTTGCAATTGCCGTCCCTGCGCCGCGTCACGTTCCGCAAAGGAACGGGTTTCGATTTTTTCATTTACAAACAAGGAAAAGACCTCCTGTCGCGATACGTGTTTCAGAATAAGCGTAGCACATTAGGTTGCCTTTTGTGAAAAGAAATCGTCATCTATTATGAAAGTAATTCTTGTAAAAATGGACGAAGTGGACTATACTACAAATGAGCATATGCCCAATTGGGGGTGCAAAATTGGCAAGACAACGTTGTTGCGGCTTGGTCGAAGAAGAGCCGATTTGTCGAAAGTTCAGTGCCGAGGCCGCTGCGGATGCGGCGCCTGTCAATTTGCAGGTCGAAGAGTTGGAAGCGTTGCGTCTGAAAGATTTGGCGGCGCTGGATCAAAGCGCCGCCGCGCAGACGATGGGATTATCGCGCGCAACCTTTCAGCGGATCCTGCAGACGGCTCGGCAAAAAGTGGCCATGGCCTTGGTGAATGGGCAAGGAATTATAATTGTAGGAGGGTCTTATATGATTAAGAATCGTAAATTTGAATGTCAAGCGTGCCAACATGTCTGGGAAGTACCGCCTTGCAGCGAAGGCGGCAAGCACGGTTATGAAATCGCCTGCCCGGAGTGCGGCGGAATGAAAAAGATCAAGCTGGGAGAAGACGGCGCAAGGCATGCGTGTGCAGGCGGTCATCACCACGGCAACGGCGGCGGATGCTGCGGCGGTCATTCGTAACAAACGCGCTCTGTCCCAAAATAGAAAGAAGCTGCTTCGTGCTTGCGCGAAGCAGCTTCTTTCTAGACATAAAGAGAGAGGCGCCTGAGAGGCAAAAGAAGAAAGTATGAAAAAAATGTCGATTTACGAATTTTTATGCAAAAAGGCGTTGACAAAGCGAACGAACGGAAGTATTATACTAATAGATAATAATTATTGATTAAAATCTATATTAAAATGTATTGCAGGAGGGTTTTTCGATGAATTTAAAAGGAACAAAAACAGAAGCAAACTTATGGGCGGCTTTTGCCGGCGAATCGCAGGCGAGAGGCAAGTACACGTATTACGCAGCGCAGGCGAAGCGTGAAGGTTTGAATCAGGTGGCGGCTTTCTTTGAAGAGACCGCGCATAATGAACAGGAGCATGCAAAACTTTGGTTCAAAGCGTTGCATGATGGAATGCCGACGACTACGGTCAACCTGGAAGACGCCGCCAATGGCGAAAACTATGAGTGGACCGATATGTACGCTAACTTTGCTAAAGTCGCCAAGGAAGAAGGCTTCGCCAAACTCGCATATCTTTTTGAGGCGGTCGGCGAAATAGAAAAAGAACATGAAGAACGCTATCGCACACTGCTGGCAAACATCAAGGAAAACAAAGTGTTCGAACGCGAAGAAAAACAAGAGTGGCACTGCCGGAACTGCGGTCATATCCACACCGGCAATACAGCGCCGGATGTTTGCCCTGTCTGCGATCATCCTAAAGCGCATTTCCAAATCCGCGCAATCAATTTTTAATTTTAAAAGAGGCCGGCATCGATTTAATTTGATGCCGGTCTCTTTTAAAATCTGTTATAATGACTGATGTTATAACAAATTGATGTGGGGTCGTAGTGATGAATAAATGGCGCTATTTACTATATGTAGGAATTGCTTTGAGTGTGTTTGCGACAAGTTGTGCGGCGGGTTTCGTGTTGACTCCCGATCCGAAAGCGAATGCGGCAATGGAGAAAAATGCGGGAACGCAATATGCATTGCCGCCGCATACCAAGATTAATATCTTGATTCTGGGCATTGATGAGCGGCGCAATGACGTCGGGCGCTCCAATGTGACTTGCCTGATGACGATAGATACCGATGCGAGGACGGTCGCGATGCTGTGGGTGCCGCGCGATAGCCGCGTCAAGATTCCGGGTTATGAGTGGAATAAGATTGGACACGCCTACTCCTATGCTGGTCCGGAGTTGGCGCGCAAAACGGTCAGCGAATTGCTCGGCGTACCGATTCACTACCATCTGGCGGTTAATATGGCGGGGTTCAGCAAGATTATTGACGCGGTCGGCGGCGTTGATTTGGTCGTTGATCGACGCATGTATTACAATGACCCGTATGATGTCGGAGAGGTCGATAATGACGGCCTGATTGACCTAAAGCCCGGTGCGCAGCATATGGATGGGAATCTGGCTCTTCAATACGTCAGGTTCCGCCATGATGAGATGGGAGATATTGGTCGGATTGAACGGCAGCAAAAGTTTATCAAAGCGTTCATGCTGCAGCTGGTCAAACCGCAAATTCTTACGCAAATCCCTGCTATAACACAGGTGGTGAAAGCCAATGTGCAGACCGACATTCCGGCAAACATGTTCTTAGCACTAGGCGGCGTGATTGGCGATGCGTATAAGAAAGGCATCGCGACGGAGATGGTAAGCGGTCGTCCGGTCTATATCAAAGACATCAGTTACTGGCTGCCGGATATTATCGCGATGCGTCAACAGGTAAGCCGCATACAAGGGATTACGCAAGATGAACGATATCAGGCATACAGCAGGCAATTGATTAAAGAACAAAGCGATTCCGTGGCGGGGTTACCGATGATAGATGCACCATAAAAAAG
>OY764022.1:312500-1510000 GCA_963667825.1 Negativicutes bacterium | reverse complement strand
AAGGTAGCGAAATTCCTTGTCGGGTAAGTTCCGACCCGCACGAAAGGTGTAACGACTTGGGCACTGTCTCAACGAGGGACCCGGTGAAATTGAAATACCTGTGAAGATGCAGGTTACCCGCGACTGGACAGAAAGACCCCATGGAGCTTTACTGTAGCCTGACATTGGATTTTGGTAAGGGATGTACAGGATAGGTGGGAGACTGAGAGATATGTACGCTAGTATGTATGGAGTCGACGTTGGGATACCACCCTTCTCTTACTGGAGTTCTAACTGAAGTAGTAACGACACTCAGGACAGTGTCAGGTGGGCAGTTTGACTGGGGCGGTCGCCTCCGAAAGTGTAACGGAGGCGCCCAAAGGTTCCCTCAGAACGGTTGGAAATCGTTCGAAGAGTGTAAAGGCAGAAGGGAGCTTGACTGCGAGACGTACAGGTCGAGCAGGGACGAAAGTCGGGCTTAGTGATCCGGTGGTACCGCGTGGAAGGGCCATCGCTCAACGGATAAAAGCTACCCTGGGGATAACAGGCTAATCTCTCCCAAGAGTCCATATCGACGGGGAGGTTTGGCACCTCGATGTCGGCTCATCACATCCTGGGGCTGTAGCAGGTCCCAAGGGTTGGGCTGTTCGCCCATTAAAGTGGTACGTGAGCTGGGTTCAGAACGTCGTGAGACAGTTCGGTCCCTATCCATCGCGGGCGTAAGAAACTTGAAGGGAACTGCTCCTAGTACGAGAGGACCGGAGTGGACTGACCAATGGTGTACCAGTTATCCCGCCAGGGGTACAGCTGGGTAGCTACGTCGGGAAAGGATAAACGCTGAAAGCATCTAAGCGTGAAACCAGCCTTAAGATGAGGTTTCTCACAGAGTAGTCTGGTAAGGCCCCTTGTAGATCACAAGGTTGATAGGCCAGGTGTGGAAGTTCAGTAATGAATGGAGCTGACTGGTACTAATAGGCCGAGGGCTTGACTTAATGCAAGCTCGCACTCACTCGAGTGCAAGTTATGAAACCACTTGTTTGCAAAATCTTTCTTCTATAAAGTTTTCAGGGAATATATTCTCTTGTAGAAATGTTTACCTGAGTATCCGGTGATGATGGCTGTGGGGTCCCACCTGTTCCCATACCGAACACAGCAGTTAAGCCCACATACGCCGAAAGTACTTGGTTGGAAGCGACCTGGGAGGATAGGGAGTTGCCGGTTAGAAAAGGCCGTTCATGCGCTGCATGGACGGTCTTTTTTTATGCATGGGAACGGTTTTGAACCACAAAGGCACAAAGGGCGCAAAGAAAAAAAGGAACGGAAAGGCAGCCGGCAGATGAATATCTGCCGGAAATAAGAAATCGAAAGAAGGCAGAGAGCGATCCAGGTTACTGTTTCAATAAGAGAAGAGATGCAACAATTGGCATGAAGCTTTAGTGGCAAGGCGCGCCGAGGAGCAAAGCGAGACGTACTTGTGTACGTCGAGTGAGCACCGCAGAAGCAACGCAGCCAATGAAGAATTCAGGTCAGTTGTTGCTAGTGATGATGGTTGTGGGGTTCCGCCTGTTCCTACCGAACACAGTAGTTAAGCCCACATACGCCGAAAGTACTTGGCTGGAAGCGGCCTGGGAGGATAGGGAGTTGCCAGTTAAAAAGACCGTTCATGCATTCGCATGGACGGTCTTTTTCTATTCTAGAACGGGGTGAACTGCAAAAGGCGCGAAGGAGAAACGAAGGGCTGGCACGGTTAAATATAGCGTGCGGCTTGCGTTTTGAAAAAAATTCCGGTACAATGCTAGAGAAGATAATGCAGGAAAGAGCGGAAAGGAATGAAACTATGGAAAAACACTTTGATATATATGTAAATGGCAGTCAGCAGCCGCGTAAATATGCCTGGGGCTTTGTCGTCAACGAAGGGCCGGTGATGCTGCATATGACGAGCGGAGAGGGGAAAAATCCGCAGGCGCTGGCGATGAAAAACGGCGGCGGTGAAATCGAGGCGGTGATCCGTGCCTTGAAATGGGCGAAAAAGCAGCAAAATAAGGCAGTGACGATACATTATGACTATGAAGGGATTCGCGCCTGGGCGAAGGGCGAATGGCCGCCGGAAAATGAATTTGTGCAGCAGTATGTGGATTTTCTGGCGGACAAGCTGGCTTGGATCGAGTTTGTAAAAAAGGACGTCAAACGCTAAAAAAAGGCTCTCAACCGGATTATCGGTCGAGAGCCTTTCGTATGCTGTTTAGGCCTTAAAATGGTCGATCCGGCTGTCGAGTTCGGCCCGTTTCGCGGAGTTGAAGCGATCGACCGTGCTGAGGTAGCCGGTGATGCGACGAACGCGGCGAACGCTGGAGACGCGGCAGTTCGGGCAGTCGTCTTCGGCGATGATGCCGGTATAGCCGCAGTTGCAGCAGTAATCGAGCGGGAAGTTGATGCCGCCGTAGCCGATGTCGGATGCGGCCATCGCGCGAACCAGGCTTTCTGTTGCAGCGACGTTGCCGGCCGGCGGCGAGGGCAGTTCGACATAGCTGATATGTCCGGCGTTGCAATATTTGTGGAAGAGGCCTTCGATGCGCAATTTGTCAAACGCGCTGATCGGCGCGAATACCGGCACATGAAAGGAGTTGGTATAGTACTCCCGATCGGTGACGTTCTCGAGTGCGCCATAGCGGTTGCGGTCGATGCGCGTGAAGCGGCCGGAAAGTCCTTCGGCCGGCGTCGCCATCAGCGAATAGTTAAGGTTATAGGTCTCGCTGGCCTGATCCATCATATCGCGCAGTTTCTTTACGATGGCTTCGCCTAACGCCAGTGCGTCGGGGCATTCGCCATGGTGTTTGCCGGTAAGGGAAATCAAGGTTTCTGCCAGACCGATGAAGCCGACCGATAGGGACCCGTGCTTAATCGAATCTTCGACCTGATCGCCCATGCTCAGCTTATCGGAATCGAGATAGAGTCCTTGTCCCATCAAAAAAGGCATGTCTTTGACTTTAAGCTGGGACTGAACGCGAAAACGCTGGTAGAGCTGTTCGATCGCCAGGTTTGTCAACGATTCCAGATTGCTCCAGAATTTTGCCAGGTCGCCGTTGGCTTCGATCGCGGCGCGCGGCAGGTTGATCGTCGTAAAGGTCAGGTTGCCGCGTCCGTCGGTGACTTCGGGGCCGCGGCGGTTTGAAATGACGCGCGTCCGACAGCCCATATAGCCGACTTCCTCTTCGGCATCTTTGTTGAAGCTGGAATCGAGGAAGCTGAAGGTCGGGAAGAGGCGTACGCTGGCGACTTCCAATGCAAGTTTGAAGAGGTCGTAGTTAGGGTCGCCCGGATTCATGTTGATGCCGGCCTTGACCTTGAAGATGATGTTGGGGAAAATTGGCGACTCGCCGTTGCCGAGACCTTTACGGTAGGCGAGCAGCAGGTTCTTGCTGACCAGACGACCGCCATGCGTGGTATCGGTGCCGATATTCACGCTGGAGAAGGGGACTTGCGCGCCGGCGCGCGAGTGCATGCTGTTGAGGTTGTGAATCACGGCTTCCATTGCCTGATACGCTTCGATGTCATTGGCATCGTTGAAGTAGGGGCCAAGATCGCGGTCGAAGAAGGCGTAGGATTGCCCGCCGAACATGTCGTTCTGGTTGCTTTGCAGGATGATGCAAGCCAGAGCGGCTGCCGAGGTGGGGCGTTTGGGCGGACGGATATAGCCGTGACCGGTGTTAAAGCCGCTTTCGAGCAATTTGCGCAGCGGGATTTGCAGGCAGTTTAGCGTCTTGCCGTAAAAATCGAGGTCGTGGATGTGGATCGCGCCGCTTTTATGCGCTTCGGCGAATTTTTCCGGAATGACTTTGCTCAGGTAGTAATTTTTGCTGGCTGCGCTGCCGATCTGCAGCATTTTAGCCGAAGGAGAGTTGGCAACGTTGGCGTTTTCCTTATGCGTCTCTTCTAAAATTTCCGCAACGGCTTTGTCGAGCGAGTTTTTTGCCTCGCGAATCGCGGTACGGTTCGCGCGATATTGGATGTAGGCTTTGGCCGTTTGCTTGAAACCGTTGTCAAAAATGGCGTCTTCGACAAAATTTTGGATGTCTTCGACGCTGTAAACACGTTTGTTGTCCATTACTAAGCGGTCGACGACCATCTTGGTGATGCTGAGCGCCAGATTGCGCGCCCAGGCTTCGCTGGTGTAGTTTTTGGGCGTGGCGTATTCTTTGACTGCGATTAATGATTTATAAATAGCGGAAGAGATCTTGATCGGGTCGAAAGTGACCTCTTTCTGTCTGCGCTTGACGACGCGGGTCAGGTTTTCCTTCAGGTTTTCCGTATAGCTGGTGAGTTGGGTTTGTTCTTGCTCGGTGAAAATGGTTTGGAATAAATCCGTTGACATACAATTCCTCCTCAAATTTCTTGCTGCGCAGACCGCTGAATGACAGAAAAATATGGCCTGGTATACGGCCCACTATCATTATAAACGCATTATATAGTATGAGTAAATAGGTTTAATGACATAAAAACACAATATATTGTAGGACGTCATGCCTTGCATTTGGCAGGAAAGTCCGGTACAATCACGGGGAAGGCGTTGCTTTTAAAAGGAGGACGGGCAGAAATGACTTCAGAATATATTATTCCCCGCATCAATAAATACGTTCGGATCGTCAATGAAGCGACCAACAAAAAATTGGGCCCGCTCGGAATTTACACCGGTCAATGGTCGCTGATTCTCGCGCTGCATGAACTCGGCAGTGCGACGCAGTCGGAATTGATCCAGTACCTGTCGATCGAAGCGCCGACGCTGACGAATATGCTGCGCCGTCTGGAGGAAGCGGGGCTGATCCGGCGCGAGACATGCCAGGATCGCCGCGCAAAGCGGGTGTCGCTGACCGAAACGGCGCAGGCGCGTTTTCCGCTTTGGAATCATCAGATCCAAGAATATCGCAAGCAGCTCTTTAAAGGCTTTGCGCCGGAAGAGATGCAGCTCTTATCGCAGTTGATGAACCGTCTCTTGGAGAACGTGCAAAGAAAGTAGCGCTGCCGGGAGGCCGCAATTTTCTTAGTATACCATAAAACAGGGCGCTAAAACGAGCGGAAAAATGCGCGCGCCTCTTTAACAGCGGCGGATTAAGCGGTATACTTAGAAAAGGGAAAGCATTTTTATTTTTACGCATATAATTAGCCTGCTAAATAAAATCAGGAGGTTTTCCGAAACGATGAGTGTGAACAAAAAGTTGCTTGAGATCCTTAAGGAAAAGGGCGTGCCGGTCAATTTTCAATCCGGCGGCCAGGCGCCGGACGGCCTGACGCAACGGGAAGTCAAAAAACAGCCGAGCGCACGGGCGGCTAAGCTGCGCGACATTTACTATGCGACCTTGTCGACGGTCGATACGGAATTTCCTTATTGGTATACAAGGCGTTGGAATGAGCTGGAGGGGGAGGTCGCGGTCGTGAGGCGGGCGGAGGCGCTGAAGAGCGCATTTTCGCATCTCACGCCGAATATCCTGCCGGGTGAAAAACTGGTCATGCAAAAAACGCGCAATTACCGCGGTTCGTTTCCGATGCCCTGGCTTTCGGAGGGCTTTTTTGTCGCGAAAGAGGATGAGCTTTATCGCGAGGCGATGGAGCGCGGCAGCGAGAGTGCCGGCGAACTCAGCAAATTCGGCAGCGGCGGCGGCAACGTGACGCAAAGTTTTGGCAATGTTGTTTCGATCGCGGGGAAATTCGGCATCCGAAAAGAAGAAGTGCCGAGTCTGGTGCGTCTGGCCAAGGAGTGGGTGGGGCGCTCTGTTGAGGATCTGGGGCACAAATATGAAATGATGACGCCGGGCTATGAAATAAAAGAGAACCTGATGAAGTCGGTCGTCTGCATGTTTGATTCCGGTTATACGCTGCCGCAGGGGCGCGAAGTGATCAATTATTATTTCCCGCTGCAATACGGCTTTGACGGCGTGAAACGGCTGGCGGAGGAACGTAAGGCCGAAGTGGCCGGACAGGCTGGCGGCGACGGCGTGTTAGGCATGGAGCGCCTTTACTATTATGAAGCGGTGCGCGTCATTATCGAGGGGCTGCAAAACTGGATTTTGAATCATGCCAAGCTGGCACGAAAGTTGGCGGCAAAATGCAAAGAGGCTGGACAACGTCTGGAATACGACGAAATCGCCGCTTGTCTGGAATGGATTGCGCACCATCAGCCGCGCACGTTTCGTGAGGCGTTGCAGCTGACGTACATCATCCATATCGCGGTGGTCAATGAGGATGCGATATCGGGTATGTCGCCGGGCCGGCTCGGGCAGGTGCTCTATCCCTGGTTTGAACAGGATCTGGCGGCGGGACGGACGACGGAAGCGGAAGTGCTTGAATTACTAGAACTGCAGCGCGTCAAAATGACCTGCATCGATTGTTTTGCCTCGACCGGCGTGGTCGGCGGCGTGCTGTCGGGCAATACGTTTAATAATCTGACGCTGGGCGGTCTGAAAAAAGACGGCAGTTCGGCGGCCAACCGTCTGGAAATGCTGATCTTGGAAGCGGGCATGACATGCGAGACGCCGCAGCCGACGCTGACCTGCCTGTATGATGAGAAGCTGCCGGAAGAATTCTTGCTGCAGGGCGTCGAGTGTACGAAAACCGGTACCGGTTACCCGGCCTGGGTCAACAACAGGGGGGCGATGGAATTTCTGCAAAACCAGTTCGCCGCCGAAGGGATGACGCCGCAGGAAGCAAGAGCGGTCGCGCTGGGCGGTTGTCTCGAGACATCGCCGTGCAGTTATCTGCCGCTTACGCTGAACGGGCGAAGCTACGACATTCCCGGCGGTTCCGGTCAGACGGCGGGGACAGGCGTCCATTTCCTCGCCAACCCGAAGATCTTGGAGCTGGTGCTGACGAACGGTTTTGACAAGCGTACCGGTGCGCAGGTCTATCCGCCGCATAATCGGAGCCTCGACAGTTATGAGGCGCTGATTGAGCAGTTCCGCGCATATTACAAGCTGAGCTGCGATTTGGTAATCAAGACGAACAACATCCAACTCGATATCTGGCGCAAGAACAACATGTCGATCCTGAATTCGTTTTTGAAGCCGGATTGCCTGACGAAAGGCCAGCACATCGGGCATCTTGGCTACCGCTACAATGCGACGCTGAATATCGAAAGCTGCGGCACAATCACCTGCGTCAATTCGCTTGCCGCGATCAAGAAACTGGTCTATGAGGATCGGCGCTGTTCGCTGGCGGAACTGACGGCGGCATTGCTGGATAATTTCGGCTTCAAGACGGCGGAGGAAGTCGGCAGCTACTCACTCTCTGATCAGGAAAAGCGCAGCGCTGACGACGCGTATGACGCGCTGTATGAAGCCTGTCTGCGCGCGCCGAAATACGGCAATGCGGATGCGTATGTTGATGATATCCTGGCGGACTATGAAAACTGGTTTTGCGCGATGGCGCATGATTTTGAATCGCTTTACGGCAAACCGCTCTATGCCAGTCAGATTTCCGTCTCGACGCATGGGCCGCAGGGCGCGTGCACGCTTGCGACAGCCGACGGACGGCTGGCCGGAACAACGTATGCGGACGGTTCGCTCTCGGCCTATCCCGGAACCGATAAGAACGGGCCCTATGCGTTGTTCCATTCGGCGACCGTTTGGGATCACAGCCTGTCGCAAAATTCGCAGATGAATCTCAAGCTGCACCCGGCCGCGGTGCAGGGCAGAGAGGGCGCGCGCAAACTGCTTGAACTGACGCGCTCCTATATGCGGCAGGGCGGTTTTCATCTGCAATACAACATTGTCGACTCGAAGCTCTTAAAGACGGCGCAGGAAGAACCGACTGCGCATCGCGACCTGATGGTCAGGGTCGCCGGTTTTACGCAGTACTGGTGTGAAATCGGCAAACCGATTCAGGATGAAGTGATTGCGAGAACGGAATATGAAGGGGTGTAAGCGTTCGATGAACAAGCATAGTGATTGTGAAAATTTTTGCCCGGTCGACGCGGCAAAAGGAATCTGCCGTCTGAGCGGCGTCTTCGTCCTGATCGATACGGCGGTTTGCATAGAGTTTGAAGCGTTGCCGAAATGCGGCAACTGTCAGTGCTTCACGCAAAATGACAAAGACGGGCTGGGCAGCTGCAGCGGGTTTAAAAAAGAGTATTGGAGTGCGGCGGAAAACAAAGCGGTGAGTTGTGAAAACTATGTCGGACGCGCCTAAGGCGAGCGTAAGCGGGCTGATCTTTGATGTGCAAAGTTTTTCCGTGCATGACGGGCCGGGCTGCCGGACCACGATCTTCCTGAAAGGCTGCAGTCATCGCTGCGCCTGGTGTGCGAACCCGGAAAGCTGGAACGGCAAGCCGGAGCTGATGTTCAGCGCCGGTCGCTGCCGCTGTGCGGGCGGCTGCAGGCGCTGTCAGGATTCTTGCACGCAGGGCGCGCTCAGCATTCGGGAAAAGACGCTGGCCCTCGATTGGCAATTGTGCCGTACCTGCGAGGAACCGGTTTGCGTCAGCGCCTGCGCCTATGAAGCGTTGCGCGTTTGCGGCAAAACGTATAGCGTAAAAGAAGTAATGCAGATCTTAGAGCGCGACCGTACCTATTGGGGCAGCGGGGGCGGCGTGACGTTCAGCGGCGGCGAACCGCTGCAGCAGTCGGAGTTTTTGACGGCCTGCCTAAAACGTTGCCGCGAGGCGTATATCCACACGGCGATTGAAACGACAGCGCATGTCGAACAGGACGTTTTTCTAAACGTTATGGAAGGGGTCGATTTTGCTTTTATCGATCTGAAACACAGCGATGCGCAAGCCCATCGCGCCGGAACCGGCGTCGACAATGCGACGGCGCTCGAGAATATCGCCGCGCTGCGCGGCTGCGGCTGGCCGGGGCGTCTGGTGCTGCGCATGCCGCTGATCGCCGGTTATAACGACGGGCGGGAAAACCAGGTGCGGACTGCAGATTTCATGGAAAGCCTGGGCCTGTTCGAAATCAACCTGCTGCCGTTTCATCGTCTGGGCGAGTCGAAGTGGACGCAGCTGGGGCTGCGCTACCCCTATGCGGGTCAAGAAAGCATGAAAGAAGAAAACTTATTGGCATTACAGGCGTATTACCTAGAACGCGGCATTGCCTGCTATCTGGGCAGCGAGACGCCGTTTTGAACGCAGAAAAGAGGCTGTGAAACGATTTGTTTCACAGCCTCTTTCAAATGGACTCATACTTTGAAGCGGTCGATTTCGCGCTGCAGTTCTTCAGCGGTGTTTTTCACCGAGGCGATCTCCTGGGCGATCGATTGAACGGTTGCCGTTTGCTCTTCGACCGCTGCGGCCATTTCTTCCGCGCCGGCGGCGGTCTCTTCCGAGACGCTGGCGATGTTCTCGATCAGCCCTTTGACGTCGGAAGCTCGGTTGCGCGTCGTCTCGGCAGCCGTTTGCGCCGCATTCACCTCGCGCACCATGATGTCGATCGATTCGCTAAATTTCGAGAAGTATTCGCGCACTTCGACGGTCGATTTTTCCTGGTTGCTTACGACTTGGTAGGTGCCGTCGACTTCTTTTACCGCCTGCTGCACCATATTTTGAATTTCGGAGACGAGCTTGGAAATTTCCTGGCTAGAGTTGGCGGATTGTTCGGCCAGCTTTCTGACCTCGTCGGCAACGACCGCAAAGCCGCGTCCCATTTCGCCGGCGCGGGCCGCTTCGATCGCGGCGTTCAAGGCCAAAAGGTTCGTCTGTCCGGCGATCGAGGTGATGACTTCGATGATCTGGCCGATTTTTTGCGAATGGTCGGCCAGCGTCGCGATCGTCTTGCCGACATTGTCCGCTGCCCGGCGGCTTTCGCCCATCATCAGGTTCTGCTTGTCGATCACGCCTTGGCCTGATTTGACGAAGCCCTGCATTTCAGTGGCCAGTTCGCCGGATTTACTTACGTTATGCGCCATCGAATCAATCATGTTGGCCATGTCGGAAATCATCGCGGCTTCTTTCTGCAGCGACTGCGCCTGTTCGCCGGTGCCTCTGGCGATTTCGCCGACCGTTACGGCCAGCTGTTCGGAAACTTTGCCGGTCTCGTGTGCGGACTCGCTGACGCTTGTCGCGGTATCGGTCAGGCGAATGCCGGATTCGCGCATGTTTTGCACCAGGTTGCGCAAATTCGTACTCATCTGGTTGAAGGCATTGGCCAACGCGCCGATTTCATCGCTGCGTTCGACCCGCGTCGTGACGGTCAGGTCGCCGGCCGCCACCAGCTGCGATTGCCCCATCAGATAGGTAACCGGCTGCGCGATGCGCCGTGCGACGAAGAGGACGACGAGGATGGAAACCAGCAGGGAACCGAGCGTTAAAAAGAGGAAGAGCGTAGCGATCTTGTTCAGCGGAGCGTAAACGATATTTTTATCGACCGTGATTGCCACAGTCCAGCCGGTGCTGTTCAATTTCGAATAGTAAAGCAGTTTATCCTGATTGGCATATTGATATTCTTTGAAGCCGCTCTCTTTGCTGGCGAGGACTTCCTTCAGCATCGGCGCGATTGCTTTTGTTTTGTCGTTTTCAAAGACGTTCTTTGAGACGACGTCTTTGTCGGGATGTGCGAGCATGTTGCCTTTATCGTCCATCAGAAAGGCATAGCTTTGCTCGGAACCGACTTTGATCTTAGAAACGAGATCGACCAACGTGGTCAGCAGGATGTCGCCGCAAATTACGCCGCGCAGTTTGCCGTTCGCATCATTGACCGGGGCGGCATAGCTGACGACATACTGTTTAGTGACCATGTCGACGTACGGATCGCTAAAGGCCGGACCGCCTTTGGCTGCGGTTGCCTTATACCAGGGGCGCGTACGCGGATCGTAGTCGGCCGGCGGCGTCCAGCCGCTGCCGTCGATCATTCGGCCGTCCGCCGTGCCGAAATAGACGTCGGAGAACTCTTTGTCGGCCGCCTGATAACCGGCAAAAACGGGAACGCTAAGCGCGGCATCTGGGATTGCGACCTTGACGGTACCGCCTAAGAGATCGATCGCTCTCGCTTTCGAGAGCAGCCAGCCGTCGAGCTTATTGACGCTGCTTGTCACTGCCGTTGACATTTGCGCGTCAATGTCTTTTGTCAGTTCCTGCTTGAACATCGAATAGCCGGTGATCGCCAGCGTGAGTAAGGCGCAGCCGATCAGAAGTGAAAAAATCAGGAGCAGACGAACACGAAGTTTCATGACTATCCCTCCTCTCTGTGTAATCCCAGTATAGCATTAATTTACAAAATTATACAGAATGATGTTCGCAAAAATAAAAAAATGATTGCCCGAAAGGGCAACCGTTTTTACAAAGAATGCGGAAAAGAGCAAGATTACCAAAGGTTCAGCGCCTGCTGCGTGAGCAGGGAGACGACTGCGACGGCTGCCCAGCAGGCAAGGCCGAGAAAGAGCGGCGCGACGCCGTTATGGACCAACTGGCGCAGATGCGTGTTCAGACCGATCGCCGCCATCGCGAGTGCGATGCAGAATTTGCCGGCCTGCGCCAGCAAGAGGCAAAGCGCGGTCGGCAGTACGCCGCTGGTACTGATGAGGGAAGCGCCGAGAAAACCGAGCACAAAGAGCGGAAAAATTTTGACCAGATTGAACGTTCCCTTTGCGTTTTGCCGGCGTGCGGTATAAATGGCCAAGGCCAGCGTGACGGGAATGATCATCAATGTGCGCGTCAGTTTTACGATCGTAGCATAGCTGCCGGCCGCATCGCTATAGGAATAGCCGGCGGCGACCACCGAAGAGGTGTCGTTGATCGCGGTACCGGCCCACATGCCGAAACCGGCGTCGCTCAGGCCGAGGAGATGACCGGTGAACGGGAAGATAAAGACCGCCGCGATATTGAAGAGAAAGATCGTCGAGATGGAATAAGCGACTTCTTTGTCGCTGGCGCCGATTACCGGCGCGGTCGCTGCGATTGCGGAGCCGCCGCAAATGGCGGTTCCGACGCCGATCAGGATGCTGGTGTTGCCGCGCAGTTCAAGCAGGCGTCCGACCAGCCAGGCGGTGAGGAACGCCGCGCTCAGCGTGAAGAGCATGATCAGCAGCGATTGCGCGCCGACCGCAACCACGCTGTAGAGGTTCATTTCAAAACCGAGCAGGACGATCGACGCCTGCAGGACCTTTTTGGCGGAAAAACGCAGGCCCGCTTCAAAGGCAGCCGGGCGCTGCCAACCGGCCAGCAATATGCCGAAGAGAATGGCAAAGACCGGGCCGCCGATCAGCGGGACGGCTTTGCCGAGCAGCCAGGCCGGTACGGCGAGGGCCACGGCCAGCAAGAGGCCGGGCAATAGAGTGGAAAGGCTTGCAAATGACATCATAGAACGCTCCTTTTTTCGTATGTCCTTAGGATACGCCTTGTAAAAGGATATGTAAAATACTATAATTTAATATAAACCATAAGTAATAACCTATGGATGGAGTGTGAAAAAGTGACGTTTCGTCATTTGAATATTTTTCTCAGCGTCTGCGATTCAGGCAGCATGACGGCTGCAGCGGAAAAACTGTATGTGGCGCAACCGTCGATCAGCCAGGCGATTTCCGAGCTGGAGCGGCATTATCAGGTGAAGCTGTTTGAACGGTTGGGACGGAAGCTGTTTTTGACTGCGGCGGGCGAACGGCTTAGAACCTACGCGCGCCACATCGTTCACTTGAACCAGGAGGCGGCGGAGGCGATGCGGGAGGTCAGCCAGCACGGCGAGATCCGCATCGGCGCGAGCGTCACCGTCGGCACGTATCTGCTCAGTGCGCTGGTCAAGCGCTTTGCCGAACGGCATCCGGCGGTGAAGGTGACTTCTTCGGTCAGCAATACGAAAGTCATCGAGGACGGTCTCTTGGAAGACCGGATCGATATCGGACTGGTCGAAGGCGAGGTGCACTCGCCCTGGCTGTTGACGGAGCCTTTTATGGAAGACGAACTGGTGCTGAGCTGCGCCGCGTCGCATGACTGGGCGAAGGCCAAGTCGGTCGCGGCGGCGCAGCTCAGCGGCGAGGTTTTCTTCGTGCGCGAGGCGGGCAGCGGCACGCGGGAACTGTTCGAGATGGTCATGGCCGGCGCGGGGATTTCCTGGCGGGCCGGCGGGGTGTATAATAATGCCGAAACGATCAAAGCCGCGGTGAGCGCCGGACTCGGGCATACGGTCATATCGAGGCTGGCGGTGCGGCGCGAAGCGGAGCGGGGGGAACTGGCGATCGTCGCGCTGCGCGGTTTGCAGTTCAAACGAACTTTTCAGCTGGTTCAGCATAAGAACAAATATATTTCACCCGCGATGGAGTCGTTTATCACACTGGTAAGAAGCGAAGGGAAAACAAGAGGAGAACATAGCATATGCTGACAAGATTTCAAGAAGAGTTTTTAACAAAACGCGGCATCCCGGCTGCGGAACGGGAACGTTTCGTCAAGGCGGAGGTGGCGGAGCTGCGCGAACCCAGCCTGCTGAAAGGCGTCTTAGAGGCGGCGGCTTTGATTGAGGCGGCCATTGCCGCAGAGCGTCATATCTGGATCGTCGGCGATTTCGACGCCGACGGCGTCACATCGACTGCGCTGCTCTTGCTGGCGCTAAGGCAGTTGGGCGCAAAGCACTTACACTGGTACATCAACAGTCGCTTTGAGCTGGGCTACGGTTTTCAGGTCGGTACGCTCGAGGAAATGGCGCTGCAGGGAACGATCGACCTGATCATCACGGTCGACAACGGGATCAGCGCGCTGGAGGCGGTGCGAGAAGCGCGCGCACGCGGCATCGACGTGATCGTCACCGATCACCATGATTTGGCGGCCGAGCTGCCGGATGCGAATGTGATCATCAATCCGAAACAGGCGGACTGTCCTTATCCCGACAAAAATCTGGCCGGCGTCGGCGTCGCATTCAAACTGGTGCAGCAGCTTTTCAACGAACGCAAGCAGCCGCGCCAGGCGCTGATGTATCTCGATCTGGCCGCGATGGGTACGGTTGCGGACGTGATGACGCTGGTCGGCGAAAATCGGATCATCGTCAAGAACGGCCTGACGCTGATGAACTGGCCGCAGGCGAGAGTGGGAATCAAGGCGATCAAAGAAGTCTTTAAGATCAGCGGCGACATCCGCGCTTATCATTTGGGTTTTATGTTCGGTCCGGCGCTGAATGCGCAAGGCCGGATCGTCGGAATTCCGACGATGGCGATCGAGCTGTTGACGACGCGCGATGCGGCGCGGGCCGCGAAACTGGCCGAAGAGTTGCACGCGATCAACTGCGAGCGCCAGGAACTGACGAAGGCGCAAGTGGAAACGGCGATGCAGCGCATCGGCCTGACGGAAAAACGTTTCATCGTCTATTATGAAGCGGAGCTGCACGAGGGCATCGTCGGTCTGATTGCCGGGCGGGTCAAGGAAAAATACGGCGTACCGACGCTGGTTCTGACGACGGACAAGGAAGCCGGTCTCGTCAAGGGTTCGGCGCGTTCGGTGAGCGGTTTTGACATCAAGGAAAATCTGATCGACCGCTGCGCCGATCTGTTGGTGCGCGGCGGCGGTCACGCTATGGCGGCCGGCGTCAGCTTGAAAGAGGAAGATATCCCGGCGCTCGAAGCGCGGCTGCTCGAACTGGCGCAACAGTACCCGGAGGAAATCTTTCGTCCGGAACCCGGCGTCGACTTTGTGATGAAAGAAGAAGAGTTCAGTTTGCAGCTTGTCGATGAGATTGAAGCGCTGGCGCCGTTCGGTACCGGTTTTCCTTCGCCGCTCTTCAAGCTGGAACAGTTTTTTGTGCAGAAAAAACTGTATATGGGCAAGGAAAAGCAGCATGTGAAATTGGTTGGCGAGCAAGGCGTCGAGCTGGTCGCATTCGGTCAGGCACAGCTCTATCGTACGGCCGGTGAGCCGAACTATGTCGGCGGCATCGGGCATCCGGTCAAAAATGAGTGGCAAGGGCGCAGTAGTTTGCAATTTAATATCAAGGGCGAACATCTAATCGTGGTCTAGGAAAGGAGACGCAGCATGACGCAGAATATGATCTGGCTGATCTTTGCCGTGCAGGGGCTTGGCCTGTTGCTCTTAGTGATTTTGCTGAGCAAAGTTTCGGGGCGCGGGCAAAGCGATGCGGCGGCGAAATGGGCCGTACTGGAGAGCGCACTGGAAAGGCTGGAGCGGAATTTCGCCGCCGAAGCGGGAAAAAACCGGCAGGAAGCCGCTCTCAGCGCCAAAGAGCTGCGCGCGGAAGTGGCCAAAGGCCTGAAAGACGCCGCCGATTCGATGGCGCGACAGATGGCCGGGCATGGGCAGCTGCAGGCAACGCATAATGAAACGCTGGTAAAGCAGCTGCAGGCGCTGCGCGCCGCCAACGAAGAGCGCATGGAAACGATGCGCCAGGCGGTAGAAAAGAAACTCAAGGAAATCCAAGACGACAACGGTAAGAAACTGGAAGAGATGCGCAAGACGGTGGATGAAAAACTGCATGAGACGCTGGAAAAACGTCTGGGCGAAAGCTTCAAGCTGGTCAGCGACCGTTTGGAACAGGTGCATAAGGGGCTAGGCGAGATGCAGACGCTCGCCTCCGGCGTCGGCGATCTGAAACGGGTGCTGACCAACGTGAAGACGCGCGGCATCTGGGGCGAGATCCAACTTGGCAACCTCTTGGAGCAGGTGCTGACTGCCGAGCAGTATGAACAGAACGTCGCAACGAAGCCGGGCAGCAATGAGCGGGTCGAATTTGCACTTAAGCTGCCGGGCCGTGATAAAGAGGGCAGCGTCGTCTGGCTGCCGATCGACGCCAAGTTTCCGCAAGAGGATTATCAGCGTCTGCTCGAAGCGCAGGAGGCGGCCAATCCGGTGCTGGCGGAAGAAGCGGCGAAGGCGCTCGAACTGCGCGTGAAAAGCGAGGCCAAGGACATCGCGGCTAAATATATCAGCGTGCCGCAGACGACGGAATTCGCGATTTTGTTTTTACCGACCGAAGGCTTGTATGCCGAAGTGCTGCGCCGCCCCGGCCTGTGTGAGCAGTTGATGCGAGAACAGCGCGTCGTGATTGCCGGGCCGACGACGCTCGGCGCGCTGTTGAACAGTCTGCAGATGGGCTTTCGGACGTTGGCGATTGAGCGACGCAGCTCCGAAGTGTGGGGACTGCTCGGCGCGGTCAAGACTGAGTTCGGCAAATTCGGCGATCTGCTCGACAAGACCGGCAAAAAGCTGCAGGAAGCCAGCAATACGATCGACAGCGCCGCAAGGCGTTCACGCGCGATCGAGCGGAAGCTGCGCGATGTGCAAGAACTGCCGTCGCCGGAAGCGGTAAGCTTGCTTGGGCCGCTGGGCGAAAATGAAGCGACGGATTGAGGAAAGGAAAGAAGATATGAAACGATGGATCGTAATTGCGGCGTGTGCGCTGTTTAGTATAGGCGGGGACCATCAGACGGCCGCGGCGGCTTCGCCGGCCGTGCAAGAGAACGTGCAGCCGGTGGCGGTTGCTGCGCAGCAGACGGCGACCGACCGTCCGCTCTTATCCTGGAGCCTGGTGCCGGGGGCGGTTTCTTATGAAGTCGAATTGTTGACGAAGCTGCCGGAAAATCCGAATGCGACCGAGCCGTCGAAGCATCGGCTGCGCGCGGTGCGCGACATTTTTACGCTGGGCTGCCAGGCGGATCTGTCGGACTATCCGGGGCAGGAAATCTATTGGCGCGTTCGCGGCCTGACGCTCGACGGACGCGCAGTCGGCGTCTTCTCGGCGGCGCAGAAGATTGCGCTGCAGCATGGAAGGAGCGCGCCTTTGCGCCCGACGCTGACCGCGCATTTTAACGCAGCGGGGCAGGCGACGCCGCTTTACCCGGTCTATGCCTGGATTCCGGTACCCGGCGCCTATGCCTACGAAGTCGAAGTGCTGGATCAAGCGCCGGAAGCGGACGAAGAGGGTGGCATTAGTGCATCTTCGCATCGCATCTGGCGCAAGCGGGTCGAAGGCTATGATTGTTATGACGATGTGGCGCGCATCCGGCCCGGCGTTTATTATTGGCGGGTGCGCGGTCTGGACGCTCTGGGCGGGCCGGTCGGCGGTTTTTCCGCGGCCGAACCGTTTCGCGTCGATTTGAGCCAGGCGGTTTATGCGGCGACGCTCGGCGACAGCATCACGCATGGCGGCGGCGATGTGTCGTATTCTCCGGCGGATCGTGAATATTGCTATCAGACGTATCTCGATTTTCCGGCGCTGAACCTTGGGCGCAGCGGCGATACGGCGCGCCAGATTCTGAACCGATTCGAAGCCGATGTCGTGCCGTATCATCCGCAGAATCTGATCATCCTCGCGGGCACGAACAGCTTGCGCGACGGCGTGAGCGCCGATACGGTGATCCGTGAGCTCGCCGCATTGCGGCAAAAATGCTTGAACTGGGGCATCCGGCCGATTTTTCTTACGCTGCCGCCGCTGAACCCGACGCTGATCGCGCAGGTCTCGGAGAGCAAGACCGCGCCGAACTGGCGCAGCGAATACGACAAGGTAAACCGTTTTATCCTCAGTCAGCCGTATTGCATCGACATCGCGCCGAGTCTCAGCGATGAAAAAGGCTGGCTGCCGGAAGAATATGCGCTCGATGGTCTGCATCCCGGCGTCGAAGCGAAGAAGATCATGGCCCGGATCATCAATGAAAACTGGAGTCGAGTGAGCCAATAGCAAAGAAGGATAAACGCAGCGCACGTCCTGGCGGGAATTTTATCCCGTCAGGGGTATAGCGCTGTTGTCGAAATACGGCGATACTTGCAGTAAGAGCGTTATTTCAACCGGTACACCGACGCGAAGGGAGGTGAACATGGTGGGAGAACAAGTTTCGCTGCAAGCACGCATTGGAATCGTGTATGGTTTATATCATTTCAGCACAGAACTGGCCGATGGATTCGTCCGTTGGCTGCACAGCATCGAGCATCCGTATGGGCGTTGCCTTTGCTTCGCTCCGGGCAGCTGCGAATTCAGCGCCTTATGGCTGGAACTGGCGGAACAGGACCCCGAAGAATTTCTTGGCCTGCAGACGCGTTATCATGAACTTTTATTGCACTCATAAATAGAGGGGTAAAAACCGCCGCAAGGCGGTTTTCCTCTGTCAAATCGCGCCGAAGCGGAGCAGAAAGAAACGGGCGCGGGTAAAAATCAGAAATAGTTTTTTGAATATTCAGTTGAAGTTTAAGAGAAAATCGGTTATAATAAAGACAAGCACAGAAGGAATGAAGAAGAAGAAATTCATCGCAGAATGCGCAGAAAGAGGTGATTCCATCGACAGAGAATAACGACGCCGAACAATCCCAATGGATGAGGAGTTGGTTATGCTGGGAAAACCGAACCATGGGATCACAATTGAATAGCTAAGAGATCACAGTGTGTCGAACGACACACACTGAACAGCGCAATGTATCGTTGCGAGACAGAGTCTGCCTGTATTGTTCCAGTGTAGGCTCGAGTGAAGGTTTTTATCAACGGTTGGAGTGGCTTGACCCGTAAGAGGTTGTAAGTTTCAGATCGTTGATCCAAGTTAGCAAGTAAGAACCGCCGGATGACTGGCTTAGTCACCCGGCGGTTTTTTGTCTGCGCAGCAGAGTGGCGCGGATATAAAAAAACAAGCCTATCCGATAAGGGAAGAAGATAGGCTTGTTCGTATGAAAGCAGAGAAAGTCTCTGACGGATGATCTACGCGAAGCGAGAAAAGTAAATGGCTTTAGATGGCTTGCGTGACCGCTAAGGCAATGACAAAACAAAACATCAGCGCATAGGCCTTGCATTCTATTTTTTGCATGAGAGGAAGCCTCCTTTCCGGTAAGATAACAGAATATGTATAATAGCATAACACAATTGGGAACTAAGGATAACAAGAAGTTATCAAGATTTTGCCAAACGGATAAAAAGAGGCCCCTTTGCCATGGCAGCAGCAAAGGGGCGAAAGAAAGGATAAGAGAGCTATGTCTCTATCTTTCTAGTTCGCACATTTCTGCGTAAGTCCTGTATGCATAGCTGACGAAAAAAAGCCGGCGCAGGATAGCATTTATGACAAAACGCTTCGCGTTAAAATGAGAAGGCCAAAAAGTGCATGAAGGCGGGGACGACAAACGGCGCAAGCAGCAACGTGGCTACGCCGGCGAAAATCATCGTCAGACTGGCGATCGCGCCGTGCTGGTTGCCGAGTTCATAAGCCTTGGCCGTTCCGGCGGCGTGAGCGCCCATGCCGAGCAGCATGCCCTGACTGATCCGGTTCTTAAGCGGCAGGACGCGCAGCAAGAGCGGCGCGACGAGGATGCCGGTCAGGCCGGTCAGAATCACGAAGACCGCGGTCATCGCCGGAACGCCGCCGACCGATTGCGAGGCGTTCATTGCCATCGGCGTTGTGATCGAACGCGGCGCTAGGCTGCCCAAGAGTTCAAGGTTGTCGATATGCAGCCACTTAGCGTAGATCAGCGAGCTCAAAATCGCGACTACGGAACCGCCGAGCACGCCGGCTACAAGTTCGCCGGCATATTCTTTGATCAGATGGCGGTATTTGTATAACGGAACCGCAAACGCGACGGTGGCCGGTTGCAGCATCTGCGTCAACGAATCGGTGCCGCTTTGATAAAAAGCATAGGGGATGTGGTTCAAGAGCAGCAAGCTGATGAGCAGCAGCGGGCAAATGACCAGCGGCGAGAAGATCGCGTAGGACCAGCGCCGATAGCCTGCTTTGGCGGCTGCGTAGATCAGCAACGTTAAAAAAAGGCTGAGTATGCTCATACTCTCTTCTCCTTCGGCGCTCCGAGGCGATGGATCGTTTCGGCCAACACGCCGGTGCAGATCATCACAGTTAGGGTGCTCAAGAGGATGACGAGTTCAAAACGCAGGCCGCTGACCAGCATCATCTGCTGGTACTGGACGACGCCGACCGCGGAGGGAATAAAAAACAGCATTAGCTCGGCAATCAGACAATCGGCGCCGCTTTCCAACCATTCCAGGCGCAAGATTCCGGCCTGGAGCAGAAAAAAGACGAGGCAGATGCCGACGATGCTGCCGGGCAACGGCAGATGAAGTGCGTTTGCGATGACGGAGCCCAACTGCGCGAACGCGAAGAGCACGCCGACTTGAAACATGATCGTTAGGATTTTCATAAAGACACTCTCTTTCCGTGTATACGAGTAAAAAGTAAGTGAAAAAGGAGGACTGGCGCAAGCTGTGTTGCGCCAGTCGTCGATCGTTCCATCAATTAGGAGAGAACTGCGGTATCCCAGAAACCTTGTTGCCGGGTGATGTCAGGCCAAGCCTTGAGTTCCGGCCAAACTTGGGCGGCAGCGCCTTTGCTGGCTTTCATTTCGACTTTGGGGCTCGTTTTGACGGTTTTGGCAGCTACTTTGCGTTCCAAGCTGCGCAGTGATGCGGTCATCATAATGAAGCCTCCTTTCAAATTTTTATCGTCTCTTTCCGGTTCGGGAAAGGTGTGCTAGCATTCATCTGTTTTCTCTTGCTATGGTCTTATTGTAGCGCAGGTTTAATTATAAGAGAAATACAAAAAAAGAATTGTGTATATTCAAATATGGAATAACTGAATAAAAAAAAGACGGCCCGCGTGGCCGTCTTTTCTCATTTATGCTGAAAGGTTTGCGCGAAGGTAAGCAGCTCACGCGCCGCGTGCGACAGGTAACGGCGTTTTTTCCAGACCAGCGCCAGACGCAGGCAGATGGTCGGGTCGCTGAGCGGTCGTGAGGCGATCTGCGCCGGATCAAGCGCTTCGCAGATTTTATGCGGCAAGAGCGCAATGCCCATGTTGGCGGCCACCATCTGCGTCATCAGCTCGCGCTGTGCGGTCTCGAGCGCGATGGACGGCGAGAAGCCGGCTTTCCTGCAACAGTCGATGATCATATCATGCAGTTTGTATTCGCTGCTGAAGAGGATGAACTGTTCTTTCGCCAGATCCTGAAGGACGAGCTGCGAACGCGAGGTCAACGGATGCCCGGGGTGAAGGATGACATCGAGCGGATCCTGTTCGAACCAGATGCGGTCATATTCATCGCTGGCGTCGTCCGGCGTGAAAAGACCGAGATCCAAGAGGCCGTCCTGAACGGAAGCCTCGACTTTTTTCGGCCCGGATTCATAGAGGTGGATCTGAATCTGCGGATAAGCGCGGCGAAATGCGCTCAACAGATGCGAGAAACTCGTTACCGCAGTAATCGGCGGAAAGCCGATATGGATCGTGCCGGTTCGAATCTGCGTGAGCCCGTCCAGCTGAGCCGTGAGATTTTGAAACGAGGAGACGATCTGCTGCGCCTGCTCGAGAATCGTTTCGCCGGCATCGGTCAACTCGACGTATTTGGTGCTGCGGTAAAAAAGAGTGACGTTCAGCCTGTTTTCCAAATCCTTGACCGCCTTGCTGATCGACGGCTGCGAGACATGCAAGGTTTCCGCCGCCTTGCTGAAATTTTTCTGCCGGGCGACTTCGATGAAATAGGCAAGGTTTCGTATATCCAACGCAGAGTCCTCCTGCAATGTTTATTGATACTCTTATTCTACAGGAAGTAAGCGGAAAATGAAACCGGCTTGGCATCTGGGGGCGCAGCGCAGATGAAATTAAAAGCCACTAGCCACTAGCCACTAGCCGCCAGTCATTGCCCCAATCGCTCGCGACAGAACGAGGCGAGCGGCGTTTGACAGAGCAGATAGGCGAGCAGGCTGCCGCCGGTGGTGCTGATCAGAAACGGAATGATGAAGAAAAAAGCGCCGACCTGCGAGCCAAGCAGGAATTTGGCGATCGGAAAGGCCAACAAGCCGCCGATCAGTCCGGTACCGATGATTTCGCCGAGGATCGCGCCCCAGATGCGCCCGGTTTTTTGGTACAAGAAACCGGCGCAGGCTGCGCCGATCATGCTGCCGGGGAACGCGAGCAAGGAGCCTGTGCCGAGCAGATTGCGCAGCAGTGAGGTGGTAAAGGCGGCGCTGACCGCATAGCGGGTGCCGAGCAGCACGGCCAGCAGAACATTGATCGCATGCTGGATCGGAAAGCATTTGGCGATGCCGACCGGGATATAGACGATATGAGCGGAAAAGACCGCGATGGCGACGAATAACGCGCTGAAGGTCAGTTGGCGTAACGGCATGAGGGAGCCTCCTTTATGCTTGTTGTGAGACGCGCCTTTGCGGCGAACGTTTCGGACGGCAAAGTGGAAATGGCGTCGAAGAGACGCAGACGAAACGTGCCGAGTCCTTCGCCGTCGCGCAGCGCGGCTTGCGCCGTTTCGCCCGCCACGCCCATGACGGTGAGTCCGGCGATAGCGCCGAGGAACGGATCGCCGCAGACCGCGCAGCAAGAGGCGATCAAAGCGCTTGCCATGCAGCCGCTGCCTGTGATGCGCGAGAGAAAAGGATGTCCGTTGCTGATCAGACAGAGGCGGTGCTTGTCGACGACGAGATCCTGGCTGCCGGTGACGCAAATCACGCAGCCGAGGCGCTGCGCCAAGTCGCGTGCGATCGCCGGAAGATCCGGCGTCGCTTCTTCTTGTGCATCGACGCCTTTGATGACAGAGGCAAAGCCGGCCAGCTGCTTGATTTCGGAACGGTTGCCGCGGATCACGCTAAGCGGCAGGCGGCGTACGATCTCCTGCGCCGCGGCGTTGCGCAGCGCGGTCGCGCCGACGCCGACCGGGTCGAAAATGATCGGAATGCCTTTCGCTGCCGCCGCCTGACCGGCCAAGAGCATCGAGGGCAGACGGCTGTGATCGAGCGTGCCGATATTGAGGACCAGTGCGTCGGCGGCGCTGCTCATTTCCGCCGCTTCGCCCGGATCGTCGGCCATGACCGGCGACGCGCCGAGCGCCAGTGTGACATTGGCGCAGTCGTTGGCGGTGACGAAGTTCGTCAGCTGGTGGATCAACGGGTTTTGCACCCGGACGCGGCCGAGCGCTTCGGCCAGCTGCTGCGTTAGATTCATGCAAAAGTCCTCCTTCATGCGTGGCATAAAATAAAAACAGCGCATCCAGAGAAAGATGCGCTGACGGCTTGTGAGTCGGCTGGCAATTCCTACGCTGGCATAATCCAGATCAGGTATAAGGGTCATGCGCTTAGCGGTGCATTTCTCAGCCGGCGATACCGGCTCCCCTTGCCCATATGCAGTTGTCTTAATCATAAAGCAGGCGGCGTAAAATTGCAACCGTACTTTAGCGAACGCGACGTCCGGCGTTTGAAAAAAATCAGCGGATTTCCAGCAGCTCTTTGCTGGTTCCGGCGGTCAGGTTGACGCAGCCGTCCGCCGAGACGACCACGGTGTCTTCGATCCGGACGCCGCCCCAGCCGGGCAGATAGATGCCCGGTTCTACGGTGACCGGCGTTCCGATTGTCAGCACCCGATCGCCGACCGGACTGAGACGCGGTTCTTCGTGAATCATCAGCCCAAGACCGTGTCCGAGGCCATGACCGAACTGTTCGCCGTACCCGCCGCTGATGATGATCTGGCGTGCCGCGGCATCGACATCTTTGCCGGTGATGCCGGGTTGGATCGCGGCGCAGCCGACTTCCTGCGCCTTGAGGACGAGATGGTAGATTTCGCGCTGCTTCTCGCTCGCCGTGCCGAGGCAGAGCGTGCGCGTCATATCGGAATGATAGCCCTTATAGACCGCGCCAAAGTCCAATGTCACCAATTCGCCTTCGCACAGTTCCTTTTCGCTGGCCACGCCGTGCGGCAGCGCGCCGCGCGCTCCGGAGGCGACGATGAAATCGAACGCCTTGCCTTCTGCGCCGCGACGGCGCATCGCAAACTCGAGTTCCAGCGCGATGTCGCATTCTCTTGCGCCGGGTTTGATCAGCGGCAGAATCTGCGCAAAAGCCTGCTGGCTGATTTCCATCGCCTGATGGATGAGGCGCAGTTCTTCGGCGTCTTTTTGCATGCGCAGCGTCTCCAGGTTGCAGCTTTGCCAGGCCGGTTCCGGCAATGCCGTCTTCAAGGCTTGCAATGTGTCGTAAACGACAAAGTCGCCTTCGAAGGCGATCGTCAGCTTCTTGCCGGGATAGGCGGCCGCGAGTGTTTCGGCCATGACCGGATAAGCGGAACCGCTATAGCGCAGGACTGAAAAATCCGGCGCCTGCTGCGCGGCCTGCTCAACATAACGAAAATCGGTCAGCAGCCAGGCCTGATCGGGCGTGATCAAAAGCTGGGCGCTGCTGCCGCTGAAGCCAGAATAATAGCGGACGTTTTCTTTTTTGCTGACAAGTACGGCGTCGCAGGCGAGGCCGGCTAAGAATTGACGCAGACGGTCGGTGCGGATCGACATCGGGAAACCTCCTTCGTATCGTGAAAAGACTTCATACCTGCTTCATTCGGCGCGGCAGGCTAAAATCCTGTGCTGCGGCGAAAAAGGGAAAGCCGGGCGCAGGCGTTTGCTCTGCGTCCGGCTTTTGCGGGGCGGTTCATACGGATTCGGGAAGCGACTCCAGTTCTTCGACCGAAAGCAAATGATCCAATTTGAGGATGACCAACAGACGTTCGTCGATCTTGCCGACGCCGCTGATGTATTGGGCATCCTTGGCGGAAACGAAAAAGGGGGCCGGTTCGATTTCATCGGTGTCGAAGCGGACGATGTCGTTGACCTCGTCGACGATGAAGCCGACGCTGCCTTCGGCCACCTGGACCAAGACGATCTTGCTTTCCGGACTGATCTCGCGGTGCGGGATGTCGAGCTTGCTGCAGAGGTTGAAGAGATAAATGATTTTGCCGCGCAAATTGATCATGCCGTCGATGCGCTGATCGACGCCGGGCAATTTTTGAATGGTGAATTTTTTTGCGCGGAGAATGCCGTTTGCCGATTCTGCGTCGATCGCAAATTCTCGGTTGCCGACTTCAAAAACAAGCAGTTGGATGCGTGCCAAAGTACTCGCTCCTTCCAGTTTCAAGCTGCGCTTGGATTAATTTTGTTGCGTGAGTTTATAGAGTTGCTCGGATATTTCCGTCAGTTCGACGATGTTGTGCGCGACCTGGTCAATCGCCGACGCCTGCTGATTGATGATGATTGAGGTGGATTCGCCCATGCTGACCGTCTTGTTGACGGACTGCGTGATGATGTTGGTGAACTCGCGAATCTTGCCGATCGTTTCCTTTGAATCTCCGGAGAGCTTGCGAATTTCCTGCGCTACGACGCCGAAACCGGCTCCGGCTTCGCCGGCGCGCGCGGCCTCGATCGCGGCATTCAGACCGAGCAGACGCGTTTCGTCGGCGATTTCCTTGATGAACTCGATGACGTCGTTGATCTGCGCCGAGACGATATTTACGTTTTTAATTTCCGCATTCAAGAGTCCCTGGTTGGTGTTCACGTCGGTTGCGGAGGCGGCCAGTTCTTCAATCGTCGCGGAGATGTTGGTCAGATTATCGTTGATCATTTGCGCCATATGGCGGAGGCGGTATTTGTACGCGCCGGCTTTTGAGATGGTATTGGCGACCAGATAGAGCAGCAGAGCGGCCGATTCGATGTTCTTGCGCGGCATGATCGGGATTTCCCGTACTGCGGCGACATATTCATCGGGATCGACGCCGATTTCCAACGCGATTTTGCGATACTTTTCTTCGACCGGCGGTTCGGTCAGCACCTGCCCGCCCAGCATGGAGCCGATCTGGCGACCCTCCAGCATGATCGGACTGGCGAAGTCGATCAATCCGGCATGACATTCGTAAATCGCCGGTTTTCCGGTGCGCGCCGATTCTTCGCCGCCTTTGCGGTCGCCTTCCATGCAGCGTTTGCAGCCTACTGGCGACTGACGGGTAAAATCCATACAGAAGCGGGTAAAGTTGCTGGGCGACGTGACCGGCGTGCCGTCGATATCGACCGCAATGCTGGTGATGCCAAGGCTTTCTGCAAATGTGTTTTGAAACTGCTGCAGAAAGTCGAGGTCGATCACGTCTTCGATTTTGAGTTCGTCGAGATTGACGCCTGTCTTGCTGAGATTTTTTTCCATGTTGAACACACTCCCTGTTCAAAATAAGCTACAGGCTAACAATTCGTGAAAGAAGGTTTCATGCCTTGAAAGAAAAAGGCTGAATTGTAGCAATGTTTTGTCAACTTTTACTGGAAGAAAGGGCAGGAAATAGCTGGCAGGCGGCGAAAAATAAAGAAGAATGTACGCGAGAAAGCAAAAAATGGGGGGCTGAGCTATGCAAAAACTGAAGAACGCGCTGCTGGCGCTCTGCCTGGCCGTCGCCTGTCTGACGTTTTGGACGACGGCCGCGGCGGCGGAGGAAAACGGCGACCGAGTCGAACTGCAAATCGTGAGCGTCAATGATTTTCACGGCGCATTGATTGAAAACGGCAAAAATCCCGGCGCGGCAAAACTGGCCGCTTATCTGAAAGCGCTGCGCGCGAAGAATCCGGACGGGACGCTGCTGCTGAGCGGCGGCGATATGTTCCAGGGCAGCGTGGAGTCGAATCTGCTTTACGGCAAGCCGGTCGTCGAATTCATGAACGAGGTTGCGTTTGATGCGACGGCTTTCGGCAATCACGAATTCGACTGGGGTCTGGATCGCCTGGAACAGCGGATCGCGCAGGCGAAATTCCCCTATCTTGGCGCGAATATCCTTCTTAAAGAGAGTGCGCAAGCGCCGCCGTTCGCCAAAGACTATCGGATCTTCGAACGCAAGGGCGTTCGCATCGCGGTCATCGGTCTTGCGACGCCGCAGACCGCCTATATGACGAATCCGAAAGCGGTCGGCGCGTATCAGTTCGCCGATCCGGTCGAGTGCGTGAAGGCGCTGCTGCCCAAAGTCAAGGCGAAGGGGGCGGAGCTGGTCGTTGTCGTCTCCCATCTCGGCAGCTATCAGGATAAGGAGAGCCGTCTGATCAGCGACGATGCCGCACGCTTGGCGGCGGGCGTGCCGAGCCTGAACGCGATCGTCTCCGGGCATACGCATCAGACGGTCTTTGGCAAGGTCGGCGAGGCACCGATCGTACAGGCGTATTATTTCGGCCGCGCGGTAGGCGAGATCGACCTGACCTATGACAAAAAGAGCAAACAGGTGACCGTAAGCGTCGCCAAAGTCACTGCGCTGAATCCGGCTGAACTGACGCCCGATCCGGCGGTGGCCGCGATCGTGGCGAAAACCGAGGCCGAGGTCGCACCGGTCAAGCAGGTGGTGCTCGGGCAGGCGCTGCGCGAATTGCATCATGAGCGCAGCGAACAGAACGTCTCGCTCCTCGGACAGTGGAGCAGCGACGTAATGCGCGAAGCGGCCAATGCGGATATCGCCTTTCAAAACGGCGGCGGCATACGGACCAGCATTCCGGCCGGGCCGATTAAGATGGGCAATCTCTATGAGATCATGCCGTTCGACAATACGCTCTTCACGGTCGATCTGACCGGCGAGCAGGTCATGCAGGTCTTGCAGTACGGCATTTATAACGCCAAGATCGGCATGCTGCAGTATGCCGGACTCAAGGTGCAATACGACGCCAGCCTGCCGCCTGGGGAACGGATCGTCGCGGTGACGACGCTTGACGGACAGGCGCTCGACAAGAAACGCAGCTACCGCGTCGCGACAAATGACTTCATGGCGCTCGGCGGCGACGGCTACCGCATGTTTAAAGAAGGCAAGAATCTAAAAGACAGCAACATACCGCTGCGCGATATATTGGTGGAAAAGATCAAGGCGCTTAAAGTCATCAACTTCAGCGGCGACGATCGCTTCATCGAGCTGCGCAGCGAAGCCGCCGCAAGACGTTTGCAAGCGGCATAAGAAAAGAGTGTGCGTTCATGGTGACGCACACTCTTTTTATGTCTCGCGCAAAAAATCATCCGGCGAGGCGGCTTTCTTTCGCGCAGGCCGCTTAGCGCTGCGATGGCAACGGGGAAGCCGGGCGCAGTGCTAAGCTTTTCTCCTGGCGCAGCAGGCAAAAGCTGACCGCAAAGGCGAGGCTGAGCACGAAGGCAGCCAGGAAGATCACGCCGGGCCAGTTCCAGCGGTGAAGGAAAAAGCCGCCGGCCGCGCCGATCACGCTGGCGCCGAGATAGTAAAAGAGCAAATAGAGCGACGAAGCCTGCGCCTTGTCCTGTGCGGCGCATTTGCCGATCCAGCTGCTGACCACCGAATGGCTGGCGAAGAAGCCGAATGTGAAAACGGCCAGCCCGGCCAGTTTCAAAACGAGCGGCGTCAGGAGCGTGCCCAGCGCGCCGGCCAGCATGATCGAAAGCGAACGACAAAGGATGCGCGAATGTCCGAACTGATCGGCCTGGCGTCCCATATAAGTGGAGCTGAACGTACCGACCAGATAGAGGAAGAAGAGAGCGCCGATCGCGGTCTGGCTCAGATTATAAGGCGGGGCCAGGAGCGGGTAGCCGATGTAATTGTATAGCGTGACAAAGCTGCCCATGATTGCGAAGCCGATTGCATACAGCGAAAGCAGGATCCGGTTCTGCAAGAGGCGCAGCAGTGCGAGCGCCAGTTGATGCGGCGGTTTCGGCGATGCCTGGAAGCGCTGCGAGTCCGGCAGCGCCAGCCAAAAACCGAGACTGGCCAGGAGCGTCAAAAGACCGAGCGAGCCGAGCGCCAGCTGCCAGGAAAAATGATCGGTAATCGCGCTGACCGTCAGACGTCCGGCCAGTCCGCCGATCGAAGTGCCGCTGACGTAAATGCCCATCACGAGGCCGGTGATGCCGGGATCGAATTCTTCGTTGACATAGGCCATCGCGATCGAGGGAAAACCGGCCAGCAGCACGCCCTGCAGCGCCCGGAAGAATAGGAGATGGTTGAAGTCGCTGACAAAGGCGCTGGCCAGCGTCAGAAGCGACGCGCCGCCAAGCGCAATCGCCATCGTGCGTTTGCGTCCGATCCGATCGGACAGCGCCGCCACGAGCAGCATCGAAAACGCCATTGCGCCGGTCGGCAGCGACACGGATAAGCTGGCCCAAGACGGCGACAATTGAAATTCGCGCGAGAAGACCGGCAAGAGCGGCTGCGTGCAGTAGAGCACGGCGAAGCTGACTAGGCTGCCGGCGAAGAGCGCGGCAATCGCCCGGTAATAAACGCGGCTGTTTTTGAGAATGTAAGCTTGCATAAGAAACACGGTCCTTTCACGGCGAGTGTTTGTTCTCTTCTATCATAAGCGGGAATGGTTCATGCGTCCAATGCATTGTTTACATTGAAATGATGCGTTATGATTATATAAAGGCGGTGAGCGAATGCAGTGGAGTCAGTTTCAACAATTCAAGACGGTCGCCCGGCTAGAGAACATCACACAGGCCGCGCTCGAGCTGTCCGTCTCTCAACCGGCGCTGAGCCGCTCGATGGCCAAACTGGAAGAAGAGCTGGGCTTTGCCCTCTTTGAACGCGGCGGCAAACGGATCCGGCTGAGCGTCTGCGGCAGAATGTTTCTACAGCATGTCGAGCGGGCGATGCTTGAGATCGAGCAGGGGCAGGAAGCGGTGCGCGAGTACATCGACCCGGAACAGGGAACGGTCGCGCTGGCCTTTTTGCATTCGCTGGGGACGAACTTCGTGCCCAGTCTGGTCGGACGCTTTCGCAAACTGCATCCCAAGGTGCGCTTCAAACTTTATCAAAACGGCACCGCGGCGCTGGTCAAACAGCTGCTCGGCGGTGAGATCGACCTGTGCCTTTGCGCGGCGGTCGAAGAGGAAGGCGTTGAATGGACCGCGCTCTTTAAAGAGGAATTGTTCATCGCCGTACCGGCTGCGCATCCCCTGGCGAAGTGCGCCAGCATCGCGCTGTGCGAGATCGCCGAAGAGCCGCTGATTACTTTCAAGGAACATTACGGTCTGCGGATCTTGAGCGACGCACTGCTGCGCAGCGCGAACATCGCTCCGGAAATCAAGTTTGAAGGCGAAGAGATCATGACGGTCGCCGGTCTGGTCGAAGCGGGGCTCGGCGTTGCGATGATCCCGCATATCCATGGTCTTGAGCAGATGAAAATCGTCTTTCTGCCGATTGTCGAACCGGTTTCTTTCCGCACGATCGGCCTGGCGTGGCAACCGGGGCGCTATATTTCACCTGCGGTCAGCCAGTTCAAGGACTTTATCCTGCAGGAGGAAAGAAGACGGCGCCGTCTGGTCTGAAGACGCCTTTTCAGCAGGAAAAGGAAACGACGCGGGATTTTGATTGACAAGGCGCGCGTATCCTGTGATAATGAATGCGCTTTACTACATTCATGGAGGAGTTTTCTATGTTGCATGCATTTTCCCGTACCGAACTGCTGATCGGCGAAGCGGGGTTAAAACGTCTGGCGGAAAGTACGGTCGCGGTGTTCGGCGTCGGCGGCGTCGGCAGTTTTGTCGTCGAAGCGTTGGCCAGGGCCGGCGTCGGACATCTGGTGCTGATCGACGACGACCTGATCTGTCTGACCAATCTGAACCGGCAGCTTCACGCGACGCGGGCCACGGTCGGTCAGGCGAAAGTGGCAGCGATGAAGGAACGGATCCTTGCGATCAATCCGCAGGCGGTCGTAGAAACGCATCAGACTTTCTATCTGCCCGGGCAGGGCGATGCGCTGATCCGCTCCGACTACGACTACATCGTCGATGCGATCGATACGGTGACTGCCAAGATCGACATCATCATGCAGGCCGAGGAAAAAGGCATTCCGGTGATCAGCGCGATGGGTGCGGGCAATAAGCTCGATCCCGGCCAGCTGCGCGTCGCCGATCTGTATAAGACGAAGACCTGTCCGCTGGCCAAGGTGATGCGCAAGGAACTGCGCGCGCGCGGCGTCAAGGCGCTGAAGGTGGTCTATTCCGAAGAGATCCCGCTGAAGCCCAAGGGGCCGGATGCCAATTGCGACGGACAATGCGTCTGCCCGGAAGGTTCCGACCGCCATTGCCTGACGAAACGTCAGACGCCCGGCAGCATTTCCTTCGTCCCCGCCACATCCGGCCTGTTGATCGCCGGCGTCGTGGTACGGGATCTGCTGGAAAAATAGCAAAAAAAGTTGGCTGACGCTACTGTCAGCCAACTTTTTTTACGGTTTTTTGTTCAATTTGGCGGCCTGCAAAAAAAAGTTCTGCAAACCGTTGACGATGCCCTGCGCTGCTTTCTGTTGGAAGGCCGGGTTGCTCAATTGCCTTTCTTCGCCTGGGTTGGAGATAAAGCCGAGTTCGATCAGCGCCGCGGGCATTCGCGTCCGCTTCAGCACGAAGAAGTTGGCGCTTGCGATGCCTCGATCGTCAAGGCCGGCTGCGGCTGCGGTCGAGTTTTGCAGCGTCTGCGCCAGCAGGCGGTCATAAGGCGATTTTTCAAAATAAAAGGTGCCGGTGCCGCCGACCGAAGGATCGGAAAACGAGTCGGCATGAATAGCGACGAAGAGGTCGGATAAGCTGCGGTTGCCGATCGCGGCGCGTGCGCCGAGCTCATCGGGGCCGCTGGCGTTGACCGCGAAGACGTCCTTATCGCTTTGCCGCGTCAGGATGACCTTGGCGCCGCCTTTTTCGAGCAGGCTCTTGACCTGCAGCGTGACTGCGAGCGTCACGTTCTTTTCCAGCGTCTTGCCGGAACCGACCGCGCCGGGATCGCTGCCGCCGTGGCCGGGATCGAGCGTGATCGTCTTGCCCTTTAAGCCCGGCGTAAAGACGAGCGGCAGCGGCAAGAGCGGCTTGGTGACTGTCAGGATGATCTGTCCCGGTTTTCCTGCGTTCGGCGCTTGATTCGTCAGGCGATAATCGGCGGCGGTGATGCCTTTGACGAGTTGCAGCGTCAGCACGGTCGTCGACGCGGTCGGCGTCGTCAGCGTGATCGCGCCGGCGATTTTTCCGTCGGCGGTCAGGCGCTTGGCCAGTTTGGCCCCGCTGCTGCCGCTGATCGTCAACTGCAGACGCGTCGGCTGCGGCAAAGTCGCGCTGACTTTTACCGGGCCGTTGGCGTCGAGCGTCAGCTGCAGCGCATTTTCACCGCTGGCGATGTCAAGCGGCGTCGCGAGGCGAAGATTCGTCAGCTGCATCGGCAGCGGAGGCGTTTTTGCGCTGGGCATGCCTGCCTGAGCCGACGGGGCGTAAAGCAGGACGAGAGCGAAGAATAAGAAAAAAAGCAGCCGTTGCAAATGCGTGACCTCCTATGCGTACGGATATTGACCGGTAGTCAGATGCCAGTTGTCGCAGGTGACCGGTGCCGGCGTCTGCTGTTCATTGATGTAATCGATGATCAGATTGCGCAGCTGTCCCTGGTCGCCGAACTTCTGCTGCGAATCGAAGAGGATGTCCGGGCGGCGGGGCGCGTCAAAGCCGATCGCGGCCATGTAACCGTCGCCGTTATAGCAGTAATTGTGCAGCGCCAGAGTGAACGTATCCGTGTCGCCGAACCGGCGCGCCGTTGAAGGTCAGCGCCTGAAGACGCCGGCTCTCCGCTTGGCTGAGAGCGAACGTATAATCCACTCCCTGAATCATATCATAATTGTAATCGCGGATGCCATGCTGATTTGTGACGATCGCGTTGTGGTAGGGGGCAGGTCGGACGATTTCCTCGTCTTCGGCGACGCCCTTTGTCGAACGGTTCACGGTGCGGATGCCGCTGATCTGCCAGCGCCCGTTTCGCCGAATGACGTCGAACTCTGCCGTGCCGAGGAATTTGCCCCAGTCGTTCGGTTCCAGCACCGGCTTGTCTTTGACCAACGCATGTTCATAAACGACGTTGCGGTTGGCGTCACGGACCGGATTGTCATGGTCGAGCCTCTGGTGTTTATGCCCGGAGATGATCAGGCTGACCTCCGGGCAGGCGGCCGCCAGTGCGTGCGAAGCGCCTTTGTCCGTTAAGATGAATGTAGGTACCCATTTCTCTATGCGCAGGGAAAAAATCCTGCTTCACACGAAGAAAAGATTCGTCCGGTAAAGACGCAACTTTGGGAATAAAATGGGAAAAAATGCAAAAAAGAACAGGAAGACGGAGCAAAGCAGAGGACGGCAAGGGAAGTCAATGGAGTTTGCACCTGGTGCGAAGCGGCGCTGTTTTAATCGCTTCTCCGCAGGATAGGGGACGATAGGGCGTTTTGCTTCGTCTAGGGAGACTGCGCTACAATAGAGACAGAAAGTGTCTGCACCGGATCTTCGCTCCTATCGGGCGGGAAAAACAAATTGCCGCAGCGTTTTGCCAGGCGCAGACGGCGGCAGTTCGGCTGCAGAGCAGGTGCCTATGTTTTATTGGTTCATGCTGTTTGTTTCGATTCTGGCCGAAATCGTCGGAACGCTCAGCCTCAAGTACGCCGGTGCGAATGCCGGCATCGTTGATTATCTGTTCTTGTTTGCGATGGTTGGCGCGGCTTATTTTTTTCTTGCGAAGGCGATACAGGGCATGCCCTTGAGCCTGGCCTATGCGGTCTGGGAAGGCGTCGGCCTGATCACGATCGTTTTGCTCGGTTATCTGCTTTTTGACGAAACGCTTCCACGCGAAAAAGCGCTGGCTTGCCTGGCGATTTTGAGCGGCATTGTCCTGCTGAATTTCGGGCGGCGCAGGGAAACGCCGAAAGGAGGAGGGACGCATGGATTTGGTATTTTTGGCCTCGGCCGTTTCGTTAGACGTGCTGGCCAATATTGTCTTAAAATATTCTGATGGCTTTCGCCGCAGAGGTTTGGGTTTTTTCGCATTGGCTTGCATCATGGCGGCCTTTGCCTGTCTCGCACAGGCGGTGCAGACGATTGAGCTGAGCGTTGCCTATGCGCTTTGGGGGGCTGCGGGTCTTTGTCTTACCGCGGCGACGGATTTCGTCCTCTTTGGCCAACGCTTGAATCGTTTCGGCTGGCTGGGTCTCGGCCTGATGGTCTGGGGCATCGCGCTCTTGCAGCGCGTAAACTAAAAAACGTCTGACGGGTCAGAAAGCTTGTCCGTCAGACGTTTTCCTTTTGCGCCAAAAGCGGCGTAACTTGACGCTGGCAGAGCTATCTGGTAGCATAGTCTTTGTTTCATAACACGAGATTGAATGGGTAGATGGGAAGGCGATCGTATGGTTGAGAAAAAAAAGAAACGTGGTCTGCTGCTTTGCGGCGGCTTGCTGCTCCTCGGAATCCTGCTTTTGTTCGGCAGCAGTCTGGTCGACCGTTACAGCGGGGTCCCGGTCTTGAATTATCATGGCATCGAAGACCATGAACACAATCCGCTGATGCTGGGCGTGGCCGATTTTGACCGGCAGATGGCCTATCTGGCGCAAGAGGGCTATCATTCGATTACGCCGAAGCAACTTTTGGCGCATCTCGAACAGGGTGCGGAACTGCCGTCAAAGCCGATCCTGATCACTTTTGACGACGGTTACCGGAACAATTACGATAATGCATATCCGATTTTAAAGAAATACGGCCTGACGGCGACAATCTTTCTTGTCACCGATACGGTCGGAACGAACGATTGGTACCTGAACTGGCAGCAGGTGGAAGAGATGCGCAAGGCCGGTTTCGTCTTCGGCTCGCATACGCTGAACCATGTGCCGCTCAACGATCTGTCGCAGGACGAGATTCGCTTCCAATTGACGAAATCGAAGGAGGGCATGCAGTGGAAGCTCGACGTGCCGATCGATTACTTCGCTTATCCGACCGGCGCGTATAATGAAACGGTCGGCAAACTGGTGCGCGAGGCGGGCTACAAGGCGGCGTTCACGATCGATTTCGGCCGCGTCAAGGTCGGCGACAATCCGTATGCGCTCGATCGCATCCCGATCCTCAAGACGAAAAGCCCTTTTTATCATTTCTATACGCGGCTCAACTTCACTACGCTGATGAGCAAGGCCAAACTGGTGAAAGAATGGGTGCTTGGCCCGAGCGCCTTGACGCTGTAAGAGAAAGACTCCGATCCGGTAAGCGATTGCCGGACCGGAGTCTTTCTTATTCAGGCGGTCGTTTCAGGCGCAGATGCTGCGGTTGCGTCCGGAATTTTTCGCCTGATAGAGCGCAGCGTCGGTCCGCTTAAAGAATTCGGCGGCGCCTTCGCCTTTTTGCAAAGCGGCGATGCCGATGCTTAACGTGACGTTGACGACGATGTCGGGGCTCGGGCGAAACGACTGCGCGGCAAACTGGCGACGGATTCGTTCGGCGATCGAGAGCGCCTGTTCCTGCGTCGCGCCGGGCAAGAGCGCGATGAATTCTTCACCGCCGTAACGAAAGGCGCTGTCGCTGTCGCGCAGGAGAAAGGCGAGGCTTTGTCCGAGGCTTGCCAGGACCCTATCACCCTCCCAGTGGCCGTATGTGTCGTTGTAATGCTTGAAGTTATCGAGATCGAGGATCAAAAGCGCGAGCGGCGTCTCATTTTTGTGCGCAAAGGAGATGCATTCTTGCAAATGGCTTTGGAAGCTGCGCTTGTTCTGCAAGCCGGTCAGCGCATCGGTCAGGCTGAGCTGCTGGAAATGACGCATGCGTTCCTGCAGCAGACGCTGCTTTTCCTGGAGCAGGCGCAGGCGGTCGGCCAGCGCGAACGCGAGCAAAAGGATCTCGGCCGCGGTCGCGGGCACGAGGATGATCGAGGAAAAAGCGGGCAAAGGCAGATAAGCCGAAAGAATCCAAATCAGGATGGCGCAAAATAAGATGAGCCAGGCGGCGAGGTAGAAACGCGCGGCGCGAAAGCCCTGACGCAGACGGTAGAGCGCCAGCGTGATCATGCTGAGCGGGCCGATGAGGCCGAGCAGGTGCGCGAGCTGGTTCGCGGCGATATTCCAGCCGGCGACGCCGAACGCGCCTTGCAGTACGGACAGACCGGCCAGAAAGCGCAGCCAGTTTTTCCAGCGGCGGTGGCTGCTGTTCAGGCGCAGGAATGCTTCGGCAAAGAAAAGCGAGGCGATGAAAGTACCGGAGAGCAAGAGCCAAAAGAAAAAATTGCCGGCATGGTACGGATAGTTAAAGAGGAGGCGGGCGTGGCCCTGCACCTGCAGCTGGTAGAGGAACATGCCGGCGACATAGAAGCAGTAATAGAGATGAGTCTTATCGCGCAGCGCGCGATAAATGAAAAGATAAAAGAGACCGGCCGTCAGCAAGATGCCGTAAAAAAGACCGAAGATGAGGTAATCCTGATTGACCTTCTGCCAAAAGGCGGCCTCTTGCCAGACGAAGACAGGAAGACGCAACGCCGAAGTGCTGGAAAGACGCAAATAGACGTAGTCGCTGCTCGGATAGAGATAAAAGGCCCAGGTGCTGGAGGAAATTTCCCGGTTTTCGGCGGGGCGGTCGTTGCCGACCGCGAAATAACGGTATTGGCCGGGTGTCTTAGAGGGCAGATAGACATCGAGGCGGTCGATGTTGCCGTTGGCGAGCTGGAGGATCTGCCGCGTCTCGCTGAGGGGTTCGCTTACACGGAAGCGAACCCAATATACGCGCTCAGAAATGCCGAGCGAAAGCGTATCTTGCGTTAAAGGAGCAAACGGCTCAGCGGCGATCTGAGGCCAGGCGGCGACGCCGCTCGTATCCTGCCGGATTTCAAAGGTCTGCACGCTTTGCGGCGGCTGGGCCTTGGCCGACGGCAGACAAAAAAAGAGGCAGAAGCAAAGGACGAGAAAATTGCGCAATAAGCGTTCGAATGACAAAGTGACGCCCTCCTTAGGAGTTGACGCGGTTTAAAAGAATCTTGACTTAGAGTTCGGGTTAAAAGTGAAAACTCCTGCCATAAAATAAGACGAAAGACCTAAAAGTCGGGACAAATGGAAAAGAAAAAAGACGCTTCCGAAGCGGGAGCGTCTTTGCCTTCTTTTAAATGCCGTCGCCGTCCAAGCCGGAGGGACCGCTGCCGTTTCCTTCCCAGACCGATAAATCGTAGGGCGTTTCCTGATAGACATAATAGTTCAGCCAGTTGGCGAACATCAGATTGGCGCTGCTGCGCCAGAGGACCATCGGCGTCTGGCTGGGGTCGTCGTTTGGATAATAATTCTGCGGCACGGCGATCGGCAGGCCGAGAGCCGCGTCGCGGTCGTATTCGCCTTTCAACGTCAACGGATCGTATTCGGAGTGGCCGGTGATGAAGAAGCGGCGCTGCTTCAGATCGGCGACCGCATAGACGCCGGACGTTTCCGATTCGGATAAGATGTCGAGCTGCGGAATCTTTTCGATGTCGCAGCGCCGGACTTCGGTGTGGCGCGAATGCGGCACATAAAAGACATCGTCAAAGCCGCGAAAGAGCTTGTCCTGTTTGGTGAAATTTTTCGTGTGCGCAAATACGCCGAACATCTTTTGCGGCAATGCGTGTTTGGGGATGCCGTAGTGGTAATGCAGTCCGGCCTGTGCGCCCCAGCAGATATGGAGCGTCGAATAGACGTTCTTTTTGCTCCAGGCCATGATCTGGCACAGTTCATCCCAGTAGGCGACGTCCTCGAACGGCATCTGTTCGACCGGCGCGCCGGTGATGATCATGCCGTCGTATTTGCGATGTCTGACGTCGGCGAACGTCTCATAAAACTTGACCAGATGTTCCTGCGGCGTGTTGGTCGGCGCATAGGTCGCCGTGTAGAGAAAATCGACTTCGACCTGGAGCGGCGAATTGCTGAGCAGGCGGAGCAATTGGGTTTCCGTTGCGATCTTCGTCGGCATCAGGTTAAGCAGTAAGATGCGCAACGGACGGATATCCTGCGCATAGGCGCGGCCTTCTTCCATGACAAAGACGTTCTCTTTTTCCAGCGTAGCGGCCGCCGGCAGGTGATTCGGAATCTTAATGGGCACGGATGCATTACCTCCTGTTCAACAGTTAGCCTATAACGTGAAAGTGTAAACAAATAAAGGAGAAAAAGGTGAGGATTAGTTGATACTGTAACCTATCTGCGGCAGAGAGTCAAGACAATCGTCGCGCACGGGGCGATAAGCGCGGCAAGAGAAGGCGACGGAGCGCTGAAAAGAAGAAAGGCTTCTCTATTATTCGGGCGGACATTATAATGAAAGCAGGAATCGAGTGAAAATTCGCGAAATGATTTGCAAATGCCTTGCATGGATTGACAAAAAATGATAAAAAGCTATATAATGTGCCGAGATATTGCAGCCGTGCTGCTGGCAATAGGAGAACGGAACGATGCGAACATTGAACTTGCTCTATCAAACGGCGGATGCGCTGCGCGAGTATGTACGGGAAAACAAAATGGCGGAAAACCGGGAACAGTGCCTGGTGCAGATCTTCAGCGGCATCAATGACGCCGCGCTGATCGCGTCGCTGATCAAAGAACTGAAAGGCTTGCTGCCGAACGCGCATATCCTTGCTGCGACGACGGCCGGAGAAATTATTGACTGTAGGACGGAATCTTCTTCCATCCTCCTTTCTTTCAGCCTTTTTGAAAAGACCGTGCTGCGCTCGGCAATAATGGAAGGCGACGACTCGTTCGCGCTGGGCAAAGCTCTGGCCGAACATTTGGTGAGCGACGACAGCAAGGTGCTGCTGCTCTTCGGCAATTCGCTGACGATCAACGGCAGCGAGATGCTCGAAGGCGTGGCGGCAGCCGGCGTGCATTTCGTCGTGGCCGGCGGTTTCGCCGGCAACAACGGTTTCTATACCAATACCTTTGTCTGCTGCAATGAAGAGCTTAGCTACACCGGCCTGGCCGGCGTCTCGCTGAGCGGTGCGGCGCTTGAGGTGATTACGGAGCGGAATTTTGGCTGGCAGCCGATCGGCAAGACGATGACGGTCACCAAGGCGAAGAAGAATCGCGTCTATACGCTCGATGGCCAGCCGACGCAGGCCGTTTATGAAAAATATCTTGGTCAGGAAGTGGCGCGCTATCTGCCTGGCAGCGCGACCGAGTTTCCGCTCTTGCTGCTCGACGACATGGTGGCGCGCTGTCCGCTGGCGATGCCTGAAGAACGCGACGGCTCGCTGTATTTTATCGGCAATGTGCCGGAAGGGGCAAGAGTCGCTTTTTCCTGCGGCAACGCCGAGCAGATCATCCGCCGCTCGAACGAGATGTTTGACGATTGGGCCGACAAAAGACTGGAGGCGATCTTCATCTATTCCTGCACCGCGCGCTACATGTTCATGCAGCAGCGGGTGGCCGAGGAGTGGCAGGCGTTTCGCGGCATCGCGATGGCGGGCTTTTTCACCTACGGCGAATATTTTCAGACGCCGCGCAAGAAGAACGTCCTCTTGAATATCACGACGACGATCCTGGGCCTGTCGGAACACGGGATCTGCGAACGGCCGCGCGAGGCGCCGCCCGAATACGTCAGCGGCTTTTCGGCCGATAACTTCGTCGACGGCAAGAAGAACATGGTCGTGACGATGCTCAACAATCTGCTCACTGCGGTCGTGAAGGATCTGGAAGAGTCGAACGCCCGCCTGGCGGAAAAGAACCAGCGGCTCGAAGCGCAGGCGGAAAAGCTCAGGGAGTCGCAGGAAGCGATGATCCAGCGTGAAAAAGCGGTCAGCCTGGGCCATCTGATGGCCGGGATCGCGCACAATCTGAAGACGCCGCTGATGAGCAGCTCGGGCGGTCTCTCGCTGATCCGAAAGCTCGTCGGCCAGCTGGCCTGCTTCCCGGGAAATCTGGGGCTGGTCAAGGAAATCGAGAGCTGGATTGGCGAAATTTACGAAAGCCTGCGTTATATTTCCGACGTCATCAACACGGTCAACGGTTATGTGGTCAATCCTTCCAAGGCGCAGTACGACTACGAGATCGATTTGCCGGACGTGGCCAGACGGGTCGGCATCCTGCTGCAGCACGAACTGAAACAAAAAAAATGCCGTCTCGATTTAGTGATGGATTCCGAAGTGAATCGGGTGCGCCTGCGCAGCCATGAAAATGATCTGATCCAGGCATTGACGGTGCTGGTCAACAATGCCGGCGACGCGTATAAAGGAAAAGGCGGCGCCGTCAAGGTGCTGATGGCGATCAAATGGAGCCGGCTGGTGATCCGGGTTGAGGATGAGGGCTGCGGCATCAGTCCGGAAGTCGCGGCCAAGCTGTTTCGCGAGATGATTACGACCAAGGGGAAACACGGCACCGGACTCGGACTCTATACGACGTATTCTATCATCCGCGGCCGTTTTCATGGCAGCATTTCGTTTGCCACTTCAAAGAACGGGACGCAGTTTACCTTAGAATTGCCGTTAGCAGAGGAGCGGGGTTGAAAATGGCGAAGAAAAAATTTAAAATCATGATTCTGGATGACGACAAGGCGCTGGTGCGTGTTTTAGCGGCGCATCTGGCGGATTATGAAACCGTGGGACTCACCGATGAAGGCGAGGCGCTCGAACGTTTGCGCATGGAGGAGTTCGACCTTTTGATTCTCGATTATCTGTTGACGGACAGCAACGGCGAGGCGGTCGTGAAAAAGATCCGCGAATTTAATCAGAACCTGTATATTTTGCTTTTGACCGGTTGCGGGCCGAATACGTTGGAACCGATGGATGCGCTGAAGGAATGGGACATTCAGTTTTACTGCGAGAAAAGCGCCGACATCGAGCGAACGATGCTGATCATCGAAAGCGCGATCAAGAGCATCGTCTTTCTGCGCGGCAAGCGGGTCTCGTTCGCCGACCGGCTGAAGGAAATGCGCGCGCGGCACGGCCACAGCCAGGAACAGTTGGCGCAGATGGTCGGCGTCAAGCGCAGCGCGGTTGCGAACTGGGAACAGGGCGGCGAAGTCACGCTGGAAAACCTGAAACGCCTGTGCGCGATTTACCGCGTCAGCATGGACTATATGATCGGCAATATCTTCTAAAAAAGGCAAACGCCGCAGCTATAGCTGCGGCGTTTGCCTTTTTTTGCGCGCGGGGCAGGGATTGGCGGCGCGCAAAGGGAATCTTTTATAATTAGCAGATAATTCCGCTCTTTAGGCGAAGAAAAGGAAGCAGCAAGGAGGAGTTTCGATGCAGCAAACGCTTAGCGAAGCAAAAGGAGAAACGAAGAAACGGGTGCGGGAACGCCTATATTTTTTTGATAATTTACGTACGGCGATCATCCTGCTGGTCATTGTCTTTCACGTCGCAATCAGTTTTATGCACAAGCCGCCGCAGTGGTGGTATGTTATTGACACGCAAAACAGCAAGTTCTTTGATCTGTTCGTCATGCTCGTCGACGTGTTCATCATGCCGGTGCTTTTTCTTACCGCCGGCTATTTCGCGTTGCCGGCGCTGCTGCGCAAAGGCGGCAGCGCTTTTTGGCGCAGCAAGGGGCTGCGCATCGTGCTGCCCTGGCTTTGCGGCGTGATGCTGTTTGCGCCGCTGATCACCTATATGATCTATTTCAGCCGCACCCCGACGCCGCCGCCCTATATTCCTTACTGGAGCGAAAAGTTTTTTCTCTCGCCGGACTATAATCAGGCGCATTATTGGTTTTTAGGCGCGCTGGCCTGGTTCTATGCGGCGCTGACGGCCGCTTTTTATCTGAAACCAAGATTCTTCTATCCTGCCAAGTCGCCGCAGCGGCCAAGCGCAAAAGGGCTGAGTCTCTTCGCGCTCGTGACGGCGGCCGGGTTTCTGGTCGGCAATCTCTTTATGCCGGCCGACGCCTGGTTTCACAAACTCTACATCTTTTCCTTCCAGCCCAGCCGCGTCTTCTTGTGTTTCGCCTACTTCTGCCTCGGCGTCTATGCCTGGAAAAAACGCTGGTTTACGGCGAAAGGCTATCAGCCGACGCTGAAAACCTGGCTGCCTTTTGCCGCGTTGTCTTTGGCAATCTTTCTTGCCTATCGCCTCGCGTTCACGCTTGAGACGCCGCTGCCGCCGCTTGTGAAAGCGGGACACGGGATCGTCCATGCGTTCTTCTGCCTGACGATGACATTTGCGCTGCTGGCCGCATTTCGGAGATACGCTAACGGAGCGGGGCCGCTCTGGCGCAATCTGGCGAAGAATTCTTACATCATCTACTATGTCCACCAATTTTTCGTTCTGGCGCTGACCTATGCCGTACAAAAATGGACGCTGTCGGTCTGGCTGAAATATAGCGGCGTATCGCTGACTGCGCTGCTGTCGTGCTGGCTTTGCGCGGAACTGATCCGACGCGCTTTGCCGCGCGAAAGTTGAAGCGCAGAAAAACGAGGCGCAGAGAAGAAAAAAACCTTTCGCTGGCAGCGAAAGGTTGCGTTATAATGGGAGCGACCGCCTGCTCGGGAGGGAACAGGCGGTCAAGTAAATGGGGATTACACTGACATCAGTATAGCATGCAAAAGCGCGCGGCTGCAATTATCCTCGCGGGGAAAAAAGAAAGTGAAACTGACGCTTTTTATAGTCGCAAGAAGCTAATTGACTTGCTGTGAACGGGGAAAAAGGCGCGCTAAGCAGGAATTGTCTGGCGAAACGAGAATGGTATAGCAGTTGAACGCGCCTGGAGAGTGACGAAGGAGGGGAAGTCTGAGCATGAAACAGTGGCAAAGATTTGGGAAAATAGGACTGTTGTTATTGGTTTTGGCGGGCGTTTGTCTGCCGAGCGCGCCGGTGCAGGCCGGACAAGCGGATATGGTTCAAGTCGGCGTGCAGCTGACGATTGAAAATCCGGATTACTTTTGGAAATACCCGTTTTGGGGACGCCCAATGGATAGCATTCGCGTCTATGGCCTGGGCAAGACCGTTTATATTTCCAGTCAGTCAGCCGGCGAGACGCTGCTCTTTGATGTGCCGAAAGGCTATAAGCTGAAGCTGGCGCTTGCGTTTCAAAGCGGCGGGACGACGCTGAAGGAAATGAACTATCTGACCGACTGGGGCGCCAGCGAAGCGAACCACAGCGTCAGCATCCGTTTGACCGCGCCGGAACCGGCTCCGATCCAGATCAAGGTTTCGGATTTGGAAACGCTGAAATAAGAAGATTTTTTGCTGAAGGAGGATTCGGAGAATGGAACGCTGCAACGAAGAAAACTGCATTTGTCCGAAAAAGGAATGTGAACGCCACGGCAAGTGCTGCGCCTGCATCAATTTTCACCGCGACAAGAACAATAAAGTGTTCTGCATGCGCGATAAAGAGGAATAAAAAGAAGCCCCAGCGATTGCCGGGGCTTCTTTTTTCGTTGCTTACTTTTTCAGTGCCGCGGCGCGGCAGATGATTTCGGCGACCGTCGCGCTGGCTTTGAGCAGCGACTCGACCGGCAGGAATTCATGCTTGCCGTGAAAGTTGTGGCCGCCGGTGAAAAGGTTGGGGCAGGGCAGATTCATGAAGGAGAGGCGTGCGCCGTCTGTACCGCCGCGAATCGGCGTGGTATGCGTCTCGATGCCGAGACTTTGCATGGCCTGGCAGGCCAGGTCGACAACGTAAAAGACCGGCTCGATCTTTTCGCGCATATTGTAGTAGCCGTCCTTGCAGCGCAGGAGCGCGCTGTCGGCGCCGTACTTTTCGTTGAGTAAAGCGACGGCTTTTGCCAGGAACGCTTTGCGCTGTTCAAAGCGCGCGCGGTCATGATCGCGAATCAGGAGCTGGAGCGTCGCTTCTTCGACCGAACCGTTCAGCTGGTTGACGTGGTAAAAGCCCTCGTAGCCTTCCGTATATTCGGGACGTTCGCCGGCCGGCAGCAGCGCCTGCAGTTCGGCGGCAAGCGTCAACGCGTTGCGCATCTTATGCTTGGCGGAACCGGGGTGGACGTTGCGGCCCTGGAACGTTACGGTCGCGTTGGCGGCATTGAAGTTTTCGTATTCGATGCTGCCGAGCTCGCCGCCGTCGACCGTGTAGGCGAAGTCCGCGGCGAAAGAGGTCACGTCGAAGCGATCCGCGCCGCGTCCGATTTCCTCATCCGGCGTAAAGCAAAGGCGAATCGTGCCGTGCTTGCGCTCAGGGTGCTGGAGCAGATGCTCCACTGCGCTGACAATCGCGGCGATGCCGCCTTTGTCGTCCGCGCCGAGCAGCGTCGTACCGTCGGTGACGATCAAATCCTGGCCGAGGTACTGCTTTAGTTCGGGAAAATCCTGCGGCGACAGTACGAGCGCCAGCTCTTCGTTCAGGCGGATGTCGCCGCCTTCATAGCGGACGATGCGTGCCTTGACGTCTTTGCCGGAAAGGTCGGGACTGGTGTCGAGATGCGCGATAAAACCGACCGTCGGCGCCTCCTGGCAGCCGTTCGCCGGCAGCGTGGCGGTCAGATAGCCGTTCGCGTCGAGGCAGACGTCGTGTAAGCCAAGCGATGTCAATTCTTCTGCCAGCGCGCGCGCCAGAACGAGCTGACCCGGCGTACTCGGACAAGCGGTGGAGGAACTATCCGATTGCGTGTCGAATCGAGTGTAGGAGAGAAAGCGGTTGATGATGCGTTGATGTTCGATGTTCATGACGATATCCCCTTTCAAAAAACACAGTTCATTCTCTTTATTATTATAACAGAGGAAAGCGGCCGCGGTGCGGCGCAGGATGACGAAATCGAGACGCTTTGCGCTGTGCAGCGCGCACAGTGGAGGGAGGAAATATGCAGACAGGACGGTATCGGCATTATAAAGGAAAAGACTATTGCGTGCTCGGCGTCGCCAGGCACAGCGAGACGCAGGAGGAACTGGTCGTGTACCAGGCGCTGTACGGCGAAGGCGGTTTGTGGGTTCGGCCGAAGGCGATGTTTTTGGAAATGGTCGCGCTCGATGGCGTGCGCGTGCCGCGCTTTGCCAAAGTGTCGGAGTAGGCGGCTGAGAAAGAGGCGGATGTAAAAAAATACCAATCGCTGCAGGGGATCGATGGCCGGATGTGGAACGGGTAAGATACTTTTAGTATGGCGGTGAAGCGGATGAAGGTGCGACGCAAGACAGTCGTCATTCTTGGCGGCATCATGCTCGGGTTGTTTTTGCTGCTGGCGGGGCTGTCCCATGAATTGATCCTGGGACGCTTTAAGGCGCTCGAAAGGGAGAATGCCCACGCTGATATGGAGCGGGCGCTGCGGATCCTGGAGACTCGTCTGGAGGATCTGGCCGGCGTTGCGCTTGATAATGGAAAATGGGATGAGAGCTATTCGTTTGTCATGACGCCGAATGAAAAATACATCAGGGACGTCGTCGGCGATACCTCGTCCGCTTATCGGCTCGATATCTGGCTGATGCTCGACAACGAGGGGCGTTTAGTTTACGGCAAGTCTTTTGCCGCCGCAGAGCGCCGCGAAATAGCGCTGCCGGACGAACTGATCGGCAAACTGCGTTCGGCGGATGGCGCTCCTTTGCCGCAGGGCGGCGGCTCGGGCGTGGTCTTACTGCCTAAGGGGCCTCTTTTGATTGGCTATCATCCGATTACCCGTTCCGACGGACAGGGAGAGGCGGCCGGGATGCTGGTGGTCGGCCGCTATCTGCAGGGCGCGTTGCTGGAGGATTTTTCCCGTCAGTTGCAGGCGCCGGTCTCTTTGGCGATGAACGAGGCGGCGACGCCGCCGTCAGAAGGGGAAGAACGCTTTTCGCTGCGCGAAGAAGCGGATTGCCTGGAGGGACAGATTGCGGTCGCGGCGCTGGCGCAGCGCGGCGAACTTTTGCTCAAGCTGCAGCTGCCGCGCAAGGTATCACGCCAGGGCGAGCAGGCATTTCAATATTTTCTCGGCGGGATGTTCCTTGTCGCTGCGGCTTCGATCGCCCTGATTATGTGGCTGCTCGAGCAAACCGTACTGCGACGTCTGCTGAGGCTGACGCGTCAGGTCGAGGAAATCAAGCGACAGGAAGATTGCTGGAAGCGCCTGCCGGAAGAGGGCAAGGATGAGTTGACCCGTCTGGCCGTTGCCGTCAATGGCATGCTGACGATGCTCGAAGAATCGTTTCAACGCGTGCAGGCGAGCAATAATGCGCTGGGGAATCTGCTGAACAACGCCGGACAGGGCATCTTGATGTTCGGCGAAAGCCTGCTGGTGCATCCGGCTTACAGCGTCGAATGCCTGCGCTTCTTTCCCGGCGCGATTGCGCAGCAAAGTGTCTGCCGCTTGCTTTATCCGGGGCGAAGCGCGCATGAGCAGGAAGAACGCGCTTTTCTGGAGCGCGCGATCCAACAGATTTTTCGCGAGGAAGATATGGAGCGGCGCGATGTCTTCCTGTCGTTGCTGCCGGAGGAGATCGTCCTGCGCAATATGACGCTCGAGCTGAAGTATAAGGTCATACTGCGGATGGAAAACGGCGCTCCGGTGATGGTGATGATGCTGATCCTTACCGATGTCACCGAAAAACGGCAGCTGGAGCAGCAGTTTCAATTGGAACACAATGTGCTTAAGATGGTGATTGCATCCAAACTCAATTATAATGATCTGTCGGAATGCGTGCAGGAATACCGCCAGTTTTGCCGGCGCGAATTGAAAAGTATTTTTGCTCCGGGGGCGTTGACGGAAAAACGCCTGGCGGAACTGCTGCATTACATCCATACGTTCAAAGGCAAGTTCGCGCAATTTCATCTGCTGCACATCGTGGACGAGCTGCATCGCCTCGAACAGCGGCTTGCCGATCTGCGCGAGCGCGGCGCCGGCGACGGCGAATATCAGGCGCTGCTCTGCGGCGAGGCGATGCTGACCTGGCTGGATGAAGACATCCGGGTCTTGAAACGATTTCTCGGCGAACGCTTCTTTGCCGCGGCGGAACTGCTTAGCGTATCGAAGCAGGAACTCTTGGCGATCGAGAAGCGGATCCTGCAGAATATGAGCAAATTTGACTGCCAGTGGCTGCTGCCGCTCGTGCGCAAACTGCGTTACAAACCGTTTCGCGATCTGCTGGCCTCCTATCCGGAATATGTGGCCACGATGGCGGAGCGTCTGGGCAGGCAGGCAGCGCCGATGCTGATCGAAGGCGGCGATAATCTGGTCAATCCGCAGTATTACCGCGCTTTCAGCAATACGCTGGTGCATGTGATCAAGAACGCGCTGGAACATGGCCTGGAAGAAGCACTCGAACGCACGAAAGCCGGCAAAAAAGAAGCGGGGGCGATTCGGTGCCGGATCAAAGTAAAAGACGGCTTCTTGCTCGTGGCGGTCAGCGATGATGGGCGGGGGCTTGATCTAAAGCGAATCAAAGAGCGTGCGCTGCAGACGGGAATGTACGATGCGGCAACGTTGGCGTCGCTTGATGAGCAGGCGTTGACGCAGCTGATTTTTCGCGACGATTTCAGCACGCGCCAGGTCGTCACGAGCCTGTCGGGGCGCGGCATCGGTCTGGCAGCGGTCAAGAAAGAAGTCGACAAGCTGGGCGGCCGAATCGAGGTCACGACAAAATGGGGCAGCGGCACGACTTTTCAGTTTTTCCTGCCGCTAGACCGGCAAGATGCGCCGCCGCAGATTTCCTGGGATGCGGTGATGCGCCCGCTGGCAGAGGCGGCGCGTGAATTCTGGCGCGGACATGTTTGTCTGGAGCAGGATTACGCGGAAAACTTCAGCCTGACGCAGGGCGGTCTGCAGCTCGAAGAAATGTCGGCGTTCATTGCGGTGAAAGGGGTCTTGCAGGGCACCTTCATCCTCAGTGCGAACCGCCTGTTCCTGCAATCGTTGTCCGGCGGCTTGCAGCCGGAGGTGCTGGCAGGCCTGCCGGAAAACGAAACGTGGGAAGGGTTGGTTGCGGAAAGCGCCAATGTGATTCTTGGCAATTCGCTGGCGCTCTTTCCGGCTCACCTTAAAAGCATCCTGATTGATACGCCGGTGACGATCACGCAGCTAAGCGGCGGCTGGTTGAATTATCCGCACCGGGAAATCTGGTCGTACCGCATCTCGAGCGAAGAAAAATTGCTGACGGTTCATTTTGTCTCACTGGAAAGCAATCCGCTCGATTTGGCATAAAGAAATAAAGGGAGCGTGGGGGAATAATGGCTAAGGTAATGATTGTTGATGACGCGTTGGTCATGCGCAAGACGCTGTCGAGCATACTTGGGCAGATGGGGCATACGGTCGTCAGTGAGGTCTCGAGCGGCGCGCAGGCGATTGCGGAATATGAAAAGCTGAAGCCGGATGTCGTGACGATGGATCTGAATATGCCCGGCATGGATGGCGTCAAAGCGATCGAAACGATCATGGAACGCTTTCCGGAAGCGCGCATTTTGGTCATCAGCGCACTGGGGCAAAAGCATATGGTCTTCAATGCGATTGAAAAAGGCGCGAAGAACTATCTGGTTAAACCGATCACGATGGATAAATTGTCGGCGGTGATGGCCAGCGTGATCAAAGGCTGAGAAAAAAATAAAAGGCATAACCCCAGGCAGCCAAAGGATGCCTGGGGTTATGCAAAGTGGTTTGAAGTCATCATCTCTATATAATAAGGAATATATATCGCTCATGGCCAGGGGGGAAACTTTTTGTGTAACCTAGCCGGCGAAAAAAAGGGGTGACCCTTTTTTTGTTCCTGTCATAACAATACAATTTACATAGTATGCGAGATTTAATGATGAATACTGTCCGATGAGGTCGCCTTTAACACTTCGACGTTAAGCTTCTGGGTTTCCAGCAGAGCAGTCATTTTAATATCTAAACGGTGCAAGGCAGTGGCCGTATCGTGGCGCTGCTCAATGCTCAACACTTCCATCGTGGTGTGCAGCCGTTGCATTTCCTCTGCGGTGGTTTCCTCCAGCTCAGCCATGCGCTCTTCCATTTCATCGAGCTTGGCCAGTATTTTACTTAACAAGTCCTTACTCATGAGTCTGTCACCTGTCCCCTTTCGTTTATTGCCTGCTTATTATAACCATTTCCCCTAGAGGCGTCAAGGCAGGAAATTAAAAGAATTTTTATGAATTGGAATACGTTTTAAGGCGCAAAGAAAGGGAAAAGCGGAGAAGCCGGAAGCGATAAAATGAGCGGAAGAGGTTGACAGCTTTTGGCAGGGCGCTTATACTTGAATAACCAATATTTGTAAAAAAGAAAGCAAGAAGGCGAATGGAGGAGTGGCGGCCATGGCTTTACTGTGCTGGGATGAATCGTACAGCGTCCGGATAAAAGAATTGGACCGGCAGCACCGAAAAATCGTCGAGGGCATCAACCGCCTGCATGACAGCCTGAAGCTGGGCGGCGGCAAGGAAGAGACCGCGCTGCTGCTTACGGAGCTGCGCACGCATATGCAGGAACATTTTCAGACCGAAGAAAGTTATATGAAGGCGAGTGACTACGCGGATTTTTTTCAACACTGTGAACAGCATCAGCTGTTTTTTAGTAAGCTGAATGAACTGGAAGAGCGGCTCAAGAAGCGGCGCAGTGCAAAAAGCGCATTGACGCTGGTACAGCAGCTCAATCAGCAGCAGGTCGAACATGTCTGCGAGCATGATCAAAGTTATACGAAACGCCTTGTTGAGAAGGGCGTCTTATGAAAGAGAACGAGAAAGAGGCTGTCTCCAGCGCTTGAACGAAGCGAAGCGGAGACAGCCTCTGATTTTGTCTGCGGTTATTTTTTCAGATCGGTCGGGTCGAGGATCGCAATGTCGCCTTCTTCGCCGGTGCGGATACGAACCGCATTTTCAATCGGGTAGATGAAAATCTTGCCGTCGCCGACCTTGCCGGTGCGGCAGACGCGCTTCACCGTGCTTACGACTTTTTCCACCGGTACCTCGCAGACGACGATTTCAATCTTGACGCCTGGCAGGAGGTTGATATTGTACTCCTTGCCGCGATAGACTTCGGTGTGACCTTTTTGTAAGCCGCAGCCGAAGATTTGACTGACGGTCATACCGGTTACGCCGATCGTGTTCAGTTCTTCTTTTAATTCTTCCAGCTTGCCGGGACGGGTAATGATATCGATCTTAGTCATTTTTTGCATGGCAAAGTCCCTCCTCTATTTGTAGCCGAGTTTTAAGTCGGCGGTGGCGACGGCAGATGAAGAGTCGAGCGAGGAAAACGGCAAAGCGATTTGCGAACCGATGCTGAGATCCTGATAAGCATAGCCGCGTTCGCCGTGTTCGACGATGTCAAGACCTTCGGCTTCATCAGACGGATCGACGCGTAGCTGCATGACTAGGCTGATTGCTTTTAAGATGATCAAAGTTGCGACGGCGGCAAAGGCCCAGCTGACGCCGACGCCGATCAGTTGAGTAAGAAGCTGATCAGGGTTGCCGAAGAGCAGACCGTTTGCTCCGGCCGGATTGATATCTTTGGAGGCGAAAATGCCGGTCGCGATAGCGCCCCAGGTTCCGCCGATGCCGTGAACGCCGAACGCATCCAAGGAATCGTCATAACCAAAACGCTGCTTGATGATGCTGACGAATGCGTAGCAGATGACGCCTGCCAATGCGCCAAGCGCAATCGCGGATAACGGGCTTACATAACCGGCTGCCGGCGTGATCGCGACAAGACCGGCTACGCAACCGCTGGCTGCACCGAGAATGGTCGGTTTGCCGTGTTGCAGCCATTCGCTGACGACCCAGGAAACGGTAGCGGCTGCCGCTGCGATGTGCGTAACGATGAAGGCGTTGGCGGCCAAGCCGTTGGCGCCGAGCGCGCTGCCGGCGTTAAAACCGAACCAGCCGAACCAAAGGAGCGATGCGCCGAGAACCGTCATCGGCAAATGATGCGGCAACATGACTTCGCTGCCGTAGCCTTTGCGTTTGCCGAGATAGAGTGCGACCACTAAACCGGAAACGCCGGATAGAATATGGACGACGGTGCCGCCGGCAAAATCAAGGATGCCCATATCGCGCAACCAGCCGCCGGTGCCCCAGACCCAATGGGCTACAGGGTCATAAACGAGCGTAGACCAAAGCAGAACGAAAACCGCGAAAGCCGGGAAACGCATCCGTTCGGCCAACGAGCCGCTGATCAGCGCGGGCGTGATTACGGCGAACATCGCTTGGAAAATCATAAAGGACAGATGCGGGATCGTGGCCGCGTAATCGGGATTGGCCTCCTGTCCGACGCCGGCCAGGCCGAACCAGCTGAGGTTGCCGATTAAGTGATTGACGTCAGGCCCGAAGGAAAGGCTATAGCCAATTAATACCCATTGTACGGAAATAAGACCCAGGCTGAAAAAACTTTGCATCAAAGTGCTGAGAACATTTTTTGTGCGAACCATGCCGCCATAAAAGAGAGCTAAAGCGGGCGTCATCAACATGACCAGTGCGGCGCTGAATAAAACGAACGCGGTGTCGCCGCTGTCGATCTTGGCTGCGACAACCGGTGCAGCGGCATCGGCCGCGTCGGATACGACTTCTTCGGCGCCTGCGACGGAGGCGAAAGAGAAAAGAACCAGGAAGAGGAGCGTTAAAACGGTAAGTCTTTTCATAAGATAAAACCATCCTTTCATAGTGGAGTATGTATGGACTGCCATCTAATTCTTTTTCCCGCGGCTGAAAAAGAAAAAAATCCTTTCACGTCTAAGAAGTGAAAGGACGTCATTGTCCCAAATAAACAGACAGCGCCTCCGCAAATTGCGGAGGCGTCATTGCCTTCAACTAATGAAGTTATGGATGGATTATACCAATAACGGTGTAACGTTGTCAACCTTGTTTTGAAAAAATAAAATATGTAAAAAAATGTTGCAAAATTTTGTCATTGCTATATAATATCATTTGGCCTAGAGACTGTCGCACGAAGTGAGGGACAGTCTTTTAGCCTGCCGATTTACTGCCGCGCAGGCGGCGGATGAATGAGGCTGAAAAAATAAAGAGGTGTGACGCATGAAAAAAAGCTATGATGTTGCCATTATCGGAGCGGGCCCGGCCGCGGTATTCGCCGCGTATGAACTGTTGGTCAAGGCGCCGGATTTAAAAGTGATCATGGTCGAGTCCGGGCATGACATTTATCATCGCAGCTGCCCGATCGGCGAAAAAAAAGTAACGCATTGCATCAAATGTGTTCCCTGTGATATCATGCGCGGTTTTGGCGGCGCGGGCGCTTTTTCCGACGGCAAATACAACTTCACGACTGAATTCGGCGGCTGGCTGAACGAATTCATTTCCAATAAAGAGGTAGAAGAACTGATTGACTATGTCGATTCCATCAACCTGGAATACGGCGCGCCAAAAGAATTCTTCACCACGAAAAACAGCACGCTGCGCAACAAGGCGCTCAACTACGACCTGCACCTGCTGCAGGCCAAGGTACGCCATCTTGGCACGGAAAACAATTTGCACATTTTGAAATGCCTCTTCGAATTCCTGAAAGTCCGCATGACGATGCTCTTCGATGTGGCGGTGGATACCTTTTCGCGCGTGGAAGACGGTTTCGAGCTGCAACTCAAAGACGGCAGCAGCATCAATTGCCGCCATTTGATCGCCGCACCGGGCCGGGCGGGTGCGGAGTGGTTCTCCGCCGAGTGCCGCAAGCACGGCTTGTCGGTCTTCAACAACCAGGTTGACGTCGGCGTCCGGGTCGAGATTCCGGCCGAAGTGTTCGAGCATATCACCGATGAGGTATACGAGGCGAAACTGGTCTACCGGACAAAACAATACGGCGATCTCGTGCGCACGTTCTGCATGAATCCGAAAGGCTACGTCGTCGCGGAAAACACCGACGGCATCATTACCGTAAACGGGCATAGCTACCGTGACGAAGCGCTGCACAGCAAAAACACCAACTTTGCGCTGTTGGTCAGCAACCGCTTCACCGAACCTTTTAACGAACCGCATCAATACGGCAAACGAATCGCTTCGTTTTCCAACATGCTGGGCGGCGGCGTGTTGGTACAGCGCTTTGGCGATCTGATCAAAGGACGGCGTACGAACGAACACCGCCTCTCGCAAAGCTTCACCCGTCCCACGCTCGCGGCGACGCCGGGCGATCTCAGCCTGGTACTGCCGAAACGTCATTTGGATAATTTGATCGAAATGATTTATGCGCTGAATAAGGTTGCGCCGGGTATGGCCAATGACGATACCTTGCTCTACGGCGTTGAAGTGAAATTCTACAGCTCGCGTCTCAAACTGACGCGTGAACTGGAAACTGAAATCCCCGATATGTACGGCATCGGCGACGGCGCAGGCGTGACGCGCGGTCTTTCGCAGGCCAGCGCGAGCGGCGTCCATGTCGCACGCGTGATCCTCGGACGGATGGGAAAATAGTAATACTTATGCAAGGCCCGGCCGTTTGGCCGGGCCTTGAGACTGTCGACAAAACGAAATCAAGCAGGATGTTTTTACACGAAGAAGCGAAGAAGGGAAGGTGGGAAGATTTTATTATGCTTCTTTCTACCGGTCTGATAGGATTGGCCCGCTTCGCTTCTTTTCATCCTGCTCTTCTTTTGTGTCCAGCCTGTTTTTTAGATTGCCGACAGTCTGAAGGCGAAATCGCAATGCGGGCGGAAAAGAGACAATAAAAAGTTAATAAATTATTTGCAGTAGGAAATTGCGCGTCGGGCGGAGAAAGATAGTAGAGTGATTGGCAAGACAAAGCAAGGGAGGCATGATTGCGTGAAAAAATATCTGTGGATGATATGTCTGGTCGTTCTCTGTGCCGTCGCGAATACGGCGCTGGCGGCGGAGGCGACTGCCGGAGCCCAGACAGCGAATACTGCCGGACAGATACCGGCGCCGGAACGTTTTCAGGTGATCGCTGCTACGGAGCGGACCAATGTGACGCTCGATACGCAGACGATCCGCTACGTCCAAGACCCGTATCGCGAGGAGAAGCTGGTCGATGCGTGGGTCAAGACAATAGACCGCGATACCGGCGGTTATAACTTGAGCCGCTACTACTTCAGAACGAGTGAGCGGCAGGCGCAATTGATAACGTCAATGGACTTTGACTCGGACGGCAATGTCTTGGCGACCGAGCGCAACTCCTATGCGGTCAAAGGTTTTAAAGACGTGATTCCGGAAACACCGGAAGAAAAATCGTACAATGCCGCGCTGCAATATGCGAAAGAAAAACTGACGGTGAAAAAAAGCTGGCCTTTTTAAAAAAGAATGCAACGCGTAAGAGAGCACATTGCCGGGCGGGGAATCGCCGAGCTAATGTGCTTTTTCTTTCGCAGGCGAAAAAAGTTTTTTGGTTAAGCAGGAAAAAAAAAAGAAACGGAGAATTATCTATCTTCAACTCTTTAAGTGTAGGGAAGAGTTGAAGAGTATCGCTTCGTACGAGTGGCAGTTTTGCAGTGAGATGCCATCTTTTTTTGGATGGTTCCTGTGAAAAAAAGAACATAGTCGTTCGTCAGGCTATTGAGTAGAAGGGTGGAGGGTTTTTTTATGGGAGAACAAGAGAAAAAAAACAGGCCTCACGTCGTGATTGTCGGGGCCGGTTTCGGCGGTGTGCGCGTCGCGCGCGGTCTGGCCAAAGCCGATGTGGACATCACGTTGATTGACAGGCACAATTACCATTTGTTTCAGCCGCTGCTGTACCAGGTCGCGACCGCGGGGTTATCGGTCGACGACATTGCGTACCCGGTGCGCGCAATCTTCAAAGAGCAAAAGAACGTGAATTTTCGCATGGCCGAAGTGACCGGGCTTGACCATGACAGTAAATGCGTTCTGACCAATACCGGTCGCATCTGTTACGACCATCTGGTCGTCGCGGTAGGCGGCGCGACCAACTATTTCGGCATGGAAGGCGTCGAGACCTATGGCTTCGGCATGAAGAACCTCGACGAAGCGGTCAGTATTCGCAACCATGTCCTGAAAATGTTTGAATTGGCCAGCCACGAACCGGACATCGACAAGCGTCGCGCGATGCTGACTTTCGTCGTGGTCGGCGGCGGCCCGACCGGCGTCGAATCGGCCGGTGCGCTCTCGGAGCTGATCTATCACGTGCTGGATCATGAATACCACAATCTGAACTTCAAAGAAGCGCGTATCGCGCTCGTGGAAGCATCCGATAAACTGCTGGCTTCGATGCCGCAGGAACTGCAGGAAGCCACGCTCGAAACCCTGATTCGCAAACGGGTTGAAATCCGCCTTTGCGTCCAGGTTACCGACTACGACGGGCAGCGCATGACGCTCAAAGGCGGCGAAGTCATCCCGACGCATACGCTGATCTGGGCCGCCGGCGTGCGTTCCGTGCCGCTCTTGGACAAGCTTGGTCTCGAACAGGCCAGCATGCGTCGCGCCGTGGTCAACGAATTTTTGCAGGCGACCGGCAAACCGGAAGTCTTCGTAATCGGCGATGCCGCGCATTTCGTCCAGGACGGCCGTCCGCTGCCGATGATCGCGCCGGTCGCGATCCAACAGGCCGCGCATGTCGCCAAATCGATCAAAGGCATTTTAAAAGGCAAAGCGATCACGGAGCAAAAACCGTTCGCGTATAAGGACGTTGGCAACATGGCTACCATCGGCCGCAACGCTGCCGTCGTTCATGTCGGTTCGATCAAGATCAAAGGCTTCTGGGCTTGGGCATTCTGGTCGCTGGTTCACATCCTGCGCCTGATCGACTTCAGAAACAAAATGGTCGTATTCATGAAATGGATGTGGGATTACTTCGTATACGAACGCGTCGTACGCATCATCACGCGTCAATAACAGATGGAAAAGAGTGTTCATCTCGGATTATGAGATGAACACTCTTTTTATGCTTAAGGTTGTTCTTCAGGCGAAATAAAAAAGACACTTTCAGGGGTTTCTCGCATTGATTTGATTTTATGGAGCCGCTATTTAGAAAAATATTTTGAAGTGAGCCTTAACTTATTACTAGTGGCTGGCCACGGGAGTATATAATATGATTATGCGGACAATAACCGTGTTAAGCAGTTGTTATCTTGCTTTACTCGCTTAAAAGTTGCTTCGCTGTAAAAAGGTGTGACGCTCTTCCCTAATGAAAGTAGATTGTTTTGGTGGTTCCGGACAAACCCGTTTGCTTCATGAATACGAAAACTCTTGCGAAAACTCTTGGGGTCAGGCTTGAGTTGTTCAATGCCACGCCGGAGAAAAACAAACTCACCACCGGGACGTTGACGTGGTCGGATATTCACAATAAGGCGGCGTATGAGGCGAGCAGCTTTGGCGTGGCCTATGATTCGAAAAAATATCAGAAAACAGATAAGAAAAACTATAAAAACCAAGGGTTAACGCCGGTCATTGGCCCGACCGTAAGCGGTAAGGCCGACAGTACCACGACATCCGCCATTGCACTGGGCACGATTGAGATCAAAGACAAAGCCAATCAAAAACAAGACCTCAGCACATTGAGTCGCGACTCCAAACAATCCATCAATGCGCTCGGTAAAATCTTTGACAAACAAACAGTCGAAGAACAACAGCAACTCATCAAACTGTTCGGCGAAGTCGCCTATGATGCAGTGGGCAACATGAAACTGAAAGAAGGCAGCCCTGAAAAAGCCGCGGTCGATATGGTTGTCGGCGGCATCATGTCCCAGCTCGGCGGCGGTGGCTTCGGCCAAGGCGCAGCAGCGGCTGGTCTTAGCCAGTTGGCCATGACGTATATCATGAAGATCAATGATCCGGCCATACAACAATGGGTTGCGGCCTTAATTGGCGCGGTGGCCTCTGATTTGACGGGCGGAAACGGCAATGTTGGGGCGTTTATTGCGCTGAGCCAGATTCGGAATAACTGGCAGTCGCATGGCATCACATTTCCAGATATACATTATTGGAAAGATGGAAAAGAATATGTTTTGCCGGGGATGGAAGGTCTAGTAACTATGCCAGGCACAACGCTGGTTGACCCTAATGATCCTCATAATAGCGAGATTTTCTACAAGTATTATTGCATTAATATTGTGCCCCAAATAGCAGATCAAGTGGGCAATGATCAGGCGGCTATTAGAGAAGCTTATTATATTTGGATGCAGAATGAAAATGGTTTAAATACTGTTTTAGCTCATACCGGAGATTTGTGGGGACCTGCAAATTTAAGGTTAGGAACGGGGACCGGGAGAATAACGCAAGATCCCACGAATTCGACTACAGTAATCACAGATAGCATTCAACATACAGAAACGTATCAAAAAGTGGAAGAAAAAATAGACTTGGTTGGACATTGGGATAAGGAGAGCGTTCCCGAGTCGGATCGAGTCACCATTCCTGCGCCGTCTCTTGATACTCAGGTTGTAAACGGCGTCAATACGCGTTCTTTCCAACACGAGGAAAATAGCAAGACATACCAGTACATCATTGTTGATGATATGAGTGCTAAATCCGAGTCAGAAGCGCTGGATATCATCAACAAATTAAAGCCAACTTTCTTTGATGGAAAATCATTAGACGCGGCATATGTTGTCATTCGAACCAATGGCAAGGCAGTGCAGTATGAGATTCCGTATCCGGATCAACTGGATACGAGTAAATCACAGGTGTCACCAAACCAATATCAGCAGATGTTGGATGCAACCACATTGATTGGGTTGAAGAGTGCCTTGGATTTCGGTACAGAGAAAATATCAGATGTTTTACGTCGGACGTCAGGAGAAACGATTGGCGGATCAGGGGGGCCGGGTAATGCTGTTAAACTCGGTTCAAATTTTGAAAGTCATTTGACAACGGTTGAAGGTTTTACCCAGAAAAATGGAATTAGTGGTGGACATAATGAAACTGCTTTTTCAAATTACTTTAAAGAGAGTAATATCCCGATAAATATAGTGAGCAAAACTCAAAATCCTGCAATTGAAGGTATCTATAATATCGAATATCAAGTCGGGGCTTTAGACTACACGGGGAAAAAATATGTAGAAGGAGCGTTCAAGAATGATATATTAAAAAAGACGGTCTATGATTCTTCGAAAATATCAGATAGTCAAATTACGAATTGGGCAAAAGAAGCTATGAATGAAGGAATAAGCGCTAATAGAATATTTACGCAGAAAAATGGGACAGTTGTAGTAGAAGGAGTCTCTAATAATGGATTAAAATTTAGAGGATATAAAGATCCAATGACTGGTGATATAACAAACGCATATCCATATTTTTAGTGATTGGAGGAATTACAATGAGAGATCGGTTTAGCAATGTAGCGCAAATCAAAAGTGATTTGATAGCTATGGTAGATTACTATAATTTACTAAGCGATAAAGAGTTTAGTAAGGTATTAGACTATTTTTCTAAGGAGGTTGGTTATGGCGATGAATATGCAAAATGTACATTTTCTAGTAGTATAGAACCATGGGAAGATGGTTATTTCGAAAATGGAGTAATGTTCACTACTAGTGATGGTACTGAGAAAGAAAGCATTTCTATTGTTAATTATGAATCTTTCTATCATTACCTTAGTCTTGCATGCTCTGATTACGTAGAAAGAAATCCAGAAGATAAAGAAAAAATCTCAATACTGCTAGACAGGGTAAGAATGAGGTTTAATATTAATAGCAGTAAATTTAAAGATTAATGCAGGGCGATACAGGGAACTAAGCTAAGGATACAGCTACAGCATAAATGAAGCAAAGGGACGCGTACGTTGCGTCCTTTTTTTCTTATGACTTTAGTCAGTTGAGCGAAGCGAAACAGAAAACCACCCGCTATGCGGGTGGATCAGACCGTAGACAAAATGCACTTTACGCAAAGCGTAAGGTGCATTTTTCAATTTCGGATATCCAATTTTCACCACAAAAACGCAGTTTTTCGAAAAAACGTTGAAAAACAGGCGGCAACATACCCCTGCGTTTCTTCCAGGTCGCCAGCTTTTTCAAATTCATGCATGCAAAAGTAAGCGTCACCTGCATTTTCACTTTCTGCAGGCCACGCAGTTGCGTATAGCGCATTGCATGCTTTTCTTTTGCATCCGCGAAGACGCGCTCGATGGTTTGCGAGCGCAATTTGTAAATATCGCGATACATTGGCATGTGCCGATACTCTTCAGCAAGTTCTAGATAGGATTCCCATACATGACGTTGAACTTGCTTTTGATGCGCTTTGCTCTGTGTGCATTGCTGTAAATGCGGACACACTTTGCATTGTTTGGCATCGCTTTTATATTCCTGGTATCCTTCACGATTCGTCGTACTGTAGCCAAGCGCCTGGTTGCCAGGGCAAATCATGCATTCATAATATTCGTCATACACATATTCATATTTTTTGAAAAAGCCTTCTTTGGTCATGGGACGCTTGTAGGGAACGACCGGAATTCGACCACTATCGATGATTTGTTTCATGATCCAAGGTGTTTTATACCCCGCATCGACGGCAACGGATTCGGTTTCAGGAAAGCGGCTGACGATTTGTTGGTACAGTTCATCGAACGAACGACTGTCGTTGACATTGCCGGGTGTGACTTCATAACCCAATATGAAGTTATGCCGGTCGCAAGCTGTGTTGGTTACGTAGGCAAAGCATTTTTCATGCTCACCTTTATGAAACAAGCCGCTTTCCGGATCCGTCGTACTTTGCGTGATGGTTTTACCTTGCGGTGGATTTTCATCGTCGTCTTTATCTTTTAGCGGTTTCTTGCCATGGTTTTCGCGATCGGCTTGAATTTCCGCATGTAGTTCATCCTGATATTGCTTGGCCGGAATCGGCACAAACACTTTTGCGCTTTTCTTTTTGTTGGCTCGTGCTTTGATATGGGTTCCGTCAATGAATACGGAACTTGCATCAATGAAACCGCAGTTTACTGCTTCGTAAAGGATGCGCATGAAGATCCGCTCAAACACATCGGTTCCTTCAAAACGCCGGGTATAATTCTTGCCGAAGGTTGAAAAGTGGGGGACTTTTTCGGTAAGGCCGTAGCCGATAAACCAACGATACGCCATGTTTACTTCGATTTCTTTCATGGTTTGACGCATGCTGCGAATGCCGAACAGGTATTGAATCAGTACGATCTTAAACAGACTCACTGGATCAATTCCTGGTTTGCCTCGTTCGGAGTCGCTATATAAACCGTCGACTTCGTCATAAATGAAACGAAAATCGATGGCGCGTTCGATGTCTCGTAATATATGCTCTTTCGGTACTAAATCTTCTAAGCAGAAAAATTCAATTTGGCTTTGCTGGCTTCGATCTTTTTTCTCGTACATAAAAATCACTCCCTTTAATGATTTTATCATATCATTAAAGGGAGTGGGGTTTTGTCTACAGTCTGAACCACCCGCTATGCGGGTGGATAACAACTGTTATACAAAAACTCACCGCTTTCTTATAATAGAGGGTGTTCAGGCCACTATACAAAGAAAGGACAGGTGAGTTTTATGGGACAAAGTTTAGCACATACAAAATGGCAGTGCAAGTATCACATAAAACTCTTGGGGTCAGGCTTGAGTTGTTGGGAAAAATTGACTTATTAAAAACCGTCTGTTAGTCTAGAACAGAAGAGACGAAACTAACAGAGGTGATGGGCATGGCGAGAGAGCAGCGGATTCACTATGAAACGGCCATTTACCATGTGATCGTCCGAGGGAATAATCGAGCGCAAGTTTTTTTGAATGAAGAAGAAAAAAGAAAGTACCTGCAAATCATAGCAGATTATCGAGAGAAATATGATTTTCATCTGTATGCGTATGTGATTATGGATAATCATGCACATCTGCTGGTTCAAGTAGAAGAAGTTGAATTGGCAAAAATTATGCAGGGAATCCAGCAACGGTATACCCGATATTATAACCAACGCTATGGGCGAAGCGGTCACGTATTTGAGCAACGATATAAAGCAAAGCTGTGTAGCGAGGATGCTTATTTGCTGACGTTACTTTGCTATATTCATCAAAATCCCGTAAAAGCGGGAATGCCAGAAGGGCTTCATTACCGTTGGAGCAGTCATTCCTTGTACGAAAAAGGCGCGAAGGGTTTGGTTGAAACGAATTTTATTCTGGGAATGATAAACGGGCAGAAAAGCAAAGCGATTCACGAATATCAGCGCTTAATGGGAACTGAAGTCGGAAAGGCGGAATATGGTGACGGCCCCAGCTATCAAGAGAGGATGAATCAAACAAGCGAAAAAATAAAAGAAGTGGAAGAACTTCCCTCAAAAACGAGCTGGACGGAATTGGTGGAGGAACTAAGTTTAAGAGAGAACATTTCCTCGCAACAACTGCTGGAGCCGTCGCGAAAACGCGAGCGGGTAGAAATACGCAAGCAATTGATAGTGGAAGCGATTCTGCGCAGTGATATGAAGCGGGCAGAAATTGCGGAACGCCTGCAGATTGATCCGGCAGTTGTCACACGAGTACACAAAGAATGGTTGGGGAAATCTAAAAAATAAGTCAATTTATTAAACAAGTCAAGCCTGACCCCTAGAGTCTACGAATTACAAGAATCAAGGATTAACGCCAGTGCTTAGCCCGACCGTCGAAGGCAAAGCTGACAGTACGACACATTCAGGAATTGCCAATGGTACGATTACCATTATTGACAAGGCGAATCAAAAACAAGATGTTGCAATGTTGAACCGCGATCCAAAACAGGCAATTAATGCTTTGGGTAAGATTTTTGATAAACAGACGGTTCAAGAACAACAGCAATTAGCAAATTTATTTGGTCAGTTGGCATTTAAAGCTGTTGGAGATATGGCGCTTAAAGAATACACAAAAGCTGCCGGAGATGCTGTGTTAGCAAAACAAAATCATGATGATGTTGCATATCAGGAAGCCTTAAGCCGTCAACAAGCATGGGCACCAGGTGGAGCAAATGAAGTGATATTTCACTCGCTAGTCGGAGGAATAATGGCTGATCTTGGTGGTGGAAGTTTTGGTTCAGGAGCTGTTGGCGCAGGCGTAGGGGAATTCATTCAGGGGCGATTAAGTAAGTTATCTCCGGAAATGCAAAAGATTGCTGGTGCTATAGTAGGTTATACTGCAGCACAACTGATAGGAGGTAACGGACAAACCGGTGCTTCTACAGCGGTGTCGGGGGTTATTAACAATGGTATTAGCCATGATCATCAGTTGCAACTTGTAAATGATTTGACGTACGCGATTAACAATCATTCCGCTGCTGGTATTGTGGGGACAATGCTGAAATGGTCTGGAGTCGATTCATGGAACTATTATACACAGGCGGATGGCTGGGGTGAGTCTGGAGAAGCAGGCACAATCAGCTTAATGAACGCTGCTGCAAGAGAACTTGGGATTTCTTTCAGGTACAATGAAGGCGATAGTGTTCATCATAATATTAACGCCTTTTGGGGTTCGGTAGTAGCGAGTGCTCCTACGGTTAATGTTGATTCATCCACACTATTACAGGCTGGAGCCACAGCGGTTGTAGTGCTTGGCACAACATTGTACCTTTCCAATGGGAACATTGAGGCATACCCGATTTGCCGGACACAGGGAAGTTAGAGTATTCTAAACCTGTGGAGGTGATGAAAATGGCAAACAATACTGGAAAAAGATATAGTCCGGAATTCAAAAAACAAGTGGTTGCACGAGTGCTCGAAGAAAGCGGTAGTGTTGCTGGTACAGCCAAAGATTTTGGTCTTTCTGAGCAGACCCTTCGGAATTGGATTCGCGAAACAAAAGATCGACAAATTCCTGATAAGGTCAGATTTGCCGAAATGGAAGCCGAACTACAAAAATCGAAACGGCGTATCGCCGATCTAGAGCAAACAAACGAAATTCTAAAAAAGGCGGCCGCCATCTTTGCGACGAGCAACCGGAAGTAATTTATTCGTTCATTAAAGAACACCACTGCGTGTTTCCGGTTGGCAAGATGTGCAATGTTTTCGATGTATCACGCAGTGGTTATTACGAATGGCTACGTCGGCCTGCAAGCCAACGCAGCAACGAAAATCAACGGATTTTAGATCTGATGAAAAAGAGCCATGATGCCTGTCGTGGCATGTGTGGCTTGACGAAAATGTTGGGTGATGTACGAGAAGAAATTCCCCATTGCAGTCGTAATCGCGCGTATCGCATACAAAAAGACAACCAGCTTTACTCCGTTCGCAAGAAAAAAGCCTTTCGCGTCTGCACCACCGATTCAAAGCATTTGTTGCCCGTAGCAGAAAATTTATTGCAACAAAATTTCAATGTGAATCAGCCAGATACCGTATGGGTAACTGACATCACCTATCTTGCTACCGAAGAAGGCACGGCGTATTTAGCAATCGTAAAAGATATTCATGATAAAGAAATCGTCGGCTGGAGCGTCGAATATCACATGCGCACGGAACTGTGCATAGCAGCATTAGAAACGGCGGTAAAGCGACGTCGTCCTTCGCCAGGGCTTATTCATCATTCCGATCGTGGTTCGCAGTATTGCAGTGATGCCTATCGCGAAAATCTAAAAACCTATAAAATGCAGTGCAGTATGAGTCGCAAAGGAAACTGCTGGGATAATGCGTGTGCCGAAACGTTTTTTAGCACGCTAAAAAGCGAACGGATACGAGGTAGGAAATACAAGAACATCGAAGAACTGCGCCGGGATTTATTCTGGTATATTGAATCGTTTTACAATAGAAATCGTCGGCACGCAGCACTTGGCAATTTAACCATTCCGGCATTCAAAAAGCGGGCTGCTGAACTTCAATCTGCAGCATAAAATGAAAAAGGCTGATAAACCGTGATTCACTAACTCTGGAGTGTCCAGTTTATCGAGAACGCCTCACATTGTGAAAGCTGCTCCAGCTGTGCCAGGAGGTGTGGCCTTATTCAATAGTGCGATGGGTGCATTGAATAAAATCAACATTTATGACTTCACAATCAAAAGTAAACATTTAGACATAATCAACAACGCATCTAGCTGGAGTAAATTTAATGTGGGGACAGTAGAGGAAGCGGCTTCGGTTGTTAATACTATTATCAATAATGCTAGGAATAATAGCGGTTTGATTATGAATGTTACAGAGAATCCGGTTGGATCTCAAGGGCAGCAATCATTTCAACTGTTGATCAATGCTGGTAGAGTAATTGGAACCAAAGGAGAGACTGCAATTAGAGTAGTTTGTGATGAATTAGGGAATATATGGACGGTGTTTCCTGATAAATTTTAACGTAAGGAGTTAATACAGTATGAATAAAGCATTTGATAAAGACGACTTCATCAAAAGGAACAATGAGTTTTTGTATCGACGGTTAGAAAATTTCTTAAGAACGGAGTTGAATAAAGAAACGTTTTCGACAATATACAGTTTTCTTGAACTGCAAAATTTTAGATGTGGAGAATATGAGGGAAACCAATATCTAATTCAAAAACAAAGTGTTGAGGAAGTTCAAATAATTGATATTGTCTCGGAAGAATTCTGTAATGACTTTTCTCAGACTAGATTTAATATTAGGGTAAATGAACTTTTAGACCTAATGGATGGAATGAAAGTTAATATGTAAATCAATCCTTTCAAACCCAGAAAAAAGCGCAAAAACCAGGCCGCAGAATTTGCATTCAAAAGGCCTAGCAACAGACAACAGCATAACAACCCAATGAAATCAATGGTTCACGGCATTACGTCGTGGGCCGTTTTTCAATTTAAACTCTTGGGGTCAGGCTTGAGTTGTTGGGAAAAATTGACTTATTAAAAACCGTCTGTTAGTCTAGAACAGAAGAGACGAAACTAACAGAGGTGATGGGCATGGCGAGAGAGCAGCGGATTCACTATGAAACGGCCATTTACCATGTGATCGTCCGAGGGAATAATCGAGCGCAAGTTTTTTTGAATGAAGAAGAAAAAAGAAAGTACCTGCAAATCATAGCAGATTATCGAGAGAAATATGATTTTCATCTGTATGCGTATGTGATTATGGATAATCATGCACATCTGCTGGTTCAAGTAGAAGAAGTTGAATTGGCAAAAATTATGCAGGGAATCCAGCAACGGTATACCCGATATTATAACCAACGCTATGGGCGAAGCGGTCACGTATTTGAGCAACGATATAAAGCAAAGCTGTGTAGCGAGGATGCTTATTTGCTGACGTTACTTTGCTATATTCATCAAAATCCCGTAAAAGCGGGAATGCCAGAAGGGCTTCATTACCGTTGGAGCAGTCATTCCTTGTACGAAAAAGGCGCGAAGGGTTTGGTTGAAACGAATTTTATTCTGGGAATGATAAACGGGCAGAAAAGCAAAGCGATTCACGAATATCAGCGCTTAATGGGAACTGAAGTCGGAAAGGCGGAATATGGTGACGGCCCCAGCTATCAAGAGAGGATGAATCAAACAAGCGAAAAAATAAAAGAAGTGGAAGAACTTCCCTCAAAAACGAGCTGGACGGAATTGGTGGAGGAACTAAGTTTAAGAGAGAACATTTCCTCGCAACAACTGCTGGAGCCGTCGCGAAAACGCGAGCGGGTAGAAATACGCAAGCAATTGATAGTGGAAGCGATTCTGCGCAGTGATATGAAGCGGGCAGAAATTGCGGAACGCCTGCAGATTGATCCGGCAGTTGTCACACGAGTACACAAAGAATGGTTGGGGAAATCTAAAAAATAAGTCAATTTATTAAACAAGTCAAGCCTGACCCCTAGAGTCTAAGACGTGAAGCTGAAATAGAGACAATAACAGACCCGACGGAAAAAGGAACCAAAACGGCAGAGTTGGCAGTAGATATTCTTGCGACGGCAGCAGCATTGCGTTCAGCAGGTAAGATTGCAGTGTCGGCCATGGATATAAGTGCTGGGACGTTTAGTAGGCCGAATAATATTATAAATGTTGAGAAAGTATCTCCGTTGCTAAAAACTGAACCTGATACAGCGTTCTTTTGGTCAGGGAGGACTAATGGGATTGGAGGGGCAAATAAAGCAGCAGAAATTGCAAAAGCAAAAGGTGGAACGACTTTAGAATCAATGATTGCGGATAAAAACATAAATATGCCAAAGTGGGATTTCAATGACCCAAGCTCCATGAAGGCGTGGGAAGATGTATCTGCAGAGTATGCTAAGCAGGTATCAGGGAATGTTAAAGCGGTTGTTGGAAAAGAGTTGAGGCCAGATAATATATGGGAAAATGTAGAGTTGCCAAGATTGAAAAATAATCCTAAGGTAACTAAAATAACTACTATAGACCCAGAAACAGGAGTTGAAACCGTAATATTTGAAAGGAAGTAAAGAAGTATGAAGATAACAGGAACTAGATCATACATAGAAGTTGAATTTGAAGGGAAAGTAGTTAAAATAGAAGGTGAATTGTTAATAGGAGGTTTTGTTGCGTATAAAAACACAATGAAAAATTGGGAAGCTCCACATGAATGCGAAGTGATTGATGATGTGCTAAAACAAAAGATAATGGATATGGTTGTCGAGGAAACTAAAAATTCGCATTTGGTAATAACGTTTGAGTAAATTAAGAAAGAAGCAAGTGGAAAGTTAGCCGCGAACAAAGCAACCCATCAAGCAACAAAATCAATCGTTTCACTCCCCAAAAAAAGGCAAAAAACCAGGCCGCAGCAAACTCTTGGGGTCAGGCTTGAGTTGTTGGGAAAAATTGACTTATTAAAAACCGTCTGTTAGTCTAGAACAGAAGAGACGAAACTAACAGAGGTGATGGGCATGGCGAGAGAGCAGCGAATTCACTATGAAACGGCCATTTACCATGTGATCGTCCGAGGGAATAATCGAGCGCAAGTTTTTTTGAATGAAGAAGAAAAAAGAAAGTACCTGCAAATCATAGCAGATTATCGAGAGAAATATGGTTTTCATCTGTATGCGTATGTGATTATGGATAATCATGCACATCTGCTGGTTCAAGTAGAAGAAGTTGAATTGGCAAAAATTATGCAGGGAATCCAGCAACGGTATACCCGATATTATAACCAACGCTATGGGCGAAGCGGTCACGTATTTGAGCAACGATATAAAGCAAAGCTGTGTAGCGAGGATGCTTATTTGCTGACGTTACTTTGCTATATTCATCAAAATCCCGTAAAAGCGGGAATGAAAGAAGGGCTTCATTACCGCTGGAGCAGTCATTCCTTGTACGAAAAAGGCGCGAAGGGTTTGGTTGAAACGAATTTTATTCTGGGAATGATAAACGGGCAGAAAAGCAAAGCGATTCACGAATATCAGCGCTTAATGGGAACTGAAGTCGGAAAGGCGGAATATGGTGACGGCCCCAGCTATCAAGAGAGGATGAATCAAACAAGCGAAAAAATAAAAGAAGTGGAAGACCTTCCGAAAAAAACGAGCTGGACGGAATTGGTGGAGGAACTAAGTTTAAGAGAGAACATTTCCTCGCAACAACTGCTGGAGCCGTCGCGAAAACGCGAGCGGGTAGAAATACGCAAGCAATTGATAGTGGAAGCGATTCTGCGCAGTGATATGAAGCGGGCAGAAATTGCGGAACGCCTGCAGATTGATCCGGCAGTTGTCACACGAGTACACAAAGAATGGTTGGGGAAATCCAGGGAGACTGGGCAAAAGCATTAGAAGAATCTGGCAGGAAAAAGCCTGTTGCAGAGAGAAGCAGAAAACAATGGCAGCATGCAAAAGAGCGTTGCCGTGAAAAGTCAGTTGGAAAAGGAGTGGTTGCCGATGAAAAAAGCAATGTGGTTCCTGGTGCTGGCGCTAAGTTTTTTCTTTAGCGGGGGAGTGTCTGCCGCAGCTTCCGACAATCTAAGGATTGAAGACTGGAAAGGGCATTCGTTCACGTTTATGTCGCTGCCGGACGATAAGCAGGTCGACGGCTACGGGATTTTCAAGGTGGAAAATGCTGCAAAAGGCTTTGAAGGCGATGCCGCGCTGCGCATCCCATATGCCAGCCATGTCGGGAAAAAAGTTTTGATTACGGAAGTGGTGCCGTTCACGGCCGGTTATGATCTGAAAGAATATATGGTGTACATGAGCGTGGAAGGCAGCGGCGAAAAACTGGTCGCCCGCACGATGCGCGGCCAGGTCAACCACCTGGTGCGGACGTCGGACGTGGAGAATGCGCGCAAGCAGTTTATGGGTAAGACGGTGTATTCGAAGCTGCGGGAACTGTCCGGCGCGCCGTCGGCCGACAATAAAAATCCGGCGGCCGTCTCGGTCGGCATCGGATTTCCTGTCGTTGTGGTCGATGTCTATCCGGGCATCCAGGTACAGGATCCGATCTGGCTGATCGTTTCGGTAAGCGGCAGAAAGGCGATTTTGCCGATGAACTACAGCTGGACCAATATGCCGCTCACGGAGTGGACGAATCGCCCGGCCTGGGAAAGCGATCTGTTCATGGAAAATCCAAGAGTGGCGTTTAACTGGTCGCCGGAAATGTGGCGGCATATCGAAGCCGCCCATGTGGTTACCGGCATGTTCAAGGAGCAGGTCAAACTGAGCTGGGGCGAGCCGACGGCAAGGCAAGAAAACGGCTTCGTCTGGATCTACGGCACGAAGAAGCTGAAGTTTAACGGCGATGTGCTTATTTCTATAGAAGAGATGGAACAATAAACGAAAAACAGGCTGTGCAGCGGAAAGAGGCACATCCTGTTTTTTGTTTTCGGGTATAATAGACAGGCGAGAGTCTTATTTGCCCGAGGGAGGAAGAAAACATGAGGATGCCATGGCTGCACACGCTGCGTTTTCGTTTGTTGGTGGTCACGCTGATCATCGTCACGGTGCCGATCATGCTGACCGGCTATATGCTCAAGGTCAAGACTGCGGAAGCGCTGCTGGCCGAAAAACAGGATAAACTGTTTGGTTTGACCCGGCTTTTGGATACGGCGCTGGGTCATGATTTCGAGGAGGTACTGGCGGAGTCCGAGCCGACGCTCAGCCGGGAAGAGAAGATCCATCAACTGAATCAGAGGCTGTCGGTGTATACCGACCGAATCGCGGCCGCGTCGCCGGGCGTCGGCGTCGGCTATTACAGCCGCGAACTCGATGCGATCATCACCTACGGGCCGAGTGAGGCGTACGCGTCGACGGTCGGGCGCTCGATCGAGGCGAACCATCCGGGGCGGCGCGTGATGCAAAGCGGGCAGCAGGCGGTGGAATCGGGCTCGCAGGTGCGCGGCAGGATCATGAATGCGATGCTGCCGATCAGTCGCGACGGCAAGGTAATCGGCTATATCTGGGCCAACGAACTGACCGATAACGTAGAGGCGCAGCTGGCGGTGATCGAGCGCGGCATTTTCGGCGCGGTGGCCTGCGGAATTTTGGTGGCGCTCTCGCTCTCGCTCGGCCTGACGCATCGCCTGGTCAATGAGGTGACGACGATCAAGGGCGGACTGGAAGAGATGCAGTTCGATCTGCGCAAAACGATCGCGCCGCTGGAAGGCGAGATGGGCGAGATATCGCAGGCGATCAACGGGATGGCGCAGTCGCTGCTGAATTCGCGCGGCCTGACCGAGAACATCATGTTCAGCATCGCCGACGGCATCATCACGGTGAATAACGAGGGCAACATCACGACGATGAACCGCGCCGCGCAGGAACTGACCGGTTTTGCGCCGGAAGAGGTGGTCGGCCGTTTTTACAAGGACATGTTCCAGAGCCATCCGGAATTTCACAGCTGGCTGCTTGACACGCTGGAGAGCGGCGCCAACCATATCGGCATGGCGATGGAATATCCGGTCAAGCACGGCACCAGCTATATCAGTGCCAGCACGACGCGGCTCAAGAATAGCAGAGAGGAGATCATCGGCGCGGTTGTGGTCTTCAAGGATCTGACGGAACAGCATCGTTTGCAGGAACAGGTGCAGCGCGCGGAAAAACTGGCGACGCTCGGCGAGTTGATGGCCGGCGTCGCGCATGAGATCCGCAACCCGCTGACCGCGATCAAAGGCTTTGTGCAATATTTGCGCGAAACGGACAGCGAGGAAGAACGCCAGGAGTATATGCCGATTATCAGTAAGGAAGTGGATAGGATCAACGCGGTGATTGAAGAGATGCTATATTTTTCGAAACCGTGTCCGCTGCGTCGCCGTCTCTTGGATTTCAACGCGGTTGTGTCGGCCACGCTGCTGCTCGTCGATAACAAGGCGCGGCGCGGCAAGGTCGTGTTCGTCAGGCACCTGGCGGACGGTCTGCCCGAAATGGAAGGCGACGAAGAGCAGCTGCGTCAGCTGCTCCTCAATTTGGTGATGAATGCGGTGCAGGCGACTGCGGCCGGCGGGACGGTGGTCGTGCGGACCTGGCGCAAGGCGGAGCAGCTTTGTCTGCAGGTATCGGACAATGGCAGCGGCATTTTGCCGGAGAATCTGGCTCAGGTCTATGACCCGTTTTTCACCACGAAGCAGAACGGCACCGGACTTGGTCTGGCGGTGGTGCAGCGGATTCTAAGCAGTCACGGGGGAAGAATGGAACTGGAAAGCGTCTGGGGCCACGGAACCACGGTGTTGGTGTACCTGCCGCTACAGCAAGGAGGAAGCAACGATGGTGGAGAAACAATACCGCATTTTGATCGTAGATGACGAAGACAGCGTACGGCGCTTGCTCGGCGCGGTCTTACGCCGCGAAGGCTATCAGGTCGACACGGCGGAAGACGGGCGGGAAGGGCTGGAGAAATTCACGCTCTGGCGGCCGGATCTGGTGCTGCTCGATATCCGGATGCCGGAGATGGACGGCATGACCGCGCTCGGCGAAATCAGACGCTGCCAGCCGACCGCGAAAGTGATTTTGATGACCGCGTTCGCGGCGGTCGATACGGCGGTGACCGCGCTGAAGCAGGGTGCGTTCGACTATATCATCAAGCCGTTCAATCTGGACGAGGTGAAGCTGCTGGCCAGCCGGGCGAAGGAAATGAGCCAGATGACCGAGGAGATCAGCGTGCTGCACCGCGAATTGAACGCGCTCTACCGGCTGGATCATTTCCTGACCAACAGTCCGCGCATGAAGGAGCTTTGCCGGACGGTGGCAAAGGTCGCGCAGAGCAACGCCAATGTGTTGGTGACCGGCGAGAGCGGCACCGGCAAGGAACTGATCGCCAACACGCTCCACTATAACAGCCTCCGGCGCCAGGGGCCGTTCATCAAGGTAAACTGCGGCGCATTGCCGGAAGGACTTTTGGAGAGCGAACTGTTCGGGCATGAAAAGGGTGCGTTCACCGGAGCGGCCGGACGGCGCATCGGGCGCTTCGAACAGGCCGCGGGCGGCACGCTGCTGCTCGATGAGATCGGCGAGATGCCGTCCAGCCTGCAGGTGAAACTGCTTCGCGTGCTGCAGGAAAAAGAATTTCAACGCCTTGGCGGCAGCAAGACCTTGAAGACCGATGTTCGCGTGATCGGCGCGACGAACCGTTCGCTGCCCAAGCTGGTAGAGGAAGGCACGTTCCGCCAGGATCTCTTTTATCGTCTGAATGTGGTGACGCTCGAGCTTCTGCCGCTGCGCGAACGGCCGGAAGACGTGGCGCTGCTCGGCAATCATTTTTTGCAGAAATTTTCGCGCGACAACGGGCGCGATATGCTCGGCTTCGACCGGGCGACGCTGCGCCTTCTCGAGCGGCACGACTGGCCGGGCAACGTGCGTGAACTGGCGAACGTCGTAGAGCGGGCGGTGATCATGAGTACGGGACAGATCATCTTTCCGGAAGATTTGCCGCCGGGATTGGGCAGCCAGGCGGAGGCGACGCCGCAGCCCGGCTACCGGGGGGCGGGGCAGAGCCTGAAAGAGCGCGTGAAAGAGGCGGAAAGCGGCTTCATCCGTGAAGCGCTCCTGCACAACGGCGGCAACAAGGTGCAGACGGCGCGCGAACTTGGCATCAGTCGGCGTTCGCTCCTCTATAAGATTCAGGAATATGGCTTGGAACACTGTGAATAAAGACGCGCATGCGCAAAATTTTGCGCAGCGGCAGCGCCGTTTTATGACGGCAAAGAGAAACGGAAAAAAGAGTACACCCCTTAGAAAATAAGGGGTGTACTCTTTTTTTATTGCTTGCGCCGCAGTTGGCATCGTCTTTGCGTTACTGGTAAGCGAAACAGAGAATAGGTTTTAAGGAGGGCAACTATGATTGACAAGGCAGTGGGACTCGAAACGGCAGCGCAGCATTTGAAGGACGGCATGGTCGTTATGGTAGGCGGTTTTCTGGGAACCGGCAGTCCGGAAAAACTGGTGCAGATACTGATCGAGAAAAAAATCAAGGATATCACGCTGATTGCCAATGATACGGCGTTTGCCGATCAGGGCATCGGTCAGCTGATCGTGAACCGGCAGGTGAAGAAGGTAATCGCCTCGCATATCGGAACCAATCCGGAAACCGGCAAACAGTTCATGGCCAACGAACTGGAGGTTGAACTGGTGCCGCAGGGAACGCTGGCGGAGCGGATCCGCTGCGGCGGCGCGGGCCTCGGCGGCGTACTGACGCCGACCGGCGTCGGCACCGTGGTCGCGGAAGGCAAAGAAGTGCTGCACGTGAACGGGCGCGAGTATTTGCTCGAAGTGCCGCTGCGCGCCGATGTGGCGCTGATTCAGGCGCAAGTGGCCGATCGCAGCGGCAATCTTGTCTATGACAAGGCGGCGCGCAATTTTAATCCGATGATGGCGATGGCGGCGGATCATGTTATCGCCGAAGTTTGCGACCTGTTGCCGTCGGGGCAATTCGTCGAACCGGATGCGGTAATGACGCCGGGGATCGTAGTCGATCAAATCGTCAGCAAGGAGGGCTGCTAATATGAATGCCAAGCAAAGAATTGCCAGTCGCGTGGCGCTTGAAATGAAAGACGGCGATGTTGTGAATCTGGGGATCGGCCTGCCGACCATGGTGACCAATTATTTGCCGGAGGATGTCCGGGTGATGCTGCAGTCGGAAAACGGTTTTGTCGGCTTGTGCGCCGCGAGCGGCGAAGCGCAGCCGAATATCGTAAATGCGGGCGGACAGCCGGCCGGACTGGTACCGGGCGCGGCGATGTTCGACAGCGCGATGTCCTTTGCGCTGATCCGGGGCGGACATGTCGACGTCACGGTGCTTGGCGGCTTGCAGGTCGATTGCGCGGGCAATCTCGCCAACTGGATGGTGCCGGGCAAGATGGTTCCCGGCATGGGCGGCGCGATGGATCTGGTCAGCGGCGCAAAGAACGTCATTGTCGCAATGGAACACTGCGCCAAAGACGGCGGCAGCAAAATCCTGCCTGAGTGCACGCTGCCGCTGACCGGCAAAGGCGTCGTGAATCTGATCGTGACGGAAATGGCGGTGTTCAAGGTGACCGAGAACGGACTGGTGCTCGAAGAGCATGCGCCGGGCGTGTCGGTCGACGAGATTGCCAAATGCACGAGCGCTCCGTTTGGCGTCAGCCCGTATCTGAAAGAAATGGCGACGCAGAAGGAGGGGGCGGCATGATTCACGTCGTTTCGCGTTTTTTCACAAGCGTCGTAAACCGTTTCTTACCGGATCCGCTTGTCTTTGCAGTGCTGTTGACGATGATCACGTTCCTGCTCGGCATCTGGCTGACGCCGAACGATTCTTTGGCGATGGTCAAGATGTGGGGCGACGGATTCTGGAACCTGCTCGGCTTTTCGATGCAGATGGCGCTGGTGCTGGTCACCGGTCACGCGCTAGCCAGTTCCGGTCCGGTGCGCAAGGGGATGACTTCGCTTGCCTCGATCGCCTCGACGCCGAAACAGGGCGTCATGCTGGTGGTCTTCATGTCTTCGGTCGCCTGCATCATCAACTGGGGCTTCGGTTTGGTCGTCGGCGCGATGTTCGCACGCGAAGTGGCGCGGCGCATCCCCGGTTCCGATTACCGCTTGCTGATCGCCTCGGCGTACATGGGCTTTCTGACCTGGCACGGCGGCCTTTCGGCGTCGGTGCCGCTCGTTGCCGCGACAAAGGGCAATCCAATGGAAAAGATCTGCGGCATCATTCCGATTTCGGATACGATTTTTGCCAATTACAATATTTTCATCACCGTATCGCTGGTCATCATGCTGCCGCTCTTGTGCCGTATGATGATGCCCAAGGAGCAGGACGTCGTGGCGATCGATCCGGAATTATTGCAGGAAGACGCGCACAGCACGCAAAAGAAACTGGGGCCGGACGCGACCTGGGCGGAGCGGATGGAAGAAAGTCCGTTGCTTTCGGTTATTGTAGCGGCTTTCGGTGCGCTGTATCTGGGTATGTATTTTAAGAATAACGGTTTCAATCTGAATATCAATACGGTCAATCTGATGTTCCTCACGGCCGGCATTTTACTGCACAAGACGCCGATGGCGTATGCGAGGGCGATTAATGCGGCGGCAAGAGGCACGGCGGGCATCATGATCCAGTTTCCCTTTTATGCCGGCATCCAAATTATGATGGAACACTCGGGACTCGGCGGCATCATCACGAACTGGTTCGTGAACGTCGCGACCAAAGAAACCTTTCCGATCATGGCGTTCTTCAGTTCCGGCCTGATCAACTTCGCGGTACCGTCAGGCGGCGGACATTGGGTCATCCAAGGCCCGTTCATCATGCCTGCGGCGCAGGCGCTGGGCGCGGATCTCGGCAAAGCGGCGATGGCGATCGCATACGGTGAAGCGTGGATGAACATGGCGCAGCCGTTCTGGGCGCTGCCTGCGCTCGCGATCGCAGGACTCGGCGTGCGCGATATCATGGGTTACTGCGTGACGTCGCTGCTGTTTTCCAGCGTGATCTTTCTCGTCGGATTACACTTTTTTTAAATAAGAGGAGGAAAAAGAAACATGGGCAATGCAGTTATCGTAAGTGCGGTACGTACCGCAGTCGGCAGTTTTCAGGGCAGTTTGGCAAGCTTCAGTGCGCCGGAACTCGGCGCGCTGGTGATTGAAGCGGCATTGGAACGCGCCGGCGTTAACAAAGAACAGGTCGACGAAGTCATTTTTGGCAATGTGCTGCAGGCGGGGCTGGGGCAGAATCCGGCGCGTCAGGCGGCGATCAAAGCCGGTTTGCCGGTTAAGACCTCCGCGTATACGATCAACAAGGTCTGCGGCTCGGGTTTGAAAAGCGTCAATCTGGCTGCGCAGGCGGTAATGACCGGCGAAGCGGAGATTGTGATTGCAGGCGGCATGGAAAGCATGTCGAACGCGCCTTATGTGCTCGACAGCAAGAGCCGCAGCGGTTATCGGATGGGACACAGCCAAGTAAAGGACGTCATGATTCAGGATGGCCTTTGGTGCGCGTTTCATGACTACCATATGGGAATCACGGCGGAAAATGTCGCCGAGCGCTATCAGCTAAGTCGTGAAGCGCAGGACGAACTGGCGCTCGCATCGCAGTCCAAGGCGGCGAAAGCGTTGACTGACGGCGTGTTTAATGCGGAGATCGTTCCGGTCACGATCAAGAGCAAAAAAGGAGATCGTGTTTTCAGCGTCGATGAATTCGTCAAGACCGACGCGACAGCTGAGGGGCTCGCCAAACTGCGTCCGGCGTTCAAGAAGGACGGTACGGTCACCGCAGGCAACGCATCCGGCATCAATGACGGCGGAGCGGCGGTTGTGGTCATGTCGGAAGAAAAAGCGGCGCAGCTCGGACTGAAGCCGCTGGCGCGGATTCGCGCCTTTGCATCAGGCGGCGTAGAGCCGGAACTGATGGGACTTGGCCCGGTACCTGCGGTGCAAAAAGCGCTCGCTAAAGCGGGGCTGAAAGTGAACGATCTCGATCTGATCGAAGCCAACGAAGCCTTTGCGGCGCAGTTTCTCGCGGTCGGCCAGGAATTGGGCTTTGATCAGAAGAAAGTGAACATTCACGGCGGCGCGATTGCCATTGGCCATCCGATCGGCGCGAGCGGCACGCGGATCTTAGTCACGCTGCTGCATGCGATGCAGCGCGAAAAGGCCAAGTTAGGTCTGGCGACGCTTTGCATCGGCGGCGGCCAGGGTGTGGCCACGATACTGGAGCGGCTCTAAACGGCGCCGCTGAGACTGTCGACAAAACGAAAGCAAGCGGGATGTTTTTACACGAAGAGGCGAAGAAGGGAAGATAGTATGATTCCTTTCCTCCTGCCGGGCCGATAAGATCGGCCCACTTCGCTTCTTCGCGTTATCGTTTTTTTCAATCAGCTCTTCTTTCGTGTCCCTTCTATTTTTCAAGTGTCTACACTCCGGGCGGCGCGGTTTTCCACAAGGAAAACTGCGCCGCTTTTTTTTATTATCAAGCGCTTCAGGAAAGGGGATTTGGCGGGGCGTGACGAAATGAAGAGTAACTAATCGATGCGAAGACGCCGAAAATGCGCGGAGGTGATGACGTGAGACGTTGGGCCCGGACATTGCGTATGGTCAGTCTGATTTGCGCCTGCAGCCTGGCGCTTTGCGTTTCGGCGTGGGCGGAAGAAACGCCGTCGACGATTCGCGTCGTCCTGGACGATAATTATCCGCCGTTTGTCTTTCGCGACGGCAGCGGACGCCTGCAGGGCGTTCTGGTCGACCAGTGGACGCTGTGGGAACAAAAGACAGGCGTCAAGGTCGTCCTGATTGCGACCGGTTGGAACAGGGCGCTGCAATTGATGAATGAAGACCGCGCGGACGTGATCGATACGATCTTTCCCAGTCCCGAACGGCAGCGCATCTATGATTTTTCGCAGCCGTATACGCGGATTGACGTGCCGATCTTTTTTCACGAGAACATCGCGGGCATTCGAGATCTTGAATCACTGAAAGGGTTCCAGGTGGCGGTGAAGAAGGGCGATCTGGCGGAGGAAAAGCTGCGCAGCGGCGGCGTGCAGGGCATCGTTGAATTCGACAGTTATGAGGCGATCGTCGACAGCGCCAAGCAGGGACGTACGATGGTGTTTGTCATGGATAAGCCGCCGGCGCTTTATTTTCTCTACAAGGCGGGACTTCAGGAGCGTTTTCGCCAGTCGCAGCCGCTATACTCCGGCGAATTCCGACGTGCGGTGCACAAAGGCGATGCGAAGATGTTGCAGCTGGTGGAGCGAGGCTTTGCCGAGATCAGCAAGGACGAATATGAGGATATCGAACGACGCTGGCATGGCAGCACGGAAAGCAATGTACTGCTGCTCCTCTATCTGCAGCATCGGCTGCTCTTTTTCGCAAGCGCTGGCGGACTGATTTTGGCGCTGCTCGCCTGGAACGAGATGCTGCGCCGCCGAGTGAGAAAGAAGACCGGAGAATTGTTGGCAACGGTCGCTCAGCTGGAGGGCAGCGAGAAGAAATATCGTGAACTCTTGGAAAATCTGACGGTTGCGGTCGCGGTCTTTTCCGCGCAGGGCGAGTTGACGCTCTTCAATCAGACCTATCTCGACCTGTTCGGCATCACGGAAGAAGAGGCGCGCCAGGGGCGCGGCCAAACGGGCTGGCAGTATCTTTTGCCAAACGGCGAGCCGTTGCCGCCGCAGGAAGAGCCGCTGCTTCGGGTACTGAAAAGCCGCAGCGCGCTGGAAGACTGCCTGCTCGGCATCCGGCGCAAGGCGCAAAGCGAGCCGATCTGGCTCAGCGCCACGCTCTTTCCGGAATTTGACGACGCAGGCCAGGTGCGCCAGATCGTGATGACGCTGAGCGAAGTGACGCAATTGAAGCTGGCGCAGCAGGCGCTGCTCGCGTCGGAAGAGAAGTTTTCGAAGATCTTTCGCTACAGCATGGATGTGATCGGCCTCGTCCGCGTTGCAGACGGCGCTTTTATGGAAGTGAACGATGCGTTCAGCAGCCAGCTGGGCTATTCGCCCCAAGACGTGATCGGCCGGAATTCGCAGGAGTTTTCTCTCTGGGCGCGTCCGAATGAGAGGGAGGAAATTCAAATCCTCTACCGTGCAGCGGGCAAAGTGTTTAACAAGGAAGTGCTCTGGCGGCGCAAAGACGGCGAACTGCGTACCGGCATTCTTTCGGCGGAGGTAACGGGAATCGGCGGCGAGCAATATATTTTGTTCGTCTGGCACGATATCAGCGAGCGCAAATTGGCGGAAGAGGCGCTGCGTCATGTCAATGAGGAGCTGGAAAGCAAGGTCGAAGTCAGGACGCAGGATTTGCTGGCGATGAATCAGGAACTGAGCGCGGTGAACCAGGAACTCGAGCAGACCGTGGACAGTCTGCGGCGAACACAGATCCAGCTGCTGCAATCGGAAAAGCTGGCTTCGCTCGGCAGTCTGGTCGCCGGGATCGCGCATGAAATTAATACGCCGGTGGGGATTGGCGTGACCGCATCATCGCATCTGCAAAAAATGACGCGCGACTTTCTCCAATTGTACGAAGCCGGCGGCATGAAGCGCCAGGACTTAGTGCATTTCCTGGAAGATGCCGAGGAGGCGTCGACAATCGTATATACCAATCTCGAACGGGCGTCGCGTTTGATCCGCAGCTTCAAGCAAGTGTCGGCGGATCAGTCGAGCGAAGAGCGGCGACGCTTCAAGGTGCGGCAATACATGGATGAAATCCTTTTGAGCATGCTGCCCAAGTTAAAAAAAACCGCGCACCGGATTCAGCTCAACTGTCCGGAGGAACTGACGATCGACGGATATCCGGGCGCTTTTTCGCAGGTGATCACCAATCTGGTGATGAACTCGCTGCTGCATGCCTATGGCGGCGGCCAAGCGGGCGTGATCAGCATCGATATTCAGGCGGACGGGCCCGATATTCATTTGCGTTACGCCGATGACGGCGTTGGGATGGAAGCGGCGGTGGTCGAGAAGATTTTCGATCCGTTCTTCACCACCCGGCGCGGCGAAGGCGGAACCGGTCTTGGGATGCATATCATCCAGAACATCGTCACGCAGCAATTCGGCGGCAGCATCCGCTGCAACAGCCAGCCGGGCCAGGGGACGGAATTTATCATCCGTTTCCCGCAGCAAAGGGAGGAGAAGCAGCATGAACAAGGATGACGAATTATTATTCGCCGATGAGGCGGAAGATGCGCAAACGCAGGTCAGCGTAAAAGGCGAACAGGCATGGAAGGTTTTGATCGTCGATGACGAACAGGAAGTACACAATGTCACGAAACTGGCCTTGCGGCGCTTTGTCTTTGACGGCAGGCCGGTCGAATTTATCAGCGCTTTTTCTGCTGCGGAAGGTCGGAATTTGCTGGAAGAGCACGATGACACGGCGGTCGTGCTCTTGGACGTGGTAATGGAGGACGAAGGCGCCGGGCTGCGCCTGGCCAAATACATCCGTGAAGAGCTGGGCAATCGTCTGGTGCGCATCATCCTGCGCACCGGCCAGCCGGGCCAGGCGCCCGAATACGAAGTGATAACCGCCTATGACATTAATGATTATAAAGAAAAAACGGAATTGACGACGCAGAAGTTGTATACGACGCTGGTCGCCGCTTTGCGTTCCTACCGCGATCTGCGCATCATCGACATGAACCGCAAGGGCCTGCAAAAGATCGTCGATTCGGCCGGTTCGATCTTCGAGCTGCAGTCGATGCAGAAATTCGCCTCCGGCGTCTTGAGCCAGTTGGTGGCACTTTTGCGTCTGAACCCGAATGCACTGTACTGCCACGCGGCAGGCTTCGCGGCGACTTGCCCGGTCGGCGGCGAGACGACGCTGCAAATCCTGGCGGCCACCGGCGAATTCGAAGCGTTGATCGGCGCGAAGCATCGCGCCGACGCAAAGGCGTTGCCAGGCTATCCGATCATTTCGCGTGCGATTGAAGAACAGCGCAGCGTGTTTGACAAAGACTGCTTCGTTATCTTCTTTCGCAGCAAGCGCGGTTCGGAAAATCTGATTTATCTGGATGGACTGCGCGAACTGGCGGAATGGGATCGACATTTGCTGGAAGTCTTTTGCACCAACGTCTCGATCGCCTTTGAAAATATCTATTTGAACGAAGAAGTGGAAGACACGCAAAAGGAGATCCTCTTTACCCTCGGCGAAGTCGCGGAGGCGCGCTCGCAAGAAACCGGCAACCATGTACGCCGGGTCGCGGAAGTGACCAAGCTGCTTGCGCTCAAAGCGGGATTGCCTGAGGACGAGGCGGAGATGATCCGCATGGCGACGCCGATCCATGACCTGGGGAAACTGGCGATTCCGGATGCGATCCTTAATAAGCCTGGTAAATTGAGCGAAGAAGAGTTCGCGATCATGAAGAAACACGCCGAATACGGCTATGAAATGCTGCGTCATTCGCACCGTCCGATTCTGAAAAACGGCGCGGTCATAGCGCTTCAGCATCATGAGCGTTATGACGGAAAAGGCTACCCTAACGGATTAAAGGGCGAAGAGATTCACTTTTATGGCCGTTTGGTGGCGCTGGCGGATGTCTTTGATGCGCTCTCCACGCAACGGGTCTATAAAAAAGCCTGGCCGATGGACGAGGTCGTCGAATATATCCGTGAACAGCGGGGGGCACAGTTCGATCCGCAAATCGTCGATCTGTTCTTAGCGCATGTCGATGAGATTCTGCGGATTCGCGAACGCTACCCCGAAGACTAAGTTGGAAAGGGGCATCTATTTTGTTCTACTGGATTAAGTTTATCTATACGACGTTCTTTTTTCCGCCGGGTTTATTCATCATCTTGTTTTTCGTGTTGGCGCTGCGCACGCTAAAGACGAGGCGCAAGCTCGGCCTGGCTCTTTTGGCGCTGACGCTGTTCTTTTACGGCTGTTCAACCCCGCTCGTCAGCAATGCTCTTGTCCGTTCCCTGGAAAGTCGTTATGCGCCGCCGCCCTCGCCGCAGGGCGACATCATCATCGTGCTTGGCGGCGGTGCGACATTGGACACGCCGAATGTCAGCGGCGAGGGACATTTATCCGGCTATGCGGCCAATCGCCTGCTGACCGCGCTGCAACTGGAACGGAAACTGCAGCTGCCGATCGTCGTTTCGGGCGGCAAGGTTCTTGCGACGACCGGCTGTGAGGCGTTGGTCGCACAGCGGATTTTGCTCGATCTCGGCGTAGAGCCAAAGCACATTTTGCTGGATGAGAAGAGCCTCAATACGGCGGAAAACGCGCGCAACACCGCGCGCATCATGCAGGAAAAAGGCTATCGCCAGCCGATCCTCGTCACCTCGGCGTTTCATATGGCGCGCAGCGTCAAGCAGTTCAGCAAGAACGGCGTTATGGTACAGCCGTATCCGTCGGATTATCTGGTGAATGTACAGGACGGCTTCGAATGGCATCATCTCTGGCCGTCGTCGGCCGCGCTGAACGAATTCAGCCTGGCGGCCAAAGAATATCTCGGACTATGGGCCGTCAGATGGTACTGAAAAAGCCGTGCAGCGCTGCGCGGCTTTTTTTTGCAGGAAGGAATGATGCGCGTCAGACTGGACAAGCGACGAGTTGCGCGGTAGAATAGATGAGCAAGAAAAAATTCTAGGGAAAATTCTCAAGAAAGAAGAAGTGAATGCAATGATTGGTGTAAGCAAACTTCTCTGTGATACGAATAATTTTGGCGACAGCCTGCGCTACGCGAAAGGCTCGCATGGCCAGCAGCACGGCGCGGTTGCCGGAATGGGTCCGGTCGTGGCCTGGAACGTCACCCGGACCTGCAACCTGAAATGCGTGCATTGCTACGCGGATTCGGATGCGCAAAAATATGACGGCGAACTGACGACGGCCGAAGCGCTGCGCTTTATTGACGACTGCGCGGCGTTCAAGGTGCCTGTGCTCCTTTTATCCGGCGGCGAGCCGCTGATCCGCCCGGATATTTTCCAGCTAGTCGAATATGCGAACCAGCGCGGCATCCGGACGACGTTTTCCACGAACGGGACGTTGATCGATGCGGCGCTGGCGAAAAAAATCAAGAGTCTTAACGTCGGCTATGTCGGCATCAGCCTGGACGGCCTGGGCGAGGCCAATGACAAGTTCCGCGGCAAAAGCGGCGCATTCGATCAGGCGCTGCGCGGCATTCGCCACTGTCTGGCCGTCGATCAGCGCGTCGGCCTGCGCTTTACGATTAACCGCTATAATTTTCATGATTTGGAAAATGTATTTCAGCTGATTGAAACGGAAAAAATCCCCCGCGTCTGTTTTTATCACCTGGTCTATTCCGGTCGGGCAGCGGAGATGATGCAGCATGACGTCACGCATCAGGAATCGCGTCAGGCGATGGATCTGATTATCGCCAAGGCGGAACAGCTCGGCGACAAGTGCGAGATTCTGACCGTCGACAACCATGCGGACATCGTATATCTGTATATGAAATACAAGGAAAAGAATCCGGTTTTGGCGGAGAGAATCTGGGAACTGATGAACCGCAACGGCGGCAACCGCTCCGGCATCGCGTTCGCCAATGTCGATCCGCTCGGCAATGTGCATTCGGATCAGTTCACGCAGAACCATACGTTCGGCAATGTGCGCGAGCGGGCGTTCGGCGAGATTTGGACCGACATGTCGCATCCGATCCTGGCCGGTCTGAAGGATCGCAAACCGCTGCTCAAAGGGCGCTGCGCGGCCTGCAAATGGCTCGGCGTCTGCAACGGCAACTTCCGCGCCCGGGCCGAAGCGGCGACCGGAGATTTTTGGGAATCTGACCCGGCGTGCTATCTGAGCGATGAGGAAATCGGACTGAAATAGAAGAAGAAAAACACCCATTCTTGCAGTGGGTGTTTTTTTCATTGACGTAAAGAAAGTTTGGAAAACTATGTTAAAATAAAGAGAGAATAGTGCTGGCAGAGAAAAGAGAGGCACGGCAGAGAAAGAGGATTGGTGAAGGCAGTGGCAAACAGGGGAAGAGAAGGGGCGGCGTGCCGCCTGCCGTGGGAAGTGGTGCAGCTGGCCTTGGAACGTGCTGGTGAAGGGGTCGGCTTTCTTACGGAGCGGGGCGAACTGATCGAGACGAATCCGGCATTTCGTCGGCTGCTGGGGATGACGGCGAAAGATGCGGCGGGCGAGACGTTGGAGCGCTTGCTGGCGACGCCGCTTGCGGAATCGGTCTGGCAGGGAAAGATTTCTTTGCTGAATCAGCCGGTGACAAATTGGTTGGGGGCCGATTTGTGGCTGGATTTGCATCCGCTGGACGAAAGCATGGGCAATGCCTGGCTGGCGCTTTTGCGTCAGGGGCGCGAACGCCAGTTGGCTGAACAGCTGGCGCTTGCGCAGCGGCGTCTCGATTTGCTGGAAAAGCAGGCGGCGCAGCAGTGGATACCGGATCGTTGGTATCAGACCGAATCGCGCGAAAAGCAGATGCTGCGCCAGTTGAAGGCGGGCAGTGCGTTTGAAAAATTCATCGGCGTCAGCCAGGTCGTCTTGGATACGCTAACGATGGCCGCGAAGGCGGCGCGTGTACAGTCGACAATCTTAATCAGCGGCGACAGCGGCACAGGAAAGGAAGTACTGGCCGAAGGCATCCATCTCTCGAGTCCGCGCAACGGCGGGCCGTTCATCAAGGTCAACTGCGCGGCGCTGTCGCTGCAGCTTTTGGAAAGCGAACTGTTCGGCCATGAGAAAGGCGCTTTCACCGGTGCGATCCGGCGCAAGCAGGGCAAGTTCGAACTGGCGGACGGCGGCACGCTCTTTCTCGACGAGGTCGGCGAGATGGACCCGGCGATGCAGAGCAAGCTGCTGCGCGTCCTGCAGACCAGTAGTTTTGAAAGAGTCGGCGGCGAAGAAACGCTGACCGTCGATGTCCGAATCGTCGCGGCGACGAATCGCAATCTCGCGCAAATGGTGCAGCGCGGCGAATTTCGCGAAGATCTCTATTACCGCTTCAATGTCATTCCGCTCGAATTGCCGCCGCTATGCGAACGGCGCGAGGACATTCCTCTTTTGGTCGATCACTTTCTGCGCTATTTCAGCCGCGCGTTCGGCCAGGAGGTGTTCGGCATCCGTCAGGATGCGATGGAGAGTCTGCTTTGCTACTCCTGGCCCGGCAATGTGCGCGAACTGCGCAACGTGGTCGAACGTCTGGTCGCGCTCAGCGATGATAAATATATCAGCAAAGAGGATCTGCCGAGCCACATTGTGCTGCCGAATGAAAAGAAATGCGCGACGCCTGGCGTTGGTTTGCTGAAAAGCGGCGATATCTTCCCGCTGGAAGAATACGAAAAAGAAATCATCCGCGAGGCGCTGGCCCGCTACGGCAGTTACAGCGCCGCCGGCAAGGCGCTCGGCATCACGCATAAAACGGTGGCGGCCAAGGCGCAAAAATACGGTTTGGAAAAGCAATAACGAAAAGGGAGCGATTGACGTCGCTTCCTTGAGACTGTCGAGAAAACGAAAGCAAGCGGGACGTTTTTAACACGAAGAGTCGAAGAAGAGAAGGTGGGAAGATTTTATTAGTATTCTTCCTACCGGGCCGATAGGAGCGGCCCGCTTCGTTTCTTCGCGTTATCGTTTCTTCTCATCCTGCGCTTCTTTCGTGTCCATTCTATTTTAAAAATTGTCTACATTCTGAAGGGAGTGAGCGATGCATGTCGCTCGCTCCTTTTTGTCTGCGGAAAAATAAGACCGAGAATAATTCCCGGCTGCGGGGAATAATTCCCGGCCGGTCGGCGGTTGCGGCGAAAGTGTTGCAATGCTGTTGTTAGAAAGTATCGCCGCAGGGCGCGAAAAAGCAGGAAATGATAAAAATTTTCGCTGCGTAAAAAAGTTGGCACGTAACTTGCAATAATAAAAAGCAAGCGAAGCGCGTGGGAGGCCTCGCGGATGAACAAAGCGCAAAAGAAAAAAGGAGGTAACGATGGTGTCTAACGTATTTGGTGAATTTTTTGGCATGATGATTTTTATTGCATTCGGCTGCGGCGTGGTGGCAAACGTACTATTAAAAGATTCGAAGGGCAACGGCAGCGGCTGCATTGTCATCTATACCGGTTGGGCGATGGCGATTCTGATGGGGGTGACGGTCGGCCTGGCTGCCGGCAATTCGGCGGATTTGAATCCGGCCGTCACGCTCTTCAAAATGATGATGGGCGCGTATACGCCAGGCCTTGCGCTTGCATTGATGGCGGCGCAGACGCTCGGCGGCGCGGCCGGCGCGCTGCTGGTCTGGCTGATCTACCTGCCGCACTGGTCCATTACCGAAGACAAGGGGCTTAAGCTTGGCGTCTTCTCGACCGGTCCTGCGGTACGCAACTATGCGGCTAATTTTCTTTGCGAATGCCTGGCTTCGACGGTTCTCTTCGTCTGCCTGCTTTCGTTCGGCAGCAAGTTTGTCAGCGGTACGAGCGGATTTCCGAGCGGTTTCGGCAATTACATGGTCGGTATGGCCGTCTGGGCGGTCGGCTTGTCGTTTGGCGGACCGACCGGGTATGCACTGAACCCGGCGCGTGACCTGGGGCCGCGCATCGCGCATGCGATTCTGCCGATCGCCGGTAAAGGCGACTCGGACTGGGCCTATTCCTGGGTGCCGGTGGCCGGACCGATGGCGGGCGGCGTGATCGCTTTCGTACTCTGCCGCGCAATCGGCATCATCTAAGAGGGGCTTGATGCCTGCCGGGCCAGCACCCCGGCAGATCAGGATAAACAAGTTTGTCAAAGTCCAATCCAGGGAAAAAGTCGTCGCATTTGCGGCGGCTTTTTTCTATGAATAAATCTGCCCGCGCCTCTATTTATTGACGCGGACAAGCATGAATATCGGCAGCGGCAAGCTGTAAGAAAAAAACGAGTCCCTTCCACGTTGTGAATGGTGGAGAGGACTCGTTTCGGTTTATACGCCGAGCTTGCGAATCAACGCTTCAAAGTAGCGCGACTGGATTTGGTCGCTGGCCAGTGCACGCTTGAGCGACGGCAGGCGCAGCAGCGCGCCGAGAATCGCGGACATGACGCGGTGGCTGGTTAATGCGTGATTGTCGAAGATCAGGTTCTGCAGCATGCCGCGCTCGACCGCCATCTTGACGATGCGATGCGCGGAGTTGAGCGGCGTAATGACGCGTTTGGCGCGGGCGGTCAAATGCAGTGCGCCCTTCGGACAGGCGCGCGTGCATACGCCGCAGCCGAGGCAGAGTTCCTCCTGCAGCTTGGCCAAATGTGTACGCGGCATTGACGCCCGGTTGGCGGAAATGAGGCTGAGCGCTTCGACCGGACAGAGGGCAACGCATTTGCCGCAGCCGCTGCAATGCTCGCTTGCGATGTGCGGGATGAAATTCGACGTGTGCACCGGATGCAGGAAGGCGAAGCGGCGCGCGGCGAGCAATGCTTCGCAGCAGCAGCCGCAACAGTTGCAGATGAAATTCACGTTCTCACGCACGTTTTCACCGAACTGAACCAGCTTCGCCTCATAAGCCTGCTGCAGCAATTCAAGGCATTCGCTTTTCTCGACCGCGCGTGCGATCTTGTGCTTGATTAAAGACGCAGCCGCATTGTTAAAACTCATGCAAATATCCTGCGGCGCGTCGCAGGCGCGGCCGAGATGCGCCATCTTATGCCGGCAATAGCAAAGGCCGATCGCGATATGGCTGGCGCTTTCGATGACTTGGCTGGCCCGTTCATAATCGAGCACGTGCAGCGACAGTTCGGCAGGCAAGGCGGGTTCCTGCACGAAGGCGCGTCCGAGATGCGTTTCTTCGGCGAACATCGCCTTTACGAAATCTTCTTCCGTATTAAGATACTGATAAAACAGTTCCGCCAAGGCGGCCTGATCGAGCTCCGGCCGCAGACGCATTAAAGAAAACTCGAAAAAACCGGCCATCGGCGGCGGCAAAAGAAAAATTTGCCCGTCCGTAGGGTCAGGCATGTCGAGCATCAGTCCGCGGTCGGCAAAACGTTCGAGGCGCGTGCGGGCTTCGGCGGTTGGGATGCGCCAGATTTTAGCCGCGCGTGCGGCGCTGAACGGACGCATCGGCAATTGAGCGAGCATGGCGGCATCCTGTTCGGAAAAAAGCGTGCGCAGGATTTGGTAAAGCAGGTCGTCGGGCGGCGCGCCTTCCGGCATCTTGTTGATGCGCGTCACCAGGTCATGATAGCCGGAACGGGAAGTGAGATGTGCCATGACGTGCCCTCCTTGATGGAAATGGATAATACTACCATTTCGCTAGGGCGCAGAAAAAATCCTGTTATTGCGCAGTTGCAGTCGAAGAATCGCGCCGAACAAGATGATGAGAAAAAGAAAGCTCCAAACGTTGTCGATACGACAATGCTTGGAGCATCTAGGCGTCTTAAAGACTTGTTGTTACGCGCGTACCCAAGCGGCTTCGCGCTACGCTGAGCAGTTCCTGATAGCGCTCGTTTGAGAACGGGGCCAACTGTCTCAGTTCGCCGCGCACGCCTTGCGGCCGGAACGGAATCAGTTTCCAGTGAAACGAGCCGGGCAAAGCGGCCAGCCAAGCGCCGAGCGCGTCGATTTCCTGCGTTGAAGCGGTATAACCTTCAATTAGTACTGTACGCACTTCATAGAGTTTGCCCGCCTGCGCCGTGCGGCGTAGATTTTCTTTGACCGGCTGATTGCTAACGCCGGTCAGTTTTTGGTGCAGCGCATTGTCGAAGGCTTTGAGATCGAAACAAAATCCGTCGCTCACTGCCAGAAGTGCGGCAAGATCGTCCGGCGGCAGCAAACCGTTCGTATCGACAAAAGCAGTCAAGTTCGTCTGGCGATGCAGCTCTTTAAAAAGCTGCACGAGTGCGATTGTCTGCAGCGTGCATTCGCCGCCGGAGACGGTAATCCCCGATAAGAACGGCGCGGCGCGTTTGATGCGTTCCAGCAAGAGAGTGAGAGGAATCGCCTGTGCCTTGGGTGAGGAAAAATGAGGACAGGCGGCCAAACATGCGTCGCAGCCAAGACATTTTTCCGGATCGTGTACGATTCTCCCCTCCTGCTGCGTCAGCGCCGCTGCCGGGCAGACCGGCAGGCACAAGCCGCAGTGGCAGCAGTTTTGTTGCGTCTCCGGGTTGTGGCAGTACAGGCAAGCCATATTGCAGGATTGCAGAAAAATAGCCATCCGGCTGCCTGGTCCATCAATGAACGAGCAGGGCAGGATGCGGTTCACGCAGATGTCCATGCGTAACTAGTCCAACTCTTTCCAGGCGATGATTTCGGCCGGTTTTTTCGCGATCGCAGCGCTTGGCAACGCAGGATAGCCGAGAATGATCGGCGCAACCAACTCATAATCTGCGGGAATGCCGAACGCGGCTTTTTGCTCCGGTTGGTTCAGATAATAGCTGGCAAAACCGATCCAACAACTGCCAAGACTTTTCTCATGCGCGGCGAGCATCAGATTTTGCGCGGCCAGACAGCAGTCGCCAAAGCCGTGAATGTTGTTTGGTTTGGAAAAAATGAGCACCAGCGTGCTTGTGCCGTAAAAAATGTTGAACTTGGGATTGGCCAGCGCGGCCCGATATTTGCTTAACGGATGCTCTTCGCTGATATGCGGCAGAAGAAAAGCGCGTGCGGCGGTCGAAATTTTTTCGAGCGCTTCGGCGCCCCGCAGCACGGCAAAGGCCCAGGGCTGCGAATTTGTTGCGCTCGGCGCCTGCACCGCGGCGTCCAGCAATTTCTCGACCGTTTCCCGGCTGACGGATTCCTGCGTATATTGACGAACGGAGCGGCGTTGATACAAAGCTTCTTTCAATTCCATAGTCATCATCCCTTCTGTTGTAAAATATAAATAGTTTGATTGTAATCGAACTATCGATGTTTGCATTATACTACCCCGTTTGTTATAATTCAAGCATGAAAATTATGCATCATCCTAAGAAAGAAGAATTGCAGTTGACGGCGGTGCTTTATGCGCTCAGCGATCCGACGCGTCTCGGCATCGTAACGAAATTGACCGGCCAGGTGCGTTGCAGCTGCAGCGATTTCATCTCCGGCGTCAGTAAATCGACGATGTCGCATCACTTTCGCGTCCTGCGCGAAGCCGGATTGATTCAGGTCGGGCGCGAAGGAACGCAGCATGTTATTCAGCTGCGCTGCGACGATCTGGCGGAGCGCTTTCCCGGCCTTTTGGCATCGGTGTTGGCGGCGGCGCAGGCCTGCGAGAGCAAATAGGCTTCGTCCGCGCAAAAAGCCGTCTTAGAAAAAAAGACGGCTTGAGTCTGGCGACCAAACGAAAGCAAGCGGGACGTTTTTTACACGAAGAGGCGAAGAAGGGAAGATTTTATTATGCTTCTTTCATCCTTCGCTTTTTTCGTATCACCGCATTCTATTTAAATTTTTTTACACTCTGAAGCCGTCTTGGAAAAAAGACGGCTTTTCAGAGCGGTTGAAGAAAGGCGATGCGCTTAAGTTCGCAGACGCAACTGCCTTGCGAGGCGGCGCAGACGGAGCTGGCTGCTGACGCAACCGTTGACGATATGGAAGAGCGAGATCCGGTAGTAGCGATGGGCTGCGATCGTTTTATGGAACAGTTTTGCAAAGAGCGCCAAAACGATGCTGCCGCTCAGCACCGGCATCAGGAGAAAATCGAAGGTGACCGTATTTTGCAGCAGAATCAAAAGCGGATTCGCTGCGGCAGGCGGGTGCTGGATGCGCAAAAGCTGCATCGCGGCCAACGCGCAGCCGGTCGCTAGGGCATAGGAAAGCGGACCCGGCCCGACCCAGTAAAAGTAAAGCAGGCCGATGGCGCTCGAGCAAAGATGCCCGCCGATGATATTGCGCGGCCGGGCAAAGGCGCTGTCCGGGATGACAAAGGCGATAAAGCAGGTCGCGCCAAAAGGCGGCAGCAAAAAGGCGATCCCGGCAGCGGACGAAAGATAGGCGAGACAGGCGATGCCAAGCGTCGCGCCGAGCGACGAGCTGATGATGCGTTTCAGATTAAGTCGGCGATGGCGGTTCTTGCGTGTTGTCATGTCCTTTGCACCTGTTTTCTGCCTCGCTTCTCTGAGGCGTATGATGAAAGTATAAGTCGCTTGCGTTTTAGGCAATGTGATTTAGATCACACGTCGCCCTCTGCGCCGCATCCGGCGGGAACGGTTTGCGCTGAAGTGAAAAAAGTGAGTGTAGCATAGGGCTAAGAAGGGGCAAAGAACGCAGACGTTATGAAGTTTAATTCGTTAAGTGAACAAAGATGTCAAGTCGGGGTATTTGTCTTCGTTTATTATTGAAAAAAAATCAACGAATGGCAGGGTTTTTTTGTAAAAGGAAGAAGTCTTTTCAAGTAGGGAAGAGACTGGCGCAACGCGGCAGTCAGGAAAAATTCGAGCTGCCTTACGAGGCGGGGAAAGAGGACGGAAAAGATGAAGAGAAGACTTCAACGCAGTTTGGCCAGCGTGCTGCTGGGAACTTGTCTGGCCCTGGCTATGCCAGGCGCCGCATGGGCGGAGCAGGCAAAGAACGTCATTATCCTGATGAGCGACGGAACCGGTACGACGCATACGACGCTGACGCGCTGGTTCTTAGGCGGCGGGCTGCTGCCGCAGGATCCGTACATCGTCGGCGCAGTGCGGACCTATTGCGCCAATTCGATCATCACCGATTCGGCTCCGGCGGCGAGCGCCTTTGCTACCGGACATAAGACCGACGACAAATTCATCAGCGTATTGCCGCCCGAAACGACAATACCGGGCTTGCAGTCGGTCGCCAAAGAATTGCAGTATAAGCCGGTCGCCAGCGTATTAGAAGGCGCGAAGCTGCAAGGCAAGGCGGTAGGACTCGTTGCGACTTCCAACATTCAGCATGCCAGTCCGGCCGGATATTCGGCGCATTGGCCGGATCGCAACAATTATGAAGAAATTGGCGAACAGCAGGTCTATCTGAATATCGATGTCGTCTTATCGGGCGGCAAGAAATATCTGCTGCCGAGAGATCAGGGCGGCACAAGACTGGACGGCGAAAACCTGATTGAAGCCCTGCGCGGCAAAGGCTACGGGTTTGTCGAGTCGCGCACGGCGATGCAGCAGTACCAGGGCGGCAAGCTGTGGGGACTCTTTGCGCCGGATGCGCTCGATTATGATATGGATCGAGCGGCGCTGCATCCCGAACAGCCGAGCTTAGCCGAGATGACAAGCAAGGCGATCGAAGTGCTGAATAAAAATCCCAAAGGCTTCTTCCTTTTCGTTGAAGCGAGCAAGGTGGACTGGGCGTCCCATTCCAACGACCCCATCGGCGTGATCAGCGACTCGAAAGCGTATGCCGAAGCGGTCAAGGCAGTGCTCGATTTTGCCAAACGCGACGCCAATACGTTGGTGCTCTGCTTTACCGACCATAGCAACGGCGGCATGGCGATCGGCAGCAAGAAAAGCGACAAAACCTATTCTTCGACGCCGTATGAGCAGTTGATCGAACCGCTGCGCAAGGCCAGTCTGACCGGAGAAGGCGTGGAACGGATGCTCGGCGCAGACCGTTCGCCGGAACGGGTGCAGGAAATCGTCAGCCGCTATTATGGCGTCTCTGACCTGACGGACAAAGAAATCGCAGCGATTCAGGAAGCGAAACCGGGAACGCTGATTGCGGTGCTTGGCCCGATCATCAGTCAGCGCTCGATCATCGGTTGGACGACGACCGGTCATACCGGCGAAGATGTCCTGCTCTACGCCTACGGGCCGAACAAACCGGCCGGGTTGATTGAGAACACACGCATCGCCTACCACAGTGCGGAAACGCTGGGCTTTAACCTGGATCAGGCCGATGCCAAACTGTTTGCTGAAGCCGGCGCGCTCTTTAAGGAAATCGGCGCAACGACCAGCCTGGATCGCCAGGATCCAAACAACCTGGTGCTGGTAGCAACCAAGGATGGCAAAACCGCCCGCCTGCCGCTCAGCAAGAACATCATCCAATTTAACGGACAAACGCTTGAAATGACAGGCATCACCGTATACGCGCCGAAAACGGACAAGGTGTATTTGCCGCGCCAAGCGATTGAACTGTTGCGTAAGGCTGGGTTTTAAGAGCGAGGACGCGGAAACTGTTTGTGGGAGAACGGCGAAAAATAGGTATTGCTAACGCTACGCCGTTGGCACTCAACCTGCGCTTATAGCAATACTTACTTCTCGCCTGTGCAATGCTCACAATGCGCTGCGCTTAAAGAGACCAATTTAAATTAACTTTCATAAAAGGAACGCTCCTTCGGTAAATCACCAAAGGAGCGTTCTTTCGGTTTTTTATAACTATAACTTGCGCACCCTGCGCTCTAAAATCCGATTATTCGCCACGCTTTCCGCGCCGAGTTTCACCGTGGCTTCGCGCAGCGGCTGGCCCTGGAAATATTTTTCGATGTCGCAGCGTTTTACTAGATAACCGGTGATGCGCACTAGTTCTCCGTCCTGCCGGTTCAGCGCCATGATGCGGACGCCTTCGCGCAGTGCGCCTTTTACGAGCGGCAGCAGGCCGGAGAGATTCGCCTGCGCAGTCTGGTCGAAGAGGTAAATGTCGCTGGCCCCGGCATCGAAGAAGGGCTGCAGTCTGGCGGCGGTGCGCAGTTGTTCGATCAGATCCGGTTCTTCGCCGATTCGAATGCGCACGCCTGCGGTGACGTCCTGATCGCTGTCGATGCCGGACTGGGCATGAAAGGCGAGCGTGTCGCCGGTACCGGCGCAATAGGAGGCGGGTTGTTCTTTAATCAGGCGACGCGTCGCAGTGAGAATCGTCTCCGCCAGTTCAAGCGCGCCGTCGTCGCTGCCGAGTCGCTGTCCGTCGCTTAACTGCGCTACGCATTCATAAAGACCGAAGATGCCGGCCATCGAGGTGAAACGGTCAAGGCGAACCAGGCCTTCGCGGGCCAGGAACGACGTTTCGAAGAAGCGGCTCTGTTTAACGAGAAAGTCCGCTTTCGCGTTGATGACTTCAGCCAATGCGCGCACTGCGAGCAGCAGTTTGTCGGCGAGGAAATCTTCGAGGCTGGCGGCGCTGGCGGCCAGCTTTTTCAGGTTGAGGCGCACCAGCGTGTGGCTGCCGCCGCCGATTAAGAGCGTATTGTAGCAGCTGGCGAGGCCGTAGTCCGGATCGACCTCTTTACTCAAAATGTCGTGATTGACGAAATAAGGTTTGCCGACCGTCAATGCGGTATCAAGCGCCAGGAGTGCGAATTCGTCGGGCGTTTCGCTGTTGTATTTCAGCGACAGGTTAGGAACCGCCTGTTTCAATTCTTTTTCCAAACGCAGCAGCGTCCGGCCGATCAGCGTATCGCGCGGCCCGATGTTCATATGCACGAACGCGTCGGGCAAGGTGCGGTCGATCTGCACGAGGAACAGGCGCAGCAGTTTTTCCAGCTCATTGGCCGAGACGCTGGCAGCGAACGGTTCAAGGAGTTCGTCGACCTGGCCGAGGTAGACCGGATAGCTGGTGATCGACGGGACGTAGCGGTAGAGAATCAAGAGCGCGTTGACCGCCTCATATAGATCGGTCGGCGGCTGGATCGCGAGATATTCGCTGCCCTGCTTCAGATAGCGGGCGTAATCCGGCAGAATATAGCGCGGCCGGTACGGTGCGTGGCCTTCAAAAATGTCGCACAGGACGCCGTCGGCTAAAAGATTGCTGGCCGCAGCGCTGATGGTTGGATACGGCAGCGAACACTCGGCCGCGTAGGCCAACTGGTTGCGTTTTTCGTGATATTCCAAGCGGTTGCTCTGAATTAAACCAAGAATGTTGTCCATGCATGTCACCTCGCTCTAAGAGATATCTGCTTTCATTATACAATAACAATGCGGAAAAATTAAGAAGAATCATTTTTGTTTAATAAATATTAGATGAGTTGCATATAGCGATTGAAAAAGCCGCGGCACGCCCAGTAGCTGGCGATGAAAGAAGAAAGCGAGACCGCGCCGGCCAGCATGAACGCGACCATGATCTGGTAGCGGATGGCAAGCTGCGGATCGGCGCCTGCTAAGATCAAACCGGTCATCATGCCGGGCAGTTGTACGAGGCCGAGCGTCTTCATGCCGTCGACGGTCGGGACGAGCGCGGTGCGGATGCTGCTGCGCACGATTGCGCGACTGGCTTCGCGCGCGCCCGCGCCAAGACAGAGTTTGGCTTCGATTTCGCCGCGCTGCGCCGCGAAAGACTGCAGCAGCGTTTTAAAGAGCAGACCGGTGGCGACCATCGAATTGCCGACGACCATGCCGCTGACCGGAATGACTTCGCTTGGCTGGTAATGCAGCGCGCCGACCGAGAGCAGACAGGTCAGCGTAATGGCAAGGCCGCTGGCGATCGAGACAAATGCGATGCTGAGTGCGTTCGGGATGCCTGCGCCGCGCTTCGCCGCGACCCAGGCCGCGTTCAGAACCATCGAAACGAGAATCAGCGAGGTGAACCAGAGATTGTCGACTTGAAAGACGAATTTCAGTACCGCGCCGATCAAAAACAATTGGATTACGGCGCGGATGCTGCCGAGAATCAGATCCTTTTCCAGACCCAGCTGTTCTTTGTACGAGATCGCCATCGCGATCAGAACGAGAATAAAGGTCATTGCCAGTGTCAGATCATTCATGTACCGTCACCTCCGCCAAGACATCATCCACTTTGCCGAGCCGCATCAAACGGCCGGCTTTCAGATACAAGAGCCCCTGCCCGATCCGCCGGGCCTGCTCGGCCTGGTGCGTGACCCAAAGCCAGGCCAGTCCTTCCGCTTCCGCTTTGGCTGTGAGCAGCGCTTCGACGCGCAAGCTGTTTTCTTCATCTAAAGCGGAGGTCGGTTCATCGAGCAGCAAGACTTTGGGACGCGCCAAAAGCGAACGGATCAAAGCGATGCGCTGCTGTTCGCCGCCGGACAGTTCCGCTGGCGTCTTCTCCAGCAGTGAAGCGGACAAGGCCAACGCGTCGAGCATGCTTTCCAGTTCGCCGTCTTTCGCTTTGTCCTTCCAAAGCTGGAGCGGATAAGCGAGATCTTCGGCGGCTGTCTTGCCGAAGAGAAACGGTTTTTGCGGCACGTAACCGACTAAGCGACGCAGCAAGGAAGGCGGATACGATTCCACTTCTTTGCCCTGAAAGAGGACGTTGCCGGATGACGGCGAGAGCATCAGTTGAGCAGGCGCAAGAGCGTCGATTTGCCGGAACCGGATGGGCCCATCACAGCCAGACGTTTTTCGTTCGGCAGGCCGAACGTGATGTCGGATAAAATCGTTTGCGTATTTCGTTGCAGCGTGACATGGCTGCAGGCGAGTAAATCCAAAACGGACACCTCCTTATAATAGACGGTTAGCGAAAAGATATCCTCTATAATACCACGCGCGGCGCATGCGGTGAAAAGATTTTATTGCACTTTGGTCACGGTATGGTAAAATCATATCGGTATAAAAGTCTTTATAAGAAGATGGGAGAGGGATATGAACGGACAATTTCGCTTAACGGAGACTGAAGTAAGAAAAGTTGCGGAGCGCTACGGCACGCCGGTACTGGTGTTATCGCTGGCGCAAATTGAGGCCAATTATCGTTTCCTCAAGGAGCGGTTGCCTCGCGTGAATCTGTATTACGCAATGAAATCCAATCCAGACGAAAGAATCATCCGGACCCTAGAGCGGCTCGGCGGTTGCTTTGATGTAGCCTCCGACGGCGAAATTATGGCCCTGGCCCAGATGGGCGTGGCCCCTGAGCGTATCGTATACGCCAATCCTGTGAAAACGCAGCAGGGCTTGGCGGCTGCTCGGCGGACCGGTGTGAATAGATTTACCTTTGACAGTGAAAGCGAGATCGATAAGATGGCGAAGGCGGCGCCGGGCGGCAGCGTTCTGCTGCGCGTACGCGTCGTGAATCCTGACGCGCTGGTCGATCTGAATCTCAAATTCGGCGCACGGCCGGATGAAGCGATCGATTTGCTGACGAAAGCGAAGGCGGCCGGGCTCGACGTGGCCGGACTTTGCTTTCATGTCGGCAGCCAGTCGACGACGCCGGATGCCTATCTGACCGCGTTGAAGGCCTGTCGCGAGATCTTCGACCAGGCGGCGGCGCTCGGCATGCCGCTGCGTACGCTCGATATCGGCGGCGGATTTCCGATTCCGACGCTCGAGCATGCGGTTGATGTCGACGGCATTGCCGCGACGCTGCGTGCGGCGATTGACGAACTGTTTCCGGATACCGAACTGTGGGCCGAACCGGGCCGTTTCATCTGCGGCACCGCGCAGAATCTGATTACGCGCGTAATCGGCTGCCAGGTTCGCAACGGACAGGAATGGTATTTTCTCGACGACGGCCTGTACGGCAGTTTCTCCGGCGTGATTTTCGACCACTGGGATTTCGAACTGATCACGTTCAAAGACGAGACGGAACTCTATCCGGCGACGATCGCCGGACCGAGCTGCGATTCGCTCGACGTGCTCTTTAAGGATCGGATGCTGCCGAAACTGGCGATGGACGATCTGATCTATGTGCCGAACTGCGGCGCGTACACGTCCGCGTCGGCGACGACGTTCAACGGTTTTGCCAAGACGCAGATTCTGGCCTGGGAAGAAATTAAAGACAGTCTATAAAAAGAATGCGCGATCGCTGACCGGTCGCGCATTCTTTTAAATTTTCTTGCTTGCAAGAGGTAAATTTGCAGGGAGATCGTTTAAGCGCAGCGAATCCTTGTTATGACTTGGATTGTTAAATGACGGAGACAGGGTGGCATAGGCAATGGATGAGACGGAAAAGACGTTGGATATAAAAATGCTCGATAAAATCGTCAAGGACACGATGGCCGCCGTAGAAAAGAGCAAGGAACGGATCTACGACATTTACGAAGCGGCGCGCGTCGAGGCGGAGCATGTCAAAAAAGATTTGGAACGGGTGAAACAGGAAGCGGCGGATGTGATCTTCGTAGTGGACGAGGTCGAAAAGCGCGAACGGCGCGCCCGTCTTAAATTGATGGAAGTGAGCCGTAACTTTCGCGTCTATGCGGAAGAAGATATAAAAAAAGCGTACGACGAAGCGAAAAATTTTCAAGTGGAGTTGGCGGTGACGCGCGAGCAGGAACAGAATCTGCGCCGGCAACGCGACGATTTGGAAATCCGATTGAAAACGCTCAAAGGCACGGTCTCGAAAGCCGAGGATCTGACCACGCAGGTCGGCGCGGTGCTCGGCTATCTGGGCAATCAGATGGACGGCGTCGTCAATACGATCGAATCAATGCAGCAGACGCAGCAGTTCGGCGCGAAGATCATCAAGGCGCAGGAAGAGGAGCGGCGGCGCGTGTCGCGTGAGATTCATGACGGACCGGCGCAGGCGATGGCGAATATCGTCTTTCGCGCCGAAGTCTGCGAACGCCTGATTGACGTCGACGTCGAACGTTCGAAAAGAGAACTCGGCGTATTGCGCGAACAGGTACGCGGTTGCCTGAAGGAAACTCGCAAGATCATCTTCGATCTTCGCCCGATGACGCTCGATGATTTGGGTTTGGTGCCGACTGTGCGGCGCATTGTCGATAATATAAAAGAACGTCAGTCTTTGTTTGGCGAGGTGCAGGTGATCGGCGAAGAACGCCGTCTCGACGCCTATGTCGAAATCGGCTTGTTTCGCATCATTCAGGAAGCGCTCAATAATGTGGAAAAGCATGCGAAGGCGACGCAGGTACGCGTGCTTGTCGAATTCCATCGCGATTTTATTCAGGCGGTAGTGGAGGACGACGGCAAGGGCTTCGATGCGGATGTCGCTTCCGGCAATGAAAGCTTCGGTCTGATGGGGATGCGCGAAAGGGTGAATCTCTTGAAAGGCGAACTGACGCTGAAGTCTGCGCCTGGGCAGGGAACGAAGGTTGCGGTGCGCGTCAGCTTCAAATTATAGGGGAGAGGTTTCGAGAGAGGGCATGGGCCTTTCTCGAAACCTCTCTTTTTCTTTCTCCGGATTGAGAAAGGAGCAGGAGCGTGTTATAATGAAATCAGAAAAATCTGACAATAAAGCGCGTGTGAATGCACGTAGACAAAGGAGGCGTCGTTATGCATCTGTATAATCGGAGCCAGGGCCGGAAAATGATCGCCCGGCAATTATTTCTTGCAGATACGTTTTGGAAGCGGCTGCAGCGCCTTGTGAGCAAGGATGAGCTGCTGCTCGATGAAGCAGTTTTGATTGTTCCGTCGAGTTGCCTCAACACTTATTTTCTTTCCATGCCGGTCGATGTGGTGTTTCTCGACCAGGAAGGAAAAGTAGTTAAGATGCTGGAAAGCGTGATGCCGTGGCAAACCGTTTGCGAAAAAAAGGCGCAGGCCGTGCTGGAATTAGCTGCAGGCGCACTCTGCCGTCATCGCTGTCAAATCGGCGACCAACTGACTTGGGAGAGTTAAAATAATTTTTGCAGGAGTTTTGCTAAAAAGCAAGAACACCTCCTATAATAACGATGTCTGTATTTGAGGAGGTTTATCCGGATGCAATGGTATATCAGCTATGATGGAAAACAATATGGGCCGATGGAATTGTCGAAAGCCCAGGAATATGCACGTCAGAACAACAATGGTTTTGCCTGGCGGGAAGGGTTTGACGAATGGAAACCGATTCCGCAAGTCTCCGAATTGGCCTTTCCTGGCACGGCGAATCTGCCGCCGACAGCGACAATGGCGCTGCGTACGGATGAGATAGATTATAAGATTATCGGCACGGAAATGCAGTTTGTCGAAGTCGAAATTGATCCCGGCGAAAGTGCGATCGCGGAAGCCGGTTCGATGATGTACAAGGATATGACGGTCAACCTCGATACGATTTTCGGCGACGGCTCGAAGAGCAGCGGCAGCGGCGGCTTCATGGACAAGCTGCTTGGCGCCGGCAAGCGTCTGCTGACCGGTGAGAGTCTCTTTATGACCGTGTTTACAAATAACGGCCAGGGCAAAGCCAAGGTCGCTTTTGCCGCGCCGTATCCAGGCAATATCATTCCGGTCGATTTAAAGACGGTCGGCGGGTCTTTGATTTGTCAGAAAGACGCTTTTCTCTGTGCGGCGCGCGGCGTGTCAATCGGTATTTTCTTTCAAAAACGCATTCTCACCGGCCTGTTCGGCGGCGAAGGATTTATCATGGAGAAACTTGACGGCGACGGCATGGTCTTCATGCATGCCGGCGGCACGATCGTCGAACGCGAATTGCAGCCCGGCGAAGTGCTGCATGTCGACACGGGCTGCATCGTGGCTTTTCAGCCGAGCGTGGAATTTGACATCCAGCAGGTCGGCGGCATTAAGTCGGCGCTCTTCGGCGGCGAAGGCTTCTTCTTCGCGACGCTGCGCGGACCGGGCAAGATTTGGCTCCAGTCATTGCCGTTTTCCCGACTGGCCGGACGGATTCTGGCCAATGCCAACCGCGGCACCAGCTCCGACAGCGGCCACGGCAGCGGCGCGCTTTTAGGCAGCGTGGGCACGATCGGCGCGCTTGGCGCGCTCGGCAGCATGTTTGAAGGCGACAACGACTGACGCTTGCCGACGGCAGCGTAAGAATATGCAGGATGTGAAACGTTTTTTCACATCCTGCATTGCTATATAGCGATAAAAAGGGGGATGTAGGATGAATGCGTGCGGGATCATCGGTCTCGGTCGAATGGGCGCTGCCGCGGCAGCGCACCTGATCGCCAAGGGGCAGCGCGTCGTTGTCAGCGATTTGGCGCAGGAGCAGGTTGAGGCGCTCGCGGCGAAGGGGGCGACGCCGGCGGCGTCGGTTGCGAACCTGGTGCGACTTTTGCCGCAACCGCGCGTTGTCTGGCTGATGCTGCCGGCGGGCGAGGCGGTGGAAAGCGTCTGTTTTGCAGCGAATGGTTTGCTTGACTGCCTGGCGGTCGGCGACATCGTCATCGACGGCGGCAATTCGTTTTACCGTGATGCCGTGCGCCGTGCGGCGCGCTTCGCGGAAAAAAACGTTTCTTATCTCGACTGCGGCAGCAGCGGCGGCTTGGAAGGCGCGCGCAGCGGCCTTTGTCTGATGCTCGGCGGCGACCGCAGCGCCTTTTTAGAAAGCGAATGGCTCTTCAAGGCCTTGAGCAGCCCGGCGGGCGATTACGCTTATATCGGGCCGAGCGGCAGCGGTCATTTCGTCAAGATGGTACATAATGCGATTGAGTACGGCATGCTGCAGGCGATCGGCGAAGGCTTTGAACTGCTCGAAGCGGGGCCGTATGATGTAGAGATGGCGCAGCTGGCGGCGCTGTGGAATAAAGGCAGCGTGATCCGATCTTGGCTGATGGAACTGCTCCATGATGCGCTGGTCAAAGATTCGGGCCTCGCTCAGATCGGCGACGTTGTCGGCGGCGGCAGTACCGGCAGCTGGGCGATCGAGGAAGCGTGGCGCAGCGGCGTGCCCTTCGCAACGATTGCGGCATCCTACGCCGCACGGTTGCAAACCAGGCAAAGCGAAGCCTTTTCCGGCAAGGTCGTAGCCGCGCTGCGCAACGAATTCGGCGGCCACCCCGTCGTTCCGGCGAAAAAATAGGGAAATAGAACGGTCTGTCGCAACCATTACGTTGCGATAGACCGTTAGAGTGCAGACAAGCGCAAGGGCTGTCGTAATTTTTACGACAGCCCTTGCGACTTGTTTTTATTTACCCCGACCCGCTTTGCGCATCGGCATTTGGCGGTTGGTGTTGGCGCCGGCCGGTTTCAACGGCTTTTGGAAGGCTTTATTGTTTTCGGCGGCCTTCTTTTTCTTTTCGGCTAACAGAGCGGCTAAATCCACGCGAAGTCCCTCCCTTTATATTCTTTATTAGCATAGTAGATTCGCCGTGCATGCGCAGATATCCTGCCGGAAAAAGAGAAGCTTTGCGGCTTTGTCGACGTATTGCCGTAAGCGGGCGGGCAGGATTTTGCGGCGGACGCGGCGAACATCAGAGAAACGAAGAGACGAATGGGATGCGAAGGAGCGGTCATTATGCAGGGGCCAACGCCGCCGACCAAGCCGACGCCGCCAACGCCGCCGACGATGAACCGGCAGGCAGGCGGCGAAGCGACGGAAGCGCCGCCGGAAAAGAGCGAGGATGCGCAGACGAAACCGGCAGCGCCGCTAAAAGAACAGCAGACGAATAAAGCCGTTCAGGACAAGACGGCTCAGGAGAAGGCCGCGCAGGGCCAAGAAGGCGGCGAGAAGATGCAAAAGACTACGCCGCTTGCCTCGTACCCCGGCGATGCGTCGGCCAAGAGCGAAGTGCCGGCCCCCCAGCCGGTCGCGGCAAAGGCGACAAGCGGCGGCATGGGACTGTTCGCGGCCTTGCTGTTCGTTGTTGCGCTGGCGGCCGTCCTCGCGACGTGGCGGCGCAGCAAGCGCAAGAAGAAGCCGTTGCAGGCGCAGGCGCCGCAAGAGGACGTGCAGGCGCAAAAAGGCGCGGCGCAGAACGCGCTCGAGATGATTGCCGCCTTGCAGAAGCCGGCAACAGAGACAAAGACGAAAGCGGCGTCGCCGCCCGCCAAAGCGCCCGAACAGCCAGCCGCTGCAGCGCCGCCGAACAAAGGGGCGCAAGGCGACGGCAAAGCGCCGCAGAGTACGAGCACCTTTGATTTTCGCGTCTGAGAAAGGCGATGCCGCGTGCAGCGCCTTTTTTTGCGTTAAGCTAAGCGTCTGATCTTCTGGCGAAACGCGAGCGCCTGGAGTATAATAAGCAAAGAAAGCAAGACAAGGGGGAACGCAGGTGCAACTGAAGCAGAGCGATACGCCGCTCTTGTCGGCCATGCGACGTTATGTCGAAGCTGGCGTGACGCCTTTTCACACGCCGGGCCATAAACAGGGCAAAGGGATGCATCCGCTGCTGGAAGAGCTGATCGGTCGTCCGGCGCTGGAACTTGACCTGGCGCTGATGGAAGAGATGGATGATTTCTTTGAACCGTACGGATGTATTAAAGAGGCGCAGGAACTGGCCGCGGCGCTCTATGGCGCGGATCACAGCTTTTTCGTCATTAACGGCACGACCGGCGGAATCTACGCGATGATTCTGGCGACGGTCGGACCGGGCGAGACGATCATCGTGCCGCGCAATGCGCATCGCTCGATCATCGGCGGCATCATATTAAGCGGCGCCAAGCCGGTCTTCATCCAGCCGGAAGTCGATCGGCAATTGGGCCTTGCGCTGGGAGTGACGCAGGAAACCGTCGCGGCGGCGCTTGCCGCGCATCCCGAGGCCAAAGCCGTGCTGCTGATCAATCCGACATACTACGGCGTGGCGACCGACCTGGCCGCGGTTATTGAACTCGTGCATGAACAGGGCATGGTCGCGCTGGTCGACGAGGCGCATGGACCGCATCTGGCCTTCAGCGAGCGTTTGCCGCTGCAGGCGCTGGATGCCGGAGCCGATATCTGCGCGCAAAGTACGCATAAGATCATCGGCGCACTGACGCAGAGTTCTCTCGTTCATTGTCGCGAGGGACGTATAAATGTGAAGAAGCTGAAGACGATGCTGCAGCTGGTTCAGTCTACCAGTCCGAACTATCTGCTGCTGGCGTCGCTCGATGTTGCCCGTATGCAAATGGCGACGCAGGGGCGCGTGCTGGTCGAGCGTTCGATCGAACTGGCGCAGTGGCTGCGGCGCGAAATCAACACGATCGAGGGGCTGTACTGTTTCGGCGCGGAAAAGATCGGTCAGCCTGGTTTCTATAGTTTTGATCCGACCAAGGTGACGGTCGCGGTGCGCGGCATCGGACTCAGCGGCGCGGAGGCGGAGCGCATCCTGCGCCAGCGTTATCAGATGCAGGTTGAACTGTCGGACGCCGACAATATCCTCTTTTTGATCACGCTGGGCGACAGCGAAAGCGATGTCCGCGCCTTGGCGGAAGCGCTGCGCGATCTGGCGTTAAGCCAGTCGGAAAGACGGCCGCAGGAAAGCGAGCCGAGTTTGGCGAACGAAGCGTCCCTGCCGCCAGTTCCGGAACGCGTCCTCTCGCCGCGCGCTGCGCTGTTTGCGAAAACGAGCAGCGTCCCGTTCGAAGCGTCGGCCGGTGCGGTTTGCGCGGAGATCATCACGTTTTATCCGCCGGGCATTCCGGTCTTGTGCCCGGGCGAAAGGATCAGTCAGGAAATGATCGATTATTGCCGCCGCCTTCAGGCGGACGGCATGCATATCTCCGGTGCGGCGGACAAGAGTCTCGCTTTGATTAAAGTGGTGCAAGAGGAAGAAGAAAGGCGGAATGAAGAATGATTAAATGTTACCTGGGTCTCGAATATGTTTCGCGCGGCATGGTCAAAGCGAAAAAAGGCCTGATCGGCGAGATGCGCCGCTGCATGCGGGAACTGGCGCGCAGGAACAAATGCCTGCCGAGCGCCGAGCGCCTGCATGGTCTGGAATTTTTACTACTTTCCGATGCGATCGCGATGTCGAGACATTTTACGAAATGGGAGAACAAGGCGGAATTCTATGCGAAATGGGAAGCGGGCGTGCAACTCGACAAGCTGGCGATCATCAAAGAGCGCCTGCCGTTGACGCAGGCGCAAGAGCGTACGCTGCAGCAGTTTGAAAAATGGGCGGCGCATTTTAAGCAGGTTTGCCTGAAATGAAGGATAAAGGAACATTGATTATCATTGAAGCGGGCGACGGCTGCGGCAAGGCGACGCAGACGAAGCGGCTTTATGAGCGTCTTTTGGCCGAAGGGCGCAACGTGCGCATGATTACGTTTCCCGACTATGACAGTCCGTCGTCGTCGCTGATCAAGATGTATTTGCGCGGCGAATTCGGCGCGCAGGCCGAAGCGGTGAATCCGTTTGCCGCATCAACCTTTTACGCGGTGGACCGCTATGCTTCTTTTAAAAAAGACTGGGGCGAATTTTACCGGCAAGGCGGCATCATCATCGCCGACCGCTACACCACGTCGAATATGGCGCATCAGGCGGTGAAGCTGCAGGATGTGGCAAAGCGCGATCAGTTTCTTGACTGGCTGTGGGATTTGGAATTTACCAAGTTTGGCTTGCCGGTGCCTGACGGCGTGTTGTTTCTTGATCTGCCGCCGGCCTGCAGCCTGACGCTGCGTCAGTTGCGCGCAGAGAAGGAAGACCGCGCCGATATCCATGAACTCGATGAAGCGTATCTGGAGGCTTGTTACCGGGCGTACGGTCTGGTTGCCGAAAAATACGGCTGGCAGCGCGTTGCATGCGCAGAAAACGGTGCGGTGCGCAGCATCGAGGCGATTCACGAGGATGTCTACCGCTATGTAAAAGCGATATTGTAAACGAGAAGGCCGTCTTGCTTTGGCAAGGCGGTCTTTTTCTTAGCGGCAATTAGTAAAGTATTTAAAGCCGCGCAAGCGCGCTTGCGCAGGAGGATTTAACGATTAAGCGGCGAATCTGCCACAATAGAATGCTTAAAAAAGCGCGTAAGCGCGAACGATAAAATTCAGGATAAGGCAGAGGTGGCAGAATGCTTCTTATTTTATTGGGTCCGAGTGGCTGCGGCAAGACGACATTGGAAACGAAACTGACCGAACGAGGCATTGTCCGCCTGCGCTCGCATACGACGCGTCCGCGTAAAAACGGCGAAACGGATGACGCGTACTACTTTGTCAAACGGGACGAGTTTAAGAAAGCGCAGATTGTGGAAAGCGTTTTGTATAAAAATTTTTTCTTCGGCCTAAGCGCCAGTGAAGTGGATAAGGCGGCGACGCAGGATTGCGTGGTCACGCTGGATTGGAACGGCGCGCAGCAGTTAAAGCGTTTATATCCGTTCGCGCTCACGGTCTTCATCGATGTACCGATGTATCAACTGGAAAAACGCTTGACCGCTACGCTCGATAATGAGAGGCGCAGAGAAATTCTCGAGCAGATGGAAACGGATTCGCGCTGTGCGACCGACTGCGACTATATCGTGCGCAATTTCGACGGACAGCAGGAAGAGGCGCTCGAGGAACTGCTGAAAATCTTCGCTAACGGGAAAAAATAGTAATAATGGGAGATAACGGGCATGGAACATGTTTTTATCACGCAGAAAGTAGAAGTGATTGAAGAGGATCTGCGCACCGGAAAACGCGAGATTTATTACAGCCGCGTCGAAGACGTCAAAGGCGAGCGGATTTGGATCACTTCGCCGTATCGGCGCGGTTTCAATCTGCCGCCGCATCTCGGCCGGAGCCTGACGATCAAGGTGCCGGGCGACAATTGCGCTTATCTCTTTCAGGCCGAGCTGCGCCGCGTTGAAAACAATGTCATCGCGCTTTGGGAAATTCAGCCGAGCAGTGAGGCGAAACGCGTCCAGGTCAGAGAATATGTCCGCGTCAATATCGCGATAAAAGCACGCATCGAAGTCACCGACGGCCCGGATGCCGGAAAGAAGCTGACGACGCTGACCCGCGACCTCAGCGCCGGCGGCATGCGGGTCGCGCTGCCGCACGCGTTGTTCGAAGGTTCTTCCGCCGGCGTGCTGCTTTTGATTCCGGGGCATCAGGCGATTGCGCTCAAAGGAAAAGTGCTCCGGGTCATTGCGCCCGAGACGGAAAACGACAAGATGACCGGCGTACTTGAATTCGTCGACGTCGATGAACGGGTGCGCAAGCATATCATTCGCTATCTCTTTCATAAACAGGCGGAACGGCGCAAGAAGGACAAAGAGCTTTTTGAAGAATAACAGCGGCGAAGCGCAAGCGCTGCAGGGACAAGCGTTTTCAGCATCTTGGTTTGCTAATTTGAGATAAAACAATTATAATCAAAGTAATATGGAGTTTTATACGATATATAGGATATAGAGAGAGGCGAATGCAGGTTGAAAGACGCTTTAGGCGCGCTTTTGGCTTAGCCGCCGAAGAGAAAGGCGGGCGACCGCATGGGAATGAAAATTAATAAGCTCGGCAGCGGCAATCCGTTGACGATTCCGGAACGCGATAACGCAGGCAAAGCCGAGCAGACGCAGGGACATTTTGCCTCCAATCTGATGAAACAGCAGGACGACCGTTATAAGGAACGTCTGAACGCTCTGATGAGCAAGATCGACGAGCAAGGGCAGCGTCTGGGGCAGGTTCCGACTTACGCCGAACTGAAAAAGTATCGTGAATTGGTGCGCAGCTTTGTCGGCGAGGCCGTTGGCCGCATGTATTCCTTGCAGTCGCAGGCGGGCTGGGACCGTCAGGGCCGGCAAAAAGTCTATACCATCATTCGCAAGGTGGATACGACGCTCGAGAGCATGACCGAAGACGTCCGCTCCGGCCAGGAGAAGCAACTCGACATCATGGCAAAGCAGGATGCGATTCGCGGCATGCTGGTCGACCTGTACATGTAAGGGGATGTCATGACGAAAACGTGGCAGGATATTATCGGACATGACGAAATGATAAAACGGCTGCAAGCTATGACGAAGGCTGGGCGCAGACCCCATGCCTTTTTGTTTAGCGGCCCAAGCGGCATCGGCAAAGCGCTGGTCGCAGAGACGTTCGCCGCCGCGCTGCTTTGCCAGGCGGCAGAGGCGCCCTGTGCGCGTTGCCTTTCTTGCCGTCAGATGAAGGACGGCGTGCATCCCGATTATCTGCGCATCGTGCCGGACGGGGCCAGCATCAAGATCGAACAGATCCGCATGCTGCAAAAGGAAACGGCGCTGGCGCCTTATAGCGGCGGTTGCCGCGTCGTCATCATCGACGGCGCGGAAGCAATGACCGCACCGGCTGCGAATAGTCTGCTAAAAACATTGGAAGAGCCCGAGGGCGATTCGGTTTTTATCCTTCTGACGTCGGCGAAGCAGTCGATGCTGCCGACCGTGCTGTCGCGCTGCATGCAGCTCAGCTTTAATCCGCTGGCGCTTGCTGAGGTGGAAACGGTTTTGACCGCGCGAGGCGTAAGGCAGGATGTAGCGGTGACCGCGGCGCGCCTGAGCGGCGGTCGTCTGGGCCGGGCGCTGCTGCTGGCCGAACCGGAAGGTTTGGCGCAGCGCGATGCGGCGCTGGAATGGTTGAAATGCCTGGGTGAAGACGGCGTCGTTGCGGCCTGGTCGCTGGCGACGCAATGGGATAAGGCGGAGCGGCCGCTTGTCTTGAATCAGTTGGCGGGACTTGCGCTTTGCCTGCGCGATCTAATGATGCTGGCGGTGACGGCCGATGGCCGGCTGCTGATCAATGCGGATCGACAAAGCGAGCTGAAGCTCTTACTGCCGCGATGGCGGGAAGAGACGCTTGCCAAGGCATGGCAGGCGGTAGAACAGGCGCAAAGAGCCGTAACGGCGAATGCGAACGTACGCTTAACGGCAGAAAGTCTCTTGCTTCAGTTAGAGGATTTGATGGAATGACGGGAGTGGATGCAGCGTGCATACAGTAGTAGGCATACGCTTTAAACAAGCGGGAAAAATTTATTATTTTGATCCGGGTACGATCAAACTGGAAGAAAAAGAGTTTGCGATTGTCGAAACGGCCAGAGGGATGGAATACGGCGAAGTGGTCATCGGTCCGCGCGAAGTTTCGGAAGAGCAGATCATACCGCCGCTCAAGCCGGTGTTGCGCAAGGCGACCGCGCAGGATACGAAACGCGTCAAGGACAATAAAGCCAAAGAAAAAGATGCGTTTTCCGTCTGCCAGCAAAAGATCAAGGTGCACAAGCTGGATATGAATTTAGTCGATGTGGAATACACGTTTGACGTAAACAAGATCATCTTTTATTTTACCGCCGAAGGGCGCATCGATTTCCGTGAGCTGGTCAAGGATCTGGCGGCGGTCTTCAGGACGCGCATCGAACTGCGCCAAATCGGCGTACGGGATGAGGCGAAGATGATGGGCGGCATCGGCTGCTGCGGTCGCCCGCTCTGCTGCTCGACGTTTTTGGGCGATTTCGAGCCGGTTTCGATCCGCATGGCGAAGGAACAGAACCTGTCGCTCAACCCGACCAAGATCTCGGGAATTTGCGGCCGTCTGATGTGTTGCCTGAAATACGAAAGCGACACCTATGCAGGCTGTTGCAAAAAAAAGGCGACGCCGCCTGCGATTGGCGCGCCGGTCGCGACGGTGGACGGCGAAGGAAAAGTGACTGCGGTCAATCCGTCGAAGAAGACGGCGACCGTGCAAATGGCGGCCGGTCATGCCGTTACGATTCCCTGGGATGAAATCGTGGAGAAATAAGATGAGCAAGCATGATTCATATTTGCAAGATGGTGAACGGCTGGACGAGCTGTTGATCGGCGGCTGGAAACTCATTCAGCATGCGGAGGTCTTTTGCTTTGGCATGGATGCCGTTTTGCTGGCCCATTTTGCCACTGTGAAGTCAGGGGTGCGGGCGGTGGATCTCGGTACGGGTACCGGGGCCATCGCTTTTCTCTTGGCTGCGCGCGGCGCGGGTCAGGTGGCGGCGCTTGAATTGCATCCGCGTTTGGCGGACATGGCGCGGCGCAGCTGCGCGCTCAATGCGCTGGAAGACATCGTTCAGATCGTCGAGGCCGATTATCGGGCGCTCGGCGGCATTCTGCCGGCAGGCGAGAGCCAGCTGGTCGTCGCGAATCCGCCGTATCGTCCGCTGGGGCAGGGCTATTTGAACCGGGAAACGCCGGTTGCCAGCGCCTGCCACGAATTGACCGCAACGCTGCGCGATGTCGTTAGTTCTGCGGCCTGGCTGCTCGGCGACCGGGGACGCTTTGCGATGGTGCATCGCGCCGACCGCCTATGCGACGTTGTCGCTGCGCTGCGCGAAGCTTCGCTCGAACCGAAGCGGCTGCGCTTTGTCCAGTCGCGCGAAAACGCGGCGCCGAAACTTTTATTAATAGAAGGAATTCGCAGCGGCAAACCGGGTTTAGCGGTGGAACCGCCGCTGATCATTTATGATGCGGCGGGCGAATACAGTGAAGAAATCCGTTCATATTACCGGCAGGAGCCGGTTCTTTATAAGGGCAAAGGAGGCGGACGCTGACATGGCGGGAACTTTATATCTTTGTGCAACGCCGATTGGCAACCTGGAAGACATGACGTACCGCGCGGTTCGCATCTTAAATGAGGTGGCGCTGATTGCTGCCGAGGACACCAGACACAGCCGGAAACTGCTGACGCATTTTGACATTCATACGCCGCTCGTCAGTTATCATGAGCATAACAAAGCGGAACAGGGGCCGCGCCTTTTGGAACGTCTTGCGGCGGGCGAAGACATCGCGTTAGTCAGCGATGCGGGTATGCCGGGCATTTCCGATCCGGGCGCCGATCTGGCCGCGGAGGCGATTGCAGAGGGAATTGCCGTGACCGCGCTGCCCGGCGCGAATGCGGCGCTGACTGCGCTGGTCTGTTCCGGTCTCGATACGACCAGTTTCTTATTTGTCGGCTTCTTGCCGAAGACGACGAAGAAACGGCGCGAGCTGCTGGAAAATACGGTCGCTGTAACGCAGACGCTGCTCTTTTATGAATCGCCGCATCGTCTGCGCCAGACCTTGCGGGAGATGATCGCTGTGTTCGGCGCGGAACGAAAGGCGGCGGCCGGCCGTGAACTGACGAAAAAGTTCGAGGAATTTGTCCGCGGCAGCCTGGTCGAAGTGGCGGAGCACTTTACGCGCTGCGAACCGCGCGGCGAATTCGTACTCGTTCTTGCCGGCGCGCCCGAAGCGGCGCTCAAAGAGACTGTCTTTTACGGCACTCCGGCGCAGGAAGTGGCCAAACTGGTCGCGCTCGGCGTCGACAACAAGCAGGCGCTAAAGGATGTGGCGCTGAAACTCGGTCTTTCCAAGCGCGATGTCTATCAGGCCGTGCTGGCAGAAAAATAAGCGAAGACAAAAAAAGATAGAGGTTTTTCAACCTCTATCGATTACAATATAATATAGAATCTTAAACCGTTTGTTTGGTCATTGCGGTCATGCAGTCGCTGCAGACGTTTTTGCCGCGGAAGTTGGTGACTTCGTCGGCGTTGCCGCAGAAAGTGCAGGCGCAAGACGGTTCGTATTTACGAAGGATGATACGATCGCTGTCTACGTAGATTTCCAAAGCGTCTTTTTCCTCGATGGAAAGCGTGCGGCGCAATTCGATAGGAATTACGACCCGGCCCAGTTCGTCGACTTTTCTAACAATACCAGTGGATTTCATGCTTGATAATTCTCCTCTCAAACAACATGCTTCGACAAAAATTGATCTACCTAAATAATAGCAGAAGGCAAAAGGAGTGTCAACCTATATTTTCCAAAAAATTGGATTTTTACCATGTGGCGTGAGTGAGCAGTGGGGTGGGCGATTGTTTTTCCTGGGTGCACGACTGCTGTGTATGACGCGGAAATGGAAAAAAAGCGATGCGAACGTGAGCGAGAGGAATTGCGGAAAATGACGATTTAATGGTAAAATGCAAGTGGTCGTGTCGAAACGTGTTGAATGAAAAGAATGTAAACTTTTTGCTGCGAAATAAAAAACAACTTATGGGGAGGTCCTTTTACGTGAAGAAAAAAACTTACTACATTACAACACCTATCTATTATCCGAGTGACCGGTTGCACATTGGTCATGCCTACTGCACGACGATTGCCGATGCCGTGGCGCGTTATCGCCGCATGTCCGGTTATGACGTTTTCTTTCTGACCGGTTCGGATGAGCATGGACAAAAAATTCAGCGCAAGGCGGCGGAGGGCAATGTCACGCCGAAGGAATACGTCGACGGTATCGTGGCTTCCTTTCAACAGCTCTGGCGTAAGCTCGGCATCTCGAACGACGATTTCATCCGCACGACCGAAGAGCGTCATCACAAAGTCGTGCAAGCGATCTTTCGAAAAATTTACGATCAGGGCGACATCTATAAAGCCGCTTATGAAGGGAAGTATTGCACGCCGTGCGAAACGTTCTGGACGGAACGACAGCTTCAGGACGGCAATTGTCCGGATTGCGGACGCGGCGTAGAGACGGTGCAGGAAGAAAGTTATTTCTTCCGGATGTCGAAATACCAGGAGCGTCTGCTGCAATTTATTGAAGAGAACCCCGACTTCATTCAGCCCGTGTCGCGGCGCAATGAAATGATCAACTTCATCAAACAGGGCCTCGAAGACCTCTGCGTGTCGCGGACCACGTTCGACTGGGGCATCCAGGTGCCGTTCGATTCCAAACATGTCGTGTACGTCTGGTTTGACGCGCTGACCAACTATATCACGGCGGCCGGCTACGGCCAGGATGACGGCAAGTTTGAAAAATACTGGCCGGCCGATGTTCATTTGGTCGGCAAGGAGATCGTTCGCTTCCACAGCATCATCTGGCCGGTCATCTTGATGGCGCTCGACCTGCCGCTGCCGAAAAAAGTTTATGGCCATGGCTGGCTGGTCGTCGAAGGCGATAAGATGTCGAAATCAAAAGGCAATGTGATCGATCCGGTCGGTCTGATCGAAGAATTCGGCCCGGATGCGATCCGCTATTTCCTTCTGCGCGAAATCGCGCTCGGCAATGACGGCAATTTTTCGCGTGAAGCGCTGATCAATCGGATCAATGCCGATTTGGCGAACGATCTTGGCAATCTGCTGCATCGCAGTCTGAACATGATCGGCCGTTTTAGCGACGGGAATCTGCCGCCTTGCGGCGAACTGGGCGAGTTTGACAAGCAGCTGCAGGATTTGGCGAAGACAACGGTCGCGCAATATGAAACGGCGATGGACGCGATGGACATCAACCAGGCGTTGAAACTGGTCTGGGCGCTGATCGGCCGCACGAATAAATATATCGATGAAACGGCGCCGTGGGCGTTGGCGAAAGAGGAAGCGAAGCGTGCGCAGCTGCATACGGTGCTGCATCATCTGGCGGCGGTGCTGCGCGTAGTGGCGATACTGATCGCGCCGTTCATGCCGCACACTGCGCCGAAGATTTGGCAGCAGCTGGGCCTGGGCGACGATTTTGCGGCCAGCCTCGAGGATGCGAAGCGCTTTGACGCTCTGCCGGTCGGCAAAGCGGTCGCCAAACCGGAACCGATCTTCCCGCGCATTGAGGAGAAAGCGGCGGAGGAAAGCAAGCCGGAAGCTCCGGCGGCTGCCGTCAAAGCGGCGAAAGAAAAAGCGCCGGAGCAGGCGGGGGAAATCAGCATCGATGATTTTGCCAAAGTCGATCTGCGCGTGGTGAAGGTGCTGGCGGCGGATAAAGTCAAAGGCGCGGATCGTCTCTTGACGCTGACGGTCGATTTGGGCGAAGAGCAGCGGACGATCGTTTCCGGCATTGCGCAGCATTATGCACCGGAAGATCTGGTGGGGCGTCATGTCGTCATGGTCGTCAATTTGAAAGCGGCGAAAATTCGCGGCATCGAATCGCGCGGCATGGTGCTGGCCGCATCCTGCGATGGTCAACTGGCGGTGGTCGAATCGACCTTGCCGCCCGGCAGCAAGGTGAAATAATGCGTAAAAGAACGGCCTCGGGCCAAGCGGCTTTAACCGCTTGCCTGGGGCATTTTTTCTCGATACGACATTATATAGAAGAAAGTTGTAAAAAAGAGGCGAAAGGTGCGTTCCGGCGGCGCGGGAACGCGCCTTTTTCCTTAGCTCGATCTGTGATATAGTTAAGGCGTCTAATTTAGCCAAGCGAGGAGTTGTCGATGATGCTATTTGATTCCCATGCGCATTTAACGGACGAACGTTTTGACGATGACAGAGAAGATGTCATAGCAAGAGCGAAGTCCGAAGGAATTTCAGGAATTATCAATGCCGGAGCTTGCATGAAGTCGTCCGCGGCGTCAATTGCACTGGCTAATCGTCACCCGTTTATTTATGCCGCGGTGGGGATTCATCCGCATGATGCGAAAGATGCCGTGGACGCCGATTATGCGCAGCTGGAAGACTGGCTGCGTCAGGAAAAAAAGGTTATCGCGGTCGGCGAAATCGGGCTCGATTATTACTATGATTTTTCGCCCAAGGAAGTGCAAAAGGAAGTGTTTTTGCGCCAGCTTCAACTGGCGAAAAAAAACGACAGGCCGGTCATCATTCATAACCGTGATTCACACGGCGACATGATGGAGATTCTGAGACGGGAAGCGAAGGGCATGCAAGGAGTTCTGCACTGTTTTTCCGGCAGTTTGGAAATGGCGCACGAGCTTTTGAAAATGGGTTTTTATCTTTCGGTTGCCGGACCGCTGACCTACAAAAATGCGGCGGTTTTACCCGAGGTGGTAAAGGAGATTCCGCTGGAACGGTTGCTGATCGAAACCGACTGTCCGTACCTGACGCCGCAGCCGCATCGCGGCAAGCGAAATGAACCGGCTTACGTACGCTATGTGGCGGAAAAAATCGCCGAAATCAAAGGGAAAAGCTGGCAGGAAGTGGCAGCGGTGACGCGAGAAAACACGGCGCGCTTGTTCCGCATTGCAGGAGAATAATTATGTTAAATGAGAAGACTCGTTGCCGAGTCTTCTCATTTATTTACATAAACAAAGAAAAAGCGAAACCAAAATCCAATAAATGTCAGCAAATGAGCGGGATAAAAAAAGTTGCGAAAAAAAGTTAAATAAATATAAAGTCGAAAAATGCTGAAAATTCAGACGCCCGTTGCGGCGGCGATGCGCCTAAATTGTCGGAAAATAATTTAAGATAAATAAAAAAATAACAATGTCGTTGTCATAATTTTGAGACAAAAGGGCGAGGCTAGAAGAAACAAGGTCTTAAAGCTTGTTTACCGACATGCTTTGCTTGGTTTGACACTCTGGAAAGACGCATGCTATAATCCAAAAACGCTTCGAAAGGAGAGATTGCAGATGCGTCAAATGAAAGTTAACCGACACAAAATGCTGTCTGTGTTCCTTGCCCTGTTCACTGTCCTACTGTTGGCGACAGGTTTCACTTTTGCCTACAAGAACGTGCAGATTGAAGCTGATGGAACGATGCTACCGCTAAAAACATTACATAACCACCCTCGCGATGTGTTGGCGCAAGCCAATATCGAACTGGGTCCGCAGGACCAATACCGCTTGTCGACCACGGCTGTGGCTGACGGCACCACCATCAGGGTGCACCGGGCGGTACCGGTGACGGTTGTTCGGCAAGGACAAAGCGAGATGATAAGCAGCGGCCAACCGACCGTTGGCGAGCTTGCGCAAAGTTTAGGTTATAAACAGGAAGAAATCGTAACGATTCCGCCGGCTGCTACGGCAGTCAAGGCGGGCATGCAAGTGGTCATCAAGGGACGTAGTGAACAGATCATGGAACAAGAGATAGAGGATGCCGCGCCGGTGATCCGGCAGGCGGACCCGACCCTGGAAAAAGGGGTGGAACGGGTCGAGGAAGAAGGGAAACCCGGACGGCGGCATGTGACCGTTAAACAAATTTATGCCGACGGGGAAGAGTTTGGCACCGAAGTATTGAAAGAGACGATCGAGGAGTTTCCGCAGGCACGCGTCTTGCGCGTCGGCAACCGTGAAACGGTTGAAACTTCGCGCGGCGATGTACGATTCAGCAGAGTGATGCGGATGGAAGCGACCGCATACCTGCCGACCGACGGCTCCGGTGAAGGAATCACCGCGTCGGGCATTCGCGCGCAGCATGGCGTGGTTGCTGTGGATCCGCATGTGATTCCGCTGGGTACGCGTCTTTTCATTCCCGGTTATGGAGTGGCCTTGGCTGCCGATACCGGCGGCGCGATCATCGGAGACCGTATTGATTTATGCGTTGAAGATTACGGCGAGGCGGTACAGTTTGGCCGTAGGGTGATAAAAGTATACGTGTTGGAATAGGAGAGGGGGGTATACTCCCTCTTCTTTTTTTGGTAACATAGATAAGACGGCCAGTTTGACTTTTAACAATTGATTGATGCTGGTGCTAAGTTTGGGCGGACGATGCGGCCGAAAGGATCGTCGCCTTTGGGATAGGTGAGAAGAACATGATTCAGGAAGTTATCGTGGTAGAAGGAAAAAATGATATTGCAGCGGTGAAGCGCGCGGTTGATGCCGACTGCATCGCGACGCAGGGCTTTCGTTTGGCGCCGCGTGAGCAGGCACAATTGCGGCAGGCCTATGAGAAGCGCGGACTGATCATTCTGACGGACCCGGATAGCGCAGGTGAGCGGATTCGTCGTTGGCTGACGAAAGCGTTTCCGCTTGCCAAGCATGCGTTCGTACCGAAGGAAGAAGCGACGGCGCCGGGCGACATAGGAATCGAGCAGGCGTCGCCGGATTCGATTCGCAACGCACTGCGTAAAGTGCGGTATCGCGAATGGCAGCCGGTCGAGGAATTCGACTGGTCCGATCTCCTGACCTATGGACTGAACGGCAGTCCCGCGGCGGCGAGCCGCCGCGCAGAGGTAGGCGCGAAACTCGGCATCGGTTATGCCAATGCCAAGACGTTTTTGCAGCGATTAAACCATTATGGGGTGGCCCGTGCGGAATTTACCGCAGCTGTGGCGGAAGGCGAAGGTGCAGAGTGAAGCAACCGATGATAGCGCGCAAGGAAGTGACCTTGCATGTATTGAAAACATTTGATATCCGGGCCAGCAAGAAACTGGGCCAGAATTTTTTGATCGATCCGCAGGTGGTGGACGGCATCGTCCAGGCGGCGGCTATCGGCCCAGAAGACAGGGTGCTTGAAATCGGCCCCGGCATCGGGACGCTGACGCAGGCGCTGGCGGAAACCGGCGCGGCGGTGACCGCGGTGGAACTTGACCAGCGATTGCTGACGGTTCTTGAAAAGACGCTGGAAGGCTACGATAATATCCGCGTCGTGCATGGCGATATCTTAAAAGTCGATATTGCCCGGGAAATGGGAGAAGGCGGCTACAAGGTTGTGGCCAATCTGCCGTACTATATCACGACGCCGATCGTGATGGCGCTTTTGGAACGTCGTCTGCCGCTCGAACGTCTTGTCACGATGGTGCAAAAGGAAGTGGCGCTGCGCATGGTGGCAAAACCGGGCAGCAAGGATTACGGCGCATTGTCGGTCGCGGTGCAGTATTATACCGAACCGGAACTGCTGTTCGTCGTACCGCCGCGTTCGTTTATCCCGGCTCCGGCCGTGGAGTCGGCGGTTATTTGCTGCAAGGTGCGCAAAGCGCCGCCGGTTGAGGTGGAGAGCGAGAAATTGTTTTTCCGTGTCGTGAAGTCGGCGTTTGGGCAGCGGCGCAAAACGCTGAACAATGCGTTGAAGCTGACCGGATTGTCGAGTGAAGGCGTAGGCAAGATTCTTTCCGGCGCCGGAATCGACGGCGTGCGCCGCGGCGAAACGCTGTCGCTGCAGGAGTTTGCCAATTTGGCCAATGAGTGGCATAAGCTGCTGTAACGGAAAAGATATGGATTACGCGCTGGTGTTAACGTTAAAGCACAGCTGCCGCGGTGCGGCTTTGCGATGACAAACTGAGAAAAAAAATAACGCAGGCAGGCAAAATACCTCTGTCTGGCGAATACAGTATAAATTACACATGGATAAGTGAGTGAAAGCGGCATGAAGATGCAAGTGTTGGCGAAAGCGAAAATCAATCTGACGTTGGATGTGCTCTACAAGCGTCCTGACGGTTATCATGAAGTGGAGATGGTTATGCAGTCCCTGCAGGTGGCGGATTTGATCGAGCTTGCCTTACGTGAGGATGACGCCGTCTTCTTGCGGGTGGATCGAAGCGATCTGCCGGCGGACGAGAGCAACCTGGCTTACCGGGCTGCTCGCTTGCTGCAGCGGGAACATGGCGTGAAGCGCGGCGTCGACATGGCTTTACAAAAAAGAATCCCGATGGCGGCCGGTCTGGCTGGCGGCAGCGCCGATGCGGCGGCTGTCCTGTGGGGCTTGAACCGACTCTGGGATTTGAATCTGCCGCAGAGCGAACTGGAACGGCTCGGCGCGCTGCTGGGCTCGGACATTCCGTTTTGTTTGCGCGGCGGCACGGTGCTGGCCCGCGGACGGGGCGAAGAACTGCTGGAGCTGACGGCGATGCCGGAATGCGCGGTGGTGTTGGTCAAATTGCCGATCGATGTGCCGACGGCCTGGGTCTATGGTCAATATCAGGCGAGAGCCGATTTGCGCCATCCGGACACGAAAGCGATGCTGGCGGCTATCGAGGCGAAAGATCTTGCGGCGGTTGCCGCAAATGTCGGCAATGTGCTGGAATGCGTTACGATGGCTGCCTATCCGGCCATTGCCGAAGTGAAGGCCGAACTTGCCAAACGGGGTGCGAAAGCGGTGCTGATGTCGGGCAGCGGCCCGACCGTGTTCGCCCTGGCCGAGGATGCGGCCTCGGCCGAAGCGCTGACGGCCGGTCTGGCAAAGCGCTGGCAGGCGGAAGTGATTGTTACAAAGACGAGCAAGGTGGGGTGCGAAGATGGAAGAACGTCGTTTGTTGCCGATTAAACTGGATAGCTATCAACCTCTGCGCGAGGTGGTATGCGAGACATTGCGCAATGCGATTGTTGCGGGCGTATTGAAGCCGGGCGAACGCCTGATGGAGATCCAGGTAGCCGAAGAATTGGGCGTTAGCCGTACGCCGGTGCGCGAAGCGATTCGCAAACTGGAGCTGGAAGGCTTTGTCGTCATGATTCCGCGGCGCGGTACGTATGTTTCCGACCTGTCGATCAAGGATGTCAATGAAGTGTATGAAGTGAGAACCGCGCTCGATGTACTGGCAGCAGGACTGGCGGTAGAGCGGATCACGGAAGAAGAACTGGAAGAGATGGAACGCCTGTTGGTTATCTTTGGCGAGTGCATCGAAGCGAATGATTTGGATAAAATCGTCGAAGCGGACGGTAAATTCCATGATATTTTATATAAAGCGACGCGCAATGAGCGTTTGGTCGGCATTGTGAACAATTTGCGCGAGCAGTTGACGCGGTTTCGTTCGCTCTCGATGTCGTATCCGGGTCGGCTCAAGGATATGCTGGAAGAGCATACGCGTCTGGTGGAAGCGCTCGGTCAGCGCAATGCCGCGGTCGCACGGAAGCTGGCCAATGATCATATGGCCAATGCGGAACAAACCTTGTTAAAGACGATGCTGGAACGTAGACAGCATGGTGAGCAATAGGATACGGAGGACTGACTATGTATGATGCCATTATACTGGCTGGCGGCGAAAACAAGGGTCCGCTGCGCGGATGTTCGGACCAGCCGTATGAGGCGCTGATTGAAGTCGCCGGAAAGCCGATGGTTTCTTTTGTTGCCGCGGCGCTGGCCTCGGTCGCTGAGATCGAAACGATTTGGGTCGTCGGCCCGGCGGCGCAGCTGGCCGCTTGTCCGCTGCCGCCCAATGCCAAGGTGTTGGAAGGCGGCGCTTCGATTATCGAAACGATTCGGCTCGGTTTGGCAAAACTGGAGCCGGGGCGAAAGGCGATTGTGGCTACGGGCGACATACCGCTATTGACGCCGCAAGCGGTGCAGGAGTTTTTGCTGCTTTGCCGGCAGCAGGCCGCGGAGGTCTATTATCCGATCATCAGCCGCGAGCTGAATGATGCGCAATATCCCGGCAGCAAACGGACGTATGTGCGTTTTACCGATGGCGTTTATACGGGCGGGAATCTGTTTCTCGTCGATCCGGTCGTGGTGCCGCGCTGTGTCGCGGTGGCGGAAAAGATCATCGCTAATCGCAAGAATCCGTTGCAGCTTTGCCGGATTCTTGGCTGGGGCTTTGTCGTCCGCTTTATTCTTGGCCGTCTGAGCCTGGAAAAGGTGAAGGAGCGTGTCGCCCAATTGCTTGGCGTTAGCGGCGCTGTCATTTATTCGCAGCATCCGCAGGTGGGGATCGATGTGGACAAACCGAGCGATCTGGCATTGGTGCGCGATGTTTTTGCGCGAACGGCCGATGCCGCAAGGCGATGAACAAAGACTGTTGCACGACCGGTTTTCGAACCGCTCTTGCGACAGTCTTTTTGACTGTCTGAGGGGAAAAAGCAAATTTTAATGAACTTTTTTTGCTTAAATTTACAATCTTTGCGGAAAAAAGTGAATAAAAATGGTACACTAAGGGGAGATTATTCGGATTTGTGGAAAACGGAGGAAGTCAAGATGGAAAAACTGCGACGAGTGGAACGGGTGGCGGCGCTTACGAAGCTGCTGACCGATATGCCCGGTCATCTTTTCTCGCTGGGCGCTTTCAGCCAGACCTTCGGCGCGGCCAAATCAACGCTGAGTGAAGACATGGTCACGATCCGCCAGGCGTTGGCGGAACTTGGCATGGGCATTTTGGAAACCGTACCGGGCGCTGCCGGCGGCGTGCGCTATCTGCCCAATTATTCCAAAGAGCGGATGCAGACGGCGCTGGATGAATTGGCGGTGAAGCTGTCGGAACCGGAGCGGATCATTCCCGGCGGTTTTTTGTATATGACGGACTTGCTCTTTCAGGCGGATCGGATGGCGCGGGTGGGCGAAATATTCCGTACCCGCTTTGCGCAGCTGCAGCCCGACTATATTATGACGGTCGAGACGAAGGGGATTCCGCTGGCGTTCATGACGGCCAGAGCCTTTGGCATTCCACTGGTGACCGCGCGCCGCGGCAGCAAGGTGACGGAAGGGTCGTCGGTCAATATCAATTATGTGACCGGTTCGTCGAAACGCATCCAGACGATGTCGTTGCCGCGCCGGGCGATCGAACCCGGCTCCAAGGTCTTGATCATTGACGATTTCATGAAGGCAGGCGGCACGGCGCGCGGCATGGCGGATCTGGCGCAGGAAGTCGGCGGCCGGGTTGTCGGAATCGGCGTTTTGGTCGCGACGATCGAGCCGGAAGAAAAACTGATTGAGAATTATCTGGCGCTCTTAACGCTGCATGCGGTAGAGCAGCAAAAGAAAACGATCGATATTCGTCCGTTGCAGCCCGATGCGCCCTTGGCGGAATAAATTTAATGAAAATTCGCCCTAGTGGAACTTTCGCTTTTGGGCAGGAATGCTTGCGGCGGTGTCGAAAGAGAAAAAAGTTTGGCTCAATTCAATGCATAGATGCATGCAAATAGAAGGATAGCAACGTCCGCAAGCGGCGGTCGCGGCGTGAAAGCAAGGGGGATGCAGGTATGGCGGAATGGCTGACCGTTATTTTGGCGGCGGGCAAAGGGACGCGGATGAAATCGGCGCTGCCCAAAGTATTGCACAAAGTGGGCGGCAAACCGATGGTGCAGCAGGTAATGGACGCTGCGACGCAGGCGGGTGCGGCGCGCAATATCGTGGTGGTCGGTTTTGGCGGCGACGAAGTCAAGGCGGCGATCGGCGAGCAGGCGCAGTGCGTCGTGCAGCAGGAACAGCTGGGCACCGGGCATGCAGTGATGCAGGCGCAGGAGCTTTTGACGGAGTTTAACGGCACGGTGATGGTGCTGGCGGGCGATACGCCGCTCTTGACGGCGGCGCTTTTAAAACGATTGCATCAGGAACATGAAGCGAAAGGCGCTGCGGCGACCGTGCTGACCTTTATTCCGGATGATGCGGCCGCGTACGGCCGGGTTGTCCGCAATGAAGCGGGACAGGTAATCAAGATCGTTGAACGCAAGGACGCTACGGAAGAAGAAGCGGCGATTCGCGAAGTGAACTCCGCGATTTACTGTTTCGATTGCAAGGCGTTGCTTGACGCATTGGGAAAAATCAATTGCGACAACGCACAGGGCGAGTATTACCTAACCGACGTCATCGGCATATTGGCCGCACGGGGCGATTTGGTCTGGGCGGTAGTGGCCGATGATCATCAGGATACGATGGGCATCAATTCGCGTCGCCAACTGGCTGAAGCGGAACAGATCATGCGTCGGCGCAAGCTGGACGAGCTGATGGATGACGGCGTTACCGTCATGGATCCGGCCAGCACTTATGTCGACGCGCAGGTCCGGATTGGACGGGATACGATTCTTTATCCGAACACCTGGCTCGAAGGTTCGACGGCGATTGGCGAAAACTGTGCGATCGGCCCTGACGTCAGGCTGCAAAATGTTGCGGTCGGCGACGGCTGCACGCTGCATTTTCTCTATGGACACGATTGCCGGGTGGGCGACGGCGTCATTGCCGGGCCGTATGTTCATTTGCGGCCGCAGACGAAACTGGCGGACAAGGTGAAGATCGGCAATTTCGTCGAAGTGAAAAACAGTTCAATCGGCCAAGGCAGCAAGATTCCGCACCTGAGCTATATCGGCGATGCCGATATGGGGGCGGGCGTCAATATGGGCTGCGGCTGCGTGACCGTCAATTACGACGGCAAGCAGAAACATCGCACGACGATTGCCGACGGGGCGTTTGTCGGTTGCAATGCCAATCTGGTTGCGCCGGTGACGATCGGTGAAGGCGCCTATGTGGCAGCCGGATCGACGATTACGAAAGATGTTCCCGCCGAATCGCTTGGCGTAGCCCGGGCGCGGCAAACGAATATTGACGGTTGGACCAAACGTCGTTAGTTTGGCTTACTAAGATAAAATAGCGTAGGATGTAGAAAGCGTAGGAGGTAAATAGCAGTATGTTGGTGGATCTAAGCAAATTGCGGATTTTTTCCGGTAATTCGAATCAGGGGTTGGCCAGAGAAATTGCGGAACACATGGGGACGAAACTCGGTAATGCCTTCGTCGGTCATTTCAACAATGGCGAAACGCAGGTCATCATTGACGAAAGCGTACGGGGCAAGGACGTCTACATCGTTCAGCCGACCAGTTATCCGGTAAATGACAACATGATGGAACTGTTGATCATGATTGATGCGGCGAAACGGGCGTCGGCCCGGACTGTTACGGCTGTGGTGCCTTACTACGCGTATGCGCGTCAGGATCGCAAAACGCGAGGCCGCGAGCCGATTTCCGCAAAACTGATTGCTAATCTGCTGACCACCGCCGGCGCGTCGCGCGTTGTGACGATTGACTTGCACGCCGGACAGATCCAAGGCTTCTTCGATATTCCGGTCGATCATTTCACCGCGGTTCCTTTGCTGGGCGATTATATCCGCAATAAACGGCTTGACGATTTGATTGTCGTTTCCCCGGATCTCGGCGGCGTGACGCGTGCGCGCCAGCTTGCCGATTTGCTGCATGCACCGATCGCGATCATCGAGAAACGTCGTCCGATGCCGGGCGTTGCGGAAGTGATGAATCTGATCGGCAGCGTCGAAGGACGCACGGCCGTGATCGTCGACGATATCGTCGATACCGCAGGTTCGCTGACCGAGGGCGCGAATTCGCTGGTCAAGTTCGGCGCCAAAGAAGTCTATGCGGCCTGTACGCATGCGGTGCTTAGCCATCCGGCGATCGAGCGTCTCGAAAAATCATCGATTAAAGAATTGATCGTTACCAACAGTATTCCGTTGCCGCCGGAAAAAATACATCCTAAAATTAAAGTTGTTTCGATTGCGCCGCTGATCGGCGATGCTATCCTCAGCATCTTCAGCGAAAAATCGGTCAGCTTGTTGTTCGACGGAAAATAAGCGAGAAGGGAAAAGCAGTCCGGAACGAGATTTCGGACTGCTTTTCTTTTTTGTGGTATAATCCCATATAGAAAGAAGGTGGCGGCATGACGATTTGCGTGCGCAATTTGACCGAAGGCGATATTCCGGCGGTCGCGGCGTTGTTTACTGATTGCTTTAAGGACAGCGTCCTGCATCATTGCCGTGGTCGTCTGCCGAAAGCCGCGGCGATGGAAGATGTTTTTTCGCTGGTGCGCCGCGCCGAAACGGCGGCTGCCTTCGGCGTCTGGTCGGAAAATGGCGCGCTGCTTGGCTATTGTTTCGCGCCGACCAGTTTAGGGCGGCTATGGCGAATCGCATTAGGACGCGGCGGCGTCTTGTATTGGGTCTGGCGTTGGCTGAAAGGCGATTACGGGATTGGGCTTTGGCCGGTGCGTTTGATCTTAGTGAATAAACTGGGCTTTATCCGTTCGGCGTTGACGCCTGGGCAGAGCGCCGGGGCTAGGATACTGTCCATCGCAGTTAACGAAACGGCGCGCGGCGCGGGCTGCGGCCAGGCGTTGCTCACGGCGGCGCTTGCCTATCAAAAGCGTCAGGGCGCGAAGAAAGTTCGGCTGGAAGTGCGGCCGGAAAATCGGGCGGCGCTGCGTTTGTATGAACGAAATGGCTTTGTCCTTGGCGGCAAGACTGCCGACTCGCAGGGCGATTGGTTAATTATGTGGAAAGAGATGGCGGATAAAAATGTGGGATCTGAAACTGCGCCTCGTTAATATGCTGGGCTTGATTACGCTGGTCGTCGTTGCGGCGCTGCTGATCGATTATTTTCGCCTCTTGCGCCGTCCGACGCGTCTTGGCGTTACGACGGCGCTCTGTGGCTTGGTGGTCGGTGGTGCGCTGACGCTGACCGCGGTGCTGCCGGATAATGAAATATTGGGCCCGGTCGTATTTCGCGGCGACGGCGGCGAAAAACTGGTGGCGCTGACTTTTGACGATGGACCGTATCCGCCGTATACCGGACAGGTTTTGGATCTGCTGGCCGAGTTTCGCGTGCCGGCGACTTTTTTCGTGGTCGGCGAAAATGCCGATCGTTATCCGGAACTGCTAAAGCGAATGGCGCGTGAAGGCCATCAGGTTGCCAGCCACACCTACCATCACGTTGATCTTTTAAAGCTCAACGCGCGGGAACTGGCCACGGAAATGGATCAGACAAGCCGGGCGATCCAGTCGATCACCGGTCATGCGCCGACGGCGATGCGGCCGCCGCACGGTTTTCGCGATCCGGCGATCCTCGCGGCGATGAAGGAACGGAATCTGAAAGTGGTCGAATGGTCCGTGATGAGCCGCGACTGGACCAATCCGGGCGTGGAAATAATTGCCGAGCGGACGCTGAGTAAGGTGAAGAATGGTTCGATCATCCTGCTGCATGACGGCGACGGCCTGGAAGCGAAAGCGTCGCGCGCGCAATCGGTCGCGGCTGCAAGGATCATCATCGAACGTTTGCAGGAAGAGGGCTACCGCTTTGTCACGGTGGACGAACTGCAGCGAGAAAAAACGGAGGGTGCTTGGCAATGAAGATAATCGTGGGACTGGGGAATCCCGGTCAGGAATATAGCGCGACAAAGCATAATGTCGGTTTCATGGTGCTGGATGAACTGGCCAGCCGCTGGAACATTACCGGCTGGCGAAAACGAAGCAATGCGGAAGTCGCGGAGCATCGCCTCGGCTCGGAAACAGTACTGCTCGTAAAGCCGCAGACGTATATGAATCTTAGCGGCACGGCAGTCGGAGAACTGGCGCGCTGGTATAAGGTCGCAGAAGAAGATATCGTGGTGATTTTTGATGACATGGATCTGCCAACCGGAAAGCTTCGTTTGCGGATGAAAGGCGGTTCGGGCGGGCACCGCGGCATCGAATCGCTGCTTCAGCATCTGTCCAAGGATTCTTTTTTGCGTTTGCGCATGGGCATCGGACGTCCGCCTGCGGGCTGGCAGGTCGTAGACTATGTTTTAAGCCGTTTTACCGCTGAAGAGCAACCGTTGATTGCAGCGGCGATCAAGCGCAGTGCGGAAGCGGTGGAGGCGATCGTGAAGGATGGCATGAATAAGGCTATGAATGTCTTCAACAAGTAGAGACTGCTGAAAAAGCGCCATCTGCGTCGCTTTTCCTGCGGGCCGCTGGCTTGCGTACTTTCCAGTACGCGGCGCTGCGCAGTTCTCGGCAAAGCTAGCACCTGACACTTTTTGAGCAATCTCTGGCTAGGGCAGCTGATGGCAGAACGGGCAGGACGGCTAGTAGCTTCGGGCTAATAGCCAAGCGCCGTGCGCCACAAGCAAACTAAAACGGCCCGACGATTGTCGGGCCGTTTTGTCCATCTATTTAACTATTTAACTATTTAACTATTTAACTATTTAACTATTTAACTATTTAACTATTTAACTACTAACACAGGCATGTCGGCGTAGGTGACTAGTTTATGCGCGACGCTGCCGAGCAAGAGCGAGGTGAAATTGCCGAGGCCGCGCGTGCCGCAGACCAGCAGATCGGCGTGCTGCTGCTTGGCGTAGTTGATCAGCTCATCGGCAGCGTTGCCTTCGAGCACCTTCGTGCGGACGGTGCAGGTATAGCCGTCGCAAAGCTTGGCGGTCGACTCGTTGAGCTGTTGCAGGTATTGTTCGCGAATGTTTTCCATGTCGATGAGCTGGCTGGTCGGTTCGAGGCTGATCATGCCGACCGATTCCAATATCGTTACCACGTGAATCTCAGCTTGCGATTGTTTGGCGAATTCCAAGGTCCACTCCAGAGCTTTTTTGCTGCCCTCGGAACCTTCAAAGGCTAAAACGATTTTTTTTACAGCCATGACGGAACGCCTCCTCTTTTTAATACGCTGTGGATTCTTATTATAAAAGGTTCGCGCTTTTCCGTAATTTTCCTGCTGCACTTGCCCGATTATCGAGACTTTGCTATACTGAAACTGGAAAAAGTGGTCCGAGTGTGGGAAAGTAATAATTTGCCGTATTCGTGAAATGACTGTTGCGGCAACTTGACTACCTGTGCTATAATAATCGGGTATAAAACGTATTGCGGATTGACAAAGTGAGGTGCAGGATAAATGAGAGAAAATATTCATCCGGACTATAACGAAGTGCAAGTGACTTGCGGTTGCGGCAATAAATTCGTTACTGGTTCCGTGAAAAAAGAGCTGCGGGTAGACGTTTGCTCCAAGTGCCATCCCTTCTACACTGGCCAGCAACGTGCTATTTCCGTTGGCGGTCGTATCGAGAAATTCAATAAGCGTTACAGCAAATAAGAATTTCTACCAGCTAGCAGAGCAGCAATGCTCTGCTACATTTATATAACCGGGACGTATAGGCAGGTGTAGTTATGGAAGCAAAGAAACCGTTGGTTGGCGGCCAGGCCGTCATCGAAGGCGTGATGATGAAAGGTCCGGGACGCTTGGCGACTGCGGTGCGCGAGCCAAACGGCAACATTGTCGTGCGCGAGGAAAGCAGCCGTTCGCTGGGCGAACGTTATCCGATCCTGAAGAAGCCGATGCTGCGCGGCGTTGTGATTCTTGGCGAATCGCTGGTGCAGGGCATGAAGGCGCTGTCTTTTTCCGCCCAGGCGGCCGGTGAGGAAGGCGAAGAACTGAGCAACCGTGAAATCGTCTTGACGATGTTATTTGCGCTGGGCTTGGCGGTCTTACTTTTCGTGATCGTACCGACCTATGCGGCGAAATATATCCATAGCGCCGTTACCGACCCCCGACTGTTGAATCTGTTTGAAGGCATATTGCGCCTGCTTATCTTTTTGCTTTATATCGGTGCGATATCGCGCATGAAGGATATCCAAAGAGTGTTCGAATATCACGGCGCTGAACATAAGAGCATTCATGCCTATGAAGCCGGCGTACCGCTGACCGTGGAAGAGGTGCAAAAGTTCAGCACGCTGCACCCGCGCTGCGGCACGAACTTTCTTCTGATCGTGATGGTGGTGAGCATCATCCTGTTCGCATTTTTGGGCTGGCCCGATCTGTGGCTGCGCATCGCCACGCGCGTTGTTTTGCTGCCGTTGGTGGCAGGCATTGCGTATGAGATCATTCGCTTCGCCGGATCGAGCAAGGCGGCTTGGGTCCATTACGTGATTCTGCCCGGACTGTGGCTGCAAAAGCTGACGACGCGCCAGCCGGACGACGAGCAGGTGGAAGTTGCGATCCGCGCGCTGCTTGCGGTGTTGCCGGAGCAGGAACCGCTGGCGGAAAAAGAAACGGTTTCGGCCTAGCGGCGAAGCCGACATTGTTAAGAATACGGCTGTTTAGGAGCGTAACATAAGCATGTTAGACAAATTACAGGTCATTGAAGACCGTTATCTGGAACTGGAAAATCTGATCAGCGATCCGTCCGTCATTGCCAATATGACGGAATGGCAAAAACATACCAAGGCGCATTCGCGCATGACGCCGATTATCGTCAAATTTCGCGAATACAAAGAGGTGCGCAAAGGCCTGACGGACACGTTGGAAATGCTCGAGGAGAATTTGGACGACGAGATGCGTTCGATGGCGCAGGCGGAACTGAATGAACTCAAGGAGCGCAACAGCCAGCTCGAAGAAGAAATGCGCATTCTCCTGATGCCGCGTGACCCCAATGATGAAAAAAGCGTCATCGTCGAAATCCGCGGCGGCGCAGGCGGCGATGAAGCGGCTTTGTTTGCCGGGGACCTCTTTCGCATGTATACGCGTTATGCCGACAATCGGGGCTGGAAAACGGAACTGCTCGACTCCAATGCGTCTGATCTCGGCGGTTTTAAAGAAGTCGTCTTTGAAATCGACGGCGACGGCGCTTACAGTCGTCTGAAGTTTGAAAGCGGCGTGCATCGCGTGCAGCGGGTACCGGAGACGGAATCGAGCGGGCGCATCCACACTTCGACGGTCACGGTCGCGGTACTGCCGGAAGCCGAGGAAGTTGACGTCGCGATCAACAATAACGACTTGCGCATCGATACCTATTGCGCAAGCGGCGCGGGCGGACAACACGTCAATAAGACGGAGTCGGCGGTGCGAATCACGCATTTGCCTACCGGCGTTGTCGTACAGTGCCAGGATGAAAAATCGCAGCTGAAGAATAAAGAAAAATGCATGCGCGTTCTGCGCGCAAAACTGTTGGAACTGGCGCAGGCCGAGCAACATGCCGAGCAGGCCGAGGTGCGCAAGAATCAGGTCGGAACCGGCGACCGCAGTGAACGGATTCGAACCTATAATTTTCCGCAGGGACGTGTTACCGATCATCGCATCGGCTTGACGCTGCACAAATTGGATTTCGTATTGAACGGCGATTTGGACGAATTGATCGATGCGCTCAACACGGCCGCTCAAAGCGAGCGGATGAAACAGGTGGACTAGAATGGAGCAGCGCAAGGAAAAATGGAACATTGGTTCTATCTTGCAGTGGACCGGGCAGTACTTTGCGGACAAAGGGGTGGAAAATCCCCGCCTGGATGCGGAAGTACTGCTTTCCCATGTCCTAGGCAAGGATCGGTTGTATCTGTATGTTCATTTCGATCAGCCGTTGCAGGATGAAGAGTTGACGGCCTTTCGCGCCGCGGTGCTGCGCCGCGCCAAACGGGAACCGGTTGCTTATATTCTGTCGTGCAAGGAATTCATGGGTTATGATTTTTTGGTCACGCCGGCGGTGCTGATTCCGCGTCCCGACACCGAGATCCTTGTCGAAGCGGTACTGGGAAAATTGACGCAGCGCGCAGGAAAACTGCGCTTGCTCGATGTGGGAACCGGCAGCGGCGCGATTATCATCAGTTTGCTGAAAGCGCTGCCGAATGCGAGCGGCGTTGCGATAGACCTCTCGCCTGATGCGCTGGTCGTTGCGAAGCAGAATGCGCAGCGCCTCGACGTCGCGGAGCGTTTGGAATTCAGAGCGGGCGATCTTCTGACGCCGGTGGGCGACGAGTGCTTCGACCTGATCGTATCCAATCCGCCCTATATCCCGCAAGCGGATATGGCGACGTTGGAACCGGAAGTCCGCAGCGAACCGACGCTGGCGCTCGTCGCCGGCGTCGACGGTCTTGATTGCTACCGGCGGTTGCTGCTGGACGGGCGAAGATGCCTGGCGGAGGGCGGCCTGCTCGCGCTGGAAGTCGGAATTCACCAGGCGAAAAGCGTTGCCCGCCTGGCGCACGAAGCGGGCTGGGGAGCGAGCGAGATCGGTCTGGATTACTCCGGCATAGAACGCGTGGTGCTGGTGGAAAGAGGGTGAACGCCACGATGGAAACACGCTATTTGACGATCCGGCGCGAAGAACCGGACGAAAAGATCATGCAAACGGCGGCTGCGCTGCTCAGAGAGGGGCGGCTTGTCGCATTCCCGACGGAGACGGTATACGGACTCGGCGCGAACGGTCTCGACTGCGTGGCGGTCAAAGCGATTTACCTCGCAAAAGGTCGTCCGTCGGATAACCCGTTGATCCTGCATATCGCAAAGCCGGAAGACGCGGCGCGTCTGGCGCGCGAGATCAATGCCAATGCCCGCGCGCTGATGGCGGCTTTCTGGCCGGGCCCGCTGACGCTTGTCTTGCCGCGGCGCGACGGTGTGCCGGATGCGGTGACCGGCGGCCTCGACAGCGTGGCGATCCGGCTACCGAACTGCCCGGTCGCACGGAGGCTGATCGAACTGGCCGGCGTGCCGGTTGCGGCGCCGAGCGCCAATACGTCGGGACGTCCGAGCCCGACGACCGCGCAAGCGGTCATCGACGATTTGGACGGACGCATCGACGCAGTGCTTGACGGCGGACCTTGCGGCATTGGACTTGAGTCGACCGTCGTCGATTGCACGACGCCGGTACCGACGATTCTTCGCCCCGGCGGCATTACGCGCGAACAGCTCGAAGCGGTGCTCGGCGAAGTCGAAATCGATGCGGCGCTGATGCAGCCGAAAGAGACGCCGCGTTCGCCGGGGATGAAATATAAGCATTATGCACCAAAGGCGCCGCTTTTTCTTTTTGAAGGCGAGGCGGAAGCAACCGCCGCAGCGCTTCTGGACGAAGTGAAGGCCGCGCTTGGGCGCGGCGAAAAAGTCGGCGCGCTGGTCGATGAGACAACGGCGCTGCTTTTGCCGCAGGAAGCCGTGACGCTCTGTTACGGAGCGCGCGGCGATATCAAGGCCGCGGCGGCGAGACTCTATACGGCGCTGCGTAGTTTCGACCGCCAGGCGGTGGAGGTCATTTATGCGACCGGCGTAGCGGAAGACGGTTTGGGTCTTGCGCTGATGAATCGCCTGCGCAAAGCGAGCGGCTATCAGATTCGCAGCATCAAGGGAGGCGCGGAGCATGGCTGAGATTGTCTTCGTCTGTACGGGGAATATTTGTCGCAGTCCGATGGCGGAAACGCTGCTGCGCAACAAGATTGCGCTTGCTGGCTTGCAGGATCGACTGACGGTTCGCTCTGCCGGCTTGGCGGCGCCGGCTGGCAGCCCGGCATCAGAGGGCGCAAAAAAGGCGATGGTCAAACGCGGCCTTACGATGGATGCGCATCAGGCGGCGCAAATGACGCTGGGCCTTGTCGATCAAGCCGACTTGATATTGACGATGACCGAGCGCCACCGCCTCAGCATTTTGCAGGCGGCGCCGGAAGCGGCCAATAAAACATGGGGTCTGAGAGAATACGCCGGATTATTGGGCGATGTAGAAGATCCCTATGGCGGCAGCGACGCGGTTTACGAAAGCTGCGCGAAAGAACTGGAAGAATTGCTGGACGTCGTCTGGGAAAAAGTTAGCCGACTGGCAGGAAAATAGAGCCGGCGGTAGAAAGTAGAGGAGATGCAAAATGAAAATAGCAATCGGCAGTGATCATGGCGGTTTTCGCCTGAAAGAAGAAATTGTCGCCCAACTGGCGCAGCTTCAACTGGAGGTCAAAGATTTCGGCACGCATTCCGGCGAAGCGATTGATTATCCGGAAATTGCCGAGGTGGTGGCCAAAGCGGTCGTCGCCAACGAATTTGATTTGGGCATTCTGATCTGCGGCACCGGCATCGGCATTAGCATCGCGGCGAACAAGATCAAAGGCGTCCGCGCGGCGGTCTGCGGCGACGTCTTTTCCGCGCAAATGGCGCGCGAGCATAACAATGCCAACATCCTGGCGCTCGGCGAGCGCGTGATCGGCAGCGGCCTGGCGCGCATGATCGTCGAAACATTCCTGAAAACGGAATTTGCCGGCGGACGGCATGCCAAGCGGGTAGATAAGATCAGCCTGTTGGAAGAAGACTGCTAGTAAAGGCGGGTGCGGGCATGGAATGGATACGGGAACTGACGGATGAAACAAGTCGCGCGATCGGCGAACTCTTGCGTCTCAGTGAGCTAAAGCCGGGACAGATTGTGGTCGTCGGCTGCAGCACCAGTGAAGTCTGCGGCGAGAGAATCGGCTCGGCCGGTTCGAGCGAAGTGGCGGCGGCCTTGCTGGACGCCTTGCTGGCGGCCTGCAAAGCGGCGGATGTTTATCTGGCGATTCAGTGCTGCGAACATTTGAACCGTGCGCTGGTGGTCGAAAAAGCCGCGCTCGAGCGCTACGGACTGGACGAAGTCTGCGTACTTCCGGTGCGTCAAGCCGGCGGTGCGCTGGCGGCCTGCGCGATGCAACGCTATGAAGCGCCGGTGGTCGTTGAGAAAATTGAGGCGCATGCCGGACTCGATATCGGTCAGACGCTGATCGGCATGCATCTGAAACGCGTGGCGGTACCGCTGCGTTTAAAGCAAAAGACAATTGGACAGGCTGCGCTGGCAGCGGCTAAGACTCGGGCGAAACTCATCGGCGGTCCACGGGCCGTCTATCCCTAAGAAGTTCATTTTGCGGCCATGCCGCAGGTAGATGAATATAAATCTGACAAATGGGGGAATAAAGAGTTATGAGTAAATTGGCAAGCTTTGATCCGGAAATCGCAAAGGCAATGGACCAGGAGCTGCAGCGTCAGCAAAACAAATTGGAATTGATCGCTTCGGAAAACTTCGTCAGTCCGGTGATCATGGAAGCCCAAGGTTCGGTACTGACTAACAAATATGCCGAAGGGTATCCGGGGCGTCGTTACTACGGCGGCTGCGAACATGTCGATGTCGTAGAGCAACTGGCCATCGATCGGGTAAAAGCGCTGTTCGGCGCGGATCACGCCAATGTCCAGCCGCATTCCGGCGCATCGGCCAATACCGCGGTATATTTTGCCTGTTTGAAACCGGGCGATACGATTCTCGGCATGAACCTGGCGCATGGCGGACATCTGACGCATGGCAGCCCGGTTAATATTTCCGGCAAGTATTTCAACATCGTGCCGTACGGCGTCGAAGAAGGCAGCCATACGATCGATTATGACAAAGTGGCCGAATTGGCGCGCGAGCATAAGCCGAAGATGCTGGTTGCCGGCGCGAGCGCGTATGCAAGAATCATTGATTTTGCACGTCTGGGTGAAATTGCCCGCGAAGTCGGCGCATTGTTCATGGTCGATATGGCGCACATTGCCGGACTGGTAGCTGCCGGCCTTCATCCGTCGCCGGTGCCGCATGCCGATATCGTGACGACGACGACGCATAAGACTCTGCGTGGACCGCGCGGCGGCGTGATTCTCTGCAAGCAGGAACTGGCGGCCGCGATAGATAAGGCGGTGTTTCCCGGTCTGCAAGGCGGCCCTTTAATGCATGTCATTGCGGCCAAAGCAGTGTCGTTTAAGGAAGCTTCGACCGAAGAATTCCGGCGTTATCAAAAGCAAATCGTCAAGAATGCGGCGGCGTTGGCTGCCAAATTGATGGAACGCGGCTTTACGCTGGTTTCCGGCGGAACCGATAATCATCTGATGCTGGTCGATTTGCGTCCGCAAAATTTAACCGGCAAAGTAGCGGAAAAAGTGCTCGATGAAGTCGGCGTAACGGTCAACAAAAATTCGATTCCATTTGATCCGACCAGCCCGTTCGTCACCAGCGGCATCCGCATCGGCACGCCGGCGCTGACCTCGCGCGGCATGGACGAAGCCGCGATGGCCGAAGTCGGCGAGATCATCGCGCTGGTGCTGTTGCAGCCGGAAGACGAAGCCGCCAAAGCGCAAGCCAAGACGCGCATCGCCGCGCTTTGCAAAAAATTCCCGTTGTATGCTAATGTGTAATAAGGAAAGGTAGCGTGTTTATATGCAAGTTAAAATAATCAATCATCCGTTAATCCAACATAAGTTATCGATCATGCGGGACGTAAATACCGGAACGAAGGAATTTCGCGAACTGCTCGAAGAAATCTCGATGCTGATGGCGTTTGAGATTACGCGCGATCTGCCGCTCGAGGACATCGAGGTGGAAACGCCGGTCGCAAAATGCAAATCGAAAACGCTGGCCGGGAAAAAATTGGGCGTCGTGCCGATCCTGCGCGCGGGCCTTGGCATGCTGAACGGCATCATTCGTCTGATGCCGGCCGCCAAAGTCGGTCATGTCGGTCTCTACCGCGATCCGGAAACGTTGTTGCCGGTCGAATACTACTGCAAGCTGCCGACCGATGTCGCCGAGCGCGATTTCATCCTGATCGATCCGATGCTCGCAACCGGCGGTTCGTCCGCGGCAGCGATCGAGCTGCTGAAGAAAAAAGGCGCGAAGCATATCAAGCTGATGTGTCTGGTCGCCGCGCCGGAAGGCGTCAAAATGGTCAACGAGCAGCATCCGGACGTCGAGATCTATACGGCGGCTGTCGATGACTATCTGAATGACCATGGCTATATCATTCCTGGTCTCGGCGATGCCGGCGACCGTATTTTCGGTACGAAATAAAAAAAGACGCCGCCGCTTTTCTGCGCAGAAAAGCGGCGGCGTCTTTATGTAGTCGCAAAGTCCTAGAGTGGAGGATAAGTGGTGCTTTTCCTTAGGCGGAGGAGGATTTACTTGCTTTATGTGGAAGGTAATTGAGACATCACTTATCGAGAAGCGCTAATGGTTGCGGATCAAATGCTAAAGGGGTGAGAGCTATGGCATCGCGTTTGGATTTTTATCGTGAAATGGTAATGCAGCTCAGTGACGGCGTCATATTTGTGAACCGGGAGAAGAAGATCACCTTGTGGAATCGTGCGATGGAGCAGATGAGCGGCATTCGTGAGCAAGAAGCGATCGGCAAGAGCTGTTGTGAGATATTGACCGTGTACAATGTGCTGGGCCAGACGGTATGTCCGAAATATTGCCTCTTGACGCATACGCTGGGCGATAATGTAGTGCGTCGTTCCAGCGTCTATATGCTGCGCGGCGACGGCAGCGGCAACGGCTACCAGGTGCTGACGCATACGTATCCGCTGCTCGATATCGATGGAGAAGTGGAAGGCGCGCTGCAGATCTATTATGCGCCCAAGCAGGCGCATATCGAGGCCGACCAGCTGGTGGAGAAGATGAAAACGCTGACGAAGGCGGCTTATATTGACAACGCGACCGGGCTCTACAACAAGTCTTATATGGCGGGCAAACTCGATCAGATGGTTGCCCGTTACAGGGAGAGCAAGGAGATGTTCGGCGTCACCTTCATTAACGTCGTACAGACGGAGCGGATCAATGAGCAATATGGCCAAACCGGCGGCGACCGTGCGCTGAAAGAAATCGCCACGGTGCTGGCGAACAATGTCGACGCTTCCGACAGCCTGGGACGCTGGCACGGCGCTAATTTTCTGATTCTTTCGCCGCAGGCGAAAAAAAGCGTACTCTATATGTACGCCGAACGCATCAAGTCGCTCGTATCGCAGCTCGAGCTTGAGATCCAGGGCAATCGCGTGGCGCTCAAAGTCTCGGTCGGCTGCGCGTTCATCCAGACCGGCGACACGGCGACGAGTCTTTTGGAGCGGGCGAAGGAGACGGTCGGACGGGAAACGCTCAGCGACGAATCTGTCAGCGGCTGATCTTTTTCTTGCCAGACCGGTCGATTGTTTGTTATAATTCATAGCAAATGCGTTACAACATTACGCGTTTGTGGAAGTGCGCCTAGGGTTCCGGTCTGCCGATGGCGGACGCTGGTCCGAGCGGCGCAGGTGCAGCGTTGCACAACACCGTGGGTACAAAAGACCCGGCGGAAAGTTCCATGTGGACTTTTTGCCGGGCTTTTTTATATCTTGAAGGAGGCTGAACATGCAGTACTGGAACAAAACGATGGAGACGATGGAACGCCGGGAATTAGGGCGTTATCAATTGAAGCAATTGCGGGAACTGGTGGAGCGCGTCTATACGAAAGTACCGTTCTATCGCGACAAGATGCAGGCGGCGGGCTTATTGCCGCAGGATATTCAAAGTCTGGCCGATCTCGGCCGTTTGCCGTTCACGACGAAACAGGACATGCGCGACAATTATCCGTATGGCTTGTTCGCGGTACCGCCGCGCGACATCGTACGCATCCACGCGTCGAGCGGCACGACCGGCAAGGCGACGGTCGTCGGCTATACGAAAAAAGACCTGGGCATCTGGTCGGAAGTGATGGCGCGCACGCTTACCGCAGCCGGGGTCAGCGACAAATCGTACATTCAGGTGGCTTACGGCTACGGTCTCTTCACCGGCGGGCTTGGTATTCATTATGGCGCGGAACTGGTCGGCGCGTCGGTGATTCCCGTGTCGAGCGGCAATACGGGCAGGCAAATCAATCTGATGACCGATTTCGGCACGACCGCGCTGGCCTGTACGCCTTCGTACGCGCTGCATATTGCCGAATCGATGCGGGAAATGGGCATCGATCCAAAAGCCACGCAGCTGCAGGTGGGCATCTTCGGCGCGGAACCGTGGACCGAAGCGATGCGCCGGCAAATTGAAGAGGAGCTGTCGATCAAGGCGGTCGATATTTACGGACTGAGTGAGATCATCGGGCCGGGCGTGGCGAGCGAATGTCCGGCGCAGCAGGGGCTGCACCTTAGCGAAGACCACTTTTATCCGGAAATCATCGATCCGCTCAGCGGCGAGGTGCTGCCGCCGGGCAGCAAGGGCGAGCTGGTGATCACCACCTTGACCAAGGAAGGCATGCCGATGCTGCGCTACCGGACGCGTGATCTGACGCAGCTCGACTATAGCCCCTGCAGTTGCGGCCGGACGCTGGTGCGCATGGCGAAAGTGATGGGACGCAGCGACGACATGCTGATCATTCGCGGCGTCAATGTGTTTCCTTCGCAAGTCGAAAGCGTGTTGCTTGAAATGGGGCAAACGACGCCGCACTATCAGCTGATTGTGGAACGCAGCGGCCATCTCGATATCCTGACGGTACTGGTCGAAGTGAACGAGGCGTCTTTTTCCGACGAGGTGCGCCGCCTGGAAGAACTGGAACGCAAGATTGCGGCGCAGCTGGCTTCGGTGCTTAAAGTCAGCGCCAAGGTAAAACTTGTCGGGCCGAAAACGCTGCAGCGCAGCGAGGGGAAAGCGCAGCGGGTCATTGACAAGCGAAATTTGACGCAGGAGGCATAGCGATGATTATTCAACAAATCTCGGTATTTTTGGAAAATCGGCCCGGCGCCCTGGCCGAAGTGCTCGAAGTCTTAGGCGAACGTGAGGTGAATATCCGGGCGATGTCGGTTGCCGATACCGCCGATTTCGGCATTGTCCGTTTCGTGGTCAACCGTCCGGCTGCGGTCGAGACGCTGCTGCGCGACGCGGGCTTCACGGTTAAGAGCAACCAGGTGCTTTCGCTGGCCCTGCACGACCAACCGGGTAGTCTATTGCGCCAGGTGAAACGGCTGGGCGAGTCGGGCATCAATGTCGAATATTTCTATGCGTTCGCCGGCGGACAGGCGGATGCCCGCATTGTTTTCAAGGTCGACGATATCGAGCGTGCGGCGGCAATGCTCGGCGAAGAAACGGCCGAAGTTCCGGAAGTATATTGGTAAAAAGACGATAATCTCTTGACAAAATACTTGTGTACGGCGATAATGTATAGTAATTGTTAAAACGTGTAACAGTGTAAAGGGATAAATGAGAGATGGTTAAGGGAGTGTATCTAGGGTTCCGCTGCATGGCAGGACTGGACCGAGCGATACAGAGTGCGGCCGATGCCCACTACACCGTGAGGATAAAAGACTCTGCGGGAAGTTTCTTACAAGCGGTAGGATTCTTCCTGCATTTTTTTATTACTTTAAAAGTGAATACAGTGTGCAATTGCGGGGAGGGAGAGAGAGATGCGACATACGTTGGCTGTTTTGGTGCTGAATCAGCCGGGGGTGCTGATGCGGGTGGCGGGCATGTTTTCACGCCGCGGGTTCAATATTGAGAGTTTGGCGGTTGGCGTAACGGAAGTGGCGGAATGTTCAAGGATTACCGCCGTGATGCAAGGGGATGCGGCAACGGTCAAGCAAGTGGTCAAGCAGCTGGAAAAGCTGGTGGAAGTCAAATCGGTCGCGATTCTGCCGCCGGAGGCGGCGGTGGTCAGAGGGTTGGCGCTGATCAAGGTGAAATCCTGCAGCGAACGGCGGCTTGAGATTCTCAAGCTGGCGGAAGTGTTTCGCGCCAAGGCGGTCGATGTGGCGGAGCAGTCGATCACGCTCGAATTGACCGGCGATGAGGAAAAGATCAACGCGTTTTTGGAAGTGCTCGCGCCGTACCAGGTGCTTGAAATGGTTCGCACCGGCGTCATTGGCCTGCAGCGCGGCGAAGAAACGATTTTGAATTCAAGCAAGGAATGTCAACTAACCGCATTATTAGCGGCAGAAGTCTAAGGAGGTCAAAAGATGCGAAGTCATGCAGTAACAAAAGGCTCTACCCGGGCTGCTCATCGCGCGCTTTTTCATGCGATGGGCTATGGACCGGAAGATTTGAACAAACCGCTGATCGGCGTCGTTAACGCTTTTAATGAAATTATTCCCGGCCACAATCATTTGGGTGAACTGGCGGCTGCCGTGAAACTCGGCATCGCTTCGGCGGGCGGGACGCCGATCGAATTTCCTGCGATCGGCATCTGCGACGGCATCGCGATGGGACATGCCGGGATGCGTTACCCATTGGCGAGTCGCGAACTGATTGCCGACTCGCTGGAAGCAATGGCGGTGGCGCACGGTTTTGACGGTTTGGTTTTGATTCCAAACTGCGATAAGATCGTTCCCGGCATGCTGATGGCGGCGGCAAGGATTAATGTGCCTTCGATTGTCGTCAGCGGCGGACCGATGCTGGCGGGACGCTATCAGGGCAAGGATATCAGCGTCAGTACGATTTTTGAAGCGGCCGGCCGCTTTGAAGCCGGCAAGATCGATGCGGCGGAATTGGGGGCGATGGAAGAGGCCGCCTGCCCGGGCTGCGGTTCCTGCGCCGGACTGTTCACCGCCAATACGATGAACTGTCTGGCGGAAGCGCTAGGCATGGCGCTGCCGGGCAACGGTACGATACCGGCCGCCCACTCCGGCGCACGCAAGCGGCTGGCAAAACAAGCCGGGCGCTTGGCTGTCGAACTGGCGCTTACGGATCGGAAGCCGCGGGATATCCTGACGCGCCAGGCGTTCGAAAATGCGATCGCAGTCGATATGGCGATCGGCGGTTCGTCGAATACGGTGCTGCATCTGTTGGCAATCGCTCATGAGGCCGAGGTGGCGCTGCCGCTCGAACTCTTCGATGCGATCAGCGCCAAGACGCCGTATATCAGCAAACTGAGCCCGGGCGGCACGTTCCACCTGCAGGATTTGAACGAAGCCGGCGGCATCAGCGCGGTACTCGCCGAACTGGCTGGAATCGGCGCTGTGGAAACCGACTGTTTGACAGTCGACGGTCTGTTGCAAGAGCGGCTTAGCGGCGCGTCCATTAAACGATCTGACGTTATTCGCAGCGCAGCCGAGCCTTATCGCCCGACCGGCGGGATTGCGATTCTCAAAGGGAATCTGGCCCCGGACGGCGCGGTGGTGAAAGAAAGCGCGGTGGCTGATGATATGCTGGTATTCAGCGGGCCGGCCCGGGTCTTTGATTCCGAGGAAGCGGCGATCGAAAGCATTCTGGCCCGCAACATCAAGGACGGCGAGGTTGTCGTCATCCGCTATGAAGGGCCGAAAGGCGGGCCGGGTATGCGCGAAATGCTCAATCCCACTGCGGTAATTACCGGCATGGGACTGCGCGTGGCGCTGTTGACGGACGGACGTTTTAGCGGCGCTACGCGCGGCGCTTGTATCGGGCATATCGCGCCGGAAGCGATGGAAGGCGGGCCGTTGGCGTTGGTTGAGGAAGGCGATACGATTATCATCGACATTCCCGGCAGACGGCTTGAAGTCGGCGCCGGCGAAGAAGAAATGGAGCGCCGCCGCGCCGCATGGCAGGCGCCTGCGCCGAAAGTAGATAAAGGATATCTGGCACGGTATGCCAAACTGGTCGGTTCGGCCAGTCAGGGCGCCGTACTCAAATAAATTAAGAAAAGATAGAGGAGCGAATAACAATGAGCAAGATGTATTATGAACAGGATGCAAAACAGGACATGATCAAAGGGAAAAAAGTGGCCATCATCGGTTACGGCAGCCAGGGGCATGCCCATGCGTTGAATTTGAAGGACAGCGGCGTCAATGTCGTGGTGGGTCTCTATGCCGGCAGCAAATCGGCGGCGAAGGCGCAGGCGGAAGGCTTGAAAGTGGCGAGCGTCGCTGACGCGGTAAAAGAAGCCGATATCACGATGATCCTGATTCCAGATGAACGGCAAAGCAAAGTATATAAGGAAGAAATCGCGCCAAATTTGAAAGCGGGTTCCGCGCTTGCCTTTGCACATGGTTTCAATATTCATTTCAACCAAATCACGCCGCCGGAAAATGTCGACGTGTTCATGGTAGCGCCGAAAGGACCGGGACATCTTGTCCGCCGCGTCTATACGGAAGGCAAAGGCGTACCCTGCCTGATGGCGGTTTATCAGGATCATAGCGGCAAAACAGCCGATCTGGCTTTGGCCTATGCGTGGGGCGTTGGCGGTGCGCGTGCAGGCGTTCTGACCACTACGTTCCAGGAAGAGACCGAAACCGATCTGTTCGGCGAACAGGCTGTATTATGCGGCGGCGCGAGCGCGCTTGTTAAGGCTGGCTTTGAAACATTGGTTGAGGCTGGTTATCAACCGGAGGTCGCTTATTTTGAATGTCTGCATGAATTGAAACTGATCGTTGATCTGATGTATGAAGGCGGTTTGGCTGCGATGCGCTATTCCATTAGTGATACGGCTGAATACGGCGATTATATGATCGGTAACCGTATTGTTACTGATCAAACGAAAGCGGAAATGAAGAAAGTGCTGACTGAAATTCAGACCGGCGTATTTGCGAAGAACTGGATCCTTGAGAATCAGGCAAACCGTCCGGAATTCAGCGCGACGCGGCGACGCGAAGCGCAGCACCAGATCGAAACGGTCGGCAAAGAACTGCGCTCGATGATGAGCTGGATTAAAAAATAAAGCAAAGAGATGCTGGAGGTGACGACATGGAACGACGGATAAAAATCTTCGATACCACGTTGCGGGATGGTGAACAGACGCCGGGCGTATGCCTCGATATGGCTGAAAAACTAGAAATCGCACGGAGTCTGGCGCGCCTACGGGTGGATGTCATCGAAGCCGGCTTTCCCATCGCCTCCAAAGGTGATTTTGAAGGGGTAAGCCGGATCGCGGCCGAGATCAAGGGACCGGTGATCGCCGGTCTGGCACGGGCGGGAAAAAAGGATATCGAAACGGCGGCCCAGGCGCTGGCAAAGGCCGAACGAAAACGAATCCACACTTTTATTGCAACCAGCGACATTCATATGGAGTACAAGCTGAAAATGTCGCGGCAACAGGTGCTGGAAGCGGCAGAAGATGCGGTGCGTTTTGCTAAAACCTTTACCGATGATGTGGAATTTTCCGCGGAAGATGCTTCGCGTTCCGACTGGGCGTTTCTTTGCCAAGTGTACGGACGGGCGATTGCCGCAGGCGCAACGGTGCTCAATGTGCCGGATACGGTCGGCTATACGACGCCAGCTGAGTTTGGCGCATTGATCCGACATCTGAAGGAAAATGTACCCGGCATTGACGGCGTCGATATCAGCGTACACTGTCATAATGATCTGGGGCTGGCGGTGGCGAACACGCTGGCGGCGATGGAAAATGGGGCTACGCAGCTGGAATGTACGATAAACGGACTCGGCGAGCGGGCTGGCAACGCTGCGTTGGAAGAATTGATTATGGCGTTTTATACGCGTAAAGATTATTACAAAGCGGTCACCAACATCGATACGAAACAGATTTATCGCGCCTCGCGTCTGGTCAGTACGCTGACCGGCGTCGCGGTGCAGGCCAACAAGGCGGTGGTCGGCGATAATGCGTTCGCGCATGAATCGGGCATCCACCAGCATGGCGTATTGAACAATGCGCTTACGTATGAGATCATTTCGCCGGAAGTGATCGGCGTCAGCCGCAACTCGATCGTACTCGGCAAGCATTCGGGTCGGCATGCGTTCGAAGAGCGTCTCAAACAAATGGATTATAATCTTGAGAGTGAGACGGTGAACCTGTTGTTCGCAAAGTTCAAGGATCTGGCGGATCGCAAGAAGGTCGTCTTCGACCGCGATATTGAAGCGCTGGTGGCCGATAAGCCGCAGGTACGGCCGGAATGGTATCGGCTCGTCTATCATCAGGTGGTCAGCGGCAGTCAAAGCACTGCGACCGCGACGGTCCGGCTCGAAACGAGCAATGGCGAAGTAGAACAGGCTAGCTGCGGCGACGGTCCGGTCGACGCGATGTTCAAGGCGATCGAGAAAGCGGTCGGCTTCGGCGTGGAACTGAAGGATTATCAGTTGAAAGCGGTCACGGCCGGCGAAGATGCGCTGGGCGAAGCGGCGGTCTGGATCGAAGCGGACGGCGAAGTGTTCCTGGGCCGCGGGCTCAGCACCGACGTGATCGAAGCCAGCGCGCGCGCGTTTGTCGCCGCGATCAACAAGCGTCTGGCGACGCACGGCTATCCGGAACTTCAGCAGACGGCAGAGGGGGTATGAAGATGGCGATGACGATGACGGAAAAGATTTTTGCCCGCCATGCCGGCTTGGAGAAGGTTGTGCCGGGGCAACTGATCAAATGCAAGGTCGATCTGGTGCTCGGCAATGACATTACGGCGCCGCCGGCGATCTGCGAGTTTGAACGGATCGGCCGTCCGGTGTTTGATAAAGAGAAAATCGTGCTGGTACCCGATCATTTTACGCCAAACAAGGATATCAAATCGGCGGAGCAGGCAAAGACGGTGCGCCAGTTCGCCAAAGAGCATGCGATCACAAACTACTTCGAAGTCGGACGCATGGGCATCGAACATGTTCTCTTGCCGGAACAAGGTTTGGTGGCGCCGGGCGAAGTCATTATCGGCGCGGACTCGCACACCTGCACTTACGGCGCATTGGGCGCGTTTGCCAGCGGCGTGGGCTCGACCGATATGGGGGCCGCGATGGCGACCGGCGAAACCTGGTTCAAGGTGCCGTCGAGTCTGAAGGTTGAACTGAGCGGTTCCTTGCCGCACTGGGTCAGCGGCAAGGATGTGATCCTGACGTTGATTGCTCTGATTGGCGTAGACGGCGCACGTTATCAGTCGCTCGAATTCTGCGGTGCAGGCGTAAGCGCGTTGTCGATCGCCGACCGTCTGACGATTGCCAACATGGCGATCGAGGCGGGCGCGAAAAACGGGATTTTCCCGGTCGATGCGATCACGCGCGACTTTTTGGCCGGACGGGTCGTGAGAGAGTACCAGGAAGTCTCCGCTGATCCGGATGCGATCTATGAACGTACGGTCCGGATCGATCTGTCGACGCTGCAGCCGGTCGTTGCTTTGCCGCATTTGCCGGAAAACGTCAAAGCGGTGCGTGAGGTAGGCTCGATTGCGATCGACCAGGTGATCATCGGTTCCTGCACGAACGGGCGGATCGAAGACCTGGCGCAGGCGGCGAAAGTGTTTGAGGGCAAGAAGGTTCACCCCGATGTGCGGGCGATCGTGATTCCCGGAACGCAGGCCGTATATCTCGAGGCGATGAAACTCGGTTACGTCGAAACGTTTATCAAGGCAGGCGCGGTTGTCAGTACGCCGACCTGCGGCCCTTGTCTGGGCGGACACATGGGGATATTGGCGGCCGGTGAACGGGCTGTTGCGACGACAAACCGAAACTTCCGCGGACGTATGGGGCACGTGGATAGTGAAGTCTATTTGGCCGGACCGGTAGTGGCCGCGGCCAGTGCGATAACCGGCCGCATCAGCGGTCCCTGGGAGGTGTGCTGATATGATTTGTCAAGGAAAGGTCTGGCGTTACGGCGATAATGTCGATACCGACGTCATCATACCGGCCCGTTATCTGAATACAGCCGATCCGAAAGAATTGGCCAAGCGTTGCATGGAAGACATTGATGCGTCCTTTGCCGCAGGCGTAAAAAACGGCGATATCATCGTCGCGGATCGTAACTTCGGTTGCGGTTCGTCGCGCGAACATGCGCCGGTTGCGATCAAAGCCAGCGGCATATCCTGCGTCGTAGCGGCCAGCTTTGCGCGGATTTTTTACCGCAATGCCATCAACATCGGTCTGCCGCTGGTTGAATTAGGCGATCAGGTATCGGCGATTCAGGCGGGGCACGAAATCAGCATTGATCTGGCGCAAGGCGTACTGCTGAACAAAACAACGGGCCAGCAGTTTACAATTCAACCGTTGCCTGGTTTTATCCAAGAAATCGCGCAAGCCGGCGGTCTGATCGAATATGTGAAGCAGGGGGCCGGAGCATGAAGGAACATACGATTGTGGTCATACCCGGCGACGGCATCGGGCGCGAAATAACTTTGGCTGCGGTCAGGGTACTTGATGCCGTTGCCGCCAAGGTCGGTTTGCAGCTGCGCTATCAATGGCGCGATGCGGGCGGTGCGGCAATCGACGCGGCAGGCGAGCCTTTGCCGGCTGAAACGGTGGCGGCGGCGATCGCTGCCGATGCCGTCTTACTCGGCGCGGTAGGCGGGCCGAAATGGGACCATGTGGAAGCGGGCCTGCGCCCGGAACAGGCGATCCTTGGTTTGCGCAAGGCGCTGAAACTGTATGCCAATCTGCGGCCGATTCGTGTTCCGGCGGCGCTGGCGGATGCCTCGCCGCTGAAACGGCAAGCGGTAGACGGCCTCGATCTTTTGATTGTGCGCGAATTAGTCGGCGGGATTTATTTCGGTCCGAAGCAGGAAGCAACCTTGGTCGATGGAGTGATGCAGGCTTCTGACCTTGAAATTTACCATGAGCCGGAAGTGACCAGAATTGTTAAATGGGCTTGTGAGGCGGCGCAGCTAAGGCGGCAGTCAGTCACGTCGGTCGACAAGGCCAATGTGCTTGCCTCTTCACGCCTCTGGCGCAAGACGGCTGAACAGGTTAGCGCGGCGTATCCGGATGTGGCATTGAGCCATTTATATGTCGATAACTGTGCGATGCAATTGATCTTGAATCCGCGCCAGTTTGACGTGATCGTGACCAGCAACTTGTTTGGCGATATTTTGAGTGACGAAGCGGCCGTATTGACAGGTTCGATCGGCATGCTGCCGTCGGCGAGCATCGGCGAGGGCACAAGTCTCTATGAACCGATTCATGGCTCCGCGCCGGATATTGCGGGGCAAGGCATTGCCAATCCGCTCGGCACGATTCTCTCGGCGGCCTTGTTGCTGCGTTATTCTCTCGAGTGCGCAGCGGGCGCGGAAATGATCGAAGCTGCTGTCGACAAGGCGCTGGCCCAAGGCTACCGCACTGCGGACCTGTATCAGCCCGGCACGATAAAAGTCTCGACCGAAGAAATGACGTCTAGGGTATTGGAAAACGTAGTCTAGTAATTCACCACAAAGACACAAAGGTCACTAAGGGGGAAGAGGTTTTTAGGCTGCAGATGCTATCTGCAGCAAATAAGGACACAAAGACGCTGTTGCATAGTGTTCTTTTTCGCGGCAGATATTCATCTGCCGCCTCTGCAATCTTTCTTTGTGTCCTTTGCGCGTCTTTGTGGTTCAAAAATGTAGTAGCTTAAACAGGAGGTGATGGTATGCAGATGTCTGGCGCGCAGGCGATGGCGGAATGTCTCAAGGAACAGGGCGTCGATACGCTGTTCGGGTATCCCGGCGGCACGATCCTGCCTTTTTATGATGCATTATATGATAGTGGACTCCGCCATGTAACCGCTGCTCATGAGCAGGGCGCGATCCACAGTGCAGACGGCTATGCCAGAGCCAGCGGAAGGGTCGGCGTATGCATCGCAACATCCGGACCCGGTGCGACCAATTTGACGACCGGACTGGCCGCGGCCTATCTTGACTCGGTGCCGCTCGTCGCGATCACCGGACAGGTTCCGGTCGGTCTGATTGGGCGGGATGCATTTCAGGAAGTAGACATCATCGGCATTACGCTTTCGGTTACCAAATACAGCGTTCAGGTCAAACGCCCGGAAAAACTGGTCGAGACGCTGCGCCTGGCGATGCAGGTCGCAGCCAGCGGCCGTCCGGGGCCGGTGCTGGTCGATGTGCCGCGCGATATCCAAACCGCGCTCGTCGAGTATGAAGCGCCTGCGCCGCTTGAGAAAAAGCCGGCGCGTCGTTTGACGGGCAGCCAGGAGCGTCTTATCGAGCAGGCGGCAGAGTTGCTCGGCGCGGCGAAGCGTCCGCTGATTCTCGCAGGCGGCGGCGTACTGGCGGCGAAAGCGCAGGACGTCTGCCGGGAAATGGCGGAGAAGAACGACCTGCCGCTTGCGACCACGTTGATGGGCGCCGGGATTCTGCCGGACGGGCATCGTCTGGCGCTCGGCATTGTCGGCGTCAGCGGCGCCGGAGCCGCAAAGGCGGCTTTGCAAGAAGCCGATCTGATTCTGGCGCTGGGCTGCCGCTTCAGCGAACAGACGATAAGTAAGGAAGATTTGCCGACAAAGGCGGCGCTCATACATCTGGACATCGATGCGGCGGAACTGGAGAGGCGTTTGCCGGCGGTGCTTGCGTTGCCCGGTGATTTGCGTCTACTGTTGCCGGCTTTGCTGCAGCGTTTGCCGAAAGTCCAGCGCGCAGCCTGTTTTGCGTCGCGCAAGGCGGAGATTTTGCCGGCGCTTGAGGATGCACCGCTGGATTGGGCCTGGCTTTTTGCCTGGCTCGGTCAGCGCCTGCAAACGGAAGCGGGCGGCGTGATTGCGCTTGAACCGGAAGTCTGGCAGGAAGAGGCGTTTCGCTCTCTGCCGCTGTCTGGGCGAACGCTTTTGTTTCCCGGCGGGCTCGGCTGCCGCGGTTATGCGCTGCCCGCGGCGCTTGGCGCGCAGCTGGGCACGCCGGAACAGACGGTGCTCGCGTTTTGCGGTTTGCAAGGCTTGCTGCGCAGCGGCAATGAACTATACACGCTGGCGGCGCACGGATTGCCGGTCGTGAACGTAGTCCTGACGGAGGAAGAAGAGGCTGCGAGCGCGTTTTTGCAGATGGCGCAAGCATACGGCATCAAAGGACGGCAGGCGAAGACACGCCAGGAAGCGATCGCCTGTTGGGAAGCGGCCTGGAAAGATAGAACGCCGCAGCTCTTGCTGCTGCAGGGAAGAGGAGGCCGATGAAGATGGAAAAAGAGAGGCTAAACGGCGCTTCCTTCATCGCAGCGGCGCTGAAAGCGAACGGCGTACGCCAGATCTTCAGCTGTCCGGGCGCGCATGTCGCCGCTTTGTTGGAAGCCTGCCGCGAAGCGGATCTGCCGCTTTGCGAAGCGGTCAGTGAGCAGGGAGCGCTGCATGCGGCGGACGGATATGCAAGGGCAAGCGGTGAACTTGGCGTGGCGATCGTCGGCAGCGGGGCGGGCGCGGCCGGCACGATCACCGGTCTTGCCACCGCGATGCTTGACTCGGTGCCGCTTTTGCTATTGGTCGGACAAGTGGCGAACGACTGCCTGGCCGGCGACTGTTTGGCCAGCGTCGATATCAGCAATATGAGCATGCCGATTACCAAACATAATTTTCTTGTGAAAAATAGCGCTTACCTGACGGAAGTGATTCCGTTTGCGCTGAAACTGGCGCAAAGCGGTCGGCCCGGACCGATTTTGGTCGATCTGCCGCAGGACGTGCAACACGCTGCGCTGCCGGCGCAGAGAGTTGAAAAAACGGCATCGCCTGAGAGTGCGCCGCTGAGACGTCAGACGGCCGCTGCGCTTGGCGAAGCGGTGAGCATCATTCAAAGCTGCAAACGCCCGCTCCTCCTTGCCGGCGGCGGCGCGACCGCTAAGGCCGCGACGCGGGCGGTGCGCGAACTGGCTAAGACGAAAGGGATTCCGGTCGCGACGACGCTGATGGGCATCGGCGTGATGGCGCCGGAAAACGAATATTGCCTCGGTTTCAGCGGCATGCACGGCAGTCTCTTGGCAAACCGGGCGGTCTGCGAAGCGGATGTGCTGATTGTCGTCGGCAGCCGTTTCAGCGACCGGGTGACCGGCGATCGTTTCCGTTACGGCGAAGGCAAGCATGTCATTCATCTCGACGTCGATCCGGCGGAAGTCGATAAAAATGTCTTCGCGCATGTCGCCGTTGTAGGCGGCATTGAACAAAGTCTGCTTCACTTACAGGAATGTCTTGTGCCGGGAGATTGGCTGGCATGGCACACGGAATTGTCTCTTTGGCGCAGCGAATATCAAGAACCATATAACGGCGAACGCTTGAATGCGCCCTGGATCATGCAGAGGATCGGAACGCTGACCAAGGGCGAGGAATGTACGTTTGTCACCGATGTCGGACAGAACCAGATGTGGGCGGCGCAGCATCTGCAAATTGAAAGTCCGCGCCAATGGGTGACATCGGGCGGACTCGGCACGATGGGCTTCGGCCTGCCTGCGGCCATGGGCGCGCAGGCGGCGCGGCGAGATCGCCGGGTCGTGCATATCGCCGGCGACGGAGGGTTTCGCATGACCTGCAGCGAACTCTATTCGCTGCAGCGGCAAAATCTGCCGGTCTTGTCGCTCGTCATCGACAACAGCTGCCTCGGCATGGTTCGCCAATGGCAGCAGCTGTTTTACCGCGAACGCTATTCGGCTTCACTCGCGCCATTGGCGCCGGACTGGGAATGTCTGACGGCCGCTTATGGCGTACGTGCACAGGTGGTCGAAACGCCGGAGGAATTTGAAGCGGCCTGGCAGGAAGCCTGGCAGGCGAAGGAAGCCCGCGTCATTGTGGCGCGCATTCCCACCAGCGACCTGGTAACGCCGATGCTGGCCCCCAACTCGCCGCTCGACAAGTATGTGGAAGTGGAATGAAAAAGGCTTATGGCTCGTGGCCAAAAGCCGTTCTGCCCGTCCTGCTATTGGCTCAAAGCACAAAAGAAGGGGCTGTGACAAAATGAGGAATCATTTTGTCCACAGCTCCTTTTTGTGTCCATTTTGAGTTTTTTACAAGATAAATCCGAAAAAAGAGTATACGCCCCCTTTCCCCATAAGAACTGCAACTTTTCAGCTTATGCGGCTTTTTTGATTCGCAATGTTTTATTGTGATATTTATATAGGTTGTAACCGATAGAAACCAGGAAAATCTCTAACCGAACCTGTCCCATGCCTTTTCGTACGATTCGTTTATACCAGCGGTTGTTTTTCAGGATGCCGAAGGTACCTTCAGATTGAATGGAGCGATTCATCCGCAGCAGCGCTCCATGGATGCTCTCTAAGTTTTCCACGACTTCCTCACGGAGTGAAATATATCCATTGGTCATAAATCCGAATAAGACTGTTTTCACCATGCTGGTCGGGTTGTATCTGATGCGTCCGGTAACGTGCTCCGGAACATTCCGAAGGTACTTCTCCAAGTCAATTCCCTCCATGAATCGGTCGAAAACCAGCACAGGATCACAAATATCCAGAAAATCCGAAATGAATAGTGGCAAAAATGCCTGTTTCGCTTTAGAATGATTAGTGGTAATGTTTTTCATTTGGTACGTAAAATTTTACCACAAAAAGAGGTCCGTCAGCTCTTCCGAGCCAACGGACCTCTTTTTATTTGTCAGGGCGTTATTTCACAGCCCCTTCTTTTTGCTAGCGTTTCGCAGCCAGTTCGCGCAGGCCGGTTTCGAATTCGGCAGGGCTTGGCAGTTCTGCGAGCAGCCAGTCGGCTTCGTGTTCTTCGAGTTGTTCTAACGTGAAACGGCCGGTCGCGACCGCGACGGTGATTGCGCCGATCGCTTTGCCGCAGGCGATGTCATTCGGCGTATCGCCAATGACGACAAAATGGCTGTCGGTCAGATGGCTGGCGTAGTAGCGTTCGATGCCGCGCTGCGCGGCCTGTGCGAGGCAGGTGCGGTCGCTGCAGTCGTCGCCAAATACGCTGGTGGAAAAGTTGAAATAATGGTCGAGACCGTAATGCGCCAACTTAGCGCGCGCTCCGGCGGCGGTATTGCCGGTCAGGAGCATTTGCTTCGCATCCGGCAGGCGGTAGAGCGTCATCAGGTTTTCTTTGACGCGCGGCAGGATTTTGCCCTGGCGCTGCGCCAAATGCTTGGGCAAAATTGCTTCGTAGCGAAGCAGCAGTGTCTGGATCTCCTCCGGCGTTGCCGGGCGCTCGAAAACCAGCTGCAAGAGCTGTGCGGCGATATGGCAATCGGTCATGCCGGCCGTTTGAATCTTATCCAGATTGATGTCTTTGCTATATTGGTTTTTTAATAAGTGCTGAAAAGCATGCAGGCTGGCGCGATCGGTGCGCAAGAGTGTTCCGTCGATATCCCAGAAAAGAAACAGCATAATGGAAATGCCTCCTTGTTTTATGAAACAAACCCTACCTTGCATTATAAACCAGAAAAGCGTCTGCGGATAGGGGGCGCGAAGGAGTTGAATTTTCGCGCCACGTTAAAAATCTATAAGTATCCCTTCACAAAACGGCCGATGCGTTCGATCGCTTCGGCGATGTTGGCGGGAGACGTGGCGTAGGAACAACGGACAAAACCTTCGCCGCAATCGCCGAACGCTGTGCCGGGTACAAGTGCGACTTTTTCCGCTTTCAATAAGCCTTCGGCAAAATCCATAGAACTGAGTCCGGTTTCCTGAATCGAAGGAAAAAGATAAAAAGCGCCTTTGGGCTCAAAACAGGAGAGGCCCATGTCGCGAAAGCCGTTCAAAATCAGGCGGCGGCGCTGGTTATACTGCGTTACCATTGACTGGACGTCTTTTTCGCCGCGGCGCAACGCTTCAATTGCTGCCATCTGTGCGGTGATTGGCGTACAGAGCATCGTATACTGATGAATTTTGTTCATCGCGGCGATAAAATCGGGATTGGCCAGAGCGTAACCGATGCGCCAGCCTGTCATTGCATACGCTTTGGAAAAACCGTTCAGCAGAATCGTCCGGTCCTTCATACCGGGCAGACTGGCAAAGCAGGTGTGCTCGCCTTCGTAAGTCAGTTTGGCGTAAATTTCATCGGAAATGACGATCAGATCGTGACGCACCGCGAAATCGGCGATGGATTGCAGATCCTGGCGCGACATCACTGCGCCGGTCGGATTGTTCGGATAGCCGATGATCAGTACCTTTGTACGCGGCGTGATTTTTTCTTCCAGTTGGGCGGCAGTGACGCGGAATTGATTGGCGACATTCGTTGCGACCGGAACCGGTACGCCGCCGGCCAGCGACACGCAAGCCTTGTAAGAAACGTAGCAGGGTTCGGGAATTAAAACTTCGTCGCCCGGCGCAAGCAAAGCACGCATCGCGAGATCGAGCGCCTCGCTGACTCCGACAGTGACGAGAATTTCCTGGCGAGGGTCATATTTGACCGCGCATTCTTCCTGCGTCACGCGTGCGATTTCTTCGCGCAATTCAAGCAAGCCGAAATTTGACGTATAAGATGTGTAGCCCCGGTGCAAACTGTAAATGCAACTTTCCCGAATGTGCCAAGGCGTGACGAAATCCGGTTCGCCGACGCCGAGCGAAATGACGCCTTTCATTTCGGCAACAATGTCAAAAAAGCGGCGAATGCCGGACGGCGGAATGGCTTGAACTGAAGGCGAAAGACGGTTGCTCCAATTCATGGCGACACCGCCAATCGTTCGGGATCTTCCTTATCGTCCAGGATGACGCCTGCTTCCTTATATTTTTTCAGCATAAAATGCGTCGTAGTGGCTACGACGCCTTCGATCGTGGCTAATTTTGTCGCGACAAAATCGGCCACTTCCTTTAAAGTAGCGCCTTCAACGGCAACCGACAAATCGTAGCTGCCGGACATCAGATAGACGCTGCGTACCTCCGGATAGCGGTAAATTCGTTCGGCAATCAGGTCGAAACCGACTTCGCGCTGCGGCGTCAGCCGGACTTCGATCATCGCGGTGACTTTGTCGATGCCTGCTTTTTCCCAGTCTACGATCGTTTGGTATTTGACGATGACTTTTTCCGCCTCCAGACGCTGGATCAGCGCCGTGACTTCCGCCATGGGTATATCCAGCATCACCGCCAGCTGCTCCACCGTCTGGCAATGGTTTCGTTCCAGTAATTCCAAAAGTTCTTTCATAATAATACAAAACTCCCTTCATTGAACACACGAAGTGTCACAAAAATAAGAAAAAGACATGCTAAAGACTATTTGACCAAGAATGCGAAATGTCCTGCCAAAGAGGCAGGATAAAATAATTTTGCCATGGTATACTAGAGAGATGGAAGAGGCAAATTCACGATAGGCAGGGGAAGAACGTGAGAAAAGAATGGGATGACTATTTTTTGGATATCGCCTTTCAGGTGGCCGGGCGCAGCACCTGTCTGCGCCGTGAAGTCGGCGCGGTGATCGTGAAGAACCGGCGCATCAAAGGCACCGGCTATAACGGCAGTCCGGCCGGCTTGCCGCATTGCATCGACGAGGGCTGTCTGATGATCGACGGCCACTGCGTGCGCTGCATTCACGCCGAACCGAACGCGCTCTTGGAATGCACGCCGGAAGAACGCCAGGATGCGACGCTCTATTGCACGGACCGGCCGTGTCCGGAATGCCAGAAACTGATTATCACGTCGGGCATCAAGCGGGTGGTGTACGGACGGCATTATCATCCGCATACCGACTGGCTGGATATGGCCCAGGATATTGAAGTGCTGCATATTGAGAGAGGATGATAAACATGTTGCAGGCTATTCAACTGCCGCGTTTGAACCGGCTGACGCCGTCGCTCGATTCTACGCTGCTTAAAATTATGGAAGAGGCCGGAGAACTGGCGCGTGCGGTGCTGACCTTTTTGCCGTACGAAAGCGCCGCCAACGGCGAAGGCGGCGTTTATCTGCGCGATGTCGCCGATGAACTGCTCGATGTGGCGCAAACTTGCGTGACGATGCTGTTCGTCGTGGAAGAGGCGCAGCAGATGACGGTCGATCATTTAGTGCAGCAGCACCTCGACAAGCTGACCTGTAAAGGCTATGCGTTTGACGCCGCGCTTTCTTACCGCGTCGCGACGCACGGCGATTATAAGTTTTTGCAATTGCCGCGCCTTGCGTTGCCGGACGTGACGCTTTTGACCACGGTCTGCAAGATTCAGGAAGAAGTCGGCGAATTAAGCCAGTACTTGGGGAAAAAGGCGGGCGCTTCGGGCGAAAGCGCGAAACTGCGCCAGGCGGAAGTTTTGGAAGGCTGCTGCTGCGAGCTTTTGGACGTTGCGCAATGCTGTTTCACCATGATGTATATCCTGGCGGAACGCTATCAAATGCCGATGGAAACGATCGTCAAAGAGCATGTCGCGAAACTGCGGCGCAAAGGGTATTGCAGTTGACAAGCGGCACGGCTGGATGTACAATTACTTTGATTTACGTTCAAATAACGGTATTTGGAAAACGAGGTGCGAAACGCTGATGCAGACCTATCTTGTGGCCTTTTTTACGGCTCTGGTGGTAGCCTATTTCTTGACTCCACAGGTGAAGAACCTGGCGATACGGGCGGGCGCCCTGGATGCTCCGGATGCTCGTAAAGTTCATAAAAAACCGATTCCGCGCATGGGCGGGTTGGCGATCTATGTTGCGTTCGTCGTTGCGGTGCTGCTTTGCATGCAGGTGACGCGCGATGTGCTTGGCATTCTGGTCGGCGGAACCGCGATCCTGGCGCTGGGAATTTTAGATGATCTCAAACCGCTGCCGGCGAAGGTGAAACTGCTCGGGCAGATTGCCGCCGCAGGCGTGCTGGTATTTTTTGATATCCGCATTGAGTGGATCACGAATCCGTTCGGTGAGATGCTCTATGTTGAATACTGGTCGATTCCGCTGACGATCCTCTGGGTGGTCGGTCTGACCAACACCGTCAATCTGATTGACGGTCTTGATGGTCTGGCGGCCGGCGTATCGACGATTGCCGCGGTTACGATCCTCTTGGTCGCACTGCAGCAGAATTTCTGGACGGTGGCGATACTGACCGCTGCGATTGCCGGCAGTTCGCTGGGCTTTTTGCAGCATAACTTCAATCCGGCAAAAATTTTCATGGGCGATACGGGCAGCATGTTCCTCGGGTATATGCTGGCGGCGGTTTCGGTCATGGGAACCGTGAAAAGCGCGGCGACGATCGCGTTGATCGTTCCGATTGTCGCGCTGGGGCTGCCGATCATGGATACGGCTTTCGCCATTGTGCGCCGTTATCTGAGCGGCCAGCCAATCTTCAAACCGGATCGCGGTCATTTGCATCATCGCCTCCTCGACATGGGGCTGACGCAAAAGCAGGCGGTCTTACTGATGTACGTGATCAGCGGCTGTCTGGGCTTAAGCGCGATCGCATTGACGGAAGTGAATAAAATCTCCGGCATTATTATCATCGTCGGAATTCTAGGCTTAGCCTTTGTCGGCGCTCGCAAGATCGGCGTGTTGAAGATTGAGGCGTCCGAGTAGAACAATCACTGAAAAGGCTGGCAATAATCTGCCGGCCTTTTTTAAACGTTTGTTTTTGGTAGAATAAGAATGAGGTGGTCGGGAAGATGAAGAAAAAAATCAAAGTCATGACGGTGTTTGGTACGCGGCCGGAAGCGATAAAAATGGCGCCGCTTGTTTTGGAACTGCAGCAGCATCCCGAAGAGATCACGCCGGTGGTCGCGGTTACCGCGCAACATCGCGAAATGCTCGATCAGGTGCTCGACTTGTTCGGCATCGTGCCGGATCACGATCTTGACATCATGGCGCAGGGTCAGACGCTGTTTGAAGTGACGAGTCGTGCGATGCAGGGCCTGAACACGGTCTTGGCGGAAGAAAAACCGGACATCGTACTGGTGCACGGCGACACGACGACGACGTTCGCCGGTGCGCTGGCCGCCTATTATCACCAGATCGACGTCGGGCATGTCGAAGCGGGACTGCGCACAGGCGATAAATATTCGCCGTATCCGGAAGAAATGAACCGGAAGCTGACCGGTTCGCTGGCCGATCTACACTTTGCCCCGACCGATACGGCGCGAGCGAATCTCCTGCGCGAAGCGATTCCGCAGCAGGGCGTGATCGTCACCGGCAATACGGTAATCGATGCGCTGCTGGCGACGGTACGGCCGGATTACGTTTTTGCCGATCCGCTTTTGGCGAACATCGATTATAAGGCGAAACGCGTTGTGTTGGTGACGACGCACCGGCGCGAAAATCTTGGCGAGCCGATGCGTCACGTTTATCAGGCGCTTAAAGATATCGTCGCCGAATTCAGCGATGTCGAAATCGTCTTTCCGGTGCACCGCAATCCGAAGGTACGTGAAGTCGTCGAAGCGGAGCTTGGCGGTTTGGAACGCGTGCATCTGATCGATCCGCTCGAATACCAGCCGTTCGCCAACTTGCTGGCACGGTCTTACCTGATCCTGACCGATTCGGGCGGCATTCAAGAAGAAGCGCCGTCGCTCGGCAAGCCGGTCCTGGTGCTGCGCAACACCACGGAACGTCCAGAAGCGATCGCGGCCGGCACGGTGAAACTGATCGGCACGGAACGCGATGTCGTGTACGGCGAAACCCGTCGTTTGCTTGGCGATGCAGCGGAATATCACCGCATGTCGGCTTCGAGCAATCCGTATGGCGACGGATTGGCGTCGAAACGCATCGTGCAGGCGATTTTGCACCATTATGGCCTGGCGCAAGAAGGCGCGCAACCGTTTACGGTGAAGGGATGAAATGAACAAATAGATGCTGCCGGGAGACGCTGTCTTCCGGTTTTTTATTTTTTTGATAAAGAAAGTTTTTAAAACGCCGAGAAAGTAAAAAAACATCCTGTATTCATGTGAATTAGAAGAGGGATTTGAAATACAGTTGTAGAATGTTGTAAAAGTCACAATGTGCGCATCGGCCATGTGGCAGCGCTGGGCGCAAGCAAAGCAGCCCGGGGAGAGATGAAGGAATGGACAAAAACAAGTCCGGCAAACAGGATACGGTGGGTGCGGCGCTGGCGACCGCATCGGCGATCGGCTTTACGATGATTTCGACGCTGATCGTCGGCGTCTGGTTAGGACGCTGGCTGGATCGAACCTGCGACGTAACGCCGTGGGGAACGGTCGCCGGCATCGTGCTGGGCATGCTGGCAGGGCTTTGGTCAATGTATAAAAAAATAACGAAGGGAACGTGAAGGATAGCAGGCAGGAATGGCAAACGCAGCAAGGCTTTGAGGGGAGCAAGGGTTGTTTGGTTGTTCGGTCTGTTTTTATTTTATGACGAAAAACTATTGGCAAGAAGTAAGACGGACGTTGCTGCAATTGATTCTCTGGGGCGGCTGTATCGCGGTCGGCATTTATCAAAGCGGACAGGCGGCTAAGCTGTACGGGTTTCTTCTCGGCATCGTCACCGGCGGCGCATACTATCTCATGCTGAGCCTGCGTATTTGTCGCAGCGCAGAGTTGCCGGCCGCTAAGGCGGTCGGTTATATGAGGGCCGGATGGGTCGTCCGATTGGTATTGGTGTTGCTAATGCTTTTGTTGTCGGTAAAGGCGCCTTGGCTCGATTTTTGGGCGGCGGTGGCCGGCCTGCTCTTGCTGCAGGGCGTGATGGTAATGAATGCCGTCTTGATGGCGCTTCGAGCATGGCTAAGACAACAATTGTGAGCATAATGTTTGTATTTTGGCAAGAAAGGAGGGGTTAGTAGTGGAACACGGTGGAGGAGGCCATGAGATAGGGGCGCATAAGCTGGCCCAACTCGGCGGATTCACGTTCCATATGGATACGCTGACGATGACGTGGCTGACGATGGCTTTGGTATTGCTGCTGGCGTTTGCTGCCACGCGAAGACTGTCGTTGGCGCCAAAAGGCTGGCAGAATCTATTGGAAATGGTGGTCGAAGCGCTGCTTGAACAAATGGACGGCGCGATGGGCCCAAGGGGACGCAAATTGGCGCCGCTGATTATCACACTGTTCTTATTTCTTTTGATCGGTAACTGGCAGGGATTAGTGCCCGGCTTGACATCACCGACCAACGACTTGAATACGACGCTCGGTTTGGCGCTGATGGTCATCGGACTGGTGCATATTTTGGGCATCATTAACAAGGGGCCGGTTCGCTATGTAAAACATTTCTTTGAACCGTTTATCCCGTTTGTGATCATCAATATCATCGAAGAATTTGCCAAACCGATTACGCTGTCATTCCGGCTATTCGGCAATATTCTGGCGGGTGAGATTCTCATTATTATTTTGGGAATCCTGGTGCCGATGTGGATTCCGATTCCGAATGTCGTCTGGCTTGGCTTTAGCGTCTTCGTTGGCGCGGTCCAAGCATTCATCTTCACGATGCTGTCGATGTCCTATCTGGCGAATTCAATTCAGGATGCGCATCACGACTGAACGGAAGAGCCGTTCTTTGTTGAGTCAATAGTCAATGATTTTAAAGGAGGATGAAATTTATGGAACATGCAATTATGGTGGCAGGAGCTATGGTCGGGGCTGGTTTGGCAATCGGATTGGGCGCGGTCGGCGCAGGGATTGGCGACGGTGTCGTCACGTCTAAGTTCGTGGAAGGCGTTGCACGCCAACCGGAAGCAAAAGGTACGCTGCTCGTACAAATGCTGATTTCCGTCGGCTTGATCGAGTCTGTGCCGATCATTGCGACGGTTATCGCAATCGTACTTCTCTACGCCAATCCGTTGCTCAAGTAAGGAGTGCAGCTGAGGGGCAGCGGCCCCTCTTTGTGCGCCGGAAAAGGAGGTGCCCTGAGTGATTGAACTGAACGCGACACTGGTCGCGCAGATTATAAACTTTTTAATCTTAGTGGCTTTATTGACAAAATTTGCCTATAAGCCGCTGCTAAAGATCTTGGCGGAACGGCAAGAAAAGATTGCCGGTAATATTGCGGCTGCCGAACGGGAACGCCAGGAAGCCGAAACGCTGCGGCAGGATTACTTAAAACAGCTGGATGACGCTCGCGCGCGCGCCCAATCAATCGTCGACAAGGCAGCGCAGCTCGCGGAACAGACCAAGGACGAAATCCTGGCCGCTGCGCGCGAAGAAAGTACGCGTTTGATTAAGGCGGCGCAGGAAGAAAGCGATCGTCAACGCGACAAGGTCATGGATCAAATGAAGGCAGACATGGTCAATCTGTCACTGGCGGCAGCGGCCAAGATCATTCAACATAATTTGGACGCAGAAAGCAATGCCAAACTGGTGGATGATTTCATCCGTCAGCTGGATGACAAGAAAGTAGGGGGACTGCCATGCTAAGCAACCAGTTGGCCGTGAAGTACGCCCAAGCATTGTATGAGCTGGCGGCAGAGCGGGACATGCTGGGCCAGGTACAGCAAGAGCTCGAAATCGTGGCGGAGACGCTGCGGCAGCATAAGGATCTGGGCACGCTGATCTATCATCCGCGCGTCTTGCCGCAGGCTAAAAAAGATACGCTGCGCCAGATTTTTGCCAACGAAGTGCAGCTGTTCGTGCTTAATTTTCTTTTGCTGTTGGTGGATAAGCGCAGAGAGACGGCGTTGCCGGGTATCTTGCAGGAATACACCAAGCTGGCTAATACGGCGCGCGGCATCGTGGAAGCGCAGGTCGTTACCGCCGTTCCGCTGACGGAAGCCCAGGCTGAAGCATTGGCCGCCAAATTGGGACAGGCCGTCAGCCGCAAAGTGGTGCTAAAGACCCGGGTGGATCAAAGCATCCTGGGCGGGGTAGTGGTGCAGATGGGCGATAAGCTTATCGACGGCAGCGTGGTACGGCAATTGTCGTCTATGCGCAGCGCCCTCCTCAAGAGTGAAGCGACAAGGATTGAGGTGACAGACTGACTATGAAAATGAGGCCTGAAGAAATTACGGCGATTATAAAACAACAGATCGAAAATTATCAGGTGGACTTGAGCGTCGACGACATCGGCACGGTCATTGAAGTGGGGGACGGCATCGCCCGCATCCACGGCCTGGAAAAGGCGATGGCCGGCGAACTCTTGGAGTTTCCGCATGAAGTTTTCGGCATGGTATTGAATCTCGAGGAAGACAACGTCGGAGCGGTGCTGCTCGGCGGCGAAACCTTGATCAAAGAAGGCGACACCGTGCGCCGGACCGGACGCATCATGCAGGTTCCGGTCGGCGAAGCGATGATCGGCCGCGTTGTCAATGCACTCGGTCAGCCGATTGACGGCAAAGGACCGATCAATACGACGGAATTTCGTCCGGTAGAAAGTCCGGCTCCGGGCATTGCGGATCGCCAGTCGGTAAAAGAACCGCTGCAAACTGGCTTGAAAGCAATCGACTCGATGGTGCCGATCGGCCGCGGACAGCGCGAACTGATCATCGGCGACCGCGGCACCGGTAAGACGGCGATTGCGGTCGACACGATCATCAACCAAAAAGGGCAGGACGTCATTTGCATTTATGTGGCGATCGGGCAAAAGGCTTCGACCGTTGCGCGCGTCGTAAAGACGCTTGAGGAAAAAGGCGCGCTCGCGTATTCGATCATTGTCGTGGCTTCGGCCTCCGATTCTGCACCGTTGCAGTATTTGGCGCCGTATGCCGGCGTATCGATGGCAGAGTACTTTATGCGCAAAGGCGAACATGCTCTATGCGTCTATGATGATCTTTCAAAACATGCGGTTGCATATCGTGCAATGTCACTGCTGCTGCGTCGGCCGCCAGGCCGCGAAGCGTATCCTGGCGACGTTTTTTATTTGCATTCCCGCCTGCTGGAACGTGCGGCGAAACTGTCGAAGGAATTGGGCGGCGGTTCGATTACCGCTTTGCCGATTATCGAGACGCTGGCCGGTGACGTATCGGCTTACATTCCGACGAATGTAATTTCGATCACCGACGGCCAGATCTTCCTGGAAAGCGAACTGTTTTATTCGGGCATCCGCCCGGCGATCAACCCGGGGATTTCGGTATCACGCGTCGGCGGTTCCGCGCAGATCAAGGCGATGAAACAGGTTGCCGGACGTTTGCGTCTCGATTTGGCGCAGTATCGCGAACTGGCGGCTTTTGCGCAATTCGGCTCCGACTTGGACAAGTCGACCAAAGCACAGCTTGACCGTGGTCAGCGGACGATGGAAGTGCTGAAACAGTCGCAATACCGTCCGATGGTGGTCGAAGAACAGGTCATGGTCATTTATATGGCGGTCAATGGCCACTTGGATGATGTTCCGATGGATGCGGTCATTCGCTTCGAAGCCGATTTCCTGAAATTCATGCATACCAATTATGCCGAAATCAGCAAAGGAATTCGCGAGCGGAAGGTACTCGATGCCGAGAGCGAAGCGGCGTTGAAGAAGGCGATTCAGGAATTTAAGGATACGTTTGCTAGCCAAGGGACGAGGTGATGTAGATGCCCAGTGTAAGCGACATTCGGCGACGCATCAAAAGCGTCAAGAATATAGAACAGATCACCAAGGCGATGAAAATGGTAGCGGCAGCGCGGCTGCGGCGGGCTCAGGAACGGGCGGCGGCGAGCAAGCCGTATACCGAGAAGATGCAGGAAGTGCTGGTCAGCGTGGCCGGCGCTTGCGGCGATGCGGAGCATCCGCTTTTGGCCGTAAGGAAAGTCAATCGGACGGCCTACTTGGTGCTGAGCGCCGATAAGGGCTTGGCCGGCGCTTATTCCTCGAACTTAATGAAAGAGGTTGTAGCGCATATGGTCGGACGGGAGAAGGCGGATTGTCCGCTGATCACCGTGGGTCGTAAATCGCGTGATTATTTCAAGCGGCGCGACTATGACGTGGCGGTCGAATTTAGCGGTTTTTCGGAAAAACCGACTTACCAGCATGCGATTGCCTTGGCTAAAGAAGTGGCCGAAGGTTTTGTTCGGGGCGACTATGATGAAGTTTATTTGGCGTATACGCAATTTTATTCGCCGATCACGCAAAAGCCGACGACCGTGAAATTGTTGCCGCTCACGCAGCCGGGAGGCGAACAGGAGCACCGGGAATATATTTATGAACCGAGTGCGGTCGATGTGCTCGGGCAGTTATTGCCGAAGTATCTGGAAAGCGTGATTTACGGCGGCTTGCTGCAGTCGGCGGCCAGTGAACTGGGCGCACGGATGACGGCGATGGGCTCGGCCACCGACAACGCTGAGGAATTGATTGCTAAATTGGTGCTGAACTATAACAAGGTGCGTCAAGCTACGATCACACGGGAGATTTCTGAGATCGTCGGCGGCGCGGAGGCCTTGAAATAAGCTGGGGCAAGAGGCCGCAGCAACAACAACGCAGGTGGGGCTCAAAGAGCCCGCGCAAGACAACGAGGAGGGGTTAACCCCATGGAAAACAATCGAGGTAGAGTGATTCAAGTTATCGGGCCGGTAGTCGATGTGGAGTTTCCTCCAGAGCAGCTGCCGTCGATTTATAACGCATTGACCATTGCCGGCAAAAGCGGCGATGTCGATATCCACTTGGTGGTGGAAGTCATGCAGCATCTGGGCGACAGTGCGGTTCGCTGCGTAGCGATGTCCTCGACCGATGGTCTGACCCGGGGCATGGAAGCGGTTGATACCGGCTCGCCAATCAAGGTTCCGGTAGGCAAAGGCACGTTGGGACGCGTGTTCAACGTACTCGGCAACGTGGTGGACAATAATCCGGCCGCGTTTACGGCGGATGATCATTGGCCGATCCATCGTCCGGCGCCAAGTTTTGAAGAACAGGAAACGTCAACGCAGATCCTGGAAACCGGGATCAAGGTCGTCGACCTGATCGCGCCGTATGCGCGCGGCGGCAAGATCGGCTTGTTCGGCGGCGCAGGCGTCGGCAAGACGGTTTTGATCATGGAACTGATCCGCAACATTGCAACCGAACATGGCGGCTATTCGGTCTTTGCCGGCGTTGGCGAACGGACGCGCGAAGGCAATGATCTCTGGATGGAAATGCGCGAGTCCGGCGTTATCGAAAAGACGGCGTTGGTATACGGCCAAATGAACGAACCGCCTGGCGCGCGTATGCGCGTTGCTTTGACCGGTTTGACGATGGCCGAATATTTCCGTGATGTCGGCGGTCAGGACGTACTGCTCTTCGTTGACAACATTTTCCGTTTCATTCAAGCCGGTTCGGAAGTGTCGGCGCTCCTTGGACGCATGCCGTCAGCGGTTGGCTATCAGCCGACGCTGGGCACTGACGTCGGTGCGCTGCAGGAACGGATTACTTCGACGAAAAAAGGTTCGATCACGTCCGTACAGGCCGTTTACGTGCCGGCGGATGACTTGACTGACCCGGCGCCGGCCGCAACGTTTGCGCATCTCGATGCGACGACCGTACTGTCGCGTCAGATTGCCGAACTGGGCATTTATCCGGCGGTCGATCCGCTCGACTCGACGTCGCGGATCATGGACCCGCACGTCATCGGCGACGAGCATTACCAAGTGGCGCGCGGCGTGCAGGAAGTACTGCAGCGCTATAAGGAACTGCAGGACATCATTGCGATCCTCGGTATGGAAGAGCTCTCCGACGATGACAAGCTCAGCGTATCGCGGGCGCGCAAGATCCAACGCTTCCTGAGCCAACCGTTCTTCGTGGCCGAACCGTTTACCGGCACGCCGGGCAAATATGTGCCGTTGAAGGAAACGATTCGCGGCTTTAAGGAAATTATCAGTGGCAAGCATGACGACCTGCCGGAAGCCGCCTTCTATATGGTGGGAACCATTGATGAAGTCGTGGAGGCAGCCCGTCGAATGAAAGGGGAATAACCTATGGCCAAGAAGATTCGCTTGGATGTGGTTACACCGGAAAAGGTGGCCTTCTCCAAGGAGGTCAATATGGTCATTGCCCGGACCACTGCTGGTGATGTCGGCATTCTGCCGGGGCATGCTCCATTGGTGGGGACCCTTGGCATTTGGCCGCTTCGCATCATGGAAGAAGAAGGGGAAACGCAGCTGTCGCTGATGGGCGGCTTCATTGAAGTCCAGCCCGATAAGATCACGATACTGGGCGGAACCGTGGAATTGGTTGAAGAGATCGACGTTGCTCGGGCGGAAGCCGCCAAAGAACGGGCGCAGCGCCGCTTGAAAGGCGATGTCGTAGCCGCGGATACCGTCACCGACGAACTGCGCGCCGAAATCGCACTGAAACGCGCGATTGTCCGCTTGAAGGTCTGTGAGTTCTATCAGCAACGCAGACGTTAATACGAAAAACCCTCGCATTTTTATGCGGGGGTTTTTGTTTTGGGCTGATGGCGGGACGGGCAGGACGGCTTCGGACTTCGAGCCACGAGCCAATAGCCACGAGCTCATAGCCATAAGCCGACCTTCGTTCGCCGCTCCCGTCAGCCATCGTGCTTTTTATCCGCTAGAGTCGTGTAGCCGAAGATGACGTCGAATAGTTCTGCGGTGATCGAACTTTGGCGTTCCTGGTTGTAATCTTGCTGCAGCAGTTCGAGGAGTTCTTCGATGTTTTTTTCGGCGCGCTGCATCGCGGTGAGGCGGCTGATGTTTTCGCTGACCAAAGCTTCGGCCGAGGCGCGGCAAAGCGTAATGAAGATGTATTCCTGATAAAAGAGCGAGAAGGCCGCGTCCGGCGTCTGCTTTACTTCCGGCAGTGCCTGAGTGGGCCAGGGGCGCTGCGCCAGATCGAACAGCCAATGCGTGTCAAGCGGCAACAATTGCTGACAGACCGGTTCATAGCTGCTGCTGCCTTGCGGTTTATTGTGCAGAAGCAAAAGACGCGAGAAGCGTTGGGCAACGAGCGTTAACAGCAGATTGCCGATCAGACTTGCAATGCCGGCCGCGCTGTCCGGCACGCGATAGGTTTTGCTAACTGGCAGGTCATCTTGCAATTTGCCGGCGATGCGTTCGCCGACCGACCAAATGATCGGAGGCTGCTTGGTCAGCGGGAAGCGTTCGAGCAGTGCGCTGGCCAGGCGGTCGTTGTATTGCCCGACCATACCCTGATCGGAACCGAAAATAATGATCGCTGTCGCCGCATTGGACGCTGGTTGGCGAAGCGAAATATGAGGCGGCGATTGGCGTAAGATCGCGCTGATTCCGGCTTCAATCGTCCGGTGATAGTCGGCCAGGGAATGATAGACCCGTTCGTAGATGCCGACATTGACAGCGGCCATCGTTTTCATGGTTTCGACTACCGCGTAAAGTTCGCTGGCGCTTTTTATTTTCCGTTTCATGCTTGCCAGTGTCTGCGTCATACTATCCCTCCTGAGGAGAGAGTCTTTTTGCTAAAAGCTCCAGGATGCTGTCGCGTTGCGCTGGGCTTAGCGGAGCGCCGGAGTGAATCGCGGCGCGGATTTCTTGCGCTAATGTTGGCGCAAGCGCGAGGAGGTCCTGTTCGCGCGAGGAAATATCATCGAGCGGCAGTTCGTCCAGCTGAGCAGAGGTAAGCGCGAGCAGCAGCAGCAACTGCTCTTCGACGGAACGCGGCTGATATTGCGGCTGCTTTAAGCATTCGCGAATTCGCTGCCCGTGCGCCAGCGTCTTACGTGTTTGTTCGTCGAGTTTCGTGCCGAAGCGGGAGAACATTTCTAATTCCTCGAATTGCGAATATGCCAACTTTAGAGCGCCGGCTACGGCGCGATAGGCGCCAAGCTGCGCTTTGCCGCCGATTCGGGAAACGGATTTGCCGACGTCGATCGCCGGCAGGATGCCTTTTTGAAAGAGGCCGGGCGAAAGATAGACTTGGCCATCGGTAATTGAAATGAGATTGGTCGGAATATAAGCGGAAATATTTTGCGCTTCGGTCTGAATAATTGGCAGCGCGGTCAAGGAACCGCCTCCTTTGGCGGCGCGCAACCGGGTGGAACGTTCCAGCAGACGGGAGTGAATATAGAAGATATCGCCGGGAAAAGCTTCGCGACCCGGCGGACGACGCAGCAGCAACGATATTTCGCGGTAGGTTTGGGCGTGATTGGTTAAATCGTCGTAGATAATCAGGACGTCGCGACCCTTGGCCATGAAATATTCGCCGATTGAAGTTGCCGCGTAAGGGGCAATGTAACGCAAACCGGGTTCATCGCCGCCCTCGGCGATGACAAGGATGGTGTAGGGCGATGCACCGCGCGTCGACAATTCGCCGATTAATTTGGCCAAAGAAGCGCCGCGTTGGCCGATCGCGCAATAAATGCAAATAACGCCGCTCTCCCGTTGATTAAGGATCGTATCCAGCGCGATGGCGGTTTTTCCGGTCTGACGGTCGCCGAGGATTAACTGGCGCTGGCCGCGTCCGATCGGAATCAATGCGTCAATGACCTTGAGGCCGGTTTGCAGCGGAACTTTGACCGGATCACGGTCGATAATCTGCGGTGCTTCCCGTTCCAGAGGCAGACGCTGGCTGAAATGAAGCGGACCTTTACTGTCAAGCGGGATGCCGAGCGGGTTGATGACCCGGCCAAGCAAGCCTTCGCCAACCGGAACGTCGGCGACTCGTCCGGTGCGGCGGACTTCGGTGCCGGCTTTGATGGCCGAACTGCTGGTCAACAGAACAACGCCGATCTGCCGTTCGTCAATATTGAAGACGATGCCAAGCGAACCGTCGATAAAACGGACCATTTCTTCGAGTTCCACGTCAGGCAGACCGTCAATCCAGGCGATGCCGTTGGTCAGCTCGTTAACGATGCCGATCTGCTGCGGCAGCAGCGGAGCCTGAAAGTTTAGGCGCGCCTCGCGCAGCGCGAAGAGGCTGTTGGTTGTGAGGTTGGCTAACGTTTCATTCTCCCGTTCCATCTGTTTTCGTCCTCTCCATGATTTGTTCCATACGCTGCTGCAAAAGGGCAAGATGGTTTGCCAGACTCCAGGCGATTTTCTCGCCGCCGATCACGAGCTCGATGCCGCTGAGAAGCGAAGGTTCGACTTCAAAGCGAATCGGATAGGCTGCAGGGATATCCTGACGCAAACTTTGCAATAAGCGGTTTTGCAGAGCGGCAGGCAGCTCGAATGCGCTGCGCAGCAGGACCGGCTGTGAAAGTTGCGGCAACGCGGCAAGAAAACGCCCTTTTTCCGCTTTCTCCATAGCGGAAAAATTCCGCTGAAAACTGGCGGCCATGCGTTCTTCCAGCGCAGCGTCGGCAAGGTCGTGTAAAAGCAGGCTGGCAATGGCAAAGAGTTCCTGACGGATTTGCTCTTGCAAATCCGTCAGGAAAGCTTCGCGTTCCATCGTCAGCGTACGATGCCATTCGGATTGGCGATCCTGAACTTGCTGACGGGCGTCTTTGAGCAGCGTCTGATACTCTTTTTCTGCCTGGGCTTTGGCCGCTGCGAAGAGTTCTTCCTTTTTTGCCTGCAATGATTGGAGTTCTTCTTCCAGTTCTATTTTCTTCGCATCGGCCTGACTTTTCGCATCGGATGCCGCCGCAATATTGTCGGCGATATTTTTTTCTCGCGCCGCCATTGCGTTAAGAATGGGCTGATAGAGAAAATGTTTGAGCAGCCAGATTAATATTAGAAAATTGATCATTTGGGCGATGACGGTAAACCAATCGATCAGCATGCATCATCCCCCCATTTTTGTTATGACATACTGCCAAAACGGATTGGCGAAGAGCAGGATCATCGAGATGACGAAGCAGTAAATAGCCAGCGATTCGATCATCGCCAGACCGATGAAGAGCGTACGGGTTACGGTTCCCGCTTCGTCGGGCTGCTGCGCAATTGAGGCGAGCGCGCTGGCGATCGCCTTGCCCTGTCCGATCGCCGGGCCGAGACTGCCGATGCCCATCGTGATGCCGGCGGAAAGAATAGAGGCGACGGCAACCATTGCGATACTATCCATAGTTTCCCCCTCCTTGTCATTAGCCTTCCTTGCCGCTTACGGCGGCCGCAATATAGACCATGGCCAAAATCGTAAAGATATAGGCCTGAACAAAACCGGTCAATAAGCCGAGCAGCTGTACGATGATCGGAAAGAAAAGCGGTGCGATGATCAGCACGATGGCCAGGATCATCGTGTCGCTTAGCATATTGCCAAATAGCCGCACCGCTAAAGCCAGCGTGCGTGATAACTCGGTGAGGATGTTAAACGGCAGCATGACCGGAGTAGGTTCAACATAATGTTTCAAATAGCTGCCAAGGCCGCGTTCGTGGATGCCGTAAGCCGGAACGGCAATAAAGATCAAAATGGCGAGCCCGGTCGTGGTGGAGAGTGAACCGGTCGGCGCTTCATAACCGGGGATGATCGTCAGCAATGCGGACAAGGCAATGAAGAGAAAGAGCGTGACCAGCAGACTTAAATAACGATCCGGCGTTGGCAGGCCGACTTCGCAGATTTGTTTGCGTACGAAGAGGATGATGGTTTCGGCCAGATTCTGCCAGGGTGCAACTTGAAGCTGGCGGGAAACATGACGGGTGATCAGCCAGGAGCTGAGCGTCAGGATGGCGCCGATCAGCCAGGTCATCACAATCGTAAGATTCAAGTTGAGAAATCCGTATTGCCAAAAGATAAGCTGATCCGGCGTAAGATTCATAGCAGCCTCCTTTCCGGTTGTCCGGCAGGAGTGATGCGCAAGCGGCGCAGCACTATGTGCCGGGTGAGTAAAAAACCGAACATGTAGCTGATGATTCGCGGAAATTCCGTGGCGGTACAGAGGTACAGCGCCAGTAAAACAACGCTGCTGCGCAGGACGAAGCTTTGGAACAGAAAGAGGTGCGGCTGACGCACGGTAAGCGAACGCTTTACGGTCCACCACAAGCCGCCGAAGAAAAAAATGCCGGCTAATAGTCCGATAAGAAAAGCAAGCAATAAAGAAAGCGCTTCAGTCATGCTTATCATCTCCGTTTTGCTTGATTTTGCTGCGTTGCTTCTCCAGAATGTTCCAGGCATTCACGCAGCCCAGGCAGAGACCGGCCAAGAGCAGGGCCAAGGTCCAAGGCTGTTGGCGCGGATAATGTTCATCAAGCCACAGGCCAAGCGCGGCGCCGATTAGGCAGGGGAGTGCGACAGACCAACCGATGACGCCGAAGACGGAAAAGCCGAACCAAAGGTGGCGGCGTTTATCCTGCCTGGATTTTGCCTTACGTGCGGCTTGGCGTTGAATGATGCCGGGCAAGGTTTTATCGTTGCCGTCATTTTTTTTACTCATGTCTCTTCAACTCCATGAAACGGCGGATGAAGCCGCTTTCCAAACGTTGCAGTGCGCTTCTGACGCTCTGCTCATGTTCATCGACGTTTAAAAAGTCGCGTCGCACCGCCTGTTCAAGTTCTTCAAGCGCGACGCCGCAGACCGCGCGGCGAACGGCGATGGATACCTGCGAGCCGCATTTGACCAGAACGCCGGTATCGAGGGCTAAATATTGTTCGCCGTCTGCTGCGCTTTCATAAAGCATGATGCCCGGCTGTAATGTGAGGACGCAGTCCAAACGGCGCGGCAACAAGCCCAGCGAACCTTGGGTTGTTTCGATGACGATGCGTAGAATCTCTTCTTGCTGAAGTAAGATTTGATGCGGCAGCGTAATTTTAAGGCGCATCGCTTCGTTTTCCATCCGCCTGCTCCTTTCGTTTCGCTTCGACCTCGCCGATGGAACCGACCATGTAAAAAGCGCTTTCCGGCAAATCGTCAAAAGCATCCTGCAAAATCTTCTCGCAGCCGTCAAGCGCTTCCTGCGTGCTGACTAGTTTGCCTGGAATGCCCGAAAACTGCTCGGTTGTGACGAACGGCTGCGTCAGGAAACGTTCGAGTTTGCGTGCGCGGCGCACGGTGCGCTGATTCTCTTTTGAGATCTCCTCGATGCCAAGCATCGCGATGATGTCTTTCAGCTCTTCATATTCAGCCAGCGTTTTGCGGATTTCCTGAGCGAGCAGATAGTGACGCTTGCCTACGATGTCGGCGGATAGCATCTTGGAATAGGATTCGAGCGGATCGATCGCGGGGAAGAGTCCTTCGCTTGCCTTCTTGCGCGACAAGACAATCGAGGCGGAAAGATGGGAAAACGTGTGAACCACGGCCGGGTCGGTGAAGTCATCGGCAGGAACATAGACCGCCTGCAGCGAGGTGATCGCTCCGGCATCGGTGGAAGCGATCCGTTCCTGGAAACGATACAGTTCGGTGCTCAGCGTCGGCTGGTAGCCGAGACGGGACGGGATTTGGCCAAGCAGGCCGGAGACTTCGGAACCGGCTTGGATGAAGCGGAAAATATTGTCGATCAAGAGCAGGACGTCGCGCCGTTCATCATCGCGAAAATATTCCGCCATCGTCAGTGCGGCATTGCCGACCCGAAAGCGGCAACCCGGCGGTTCATCCATCTGACCGAAGACGAGTACGGTGTTCGGCAGTACGCCGGCATCGCGCATATCGCGATAGAGTTCCTCGCCTTCGCGGCAGCGTTCGCCGATGCCGCAAAAAATGCTGACGCCGTGGTGCTTGCCGCGCATGTTGTGAATCATCTCCGTCAGCAAAACCGTCTTGCCGACGCCGGCGCCGCCGAATAGTCCCGCCTTGCCGCCACGTTCAAGCGGCGCGAGGACGTCGATGACTTTGATGCCGGTTTCAAATATTTCCGATTTGGCGCAGCGCCGTAAGAGCGATGGCGCAGGCTGATGAATCGAACGCCAGCTTACGTCGCTGACTGGGCCAAGTCCGTCGATGGCTTGGCCGAAAATGTTGAACATTCGGGATAAAATATTTTTCCCGACTGGCGCCAGTAGTGGAGAGTCCGTATTCGAGACTTTCATGCCGCGGCTGAGGCCGCGCGTCGGCGTGAGCGCGATGCCGCGCAGCCGATGCGGTTCGAGATGCAGAAGGACTTCAATATAAACGGAAGCGTTATTGCCGCTGCGCAATATCGTATGAACCGGCGGCAATTGGCCGGAAAAAGAAATGTCGATGATCGTTCCCTGGATTGCCTGAACAACGCCGTCCGTTGTGCGGGAAACGGCAGCTGTTTTCATTGATCATCCCCCCTAATCGCTAACGCGGTAAATGGAAAAACCGCCAGGCGGTCTGGAACATCGGCGCAAGCCGATGGGAGCGAAACGTCACTCGCGTAGTCCAAACTGGTCAGGGCGGTTTTGTTATGTGATTCAGCAGAGGAAAAAACCGCCGCCGTGTAGAGTATCTATGTATATCATACAACGAAAGTAAATATATGGCAATTAAATCTGCCGCCTGATAAATAAGTGACAAGAAACTGATATTTTTCTGTGAGCGCGTTTATTTTAAAAGAGAAAAACAACGTCTAGCGCCCAGAAACACTCTGTCCGCAGCGCCTGTAATTTATCGGGAATGTTGGACTTGCTTGACAGGAGTGTCGATGGTAAACTATATGAGGGAAAGTAGCCGGCGACGGTTTATATAGTTGGAAGTGCAGGAGGAACAGGAATACGATGGAAAAACTCATTGTCCGTGGCGGAAATACGCTTAAGGGAAGCATAAAGATCAGCGGTGCGAAGAATGCGGTGCTGCCGGTAATCGCGGCGGCGCTGCTCGGTACGACGCCGAGCACGCTGGAAGAAATTCCGGATCTCGAAGACGTCAGAACGTTTAGCGAGGTTTTGAAAATGCTGGGCGTGCCGGTCAAATACAATAAGGCGGCCCAGACCTTATACGTTGACAGCAGCAATATAACTACCTGTGAAGCGCCGTACGAATTGGTGCGCAAGATGCGCGCTTCCTTCCTGATCATGGGGCCGCTCTTGGCGCGCTACGGCAAGGCGCGCATCTCCTTGCCGGGCGGCTGTGCAATCGGCAGCCGACCGATCGATCTTCATCTAAAAGGCTTTGAAGCGCTGGGCGCGACGATCGATATCGGACACGGCTATATCGACGCCAGTGCACCGAACGGTTTGGTAGGCTCACGGATCTATCTCGATTTTCCGAGCGTTGGCGCAACGGAAAACATCATGATGGCGGCGGCTTTGGCGAAGGGCAAGACCATTCTGGAAAATCCGGCGCATGAGCCGGAGATCATCGATCTGGCCAATTACCTCAACGTGATGGGCGCGAACATTCGCGGCGCCGGTACGAACGTCATCCGGATCGAAGGGGTCGAGGAATTGAAGGGCGCGGAATACACGGTGATTCCGGATCGCATTGAAGCCGGGACGTACATGGTCGCGGCGGCAATGACCGGCGGCGATGTCTGGCTGGAAAATGCCTTGCCGGAACATTTGAAGCCGGTGATCGCGAAACTGAAAGAAGCCGGCGTGGAGGTTCAGGAAGAGATCAGCGGCATCCGCGTGCAAAGTCCTGGGCGAGAAAAATTAAAAGCCTTTGATATTAAAACATTGCCGTACCCCGGCTTTCCGACCGATATGCAGGCGCAGCTGATGGCGTTGCTTACCGTGTCGCAGGGCACCAGCGTGGTGACGGAGACCGTGTTTGAGAACCGCTTCATGCATGTCGATGAATTCAAGCGCATGGGCGCGAACATCAAGATCGACGGACGCAGCGCGGTGGTGGAAGGCGCAACGGAGCTGACCGGCTGTGAAGTAAAAGCGACCGACCTGCGGGCGGGCGCGGCGTTGGTGCTGGCCGGTCTGGTCGCCGACGGCGAGACGGAGATCAGTTATATCCATCATATCGATCGCGGTTATGACGGACTGGTCGACAAATTGCGCGGCGTCGGCGCCGACATCCGCCGCGTCGGTTCGAAGTAAGGTTAATGTAAGCCTAAGCCACGAAGGTCGTATCGACCTTCGTGGCTTTTCTAATGCTCAGATTTTGATCAATTGAAGAGAAAAGACGAAGCGTTACGAGTCCTGTGCGGAGACAAAAGATTTTCAACACGAAGCTGCGAAGCGGAAAAGAAAGAAGGGAAGAGGTAACGCAAAGAAATGAAATCCTTTCGATCTTTGTTTTTCTTCCCCTTTGCGTGTAAAGCCCCGTCGTTATCCTAGCAGCGGTTTTTCGTAGTTTTATGCTAGATAAGTTTTTTAAGCGTGCAACGGGCAGGAATTTGCTTTATAGTGTAGAAAGAGTGCAAGTAATATGTGTAGCGTTTTTTAATAGGGAAAGGGGCATAAAGCAGACATGTTTGGAATGGCGATGGATATCGGGGTTGATCTGGGAACAGCGAATGTGCTGGTATATATAAAAGGAAAAGGGATCGTGCTACGGGAACCGTCGGTTGTCGCAATCGACAGGGATACCAACAAAGTCTTGGCAATCGGCGAAGAAGCGCGACGGATGCTCGGGCGTACGCCGGGCAATATCGTTGCGATTCGACCGCTACGCGAAGGCGTTATCGCCGATTATGACAGCACTGAACGGATGCTGCGCCATTTCATTAATAAAGTCGCCGGCAAGAGCATGCTCTTTAAACCGCGCATCATGGTTTGCATTCCGTCCGGCGTGACCACCGTGGAAAAAAGAGCCGTCCTCGAAGCGGCGCTGCAGGCGGGAGCGCGCAAGACCTATTTAATTGAAGAACCTCTGGCGGCTGCGCTGGGCGCGGGACTCGTGATTTCTGAACCGTGCGGTTCGATGGTTGTCGATATCGGCGGCGGTACAACCGATGTTGCGGTGCTCAGTCTCGGCGGCATCGTTTGCAGCGAATCGCTGCGCATTGGCGGCGATAAATTTGACGAAGCGTTGGTCCGTTACGTGAAAAAAGAATACAACATCATGATCGGCGAACGGACCGCGGAAGAGATTAAGGTCAACATCGCGACGGCGTTTCCGTCCGGCAAGATGGAGACGATGGAGATTCGCGGACGCGATCTGCTGTCCGGTCTGCCGAAGACGGTCAAGATTTCCTCGGCCGAGACCTGGGAAGCGCTTAGCGAACCGGTATCGTTGATCGTACAACGCGTGAAATCGGTACTTGAGAATACGCCGCCTGAATTGTCGGCGGATATCATGGATCGCGGCATTGTGATGACCGGCGGCGGCTCGCTGCTGCATGGCTTGGATCGCTTGATCCGCGAAGAAACTGGCATTCCGACGTATCTGGCGGATGATCCGTTGTCGTGCGTGGCGCTCGGCACAGGAAAAGCGCTCGATGCGCTGGAAAATCTCGAAGACAGTCTGACGACGCTGAAAAAAGGCGGCATTATGCAAGGGTAGAAGAAAGGAGTGAGAGAATGATTCGCGGAATTTATACTTCGGCGTCAGGGATGCTGGCGGAAACGGTACGGACCGATGTGATTTCGAACAATTTGGCCAATGTCAACACCACGGGCTACAAGCGAGATGTTACGATCAACAAGGATTTTGCCAGTTTGTTGATGGAACGGATCAATGACGGCCCGGTGACGCCGATCGGCGGCATGGGCGTCGGTACGGTGGTTGACGAAATCGCCACGATTCAGGATCAGGGCGCATTCAAGGTGACCGGCAATCCGCTCGATGTGGCGATAAAGGGCAAGGGCTTTTTTGTCATCCAGACGCCGGCCGGTGAACGCTATACGCGAAACGGCTCTTTTCAGCGCAGTGCGCAAGGCGAATTGGTGACCTCCGAAGGCTATCGCGTGATGGGACAGGGCGGCCCGATTCAGCTTGGCGATACGGAGAAGGTCAATATCAGCAGCGACGGACGGGTGCAATTGCATCAGCCCGGACAGATCGAAGCGGTTGAGATCGGTCAGTTGCGCATGGTTGAGTTCGCCGATGAAAAACAGCTGCTAAAAGAAGGCGACTCCATGTTCAAGGCCGCGCCGAACGCGCGTGCGCAAGCGTCGACGACGATGGTAGAGCAAAGTGCGCTGGAAATGGCGAATACGAATGCGGTCACGGAAATGATCAACCTGATCGCGGCATTCCGTTCTTATGAGATCAACAGCAAGGCCGTGCAGACGCATGATACGCTGATGGGCCGCGCGGTTAACGATGTGGGCAAGTTAGGCTAGTTTTTTTAGCCAAGCGCTTAATATCGAACGTGTTTTTAACGATAAATCTGAAAGAGGGGCTGGACCGCATGCGGAAGCCCTGCGGCTGGCTGCTGACTGCAGCCGCCGAGATGAAGTGGGGAGGTAACTAGATTATGATGCGAGCGCTGTGGACAGCGGGTTCGGGCATGGTGGCCCAACAAGCCAATGTCGACGTAATTTCGAATAACCTGGCTAACGTAAATACGACCGGTTTCAAGAAGAGCCGGGCGGAATTTGAAGATTTGATGTACCAAACGATTCGGGCGGCCGGTTCGACGACCGGTCCGGACAGCCAGCTGCCGGCTGGCGTTCAAATGGGACACGGCGCGAAACTCGTCGCTACGACGAAGATGTATACGCAAGGCTCATTCCAGGCGACCGGCAATGAACTTGATATGACGATTGCCGGCGACGGTTTCTTCCAGATCACGATGCCGGACGGCACGCTGGCATATACGAGAAATGGCGCGTTTCAGCGCGATTCGCAAGGTCGCGTCGTGACAAGCGAGGGCTACCCGATTGAACCGGCGATCACGATTCCGAGTACGGCGACGGCGGTTGCGGTTTCGCAGGACGGTCGCGTTACAGCGACGATTCCCGGACAGAGCACGCCGCAGGATCTGGGACAGCTTCAATTGGCTCGCTTTGTCAATCCGGCTGGTCTTTCTGCACTCGGCAGCAGTCTTTTGGTACCGACCGCAGCCTCCGGCGATGCAGTTGTCTCGAACCCGACCGTAGACGGTGCGGGCGGCATTCAGCAAAAGTATTTGGAAATGTCCAACGTTCAGGTTGTCGATGAAATGGTTAACATGATCGTTGCGCAACGGGCGTATGAAATGAATTCCAAAGCGGTGACAACCGCCGATTCGATGCTGGAGATCGCCGCACAGCTGAAACGGTAAGATAGGATTGAAGACAGCATGTTGAAGCGCAGCATTTTGTTGGCAATTGCATATTATATGATCATGACAGGGGCGGTTTGTGCGGCCGGCGTAACCATTACGGTCGCCGGACAGGCAAAGATAGACGGCCCCTTTGTCTTATTGGGAAATCTGGCTGAAATCCAGGGCGTCGACAACCAACGGGCCAGATATTGGCGCGAGATACAATTGGCGCCTGCGCCGCCGCCAGGAAGCAGTCAGGTTTGGTCGCGCGAATATCTGGCGACTCGTTTGGCGGCCAGCGGCGTCGATTTTGAAAATGCCGTCTGGCAGATTCCGGATTCGATCACCGTGGTCTCCGTAGCGCAAACCGTGCGCGGCAGCTTGATTCAAGAACGGGCTGTTGCGGCGGTGAAGAGTCAGATCGGCAGTTCCTCTGTAGGGGATGAAGTGGAAGTCGCTGTGGTGGGTGAAGTCGGCGATTTGCTGGCGCCGCCCGGTGATGTTGAGATTCGTATCGAACCATCGGGAACACTGCATTATAATGGCGTCAGTGCCGTGCGCGCTGTCGTTTGGATTAATGGACAACCGACGGCGATTAAGACCTATGTCAAAATGGAAATACATTTGTTCCGCCCGATTGTTGTCGCGAGTCGCGTGATCATGGCCGGGCAAATTATCCGGCCGGAAGATCTTCGCTTAGAGAGGACCGATGTCGGACGAATGAACGGTTACTATCTGGACGGCAGCAAGTTTGAGGGCTTGGCGGCCAAACGGATCATCAATCCGGGCACGGTGATGACGACAAGTCTGTTGGAAAAACCGCTGCTCGTGCGGCGCGGCAGTCCGGTCAATATCGTTGCCCGCGTGGCCGGAATGGAAATTGTGACGGCGGGGCAAGCGGCGCAGGATGGCCGGGTAGGCCAATTGATCCGGGTTATGAACATGAATTCGAAGAAAATGGTTACCGGCAGGGTCATTGACGCCAATACCGTTCAGGTGATCACGCCGGGCAGCAGCCAACGGCAAGCAGGGGAAGGTGATTAGATGAGAGCAATCTATAAATACAGAAACTTGGCGACCATAATGGCAGTTGTTTGGTTGCTGGGCATAGCAGCGCCGGTTGCTGCAGAATCACTGTGGAATGAACAATCGCCGGCGGCAAATATGTATAGTGACCGGAAAGCGCGGACAGTAGGCGATATCCTGACCATTTTGATCAGCGAAACCAGTACTGCGACGCGAACCGGCAAGACCAGCAACTCGAAGACGGCATCAGCCAATATGAGTGCGAGCACCGGCTTGTTCAGCCAGTTGTTCCGCTTTTTCAAATTCGATTCTTCGGCCAGCGCGAAAAACGCCGACAGCGTGGCGACAAACGGAACCGTCAGCAACAGCAATACCGTAACGGCTAGGATGACCGCGCAGGTCGTCGAAGTAAAGCCGAACGGCAATTTGGTGATTGCCGGCAGCCAAACGGTGGCGCAGGGCGGCGAGGAACAGAAGATCACCGTTAACGGAATCGTGCGCACCGAAGATATTTCCGGCGACAATACCGTATATTCCTATAATGTGGCCAATGCGCAGATCCATATTGACGGTAAAGGACCGATTGCGGCGAAGCAGAAGCAGGGCATCATCACGCAGCTGCTTAATTTCTTCTTTTAAGTGTGGGAGGGACTATGAACAGACAGATACGTTTACTGAGCCTGGTCTTGCTTGCGTTATTTGCGCTCAGCGCCGTTGTTCAGGCCGGAGCGAACAGCCGGATTAAGGACGTTGCGAAGGTGCAGGGCGTGCGCGCCAATCAACTGGTCGGCTATGGCCTGGTTGTCGGTCTGACCGGAACGGGCGATTCAAATAAGATCCTGCAGACGCTGCAATCCACCGCCAGTATGATGAAGACATTCGGCGTGACGATCAGCGCGGCGCAGTTGCAATCGAAAAACGTCGCGGCGGTCATGGTCACGGCGCAGCTGCCGCCTTTTTTGAAGCCGGGCGACACGATCGATATTAACGTCGCTTCGATGGGCGACGCCAAAAGCCTGCAGGGCGGCGTGTTGATTCAAACGCCGCTTCGCGGAGCGAATGGTCAGACGTATGCGGTGGCGCAGGGACCCGTTTCGATTGGCGGTTTTGCAGCCGGCAGCGGCGGCAGCAGCCAGCAGAAGAATTTTCTGACGGTCGGTACGACGCCGAACGGTGCGATGGTCGAACGGGAAGTGCCGATGCAGATGGCGGACAACGGCATGGTGCGTCTGGCGCTCAACCAACCGGATTTTACTACTGCGAGCCGGATTGCCGATGCGGTTAATCGTCGCTTTGGCGGCATCGCGAATGCGAAGGATCCTGCGACGGTCGAAATGTATGTGCCGGGCGAATACGGCGGCAATCCAGTCAGCTTCATTGCGGCGATGGAAGATATTTATATCACGACCGATACGGCCGCGAAGGTTGTGATCAACGAACGGACGGGTACCGTGGTCATGGGCTCGAACGTTTCGATCGATCAGGTCGCGGTGGCGCAGGGCGGCCTGAGTGTTAAAATTGCCAAGGATACGACCGTGTCGCAGCCGAATCCGTTTTCGAACGGCAATACGGCCGTTACCAGCAACACGAATGTGACGGTCGATGAACCGAAGGCCAATGTGCTGGTGCTGCCTTCGACTTCCAACGTGGGCGATGTTGTCAATGCACTCAATGCCATCGGCGCGACGCCGCGCGATATCATTGCGATTTTGCAGGCGATGAAGGCAGCCGGTGCGCTGCATGCCGATCTGCAGATCATATAGCCGGGAGGAATAAGAGATGGAAATCAGACGAATGTCCGGTATGGATGCGGCTTCGGTGCAGATGGTTGCCGAGCAGCAAGCCAAAGGCAATTTTGCCAAGGAGCTGGCGGCGGCCGGCGAGAAGCTGAAGACCGATAAGGATGACGTAAAGCTGCGCCAGACTTGCCAGGAACTGGAGTCGGTTTTTATCAACCTGATGTTGACGGAAATGCGTAAAACGGTGCCGAAAGAGGACATGATCAATACGCGGAATCAGGAATTGTTCCAGTCGATGCTGGACGTTGAGACGACGCGGAACATGTCTAAGGCTGGCGGAATCGGCCTGGCGGACATGATGTACCGCCAACTCTCGCAGCCGGCGGCGGATCCATTTGCGCAGGCGGCAAATGCGAAGAAAACAAGCAAATAAAAAGGATAAGAAGGCACGAAGCAGAATGCCCGCTTTTAATAAGTCGGCTCTCTTTGTGCCTTTTGGCTATGGGCGGCAAAGCGGATGACCAGATCGTTTAAAAAAGCCATCCGCTGCAACGGCTGTAAAGGAGGAGAAAAATGAAAAAACGATACCTGCTGCTGGGTATTTTGATGTTTTTAATTGTGAGTCAGGTTGCGACAGCATTTGCGGCGACGGTCTCGACGATTCAAAAGGTGCGCTACAGCCAAAGTGCGGAGCGGATTCGCTTGGTGTTCGACGTCAATACGCTGCCGGAATATGATGCGGCGTTTCAGGAGAGTCCGGCGCAAATCCAGCTGGATTTTTCCAATACATTGAGCAAAGTTGGTGCGGCGCAACTTAAATACAATGATGCACTGTTGGACAGCGTCCAGTTTCGTCCGGGCGCGAATAACGCATTGAAAGTGCTGGTCAATTTAAAGGCGAGCGCGACGTATCAGGTCTTCACGCTCAGTAATCCGAACCGCTTGATTCTCGACATCAAGCGCGAGACGCAAGCGCCGACAGACGAAGAAACGCCGCTCGAAGCGGAACCGGCGCCGGGCGTGAAATACCGCCTGCTGCAGCGTAGCGGCGATGCAGGCCCGATCGCGGCGCATATCCTGGAAATCGATCCGCTGAAGGGCTATGGCATCAAGCCGACGCTGGGCAACGGACAGAGCATGGGTGTCGCGACGCTTTCCGACATGGCGGATAAGAGTCGTTCGGTCGGCGGCGTCAATGCATCTTATTTCTCTCCGGCAGGGGAAATCTACGGGCTGTTAAAGATTGACGGAACGATCGTCAGCGTGCCGGATACGGTGCGTACGGCGGCGGCGATCATGCCGGACGGGAAAGTGGTTATCGACCAGGCCGAGTATAGCGGCACGGTCACCTTGCCGGACAATCGAAGCATTGCGATCAGCGGCGTCAATTGTGAACGCAATGAAGATACGCTGATTGTCTATAATAAATATTATGCCGGCAGTACGAAAACGAATCCGTATGGGACCGAATACCGAATCAGCGGCAATAAGGTGACCGCGATCGGTAAAGGCAACTCGACGCTCGGCGGCGACAGTATCGTGCTGTCGGGTCACGGCAATGCGGAAAAAGCATTGGCGGGCCTGAAGGTCGGCGATACGGTTAAGATCAACCAATCAATGGGAACGCCTTGGGACAAGGCCTCCTATATCGCCGGCGCCGGTCCGATGCTGGTGAAAGACGGCGGCGTGTATCTGACGACGAAAGCGGAGAACTTCGGCGGTGACGTTGCGGGCGGAAGAGCGCCGCGTACGGCGCTTGGCGTGACCAAGGACGGACATGTCTTGCTGGTTGTGGTCGATGGGCGTCAGGCGCACAGCGTTGGCATGACGCTTTTGGAACTGGCGCTTTTCATGCAGGAAATCGGTGCGCAGGATGCGATGAATTTTGACGGCGGCGGCTCTTCGGAAATGGTGATGAACGGGCGCATCGTGAATAAACCGTCGGATGGCCGGGAACGTCGCGTCGGTGATGCACTAGTAGTCGTACCGCTAAAAATGATGTATAATCAAGCTAAGCCATAAAGTTAGCAATAAAGCGTTACTATAGAAAAAGGAGGCGTCAGCTACTATGAAGAAAATGCGGACAAAGATCCTAGCGGCAGTCCTGTTGGCACTGCTTGGTGCGACGGCGTTAGCCGGCATTGTAATGGCAGGCGGCATGGCCGACCAGCGCAGTGCGTTGGCGGGAACCGTACTCGCCGATCAGCTGGCGGTTGTCGGACAAACGGTACACGAAGGCGATGTACTGGTCAAAGTGCAGACGATCAGCGGTGCCGTACCGGCGGCAAGGGCCAGTGCGAACGGCACGGTCCGGCAAGTTCTGGTCAGCCCCGGCGGGCATATAGCGGCCGGGCAGGTCGTTGTGAAACTGGAAGTTCAGTAGCGATTGAAAGAATAGGATGAGACACAGGGATGAGGCAAAGGTCAACGGCTAAGCGCCTCGCTCTGTGTCTTCTTTTACTACTAAAGCAAACCCGTGAAGGAAAGGAAGATGAGCTTGAATCGTATGATGAGGATGTACAACCTGTGCAAGAGAATCTGTTTGCCTCTCCTGCTCTTTTGCCTGGTGTCTTTGGCGAACGGAGCGCAGGCTGCGGCTTCGTTCATGCCGGTGGAGGATGTCAAAATCGGCATGACCGGCATCGGACGGACCGTAGTCGAGGGGACTAAGATTGAAGAATTCGGCGTTGAAGTGCTGGGCGTACTGAAAAATAAAGGACCGGTAGGCGATTTGATCTTAGTGCGCACGTCGGGCAACGTCATTGACCGTACCGACGGGATCGCACAGGGCATGAGCGGCAGCCCGGTCTATATTGACGGACGCTTGGTCGGTGCGGTTGCTTACGGCTGGTCGCTGACCGATCACCGGGTCGGCATGGTGACGCCGATCAATGATATGGTCAAATTGTGGGAACTGCCGGATGGACGAAACAGCCAGGCTGCGCCAGGCATACAGCCGCTTGCGACGCCGCTGATGGTATCCGGCTTCGGCAAACCGGCGCTGGAAATGCTGAAACAAAAACTGCAACCGTATAATCTGGTGCCGTATGCGACCGGCGAAGCGCCGGAAGGCGTCAGCTTTGCACCGCTGGAACCGGGCAGCGCGATCGGCGTGCAGCTGGTGCGCGGGGATGCAAGCGTTGGCGCGTTGGGGACGGTCACGTATGTGGAAGGCGATAAAGTGGTGGCGTTCGGCCATCCGTTTCTCAAAAAAGGGAACATCGGTTATTTCATGACCAATGCCTATATGTTCACGACGGTGAAAAGCCTGGAAAGTTCCTTTAAAGTGGGCGCGACCGGAGAAACGCTCGGCATCATCAACCAGGATCGCGGCGCCGCCGTTGCAGGGCAGCAAGGCCGCTATCCGAACATCGTGCCGCTGCGCATCCAGGTAAGCGATCTGGGCACGGGCCGCAGCCAGGATGCGGCGGTGCAGGTCGTGCGCGATGAAGAGATTGGACCGATCCTGGCGACTGCGACGACGTTCAACGTCATCGACAAGGCGATGGATCGCACCGGACCGGGGACGGCCAAGGTGTCGTTTCGAATCAGCAGCGCGGATCTGCCGGGCGGCGAATTGAAGCGGGAAAACATGTTTTATAGCCCGGCCAGCATCAGCGAAAGTGCGGTCGGCGAACTTTTCGAAGCGGTCAATATGCTGGCCGCCAATCAGTATCAAAAAGTTGATATTATGAATATCGACGTCAGCGTCAAGGTAGAAGAAGAACGACGCACGGCAACGATCGTCGAGGCGAAAGCCAAGCAAACGAACGTCAAGCCGGGACAGAAGGTCGATCTGGATGTCAAGTTGAAGCCGTTCCGCGGTGAGGCGTTTGTGCAGCAGGTCACGTTTGACGTGCCGAAGACGCAAGCCGAAGGCCCGCTGATGCTCGAAGTGCGCGGCGGCGGCATCATTCCGCTCCAGCAATTATTGAAAAAGACGGGGCTGGAAGAAGAACTGCAGATGCTCGGCTATAAGCGCAATAAGAACAAGACGCTGGGCGATGAGGTAAAAAGCTTCGCCGAGCGCGATCACAACAACGATGTGGTGGTTGAGATTATGGAGATGGAGCCGATGGAGGGACAGGGGCCAAACGGTCCTAAACCGAATGCGGCAATGATTGGCGAAGACAGCGCCGCGCTGCAGGGCGGCGCGAAGAACAATAATCCGGAAGCCGACAAAGGCAGCGCCAATGCCGCGGCAAGCGGCAAGGATAAGCTGAAAAAGACAGCGCCGAAGGCAAAGTCGCATACAGCCACCGAGTACATCATTGACGGCGATGCGCAGGTCACGCTGAACGTGAAAGGATAATTTGAAAAGCAGTTGCGATAAAAGCAACTGCTTTTTTGTGCGGGAACAGCATAAAGATCGCTTTAAGCGTTGCGCTTCGCGGCAAAAAGAAAAAGATTTGCTGGAGAAAAGTGAGGAAAAATCGCGCCCTGAGAAGGGAAGCGAACTTTTATAGGGAATATCTTTATAATATTATCTCTGCTGCGAAGACGGAATAAGAAGCAGAGCTTTTTCAAGCATTCGATGCAAAAGGAGGAGTGGCATGCTTATCGTCGAAAAAATCGGGCGTTCGGTGCTGCAGCGACTGGAAACCGGTGGACGTGTGATGCTGCTGTTTCTCGATACGTTGTATCATGTGCCGCAGCGCCCCAAACTGCGGCATGTGCTGAATCAGATGGCGCATTTGGGCGTCGACTCCCTGCCGATCATTTTATTGACGATCCTCTTTACCGGCATGGTTATGACGGTACAGACCGCGCATGAATTCATCAAATACGGTGCGCAGTCATCGGTCGGCGGCATGACCGCGATTTCGATGGCGCGCGAACTGGCGCCTGTCTTAAGCGGCGTTGTGCTGGCCGGTAGAGTCGGCGCGGCGATTGCGGCGGAGCTTGGTTCGATGAAAGTTACCGAACAAATTGACGCGCTACGGGTGATGGCGGTCAATCCCGTACAGTATCTGGTGGTGCCGCGCTTTTTAGCCTGCGTATTCATGGCGCCGATCCTGGTCGTTTTTGCCAATGTCATCGGCGTCAGCGGCGGTTATCTGGTCGCGGTCTATTATGCCGACATCAGCCCGTTCACCTATTTGCATTCGATCCAGGTCTTCGCGGTGGTCAACGACATTACCGGCGGTTTGATCAAATCGATGTTCTTCGGCGGCATCGTTGCCATTATTGGTTGTTATAAAGGACTCGACGCCAAAGAGGGCGCGGAAGGCGTCGGCAATGCGACGACCGGCGCGGTCGTGACGTCGATGATTTTAATTTTTATCAGCAATTATTTTCTATCCTTGTTGTTGTATCGCTAAGTGCAGGTTGCAGAAGGAGGTGCCATACGTTTGATTCGTTTGGAACATGTGAATATGGATTTTGAAAGGCGACGCATTCTGAGCGATATTAATCTGACGATCGAGCAGGGCGAAACGATGGTGATCATCGGACCGAGCGGCTCCGGCAAAAGTACGCTGCTGCGCCTGATTATCGGTCTGATGCGTCCGACATCCGGCGCGATCTGGCTGCAGGAAAAGGAAATCACCGCGTTGTCGGAAGATCAGATGAACCTTCTGCGCTTGAAGATGGGCATGGTATTTCAATATTCGGCGCTCTTCGATTCGATGAGCGTAGGCGAAAACGTGGCGTTTGGCCTGCGTGAACATACGCAAATGAACGAAGCCGAGATCAGCCGGATCGTAGCGCGCAATCTGCGCATGGTCGGTCTCGACGGCAAGCAGGATGCGATGCCGAATGAATTATCCGGCGGCATGAAGAAAAGGGTTAGCCTAGCTAGGGCGGTAGCAAACCGGCCGGATATTCTGCTCTATGACGAACCGACCGCGGGACTCGATCCGATCATGTCCGGTACGATCGATCGCTTGATCATCGGCACGAAACGCTTGTTCGGCGTGACCTCGGTGGTTGTGACGCATCATATGAGCAGCGCGTTCGCGATTGCCGACCGGATTGCGATGATCCACGATGGACAGATTTTGCAGGTCGGCAGCGTCGAAGAAATCAAACACTCGGAAAATCCTCTGGTGCAGCAATTCATTCAGGGGTTGAAATCACCGGAAGTCTATATACGCAGGAGGGCCGGACGATGAAATGGACAACGGAAGCCAAGGTAGGAACAGTGACGCTGCTGGGAGTTGTTCTGCTGGCTTATATGATCATACATTTAGGCGGCTTTTCCTGGGGCGAGAAAGGCTACCCGCTGCAGGTCCGCTTTACGCAGGTCAGCGGTCTGAAAGAAGGCAATGCGGTTCGTTACGCTGGTGTCGACGTCGGACTGATCAAGCAGGTCGAAGTGCAAGCCGACGGCGTGATGGTGACGATGGGCATTCAGCACGGCATCAAGATTCCGGCCGGTGCTAAGTTCACGATCGGCGCGGACGGTCTGCTCGGCGAAAAATTCATCAATGTTTTGCCGCCGCCGCAGGTGGTCGGCTATCTGGCGCCCGGCAGCGTGGTCGTGGGACAGGATCATCAGGGCATTGAAGAACTGGTCTCCTCGGCCGATAAGGTGCTCAAGGATGCCAGAGAACTGATTCGCTCGTTGAACGACATTGTTGGCGATGAAGCGTTCAAGCAGGCGCTCAAGGAAACGGCGTTCAATGCGCGCGACCTGACCGCCAATTTGAATGCGATGAGCGCCAGTTTGGCTCGAATGGCGCAGAACAATGAAGGAGACGTCACGCTTATTGTGCGCAATCTGCGGGCGATGTCTGAAGGCCTAAATCGCGTTGCGGCTAAGGTCGATCGCATGGTCTCCGACGTTGACAACAACGGACAGACGGCCAAAGATTTGCGTGAGACGATCCACAACCTGCAGCGTACCAGCGTGCGGGTGGAGAAGATGGCCGAATCGCTCGAAGGGATTGTGACCGATCCGGAAACAGCGAAAAATATCAAAGAGACGTTGCGCAACGCCAGGCAGGCGAGCGAAAAAGCGAACAAACTGTTGACCAGAGTAGAAAATATTAAAGTGCAACCCGGCGTCGAAGTGTTGTATAATCAAGAAAGCGGTAAATACAGCGCCGACCTCGATGTGAAGATCAACACGTCGGCTGAAAATTTCGCGGTGCTTGGCGCCAGTAATATTGGCCAGGGGACAAAAGGAAATTTTCAATTGGGTAAGGAAAATGAGAAGATGGCAGCGCGCGCCGGCATCATCGACAGCCAGCTTGGCGTCGGCGTGGATGCGAAACTCGGACCGATGCGCCTCTCGGTCGATGCCTATGACCCGAACGACATCCGGCTGAAATTGCGCGCGCAGTACAAAATCGGAGAAAACACCTACCTGGTCGGTGAACGCGATGCGGCTAACAAGTCGGATCAACGCGCCGATTTCATCGGCGTACGGCAAAATTTTTAGCGACGTTATTTGACAGGTTTTCATGAGATGAATATAATGGGAAAAGTAAAATGACTATTTAGTCAAGGAGGTTTATTGATGACAATACAACGAAAATGGCGGCGTGGCTGGAAGATGTTGCTGGTCGGCATTCTATTAGCTGGACAGACTAGTCTGGTTCAGGCGGCGCCTACGGAATTGACGCTCGAAGACAGCGTGCGGCTCGCGCTGCAGAATAATCCGACGGTTAAGATGGCTGTTCAGGACAAAGCGTCGGCGCAATACGGCATTAAGATCGCGGAAGGGGCGCTCCTGCCTTCGGTCGGCTATACGCATACGGCGGCGCATGGCAACAGTCTTACGACGAGCGGCAATGTGACCAATAAATTTGACAATAAGCTTTCACTCGGTTGGAACGTCTATACGTTTGGACAAAAAGAAGGTTTAGTCGGCGCTGCACGGGCCAACTATAGTTCGGCGGATTTTGGCGTGGCCAAGGCGATGCAGCAGATCAAACTGGATGCGACAAACGGCTACTACGGAATTTTGCAGGCTCGCAATCTGTTGCAAGTCGCGCAGGAATCGGTCGATCAGCTGACTGCGCATCTGAAAAATGTTCAGGCGCAGTATGGCGTCGGAACGGTTGCCAAGTCCGATGTGCTGCGCTCGGAAGTGGAATTGGCCAATGCGCAGCAAAGTCTGATCAAAGCGCAGAACACTTATGATCTGTCGATTTCCACACTGAACAACGTAATCGGCTTGCCGCTTGGCACGGAACTGTCGGTCAAAGAGGAATTGCAGTATCTTCCTTATGACAAGACGCTCGATACCTGCATCGACTACTCCCTGAAGAATCGCCCGGAAGTAATCCAGGCCGCTTTTGGCGTAGAGGCCGCGAAGGAAAACAAACGGGCAGCGGAGGGCGGACGTCTGCCGACCATCGCCGTCTTTGGCACACAGGATTGGAATAACACGGAATTCCCTGGCAGCGGAAACAGCAATTGGTCTGTCGGAGCGACGTTGAACTGGAATGCTTTTGATTCCGGCGTGACGAATGCGAATGTCGGTAAAGCGCAGCAGGCGTTTGACAAGACGTTGCAGCTCGAGCAACAGACAAAAGATTCGGTGCAGCTTGAAGTGCGTCAGAACTTTCTCGGTCTGCGCGAAGCGGAAAAACGGATCGATACCAGTAAAGTAGCGGTGACCAAGGCGGAAGAAGACTTCAAGATCGCGCAAGTCCGCTATATGGCTGGCGTCGGAACGAATATTGACGTCATCGATGCGCAGGTCGCACTGACGCAGGCAAAGACGAACTATTACCAGGCGCTTTATGATTACAACACGAGCCGCGCAAAACTGGAAAAAGCGATGGGCATTGCGGTAAGCTAAGCGGGAAGCGAAGAGCTGCGGAGAAATCCGCGGCTTTTTCTTATGTCCTGCAATTCTTACGGCTTTATGAACATTCGCACTTTGCGGCAGGAAAGGTTTCTTTCGTGTAGAATAGGATACCTGATACCCTTCAGGAGGACACTAATGAAAAAGAGATGGAAATGGCTGCTGCTGGGCTTCGTTTTGCTTTTGTGCGGCGCGGCTCTTTTAGCGGGAAAGGCAATGCTTGCTGAAATAAAAGAACAACTGCCGGTTCGTCTGAGTGAAGAACTCGGTATGCCGGTGACGGTCGGGAGGCTGGAGGCAACCTCCTTTTATAACCTTGCCGTCGATGACGTCGCTATTTTCGACGGAGAGGATACTCTTTTGGCCGCTCCCCGATTGAAGGTCAGTGTGAATCCGCTGCGCCTCTTGCAAGGCGAGCCGGCCTTGGCGATGATAAGCAGCATTGCGCTGGAAGAACCGCAGCTTTTGCTGAAGCAAAGAGAAGACGGCACATGGAATATTGATAAATTGTTGCAAAAAGAACGTGCGGAAAAATCGGCTTTTTCCGGCAACGTAAAGATCAGCCAGGCGAAAATCAAAGTGGCAAGCCAAGGAGAAACCTGGTCGCTTGATGAGTTGAGCGGCAGCGTGGATTGCGCGGATCTTCCGGCAATGCAGCTTACTCTCAGCGGTAAAGTATCAGGACAGGAGGTGGCGCTGCGCGGGCGTTATCACGCTTCGGGGCGGAGCGGTCTGACGCTTACGGCGAAGCGGCTCGATCTGGCGGAGTATGCTCCTTTCTATCCGCGCCAGTATAATATTAAAGCGATTAACGGGCAATTGGAAGATCTGGCGCTGACATTCAACGGCAACAAAGGTCACTGGACATTTGCCGGTGAAACGGCCGTCAAAGACGGTGCAGCGACATTTGGCGAGTGGTCTGTTTCGGAGGTTGCCGGACGCGTCGTCTTCAGCGAACACAGTCTTTATGCCGTGGGGGCGGGCAAGGTCATGGAACAGGCGGTCAAGCTGAATGCACAGGCGGACTGGTCGACAGGCGCAGCGCGCTTGAACGGTACGCTTGCGCTAAAGCAGGCGGATATAAGCCGTTTCTGGGCGACTTGCCCGGTTACGGGGCTGATCGATGCCGACCTAACGATCGCAGGCGCATACGATCAGCCGGTGGTCAGCGGCGAACTTCGTTCGGCGCAATTGAACTGGCAGCAGTATCAGGCGGAAAAGGTGAGGCTCAATGCGGCCTTTGCAGAGGGAAAATTGACGCTTTCGAAGGCGGAGGCCGAGATATTCGGCGGTGCGGCGTCGCTAAGCGGTACGCTCGACAGCAAGACGCAGCGTTATGCGCTTTCCTTGCGGGCGAAGGATATCTCGCTGCAGGGGATCCGAATCGACGATCTACAGTCTTCGTTTCACGGCACTGGCGATGATGTCGAAGTGGACGCATTGGCGCTGCAGATCGGCGAAGGCAGCGTGACCGGGCAGGGACGAATTTCCCGGCAGAATATCGATCTGGCGCTGGCGGGAAACCAGTTGCCGCTTGAGCGATTTACCTCGGAAATCAGCGGCAGCGGGACGTTCAGCGGCCGCTTGAACGGTCGTCTGCCGGAATGGCAGTTGACGGGGACGGCCGCACTGCACGACGGTACGGCGCTTAAGCAGCCGTATCAATTGGCGACGGGCGGATTGCACCTTAATACACAGGGCGTGACGCTCGATAACTGGCTGCTGCGTGACAAGACAGCGGAACACCGCGTTGACGGCCGGATCAGCTACGCGGCCGATGGGCCGTTGAATTTACGCGTTGTCAGCCGACAGGCAAGGGCGGAAAATGTGGTGAAGTTTTTATTGCCGGGTGAAGAGATTACCGGCAATATCGATAATGAGATCGTTCTGCACGGCAGTCGTGCGAGACCCGACGGCAGCGGTCACGTCAAGCTGAGCGACGGTAGTTTTCGCGGTCGCCTAGTGGCGCGTGCGGAAGGGGATTATTCAATTAGCGGTCAGGAGTTGCAACTGAAAGGCGTCGAAATCGACTCGTTGAACACCCGGATCCGGGTCAGCGGCCAGGCGACGCGCGGCGCAGAGCTTAATCTGGCGGTAGCGGCGGACAATCTCGATTTTGCCCGCTTGCCCTTTCAATATCCATATCCGGTCAGCGGCAGCGGGACATGTCGTGGAACACTGACGGGCAGCACCGCGCAGCCGGTTTTTAGCGGCGAATTCCAAACGGATCGCCTGCAGCTGGGCACGGAGACGATTCGCAATATCAGCGGCAAACTGAAAATTGTCGCCGACGAACTCGATATCAGCGATGCTTCCTTCCAGCAGGGTGAGGGGCAAGGCGTCTTCAGCGGCGGGATCGACTTTAAAGAGCAGCAGGTTTTCGGCAGTCTGCAATTGAAAAACTTGAATCTGGAGCGGATCATGCCGCTCTTTCAGATCAAAAACGACGATCTGCGCGGCAGACTTTCCGGCGAGATCCGCGTCGCGGGCCCTGCCAAGCATCCGGATTTCTGGGTGGACGGGCAGCTGACGAACGGCAGCGTTCGCAACTATCCGCTCGAACGCGTCGACCTGAACCTGGCGTTGGAGAATAATGTCCTGAAAGTCAACCAACTGGTTGCCCATCAGGGCAGCGGCACGCTGGCTGCGCAAGGGTCGGCTGCGCTTGACGGCCCGCTGAATCTTGAAATCGGCGGGCAGGGCATCGATGCCGGAATCATAACGGCGCTGCTCGGGGTCGACTGGGATTTGAAAGGCAAGCTGCAGTTTGCGGCGCAGGTCGATGGTACAATGCAGGAACCGCAGGCGGCGCTGTCGCTTGAAATCAACGGCGGCGGCGTCAAGGACGCTTCGTTCGATTCCCTCTACGGCTTGTTGATTTTGGAAAAAGGCAATATCCAAGTGAATCAGGTCTTGCTGCGCAAAGGCATCTACCGGGCCAGCGCGTACGGCAACATCCCGCTTGCGGCGTTGACGCCGCAAGGGAGAAGCGGCGCGGACAACGGCGCGGAGATGGATCTGCGCTGCCGACTTGATAATGCCAATCTCAGCATCCTGCCGCTTCTGGCGCCGAAGGTCGTCGAATGGGGCGACGGCGAGACGCAGGGAGAAATTGCGATCACCGGGACGCTGCGTGCGCCGAAGATGAACGGCGCGCTGAGCGTAAACGGAGGAAAGCTTAAGCTTGCGGGGTTTAAGGACCCGCTGGAAAATATCGTGTTGAATATTGCGGTCACAAACGATGTCGTCAAGGTGAATCAATGCAGTGCGAAGCTGGGAACCGGGACGGTAACGCTGGATGGGAGCCTGCGCTGGCAGGATTGGCATTGGCGCGATTATGACCTGGCTTTGAAACTGAATTCACCGCTGATCCGTCATGCGTACTTCACCGGACCAGTACGCGGCGAACTGACGCTGCGCCCCGGTCAAAGCGGCATACCCGTGCTGGCGGGCGATTTGATCTTTGAACAGGATACGATCACCGTTCCGGGCGTACCGGAATTCGGCGCCAGCAAGCTTGATCTGGGTCTCGACCTGAACATCGCGGTCGGCAACCGGGTCAGGGCCTACCACCCGCTCTTCTATGACATCCTGGCGCGCGGGAGACTTCACTTTGGCGGAACGCTGAAAGAGCCTTCTTCAAGCGGGCGGGTGCGCGTGATGAACGGCACGATTAATTATCTGAGCACCACATTCAAGATTTTTGAAGGAACGGTCGACTTCAACCGTCCGTTTGCGTTCGAACCAATGATTCGCTTAGAAGCGCAGGCCAAATTGCCGCAGTTGGCAGTCGATCTCACGGTGAACGGGCCGGTCAGCGCGCTTGATTTCAAACTGACCTCCGAGCCGACGCTAAGCCAGGCGCAGATCATGGCGGTGCTGAATGCGGGAGGCCGCACGGGCGACATGCGCGACCGAAGCGGCTTCGATGAAGTCTCGGGTCTCTTGAACGCGGGATTGCAGGCCAAATTCCTCGGACAGCTGGAAGGCAATGTGCGCAATGCCTTTGGCCTGGATCAGTTCCGCATCAATCAGGGCGCAAAAGGCGAAATTTTGCGCAAGACTTATTTTGAAAAAGAAGGTGCAACGACCGATAATCGCGAAGTATACAATTTGCAACTGGGCAAATACATCAATGACCGATTGTTCGTGAGCTATAATATGGCGATCGGTTATTCGGCCTATGAGGCGGCGCTCCGCTATGACCTGACGCGACGGATCAGCGTTATTGCGGCAACGGACGAACAAAAGCGCAAGTGGCTTGGTTTTGAAGCCAGGTTCAAGTTTTGAGGCGGGAGAAGGATATGAAGCGAAGTCAGTATCTGAAGGAATTGAATAGCATTAAATTGCTTGAATTGGAAGAAGAACGCCTTCTCTGGCAACGTTATAAGGAAGAGGGCGATCAGGCTGCGCGCGCAGAGATCGTCGAGCATTACCAACCGCTGGTCTTTAAGGCGCTCAGCAAATGGAACCTGTCCGAAGAAGTTTGGCTCGATACGGTCCAGGAAGGCACGCTCGGCTTACTGGAAGCGGTCGACGGCTATGACCATCTGCGCGGCGTCGCCTTCAGCCTGTATGCGATTCATCGCATTCGCGGCCGCATGATCGATTTCCTTAAAGAGGAAGATCAGGAACGGGGCGTTTCGGCTGATGAACTGCAATTGCAGGGCTATAATCTGCTGGATCGTCTGGTCGATGCGGAGCCTGCGATTGCCGTACAGGCGGAAGCGAATTTTCTTGCGCTTCAACTGCAGGAAGCGGTGGCGCGGCTGCCGGCCAAGGAACAGGCGGTGCTGAGCGGCGTCTATCTCGAAGATCGCATGCCGCAGGAAATGGCCGAGCTGCTCGAGGTGAGCCTGTCGCATGTCTACCGCCTGCAAAAACAGGGCGTGCGTAGAGTGCGCGGCATGCTGTCGCGTCTGATGCAACATTGGTGAAAGAAGTAAAGTAAGCTTGAATTTTAAAGAATTTGAGAGAAATAGAGCGTCTGCAGTGGATAATCGTTGACCAGCCGCTGCGAAAAAAGAACTGCCATGACTGAATGTAATAACATCGGGGTGAGGATATGGCGGATTTCAAACAAGGCCTGCAAGCGGCCCAGCGCTGGCTGCACCGGGCAGAAAATGAATGGGATCAAAAAAACGGCGTCAGAGCGAAATTGCATCTGATGCTGGCAGAGGCGGAACTGAAACGCGTTAGCGGCCGAAAGGACAAAAGCGTTTTACACGGTTGGGGCGGACGCGTTGCGGCGCTGCTTACGCTGCTGATTATCGGTGGTTATGGTTGGTGGTCTTTTGCGGAACACAGTAAAGACGCGCTCGTTGTCTTGCCGACGTCGCCGGCCGTTCAAGTGCAGGGCGCGCCTGCTGCGCCGTTGCCGGAACCTGTCTTGACGACGCAGGCAGAAACGCAGGCGCCCGCCAGCGCGGCGCAGCCGATTGTGAGCGTAAAAGCGGAAGCGCCGCTGGAGGCAGTGGAGACGAGCGAAGTCGTTTCTGCCGATGAAATGCAAAAATTGGTTCGCTCGGCGGGAAAGTCGCTGCGCAGTCAGACCAAGAACACGAAAGAATAGCTGGATTAGGACAAGGAGGACATGCATGAAAAAGAGAAAACAATATCGGTGGCGGCCTGCTTATTTGGCAATGGGAATGGCGGTGGCGCTGGGCACGATAGGACAGGTCGGTTATGCGGCGACGCCGGAACAGGGAGCGGCGGAAGTCGTAGCGGTCCCGGCGGCGGAGAGTACGGTGCAGGGGGCTCCGATCAATATCACGGGGAAAAAGATGACGTCCGTGATGATCGAAGGCAACATGTCGGTATCGAGCGACACGATCATGCATGCGGTACGATTGAAGGTTGGCGAAGCACTGACTGCCGATCGCGTTAAACAGGATATGCAGTCGATTTACGACTTGGGTTATTTTTTTGATGTAACCGCTGATTTTAAAGAAGTGCCGGAAGGAATCCAGGTCGTTTACCGGGTCATGGAAAATCCAATTCTTAAACAAGTTGTCATTAAGGGGAATACGGTGATAGAAACGAAGCGTTTGGAAAATGTCGTTACCGTGCCTCTCGGGACTGTATTAAATTCTAAAACGTGGGCGATGAATGCCAAGGCTCTAGAGGAAGTATATCGGGCGGATGGATACATCGTGGCAAAAATCAGTGATGTAAATATGGCGAAAGATGGAACGCTGACCGTTAGCATCAATGAAGGATTATTGGAAGACCTGACGGTAAAGGGAAATGAAAAAACAAAAAAGCATGTCATTACCAGGGAAATTAAAAATAAGATCGGCAAACCGTTTAATGCAAAGCAAGCAAAACGGAGCATGGAAAGAATTTACAATCTGGGTTTTTTTGAAGACGTCAACATGAAATTGGCTCCCGGTCGCGAACCGAACGCGGTCGTGATGGAGACGACTGTCGTTGAACAGAAAACAGGTACATTCACCCTTGGCGGCGGCTACAGTAGTTCAGATGGCATGATCGGAATCATTGAGCTGGGCGATAAGAATTTTCGCGGTACCGGCGACAGCATAAAGATTCATAAAGAAATCGGCGGATATTCAGGCGGCGCCAATTATGAATTTAGCTATACGCATCCGTGGTTGGATGAAAAGGAAACTTCCATCGGCTTCAATGTTTATGATATGACGAGTCGCTACGATGACTATGATGATGATTCGAACTGGCGATCGCAATATGACAGACAGAGAAAAGGATTTGATGTAACTCTTGGCCGGACGGTTAATGAATATACGAAGTACTATATAACGTTAAAACAGCGTGAGGATAGCTACAGTAAGTATGTGTCAGGTGAAGATTTTTCTGATGGAACAGCAGTGCATCAACAATACTTGCAAGATAATTTCGGTAAGACGCGCAGCGTTATTTTAGCAAGGACGTTTGACTCACGGGATAATGTCTTCAATGCTACAACAGGATCGTATTTGAATGTGAGCGGCGAATTTGCCGGCAAAGGTTTAGGAGGAGACTTTAGCTTTAATAAGTTTAAGATTGAAGGCCGTAAGTATTATGATGTTGGTAGCGACCATATTATAGCTGTTCGCGCGATGATGGGTTATGCGACCGGTACGATGCCTGACAGCCAACGCTTTTCTTTGGGTGGTTCAGATCTTAGAGCCTATCGCGACGACCAATTTAAAGGGAATAAAATGTTTGCCGCTACGGTTGAATATCGGATGCCGATTATGAAAAAGATCCATGGCGTTGTTTTTGCCGATGTCGGGAATGCCTGGACCGGTGAAGGTTACAGTTTGACAGACTTAAAGACGGCAATCGGTTGCGGTATTCGAATGAGTACGCCTCTCGGTCCGGTAAAGCTTGACTATGGTTGGGGCAAAGACGGCGGTAGAGCCACCTTTGGCTTTGGAGCACAGTTTTAGCTTTTGGGAAACTAGAGTTATTTAAACGAAGGTGGGGCGAAGCGGTGGCTATTTTCTTAAAAGCACTGCTGCTGTTCTTTCTCATGAGCGTTGCTTTTCCTGTGCAAGCGCAAGATGTTGAAAGAGTTGAGCAGATTTCGGTTTCCGTTGCTTCGCCAAAACCAATCGCACCAGCGCTGCAGATTCGTTTAGAAAATAGCCTTGCGACAGTAACCCGGCAAATGTTAAACGGAAAAAACCTTCCTGAAGTCAGGTTGCGAAGCGTGCAATATGAACGCATTTTACAGGAAGTGTTTAATCGGGTGTTGTTTGGCTATGAGGTAGACCAAGTGAAGATCACGCCAGGCAGAGAGTTGCAGGTAGCGATGCAAGTGACGCCATGGGGTGACCTGGTCGAAAATGTGGAAGTTCAGGTCGAGTATGGAAATGTTCCGCTGTTTTGCCAACCGTTGATTGAAAAAGATCTTGGTGGCGTACGCGAAATTATTTCAAATTTGTTCCTTGGATTGCCGGTCGACAGTGAGGAGTGGGCGCTTGGCGTCGCGAAGACGGAATTGCGCGAGCGTCTTGTCTTGCAGTTGCCGGAATATGATGTGAATATCGATTTGAGCACAGGCGTAAGTAGTGTTGTCAAACTGACGCTGCTTCCTAAAGGCCCGTTGATTTATGACAGCCGGGTAAAATTGCAGACGGAAAATCTGCCGAACTTGCTTTTGTTAGATTTGAAAAAAGAAATGACAGAAGAGATTACTTCTTGGCGAAGTTTGCCGGCAACTTGGGTGGATCGCCATAAAAGCTTTTTTACGCAAAGACTGTTGAACAAAGCAAAAGCGTCGCCGCTTACTAAAAGATATGATTTACGCTACCGGTTAGAGTGGAGAGCGGATCCTGTTGCGGAAGTGTTTTTGCTGGTGACTGCTGAGGGATACAAAATCAATGCCGAAGGATATCTGGATGTGGGGCGCAAAGAGGGGGAGGCTTCGGCGCGACTTCATATTGGCAGGATGCTTTCTACAAAAGATGAAGTGTTTTTTGAGACGGATGTCTATCCGAAAAATTTCACCTGGAAATTCAGCCTTGGCTTAGGGCGACATTTTGGAAAAGATACGGATGTTGGCGTACAGTATCTTTTTTCTGACCGTCAAGCTAAACTATGGCTGCACCAGAAAATTGCAACTGACTGGCAGCTTCATCTCGAACGTTATCCGAAAACGAGCGAAAGTGAAATCGGTTTGCGTTACCGTGTGCATGAATTTCTAAGTGTTGAATATGTGTTCACTAAGCAGGAGAATTGGCTCAGGCTGATTGGCGTCTTATAAAAGCCTTGAATTGCCAAAACACGCCTGTTATAATGAAAAAAGAAATTCGGTTAGGAAAGAAGGAGTATTTGAGATGATGAAAATTGATAAGAAGCAAGTTAAAATGGTGTCGTTAGCAGTAGCGATGTTCTTTGTTTTGGGTATTGTCGGCCTGGCCCTTTCGCAAAGCGGAACCGGTTATGCGGCAGCGGCCGGCAGCAATTCGAGCGTCGGCGTAGTCAACTATCAGATGCTGGTACAACAGCATCCGGATATGGCTAAAGCAGACGAAGCGATGAAAGCCGAAGTCGAGCAAGCGAAAAAAGATTTTGAAGCAAAAAGCGCTACGATGAGCGACAAGGAAAAACAGGAATACTATCAGCAGATTCAACAGCGTCTGCAAGCAAAGCATCAGGAACTGGTAGCGCCGGTATATGACAAGATCGATGGCGCGATCAAAGGAGTTTCCGATGCAAAAGGTCTGACCGTAGTTGTGGATAAAAGCAACGTCATTTACGGCGGCCAGGATATCACCGAAGAAGTGCTGAAAAAGATCACAGGTAAATAAGAAGCCTGCACAGAAGAATCAGATGTAGGGCCGGGCGGTGAAAGACCCGCCCGGTCTCTTTTCTAGACTGCCGCAGCTAAAGGAGGCGAGGAAGATTAAGCTAAGACGGATTGCACAGTGCCTGTTCTTGCTACTGCTGCCCCTTCTTCTTCTGCCGGGCTGCGGCAAGCAGGAAGGCTCTCCTGCGCCGCGGATCGGGGTTGCCGATTCGGCGGCGCTGCTGCAGGCGCATCCGCTTTATGAAAGCTATGCGAAGAAAAAACAGTTGCTGGAGGGCAAACGCTGGGCGGCGGAAGCGCTTGGCAATCTGCCGCCTGCTTTAGTTGAGGCTTCACCGCTTTCAGCGTCTTTACCTGATGGCAGCGGCGAAGCCAAAGCGGCGCTTCTGGCAGCGGACTGGCAGCGCAGGATCGAAGAGAGAAGACGGCAACTTTTGGCGCAGTTCGAGAGCGAATATAAAGCATATCAGACGGAACTCGACAAAGAAATGGAAGCCAGTTTCTTTAATCTGGCGCTGCGCGCGAATTCGCTTGCGCTCAGCGCCGCCGAAGCGGCGGCGAACGAAGAGGCTGTAAATGCGCTGAAGCAGGAGCGGGCCGCTAAATTAAAGGTACGGGAACAGACGCTGCAAAACAGGATCATTGCTGAATTGGCGGCGCTGGAGCGGCAGGCAAGGCAGGAAAGCGATGCAGTGCACCTTCAGGAAAACAGGTCGCAGACGAGCGAAGCGCAAACGTTGCCCCAAAGCGCGCGGCCCGGGAAAGACAATGCGGCGCTGCAGGAATTGAACGCACTGGAGAAAGAACTAAGCGAACTCGAAAACCGGATGCGGCGCGAGATTGAAGCGGCGGCGGCAAAGGCGGCAGAAAAACAAGACATCGCGGTCGTGTTCAGCCAGAATTTTGTCGGCGTCAATGTCAGCGCGCTCGATATGACGGACAGCATAATAGCCGAAATGGCAAAACAATAAGGGAGGCACTCGAATGAAACGGATCGGTTTAGTGGTTTTGATGGTATTGGTCATGGGATTATTAGGCGGTTGCAGCGGCGCGGCGACGGTCGGCGTCGTTGACATGAACAAGGTCATGACGGACAGCCCGAAGGTCAAAGATCTGCAGGAACAATTGAAGACAAAAGGAACGGCGCTGGAAGAAGGGCTGAATAAAGAAAAAGCCAGCCTGAGCCCGGAAGAATTTCAAAAACGTCAGGAACAGGCATATGGCGAGTTTGTCAAACTGCAGCAGGATGTAAAAGGTCAGTTCGATACCAGCTTGAACAAAGCGATGGAAGAAGTGGCAAAAGACAAAAAGTTGGGCGTGATCCTGCATAAAGGCGGCGTTGCCACCGGCGGCGTTGACGTAACCGATGAAGTGTTGAAAAAACTGCAATAGCCAGGGGGAACCAAGGTGGAAAAGACATTACGCGAGATCGCTCAATTGGTAAATGGCGAACTGCTTGGTGACTGCGGCGATCTCGTCATAAGCGGAGCGACGAATATCGGCGATGCCGGCGCGGGCGACATTACGTTCGCCGTAGCGCCGCATCTGGATAAGGCGGCGCAGTCGAACGCATGGGCGGTGCTTGTCGCATCCGACGTCAGCGACTTTGCAAAACCTGCCGTTCGCGTCGCCAATCCGCGTCTGGCGTTTACAGCCTTGTTGAAGCTGTTTACTCCGCCGCTCAGTGTGGAAAGAGGCGTCCATGCGACGGCCGTGGTCGATGAGACTGCGGTGCTTGGCGCGAACGTCGCTGTGATGGCGCATGTCGTCATCGCTGCCGGAGCGCGGATCGGCGATAACACAGTGCTTTACCCGGGCTGCTATGTGGGGCAAGATGTTCTTGTCGGAAGCGACTGTACGCTCCAGCCTAACGTGACGGTTTTGCAGCAGTGCAGGATTGGCGATCGGGTCATCCTGCACAGCGGTGCGGTGATCGGCAGCGACGGTTTCGGTTTCATCACGGTCGGCGGCAAACACGAGAAAGTGCCGCAGGTCGGCAATGTGATTGTGGCGGACGATGTTGAAATCGGCGCGAATACGACGATTGACAGAGCCACTACCGGCAGTACGATCGTCGGACGCGGTTCGAAGATCGATAATCTGGTGCATCTGGCGCATAATGTCGTCATTGGCGAAGATTGCTTTTTGGTGGCGCAGACCGGAATCGCCGGCAGTGCCAAAGTCGGCAATCATGTTACGTTTGCCGGACAGTCCGGCAGCGCGGGCCATTTGACGATCGGAGACAATTGCGTGTTCGCTGCGCGATCGGCGCCGATCGGCGATATCCCGTCCGGTTCGTTTTGCGCCGGCTTTCCTGCCAGACCGCATAAAGAGTGGCTGCGTTCCGAAGCGGCGATGAAGCGCCTGCCCGATACGCTGAAAAAGCTGCGCGATCTGGAGGCCAGACTCGCATTGTTAGAGAAAAAGTAAGTGACAAGTAAGGCCAACTGAGGTTGGCCTTACTTTAATAGTAGGCGACGGTCAAAGCAAAGAAGTATCCCATGTCAGAAAGGAGCGACGATGAAAAATAAAGCAGCTATATATGCTATGATCATAAGTTTTTTTCTGCTGCCGACCGCTGCAATCGCTGCGCCGACGCTGCATGGCGGCACGGGGATGCTGGAGTCGCCGTCGGCGGATGTGTTGGCGAACGGCAAAGGCGAGCTTGGCCTCTTTTACGGTCGCGAGTGGCGCAGACAAAGCGTTGCCGTCGGTTTGCCGGGCGGCTGGGAAATTGCGCATGCCTGGCGCTTTGCAGAGGGGCAGGCTTTGCAAGAAGAAAACAGCGTAAAGCTGTCGCTAAAGCCGGAAAGCGTCTTGACGCCAGGCGTGGCGGTCGGTGCTGAAAGCGGCGGATCGCTCTATGGCGTCGCCAGTAAGTTTCTCCCGGGCGGTTACCGACTGCATCTTGGCGTGGGCAGCGGACGTTTTGACGGCGTCTTTGGCGGCATTGAAAAAGTGCTGAACCCGCCGCATTTTAGCAAAGACAAGGCGTCAAATGCCCAGCCGACTCTTCGCGTGGTCGCCGATTTTGACGGACATGGGCTGCAGTATGGTTTACGGGCTGTCTGGCAAAACGGCTGGCAGAGCCAAATTGCGTATGGACAGGGAAATTGGTATGGCGGTGTAATGTTGAATTGGTAGAGGAGAGAGAAGTATGTTATATTGGCTGGCAAAAGGGATAAGCATAATGACCAATAGTTTGCCGCTAAGAATAAGGTTAAGTATAGGCTCTTTTATTGCAAAGCTGCTATTGTACTTGATTCCCGTCTGGCGGCGTAATATGGCGCTGAAAAATATTAGCTGTAGTCTGAAGGTTGATGATCGGACGGCCAATACTATTTTTGAAAAGAGTGTGCGCCGTTTCGGTCCGATGTTCATGGAAATGTTGGAGTTGCCGGTGCTGGAAAAAAATGAATTGGAAAAACGTTTGAAAATTAACGGCGCGCAAAATTTGCGCGATGCGCTGCAGGGGGGCGCGGGGTGCGTATTGGCAACGGCGCATACGGGGAATTGGGAATTGTTGGGGGCTGCTTTGGCGATGCATGGTTTTCCGCTGGTGGCTGTTGTGCAAAAACAGACGAATGGCGATATGGATCGCTTCATCAATGAATATCGTAGCCGTGCAGGCATGCATGTTGCCTATAAAACGGGCGTGCGCGATATGGTTCGGCTGCTTGGAGAAGGGAAAATCATTGGGCTGCTGATGGATCAGGACGGCAATCGCGATGAGAATCTCGTAGAGTTTTTCGGTCGGACCGTTTCTGCGCCGCCGGGAGCGGCTGCATTGGCGCGGATGCGAAAAGTGCCGATCGTTCCGGCCTTCATAACGGATCTCGGGGAGGGACAGCACGAAGCGATTATTCATGCACCGATTTATCCAACGTGGTCCGAGGACCGCGAAGCGGATATTCAGCGTGTGACGCAGGAATTGACGCAGATCATCGAAACGCATATCAGAACCTATCCGCAGGACTGGTTTTGGCTGCATAATCGCTGGAAGCACGAAATAATGCAGTAAAAAAGATTGCGCGGCGGCAGGGAATTGTATAGAATGATAAAGGTTACTACCGCAGGAGGATTCCCATGCAGCAAACAATCGCAAATCACATTTCTTATACAGGCATCGGCTTGCATTCTGGCCAGCCGGTGACCATTGAACTGCATCCCGCGCCGGAAGAGAGCGGGATCGTATTTTGCCGCACCGATCTGCCTGGCTTGCCTTGCGTTAACGCAGCGGCGGCGCAGGTGACTGATACGATGCGGGCGACGACACTGGAAAATGGAACCGCCAAGGTTTTTACGGTAGAACATTTGCTGGCCGCGCTGCGCGTGTTTGGCATCGATAATTGTCGCGTCGATATTTCGTCGCCGGAACCCCCGGTCGCTGACGGCAGCGCGATCGTTTTCTGGCAGCTGTTGGAACAGGCCGGACGCAAGGCGCAAAATAGGAGCCGACTCGTCCGCCGTGTGAAAAAAGAATATATTGTACGCGACGAAGATAAATTCATTGCGGTACTGCCTTACGACGGGTTGCGCATCAGTTTCACTTCCGTGAATCCGCATCCGTTTTTGGGCGTACAGTACAGCGACTGCGTCATCACGCCGGAAAGTTTTGTCGCAGAGATTGCAAAAGCGCGCACGATCGGCTTTTTGCATGAGATCGAAGCGCTGCAGGCCAAAGGGCTTGCACTGGGCGGCAGTCTGGAAAACGCCGTGGTTTATGATGCGGCGGGACCGGTCAACGAACCGCGCTTTGCGGATGAACTGGTTCGCCACAAGGTGCTCGACGTCATCGGCGATTTGGCGCTGGCCGGCATTGTACACGGTCATGTGATCGCGGTTAAATCGAGCCATGCGCTGAATACCGCGCTGGCCAAACAGTTGAGCGCGATCGAACCGGAAGAAGAATAAACGAAAGACAGGAGTGATTGATATGCTGTCAGTAACAGAGATTCAAGAAATACTACCCCACCGCTATCCTTTTTTGCTGGTGGATCGGATTGTCGAATTGGAACCGCTCAAACGGGCGGTCGGCATAAAGAACGTTACCGTGAATGAAGAGTTTTTTCAGGGACATTTTCCCGGCCACCCGGTCATGCCGGGCGTGTTGCTGCTCGAAGCGATGGCGCAGGTCGGCGGCGTCGCGATGCTCTATCCGGATGAAAACCGCGGCAAACTGGCGTTGTTTGCCGGCATTGACAATGCGAAGTTTCGCCGTCCCGTCGTGCCTGGCGACCAGGTGCGCATGGTGGCGGAAGTGACGAAACTGAAAGGCGCGATCGGCAAAGTGTTTGCGCAGGCCTTTGTGGAAGACCAGTTGGCTGCCCAAGGCGAATTTCTCTTTGCACTGGCGACAAAAAAAGAGTAAATGGGTCGATTGTTGCATTAAATTGCTGAAAAGCAGAGTTATTGCGCAAAGAAACCGATTTTTGACGCAATTTATCTTGTCAGAGTTAGACTGTATAGTCGGACTATAATAAGTAGATGCGAATAGATATGTAGTATGAGGAGATGAAAAGCAGATGAAACCGGAAAAGGTTGTGGTAACTCTGCGTAAGATACATGAGACGGCAGTAATTCATCCGGGCGCGCGTCTGGGGAAAGATGTTGAGATCGGGCCGTACGCAGTGATTGGTGAAAATGTCGTGATCGGTGATGAAACGAAGATCAGCGCGCATGTCGTGATCGAAGGCTGGACCAGCATCGGCAAAAATTGCGTGATTTATCCGGGCGCCACGATTGGCGGCGATCCGCAGGATTTGAAATTTGCCGGCGAAAAGAGTTATGTTTTTATCGGCGATCATACCAAAATCAGAGAGTGCGCCACCGTGAACCGGGCGACCGGCGAGGGCGAAGAGACCCGCATCGGTTCGCACTGCCTGATGATGGCCTATACGCATGTGGCGCATAATTGCGTTGTCGGCAATCATGTCATCATGTCCAACGCGGCAACCCTGGCAGGGCATGTTGTGCTCGAAGACCGCGCGGTGATCGGCGGTTTGGCCGGCGTACATCAATTCGTCAAGATCGGGCGCAATGCGATGATTGGCGGAGCGTCCAAAGTCGTACAGGACGTGCCTCCGTTCATTATTGTCGATGGCCGTCCGGCAAGAGTGGCCGGTCTTAACAATGTCGGCATGTCGCGCTCCGGTATGAATGAAGCGGCGCGTCGCAGCATGAAGAAGGCGTATCGGATCTTATACCGCTCTGGTCTTCGCTTGCCGGAAGCGATCGCGATGATGGAACAGGAACTCGATTCCTGTGAAGAAGTGGAACATTTTCTGCGCTTTTTGCGCAATGCGGAACGCGGCATCTGCCGTGGCCGCAAAGACGGCGAAGAATAAAGAGCGAATAACTGCTTTTTAATATGAAGAAATGAGTGGCGTGAGTGCTGACATAAAGGAAACGAAGAAACGATTTGAACCACAGGCGGCGTAGCCGCCACAGAAATCGCTGCGCGATGTAGCCGTTTTAAACGACTAAGGCGCATGGCGGCTTCTGTGGTACCGTTAGGTACTTGTGGTTCAAAATAAACTTCTTCGTGTGGAACGTTTTTCGGTGGAGGAGATCAGCGAATGAATACGATTGGATTATTGGCCGGGGTCGGCAGACTGCCGGTTGAATTTGCCAAAGCGGCGCAGGCGATGGGAACAAAGGTCATTGCGGTCGGCGTCGTGCCGGGCGTAGACGAGGAACTTGCGCAAAGCGCGCAGCGTTATGTTGCGATCGGCGTCGGCCAGTTGCGCAAGATCATTGATTATATGAAAAGCAATGAAGTCACGCAAGTGACGATGCTTGGCAAAGTTACGAAAGAATTGATGTTTTCCGGTGCGGTGGAATTGGATCAGGAAATGCAGGCGTTGCTTGCGTTGTTGCCGGATCACAATGATGATACGATCATGCTGGGCTTTGTGAAACGACTGGCGCTGGAGGGGATCGGCGTTCTCGACCAGACGGCGCTGCTGAAACCGTTGATGCCGGAACCCGGCGTACTGACCGAGCGTCAGCCGAGCGAAGCGGAGCTGGCCGATATGAAGTATGGCTTTCGGATGGCCAAGGCGATCGGCGGACTCGATATCGGACAGACTGTCGTCGTCAAAGATGCGGCGGTTCTGGCGGTTGAAGCGATCGAGGGAACCGATGTCTGCATTCGGCGCGGCGGCAGCTTGGGTCGTGGCGCGGTGACCGTCGTCAAAGTCGCCAAACCGCAGCAGGACAATCGGTTCGACATACCGGCAATCGGTCCGGCGACGCTAAAGGCGATGATCGAAGCGGGCGCTAAGAGTCTGGCGTTGGAGGCCAGGCATACCCTGTTGGTCGATCGTCCGACAGTACTGAAACTGGCAGCGGAAAATGATATAACGATTGTTGCGATAAATGAGCAATAACAAGACGGCAGGTTGCAAACCTGCCTTCTGTTTCTTCTAACGGGAGAGTGGCTGATGGAACTGTTACAATGTTTGAAGAGCCAAGAGCCAAGAGCCAAGAGCCAAGAGCCAAGAGCCAAGAGCCAAGAGCCAAGAGCCAAGAGCCAATAAAAAAGAGGTGAAATCGATGAAGATTATGATATCGGCCGGCGAAGCGTCCGGCGATTTGCATGGCGCCAGCGTAGCGGCCGCGTTGAAAGAAATCGCGCCGAGCGTCGAAGTGTTCGGTATGGGGGGAAGCGCGATGGCGCAAGCGGGCGTCGAGATTCTCTACGATATAGCGGATCTTGGCGTCATGGGTCTGGTGGAAGTGCTGCGCAACCTGCCGAAACTGTTTCGCGTGCGCGCTCTCTTGAAACGGGCGATGCAAAAGCGACGTCCCGATGTGCTGGTCGTCATTGATTATCCCGGCTTCAATGTCCGTTTGGCCAAAATCGCCAAACAGCTGGGCATTCCGGTTGTCTTCTATATTAGTCCTTCGGTATGGGCCTGGGGTGCAGGCCGGGCGAAGGAAGTTGCGGAGTTGGCGTCGCGCGTTGCGGCGATTTTTCCCTTTGAAGCCGAAGCGTACCGGAAGGCGGGCGCGCAGGTGACGTTTGTCGGTCATCCGCTGCTTGATATTGTTAAGACGGAGCGAAGCCGGGAATCCATCCGCTTTGAATATGGAGTCGACGAAGCGGAAACCGCAATCCTTCTGCTGCCCGGCAGCCGCAAACAGGAAATCGAAAAACTTTTACCGTCGATGCTCGATGCGGCAGAGGAATTGCAGCGCCGCCCGGGCAACTGCCGCTTCTTTTTGCCGGTGGCGCCGACGATTCCACGTGCGATGCTCGAGTCGCAGTTAGAGGGGCGAAGCATCGCGGTGACTTTGACAGACGGGCGCACTTATGATTTAATGAAGATGGCGGATGCTGCGATTGCGGCTTCGGGCACGGTTACGTTGGAAGCGGCGCTGCTCGGTTTACCGTGCGTTGTGATCTACAAGATGGCGACGGTTACGTATTGGTTGGGGAAACGCCTGGTGCGAATTCCCCATATTAGTCTGCCTAATATCGTGGCCGGGCGCAAGGTAATTCCGGAACTGTTGCAGGAAGCGGTCTGCGGATCCGTTATCGCGCAAGAAATCAACAAAATGTTACAGCCTGAAAACCGCCGGCGCTTGGCGCAGGACATGGCGGAGGTTCGAGATAAGCTGGGCGAACCCGGCGCCGTCAAACGTGTGGCGGAGGAAATAGCAGCAGTGGCCGAGGGCCGCTGATGGAGGATCGATATGGCAACCTATTTGCGTTTATTGGCATATATTAAACCGTATTATTTTCGTTTGGCCGTTGCCATCGTCTGCATCATCATGGCTGCCGGAGCGAACCTGTATGTACCATGGATACTGAAGGACGTCATCGACAAGGTTCTGGTCAGCAAGGATATGACGAAACTGAACACGATCGCGCTCTGCATCATCGTGGTCTTTTTCTTGCGAGGCATCTTTTTTTATGGACAAACCTATCTGATGTCCTATATCGGTCAAAAAGTGATTATCGATCTACGGGAAAAGTTATATCGTCACTTGCAAAGTTTGTCGCTGTCTTTTTATGAACAGCGCCAGACCGGTGAATTGATGAGTTATGTGACGAATGATGTGGCTGCGGTGCAGGCAGGCATCGTCGACAATATGATCGAACTGGTTACCGAAGGCTCGATTCTGATCGGTTCTTTGGTCTTCATGTTCTATCTCGATTGGAAACTGTCGCTGCTGACGCTGATCACGTTGCCTCTCATTGCGCAGGCGATCAAGGTTTTCGGCGGCAAACTGCGCAATTCGAGCCGCAAGGTGCAGGAACGGGCGGCCGATATCACCTCGGTTTTGCAGGAAAGCATTTCGGCGATCCGCGTCATCAAATCGTTTGCACGCGAAGATCTTGCGATCAGCCGTTTTAATATGGAGAATTATCATAATTTCCGCGCCAATATGAAGAATTCGCAGATCATGGCGACGCTGACGCCGGTCATCGAATTTCTCGCTGCGATCGGCGTGACGATCATTATCTGGTATGGCGGCAAGGAAGTGATCGAGAACCGTCTGACGACCGGCGAGATGATCGCGTTTTTGACTTATGTCGTCAATCTTTCGAACCCGATCAAGCGTTTGAGCCGCGTTTACGGCAATATCCAACGGGCTTTGGCGGCCGCCGATCGCGTCTTCTCAGTCCTCGATACGAAGCCGGAGATTGAAGACGCGCCAAACGCGAGCGTGCTTCCTAGCGCAGTCGGCGAAGTGACGTTTCATGCTTTGACGTTTGCCTATCAGACCGGCGAAGCGGCGCTTCGCGAACTGAATCTGACGGCGCAGGCCGGTCAGATGGTCGCGATCGTCGGGCCGAGCGGGGCTGGCAAGACGACGCTGGTTAATCTGATTCCGCGTTTTTACGACCCGACGGCGGGACGCATCACAATTGACGGAACCGATATCCGGACGGTGACGCTCGCTTCGCTGCGCGAACAGATCGGCATCGTGCCGCAGGAAACGGTGCTCTTCAACGGCACCGTCTATGAGAATATTTTATACGGACGTCTCGATGCGCAGGAAGAGGAAGTGATCGCCGCCGCCAAGGCAGCGAATGCGCACGAATTCATCCGTGAAATGACGGAAGGCTATCAGACGCAGATCGGCGAGCGCGGCTCGAAATTATCGGGCGGACAGCGTCAGCGCATTTCCATCGCGCGCGCGATATTGAAGAACCCGCGCATTTTGATTTTGGACGAGGCGACCTCCGCGCTCGACACCGAAAGTGAAAAACTGGTGCAGGAAGCGCTCGATAAACTGATGGTCGGACGAACATCGTTTGTCATCGCACATCGTCTCTCCACCGTGCAGCGCGCCGACCAGATCGTCGTCATGGAAAAAGGCAGGCTGGTGGAAAAAGGCACGCATAAAGAACTCCTTGCAGCCGGCGGCGTATACACGAATCTGCATCAGGTTCAGTTCAAAGCACAGAGCGAAGAAAAATAAGACAGTAACGGGGTAAGGTACAGAATGCATATTTTATATAATCTGCTGGTCGGCATCTTGTTGCTCGTATCCATCCCGGTCTTGTTATTCCGGTTGTTTCGGGAAACGGGCTTCGGGCGGCGTTTAAAGCAAAGTTTTGGTTTTTTGCCGCAGACGGATTTGGCGCCGGTTGCCGGAAAACAGTGCATTTGGCTGCATGCCGCATCGGTAGGCGAGATTGTCGCAGCCAGTCCGATCGTCAAAGAAATACGTCGCCAGTATCCGACGCGCCCGATTCTCGTTTCCGTCGTTACAGCCAGCGGCTATGCGATGGCCAAACGAATCGTTCCGGCGGACAGCATCATCTTCTTTCCGCTCGATCTGCCGTGGCTGAGCCGCAGAGTGGTGAAAGCAATTTTGCCGGCTGCCTTTTTATTGGTGGAGACGGAATTGTGGCCGAACTTTCTCTATAGCGTGCGGCAACAAAACATTCCGGTGCTGATGGTCAATGGCCGGATCAGCGATCGGAGCGTTGGACGCTATCGCTATTTGGGCGGCCTGCTACAGCAGATGCTCGACACGGTGGATCGTTTTTGCATGCAGTCGACAATTGATGCGCAATACATCATCCGCTTGGGCGCCGATCCGCGCAAGGTATTCGTAACGGGCAATACCAAATTCGATCAAACGTATACCGAAGCGTTGCCGGAAGAAAAACTGGCGCTCGAAGAGGAATTAGGCCTTGATACGCTCGGACCGGTCGTGGTGGCAGGCAGCACGCATAAGGGCGAAGAAGAGCTGTTGCTCAAGGCTTTTCAGCAGGTGAAAAAAGAATTTCTGCATGCGGGAATCATTTTAGCGCCGCGCGATATCATGCGCGCCGGCGAAGTGGTGCAGATGGCGCGTGAAATGGGCTTTAGCGCGGACAAGCGAACCGTGTTGGCGAAAGACAGGGTCGTCGATGTCGTTGTACTCGATACGATCGGCGAACTGGGTAAGGTCTATAGCCTCGGTGAGATCGTCTATGTCGGCGGCAGTCTGGTCTCGCACGGCGGGCATAATATTCTCGAACCGGCCGCGCACGGCAAGCCGATTCTGGTCGGACCGCATATGTTCAACTTTAAAGACAGTTATGCGCTCTTTTCCGGACGCAAAGCCTGCGTCACCGTTTATGACGGCGCGGAATTGGCGCAGCGGATGCTGGAGCTTTTGAAAGATCCGGCGCTGCGCGAGACGATGGCGGCCGAAACGATGAAAATCATCGGCGAGAACCGCGGCGCAGCGGAAAAAAGCGTCGAACATTTACAGGAAATAATGGAAGCCAAGGAAGGCAAAAATTCCTAAATTTATAAACAAAGGCGGAACTTTGATGCGCCAGATGGAAGCGATCAAAAATTATCTATATCAATTGGTACATGGTGAAAAAAGCGGCCCGGGAGCGAAGATGCTGCTGGGTGTTTTGCATGGCATGTCCGTGTTATACGCCTGGAGCGTAAGCTTGGCATTGGCTTTATATCGAATTGGTTTTTTCAAGCGGCGCCGCCTCGCATGTAAAGTGATTAGTCTGGGCAATATCACGGTGGGCGGCACCGGCAAGACGCCGACTGCGCAGCGTTTGGCCGCGATCATCCGCGACATGGGATATCGCGTTGTCATTTTGAATCGCGGTTATCGTGCGGGATGGAAAGGGAATGTCGGCGTCGTTTCAGACGGGCGCAAGATCTATATGTCGGTTAGCGAGGCGGGCGACGAGGCCTATCTGCTGGCCAAAAGTTTGCCCGGAGTGCCGGTGATCATCGGGCGCAATCGCACCGAAACCGGCGAATACGCAGTGGCGCGTTTTAATGCCGACGTCATCATCCTCGATGACGCGTACCAACACTGGCAACTGGAACGCGATCTCGACATCGTGTTAATTGATGCGCTGAACGTCTTCGGCAACAATTACATCCTGCCGCGCGGCACGCTGCGCGAACCGCTCGAAAATCTTGACCGGGCGCAGGTCTTTCTGCTGACGAAGGTCGATCAGTCGAGCGACGACGCGCGCGGTCACATCCGCGAGACCGCGGCGCAATACAATCCGGCGGCGCTGGTCGTCGAAAGCGTGCACAAACCGAAATGTTTCGTCGAGGTGGTCGACTGGTACGGCGATTTTCGCAGCAATCCGGTCGATCTGGCTACGATCAAAGATAAGATCGTCATGGCGTTTTCCGGCATCGGTAACCCGTCTTCCTTTGAACAGACGATCACCGATATCGGCGCGAGTGAAGTTTGTGCGATTCGTTACCCGGATCATCATGTCTATACGATGGCGGAAATGCAGTACATTATGGAACAGGCTGTCGATAAAGGCGCGGTCGCGCTGATCACGACCGAGAAGGATGCGGTCAAGATTCCGGCGGAGTTCATCCACTCGCAGCGTCCGCTGCCGGTTTACGTACTTGGCATCGAGGTTCGCTTCATGGAAGGCTATGAGGATTTCATGACAATGATCGGCCGGATGGCCGAAGACAGGAAAAGAGGCGAAAGATGAAGATTCTTTGCGTGATTCCGGCGCGTTATGCATCGACGCGTCTGCCAGGAAAGCCGCTGGCGGACATCGCCGGCAAACCGATGATTCAGCATGTTTATGAGCGGGCCTGTCTGGCGAGTGCGCCGGATGAAGTCCTGGTTGCGACCGACCACCCCGAGGTGGAAGCCGCAGTGAAAAAGTTCGGCGGCCGCGTCGTACTGACCTCGTCCGAGCATCCGACAGGTACGGATCGTCTGGCCGAAGTGCTGGCCAAACGCAATGACATCGATGTCGTGGTCAATGTCCAAGGCGACGAACCGATGCTGGCACCGGAGATTATCGATGCGCTGGCAGACGCGTTTCGCCGCGAACCGGAACTACATATGGCGACGATGAAAACGCGGATGGCAGAAGAGGAATATGACAATCCGAACGCCGTCAAAGTCGTCACCGATCAAAATGACTACGCTCTGTACTTTTCCCGCTCGGTACTGCCGTACCCGCGGAATAAGACAGGGCAACCTGTTTATAAACACGTCGGCGTCTATGCGTACCGGCGCGAATTCCTCCTACACTATGCCGCACTGCCGCCGACGCCGCTTGAACAGACCGAATCGCTCGAACAATTGCGGGCACTCGAGAACGGCTACCGCATCAAAGTGCTGACGACCGAGGCGAAATTCATCGGCGTTGATACGCCGGAAGACCTGGCTGCGGTAAATGCATTGCTGCAGGATAATCGATAATATGACGGGGGTTTCAACACGAAGAAGGGAAGAGAAAATAAAGAGAGGAAGATGTTCTTTTTTATACGAATAAAATTGTCCCCTCTTTCGTTCTTCGATTCTTCGTGTTGAATCCGCTTTAACGTAGTACATTACAGGAAAAAGGAAGTGTCGCAATGAATACTGTAAATATTGGACCGATTAGCGTCGGCGGCAAGAATCCGATCGCATTGATCGCCGGACCCTGCGTAATTGAAGGCATGGAACGTACGCTGCGCATCGGCCGGGAAATCAAGGCGATCGCCGCGAAACTGGGCGTGCCTTATATATTCAAAGCCTCTTTTGACAAGGCGAACCGTTCTTCTTATCAATCCTTTCGCGGACCGGGCCTGGAAGAAGGCCTGCGCATCCTGGCTGCAATCAAAGAGGAACTTAAGGTGCCGATCGTCAGTGACATTCATGACGTGACGCAGATCGACGCGGCGAAAGACGTGCTCGATATTTTGCAAATTCCGGCTTTTCTCTGCCGTCAGACCGACCTGGTTCATCAGGCGGCGCTGACCGGAAAAGTCGTTAATGTGAAGAAGGGGCAGTTTCTCGCGCCCTGGGATATGAAAAATGTAGTAGACAAGATCCGCGAAGCGGGTAATGAGAACATCCTTCTGACTGAACGCGGCGCGAGCTTTGGCTATAACAACCTGGTCACCGATATGCGTTCCCTCGCGATCATGCGCGGTCTTGGTTATCCGGTGGTGTTTGACGCGACGCATTGCGTGCAGCTGCCGGGCGGCGCCGGCGCCACCTCGAGCGGTCAGCGCGAATTCGTACCGTATCTGACGCGAGCCGCAGTCGCGACCGGCGTCGACGTGCTCTTCACCGAGGTGCACGACAATCCGCCGGAGGCCTTGTCCGACGGTCCGAACATGCTCTATATAGAGCAACTGGAAGAACTGCTTAAAGACGTGCAGGCGATCGATGCCATCGCGCGCAAGCATAAATAGAATCATAGAATTAGGTTATGTAATGTAACCACAAAGGCACAAAGGGCACTAAGATGAAGTGGGGTAGGCGACAGATAATATCTGCCGCAAATAAGAGGGGGAAGAAGTTTAGAGCTTTGTGTTCTTTATAAGTTGCAGATAATAATCTGCAACCTGAAAACGACTTCGATCTTCTTTGTGAACTTTGAGTCTTTGTGGTTTGAAATTCAGTTGGAATCGTAAGGGTAAGAGGTTTATTTCGTCAAGGAGGTTTAGCTATGATACTGGAACAGGCGAAGAATGTATTGGAAATGGAAGCGAAAGCGATCCTGGACCTGATTCCCACGCTGAACGGGCAATTCAGCGAGTCGGTCGTGATGATGCTCGGCTGTCAGGGGCGCGTCGTCGTCACCGGCATGGGTAAGTCGGGGCATATCGGCAAGAAGATCGCCGCTACGCTGGCCAGCACCGGAACGCCGTCGTTCTTCCTGCATCCGGCGGAGGGAATCCACGGCGATCTGGGCATGGTGACCAGCGAAGATGTCGTGCTGGCGATCTCCTACAGCGGTGAGACGCAGGAAGTGGTCAGCATCTTCCCGGCGCTGCGCCGGATCGGTGCAAAGATCATCGTGATCTGCGGCAGAACGGACTCGACGATGGGGCGCAATGCCGACATCGTGCTGGAAGTGGCGATCGAAAAAGAAGCCTGTCCGCTCGGACTGGCGCCGACCAGCAGCACGACCGCGACGCTCGCGATGGGCGACGCGCTGGCGGTGGCGCTGCTTTCCGAACGAAAATTCACTTCGCAGGACTTCGCACTCTTCCACCCGGGCGGCGCGCTCGGACGCAAGCTGCTGCTCACGGTCGAAAATGTGATGCATGGCGGTGAGAGCAATCCATTGATCACGCAGGACAAGACGGTCAAAGAAGCGCTCTTCGTGATCACCGGCAAAGGGCTCGGTGCGACGTCGGTCATTGACGGGGAAGGCCGTCTGCTGGGTTTGATCACCGACGGCGACATCCGGCGCGGTCTGGAAAAAGGGCACAGCTTCCTCGATGAAAATGTCACGACGCTGATGACGAAGACGCCGAAGACGATCAGCCAGGAAAAACTGGCCGCGCAGGCGCTTCATATCATGGAAAAGAACCAGCCGCGTCCGATCACGGTATTACCGGTGGTGGACGGTGACGGCAAGGCGATCGGTCTTCTGCATTTGACGGATTTACTTAGACAAGGAGTGGTGTGAGATGGATAGAAGAGAACGGGTTAGACGGATACGGATGCTGGTCATGGATGTGGACGGCGTTTTGACGGACGGCCGGATTTTCATCGGCGCAAGCGGTGAGGTCTTTAAGGCGTTCAACAGTCAGGACGGACTGGGCTTGGCTGCTGCTGCGAAGGCCGGTCTGAAGACCGCGATCATTACCGGACGGCAAAGTGAGATTGTCGCGAAACGAGCTGCTGAATTGTCAATCTCGATCGTTCGTCAGGGCGCTATCGATAAGGCGGCGGCGCTTGAGGAGATTGCACAGGAATGCAAGATTCCGTTGGCGGAAATCGCCTATATCGGCGATGACTTAAATGACTTGCCTGCGGTTCACCGGGCCGGACTTGCTTGCGCAGTCTCGAATGCCGCGCTCGAAGTCAAGGATGTCGCGCACTATGTCACGGTCAAGGCCGGCGGGCATGGCGCGGTCCGCGAAGTCGTCGAGCTGATCTTGAAAGCGCAGAACAAATGGGAAACCGTCGTCAACGACTATCAGCAAAGCCAAAGCGAAGGCGGGCAATGATACGCGGGCGGTAAGGTTAGAGAAACGAAGCGGAAAACATGGTAAGGAGGCCCGATTCGTGGGGCAATGGCAATATCATTTCTTGAAAATGGCAAGCAGACTGGTTTGTCTCTTGCCTTATAGTTGGGTTTTAGCGCTAGGGGCGCAAGTCGGACGATTATACTATCGCATCGCGAAAAAACAGCGCGAGCGGGCGCTAAGGCAAATTCAAGAACGGATGGGGCTGCCGCTGCAGGCGGCGCAGGCGATCATCGCTTCGCTGTGCGTCAAACTGGGACAGACCGTCATGGAGGTTCTTTATATCCCGGCATTGACGCCGGAATTCATTGCGAAACATATTACGATTGAGAACCGCCGCTATTTGGACGAGGCGTTGGCCGAAGGGCGCGGCGTCGTCTTCCTGACCGGTCACATGGGAAACTGGGAATGGCTTGGCGCAGTGATGTCGCTGGTTGGATTTCCGATGACCAGCGTGATCCGGCGGCAGGAAAACGATCAGGTGACGCGCTTTTTGAATGAAAACCGCCAGTGGAGCGGCATTGAGATTTTCGCGAAAGGCACCAATGAGATGCTTGGGGCGATGCGGGCACTGAAACAGAAAAAAATCCTCGGCCTGGTCGCCGACCAGGATGCCGGGGTGGACGGACAGTTCGTCGAGTTCTTTTCCGCTTTGACCTCAACGCCGAGCGGACCTGCGGTCTTCGCGAGGCGTTTCAAAGCGCCGGTCGTGCCGGTCTTCATCGTACGCAGGCCAGGCGGAGGGCATCGCGTATTGGTGCAGCCGCCGCTGTACTTCGAAGAGCGGGGAGACGAAGAAGCGGACTTGCTGCGTCTTACGCAGGAGATGACCACGCTGACGGAGCGAGTGATCCGCGAATTCCCGGATGAATGGCTATGGTTTCAAAAACGCTGGGCGACGCGGCCTGCGTCGACACAGGAGGAAAAGAATGAAGAAAGCTAACTGGCTGATCGGCGGCGCCATCGTCTTGCTGCTGGCCTGGGGCATCTATTATTTCGTCAGGCCGGAAGCGCCGGCTGCGGAAAAAGAGACGTTGCCGTCTAAGACGCCGACGTTTCTGACCTATGAAGGCAACACGATTTCCGAAGAGAAGGACGGACGAAAAATCTGGCAGGTCACTGCGGAGACGATCGAGATCGATGTCGACAGCAGCAATCTGCGCGTGAAAAATGTTAAAGCGACTTTCTTTCAGGAAAATGGCAGTCAGATCGTGCTGACTGCGCCGGAGGGCAACATGGATCATAACAGCAAAGACATCGCGCTGAAAGGCTCGGTGCATGCAGTGACCAGCGAAGGCGCGACCTTTGATGCGCAGGAAGCGAACTGGCAGGCGAAGGACGGCCTCTTTACAGCGACCGGGCAGGTCAAGCTGACGCGCGAAGACACGGTTCTGACCGGCGACCGTTTGGATACGGACGGAAAACTGGAAAAAATAAAAGTCCAGGGCAACGCCCATGTGGTAAAAGGGGGAGCAAAATGAGAAGAGAGTGGAAAAGTGTTTTGCTGGCGGCGTGCCTTTTGATCGCCTTGTCAAGCGGCGCAGCGGCCGTGGGTAATGAGCCGATTGACCTAGTCGCCGATACGATTGAATACGACTCGGTGCGCGGCGTCATGATCGCGACCGGCAATGTCAAGCTGGTGCAGGGCAAATCGATGATGACCGGCGCGCAGGCCGAATATAACGTCAAGACGCAGGAAACGTACATTCATGGCGGCGTCAAAGTCGTCAAGGAGGATGCGGTGCTGGTCGCGCAGGAAGTGCGCGGTTATGACAACAACCATCTGATTGCGGCCGGGGAGCCTGTTCTGACGAAGGGAGAGAACCGTCTTGCCGGACCGAAGATCGATTACTATGCTGACAAAGGCTATGCGCTGGTCGAAGGCTGGGCGCGGATGGATACGGTTGACGGCGTGATTACCGGCAATCGCCTCGAAGCTTTCACGCAGGAAGAACGCGTCGTTATCGACGGCAATGTTCATGTCGTCAGCGAGACGCGCAAACTCGACGCCGTTTCCGACCATGCGGTCTACTACGGCAAAAAAGGCGAAGGTCGCGCCGTCCTGACCGGCAATGCCCGAGCGATCCAGGACGGCAACACCCTGACCGGCAACAGCCTGACGATCTACATGGATGACAAGGCGATGGATGCGCAAGGTCGCAGCAAGCTCGTCGTGATACCGAAGGAAGAATAGTCAAGAGTGTTTTGAACCACAAAGGCACAAAGAACACAAAGAGACGATAGGCGGCAGATAATAGCTGCCGCAAAAGAGTGTTGAAGAAGTTTGGAATGTTTAAAACGTAGTGTTCTTTTTAGTTGCAGATAATGATCTGCAACCTATATTAAAATCAATCCGGTCTACTTTGTGAACGTTGAGTCTTTGTGGTTTAAAGGCGTAATTTGAAATTCGATAAGATAAATTGATTAAGCAAATGAGGAATACAGGCATGTATATAGAAACCCTTGAACTGGTAAAGACATATAAAGGGCGCAATGTGGTCGACGGCGTCAGTTTGCGGGTCAACCGCGGCGAGATCGTCGGCTTGCTTGGGCCGAACGGCGCGGGCAAGACGACCAGTTTTTACATGATCGTCGGTTTGGAGCAGCCGAATCAGGGCCGCATCATCATTAATGACGAGGACGTCACACAGATGCCGATGTATAAGCGTTCGCGCTTTGGCATCGGCTACCTGCCGCAGGAACCTTCGGTGTTTCGCAAACTTTCCGTCGAGGACAACCTGATGGCGATCCTTGAAACCACCGACATGCCGCTGGCCGCACGGCGTACTAAAGTAGAGAGTCTGCTCGACGAATTTCACATCGCGCATGTGAGAAAGCGCCTGGGCTCGCAACTGTCGGGCGGCGAGCGCAGGCGTCTTGAGATCGCACGTTCTCTGGCTACAGACCCCTATTTCATTTTGCTTGACGAACCGTTTGCCGGCGTCGATCCAATTGCGGTCGCCGACATCCAGGCGATCATTGCGTATTTGAAACAGCGCGGCATCGGCGTACTGATTACCGATCACAATGTGCGCGAAACCTTGAGCATCGTTGATCGGGCCTATATTTTGAACGAAGGAAAGATCCTGATTGAAGGCGACGCCGAGACGATTGCCAGCAGTGAGATTGCCAAGAAATTTTACTTAGGGGAAAACTTTAGCTTGTAGGAGAACAGCGATGCGCATATTGGATAAATATATCGTCAAAGAATTACTGGGCCCGTTCCTCTTTGGAATCTGCGCCTTTTCCAGCGTTTTTATCGGCACCAGTACCCTGTTCCGCATTGCACAGTATGTGACCAAATACGGCGCAGAACTCAGTGCGGTCATCAAATTATTCATCTATAGCCTGCCGAGCATCATCGTATTGACGTTCCCGATGTCGATGCTCCTCGCTTCGCTTTTGGCCTTCGGCCGTCTTTCCGGTTCGAATGAAATCACCGCGATGCGCTCCGGCGGCATCAGCTTTTTCCGTCTGGCGGCGCCAGTTTTTGCAGTGGCGTTCGCGGTCAGCGTCTTCTCGGTCTTTTTCAGTGAGAACGTCGTGCCGCAGTCGAACGCGGCCTATAACGATATTGTGCGCAATCAGATCGAACACAATACCGCGCCGAAGTCGCAGGAACACATCGTGATCAAAGATGTGCGCGGCGGTGAGATTCAGCGTCTGACCTATGCGAAAAAATACGAAGAGACGACAAACACGATGTATGCGGTATCGATGCAGGAATTCGACCGCGACCGTCTGGTGCGCGTCGAAAGCGCGGAGAAAGCTGTCTGGCAGGATAACCACTGGACGATGTACAACGGCGTGATTCATGATATGGATTCACTGGGTACGATCAACCGGACGTTGGTCTTCGACAAGCAGAACATGCCGGTCGATAAGACGCCGGCTGCGATTTCGCGCGAGCAGAAAAAGCCGGAAGAGATGACGATCCGCGAATTGAAGCAACATATCCAGGTGCTAAAGAGCGAATACGTCAAGGCCGACACTCAGGAAGTCGAACTGCACCAACGACTGGCGATCCCGATGGCGTCGTTCGTCTTCGCGCTGATCGGTACGCCGCTCGGTTTGCAGCCGAACCGTTCGAGTTCCTCGATCGGTCTTGGTCTCAGCGTCGTCATCATTTTTGCCTATTACACGATCATGACCGTGACGACCGCGCTCGGACAGGGCGGAGCGATTCCCGCACCGCTGGCTGCCTGGCTGCCGAACCTCATCGGCATTGCTGCGGGAGTCTGGCTGGTGCGCAAAGCCTCACGCTGATGCGAAGATAAGCGGACAGTAAAAAGGAAAACGCGAAGGCTGCGCAGAAGATAGAAAGCGTGGCCTTTGCGTTTTATTTATCTCGATAAAGAAAGGAACAATATGAACAGAGCGACTGTTTTAATGTATCATAGCATTGCCAAGCCGCCGAACGGGGCGAAAATGAAAGGTCTTTACGTCACGCCGCGCATGTTTCGTTTTCAGATGTGGTACTTGAAAATGGCGGGCTTTAAGGTCGTAAGTCTGGATGAGATTGCGGCGTATGCGCAAGGCGAAGGCGGCGAGAAGTTGGTGGCGCTGACCTTTGATGACGGCTTTAGCGACTTTTATGAAAACGCCTATCCCGTTTTGCAAGAATACGGTTATCCGGCTACGGTTTATCTTGTTGCGGAGCGCATCGGGCGCAGCAACGAATGGGACAGCGAGGCGCTGAAGGTAAAAAAGAAGCTGATGGACTGGCCGGAGATTCGCGAACTGCAGCAAAACGGCGTTGTCTTTGGCTCGCATACCAAGACGCACTGTTTTTTGGCCGAAGCGGACAGCGAAACGATGTGTCGCGAAATCAGCGAAGCAAAAGAAATCCTGCAGCGTGAACTGGCTGCGACCGTTGACCATTTCTGTTATCCGTACGGCAGTCAGGATGCACTATGTCGTGCGAAGGTGAAAGAAGCCGGATATAAGACGGCGGTCACGACGCAGCGCGGCTATGTGGAAAAAGGCGCGGATCTCTTTTTGCTTAAACGCGCCTTGGTGCGTTATCGCACGCATCCGCTGGCGTTTGCTTTGATTTTACACAGCAACTATGAAACGGGGCGGGGCTAAATGAAAATCCTGATTTTGAATTCAGGCCGCGGCTGGGGCGGCATTGAGACGTACAGCATTGTCCTTGCCCAAACGTTGCTGAATGAAGGGCATGAAGTCGTGCTGGCCTGCAGACCGGGCTGCGTAGTCGAGGATATGGCGGCGGCAGCGAAGATTCCGACGCTTAAGCTGCATGTGCGCAACGCGGTCGATGTCTTGGCGGTAAGGCGCATCGCCGCAATCTTAGCCGAGGGTTCCTTTGATTTGCTGATTGCCAATTTAGGCAAGGAATACTGGCCCGCCACGTTTGCAGGCAAGGCAGCCGGAGTAAGAACGGTATTGGTGCGGCATCAGCTTGACAGGATAAAGCCGCTGACAAAGCTGCTGCTCAGATATTGCACGGATTCGCTGATCGCCGTCAGTGAAGCGGTAAGAAAAGTACTGCTGGAAGCGGGCGTCCCTGAGGAGAAAGTCGATGTCGTTTATCCCGGAACCGATCTGAGCCGTTTTCAATTCAATGAAGAAAAACGCGCTGCGATGCGAAAAGCATTGGGCATTGCGGCCGATGACATTGTGATCGGTACGACGGGAAAACTTCATCCGGGAAAAGGGATTTACGAGTTGCTCGAGGCCGGAGCGGAATTAGCCGCTTCTTTTGACAACCTGAAACTGTTATATGTGGGCGATGGCGATAAAGAAGAGCGGCAAGAGCTGGAGCGGCGCATCGCCGCCGCGCAGCTGCAAGAGAAAGTGATTCTGACCGGCTTTAGAAAAGACGTGCAGGATTTGTACATGGCGATGGATGTCTTTGCGTTGCCGTCCAAGTATCTGGAATCCTTCGGCCTCGTCCTAGTGGAAGCGATGGCGGCCGGTCGGCCGGTTGTCGCAGCCGCGAAAGGCGGCATGGTCGAAATCATAGAAAATGGTGAAAGCGGCTTCCTGGTCGAACCGGGCAGCAGCCAGGCTTTGAAAAATGCCTTGCAGCGCTTGCTGGAGGATGCTTCGCTGCGTGAGCGTCTGGCGGCGAACGCGCTGCGCCGTGCGCAGGCTCTTTTTTCTACTGCGGCGATGAACGAAAAGTTTTTGCAGGCATGCCTGCGCAAAAAATGAAAAGAGAGGGAAGGATTGTATGGATGGGATAGTCTTAATAATCGTCTTGGCGCTGACGGGCGGCGCAATCGCGTATATCGGCGATCGCCTGGGGACTCGGATTGGCAAACGCAAGCTGACGGTGTTCGGCCTGCGTCCCCGTCATACATCCACCCTGATCACGATCGTCAGCGGCTTTCTGATCGTTGCCGCGACGATGGGCGCGCTGACGATTGTCTCGCAGGATGTACGAACCGCGTTGTTCGGTATGGAAAAATTAAAAGCGGAACTGACGACGCTCAGCGGCGAAATTATAGATAAGAACCAGGAGTTGGAGAGAAACCGGCAGGAACTGGAGGCCAAAACGGTCGAATACGCCGCTTTGCTGAAGAAGATTGAAGAGACAGGGCAGCGAATGAAAATGATTAGCTTGGAGCTGATCGAGGTTCAGGGGCAGCGGGACCGAATCGAACAGGAACTGAAAAACGTCCAACAGGAACATCGCGTGGCCATCGCAGGGCTTGAAGCGGCAAAAAAAGAACTGGATCGCAAAGTGGAAGAGCTTACCGCAACGCGCGATAATTTGCAGGCGGATGCGGAACGGTTGCAAGCGATAAGCGAGAAGCTCCGTCAGGGCATTCAGACGGTGCGCGAGGGAGCGATCGTCTTTCGTTCCGGCGAAATGTTAAACAGCGCGGTGTTGGAAAGCGCTGCGAATCAGACCGAACAGGACAAGGCGCTGCGCAGTGTCCTGACGGAGGCGAACCAGAAATTGTTGAAAAAATTTGAGATTGAGAAGCCTGACATGGAACTATTGTGGCTGCCGCAAGGCGATTTTGAGAGAGTGAGTCAGCAGTTGCAGCAGGAGAAGGGCTCCTATGTGGTTCGCGTTTTTGCGGCGGGGAATATCGTTTACGGAGAACCGGTTGTTGCGACGCTCGGACTTGTCAAAAACCAGTTGATCTATTCAAGCGGCGCGGCGGTTTACAGCCAGGTTATGCATATTGGCAGCCGCGAAAATGAAGCGTCGGAGGCGTTGCTCTTTTTCCTGCGTCAGGTCAATTCGTCGGCCACGAAGAACGGCGTCCTGCCCGATCCGCTGCGCGGCACGGTCGGCGTCATGGATGGCATGGAGTTTTATGATACGGTGGCGAAAATGCGTCAGGCAGCCGGTTCTTCCGGCTCGAACGTCAAAGTCATTGCACTTGCGCAGGAGGATGTATATACGGTCGGTCCGCTGCGCTTAAAATTCAGAATTGAACGGGTGGATTGAGATGGCGGCACAGCGCATGGTGGCGATTGATCCGGGGCGGGAAAAATGCGGCGTTGCCGTATTGGATGCGGTTAGCGGCGAGGTCTTTGAACAGGAGATTGTGCCGCCTTCTGAGCTGCATGCCTGGCTGGAAGCGTGCCGAATGAGAAACGAAACGGAACTGGCGGTGATCGGACACCGCACTGCGCAAAAGGAGATTTGCGCGCTCGCAGGCCGACTCGGCTACCGCATCGAAATTGTCGATGAGGATTTTTCGACCGAAGAAGCGCGACAGCGTTATTGGCTCGCGCATCCGCCGACCGGCTGGCGTCGTTTTTGTCCGCGCGGTCTGCTGTTGCCGCCGGTTCCGGTCGACGATTATGCGGCGATTATTTTGGCGGAGCGCTATTTGAAAACAAAGAAAGAAAAGAAAGCTGAAAAATTTTAAAAAAAGTTGAAATAAAAAAAGGAATTTCAAAGGCGAAGGAGAATACTATAAAGCGTGAGAAAATACATAATGTGTTTCTCCGTTACAATTGATCTATGGCCGAAGGGCCTGGCACGGGAAGAAAGGAGGTGTAACCTTAGGTTCCGGCAGTCAGTTCCGAAGTAGGCTTATAGATATGGGCAATGGCCTTTGACAAGGGAATATCGAAAGAGAAGGAAACGTGGACACTTCTTTGATTCGTTCCCTGCTTAGGTGCCCATCAAAAAATAAAAACACCTAAGGAGAGAAAAACATGAAAAAAAGCATTATTCTGACTCTGGCCCTGGTATTCGTACTGGGCATCGCTGGTACCGCATTTGCGGCCAATCCTTTCGTTGACGTCCCTGCAAAACATTGGGCGTATGACGCAGTAGCTAAACTGGCGCAAGCCGGCATCGTTGACGGCTATGGCGACGGCACCTTCAAAGGCGACAAAACCATGACCCGTTATGAAATGGCTCAAATCGTAGCTAAAGCAATGGCTCGCTCCGACAAAGCCAGCGCTGAAAACAAAGCTGCTATCGACAAGCTGGCAGTTGAATTCAGCACCGAGCTGAACAACATGGGCGTTCGCGTGGCTAAGCTGGAAAAGAAAGCTGCTGCTGACAGCGTGAACATCACCGGTTATGCGCGTGTGAAATTTGAAAACACGAGCTATGACCAAGCTGAAAATTCCGCCAATACTTTCAGACTGCGTACTCGTTTGTTCGTAACTGGTCAAATCAATGACCAATGGACTTATGCTGGTCGTCTGCAATCGGACAACAGCATGCGCAGCGATGATACCGCTGGATCTGACCAAACCGTGAAATTGAACAACGTTTGGGTGTCCGGCCCGATCGCCGGTACGAAAGCAACCTTCGGTCGCTTCGACTACATTCCGGTATACGGCATGATGATGGATAAAACCATGAACGGTGCTAAATTCGAATTCGGCAACACTCTGAAAACTACTGTTTACTACGGCAAACAGTATCTTGACAACACTACTGGTTTGAGCGAACTGACTTCTAAGAACGATGTAGTTGGCGCAATCGAGTTCAACTATGACGCTACGAAAGACCTGACCTTGAAAGGTGCTTACTACAACCTGAAAGCTGCGGACGAAGTGAACTACGCTGACCGCAATGCTTGGGAAGTGGGCTTCGGCTACAAACTGAGCCAAGACTGGACTTTCACCGGTAACTACGGCAGAACCAATGCTGACGAAGAAAACAAAGCTTGGATGGCTCAATTGGGTTACAAAGGCGCTGACAAAACGAAAGTAAACTCTTTCGGCGCATATCTGCAATACCGCAATCTGCAAGCGGCTTCCACGCTGGCTACCACGTATGACAATCCGTTTGCAAGTGCTTACACCAACCGCACCGGCGGCAAAGGCTATGAAGTTGGCTTCAGCTATGTACCGATGCTGAACACTGTGTTCACTACGTACTACAGCGACATCAAAGCTACGACTGCTGGCAGCGATGCGAAATCCAAATACTATGCTGCAAAAGTTGAATTCTGGTTCTAATTTTTGCAACGAACCGCCCCTCAAATGAGGGGCGGTTTTTGTATTTCTTGCAATAAAATGAAGTTTTCCTTGCGCGGCAGGGGAAGCAAGCTAGGCGGCGAAATAAGAAAGAGGAGGTGTAAATGATATGCGGAAAAGAATCGTTTCAGCGCTCTTGATTTTTTCTCTGGGCTTCATGGTTGCGTTGCCTGTTTCCCAGGCGTTCGGTTTGGGGGATGTGCTCAAAGTCGGCGGCATCGGTTTTGTGATCGACAAGTTCTCCGGCTCTCTCAACAAGTTTGTCAATACGCTGACGTTCAATAAGGGAGCCGGCAGCGATTATGCGACGAAGGTCGTGCCGGTGCTGAGTTTCGGCAACGGCGGCTATGTCGGCGCGGCGCAGGTAATGGGCAGCCAGGAATTGGTTGACAGGACGCAGGCGGTCGTGCAGATCGAAGGCGATTTCAGCGGCAGTACGTTTCGTGTCAAGGCGCTGGTGCCGATCGACAGCAAGAATCCGGTCAATTTTTCCCGTGTGAACGGCGTCGGCGTCTCGGCGATCATTGACGTACGGATTTAATAAGTCAAGAGCAACTAAAAAGAACGTAACCGACAAGTGATTAGCATCTGTCGGTTACGTTCTTTTTAGTATGTTGTGTGTTCAGTCTTTTATTAAGGTTATATCCTGTAAATTGTAGTAACGGCACAAGCCGTACTTAGAGACGGAATTATCCCAATCGACGTAGTATATATGCCGCAGGGCGCGGTTTAATTCGGGCAGCGCGCGAATTTCAATTTGTTTGTGGCCTTGCGAGACCATCTGCTGCAGGTAGCGGATACGCTCGCTGTCGATTTGACCGAGTTGTTTGTAGTTCTGAAAAACCAATAGGGTTAATGGGAGCGAAAGTAAAAGGATGCTTATAGTGAGAGCGTTGCGAATTTTTGCTTGGCGACCGATAAAACGCTCTTTTATCTCAGGAATCGATAAAAGCGTCATCACGCCGATGATGCAAAAGACTACGCTGCCGAAAGTGGCGCGGCCTGGAAAGCGAGGTGAGCCGACCATGACGATATTATTGACGGCAGCCAAAATTAGAGCGGCGGCTGCACCGCCCGCAGCAGGATAACGTGTGATCAAGTTTCTCCAGTGTAAAGAGGCGGATTCTTTAAGATCGCTTTTGCGTAGCCGCATTCCTCTTGCTGCTTGCCGGTAGAGCTGCGTTATGACTAGCAGATACAGAACCATTTCCTCTAAACCGGACAACGTATTGGCCAGTTGCAGTTTTAGATGCGTCGTTGCTATCCCGAGCGGAACAGCAATAAACTGAATCAGAAACTGCCATAAACCAGTCGAGAGAAACTTACCATTATTATAGGATAAGAGAATGAGTAACGCGATGAGCCAGTTGATCCAATCGCTGCGATCAAAGGCGGACACGTTAGGCGCCTGGGGGAGGGGGAAAGAGGAATATTCTTTGCGAAGCGTGCGCCAAAGCAAAAGACCGAATAAGAGAAGCGGCAGCAAATAGAGCAGCATTTCGCCGCTGGCAGCGATAATATTAGTTAGATGTACAAAAGGTTTTGCGCTTTGTTCTTTATAACGCACAAAGTTGCCGGGTGCTCCTGTCAGCAATGCGATGCCAAGGATGGCTCCGGCAAAGCCGGAGCACATCCATTTTTCCAGATGTTTTTTTCGATAAGCATTCCAGAGAAAAAACGCTAAGGTAAAGAGCATCGTGAGAGCCGTGTTTTCAACAGTCCAGCCGGCAATGACGCCGATTGGAAACATCAAGAAAGCGAGCAGCCAGTTATCGGGAAGCGGCGACTTTTGCCAAAAGGCCAGATGATACGGCAACAAAAAAGCGAAGATCAGTACGGCTGTCAACAGATAGACGCAGGCGCCTGTCATCCAGAAAACAACGGAACCAAACTGCGGAAAGCAGAGCCAGCAAAATAAGGTGATCAAAGATAGAATATACGGATTGAAGCGGAACGTCAACGTGCGTTGCGAGTGCCAGTAAATCAGAATAATCAATGCGACGAATAAAAAAGCGTTAAACGGATTGAACCATTCTTTGCCGAGGAGGAGAAAGGTTTCTAAAACGGCAAAGGCGACCATACGTCCGCCATGCATCTGGTAATGAAGCTGCAACGACTGATATATGTCGGACCAATTTAAAATTTTTCCGTAGGTACCCCAAATCAGTGCATATTCATAATCGTCTCGGTGGAGCGGCACCGAAAAATTGATGGCCAACATGTAAAAAAAGACAGTCGCCAAAAAAAACCAGGAAAATACAGTTTCGCGTGATGAAGAGCGAGACGTTTGTACAGTGTTCAATCTTATTATCCCCCTATAATAGATGCTCAAAATAAAATTATAGCATTCTCGTTCTTTTGAGTCAATTCAGAGACACGCCAGTAAGGAAAGATGCTTGCCTGTTTTGCATAGGATGCATTTGAGATAAAGGTTTTATTAAGAATATGAAAAAAGGCAGGAATTCGTTGCCGGCCGGACGAATAGAAGGTATATCGTTAGTTCAAAGAAGGAGGATATTTACATTGAAATTGCGTAAAATGCTGATAGGAACGTTGGTCATGCTGTTTTGTTTTTCCAATTTCGCATTGGCGGGGGCGCAGGCCGCCGCGCAGGAAGTGACGCTCTTAGAAAAAGTGGGCGCGGTCGAGCGGTTTTTTTACGGCCAGGAACAGGCGGGGGCTTTGGTTGAACGCGTTAATAAGTTGGATTATGAAGTGTATGGTTCGAAAAGCAATGCGGCACTGACTGCCAAGGTGGATAAGTTGTACCATTATGCGAAGGACAGTTCTATGGCGACGCCGTCTTTTCTTTTAAAACTCAATGCGGTTGAATGGGCTTTGACGCATGCTGTTAGCAACGCGCCGGCGAAGAACCGCTTAGAGCAGGTCGAACAGTCGATCGTCGGACAGATTGGCACAGGCTCGTTTGAAGACCGGCTGAATAAACTGATCGCGCTTGCCTATACGGGTGGTGAGATCGGTGCAGTCGAGGCTACGCTGGCGAAGGATATTTTGGTAAAGATCAAGCTCCTCACGGCGCTCGACAGCAAAACTGCGAAAACCGGTGATGCGGTTTTGGTTCAGGCGGCGGAAGATGTTTTTGTTAATGGGATTCTGGTGATTGCCAAAGGCGCGCAAGGCAGCGGCAAAGTCCTTAAAGCGGAAGGCGCGCAAAACTTTGGTCGCGATGCAGAGCTGCAGCTAAGCTTCGATACGATCACGGCGCTGGATGGCAAGGAAGTTGTCACGCTCTTGGGCGAAAAGGCGAAAGAACAGAATAAATCTTTGGCGACTGCTGCAGGCGCATCGCTTGCGGGGATGGCGATCTTAGGTCCGGTCGGGATTGTCGGCGGTATCTTCGTGCATGGCAAGGAGATCAAACTGCCGGTCGGAACGGAATTTTACGTGCAGACAAAAGGCGATTCGGAAATATACGGCATCCAGGCAAAATAGAAGCTTTGCGCTAATGGTTGTCAAGTAAAGGAAGAACCCGGTTCTGGCCGGGTTCTTCCTTTTGCGCAGAGTTCAAATTATCCTTTGAATATGGTATAATTTGATGGTTAAGTGTATTTTGGGATTCGACTGACTAAACGAGTCGGCAAATAATAGGAAGTAGAGGAGAACGATACGTGAAAGCGAAAATGGTTGCGGCATTAATGGTCTGTCTGCAGGCGACGGCGTTGACGGGGATTTCTGTACCTGCCGCTTTGGCGGCGGAACAACAGACGGAGAGCGAAACGGTAAAAGCGTTGGATGTCGCTGTAGACAGCAAAAAAGAAAAGAAAGAGAACAAAGTTATTCCGGCAAAGCCTTCGGCAGAGAAAAAAGACAAGGTGAAAAAAGCGCCGCTGACGATCGAAGGCGATGAACTCTTTTTTGATGATGCGAGCGGCGAAGTGCATGCAACGGGGAATGTCGTGGTCACACAAGCGCCGGATACGATGCTGACGGAAGAGATGCGAGGGAATACAAAGGCGACGGAAGTTTGGATCGACGGCGTTGCAACGATGCTGCAGCCGCTGACGCGCACTAAAATGACAGGACATACGGTGCATTATAATTACACCACGAAACTTGGCAAGATGGAAGAGCCGCAAGGAATGGTCGGCAGTGAGCGCATTAAAGGCAAGGATATCGAATTTTATCCGGCTAAGATGGTTTCGCACGAAGCTTCTATGACGCGCTGTCCGGCCAAAGTGCCGGATTATCACATCAGTGCCAGCAAAGTTGAGATTTGGCCGGGGGATAAGCTGATTGCTTACAATGCCAAAGTGTGGATCAAGAATACGGTGATTTACTCAATCGCAAAGTACCAGCGTTCATTACGAGACGATGCGAAAAGTGAGATGCCGCGTGTTTCATATAGCAATAGTGATGGTGTAGCGATACAGCAGTATTTGGAATATCCTTTAACGAACAATTGGGCGTTGGCGACAGAGCAGAATTATTATACGAAACATGGCTATAAGCCGCAATATGCTTTGATTGATCGTGAAACAAACTATACGTTTAGAATCGATCAAGGTGAATTTCGCGACGATGACAGTAACTGGGTAAAAAAAGAACCGGAATTTCGCTTTGAGTGGCATGCAAAACGAATCGGAAGGCTTCCCTGGTCATATAAGTTTACCGCTATTTATGGAAAATGGACGGATTCGATAAAATCGAGCTGGCATCAGGATTATATCCTCTATTTTACGCGAGATCCGATTCAACTCAGTGACACCCTGACCTGGAATATCGGAACCGGCCTTGAAAACGTGCGCGAAAGCTACGACGGATCTTCTATTAATACTTTGCGATTTAACACGTCGCTTTATAAAACATTGAGTCCCAAGTGGAACATGTGGGTCGGCTATAATTATACAAAAAATAACAATAGCATTTTCGCTTATAACAAGGTCAATGTTGCAAGAGAATTGGTGGCTGGCGTCTCCTACAAGATCGACCGTATGAACACAATCGCTTTCAGCAAGAGTTATGACCTCGCGAACGAACGGACGTATACCGATACATGGTATTGGTACCGGAACCTGCACTGCTGGGACATGACGCTAAGCTATGAACTGAATCGGGTTGACGATACGCGGAAATTCAGGTGGGATCTGGCTGTCGCACGCTGGTAAGGAGAAGTTTAATGCAGATCAAAACACGGATAAAAGAGTTTGCGGAAAAGAAAATCATTGTCTTTGGCGATCTGGTTGCAGACGTCTATCTGGATGGGCGGATTGCCAGGATATCGCGGGAAGCGCCGGTTCTTGTCCTCGAACAGGAGAAAGAAGTGATGGTACCCGGCGGCGCCGCCAATACGGTGCATAACGTAGCGACGCTCGGCGGCGCTGCGATTGCTGTCGGCGTCATCGGCGATGATCGGGTCGGCGAAGAATTAGTCCGTCTGTTGGAGGAAAAAAAAGTCTCGAATGCTGGCGTTGTTGCGGATGTGACGCGACCGACCATCAGTAAGACTCGTATTACGGCAGGCGGCGAGGCTACGGTACGCCAGCAGGTGGTTCGCATCGACCGGGAAAAAAAAGCGCCGCTGGAGCCTGCGGTCGAGAAGGAACTGTTGCAGCGGCTGCAAACATGTATTGCCGAAGCGGACGCATTAATCATCAGCGATTATGGCAGCCGTACGGTTAGTGAGGCCGCAAGGCAGGCGGCGCTTACGCTGTGCAGAGAAAAAAAGATTCCCTGCATTGTAGATTCGCGCTATGACATTCTCGCTTTTCAAGGCGCGACATTGGTAAAGCAGAATACGGCGGAAACGGCAGCTGCGGTTGGTTATCCGCTTAACAGCACGGCAGCCGTCGAACGGGCGGGCAAAGAATTGCTGGTGAAGCTAAACGGCGAAGGCGTATTGATCACGCGCGGTCCGGAAGGCATGAGTCTTTTTCAGGCAGATGGAGCGGTGCATCATATTCCGGTGACGAACCGCAGCGAAGTGTTCGATGTGACAGGCGCCGGAGATACCGTCGTCGCGACAATGGCGCTCGCGTTTGCCGCAGGCGCTTCGATGCTCGACGCCGCGATTCTCGCCAACTACGCTGCAGGCATCGTCGTGCGCAAACTGGGCACTGCGACGACCACGCCTGCCGAATTGATGGACGCGTTACAGGCGAAAGAGAAGAAGTAGCCACAGGCAGCAGGGGCGCCACAGAAATCGCTGCACGGCTTGACAGTTTTTTATTCGCGTAGCGAATCTGTGGTGCGAAGCACCTGTGGTTCAAAATAGTTCCTTCATATTTAAATTTCCTGGAAGTGAGTGAAAAATATGAAAATTATTCAACGGGATGAAATCCCTAAGCTGAAAGAACAGTGGAAGCAAAACGGAACGAAAGTCGTCTTTACCAACGGCTGCTTTGACATCCTGCATGCCGGTCATGTACGTTATCTGCAGGCGGCGCGGGAACTCGGCGACTGCCTGGTGCTCGGGCTGAACAGCGATGCGTCGGTACAGCGCCTCAAGGGGCCGAGTCGCCCGATCAATAGCCAGGAAGACCGAGCCGAAGTGTTGTCGGCTCTTTCTGCTATTGATTATGTGGTGATTTTTGAAGAACAGACGGCAGAAAATCTGGTGCGCGAAATTCAGCCGGCGGTATACGTGAAGGGCGGCGACTATAATATAAAGACGCTGCCTGAAGCCGACATTGTCGCTGCGTACGGCGGCAAAACCGTGCTGATCCCGGAGGTACCAGGACGCTCCACTAGTAACGTCATCAAGAAGATGCAAGGGTGATGAGGAGGGCTCATGGCAGACCGGCATGTGGACTATGGTATAATGTCTGACAAGCCACAAGCCACAAGCCACAAGCCACAAGCCACAAGCCACAAGCCACAAGCCACAAGCCACAAGCCACAAGCCACAAGCCACAAGCCACAAGCCACAAGCCACAAGCCACAAGAAGAGGAACAAAGATGAAAAACATTTTGATTGTAAAATTAAGCGCGATCGGCGATGTCGTCCACGCGTTGCCGATTGCGGGAGCGCTGAAAAAGTGTCTGCCGGATTGCCGGATTACCTGGGTGGTGGAAAAGGCCGCGTATGATCTGCTGGACAGTCACCCTTATATCGATGAAGTGATTTTATTTGATAAGCCTGCGTTCAAGAGCATCAGTGGGCTGCTTTGCAATGCACCGCGGTTTTTGGCGGAACTGCGGCGACGAAAATTTGACGTTGCGCTTGATCTGCAGGGCCTTTTGAAAAGCGCATTGATCGGCTGGGGCAGCGGGGCGGCGCAGCGCTATGTTTATGAAAACAGCAGAGAGGGCAGCGACCGCTTGGCAAAGAGGGTCGTTGGAATGCATGCGGCAGCCGGTCATGTGACCGAACGGTATCTTGATGTGGCAAGGCATCTGGGCTGTTCGCTGCCGAGCGGTGTGGCGGATTACGGTCTGAAAATCCTGCCGGAGGAAATGGCGGCGGCAAGACGGATGGCCGCGCATAATGGGCTGGATATGACGCAACGCTACGGCGCACTGATTTTGGGCGCCAATTGGCCGAATAAGATATGGCCGCAGGAACATTTTGCCGCGCTTGCTGATGCGATGTATGCGGAAGGGATCATTCCCGTTCTGGTCGGCGGACCTGGCGATGCCCAGTTGGCAGCGCTAACGGCAAAGCAGTGTGCGATTCCGCCGCTTGATCTGACAGGGAAGACGACATTGAAGCAGTTGTCGGCCATTTTACAGCAGGCGGCTGTCGTAGTTGGCGGCGATACGGGACCTCTTCATCTGGCTGCCGCGCTCGGCGCGCCGACGCTGGCGCTGATGGGACCGACCGATGAACAGCGAAACGGCCCCTATGGCAAAGGCAACGCGGCGATGATAACGCCGCGGTCTTGTGCGGGCTGCTGGCAGCGAACCTGTCCGAAACAATGGGACTGCCTGGCGGCGATTGAACCGGAGGCAGTCTGGCAAATGGCGAAGAAGTTGCTGGCAAGAGAAAAAAACGGTGGTGCATAAGTGTGAAAAAAACGTTGGCGGTAGTCATACTGACATATAATGAAGAAAAAAATATCGGCGCTTGCATTGCCAGCGCCGCTTTTGCCGATGAATGCCTTGTCGTCGACAGCGGCAGTTCGGACAGGACGGTGCAGATTGCAACGGAGCTCGGAGCGACTGTGGTAGTCAAGCCGATGACGGAAGGCTTTGCAGGACAGCGCAATCATGCGCTGTCCTGCACGAACGCGGACTGGATCTTGTACGTGGATGCGGATGAACGTCTGACGCCGGAATTGTGCAGCGAAATTTTAGCGGTCGTTGCTGCTGATCCGCAATGTGCTTATGAAATCAATCGACGCAATATCGTGTTCGGTCAGAAAATCAGTTATGGCGGACATGCGCCGGATGCTTGCCGCCGTTTGTTTCGTCGTGATGCAGTGAAATGGCAGGGGCTTGTCCATGAAGAAGCGCTGACAGCGTTTCCGGTAAAGCGACTGCAAGGCCATGTGTGGCATCATACGTATACAAGCTGGAGTCGTTATTTTTTGAAGTTTGACCAATATACGACATTGATGGCAAAAAAAATGAATGCGCAGGGAAAACGGGCAGGAATAAGTGATATCGCAATTCGTCCGTTCGGCGGATTTATAAAGTTTTATTTTTTGAAGCAAGGCTGGCGAGACGGGCGAATGGGCTTTGTCTTGGCAAGTTTACATGTTTTATATGTTATGATGAAGTATCAAAAATTATATGAACTGCAGACAGGACGGTTTGCTGAGTAAAGTAGTGGAATGGGAGAAACCGGTATGAGATGGCAATTGTTTTTTCACTCGTTGCAACAGGACATGAAGTTGTTCGTTTTTATGTGCATCTTCTTTTCAATATTGCGTGGCGCATTCATTTGGCTGTATAGGGTTGATTTAGGCGTGAACTGGTCGTGGGCCGATGTTGGCGCGGCACTGTATTATGGTTTTCGAATCAGCTTGAAAAGTGCAGGTGTTATTGCAGCGCTAAGTTTTTTTCTTTGTACGCTGAGCGCAGCAATTAGTAAGCGGAACACGGACCGATTTCGCAACTGGTTGGCCGTCAGTTATCTGGGTATCTTGTCGCTATTATTTCAGATTCGCTTGGTTTATTACAAGGAGTTTCATTCGGTTTTTAATCAATTTATGTTTAATGCGCTGTATGATGATCATGATGCGATCTTATGGACGATACTGCAGCAGTATCAAGTCGGTACAAGACTCTTAGCTGCGGTTGCGATGACGATCGGTATGTATTGGTTGTGGAAAAGATGGTTGCAGGCAAAAACCTTGGCTTGGCCGAAGAGCCCCTTGCATTGGCAAGTGGTGAGAAAGTTGGTTATCATCCTCTTTATCCCGCTGTTTATGATTTTCAATCGTTTTGGCGGCAGTTTTTCATATGCAAACTCCATTCACTGGGAAAACAGCGCGATGAGCAGACTTGATTTATTAAATGAAGCGATTCTCGATGATGTGCAAGCTTTATATAGGGCGTATTCTACTTACTATCGATTGCAGGAAGGTGCACAATTGCAGTTGGATCAGGACAATATGCAGCAATATGCGGCACTGATTGCAGGGCGGCAAGGACGCTTTTCCGGAGTGGAGGATGCTTTGCGCAAGGAGGCTTCGGGGGCGCGCTTGAAAAAACCAAAGCACATTTATATCATTCTTGCAGAGAGTTATGCGGCTTGGCCGCTCGAAGAAAAATATGCGGCGTTGCATTTGGCAGATGGGATGAAGGAAATTGCTGCTCGTCCGGGTGCAGTTCAGGTAAAGAATTTTTTGCCGAATGCAGATGGCAGTATCCAGGCGGTAACCGGTTTAGTAACAGGCTTAGCGGAAGTCAACTTGCATGTCAATTATAAGATGTCAGCCTATCAAAAGCCCTTTGTCACGGCGTTGGCGCCGCAAATGAAACGATTGGGTTACAAGAGTTATTTTTGGTACGGAGGATTTTCTTCGTGGGAAAAAGTGAAAGATTTTTCACTGGCGCAGGGCTTTGATGGATTTTATAGTGCGGCTGATTTAAAAGCGGAAGCAGGCAATGCCTGGGGCGTCAACGATAAGGAGTTTTTTGCCGAAATATTGCAAGGCTCGCTGGGCGAGGAGCCGTCAATGCATCTAATCTTTACAACCTCAAATCATCCGCCGTTCACGGTGAATCTGAAGCAGGAAGGCTTGGATGAAGAACGTTTGTTGGCAGCGATGCCGCCGGCGCAGCGCCAGGATGCTGAGAGGGTCAGGCAAAACGGACATTTTTGGTATGCCGACAAGGTGATGGCGAAATTTATTGCAGCAGTGCAAGAGAAAGATCCAGAAAGCTTGTTTATCATCATGGGAGACCACAGCACCCGTTTTCTGGCTGAGCCGAATGCAGCTTTATGGGAACGGACGGCAGTGCCGCTATTCATTGTCGGCAAGGGGATCGAAAAAGACTGGTTGCCGGCGACTGCAGCAGGCAGCCATATCAGTGTGATGCCGACGCTGATTGAACTAATAGCACCGAAGGATTTCATATATTATTCGCTTGCCTCCAGTTTGACGAAGGAAAACGGCATTGGCGTTAGTCGGGATTACTGGATTACCTCTAACGGAATCGGCTCGAATCAATCGCCTGCTATTGCGGATGGACAGGAACGGCAGGAATGGGAGAGAGCGAAAGCGACTGTGGACGCGACACAAGCATTGTCTTGGTGGCAGGTCATGAAAGGTGAGCAGACTTTGCCAATGAACTAAAGTAAAATCAGGGGATTACCAGGAAGAAGGGGTCAAGATGAAGTTTGCGATTGTTGAAACGGTAGTGACGCCAGGGGGCCATGAGATCGACTATGACCGAATCCTGGTTGAAGAACTTAAGGCGTTAGGGCATGAGGTTGAATTTTGCGTGCCGGAGGGGCATCGTTTCCAATGGGATTATCGGGTGCCAATCCACGAACTTCCGGGAGCGGGGGTTTCTTATGATGGAATAAAAGGTGTGCAAAAATGGTGGCGCGCATGGCGGCGTGAACGGCGACGTCAAGGCTGGTATGAAGCGATGCAAAAATATGCCGAAGCAGGAACGTTTGATGCAATCATCTTTCCTTCGGCGACTTATCGGTATTTGCGTGGTTTGCGGCGCAGTTGCCTGATAAAAAGTCCGATACCGCTGCTTTTTCTTATTCATGGTTTAACGCCGAAAGAGGTGGGGCGTTTGTTTGAGCAGGCGAAAGCGGTCGCTTCTTCGCCGCTGGTCAAGATATTGGTGCAGACATTTGCCAGGCAGGCATTGCAGACGTCTTTAGGCAACATTCATTTCTGCAATCCGCCGGCATACATTCCAAGGGATATTCCAGGTAGGGGATTACCGGACTGTCCGGAAACGCTGACGCTGGGTTTTTTTGGCCAGTACCGCAAAGAAAAGAATCTGGATACGTTTTTGGACGTATTCGGCGCATGCCGTTTTGAACGCAAGGTGAAGCTGTTGATTCAAGGGGCGACGAAGTCTGATGAGGATGCCGCCGACTTTGAGAGGATCATTGCAAAATACGGTGCAGATACACGGATTGAATTTCTGCACAAGGCGTTGATCGGACCGGAGTGGCAAAAAGGGATCGATTCGGTGGATGCGTTGGTCATGCCGTATCCGGCCGAGCGATACCGCTACCATACGTCGGCGATGTTGTCGAATGGGATCGGGTTTTACCGCCCGATGATCATTGCTGACAACGTGAATCCGGAAGTGCTGGCTGAATACGGCGTCGGCATCGCCTTTGACGGCAAAGATCTGCAGTCGTTTCAAACGGCTTTGGAAACGTTCGTCAATACGTTTGACGTAAGATTTGAAGAATACCGAAGTGAACTCAAGCGGGCCAACGATGATTTCTCGCCGCGCAAATTAGCGCAGACATTGGTCGACTTGGCAAAATAAGATAAGGGACGATTTTGAACCGCAAAGGCACAAAGAGCGCAAAGAAATAAAAATTTCAAGTTGTGGCTGACCATCATCAGTTGCAAAAGATAAAACGTTTCTGTTGATTGTTTTAGGCAGATAAATATCTGCCCTTTGAGTTCTTTGTGGTTTATACGTTTTTACTCGAGCGTAAGGAAGTGAATGAAGGTTGAAGATACTAGTCATCAATCTGATGCATATCGGAGATCTGCTTTTGGTGACGCCGGTGCTGCGTGCATTGCGCAACAACTACCCCGAAGCGCATCTCGCATTGCTGGCCGATGCGAAGCTGGCGGATCTGGTACGGTTGAACCCGTGCATCGACGAACTGATTGCCTGGGACAAGAAAGGCGAACAGAATAAACTCGTCAATTATTGGCGGGCAATCTGCGCATTGCGTGCGAAGCAATTCGATGTTGTGATCAATCTGCACCAAAACGAGCGGGCATCGTTCTCTGCGGCGTTTAGCGGCGCAAAGAAGATCGTCGGTTATTCGACCTGGGGGCCGCATTTCTTCTTCGACCGGATGATGAAGAACCGTAAAGCGATCAAACATCAGGTCGATTCGCATTATGACGTGCTGCGTGAACACTTGGGGGTCAAAGAATGCCGTGATCAGGGGTTGGAAATGGTGATTGATTGTGAAGCGGCAGAGCGAGCGGATGGCTTATGGCGTATGGCATTTCAAGATAGCGGTGAAAAAAAGATTGTTGGATTGAATGTCGGCGCGAGTTGGCCGACGAAGCGCTGGCGCGGCGAGTACTATGCGGAGCTCGCGGATCGGCTGTTGGAAATGGGCTATGGCGTCGTGTTTTTCGGCGGACCGATGGATGTGGCGATGGTCGAAGAGGTGCAGGCGCAGATGAAGCAGAGCGAGCATCCGCAGTGCAAGACGTTGACCGGGAAGCTGTCGCTGATGGAACTGGCGGCGCTTCTGAAAAAATGCGACGTATTGGTCACGAACGATTCGGGCCCGATGCATGTGGCGGTTGCGATGGGCGTGCGCATCGTCACGATGTTCGGCCCGTCGCCGGTGCCGGGGTTCTATCCCTACAACGACACCAGCGTCAATATCAAGAGCGATATGCACTGTCATCCGTGCGGTCTGCATCAATGTCCGACTGATCACGAATGCATGCGCAGGATCGATGTCGCTTTGATGCTCCAATACACGCTGGAACAACTCGAAACTCCGCGCAGTTATGGCAGGGGCATGTACATCGAACCGGGCAAGGAAGTCTTCTGTAGGGCAGAAGATATTGTAAGGTGAGAGATTAGTGGTCGAACCCGAATCAATGGAGACCCTGCTTCCATTTCGCGTGGCTCAGATATAGCCATATCTCAAGAAGAATCATTTGAAAGTAATTTCAATGTTGTTAAATTAACGCGAGCAATCAAACGCGGTCAATGATAAATAATATAAAATACAGAACCCCTTTGTGTACTCGGTGTACTCTGTGGTTCAAAAAAGGAGCGGTTCGAATGAAACAGTTGATTAGCGAATTATTTGATGAACATCAAAAAACGATTGATCAATTGCGCGAACAAAGCGATAGGATTCTGCAGATTGCACAAATCTGGCGCAAAGCGTTGCAGAATGGCAATAAAATTCTCTTTTGCGGCAATGGCGGCAGTGCTGCGGACTGTCAACATTTAGCGGCGGAGTTAGTCGGTCGTTTTGTGAAAGAGCGGCAAGGCTGGCCTGGTATTGCACTGACGACGGATACGTCGATTCTTACGGCAGTGACGAATGATTATGGCTATGAACGTGTATTTGCACGACAGATCGAAGCGTTAGGAAACGCGGGAGATGTCTTGGTTGCGATCAGTACCTCCGGCAACAGCGCCAGCATTATCAAGGCAGTGGAAGAGGCGAAAACGAAGGGGATGCTGACGGTTGGGCTGACTGGAGGCAGTGGAGGACGGCTGGCGCCAGCTTGCGATGTTTGTCTGACCGTGGCATCGCCTGTGACTGCAAGAATACAGGAAGCTCATATTCTGGTTGGTCATATGCTGTGCCAGTTGTGTGATGAGGTATGGGAAGGTGCTTAAACGAAGGAAGAAACTGATTGAGTTTACTGAAACAAAACTGAAGGAGTGCCACATCCTGGTCGTCGGTGATGTGATGCTTGATAAATACTATTTTGGCGAGGTCAAGCGCATTTCACCGGAAGCTCCGGTGCCGGTGACGCGCGTGATTCGCGAAAAAGGCACGCTGGGCGGCGCGGCTAATGTGGCGCACAATCTGGCGCGTCTGGGGTGCTGCACCTATCTGTGCGGCGTAGTGGGAAATGATCATCACCGTCAATCTTTGCAGGGACTGCTTGACGAACGACGCATCGATAGCGCCGGACTGGTTGAAACGCCGGGACCGACGACTACGAAGCTGCGCATCATCGGCGGTCATCAGCAAATGATGCGCCTGGATTTTGAAGAAATCGAACAAGCCGATGCGACGGTTGCAGAGGCGATTGTAAGACAGGTAGAAGAACTTGTACCACGGACGGTGCAGTGCGTGATTATTTCCGACTATGCGAAAGGGGTATGTACGCCGGATATCTGCCAGAGTATCATAAAGCATTGCAATCAGCACGATGTACCGGTTGTCGTTGACCCCAAAGGGGCTAACTGGAGAAAATATGAAAACGCTGCATATATTACTCCAAATTTAAAAGAGCTTAATGAGGCGATAGGGAGTAGTGTCGCAAATGAAAATACGGCAATTCGTGCAGCGGCACAGCGAATTCGACGCCGCTACCGGATTAAAAATGTCTTGGTAACACGTTCGGAGCAAGGCATCAGCTTGATCGGTGCAAGAAAAACGGTGCATATTCCGACCTATGCGCAAGAAGTCTTTGATGTATCAGGGGCCGGAGACACTGTCATAGCGGTTTTAGCGGCGGCGATCGGAGCGGGCATGACCGCGTCTGATGCGGCGTATCTGGCGAATATAGCTGCGGGCGTCGTAGTTGGAAAATTGGGAACTTACGCAATCAGCAAGGAAGAGTTAGCGGCTGTATTGCAGAGATAAACAGACGACTACAAGAACGGAGGGAACAAAATGATCATTGTGACCGGCGGTGCCGGATTTATCGGCAGCAATATTGTTAGAGGGCTTAATGAACAAGGGCGCGAGGATATTGTGATCGTCGACAATCTTGGTACGAGCCTTAAGTTTAGAAATATGAATCCGCTTCGCTATGCTGATTTTTTGCATAAACATGATTTTTTACGCCGATTGCAAGCGGGTGAGTATGCGCAGGAAAAAATTGAAGCTATTTTTCATAATGGCGCTTGTTCCGCGACAACAGAATCCGACGGAAATTACATGATGGACAATAACTATGAATACAGTAAAGTATTATTGCAGTTCGCACTGGAAAAAAAAATACCGTTCATTTATGCTTCGTCCGCATCGGTATACGGCAACGGCGAAAATGGTTTTCGGGAAAGCGACGAATGCGAGAATGCGTTGAACGTGTATGCGTTTTCCAAACTGCAGTTTGATCGCTATGTACGAAGCCTGCTGCCGTATGCGCAGAGCCAGATCGTTGGCTTGCGCTACTATAATGTATTTGGCCCGCAGGAAATGCACAAAGGACGGATGGCTTCCACGATGTATCATTTTTATAACCAACTGACGGCAACGGGAACGGCGAAACTGTTCGGCGCATACGATGGTTATGGAGACGGTGCGCAGCGACGAGACTTTATTTATGTGAAAGATGTTGTTAAAGTGAATTTGTTTTTCTTGAAGAATGCGGATCGTTCGGGCATCTTCAATTGCGGAACCGGGGCGGCGAGGCCTTTCAATGATGTAGTTCATGCGATTATTGCCCATAAGCAGGAAGGCCGGATTGAATATGTGCCATTTCCGGATGATCTGAAAGGGAAATATCAAAGCTTTACGCAAGCCGATGTTTCAAAACTGATTGCCGCCGGGTATCGGGAACCATTCTCTGGTTTAGAAGAGGCGATAGGCGAATATTGCCGGTGTTTAGATTTGCAAGGTGGTTATTTATCCCGCATATAACGGCGTAAGAGCGGAGGGCTGTAATGAATAAAAAAGCAGCGGTTTTTTTTGATCGGGACGGCGTCTTGAATGTTGATTACGGTTACACCTATCGACCGGAAGAACTGACTTGGATCGAAGGCGCAAAAGAAGCGATCCGGTATTGCAAACGAAAAGGCTATGCGGTATTCGTCGTGACGAATCAAAGCGGTGTGGCGCGGGGCTATTACACAGAACAGGATGTAGCCGCGTTTCATGCGAAAATGCAAGCCGACTTAGACGAATACCAGACTGAGATTGACGCATTTTACTATTGTCCGCATTTGCCGGGGGCTGAAATAAAGGAATATGCACTGGAGTGTCAATGCAGAAAACCGGGGCCGGAAATGTTATTGCAGGCAATTCGGGACTGGAAGCTGGAAAGAGAAAAATGTTGGATGGTGGGCGATAAAGAGACAGATATGTTGGCGGCAAAGGCCGCTGGCGTTAAAGGAATCTTTTTTGGCGGCGGCAGCCTTTTGGCAGTCGTAAGGGAACGCATCCAATAGCAAACACGTGTAACGTGAAATGGGAGATTAGAGCGATGCAACTATTTGAAAAGGTGATTTTGAAGACGCAAATCATAGCGCCGGAAGGTTTGCTGTATGAACCACGGCAAAGACTGAATATCGCGTTCGGCATCGATGAAAATTTCGCGCGCCCGATGGGCGTCGCGATGACTTCTGTTATGCTGAACAATTCGCAGGAAAAAGTGAATTTTCATGTATTTACAGATGGAATCAAAGAGGAAGATCTTCGGCGCTTGCAAAGCGTAGCGGAACAATTTGCGGCGGTCATAAAGATCTACTATATCGACGCAAGTATTTTTGAAAAGTTGCGTTCAACGATGCAATGGTCAATTGCAACGTATTATCGTTTTATCATGGGACAGACCTTGCACGGCGAAGTCGAGCGGATTCTCTATCTGGATGCGGATATTATCTGCCTGGGTGCGCTGCGCGATCTTTTTGAAATTGACTTTGCGGGAAAGACGATTGCTGCCGTTAATGATGTGATTGATGCGTATAACTTTCCGATACGGATGAAAAAGATCAACATTACCAGTGGGAAATATTTTAATGCCGGCATGATGTGTATTGACATCATGCGTTGGCATGAAAAAAAGATTTCAGAACACGCATTGCAAAAACTTGCGGACGAGCCGGAACGCTATGATTATCTCGACCAGGATGTGTTAAATGTCTTGTTGGAGAATGACATTTTCTTTTTAGACCGTACGTATAATTATCTTTACAATATGGAAAGAAATGATGCACCGATTCCTGATGGCGTAAAATTGCTGCACTATGCAACCCGGCAAAAACCGTGGCATCGTTGGTGCGTTCATCCGCTGACGGAACACTTTGCAAACTGCGCACGACAGTCGCCCTGGAGAGACGTGCCGCTCCTTGATCAACCACGCAATTACAAAGAAATGAAGATGATGGCGAAGGCGATGTGGCAAGAAGGGCAAGTCATACAGGCGCTGCAATGGTACTGGCGCTATTGTTGCGGTAAGCGGCATAATAATAGGTAAGGCTTGCTAAATTTGTCAGGAAAAACATTCTATGATAGAATCAGCAAAGACGATGGGCGACATCGCAGTGTTCAGTAGAGGTTAAAGGAAGAGGTTGGTAGTTGATGCTAAAGATTATTGACGCAATAAATGTCTATTTGCTTATGGCCTTCGGATTGCTGCTGGGAATTTCGCGCGCCGGTTTTAACATTACGCTGGCTGCGTTGTTTTTAGCTGTCATTATACGATTTGCGGTCAAGCCTTTTCCGCTACCATTGGACGGAGGCATAAAAAAAGGACTTTTGCTGTTATTTTCAGTTTTTAGCATATCGGCTGTTTTTTCCAGCCATCTTTCAGTCAGCTTGAAATCGCTGTCCATGTTGGTTGTGGCGGTTACGCCGGCAATCATTGCGGCAAGAGCGGCGAAAGAGAGACAAGTGTTGGAGCGGACGGTGTGGATTATGGCCGTATCATTTATTACCGGCTCAGGCGTGGCGGTGTGGCAGGGCTTGCACGGCATGGCCAGGGCAAAAAGCTTTGTTGGCATCATGGACTTTGCCGGATTTATCGGTTTGACGTTTCCTATCTTCATGGTGTATGCCTGGGAAGCGGAGAAAGCGTGGCAAAGGTGTTTGACTGGAGCAGCGGCGATTGCTGTTGCTGTCGGATTGGTCTTTAACGGCACTCGCTCGATATGGATCACAGTTATGCTTAGCATCGTGCTCTATCTGCTGCTTAATGGAAGTCGCAATAAGAAGATGCTGACGGTTACGCTTCTGCTTTGCCTGACCGCATTATTTATTGGCCTGAACAACGACTATGTCACAGAACGAGTAAAGTCGATTGGCAATGTGACGACAAATGTTTCCAATCTTGAACGTTTTGGGCTCTGGCGGTATGCATGGTCGATTTATACGGAACATCCCCTGCTCGGCGTTGGTTACGGTGCGTTGCCGCATCCGGTCGGCAATGCGTCTGATCCGGAGATCATGAAGAAGGATTGGGCGATTGCACGTGGCGATCATGTGCATAACAATGTGTTGCAGATTCTAGCGGAAAACGGGCTGATTGGCTTGATTGGTTATGCGGCATGCTTCACCTCTATCCTATGGTCGCTATGGAGAAGGAAAAAGGAAGTATATTGCCGAAAATGGGCCGTAATCGGAATACTCAGTACGGTTGATTTTATAGTACATGGCATGTTCGATTATACGTTGGTTCCATCTACCGTCTTGTACACGTATTGGTTTGTGATCGGGCTGACGCAAGCCAGTTTTCAAAGTGGCCAGAAGGAAGAAGGCTAGTTTTAATGCTTAGCGAAGGGAACAGAGATATGGAACAAAAGTTAAAGATTGCATTGCTGGTGATTGCGGATTTATTTGTGTTGACGATTTCGCCTTGGATTGCTTTATATATTCGCTTGGAAGGCAATACCAATGACCCTTTTTTCTCGGTGATGAAAGTAACTCTACCGGCAATGGTCGGAATGGCTATGGTGATTTTTTATTGTTTTGGACTATATAAGCGTCTTTGGCGCTATGCCAGCGTTAACGAAGCGTTTGCAATCCTTACAGCGTTGGCTGCGAATATGGCAATGAATATGTTGTATCTGCATATGATCGGTAACCATTTGCCGTACAGTTTGCATGTGATAAACTTTTTGTTGCTGCTCGTTTTGGTCGGTGGAGTTCGCTTTTGTGTGCGCATTGCGCATTATTTCCGAAAACAAAGGGAAAAGAAAAAAGCGACAAATGTGCTGATTTTGGGAGCGGGCGATGCGGGAGCAATGATTGCGCGGGAAATTCAGCAGCGATACCACGGGGATAAAAATTTGGTCGGTTTTATTGATGACGCTCAATACAAGAGGAATCAACGCCTCTTTGGCGTCAGAGTCTTAGGAACGCGGGCGCAATTGGCGGAAATCGTAACAAGCAATCAGGTGGATGAGATTATTATCGCGATGCCATCCGTTAACGGAACCATGTTGCGCAACGTCATCCGTGATTGCAGAGAGACGAAATGCAATGTAAAGATCATCCCGGGTTTGTATGAATTGATCGACGGGAAAGTTAGCATGCAAGAGTTGCGCAATGTCGATTTAGAGGATTTGCTGCGACGCGATCCTGTGCGACTGGATCTGGAGCAGATTGAGGCCTGTTTGAAAGGCAAGCGTGTCTTCGTTACAGGCGCGGGAGGTTCGATCGGTTCGGAATTGTGCCGACAGATTGTAAAAATGGAGCCTGATCAGTTGATTCTCTTCGGCAAAGGGGAAAACAGTATCTATGAAATTCATCAGGAATTGCGTGGTAAGCATCCGTCAATCGCGATTTATCCGGTTATCGGCGATGTCCGGGATAGCAGTGCGTTGGATACCACGTTTTCTGATTATCGTCCGCAAGTCGTTTTTCATGCCGCTGCACATAAACATGTGCCATTGATGGAAGCACAGCCAGCAGAAGCGGTAAAAAACAATATTTTTGGCACGAAAAATGTTGCGGAAGCGGCGGATCGCTTTGGCAGTGAAATCTTTGTGATGATTTCAACCGATAAAGCGGTCAATCCTACTAGCGTGATGGGGGCGACGAAGCGGGTCGCTGAACTAATTATCCAGGGCATGAATGCAATCAGTCAGACTAAATTTGTTGCGGTTCGTTTCGGCAATGTCCTCGGCAGCCGCGGCAGTGTTATTCCTCTGTTCAAAAAGCAAATTGCGCAAGGCGGGCCTATTACGATCACTCATCCGGATATGAAACGTTACTTTATGACAATACCGGAAGCGACGCAGTTAGTGCTGCAGGCGGGAGCTATGGCACAAGGGGGAGAAGTGTTCGTTCTAGATATGGGAGAACCGGTAAATATTAAGGATATGGCGTGTGATTTAATTGAACTATCAGGTTTGGAGCCTCACAAAGATATTGAAATTAAGTATACGGGATTACGACCGGGGGAAAAACTCTACGAGGAATTAATGACAGAGGAGGAAGGTACTTCTTCTACTCGACATAATAAAATTTTTATAGCCAATTTGAAAGAGATTGAAAAAGAAAAACTAGTAAGTGGCTTGCAACGCTTGAAACTTGCAACTTCAGTAGAAAAAACTCTTGAAGCTATATCGGAGTTGGTGTTGACGTATGATGGCTTTAGAAGAAAAGATTCTTAATACATTGCAAGAAAGTGAATCGCTTCTAATAATGCAATCTGGTTTTGCAGGAGTTTGGAAAAATTAAAAGAAGGAAGAAAAAGTATGCTCTTTTTTATTAATTACGTGAATGATACTATTGAAGAATAAATTTGAATCCAAAAGTTGTTTAAGATAAATAGTCAGGTGCTGTGTTTGTCCGCAGATGAACTAATATGTTGGCCTTATGAAAGGGAATAAACAATGTATTGTAAGGAATGCTTGGTGCAGAAAAGTAATATGGGGAATTGTTGCAAAACGGTTCTTATATTTTGTGACTATTATCTTCCAGGTTTTTGTGGTGGCGGTACTGTTAGATCAATAGAGAATATTGTTGAAGCAATGGGTGATGAATACAAATTTAAGATTATTACACGAAATCACGACCTGGGAGGCGGGCGTTATTCGCAAGTTGACGAAGAAAACTGGGAACAAATCGGTAAAGCGGAAGTGAGATATCTTCCTGATAACTGGGGCTCGATTGTCAAAATACGGGAAATTATGAATGAAACAAAGTATGATTTATTGTATTTAAACAGTTTTTTTTCAATGATGTACACAGTGATACCATTGTTATTGAGGAAAATGGGAATAAAGTCAACTGTGCCGGTAGTTCTTGCACCACGTGGAGAGTTTTCGGTTGGAGCATTGAGTATTAAATGTTTAAAAAAACGCTTGTTTATTAAGTTTGCTAATCTTTTTGAAGTGTATAAGAAAGTATTATGGCAAGCGTCAAGTGAATTTGAAAAACAAGACATCCAACAAAGTATGGAAGAGGCTGAAAAAATTTATGTTGCTTCAGATTTACCAAGATTTAATAAAAACATTTTTGATGAACCGCCGGTGAAAGAGGCGGGTAGTCTTAAAGTCGTTTTTTTAGCGAGGATTGCGAAAGTTAAGAATCTTAAATATGCATTAGCGTTGTTAAACAGATTGAACGGCAAAGTAGAGTTTAGTATATATGGACCGATCGAAGATTTATCCTATTGGGAAGAATGTCTGACGCTAATCACATCTTTGCCATCAAATATAACGGTTATCTATAAAGGAAGTGTTGAGAGTGACACGGTATATCGTATTTTAGCAGAGCACCATTTGCTTCTATTCCCAACGTTAGGAGAGAATTTTGGCCATGTTATTTTAGAGGCGTTGCAAGTTGGGTTACCAGTTATTGTTAGCGAACATACTCCATGGAAGGGTATTGAAACAATGTGTGCGGGAAGAGAACTTTCTTTGGCAAATCCGCAACAGTTTGCAGATGCATTAAATGATTTTGTAGAAATGACCGATCTACAATATCGGCAATATTCTGCCAGCGCAAAAAGATTAAGTGAGCAATTCGTTCAAAATGAAGAGTTGTTGGAGCAATATCGCGATATGTTTATGGCGAGTATGAATTGATGGAGTGAATTGTAGATGAAGATTCTACTTGTAACGCAATACTTTTGGCCTGAAAACTTTCGGGTTAATGATTTTGCAATTACTTTAAAAGACGAGGGACACGAAATTACGGTCTTAACAGGTATTCCTAATTATCCAGAGGGGCGTTTTTTTAAAGGGTATGGCTTTTTAAATAAGCGAATTGAAGATTTTCACGGAATAAAAATAATTCGAGTACCTTTGGTGCCTCGTGGAAAGGGAAGTTCTTTTCGACTGATCCTTAACTATATTTCATATGCGATAACTGCAAGTTGGGCTGCTTTTTTTTACTCTGGAAAGGTGGATTGTGTCTTTGTAGCTCAATATTCTCCGATTACAGTGGCTCTGCCTGCAATTATTATAAAAAAAATCAAAAAAAAACCGATGGTCATGTGGGTACAAGACCTTTGGCCGGAAAGTATTTCAGCAACTGGTGCAATTAAAGATCGAATATTATTAGATGTTATTGGAAAATTAGTGAGATATATTTATAGGCAGTGTGATGTCCTTTTGGTTCAGTCGAAGGGGTTTATTCCCAGGATAATGGATCAAGGTGTTACATTTGATAGGATCAAGTACATGCCTAACTGGGCGGAGGCGATTTATCAGCCGTTGCCGCAGGAAAAAAGCAATGTTTTGAGTGTGTTATTTCCGGAAGGGTTTCGAATTATGTTTGCTGGCAATATCGGCGCGGCACAAGATTTTGAAACGATTTTGTCTGCTGCGGCTATTCTAAAAGAGAAGAGTGATATTCAGTGGTTGATTGTTGGCGATGGACGAATGCGTTCAACTGTTGAAAAGTTAGTACAAGAAATGGGGCTTACAGAATGTGTTCATTTCTTTGGCGGATACCCATTGGAAGATATGCCTTCTTTTTTTGCGCATGCTGATGTTATGCTGGTCACCTTAAGGGCGGATGTTATTTTTGGATTGACGATTCCAAGTAAGATACAATCGTATTTGGCTTGCGGAAAACCAATCGTAGCTGCGCTTGATGGCGAAGGCGCGAGAGTGATTGAGGAATCGGGGGCAGGAATAGTAGGCGCATCAGGAGACGCATGTACCCTCGCGAATAATGTTCTCGCTATGTATAAGCTTTCAGTGAAAGAACGGGCAAATATGGGCGCGAAGGGACGAAAATATTTTGAGGGGAATTTTGAGAGAAACCGAATCATTCAAAAGCTTAATCAATGGTTGGCAAAATTGGAGGAACGCTCACTATAAGGAACAAAACGTATGCAGAGAGGTTTTGAGGTTTAAAATCTTATGATGGAGAATACGAATCACATGATACATCAATCTCAAAAATGGACAACCGTAATTCAGTCGAAAAATGCCTGGAATGGTTTGGATTTAAAGGAATTGTGGAGATATAGAGACCTAGTGGAGCTGTTTGTTCGCCGAGACTTTGTCGCCATGTATAAACAAACTGTTTTGGGGCCTCTTTGGTTTCTTATTCAACCGCTTTTGTCATCAATGGTATATGCGATTATTTTTGGTGAAATTGCGAAAATTCCAACGGACGGAATACCAGGATTATTATTTTATTTGTCGGGGCTTATTATCTGGAATTACTTTTCGGCTTGCCTGACACAGACATCTGATTCTTTTGTTAAGAATGCGGCTATTTTTGGCAAAGTCTATTTTCCGAGGTTAGTGATGCCCATAGTAGTGGTGATTGCAAATTTGTTTTCGTTTTTGATACAATTTGTTCTGTTTATTTGTTTTTTAGGATTTTATTGGTTGCAGGGGTTTCCTGTTCAACTGAATTGGCTAATGTTGCTTCTTCCTCTTCAACTGGCAGTGATTGCCGCATTTGGTTTGGGAATAGGGCTTATGGTTACCTCATTAACTATTAAATATAGAGACCTAACTTTTTTGGTTAGCTTGCTGATGCAACTATGGATGTATGCCAGTCCGGTGGTGTATCCAATCTCCCAGGTTCCGGAGTCATGGAGGTTTGTTTATTCGCTTAATCCCGTTGCAGTAAGTATTGAATTATTTAGGGCTGCTTTTTTGGGGCAAGGACACATTGATCCACTTGTTATAATTTTGGATGTCATACTAGTGGGGATTATTCTTATTGTTGGATTGCTTCTATTTGGCAGGGCGGAGAAGAGTTTTTTGGATACGGTGTGATGAATAGCACTACGGAATTCGAAGAATGGCCTTTCACTAAAATTGCTATTGGGGAGGGGATTAGATGTTTGAGAGGATACTAATAACTGGTGGGGCAGGGTTTATTGGTAGCCATGTTATAGACCGACTTTTGGGTGAGCGAGTAAACGTATTGTGTTTGGACAGTTTTAACGATTATTATGATCCTGTAGAGAAGACGGAAAATATTAGTTGTCACTTGAATAATCCGAATTTTGTAGTAGAAAGAATTGACGTTGGTGATGGTGATGCGGTTTTGCGCACGGTGAAAGAGTGGCGTCCAGACGCGATTATTCATCTGGCAGCTCGGGCGGGTGTACGGCCGTCGCTGACGGCGCCACGTCTCTATGTGGAAACGAATGTCGGAGGAACGTTGAACGTTTTAGAAGCCGCGCGTAAATGTGAAGTGGAGAAAGTCGTTTTTGCGTCATCAAGTTCGGTATATGGGATCAATAATAAAGTTCCTTTTGAAGAAAGCGATTCGCTGCTTTCTCCGGCATCTCCATATGCGGCTACCAAAATTGCGGGAGAAGCAATGTGCCATTCGTATGCGCATCTCTATGCGCTATCGATTACCGCCTTACGTTTTTTTACTGTATACGGCCCTCGACAACGTCCTGATTTGGCTATCCGTAAATTTACTGAGCAAATTGAAAAAGGTGAACCCATAATCCTATTTGGCGATGGATCAAGTGGGCGTGATTATACTTATATTGACGACATCGTTGCTGGTATTATTGCCGCTGTTAAGAGGCAGAGCTCAAAATACGAGGTGTATAATTTAGGCAATTCAAAACCGATATTATTGAAGGATCTAGTTGGTTTTTTGGAAAATGCACTGGGGAAAAAAGCGAAGCTTGAATATACGACTGACCAGCCAGGTGATGTTCCGATTACTTACGCTTCGATCAATAAGGCATATGATGAGTTGGGGTATAGGCCTATCACGCCTATAGAAGATGGGCTGAAAAATTTTGTGAAGTGGTACCGGTTCAAGAATAGGTTGTAAATGTTATGAATAGGAATTTAAATTAAGTTGGGGGTACAGCGCGCTTTATGGGTGATGTAATTATACAGGCAGAGAATATATGGAAAGAGTACCAACTGGGAGCAATCCAGTATGGAACCTTAGCCAAAAGCATGCAAAGTTGGTGGGCTAAAACACGCGGGCGCGAAGATCCGAATTCCGTCATTGGGCAAAAAGCTCGCTTAGAGGATAGTCGATTTTTAGCATTGCGGGATGTTTCTTTTGAGATAAAGCGAGGCGAAGCGGTGGGGATAATTGGACGAAACGGGGCAGGAAAATCCACCTTGCTCAAAATTATTTCACGAATCACATCCCCAACAAAGGGCACGATAAAAATGAGGGGCCGGATTGCAAGTCTTTTGGAGATCGGAACGGGGTTTCATCCTGAACTTACAGGAAGAGAGAACATATATCTTAACGGCGCCATTTTAGGGATGACCAAGAGCGAAACAAAATCAAAATTTGATTCGATTGTCGATTTTGCGGGCATTGAAGATTTTATTGATACACCGGTGAAACGGTATTCGTCAGGAATGTACGTTAGGTTGGCTTTTGCGGTGGCAGCGCATCTTGAACCGGAAATTTTGATTGTAGATGAAGTATTAGCGGTGGGTGATTATCAATTCCAAAAGAAATGTCTGGGGAAAATGGATGATATAAGCAAGGAGGGACGAACGGTACTGTTGGTGAGCCACAGTATGGCATCCATTTTGTCGCTCAGCACCAAATGTTTATTGCTTGAAGATGGAAAACTAGGCGCGTTTGGCTCGCCGCGCGACGTTGTTACGCAATATATGGAAAGTGTTCGTGGTGGTGATGCCGTTGTAGGTCGAATTGATTTAAGCGAGGCTGAACACTATGGAACGGGCAAGGCGAAGTTTGAAACTATTAATAGCAGATATTTCTATGATAGTATAGAGCAATTAGATCCGATAACCGGGTGTGACATTGTTTTTGATATTGAGCTATCAGCGAAAGAAAGTATTAACTCTGCTAACATTGCAGTCACTATCTATGATGATATGGGAAATCGCTTGATTGATGTTAATTCACTGATTAAGGGTGAAGGAGTATCTATACAAAAAAATCAAAAGGCGATGATTAGATTTGTATTGAAAAATGTATTATTAAAACCGGATACTTATATTGTTGGACTGTGGATTGGAGAAGCGAATATCGAAGATATGGATGGGATCCGTTATGCGACTGCGTTCCGGGTAGAGGCACGGCGAGAGGATATTTTATATACGGCTCCTTTTCCGGGGGTCTATTCTTGCGAGTTTGAATATAAAGAGATTACTTCTTCAAAAGGGTGGATAAAATGAAAAAAATATTACGACAATTAATAAGCTATTTGTTCAGACCGATTTGTAAAATACTTACTCAAGATGCATTGATAGAGTTGAAAGGAGCAATGAATGAGATCGAAAATAAGGCGATTGCTAATCGGAGATTTTATGCCATTATGCAAGCGACAGAATATCTTCTAGGAGCAAAGATAGATGGAGATTATTTGGAATTCGGCGTTTTTGAAGGTTCGACATTTCGCTTTGCATACAAAAACTTATCGCCCTATTTTGATGAAATGAAGTTTTATGCGTTTGATTCATTTGAAGGATTGCCAGAACCGCGGGGCATTGATAATATTAAAGGATATTCAAGTAATTTTAATAAAGGTGATTTTTTTTGCACGGAGCAAAAGTTTAAAAAGCTGCTGGAGTCGGATGGCGTTGAGATGAAAAAAATCTCAATTATAAAAGGCTGGTTTGACGACACATTAAGAAATAAAAAGGAGAACTATGGGGTAAGATCAATTTCGCTGGCATATATTGACAGTGATTTTTATGAATCGACAGTCCCGGTGCTGGAGTTTATTACCCCTCGGCTGGAGGAGGGGTCTTTGATTATTTTTGACGATTGGCGTTGCTATAGAAACCAACCTCATTTGGGGGTGCAAAAAGCTTGCAATGAGTGGTTAGAGAGAAACCCTCATATCAAGTTGCGCGAGTTATTTTCGTATGGTTGGAATGGAATAGCGTTTACGGTATCTGCATGCTAATCTTGGTATGCTGCAAATTCGCGGAGGAATTTAGACTGGAAGGAATGAAGGATAGTGGGGCTTTTGCCAAGCAGTTTAAAACTCATATTACAGTTTCATAAGCACCTTTCATTTGAAGGGCCAGTTCTTAGTATTGGTAATCAAGATATTTGGGCAAATTATGAACAACTAAAAACAATATTCGAAGAAATGGGGGTGAGATACTGCGAGCCCAAAGAGATAGCACGACACACAAGTTATACATTTTCTAGCAATGAAGCTATCAATCAATTAACGGATGATTTTGTGCATGCGAAAGTTTTTTTTGAGATGCTTGGATTGCCGGACTATTGCGATATTGATAAGTTTGTAAGCGATGCCCCAATGCATCAACACGATATGAATATGATGATTCCACAGCTTTTTCATGACAGGTTCTCACTGATTTTGGATGGCGGAACTATAGAACATATTTTTGATATTAGACAGGTAATGGCTAATATTCTATTGGCTCTTAAAGTTGGCGGGCATGTTGTTCATATTTCATCTTATTCTGTAGATCATGGTTTTTATGGAATAAGTCCTACATTTTTCTACGATTTTTATAAAGCAAATGGGTTTTCTGATTTTTCATGCTTTGCTATGCAGGTCGATTTTAGTGATATCTTATCAACGTATAAAAATCCTCAATCCATTTTTGAATATCAGTACGGCATGCCGATGAAACCATATATTGAATCAGGGAAAGAACTGTTAATATTTTTTGTCGCAAAAAGAGAGAAGCGTTACTCGAATTTGATGATTCCAACACAGGGAATCTATGGTGAGTTGAGAGAGGGGAATGTTCAATCTACAGGCGATCGAGACGAAGTGTTTGTTGAAAAGGATAATTTGTCTTTTTTACAAAAAAAAGCAAATGCTATCTTTAACCGTTTTATAGGGAAAACGTGTCCTGCCAATAACATCTTGAGAAAATGGGAGATTTAACTAATGCTGAGTAATTCATCTAACTTGGTTCGATGTACTGTTTGTGGTGCGGAGCTAGTACCTAAAGGCCACTCATACAATATTAAGGATATTTTTGCCTTGTGGGAACCGATGCATTTGTTTAGTCAAGAAACAGTTGAAAGGCATATGAAGCAAGCTGAAAAGATTAGTTATTATGAATGCTCGGAATGTAAATTGGGAATATTTCTTCCGATGGTAATTGGTTCAGCTGGATTTTATGAAGAGTTAGAAAGTGATTTGAATGCTCGGTATTATAGCCAAAACAAATGGGAGTTTGAGGAAGCTATAAAAGATGTAGACGGGGCAGAAAAGTTAGTGGAAATTGGTTGTGGCCCTGGAAATTTTCTGAAAAAAATCCGAACGCATATAACCGAAGTTTATGGCACGGAGATGAATAGTATAGCACTTGAAGGTTGCCGTGCAAGTGGTCTTATGGTATACCATCCAGAGGATTGTGAGAAACAACGGTTGCATGGGTATTGCGATGTGGCAATATCGCTTCATGTTCTTGAACATGTGGCAGAACCGATGGCGTTCATTAAAGAGCAGGTCGCTTTTGTTCGGCCAGGCGGAAAAGTTATTTTTGCCGTTCCCAATAAAGAAGGCCCCCTGCAATATATTCATCCTTGTGTTATGGATATGCCGCCGCATCATGCGACACGCTGGAGTCGAAGGACATTTGAAAAAGTTGCGCAAATCTTGAATTTGAAAATTTCATCGTGCCGATATGAACCGTTAATTGCACGAGATTCCTATTATTATTCACATTATTGGGTGGAACATATTTTAACTGGCGATAGTCCGATGCAAACAGTTCTTCGCAGAGGGATGTCCAGATTGGTAGGCGGTGCCCTAGCGGCTTGCTTTAAAGGACTAAATTTATTCGGGATAAAACGATTGGGACTGCTTAAAGGGCAATCCATTTATGTGGTATTTACTGTGCCGGAAAAATAAAAACAATATGTTATTGTTTTACGGATTTCTATGTATAAAAAAGGGTGATTTTTTTGATCAGTAGGGTGAGAAAAAAACCAAAAATACTTTTTGTGGCACTTGCACAAAGTACGCATACACACTCATGGATGAATCTTTTGTCAAAACAAGATTTCGATGTACGACTGTTTGGAGTTGATGGCAGTTGCTCGCCACGGAACTACTCTTTTCCCACTTACATGATGAGGAAGAGCTACCCGAGGCGTAATCCTGACTATCGGAAAGATAAAGACTCGGATTCAGCGTTGTATGCGTTTTTACGCCGTTATATGCCAGCGTATTTGCCTAGAGAAGAAAACTGGCTGGTTGAAATCATTAATGAGTGGCAGCCGGATATTGTGCACACGTTGGGCTTGGAACCGGCGTCGTTTTTGTACGATGCGATTAAGCCAAGGCTAAAAAAACAACCGCAATGGGTTGTCACGGCGCGTGGCGGCCCGGAAATCGCATTGCACAGATTAGTTCCGGAAGATGTTGTGCGTATAAAAAAAGTGTTGCAAAACTGCGACCACTTTATTGCAGATAATGCAATGAACTATCAATATGCGCTAGAGTTAGGGCTTGCTGATTTAAAGGTTTCGCCGTTAGGAATAATGCCTGGTACCGGTGGCGTCGATATTGAGGCATTATCAGGATTGAGAAGGCAGTCACCTTCTAAAAGTCGGATCATACTATATCCAAAGGCTTATGAGTGTCCTGCTTCTAAAGCGATGCCGGTTCTTGAGGCACTTAAACTGTGCTGGGAAAAAATACAGCCTTGTTCGATCTATTGCACCGCGGTCATTCCAGAAATTGAGATATGGTATCGGACATTGTCGCCGGAAATTCAAAGTGCGTCTATATTGAAAGCCAGAATGCCAAGGGAACAATTGCTAGGGGCGATGGCGGAAGCGCGAGTCGTCTTAATGCCGTCACTTATTGACGGCATTCCTAATACTTTGTATGAAGCGATGGCAACCGGTGCGGTGCCAATCGCTTCTCCGTTAGACACGTTTAAGGACATCGTCAAGGATGACCTTAATGTAATTTATGCAAGAAACCTTTATCCAGAAGAAATCGCTGCGGCTTTGGTGAAAGCTATGAATGATGATGATTTAGTGGAACGGATTTACTCAAACAATTTATCCCTTATAAGAACATTGGCGGATCGAAAAACAATTGCTAAAAAAGTGAATGACAATTACCGGGCTATACTTAGCCGTGGCTAAATTATATTCAGGCAGGTGACAGGATGAATAAAGTAGCTGTTCTCGGGACGGGATATGTAGGATTGACAACCGGAATTGGGCTGGCTAACTTTGGTGCGAGTGTAGTTTGTCTCGATATTGACGAACAGAAAATCGATAGGTTGAATAGGGGGATTTTACCGTTTTATGAACCGGGCTTGTCGGAATTATTGCATGAGAATCGCGAGCAAGCAAGAATACGCTTTTCTTCTGATATTGCCGAGGGGATTCATTGGGCGGATATCATTTTTATTTGCGTAGGAACTCCAGCTGGAGCTGACGGAAAACCTGACCTAAGTGCGATTCTTGAATGTGCTGAAACAATTGGAAAAAACATTAGAAATTACAAAATCATTGTGACGAAAAGCACGGTGCCGGTTGGGACAAATGAACAAATAAGAACGCGGATTACGTCTCTTGTAAGTAAAGAGTTGATCTTTGATGTCGTATCAAATCCTGAATTTTTACGAGAAGGCCGAGCCGTATATGATTTTTTGAATCCTGATCGTGTTGTTATCGGCGTGGAAAGTGATAGACCAGTAGAAAGTATCAAGAAAATTTATCGTCCGTTATACTTAAATGAAATCCCTTTTATTATTACAGATCTTAAAACTGCTGAAATGATAAAGTACTCTGCCAACTGCTTTTTGGCTGCAAAGGTTGCTTTTATTAATGAAATTTCCCGGTTATGCGATATTGTTGGGGCTGAGGTACAAACAGTTGCAAGTGTAATGGGGAAAGATGCGAGAATCGGACAAAAATTTCTAAGCCCAGGTCCTGGATTTGGTGGATCTTGCTTTCCCAAAGACGTTCTTGCGTTGGCGGAGACGGCTAAAGAGTTAAAGGTAATTGCGCCGGTCATTGGAGCCATCATGGAAAGCAATGATGAACAAAAAAAATATGTTTTTGCGAAAATACGACAGAAATATTCGGATATGAAAAACGTTACGATCGCGATTCTGGGATTGTCGTTTAAGGCCAATACCGATGATATGCGTGAATCGCCAGCGATTGTTTTAATTGATGAATTGTTACGTGTTGGTGCTCGGGTAAAGGTTTATGATCCACAAGCTATGCCTTCGGCAAAGGTGATTTGGGGAGATAAGATAGCTTATTGTGAGAATGAGTATGATGCTGCCAATGAGGTAAATGGTGTTGCCATTCTTACGGAGTGGAGTCAATTCAAAAATCTTGATCTAAAACGGATTGCGTGCTCAATGAAGGATGTTTTTTTCTTTGATTTTCGTAATATTTACGCACGAAAAGAAGTAGAAGAATACGGTTTTGATTATGTTGGTATTGGCGCATAGGAGATTCCGAAGAAAAACGCCTAAATGATAGTCAGGTGAGATTTTATCCAACCCAATTGATTGTGCGTACTCGGTCATTTTAAAACAGACTTGCGGTAAGTTTTGGGGAGATTATAATTATGTGCGGTATTTGCGGAGTTTGGGGCGGTTCGGATGGTAGTAATGTGGCTGCGATGGTTTCGGCAATGCGTCATCGAGGACCCGATGATAGCGGTGTGTTCAGTGACGATAATGTTGCCATGGGGATGGCAAGATTGGCCATTATTGATACTACCGCTTGCGGCCATCAACCAATGTTTAATGAGGAAAAGACAATCGGCATTGTATATAATGGGGAACTATATAATTTCAGGGCGGAACGAGAACTTCTTTATCGAAAGGGTTATACGTTTCACTCAACATCCGATACGGAAGTGGTTTTGCGGATGTATGAGCATTATGGGGATGATTTTTTGCTGCGAATGCGCGGCATGTTTGCTCTCGCCCTATATGACAGGCGGCAAGGGAAAGGGCGAGAACGATTCCTATTGGCAAGGGATCATCTGGGGATAAAGCCGCTAGTTTATGCTCAAATTGGAGCGAAGATTGTTTTTGCGTCGGAAATCAAATCGTTATTGGCTAGCAAAATGGTTAAACCGATGATCGATCCGGATTCGTTGCGGTTGTTATTGACATTTGGATCGGTTACGCAGCCGGCAACCATTCTTTCAGGTGTTAAAATGTTATTGCCTGGTCATCGGTTAATTATTGAAGGCACTCGGGTTCGGATACAACGGTATTGGAACCTTGAAGCAAATCGGTATGAGGGCATACGTCTGGAACCATATGAAGTACAGGTTGATCATTTGCGGCGGCTCCTCGAGGAAAATGTACGAATTCAAATGGAAAGCGATGTCCCGCTAGGGGCGTTTTTGAGCGGGGGCGTTGATTCGTCCTTATTGGTTGCACTCATGGCAAAAATGAGTGAGCGCAAAATTAAGACGTATTCGGTTGGCTTTGGAAAAGAAGGCGGCGGAATTGATGAAAGTGACGAGGCTGAGAAAATCGCACGTTTTATTGGTACCGACCATACTCGGGTTGAAGTGTCGGGGAAGGATGTTCGCAACTGCATCAGCCATGTTGCGGGTTCACTTGATCAGCCATCGGTGGATGGCGTCAACTCATATTTTGTTTCTTTGGCGGCTCGCCGAGATGTTACGGTGGCGATCTCGGGAACCGGAGGCGATGAACTTTTTGCAGGATACCCGTGGTTTAAAAATATGGTGTTGTTTGCGCATGAAGATCAACAACACCCTTATAGCTCATGGCTTAGGGGGAAAATGGGGCAAGTTGCAAGCCAAGATATTTTTAACAAGTGTGTATTGGGAAGACAAAATCAACGACTCGAACAAATTAGGGCACGTGGCGGTTTTTTGCCGGAATTTGCGCGGCAACACTATATTTTTGGCGTTGCAGGGGCGGCGAGAACCTTATCTGCTGAAATGAGAGACGCGGCGAGGGTAGGAAGAGAAATGGCTAGGGATATGGAGGGAGCGGACGAACTGCGTTTTGCGGAACCATTGGCAAGAGTTTCAGCGTTATGTTTGAGAGGGTATACGCAGAATCAACTGCTGAGAGATATTGATGCAGTGTCAATGGCGCATTCGCTTGAAGTTCGAGTACCCTTTCTTGATCCGGTTCTTACGGATTTTGCTTTATCGCTTTCTGCTCATGCAAAATTGGGCGATGTTGCAATGATACGCAATCCGGAGGCTGAAACGTACCGTGCCATGGGTACGAAGAGAATTCTTATTGATGCCGGCAAAGGATTGTTGCCGGATGACATTGATCTGCAGGTGAAGCGTGGATTTAGCATGCCTTTCGCTGCATGGCTTAAGGCTCCTTTACGGGAGGTGTTGGAAGATTCGCTGGCAAAAGAGAGTATTTTAAGGCGAGGGCTATTTGATGTGCAGGAAGTTGAGCGGATTAAAAGCAATTTTTTAACTGCCGGTGGAAGTTGGGCGCTGCCGTGGCTTCTTATGATGACTGAATTATGGTGTAGAGAAGTGATAGATGAAGCGAATGGATAATGGTTTTACATTCAAATGATAGAAGAGACGACTGTAGCATCATAGTATAAAAGGAAATATGTAATAATTGTATGCGCAGGAATAAACAGTATTATGTCGAATTTCAAAATCGGTGGAGTTTACTTTTGATTATAGAGGTGATGTGCAGTGTATAGCCTAAGCATTTCTAGTCACGAAAAGGCGAAGTTGGCGATTAATGGCGGGACGTCAGTTCGCAGTACGATGCTACCATATGGTCGCCAATTAGTTGACGAGTTGGACTGCAAGGAAGTAATGGATGTTTTACAATCGGATTGGCTTACTACCGGGCCGGCAGTGCAGACTTTTGAAGATGGCCTTAAGCAGACCGTGCAAGCCAAGCATTCAGTTGCCGTTTGCAATGGAACGGCTGCTCTTCACGCTGCTGTGAATGCATTGGGAATCGAACCAGGTGATGAAGTGATTGTTCCGGCGATTTCCTTTGTTGCTAGTGCGAATTGTGTGTTGTATCAAGGGGCAAAACCCGTATTCGCTGATTTGTGTAAAGATACGCTGAATATTGATCCGAAAGGTATTGAACGACTAATCAATGATAAGACGAAAGCCATTATTGCGGTTGATTATGCTGGGCATCCTTGTGAGCATGACGAGCTTCGCGAAATAGCGGATCGTTATGGATTAGTTGTTGTGGAGGATGCGGCTCATGCTTTAGGGGCTAGCTATAAGGGACGACCGGTTGGAGCACTACAGGAGTGCACTATATTTAGTTTCCATCCTGTAAAACATATTACCACAGGCGAAGGCGGGGCTATAGTAACCAATAATGATGAGGTGGCTAAGAAGTTACGCTCATTTCGCCATCACGGAATTGATTTTGATTTTAAAGCAAGAAATAGTGCCAATACTTGGGAGTATGATGTGGCATCTTTGGGATTTAATTATCGGATACCAGACATAAACTGTGCGTTAGGAAGTAGCCAATTGAAAAAACTTCCAGTATGGGTGGAACGCCGACGCGAAATTGCTAAAAGTTATCAAAAGGCGCTTGCAAATCTGCCAATGATAGAACTGCCACAGGAACGCTTAGGCTGCGATTCTGCCTGGCATTTGTTTGTCATTCGCATACGTCAGGAAACTCTTAACGGGCAAGGACGGGCAGAAGTGTTTGCTGCATTAAGGGCAGAAAATATAGGGGTGAATGTACATTATATTCCGATTCCATGGATGTCGCATTATGAGAAGCTTGGTTATCAAAAAGGAAATTGGCCGGTTGCGGAGGGCGAGTATGCTAGACTAATCAGTCTGCCGATTTTTGCATCAATGACAGATCGTGATGTTGAAGATGTAGTTAATGCGCTTTTCAAGGTGTGGCATGCTTATCGAAAATAAATTTAAAAACATGAGAAAAATTGATATACGTCGTGTGATTGATAGGGACGTTTCTGATTTATTGTTCTGGAGAAATGATTTGCAGTCGCGAAACATGTCACTGTTAAATAAAGAACGGATTGCAGAAACGAATCATAGGCAGTGGTTTGAAGAAGTGATTGATGATCCACAGAGAATTATTTTTATAGGGATGCTTGATGGAGCGAAGGTAGGAATGGTTCGCTTTGATTACTTAAGTCTGGGATTGTGGCGAGTTAGCATTATCGTTAATCCGCAGATGAGAGGAAAAGGATTGGCTGCACATTTTTTACACTGTGCAATTTGTGAATTTAGTAAGGGCAATACAGGAAAACTTTTGGCGGAGATTTTGAGCATTAATCTGGCAAGTGTGAAAGTTTTTACATCATGCGGGTTTAAACGCATTGATAGTAAGAAAATGGAAAAAGGTCAAGGGGTACTTATGTTTGATAGAGATCTTGTCAAGGCAGCGAAGTAAGAACAGAAGGGTGATCGGAGAGGCGGAGAATGATGCGAGATAAAAAAAAACGACCGCTCATGCACAAATATTTTTCAAATTTAGGCTTTTTGACCAAGGGAGTACTTGGGTACCTTGCTTATATCGCTATAGCTCCACCTTGGCTTTCTGCATGGATTCACAAAGTGCGCGGCGTTAAAATTAATAATTATAAAACGGTCTACATAGCGCCCAATGTGCTGATTGACACTACATTTCCTGAGAATATTAGTATCGGGGACTATGTTTATATCACTCGGGGCGCAAAAGTGATTTGTCATACTGCGTATACACCGTTAACGCAGGAAATAGTCGGAATCGAATATTCGGTTAGTAATGTGGTGATTGAAGAAGGTGCTTATATTGGTGTAAATGCAATAATTATGCCATCGGTCAGGATCGGACGCTGCGCGATTGTTGCATCAGGAGCGGTAGTAACCAGCGATATACCTGATTTTGCAATATTTGCTGGGGTGCCTGCGCGACAAATTGGTGATGTCAGGAAATTAAAAGATAAGTGGGAAGCCTGACAATAGGGATTTATCTAAGTTTTGGAGATAGAGTCTTGGCTGAAAGTGTTGGGAATAATGCCGGGAGTGTGGATAGATGGGGTTTGTTTATATCGTTGCTACGGTTCTTCTTGTGGTGTATGGTCAACTTATTATCAAATGGAAGGTTGTGGAAGCAGGACAGCCGCCCGAAGCGCTAATTGGAAAACTGTATTTTTTCTTAAAGTTGATAGTGGATCCTTTTGTGCTTAGTGGTTTTTGCGCTGCTTTATTGGGTTCATTATGCTGGATGGCAGCGATGACGAAGTTTGAATTGTCGCAGGCATATCCTATCGTTGTTGGGTTAATGGCTGTTTTAACAAGCGTCTTCGCGGTTATCTTATTCAAAGAAGCTGTTGGTTTTTATAAGATGGTAGGACTTTTTTTTCTCGTGGTGGGACTTTTTTTTCTGAGCAGAGGATAATCAATTCTTGCTATTATTAATTTGTGAAATTGAGGATATTGGGAGTTGCCATGAAGATTTTATGCATAATTCCTGCGCATAATGAAGCAGAAAGTTTGCCGGCTTTGCTGGTGGAGATTAAAAGATACGGTTACGATGCTGTGGTCATAGACGATGCATCCACGGATGACACCGCGGCGGTAGCACAGTGTGAAGGTGTGACGGTTCTTTCATTGAATAACAATCTTGGCATTGGCGGCGGCGTTCAGACCGGGTTTATTTATGCGGTGCGAAATGGATTTGATGTTGCGGTACAACTTGATGGAGATGGGCAACATAATCCGTATTTTATCGAACAGGTGGTTGCGCCCATCATGGCGGGGGAGGCGGATTGCGTCATTGGGTCGAGGTATATTCCTCAAGCACGTGACAGCGAGTATTACACACCTTTTCCCAGACGCATGGGAATGATTTTTTCCACAGGTATTCTGATGTTATTCACGTCGTTGATTGTCCATGATACTACATCTGGATTTCGTGCGCTTAATCGCTCAGCTTTTTCATTTTTTGCTGAAAACTACCCGGTAGACCATCCAGAGGCGGAGGCATTGCTTTTATTACATCAGGAGGGATTCCGGATAAAGGAAATCCCAATAAAGATGCGCAGCCGTTGTCAAGGTCAATCTCTGTTTACTTTTTTAAAAGCTGCAATGTATCCATTGCGGGTGTGCGTAGGCTTTTTTGGATTGGCTCTTAAGCCATCGAAGCGGAGGAGTGCCAAATGACGATATTTTCATCATCGATATTGGGCGTAAGCCTAGTTGTTTTATTGGTTCTGTTGGGTTACACGCTGCTGCTGCTTCGATCTGGGCAATTAAGTCCGCATTTGGCGGTTAAATGGGTGCTTACGGAGTTGCTGATTATTCTAAGTGTTCTTTTATGGGGCAAACTGCCGCTATTCGTTTTTACATCTCAGATTGAAGATCGTGCGATGATGGTTATGTTAGCGGTGTTGTTTTTTGTTTTTGTCGTCTATTTGATTTTAGACTGTTTAATTCAAATATCGACTCACACCAACCAGATAAAAAAATTGACGCAGGAAATCGCGTTGCTTCGGGCGGAACTGCAAAAAAAGAGTGGTTGAGTGCTTTGGTCAATTAAGTAGTGCCAGCGGTCATGAGCGGTGCTATTGTTGGCAGTCGGATATCAATAAACGGAAGAGTGGAATGGGGGCGAACCTTGTGAGATGGAGCCAAAGTATCAGGGAAGTTGTATTTGCTTTGTGGATGTTAATTATAACGTTGACATATTATTTTATGAATGGATATTTGCAGCAGATACTTCATCATCTCTTAGGAAAGGCAGACGCTTATGCTTTAGTTTTGCGTCGCTTTTTTTCTGCCGGATATTTACAATAAGAAAAGACGGATGCGGTTTTGAAGAGGTGAATTTATGATTCTATTTGCGTTAGGTCTAGCGTTGTTTTATGGTATGGCATGCACTTGCTTGGGAAGAGCTGCAGTTCAGATCATTGGAAATCGGGCAGGTTTCGATATGGAGAGGGAAAACTCATCCATCGTAATGGCAACATCGTTTCTGCTCGGACAAGGTTTGTTGGCGGGGACATGGATCATTACGGGACTAAAATCGCAGTTCACGCCGCAATCCATAGTAGGTATATTGTGTTTTTGCGTGCTGATTGGATTTAAGCGAACTATGTTTACAGAACTGAGACGCTTGGCTCAAGAGGCACAAGCGGTTGTAACTGAGTTAAAACGATTGCCGCATGCTTGGAAGGCAATGGTTTTGTTGATTTGCTGTTTGTTTTTCATCTGGGGGACGAGAGCGTTCACTCCGGTCATTGGCGACGGTGATGCCTTTTATATGGCGGTTGCCAAGGTGATGGCAGCGGCACAGAAAATAGTACCGTTGTTAGGCTATGAAAATATGGGAGCATTGCCGTTACTGGGGGAGATGCATTTTGCAGCGCTCATGAGCTTGGGCAGCTATCAGGCTGGGTTGCTGTTTGTTTGGTTGACGAGTATTTCCATTGCTGTTTTTATGGTTGGACTAGGGAAGAAGATGGGGATTGGGCTTCAGGGGAAAATCATCTTATTGGCAATGCTTTCGACTACAACAAGCTTTAGCTTGCTCATCGGAGACGGAAAAACGGATCTTTTCGGCGCAGCAATGGGGTTGGCGGCGTTGTATTGGGCGGTGGAAGGCACCGATAAAATAGCGTTCAATGGTCTTATGGTGGGGTTATTTGCCGGCTTTTCTTGTGCGGCAAAGATTTCTTATCTCGGATCGCTGCTGCCTGCACTTTTTCTTCTCAGCGTTGGTGAATGTTATTATGCTGAAGACGGCAACAGAGCGAAGGTTTTTGGAGAGAAAATCGGCAAAATGTTTTTGTGGATGAGCGGCGGCTTTATTTTTGCTTATTTTCCTCAGCTCGTTAAGAATGAGGTTTTGCTGCAGGCTCCCTTTGCGCCGTTTTTAAATTACCCGCAGTCCAAAGAAATATTGTCGCAGACGTGGTTTGCTACACAAACGATCAAGCGCATTGTTCTAACATATCCGTTTGCACTTGTCTACGGGAATTACTGGGGCCAATATGGCAATTTGTCACCACTGGTGCTCGCGTTTTTTCCGTTGACGCTTTTATATTTAAAAATGGACATGCGACAACTGCGGAGATCGTCTGTGAATCGTGTGACTGTTGCGGCAATTCTAGTGATGGGGTTATGGGTGGCTGCTTATCCGTCGGCTCTGGCTCCGCGTTATTTCCTGGCGTCGTTGTTGTTGTTCTGCCTACCGGTAGCTTATGCTACAGAGCGAATGCTTGAAAATAGGACGTGTTCGCGGGGGCTAAAAAGGGTTGTTACGATTTGCATCTTGATCGGATTGCTTCTTACGGCTTATTTGGATCGCGTAGTTGTGTTCAATACGGCTTATGATTTTCAAAAAGGGCGTGTGGTATACGCTGATTTCAATCCAGTATACCAGGCTCTGTCTAGAGTGAATGCGGAAGCAAGATCAGGAGAACGGCTGTTTTTAGCTACATACAGTCATTTTCAATTGCGGAACGATTTATTGCAGTGTGCTTCTACGTTTGAGGAGCAACGAAAAGTAGAAAAAATTTTATTGATGGAAGAACGTTGGGCGTATGTTTATTATCAAGGATTTCACTATGTTATAGTTGACAAAGCAACGCATGCGCGTCTTTTGGATAATGAGGCCAATAGTACTCCTTATTGGCTGACGGCGACCGTTTTGTATGAAGACGAAAAATCGAGGCTAATAAAAATTGAATCAAACGAACCTCAGCGCCTGCCACGCAAAGGGGGAAAGCAAATTCAGCCGCCAGCGTGGGATGTGGTGGATATATAAGACAATTCCGTAGCTGTTAAAATTGAGGTGCGGTGCTGAGTTTATTATAATGAGGAGGAAATAAGATGCAATTCATTTCTAGAGTGCGCAATGCAATTAAGGCGCGGTTACTGAAATATCCAAGAATCATAGAGGCTTTAACGCAAAGAAGGGTGTATTCGTATGATTTTCTTATCGATGCATTTCCGCAGCGTTTAGCTGCGTTGATCAAATACATGGCCGATACGGGTAAGGGGACTAACGATTGTTTGGATAAGGGGTGCTTGCCGGTTGCGGTACATTTTTACTCGCCGATTCCAGAAATAGCGGATTTGCGTGAGCGAAATGTCTGGAATCAAAAGAGCGCGTCGATTGGACTTGATTATAATATTGAGCGACAGATGGAGTTTCTAAGTGAATTAGGCCGACAATACGGAAGGGAGTGCGATTGGCCGACCAATCCTTCGGATAATCCCATTGATTTTTTTGTGAACAATTCTTCGTTCAGCTATGGGTGTGCGGCCAGTTTATATTCTATGATTAGGCACTACAAACCTTCTCAAATTATAGAGATAGGCTCGGGGAATTCATCGTTGGTTATAAATCAGGCGCTTGCTAAAAACGATCTTGAAAGTGAGCGGCGTTGCCAATATTCGGTAATTGATCCATATCCGCGGGACGTTATAGAACAGTTGCCCAGTCTGATGAAGTTAATGCAGCAAAGGGTGGAGCTGACTGATCCGGAATTTTTTGAACGACTGGGAGAAGGGGATATCCTTTTTATTGATTCCAGTCATTCCGTAAAAATAGGCAGTGATGTGAACTATCTTATATTAGAAGTACTTCCGAGACTGAAGCCCGGTGTGGTTGTTCATTTTCACGACATTCCGCTGCCGTTTGAATACCCAGAAGTGTATGCTACGAATCCAGGATTCAGAGTGTTTTGGACAGAGGCATATCTTCTTCAGGCATTCCTGTGCCAGAACGATAAGTTTGAAATTGTCTTGGCGATGAATTATGTTATGACAACGCAATTGGAGGAGTTTAAAGCCTCTTTTCCAGTTTTTGATCCGGTCGAACATAAATTCACCAGCAGCAGTTTTTGGATTCGGCGCAAATTAGCTTAGAGGGGATAACGATGAGAGTATTTAATCCGAAGGTTTCGATCATTATTCCAGTGTATAATGGGGCAAATTATTTGCGGGAAGCTATAGATAGTGCCTTAAATCAGACATATGATGATCTTGAAATTGTCGTTGTAAATGACGGTTCAAGTGATGGGGGAAAAACGGAAAGCATTGCATTGTCTTATGGTGAAAAGGTTCGCTATTTTTCGAAACCAAATGGCGGCGTTGCTTCTGCACTCAACCTCGGAATTCAAATGATGAGCGGGGAGTATTTTTCTTGGCTTTCTCATGATGATAAATATTATCCGCATAAGATCGAAACACAAGTCAATGCATTAAGTAATATGGAAGATAAAAAAACGATACTTTACAGCGATTTTACCATTTATAACGAAGTCACTGGCAAAGAGTATGACGTGAAAATTGAAGAGATGCATGCCGATTATGCAACGAATATGCTGCTGTCTTTATTTTCTTCACGCATCAACGGCTGTACGTTGCTGATTCATAAGTGCGTTTTTGAAAAAATTGGCTTATTTAATGAAACCTTAAGAACTACACAAGACTATGAATACTGGTTCAATATATTCAATGCCGGTTTCAAATATGCGCATGTAAAGGAATGTCTGGTCGTATCGCGGCAGCATGAAGAGCAGGATACGATTAAGATCAATACGGTACATGTTAGAGAACTCAATTGTTTGTACGAATGGGCGTTTATCACGTTGCGTGATACGTATTTCAAGAGTTTGAAGAGTGAGGATTTTGACCGGTTTTTGAATGTGATCAAACTTCGTGGTTTAGAAAGACCGTATAGGAAGATGGCAATCTTTAGACAATTTAACTATCGAGGGAAAGTAGACGATAAACCAAATTTATGGTTGTATTGGGAAAACCGGAATATGTCGAACACTCCATATTACATTGAGTTGTGCTTTGACACCATTTGCAATAAATGTGAGGAGCAGTTTAATATTGTTCGTCTAACTCCAGAAGATGTTGAACAATATCTGCCAAACATTAATAAAAATTATCTGCTTTTTTCTCAAATCGCTCATAAGGCAGACTTTATTAAGTATAATTTGCTTTATGAGTTTGGCGGCATTTGGCTGGATAGCGATACCATTGCGTTAAATGGATTAACAGAAATTGTAGAGTACATTGATAAGTATGACTTGGTATTTACAGGTTATAAACGCGGCTCCAACGACGTTTTTCCTCTAGTTGCATTTTTAGGGGCAAAAAAGCATAATACGGTTATGAAAAAAATGATTGATTGGATAGAAAAGGAAACGTTTCCTCAAATTACCAATGGACAGCAACCGGAATGGGATGAAATTGGGGGAAAGTTATTGCAGCAATGTATTGCTGGTGAGTCCTATTATATGTTTAACATAGAGTGTTTTTCGCCGCTAGGGATACACGATATTAATCTCAGAGATTTGTTTCACAATATTCAGCCCTGCAGCAAGGCTTACAAAAACGCGTATATGCAATTTTTACCCAATAGCGTAATTGGCAACTATTTGAGTTTTATGCAGGAAGATATATTGTTAACATCTACCCTTTTGGCAAGAATATTCAAGTTAGGGCTCGAAGGAAGGGGGTTGGCGCTAAATGCCAACATAGCCCGAATTAGAATCACGGCAAGGCTTAGAAGATATCCGCTTATCTATAATTTTATTCGAAAATTATATTTGAGATATCAAGGGAGAAAGAGCTAATATGGAACAAAAAGTAAGAGTACTGGTTTTAGGTGCTACAGGGATGCTAGGACATGTTTTGGTTAAAAAATTACATGGTGCTGGATATGACGTTTTTGGTACGGTTCGTTCAAGTCACGCGCTGGAGAATTGGTTTTCAGCAGAGGAAAAAAAAGTCCTTATCTCCAATGTAGATGCAGATAATTTTCAGTCGATAATAAATGCGATCCGCATAAGTAAACCAGAAGTGGTCATCAATTGTATTGGGATAATCAAACATTTGCCGTTGGCAAAAAACCACTTGTCGTCTATTGAAATTAATGCACTATTTCCGCATAAACTAGCGAATCTTTGTGAGATAGCCAATGCACGGCTAATTCAAGTTAGCACAGACTGTGTTTTTACGGGTGAGAAGGGGAATTATACGGAGACAGATCGTTCTGATGCGGATGATGTATATGGAAAAACGAAGTTTTTAGGTGAAGTGGAATACAGTCATGCATTAACGCTTCGAACTTCAATTATTGGGCATGAGTTGCAATCCAATATAGCGTTAGTGGATTGGTTTTTAAGTCAATCCGGTGTGGTTAAAGGATATAGCAATGCGATATATACAGGCCTGACAACTTATGAATTGGCGGAAATGATTATCAAAGTGGTTTTTCGAGATACTAAGTTAACCGGCGTATATCATGTTGCGTCAAATAAAATCTCGAAGTATGATCTTCTGCAATTGATTGCCGCCACGTATAAAAAAAGAATTGATTTGCAGCAGGAGCATGACTTCAGTATCGATAGGTCACTCGTGGCAGAGCGGCTTTACAAGGCGACAGGGTATTTGCCGCCGACGTGGGGTGAAATGATCCATGACATGCATGGGTATTATAATCAGTGGCATTGTTATGAGGCGAAAAAGAAGAACTGTTTGCAGTTAAGTTAGGAGTGTGTAAAATGTTTCAAAATAAAACATTGATGATAACTGGAGGAACTGGATCATTTGGCAATGCAGTATTACGAAGGTTTTTGAATACAGATATTAAAGAAATTCGAATTTTTAGTCGTGACGAAAAAAAACAAGACGATATGCGAAAAGCATTGCGAAGTGATAAGGTGAAATTTTATATTGGTGATGTTCGTTGCTATGACAGTATTCATGCTGCGATGAGCGGCGTAGATTATGTTTTTCATGCTGCGGCATTAAAACAGGTGCCGTCTTGTGAGTTTTATCCGATGGAAGCCGTAAGAACCAATGTTTTGGGTACCGAGAATGTGCTAAAGGCGGCGATTGACAGAAAAGTGAAAAAGGTGATTGTTCTTAGCACGGATAAAGCGGTGTATCCCATTAATGCGATGGGGATGTCAAAAGCGTTAATGGAAAAAGTTATGGTTGCAAAATCGAGAACTTTGGGAGAAGGCGGTACAATCCTGTGCGGAACGCGATACGGAAATGTAATGGCTTCGAGAGGGTCGGTAATTCCGTTATTTATCGACCAAATTAAGAAGGGATTGCCGATTACGATAACCGACCCTAATATGACGCGGTTTCTGATGTCTTTGGATGATGCGGTAAATTTGGTGTTGTATGCATTTGAAAATGGTAAACAAGGGGATATTTTTGTCCAAAAGGCACCTGCCTCTACGATCATGGATTTAGCGCTTGCGTTGAGGGAGATGTTGAATGTGGAGGCTGAGATTAAGATCATTGGAACTCGACATGGAGAAAAGCAATATGAGACACTTTTGACGCGCGAAGAGTATGTATACGCTACAGACCTTGGCGGATATTTCAGAGTACCGGCGGATTCGAGAGATTTGAATTATGATAAATATTTTGAGAGTGGAGAAGAGCGAATATCTGTTTCAAACGACTATAATTCGCATAATACGGAGCGGCTAAACGTTGAACAGATAAAAGAATTAGTGTCTAATTTATACGAAATTCAAAACGAAATATATTTATAGGAATGTGATGTCTATGAGAAGTTTGCAAATTAGTTGCAATGATCTTATGGGGCGGAGATTCAATGGTCATGATTTGCATATTGATCTTGCGGCAAAAGGAATGCATGCAGAACAGATCGTATGGAACAAGCTATCTGATGATGCCGATACTTATGAATTAGGAAGAATGTTTAAAGAAAGAAATGCGATTCAAAGAATTATCGACAGCATGCAAGAGGATCTAGCTGCGCCCAGTACCATGTATCCATTTTCATTTTCATTGCTTTATGACAGCAAATTTCTTGAAACCGATATAGTACACTACCATTTAATCCATAATTCCTTTTTCAATATTACGCATCTTCCCATACTGACAAGATTGAAACCGTCAGTGTGGACGTTGCATGATCCGTGGGCTATTACCGGTCATTGCGTCCATTTTTTTGATTGTAAAAAGTGGAAGATGGGGTGCGGAGATTGTCCAAATTTGGATGCCGCGCTTTCGATGCACCATGACACAACGGCTTTAAACTGGGAAATTAAGCGATTGGCTTATCAATCAAGTGATCTGGATGTGGTGGTTTCCTCAAAATGGATGTATGACCTCGTTAAGTCATCGCCGTTGACACAACATTTTGAAGCACATGTTATTCCTTTTGGCATTGATTTGAGCGTATTCAAACCCATCTGTAAAAAAGAGGTGAGGGATTTTTTAAAAATCCCGATTGAAAACAAAGTGATTGCATTTCGGGCGTCCAGGTGGCCATTGAAGGGGTTAAAATATATAAAAGAAGTGGCGGAAAAATACGAGAATGTTGATAATGTTACATTGTTGGTAAATGGAGAAACCGGTTTAGTTAAAGAGCTAGCTGATCGTTATCATGTGGTCGACCTGGGATGGATTGATAATACGGAAATGCTGGTGAAATACTACAATGCGGCAGATGTGTTTGTTATGCCGTCTGAGGCGGAATCATTTGGATTGTCAGCTGTTGAGGCGATGGCCTGCGGAACGCCAGTCGTCGTATTTGATGATACGGTTCTTAGTGATACTATTTTTGCGCCCCAAGGAGGTATTGCGGTAAGGGAAAGATCGAGTGAAGCATTAGGTCAGGCCATAAATCAACTACTGGATAATCCAGAATTGCGAAATGATTTTAGCGAAAGCTGTCTGAGAATAACTAGGGAACGATACTCTCAGCAACAGTATATCGAGCGAATTATGCAGTTGTATCAATATGTTGTTGAAAAACGTAGTAATGATAAAAGGGCGGACTATCTCGTAAGCCAAATGAAAAAAGTTAAGCATGATGAAGCGAAACTACATTCCTACGACAATGTGATTAGGGAAATTTGTAGTTTGTTTCTAGTAACGAGTTTTTCGCGTAAACTCTCTAAATACCCCCTTCTACGAGAATTTTTTCGAAAAATCTACTATGGTTTTAAAAAAAAGTTTAGATGATTTGGAACTTCGAGGCAACAATTAAGGAGGAACGTAGTTTTATGATAAAAAAGATCATGACTATTGTGGGAACTCGGCCAGAAATTATTAAGCTTAGTCGTGTAATTGCTGAGCTTGAGACGCATGCTTGCCATGTGTTAGTTCATACCGGACAGAATTACGATTATGAACTTAATGAAATATTTTTCAACCAACTTGGCATCCGGAAGCCTGATTACTTTTTAAATGCATCTGGAAATAGGGTGGCAGAAACTATCGGTAATGTGATCGCAAAATCCGATGAAATTATTGAAAAGGAAAATCCTGATGCTATTTTGCTTTATGGTGATACGAATAGCTGTCTTGCGGTAATCGCTGCTAAACGGCGAAAAATACCTGTTTTTCACATGGAAGCAGGCAATCGCTGCTTTGATCAACGAGTTCCAGAAGATCTGAATCGAAAGATTGTCGATCATTTAAGTGATATTAACATGCCGCTAACGGAGCATGCCCGCAGATATTTGCTTGCCGAAGGGATACGGCCGGAAACTGTGATAAAAACTGGTTCGACAATGAAAGAAGTATTAGAGTATTATCAACCGTTTATTGAAAAATCACCAGTGTTGTCTGAATTAGGGCTGAAAGCAAAGGAGTACTTTGTTGTAAGCGCTCATCGAGAAGAAAATATTGATTCGAATAAAAATTTTACGAACCTTATGGAGTCACTTAATCTTTTGGCGGAAAAATTTGATTTTCCGGTTATAGTTTCAACTCATCCGCGAACAAGAAAAAAGCTTGAAGAGATGGGCATAAGGCAAATGAATTCAAACATACAATTTCTAAAGCCACTTGGTTTTTTTGAATATATTAAATTGCAGGTGGATTCGAAATGCGTAATTTCTGATAGTGGTACAATAACTGAAGAAGCTTCTCTTTTAGAATTCCCGGCCGTAACCATTCGCCAAGCTCACGAAAGACCAGAAGGGATGGATGAGGGGACTTTAATAATGTGTGGCTTAGAACCCCAAAGCGTTTTCCAAGCTGTTCAGGTGGTGATAAAGCAACATTTTGATGGAGGTTACCGATCTCAATTGGTTAAGGATTATGACGTAGCGAATGTATCTGCAAAAGTGGTTCGGATTATTATGAGTTATACACAGTATATTAATCGAACCGTTTGGCACAAAGAATAGGGAGGTCCTTGTGGATCGATTGTTTATTGTTGGAGCGACATCTGAATTAGGTCATAGGGTGGTCAAGATTCTTTTGGGAACATATTCATCGAATGCGATTACGTGCATGGTACGGAAAACATCTGCTCAAGTAGATGTGAAGTACTTGAGGGAATTGGGGGTTAATATATGCTATGGTGATGTTACCGATAAAAGATCCTTTGTTGCTCTGTTAAATAAAGATTTTATTTATATCGATATGACTCATCCCAAATATTACGGCGCTTCAATTAATATTATTGCAGAACTCGGAATCAAACGGGCTTTTTTTGTAACGACTACCGGGCTTTTTTCGCGTTACAATTATGCTTCGGATATCTACAAGAGAGGAGAAGAACGAATTCGCAATAGTGGCATTGTGTATACGATTTTACGGCCAAGTATGATTTACGGAACAGAACGTGATCGAAATATGACGAAGCTATTATGTTACCTGTCTCGTTGGCCGATTTTCCCGGTTTTTGGATCGGGGAAGTGTCTTATGCAGCCAGTGTATGTTCAGGATTTAGCGGAAGGGATTGTAGCGGCAATAATAAAAAGTGAACAGACTGCGTTTAAGGAATACAATCTTTGCGGACCCGATGCGATTTCTTATATTGATTTATTAGATTGTGCGGCGAAAGCGCTAAATTCAAATGTTCGTTTTCTTCATATACCGCATCAGCTTGCTGTTTTAGTAGTGGCTGTTGCAGAAAAACTACCAGGTTTTCCTATTTGTAAAGAGCAAGTACATAGGTTGCTAGAAGATAAATGTTTTGACATATCACTTGCACAAAAAGAATTGGGCTATGCACCTAAGCCGTTCGCTGAGGGCATTGCATTAGAGATTGAGAGATTGAGAATAAAGGGGATTCTTTAATAAGATACTCTATTCGGAAAAAAGAGTGAATACGAGATTGAATGGCCTGCAAATTGAAAAGACCTTTTGGCGGGTTTGTTTAGAGTCGAAAAGGGTCTCTAGCGGGTAAAAATTGTCTGAATTCAGAAAAACTGAAGATTTGCTGGTTGTGAAACTGGTTTTTCTATAACTAGCAGATGATAACTGTCAGTTATAACAATTCATGTTTACCTAAATTTTGAAATTGCGTTTCATAATATTGCGCAATACTCTTCGTCGTGTTTCGTGTTTCGTGTGAAAAAACCATTGGATTTCGTTTAGTCGACACTCTTAGCTGTCCCATGAATTTGAGACAACTTGTTGATATTTTATACACCGTAATGACATTGCTCCGAATCAATAGGGTAGTGTAAAATGGTATGGAAAAACATCCGTGTTCATCAAATTACACTTTGCCAAAAATCACCGTCGAGATATCTACCTCGGTTTTATTTCATCTTATCATGCGTTTATCGCGTCTACTAAATCGGGGGAAGGACATTGCGTTCTAGGCGCAAAGAAAAGGGCGAAAGAGGTAGGGGAGACTATGAGCTACTTGGTGTTGAAAAAAATAATCGATATCATATTGGCAAGTATAGGTTTTGTTATGCTGAGCCCATTTTTTTTATTAATTGCGGCGATTATTAAGTTGGATTCAAGCGGACCGATATTTTTTCGGCAAAAGCGAGTTGGAAAAGATAAAAAGCATTTTTACATACTGAAATTTAGAACTATGTATATGGATACTCCAAAAGACATGCCGACGCATATGTTGCAAGACGCCACCGCTTTTATTACTGTAAGTGGCAGGTTTCTTAGAAAAACTAGCTTGGATGAATTGCCGCAAATTATAAACATATTAAGGGGCGAAATGAGTATTATTGGTCCTAGGCCAGCTTTGTGGAATCAACATGATTTGATCGCGGAGAGAGATAAATATGGAGCAAATGAGATTCTTCCAGGGATTTCAGGATGGGCTCAAATCAATGGGCGAGATGAATTGCCAATTGAAGTGAAGGCTAAGCTTGACGGTGAGTATAGGGCCAAAATGAAAATTACCCTTGATTTAGAGATTTTTCTCAGAACAATTATTACTGTATTACAGCGTGATGGTATTAAGGAGGGACGATGAGGCATCAATCGTTCATTTAATCCAGGTTGAAAGCAAACTTACCAAGATGACAAGCTGATGATTTATTGTTATCCTCTGTCAACATTACTATTGGCTGGAATTCATGATATTCTGAACATCACGATGCCACGCGACATGCAGTTTGAATTTCTGAAGACTTGTAGCACAAGAGAAATTGCCACACTTTGAGAAAAAATGAATTGTCGATGTAGTGAGGGGATTCTACTGCAAGAACGCAATTGCGTATATGCGGTAGGATTCCTTTTTTATTTGTCGAATTTGTCATAGATGGAATGGATCTTTTATGCACTGAAATATTTGAGACGATTTGGAGTGATAAATGAATGATAAAAAACAAGCAAGTTCGCAAAGCAATCATCCCCGCAGCCGGACTTGGCACGCGTTTTTTGCCGGCGACGAAGGCGCAGCCGAAGGAAATGCTGCCGATCGTTGATAAACCGGCGATTCAATATATCATTGAGGAAGCGGTGCAGTCGGGGATTGAGGAGATACTGATCATTACCGGCCGCAACAAACGGGCGATTGAGGATCATTTTGACCGGGCGTTTGAACTGGAAATGACGTTGAAGGCGCAGGGGAAATATGATTTGTTGGGGCTGATTGAGGAAATTCCCAATGTGGCGATCCACTACATCCGACAGAAGGAAGCGAAAGGACTCGGTCACGCGGTACTGTGCGCGAAGCAGTTTGTCGGCAATGAGCCATTCGCGGTGATGTTGGGCGATGACATCATCGATGCGGAAGTGCCGTGCCTAAAGCAACTGATGCAAGTATATGAAGACTGTCCGGGTACGATTCTCGGTGTGCAGGAAGTGGCGCAGGAGAAGGTATCGAGTTACGGCGTCGTGAAGCCGAAAGTTGTAAAGGAACGACTCTGGCAGGCGGTCGACCTGGTGGAAAAACCGACGCTTGAGGAAGCGCCGTCCCGTCTGGCGGTTCTGGGGCGTTATATCATCGAACCGGAGATATTTGCACTATTGGAAACGACCGAACCGGGACGCGGCGGCGAGATTCAGTTGACGGATGCGCTGAGGAAGTTGGCGCAGGTGCAGCCTGTGTATGCATATGAATTTGAAGGCCGCCGTTATGATGTGGGCGACAAGCAGGGCTATCTCGAAGCTACGGTGGAATTCGCGCTGAAACGACCCGATTTACGGGAAGGCTTTCTGCGCTATCTGAAGAAAAATTGGGGCGAATTCGTTAACGGGAAAGCGTAAAAAAGAGCGGGTTGAACCACAAAGGACACAAAGGCACAAAGAAAAGTGCAGGCATCAGATAATATCTGCCGCAGAAAAGAGATGAAGAAGTTTAAGCGATTTCTTCTTAGTGTTCTTTGCAGTTGCAGATAATCATCTGCAGCCTACTTTTAAAATAATTTGACCTACTTTGTGGACTTTGAGCCTTTGTGGTTCAAACAGATCCTTCGTAATAGATGTTCTTTGACTTGGCTACTCGCGTCGATATAGTGTACAATATTTCAGAATCGATCAAGAGATAAGGAGAGATGAAGATGAGCAAGGAAACAAAAAAGTTGCAGTTGAAATCGGGCTTTGTCTTTGATTACCAGAATATGATGGGGCAGGGCGGCGTGACGGAAAACGACTTGCAGGAGCTGGGGGAGCGGCTGCAGGCGGCGCATAAGGCGATTGGCGTGATGCGCGAGAGCGGCATCATCCGCGGTCATCTGTCGAAGGATGGGGAGCCGGAGAAGGTGTTGTTCAGTCAGTTGCCGTATGTCAAGGAAGGCAATTTGAACAATCCGGCGTCGATCCAGCGCTTGAAGGATTTCAGCCAGTCGATCAAAAATCGTGTGGATGCGGTGATCTCGTTCGGCATCGGCGGTTCGTATCTCGGCAACAAGGTGCTGTTCGATCTGCACTGCGGCGAGTTTTGGAATTATAAGAACAGGGAAGAGCGCGACGGTTATCCGAAGCTGTTCTTTAACGGCAACAATATCGATGCGCGGCGTACGACGGAGATGCTGGTGCGGCTGGCGGCCGACGCGAAAGCGAAGGCTTGCCACGGATCAGCGGAGCCGTATCGCGTGATGCTGGTCGTGATTTCGAAATCGGGCGCGACGCTCGATACGATGTCGACTTTTATGGTCGCCTATGAGCAGCTGAAGGCATTGCGTCCGGAGATCGAAGTCGAGGTCGTCGCAGTGACCGATCCGGCAACCGGCGCGAAGGCGACGCTGCTGAAAAAACTGGCCGATGAAAACAACTGGCCGACGTTCAGCGTGCCGGACGGCGTCGGTGGACGCTTCAGCATCTTTTGCGAGGTCGGCCTGATCACGGCCGCCTGCATCGGGCTTGACATCGACGCGTTCCTGGCGGGGGCGCGGGCGATGGATGAAGCCTGCAAAACGGACGATCTTTGGAATAATCCGGCGCTTCTCAATGCGGCGTTGAAATATATCGCGGCGGAAAAATACGGCCGCGACATCGAAGTCTTTATGCCGTACGCCGACTATCTGAAATCGGTGGCCGAATGGTATGTGCAGCTTCTGGCGGAATCGCTCGGCAAGCGCACCGACCGCAGCGGCAATACGGTATATTACGGCCGCACGCCGATCGTCGCGGTCGGTACGACCGACATGCATGCGCAGACGCAGCAGCATCAGGACGGCAAGCAGGACAAGGTGGTTCAATTCGTGAAAGTGGCGCACTGGGCGGAAGATCAAGTGATTCCCGACGCGTTTCCGAAGGCGGCGAAACTGGCGGAAATCGCCGGTCTGACGCTCGGCGAAGCGTTGGAGACCGCGCGTCAGGCCAACGCGGCGGCGCTGATCGGCGACAAGCGGCCGAATGCGACGTTCGTACTGCCGGCGCTGCAACCGCAGCATCTCGGCGAGCTTCTCTATCTGCTGGCGTTGTCGGTCGCTTACGAAGGCGAACTGGCTGATGTCGACGCGTTCGACCAACCCGGCGTCGAAGCCTACAAGCGCATCATGGGCCCGATGCTGAAAGAAATTAAGGCGAAGAACTAGTAGGGGTAAAGTAAAGGCCGATTTGAACCACAAAGAACACAAAGGCACAAAGAAAAGTGCAGGCGTCAGATAATATCTGCCGCAGAAAAGAGTTGAAGAAGCTTGGACGTTTTTTCCCTAGTGTCCTTTGCAGTGGCAGATATTACCTGCAACCTAAAAAATTCATTCGTCCTACTTTGTGAACATTGCGTCTTTGTGGTTCAAAATCGTTGCAAAAAAAATAGCACTAAATTTCCAAAAACTCCTGTCATTGACAGGAGTTTTTCTTGTCAGCTAGAAGCAATAAGAAGAGATGACAGGCATAAGGTGAGGCTTAGGATGCACTGGGATGAAGTCGGGCAATGGCTGCAAATGAATAAACGCTTGCTCTTGCTTTGCGCTGTCGGCGGCGTACTGGGCGTTATGCTGCTTGGGAGCGAGGAGGCGCCGGTGGTGCAGTCGGCGAAGCTGAAGGACAATGCACCGTTGAAGACGACGCTGCCGGAAAAGGCGGCGAAGCCATTAATGCCTGAGGGGTATCAGGCTAAAGTCGCGTTGCGCGATCCGTTTAGCAAGGCGGGGCAAAGCGCCGTGGGCGAGAAGGACGCGTCGCCTGCGATCGCACAGCGTGCTTTGCCTGGTCAGGCAGAGAAAGTGGTTGCCGCCCAACCTCTTTTACTCGGAGTGGCGAGCGGCAACGGACGCAAGCGGGCTATCATCCGTCTGCGCGGCGAGAGCAAAGTGCTGGCAAGCGGTGAACACATCGGCGAATATCAATTGCTGGAAACGGCGGAAAATAGTGTGCTGTTGCAGGGACCGGGCGGAACGGTCCGTTTGCAGCGGAAAGGTGAGGAGCGTTGAAAGCATACGGGAGGAAGGCTTTATTGACGGCCCTGCTTTGGGGCGTATTGGCGGTGCATTCGCAGGCGGCGGGCCTTGTCACGTTGCACGGCGCGAATCTTGACGTGAAGGATGTCCTGGCCGCGCTTGGCGCGATCGGCGGCGTGAACCTGGTGGTGGATGAAGCGGTCGTGGGCAAGGTGTCGCTGAACATGACGGAGGTGCCGTTCGAGACCGCGCTTGAAATCGTGACGAAATCACAGGGGCTTGCCTATCAGAATGTCGGCAGCGTGATTGTGGTCGGGCCAGCCGAAAAATTGGGCCGGGCGTTCGGCGGCATTACGGTCTTCAAAATCAAATATGCTAAGGCGAGCGAAGTGGCGAAACTTTTGCAGGTGGTCGGCAAGAGCACGGAGACGGCGGCTGTGCAGGAAGAGAAAGGGACGGATAAATCAGGCAAGGAAAGTGCGGCGCCCGGTAAGAAAGGCAAGGCGGAGAGCGGCAAAGAAGGCGCGAAGGCGACGAGCCGGATCGAAGTGGACGAATACAATAATTTTATCGTCTTCAAGGGTTCGCCGGAAGAAGCGGCGCAGGCGCGCGCGATCGTCGAGCAGGTCGACCTGCCGTACCAACAGGTATCGCTCGAAGCGGAGATCGTCGCGCTGAACAAGCAGGCCAGCAAAGCGCTCGGCGTAGAGTGGGAATGGTCGAAGTCGACGCAATATCCGGAATACCAGGCGGCGAAATATACGGTGACGCAGGACGCGGCCGGGCATCCGATCGCGACGCAGACTGATGGCGAAAAATATACGCGCGACAAGGAGCATATGTCGGGTACGATCCGCTACGGTCGCAGTCCCGGCGGCTACCCGTATGAATTTTACTTTAACTCGACGATCAAGGCGCTGTTCGCAAGCGGCGATGCAAAGGTGCTGGCCAAGCCGAAGGTGATGACGATCAATGGGCAGACGGCGCTGATCAATATCGGCGACCGCGTACCGGTGCCGGTCACGACGACGACCAACAATGTGACGACGAGCGCGGTTGAGTATCAGGAATGCGGCATCATTTTGCAGTACCAGCCGCGCATCAATGAGGACGGTCATATCGTTGCCACGGTGCATACCGAAGTCAGTTCGCCTTCTCTGGTGCCGGAGCTGAAAGCCTATAAGTTCACCAAACGTTCGGCCGACACCGAGGTGCGCCTGAAGGACGGCGAAACGCTGGTGATCGGCGGTCTGATCGGCAAGGAAGAGATGAAGGCGATGACGAAAGTGCCGTTCTTAAGCGACATTCCAATCCTCGGCGCTTTCTTCAAAAGCACGAGCCATGCGAACAATGAAAGCGAGTTGGTGATTTTTCTCACGGCAAGGATTGTGAAAGAATAGGGAAATGAGGTATGATAGTAGGGAAAGTTTTATGAAGGGGGTGTAGCTTTGCCAATACGCATTCTGATTGCAGATGACCACGTGCTGCTTCGTCAGGGCATCAAGGACGTGCTGATGCTGGAGCAGGATTTTGATGTGGTGGGAGAAGCGGCAAACGGAGAAGAGGCGTTGGAGAGAATTGGCGAGCTGATGCCGGATATTCTGTTGCTGGATATCAACATGCCGAAGCTGAACGGCCTGGAAGTGCTGAAAAAGTCGCGGGACGTGCATCCGAAACTTAAGATCGTGGTGCTGACGATCCATGACGATGAGAGCTATGTCCTGGAGGTCATCAAGGCGGGCGCGATGGGATATTTACTGAAGGATGTGGAACCGAGCATGCTGGTCAAGGCGATTCGTTCGGTATACGGCGGCGAGTCGTTCGTTTATCCTACGCTGGCGACAAAATTGTTTGGCGAGCTAAACCGACGGGAAGAAAAGAAGCAGCAGGAAGCCAAAGTGGTGGAAAAGCTGCGCGGCGAAGAACGTCTGACGTACCGGGAGATCGAGGTGCTGCAGATGATTTGCCTCGGACTGAGCAACCATGAGATCGCGGGAAAGATGTTTTTGAGTGAGAAAACGGTCAAGAACCATCTGACCAATATTTTTCGCAAGATCGGCGTGACCGACCGTACGCAGGCGGTCCTCTATGCATTAAAGAATAAAGTCGTGATACTGGAACAGTAACGTAAAAAAATCCTTCAAGCGCAGCGCTGCGTTGGAAGGATTTTTTCTTTGCAAAGCAATGGACTGATTGCGACGGAGCTTTAAGGAACTGCTGATTCATTTGCAGCGTTCAGAATGACACGAAAAAGTGAAATTGAACCACAGGTGCTGCGCACCACAGATTCGCTGCGCGAATAACGAGTGAAAATAAAAACTGTTAAATCGTGTAACGATTTCTGTGATCGCGCATTGCGCGATTTGTGGTTCCGTTATTAAAGCTGTGGTTCCTTAGAAAGCGGCGGGCGATATAAAAGCAGCTCATAGATCAGCTCGGCCAGCTTGTGCGCCATCGGCAAAAGGTCGGGTTCGCCGCTTTCGCGTACGTAACTGCGCTGTTGGCAAAGGCGGGCATTGTGCAGATGACGGTTGACCGTCGCGGCGCTCCAGATGACAGGGACGCGTTGGCCGCAGCGTAAATGAAGCTGGCTTTGGTACGGCGGCTGTTTAAGGCTGGAGACGGATTCGACCAGATGGACATTAACATAGCCGGTACAGGTGTCGCCCGGCACTTTGGGCAGGCGTAGTTTTAGCGGACAAAGCAGCAAGCCGTCAGAAAGCGGCAGCGGCTGCAGAACAGGTCGCCGTCCCGGCGGAGCGGTCTTCTTACGCAAGGCTTTGACGTCAACGGATTTTTCCCGGAGCAGGCGTTGCAGGACCGTGCGTAAAGCGGAGCGCTGCGTGCGAACCTCCCCTGTTCCGGTGATCGTGATGGTCGTATCCCCCGCCGGGCCGTAGCAGGGGATCAACGCGGCAATTCGTTCTCTTTGTTGGTGCAAATGACTTCCCTCCTTGCGAACGTATGTTCGCTTGCTATCTGAGGTCAGTATATCAAAACCAGGAAAGCAATGCAAGGGTGAGAAAGGAGAAGACGTTTCACCACAAAGGCGCAAAGTTCACAAAGAGGCAACATTTTAACATGCAGGTTGCAGATGATTATCTGCAACGACAAAGAACGCGAAGAGAGAACGTTCTAAACTTCTTCAGAGCTTTTCTGCTGCAGATAGTATCTGCAGCCTGCATTTTTCTTAGTGTCCTTTGTGACTTTGTGGTTCAAAGCGATAAAAAATCTGCGGCTTTGCCAGAGAACGCCCACTCATTGTATAATGAACGGTAGCAGTAAACGATGCAGGAGGATGTATGGGGATTTTACGGGTGGAAGGTCTGAACAAGGCCTTCGGCGTTGAGATATTGTTTGAAGATGTTTCTTTTGAATTGGCGCGCGGCGAAAAGATGGGCTTAGTTGGCGCGAACGGTACCGGCAAGACGACGCTGATGCGCTGCCTGCTTGGGCATGAGGCACTCGACAGCGGCCAGGTCTCGGTACCGAGCGGCGAGACGGTGGCGTATGTTGAGCAGGACAGCAGCCTGAAGAGTCAGACGCTCTACGAAGAGCTTTGCACGGCGTTTCACGACGTCATCACCTGGCAGAAGCGGATGACGGAACTGGAGGCGGCGATTGCGAAGGCGGCGCAGGAAGAGGAACAGGCAGCGCTGATGAAGGAATATGCGCAGGTCGTGGATCGTTTTGAACGCGGCGGCGGTTACGGCTATGAAAACATCGTCCGTCGCGTGGCGTTCGGGCTTGGTTTTCGCGAAGACGATTTTCCCCGCGCGATCGACACGTTTTCCGGCGGACAGAAGACGCGAATCGCGTTGGCGCGTGCGCTGATCCGTCAGCCGGACTTTCTCTTTCTCGATGAGCCGACGAATCATCTCGATATCGGCATGGTGGAATGGCTGGAAGATTTCTTGAAAAGTTATAACGGCGGCGTGCTGATTATTTCGCATGACCGATATTTTCTCGATGAAGTGGTCGACCGGATCGGCGAACTGGAAAACCATCGTTTTACGAGCTACAAGGGCAATTATTCCGCGTATGCGGAGCAAAAGGAACTGCAGCTCGAGAGTCTGGCCAGCGCCTATGAAAAGCAGCAGACGAAGATTGCCAAGACCGAGGAATTCATCCGGCGCTATAAGAACGGCGTGAAGTTCAAACAGGCGCGCGGGCGGGAAAAACAGCTGAACCGTCTGGAGCGGATCGTGCTGCCGGCGAATCAGGCCCGTTTCGACTATTTCGGCTTTCATCCGCCGGGCGAATGCGCCGAGCGGGTGGCGGAGCTGACCGAAACGAGCGTCGCTTACGGTAGTCATACGGTTTTTAACAATCTATCGCTTCTGATCCGGCGCGGCGACGGCGTGGCGCTGGTCGGGCCGAACGGCGTCGGCAAGACGACGCTCTTGAAGCTGCTGACCGGCGACAAGGAACCGAGCAGCGGGCGGGTGAAGATCGGCAGCCGGGTCAAATGCGGCTATTTCTCGCAGGAACATGAGACGCTCAATCCGAAGCTGCGCGTGATCGACGAGATCATGAGCGATTTTGGCGTCGGCGACGCGCAGGCGCGCCATTATCTGGCGGCCTTTCTCTTTCGCGGCGACGAGGTGCTGAAATTGGTCGGCGACCTGAGCGGCGGCGAAAAGGCGCGGCTCGCGATGCTGAAACTGATGCTGACCGGCGCGAATTTCTTGATTCTCGACGAACCGACCAACCATCTCGACATTCCGGCCAAGGAAGCGGTCGAAGAAGCGATCAGCGCCTTTCCCGGCACCTTTCTCGCGGTATCGCATGACCGTTACTTCCTCGATCGTGTAGCCAACTGCGTGATCGAACTGACGCCGGACGGCTTGACCGAGTACGGCGGCAACTACAGCTATTACAAGGAAAAGAAAGCGACCGCCAAAGCCGCTGCTTCGATTGAAAAAGAAGCGCCTGTCAAAGAGAGCAAGGACAGCCGCGCGGAGCGGCCGTCGCAAGTCCGGCGTAAGCGCCAGGTCGATGCGAAGCAAAAGCAGCGCCTGGAAGAAGAAATCGCGATGCTGGAATACGAACTGGCCGCGCTCGAACAGCGCCTGAGCGATCCGGCCAGTCATGCCGATCCCGGCCGCAGCCGCGAACTGGCCGAAGAATACGCGAATACCAAGGCTGCGCTCGATGAAAAATACACGACATGGATGGAGTACAACGAAGAAGAATAGGAAAAGACCTGTCAATGACCACCGTGTGGCCGTTGACAGGTCTTTTTGCGTGGGAAAGGTGTTAAACCACAAAGACTCAAAGTTCAAAAAGAAGGACGAATGGTTTTAAATGCAGGTTGCAGACTCGCTTGTGTTCGGCAAATCGGGTATGCATCAAAATATCATTATGTTCTTTGTCGCTGCAGATAATTATCTGCAGCCTAATTTCATATATTTAAAGGTTTTCTTTGTGACCTTTGTGTCTTTGTGGTTCAAATAACGTAAAGCTTGCGTCGCGCTGCTATGATGATACTTTCGCTATATAGCAAGTTGATTCGGTCTTGCTCGAGTAGCTAGTCGCGGCGAGTCGACATTGGTCTAGGGGCAGCGTAGCTGCTACGATTAAATCAGCGCTAATATTAGAGGAACCGGTTCCTTGCCGAAAGGTGAGGGAAAATGAACGAATCAATCGAAGAAATCATGCGACGAGCCAAGCGGGGAGAAGAAGCGGCCTGGGAAGAAATTTGCCGCCGTTTTACGCCGCTGGTGCGTAAGACGGCCGGGCAAAATCATCTGCGCAGTATGCGCGAGGATGTCGAGGCGGAAGCCTGGCTGGCGTTGGCGGAAGCGGTCACGAACTATCGCCCGGATCTTGGCGTGCCGGTGGCCGGATATCTGGCTTCTGCGGTGCGTTACCGGATTTGGAATCGCTTTAAGTCTGAGCGAAGACGCTGGCAGCGCGAAGTGATGACGGAAACGCTGCCCGAAGGACAGGGCGATGATCTGGCGCAGTTGATTGAGACGAAGTGGCGGCAGGAAGAAGTAAGAACGGCGCTTGCTGAACTGCCGGAGGGGCAGCGCCGTGTGATCGAAGCGGTGTTCTGGCGCGGCGAAAGTCTGACCGATTTTGCCGCACGCTATGGTATCACGCCGCAAGCGGCGAGCCAGATGCAAAAGCGCGCTCTGGCGCGTTTAAAAGAAAAGCTATAGAGAATGTCTTAGTGTGAAAGGGGGTGAGAACATGGCAGTGAAGAAAGTAGCGAAAGCCAGTTCGTTGGTGCTGCTGTTGCAAAAAGGCGTCGATGCAAACGGCAAAGCGGTGCTGAAAAAACGTACGCTTCATAATGTACGTCTCGATGCGGCCGACGCCGATCTGCAGCTCTTTGCGCAAGCGCTCGCCGGTCTGCAAAAACTGGCGTTCCAAGGCGTTACGCGCGTCGATGAAGCGGCGCTGGAAGAGATCGGTTAACGAGTAATGGATAAGGGCTGGCAGCTAGAGGCTACTGGCGAGGATCTAACGGCTATGGGATAATGGCCACGAGTCACGCAAAACCCATTCGTTATGAAAGGAGGTGGAGAGTATGGCAAAGGTTCTTGAAATGGTATTTCGCAATGAAAGCGGCAAGGAAATCGTCGTCAGTCTGGCGGAACCGAAAGACGATCTGAATCTGGCGCAGGTCAGGACGGTAATGGAGATGGCGGTTGCGAAAAATATTCTGCGCAGCAACGGCGGCGCACTGAACCAGGTAGTCGAAGCGCGCATCAACAGCCGTGAAGCGGTCGTGTTGGCGTAGCGGAGTGGAACGGCGGGCGGAATGAGCTAATGGCTAATGGCAGAACGGAGTATGAGCTACGAGCCAAGAGCCATAAGCCATCCGCCATCCGCAATAACGGAGGTGGTCATGTGGACCAAATGTTGGTACTGTTCGGCAACTATGGTTTTCCGATGGTGGTCTGTGCCTATCTGCTGGTGCGCATCGAAGGGAAGCTGGAAAGCCTGACGAGTAGCATCCACCAGTTGGCGCAGGCCATCGGTGAGAAATGAAAAGCAACCCGGTAACGGACATGGATCCGTTGCCGGGTTGCTTTTTGTGTAAAAATGCGCCAGGCTGTTAGCCCAGGATGTGCTGCTGAAGCAGCGTCGCCAGTTGATCGCTGCAAGAGGTGCTTTTTTGGCCGCAGGTGATGCCTTTTAACTTGGCCGCGGCTTCCTGCACCGGCATGCCTTCGAGCAGCGTACTGATCGCTTTCAAATTGCCGGGGCAGCCGCCTTGAAACGAGACTTGCGTCAAACGGCCGTCCTGTACGTCAAAACTGATCGCGTTCGGGCAGATGCCCTCGGTGGAAAATGTTTGCATGATGAGACTCCTTTGTCTTTCGCTTAAAATGACCTGTTCCTACAATAACGGGAAATGACGGCGTTGTCCAGTGAAAAGTAATGACTTACAAATAATGGGGATATCTGCTATAATGGTGCTATGGTAAAATTTGTATAAGAGGTGACTTTTATGTTGGTTCAGTCGACTCGTTTCGGTAAAATCGATGTGCCCGAAGGGATGGTGCTTACCTTTTCCGACGGGATTCCCGGCTTTTCCGAAGAAAAGAAATTCGCTTATCTGACCGATGATGTGAACAGTCCCTTTGCCTATTTGCAATCGGCGCATGATCCTGATCTTACGTTTATGGTTGTCGATCCGTTTTCTTTTTTTCGGCATTACAGCATCGATATGGATGACCAAGTGTTGCGGGACATGGATTTCAAACCAGGAACGGAGCCGCAGATTCTCAGCATCGTAAAGGTGCCGGAAAAGGCCGAAGAAATGACGACGAATCTGATCGCGCCGATTGTCGTCAACTGGGAGAACTGTCGTGCCGAACAGGTTATCTTGAGCGGCAGCCCCTTCAGCAAGGAACAACGCTTATTCCCGTTCGGCGTGCCGAAAGCGGGTAACGGAAAATAATCTGCTACAGCAAAAAGAGGCCGCAAGGCCTCTTTTGAGACTGGAGACAAAACGAAAGCAAGCGGGACGTTTTTTTACACGAAGATTCGAAGAAGGGAAGGCGGGAAGATTTTATTATTATGCTTCCTTTCTTCCTAACGGGCCGATAGGACCGGACCGCTTCGTTTCTTTTCCATTGTCCACACTCTGAAGAGGCCGTAAGGCCTCTTTTTTTCAGATGCAAGCGAAAAGGAAGGCAAAACTTCGTCGGTATCCTCCAAAGCGGCTGCGCCGCCGTCTTTCTTGCGGCGCAATTCGGCGGCCGGGCAGGAATTAGCGGCGCAGACGGGGAACTATCTGCAGATAGACTATCGACACGGGAGCAATGTTTGTGGAACAGTTAGAAGGAACGATTGAAAATATCATATTTCAAAGCGACAGCGGTTTCGTTGTCTTTCGCCTGCGTCCGGGGCAGGGGCAGGGGCAGGTGACGGTGACGGGCAACCTTGCGTTGCCGCTGGTGGGCGAACAGGTCGAACTGAAAGGAAACTGGCTCGAACATCCGAAATTCGGCCAACAGTTCAAGGCGGAAAGCTGCCGCAGGGTTGCGCCGACCAGCATCAAAGGAATCGAGCGCTTTCTCGCCTCCGGCGCGATCAAGGGCATCGGGCCGTCGGTGGCTGCGAAACTGGTGCGTTATTTCGGCAGCGATACGCTGCGTATCCTGGAGGAAAAGCCGAAACGGCTGGAGGAAGTGCCGGGCATCGGGCCGAAAAAGGCGCGCCAGATCCATGAATCATATACGGCGCAATCGGAGATGCGCGATATCATGCTTTTTCTCGAAACATACGGCATCACGGGCACGCATGCGGCGAAGATTTATCAGCAATACGGCATGCTGGCGATGCAAATCCTAGAAGAGAATCCCTACCGCCTGGCAAAAGAAGTGAGCGGCATCGGCTTTCGCACCGCCGATCAACTGGCGATGGCGCTGGGCTGGGATAAGGACCGGCAGGAGCGGATCGCCTCGGGCGTCGATTATGCGCTGCTGCAGATTGCGCAGGCGGGGCATTGCTGTGTGCCGGAAGAGACATTGGTGGCGGAAGCGGCAAGGCTGCTCGGCGTCGAGAAGCTGGAAGTCTCGTTGGTGGTCGCTGGACTGCGCAAGAAGGATCGTTTATGCAGCGAAGAGTTTCAAGGCCTGACGCTGATGTATCCTTGGAACCTGTATCAGGCGGAAAAGGAAACGGCGCGACTTTTGCTCACGCTGCGCGATCAGGCGCGCGTGGTCGGCGGCAGCGATCCGGAACAATTGGTCGCGGACTGGGAACAGGCCGCCGGACTGCAATTAGCGGAGGCGCAGCGCGAGGCGATGCTCTCGTCGCTGAAACACGGCATTCTCGTTTTGACCGGCGGGCCGGGTACCGGCAAGACGACCGTCGTGCGCGGCATTATGGAACTCTTGGAGCAGCAGGGACTGCGCATCTTGCTTGGTGCGCCGACCGGACGGGCGGCAAAGCGCCTGAGCGAGGCGACCGGACAGGAAGCGATGACGGTGCATCGCCTTTTGGAAGCGACAGGCGGCGTCGAAGGAACGCCGGTCTTTCTGCGCGGCGAAGACTTGCCGCTCGAGGCCGATGTCATCATCCTCGACGAAGTCTCGATGATGGATATTTCACTGATGCATCATTTCTTAGCGGCGGTGCAGGAAGGCTGCCGCGTCGTACTGGTCGGCGACGTGGATCAGCTGCCGGCAGTCGGGCCGGGCTCGGTGCTCAAAGACATCATCCGCTCCGGACAATTGCCGGTCGTACGCTTGACCGATGTCTTCCGGCAGGCCGGCGAGAGCTGGATTGTTTTGAACGCGCATCGCATCAACCGAGGTCTTGCGCCGCAACTGGGCGCGGGCGACGATTTTCTCTTTCTTGAGATCAATGACGGCCAGCGCGCAGCGGAACGGATTGTTCGGCTGTGCAAAGAAGAACTGGTGCAGGAAGGCTTTGAGCCGCTGAAGGACATCCAGGTTCTCTCGCCGATGCATCGCCAGACCTGCGGCGTGGAAAATCTGAACCAACAGCTGCAGGCGGCGCTTAATCCGCCGCTGCCCGGCGGCGAGAGCGTACAGGTCGGCGGGCACAGTTTGCGCGGCGGCGACAAGGTCATGCAGATGCGCAATAACTATACGAAGGGCGTCTATAACGGCGATATCGGTTTTGTCGAATGGGTGAGCGGCGGGCGGGTCAACGTGCGCTATCCGGAACAGGCGGTGCTCTATGAAAAAGGCGATCTGAACGAGCTGCATCTGGCTTACGCGATGAGCGTGCATAAGAGCCAGGGCAGCGAATATCCGGTCGTCGTGATGCCGCTCTCCGGCAGCCATCATGTGATGCTGCAGCGCAACCTGCTCTATACGGCGATCACTCGCGCCAAGCGCAAGGTGGTTCTGGTCGGCAGCAAAGCGGCGCTCAATACCGCACTCGGCAATGACCGCACCAAACGCCGCTACACGCTGCTCGCCGAACGGCTGCAGCGGGAGATATAGGAGATTGTTTGAACCACAAAGAACACAAAGGGCACAAAGAAAAAGTGCAGGCGGCAGATGCTATCTGCCGTAAAAAAGGTCTGAAGAGGTTTGGTATGTTTCATTCTTAATGGTCTTTACAGTTGCAGATGATCATCTGCAACCTAAAAAACATATAAATTCCTTTGTGAGCTTTGAGCCTTTGTGGTTCAAAAGATGAAAGTGTGCTTTTTACCACAAAGAACACAAAGGGCACAAAGAAAAGTAGGCGGCAGATAGTATCTGCCGCGAAAAAGAGGCGAAGAAGTTTGGACAGTTTTTTCTTAGTGTCCTTTGCAGTTGCAGATAATCATCTGCAACCTGAAAAATCTATAGGGTTTCCTTTGTGAGCTTTGAGCCTTTGTGGTTTAAAAGATGAAAGTGCGCTTTTTATCACAAAGAACACAAAGGGAAAAAAGAAAAGTGCAGGCGGCAGATAGTATCTGCCGCGAAAAAGAGCGGAAGACGTTCTGAGGGAAGTGAAAAAATGGACGGACGATTTGATGGAGAACAGCTGGCGCATGAAATCATTGGTGCGGCGATAGAAGTTCACAAAGCATTTGGTCCGGGGCTGTTAGAGCAGTCGTATGAAGCGGCGCTGGCGTATGAATTAGAGTTGAGAGGAGTCCCTTTTGAAAGGCAAAAAAATATCCCGCTGAAATACAAAGGGAAAAGTGTTGCGGAATCAAGGTTGGATTTTTTAGTAGGGAATCAAGTGGTTGTTGAGCTGAAGGCGGTAGACAACATATTACCGATTCATCAGGCCCAAGTGATTTCATATTTGAAGATAAGTGGTCTTAAGTTAGGGTTGTTAATTAATTTTAACGTTCCGGTGCTTCGACAAGGAATAAAGAGAGTTATCATTTAATGTTTTATTCTTAGTGGTCTTTATAGTTGCAGATAATTATCTGCAACCTGAAAAATTCATAGGCTTTCCTTTGTGAACTTTGAGTCTTTGTGGTTCAAAATACACGTATCGGGGGCGATTATTGATGTGGCAGGAATGGGTTTCGGCGCTGGTGGATTGGCTGTATCCGCCGCGTTGTCCGGTTTGCAGACAAGAGGTCAACATGCATGGGCAGTGGTGCAGGCCTTGTTTTAGCGAAGTTTCGTGCGTGCGCGAGATCAATGTCGTCTTGGGCAAGCTGAACTATGTGAAAGGCGCGCAGACGATCTGCCATTATCGCGAAGGCGTGCGCAAGCTGATGCAGCGCCTGAAATTCCAGGGGCGGTGGCGCTATGCAACGCATTTGCGCTGGCTGATCCAAGAGGCGCAGGACGAACTTTGGGTCGCCGCGCCCGATGTCTTGGTCGTGCCGGTGCCGCTGCATCCGAAACGCCAGCAGGAACGAGGTTACAATCAGGTGGAGCGCATCTTTCAGCCTTGGGTAGAGGAGAAAAAGCTGGAGTGGTGCGATGTGCTGCTGCGCGTCCGTCCGACCGAGCCGCAGTGGGATCTCGATAAGGAACAGCGGCGCAGCAACCTGAAAGATGCCTTTGCGGTGAGCCGACCGGAGCTCGTGGCTGGTCGCCGGATCCTGTTGGTCGATGACATCCTGACGACCGGCGTGACGATCAACGAATGCGCCAAAGTTCTGCGCCGCGCCGGAGCCGAAAGCGTCTACGCGCTGACGGTCGCTAGTCGGTGATGATGTATATATACATGATGACTAATTATCATAATACGGTGATTTATATTGGTGTGACCAATGATTTAGTGAGACGTGTTTGGCAACATAAGAAAGAAAATCAGGATGGTTTTACCAAACGATATCATGTTACAAAATTGGTGTATTATGAACAGTGTGCCGATCCATATGCCGCCATCACGAGAGAAAAACAATGGAAAAGTGGATCAAGACAACGAAAAATAGCATTGATTGAGGAACATAATCCAGGATGGATTGATCTGTATGAGTCGTTGCTAGGATGATAAGTAGGGAAAAAGAAGATTGCCGCGCTGCGCTCGCAATGACGAGAAAGCGAGATAACCTTCGGCGTAGTCATTGCGAGGCGAAGCCGCGGCAATCCGTGGTGTCCGAGAAAGAAGAGGAAATGTGAGAAGCATAAAATAAAAACGGCCTGTCGCAATCGAGTGTGCGACAGGCTGTTTTTATTTTATTATTCTCAACCCAACGCTTCAACGAACGCTTTTACGACTTCGGGGTCGAACGCGCTGCCGCTTAGGTTGAAGAGTTCACGCACCGCCTCTTTTTTGGTTTTGCCCCAATTTTCGGTGCAGGGATTGATGAATTTATCATAATGATCGGTCACCGCGATGATGCGCGCGCCGAGCGGGATGTTAACGCCTTTGAGTCGTTTGGGGTAGCCTTTGCCGTCCCAGCGTTCATGATGGTAACGGATATAGGGGATGATCTCCTGGCACTGCGCGATGTTCTCGAGCATGCAGCTGCCTGCATTGCAGTGGTTTTTGAAGACGCTTAGCTCACGGGTCGAGAAATAAGGCATTTTGGCTAAAATCGAATTAGGCACCGTCAGATGACCGATGTCATGCAGCAGTGCCGCGAGGCGGATTCGTTCGATCTCTTCGCGCGGAAGACGCATTTTGGCGGCAATGCTGGACGCATAGTTGGCCACCTGGTGACTGTGCAGATAAATGCGGTGATTCTTCAACTGAAGAAGATTCATTAAGTTATCGACGATGCCTTGGATGGCGGACCACTCGCCGGCATAGGCTTCCGGGTCCTGCATCAGGGTCAGCATAACGCAACAAACTGCCTTTCTTCTATGAATTGAATTTGAATTGCCATATTTAAATTGGCTAAAGCTGGCAGGATTCCTGCTTTAAAAAACTAAAAAAAAGCAAATGGGCAAAAAGTCCTGTAGTAGTTGTCGTAAGACGATAAGTATAATAAAATAGAGAAGTGGAATCATATTTTCAGGTAGATGAAGAAGGGGGCGCTTCCTATGAGCTTAAAAAACTGTCCTGACTGCGGTAAGTTATTTGTCGATAATGCCAGCGGCATGTGTCCGGATTGCTATCGTTTGGAAGAAGAGGCCGAATACAAGATCGGCGAATATCTGCGCAAGCATGATAAGGTTTCGATCCAGGAAATTCATGAAGCGACCGGCGTCAAGGAAAAGACGATTCTGCGCATGATCAAGCGGGGGCGGATTGTGACCGGTTCGGTCAGCTATGCCTGCGATTCCTGCGGCGCGCCGATTTATGAAGGCCGTCTTTGCTCTGAGTGCAGCCACTCGTTTACCGCGCAGGTCAAGCAAAGTTATGAGAAAGACCAGCGCGCAAAAGAACAGCGCGACGGCATCCGGATGTACTCGAAGGAAAAGGATGACAAGAAATAGTTCCGATCGACATTTCGTTAGCGGTGAAGTAAATTAAAAAAAGTTTGTTTTTTTTAGCGGCGGGGATTAATATCCCCGCCCTTTTTGTCGATAGTATGAATAAGGGACGCAATGATGAGGCTTTCAAGTTGCGTTTCGAGTGAAACCAATCGGTGAATCGTACTGGATTTGCCAGCGGTTCATTATATTGTGAGGTGTAAGAAAAATGATCATTTCAAGCAATCAGGTAGCCGGCATTTTAAAAACATATCAGGAACAAAACAATGTGACGAAAGTGGGCAAAGCCAATAAAGGCGAAGCGACTCGTTCGCCGCAACAGCCGGATGAGGTAATTTTATCGTCCCAGGTGCAGACCTTCGGTTCTGTGCTTCAATCGGTGCGCAATCTCAGCGATGTGCGCCAGGATAAAGTGGATGCCTACAGCAAAGCGATCGAAGAAGGCTCGTACCATGTCGCGGGAAAAGCGATCGCCGACAAGATGATCGGCCGCGTCATCGCGGATAATATTGGCGAATAAGGAGAAAATCGATGGATACAAGATGGACGGAACTGTTGGAAACGCTGCGACAGTTGCTGGGCTATTATCGCGCACTGCTGGAAATCAATCAAAATAAGCAACAAGTGTTGATCAAAGTGGATTCCAAGGCGCTCGAAAAACTGACGCAGCAGGAAGAGATCATCATAGTAAAGATGGGCAAGGTCGAAGAACTGCGCCGCAAAGCGGTCGACGATCTTGCTGATTTTTATGGCGTGCCGAAAAGCCAAATGGATCTGTCGGAGTTGCGCCGTCATGCCGAAGGGGCGGTGATGGACGAATTGGGCGCGATCACCGCGGCGTTCGAAGCGGTCTGGGCCGAACTGATGCCGCTGAACGAAGCGAATGCGAAACTGATCCAACAGGCGCTCGGCATCATCCAGTACAATCTGAACCTGTTGAGCAACAACTCGGTCGGACATACTTATGCCGATGGAGGCAACGATGCGGGACCGGTACGCAAATCGATCATGCTGGACGCGAAAGCCTGAGTACAGACGAAAGAGAACGGGAGTGGATGAACGATGAAATCGACGTTTGGCGGTTTAAATATAGTTGTAAGAGGACTCAATGCACAGCAGGTGTCGCTCGATGCGGTTGGGCACAATATCTCCAATGCGAATACGGAAGGATATTCACGGCAAAGCGTGAATCTGATGACGTCAACGCCGGAGACGATTTACGGCGGCAACGGATCAATGCAGGCCGGCACCGGCGTGTCGATCACGTCGATCGTGCGGGCGCGCGAGAGTTATCTGGATCAGCAATACTGGAAAGAGAACGCTTCGCTCGGCTACACCGATGCGTTAAGCAGCAACCTGGCTAAAATCGAAGGCGTTTTTCGCGAACCTTCCGATACCGGCTTGCAGACTACGCTGGATAACTTCTGGAAGTCGTGGCAGTCGCTCGGTACGAACGCTTCGGACACCGGCATGCGGACCGTCGTCCGCCAGCGCGGCGTTGAAGTCGTCCAGGCCGTCAAGAAGGCGGAGCAGCAACTGCGCGACATGGTGACCGATGCCAACTCGACGATCGAGATCAAAGTGGGCAAGATCAATCAGATCACCACGCAGATAGCAGACCTCAACAAGCAGATTCGCAAGGTCGAATTCGCCGGAACCGATCATGCGAACGACCTGCGCGATCGGCGGGATTTGCTGGTGGATCAATTGACGAAAATCGCCAGCGTCACTGCGAGCGAAGATACGAACGGCAATTGCATCATTCGTGCGAGCGGCAACATTCTGGTCGGCGCGAACGACGCGGAGCAGCTGAAGACCTATACGATTAAAGACGCCGATTACGGCTACTCGCTGACGAACGTACGCTTCACCAGCGTGGATATGCCGTTCGAGACTACCGGCGGCGAACTGCAGGGAATCCTCGAGAGCCGCGATTCGCGCCAAAACGGCGTGAAAGGTTACATGGATCAACTGAACACGACCAGCCAGTTCCTGCTGACGGAATTCAACGATCAGCATTTGAAGTCATACGGACTCGACAATACCAACGGCAACAATTTCTTCGGCGACACGGGGACTTACTATACGAATGTGGCAACGAATCTGGCGACAATTCAAGCGGCTCCGCTCGGTTATGCGTCGATGGGCAAAGTATACGGCGCCAGTACGACAGGCGTTACGCTGGGCAGCGACTACGACCACCCTACGGCAACGAATAATTGGCTGGATCAGTTAAAGGTCAATCCGGCGTTGTTCGACACGACGACCGGCCTCGGGAAAATCGCCGCGAAGACCAGCATGGTGGCCAATCCGCCGCCGGTCACTGTGGATCAATCCAATCTGAACGGCGGTAAGGCAACCTATGTTTCAACGGCTTATACGGGCGCGGCGGCGCTGACGTATACGGTGAAGGTCACTGGCGTCGATACCGCGGATGGACATATTACCGGCGCGCAGTATTCCGTTGACGGCGGCAGCACCTGGGTGGCTGCTGCGCTCACAGTGCCGGGGGCGGGGCAAATACGGATTACGATGAGCAACGGGACGGCAATTGATGTCGTGAATACGACCGGTACCAAGGTGAATGATTCCTATACGCTGACGATCAAGCAAAGCGGCGCATCGGGCGACAATGCGGTCAACATGGCCAATATGCTGAAGAAGACCGCGTCGCTTCTGCTCGGCAATACGACGCTCGATTCCTATTACAGCGCGAACATGGGTGCGCTCGGCGTCCAGTCGCAGACCGCGACGAAGATGAATACGAACCAGACGACGCTGGTCGGTCAGATCACCAATTGGCGGCAGTCGATCTCCGGTGTCAATATGGACGAAGAGATGAGCAATATGATCCGTTTCCAAAAAGGCTACAATGCGGCGGCGAGGGTGCTGACGACGATGGACGAAATGTACGACAAACTGATTAACGGTACCGGCGTGGTCGGGCGATAAGGAGTGAAATGCAATGAGAATTTCAAATAATATGCTGCTGAACAATTACCTGACCAGTCTGAACCAATCCCTCGCGCGACAAAGCGAAATCCAACAAAAACTTTCGGACGGCAAGGATCTGCACAAACCGTCGGACGATCCGATCCGTACGATTCGCGCCTTGAAGTTCCACACCGAACTCTCGGGCAATGAGCAATTCACGCAACATGTCAAGGACGCCGTTTCATGGATGGAGCAGACCGACCAATCGCTGCAGGATATGGGCAAGGTCATCCAGCGCGCCAAGGAATTGACGATCCAGGCGGTCGGTCCGAATGACAGTACGGCATATCAGGCAATCGGCAAGGAAATCGATGAACTGATTAACCAAGCGGTCAGCCTCGCCAACACGCAGGTCGGCGATCGTTACCTGTTCTCCGGTCAGAAGGACAAGAACCAGCCGGTGGTCAGAACGAAGGACGCTGCAGGCAATGACCAGTTTGTCTACAACGGCGACAATAATAAGATTTCGATGGTGCTGCAAAATGGCGGCGTCAATCCTTCGCAGGACAGCGTCAATCTGACCGCACCGGAAATATTCGGACCGAATATGGAATTGTTGTACAATCTGTCGAAAATAAAAGAAGAATTGAAAAGCGGCAAACCGAATCTGCAAAATATCAGCGAAGCGAATCCGATCAGCGTTACGCAATCGAATATTTCAGGCGGCAGTGCGGCGGTGGTCAAGACCAGTACGCCGCTCAACGGCGGACCGTATGCTTGTCAGGTGCGCTTGAACACATTTTTAGCTTCCCCGCCGGCAGCGCAGGGATCGCCGGATACGGTAGACTATTCAACCGATGGCGGAACGACTTGGGCTACGGCAGCTACGGTGAATGGAACGTTAACCATTCCAATGGGGGCGGCGTCCAATCTGGCAACCATTAGCATCAATGCGAACGCGCTCAACGCGAATGGAAATACGTACAGCTTCAATATCGGCAGTTATATGGGCAATCTGGACAGCGATTACAGTCGCTTGTTGTCGCAACATACGCAGATGGGCAGCCGGATGTCGATGTACAATATGGCCGCGAGCATGATGGAAAACAATGCGACGACGATCACCGACAATCTGTCGGCTAATGAGGATCTCGACATGCCGAAGGCGATCATCGATTTTAAGAACAGTGAGAACGTCTATAACGCGGCGTTGGCCGTCGGAGCGAAGATCCTGCCGCAATCGCTGGTCGATTTTCTCAAGTAGTAGGAGGTGGATGCGATGCTGTTGCTGAACATCAGCCAACAATATGCAAAAATCAGCCTCGACGTCAAGCTGCCGCAGATTCAGCTGCAGACCGCACCGGCGGAGCTGAACATCGAACGCGAAGCGGCGACGGTAGAAATCCATTCGCCGCAAGGAAAACTGGAGATCGACTCCACCGCGATGCGCGCTTCGTACGGCATCAAGACGCGCGAACAGATGATCCGGGACGAGGCCGAGCGTGGTATGCAGGCGGCGCAGGAATTTATCGGCAAAACGGCAGCGGACGGCGACCGTCTGGGCAATTATGCGAAAAGCGGCGCTACGGTAACGCAGCTGGCCGCGGAATCCTCGATCAAGCCGCAGAAAGAAATCGAATGGGCCTGGCTGGAACCGCCGGAAATCCATTACGAGGCGCAGCCGGTGGAATTCCAGGTCACTTCGGACAGCCTCCGTTTCAATCCGACGCGGGCCACGTTCGACAACCAGCTGGACTGGGGGACGGTGAACGTCGGCATGCAGCAATACCAAAGCGTAAAGTTTTGGACGACGGAAGCAAGTTATGCTACGATGGACATAAGGGCTTGAACGGCGCCTGCCTACAGGCGCTTTTGCCCATATATAGGAGAGGTGGAGCCATATGAAGATTGAATCGACCCGCTTTGGCACAGTAGAAGTCGACGAAAAAGATGTGCTTTGTTTCGAACATGGTATGCTCGGCTTTCCGGAAGAACGGCGTTTCGCGTTTATCGCGTACACGGAGGAAAGTCCGTTCGCCTTTTTGCAGGCGCTGAACAGTCCCGAATTGACCTTTATGGTGGTTGACGCGTTTCAATTTTTCGGCGATTATCAGTTCGAACTGGAAGACGCCATCGCGACGGAACTTGGGGTGTCGCCGGATGAGCCGCCGCAGATTCTCAATATCGTTACAGTGCCGGAGAAGACGGAAGAAATGACCGCCAACCTGATGGCGCCGCTGGTGATCAATCGAAAAAGCGGCAAGGCGCGTCAGGTGGTGCTGGAGAATCCCCAATATTCACTGCGTCAAAGACTCTTTCCCGACGGTTTTCCTAAAGATGCAACGAGCGGGGAGGGGAAATAGCGATGCTGGCACTGACTCGAAGGGCCGGAGAACGGTTGATTATCGGCGACGACATCGTGCTTACGGTCGTTGAAGTACGCGGTGACAATGTCAAGATCGCGATCGAAGCGCCGAAAGAAGTGAAAATTTATCGCGGCGAAATTTATGCGGCGATCGTTGCTGAGAATAAGCAGGCGTTGACGCCGCTGAGCAGCGAAGCGCTGGAGGCGATAAAAAAATTGCCCGGACGAAAATAATCCTAAGGAAAAAGAGGATTGTCTTCGATAACATAGATGAAGAGTTCGATGAAAAATGAGCGGGGTGTGATGACATGGATGTCAACAATGTAAAAACGCTGGATGCCGCGACAACAGGATATGCGTCTTCTCCAGCCAGACCGGCTGCAGCAGATACTTCTACGGCCAGCGCGACCAAGGATGGCAACGTTGCGAAAACATCATTTAAAGAACAGGAGGCCAGCGCCCAGGATATGTACCTGGAGGCAGCTAAGAACCTGACGCGAACCGATGTGAAAAACATCAGCCAAGAATTGAACCACTTTATGGAATTGATTAACGCTGACATACGCTTCAAGATTCATGACGGAACCAAACAATTGATCGTTCAGGTGGTCGACATGCAGCAGCAGAAAGTGCTGAAGCAGTTTCCGCCGGAAGAGCTGCTCGATACGATGGCGCGGATCCGCGATTACGTGGGCGTGCTGTTGGATAAGAAAGCATAATTACTGAGCGGAAAAAGCAAAAGCTTTTATAATGGGGAGGGATTGTCATGGCAGGTGGAATATACGGGCTGAGCGGCTCGGGTATGGACGTCGATGCGCTGGTCAAAAAGATGTTGGCCGGTTCGCAGACGCGTCTTGATAAATTGAACCAGAACAAGACAATGTTGCAGTGGAAGAAGACCGAATACAATACCATCTATAGTTCCTTGGACAGTCTCCACAAGGATACTTTATTCAATTATAAGATGCAAAATACGCTGATGCCGAAATCGGTCGCGATTGACAATGCGAATGTGGCGAGCGTTACCGCGAACTCTGACGCGGTCAATTTCAGCCATGTGGTCAAGGTGGCTAACATTGCGCAGGGGGCCGGGATGGTCAGCTCCGGCAACATCTCGGCGGTGCCGATCACTTCGACCGCGAATCTGGCAGGGCAGCTTGGCATGGGCGCGAACACGGTGATCGACTTGACGATTTCCGATGGTTCGACTAGCAAGCAGCTGAGCAACAATGCCGACGGGAAATACCACATCGACGGCAACACCAGTATCTATAACCTAGTCAGCGACATCAACAAGCTGGGACTCAATGTCCGGGCCAGTTATGATTCGACGTTGGATCGTTTCTTCCTCACGTCGCCGCAATCGGGCGCGGCCAACCAGATTACGCTGTCTTCGACGGACGGCACAGGGACTGGCGGAGCCAACGCATTGGCCGCGAAGCTGGGCCTTGGTACCGATTCGCTCGTGACCACGGCAGGCATCGTCAGCTCGAGCGCGATCGTGGACGGCAGCAGCAAACCGTACGTGGCAGAGGCGTCGCTAAAGACGTTGCTCGGCGGTTCGGATACGACGCTGAACCTGACGCTTTCCGACGGAACGAAAACGGTTACGCTCGGCGGAGCAGGCGGCTATGATACGACCGGCAAGACGATCAAGATGTTGGTCAATGACATCAACAGCATGGGACTCGATCTTCGGGCCAATTATGACGAGAAATCGGGGCGTTTCACCGTGAGTCCGCTCGGAGTCGGCGACTCGGTATCGGTGACTGGCGCGACCGATGCGGCAGGGGCGAATCTGTGGAATAACGTGTTGCACTTGGCTAATAATTCGACGGTTCCGCCGACAAATTTTACCTCCGGACGCAATGCGGTGATGACGATTGACGGCGTCGCACTTAGCCAGGCGACGAACAACTTTACGGTTTCCGGCGTGAGTTATGCGCTGAAAGGGGCCGGCGATGCCAACGTCACGGTCACATCGGACGTGGAAAAGACCGTCGCTAATGTAAAAAGCTTTATTGAGTCATATAATAAAATGCTTGCTCAGATGAACACCGCACTCGAACAGGCAAAATACAAGGGTTATGCGCCGCTGACCGACGAACAGCGTGCAGCGATGAAGGATAGCGAGATCACTGCATGGGAAGCGAAGGCGAAGAGCGGCCTGATGCGTAATGATTCGTTGTTGCGCAGTGCGGTACAAAAGATGCGTAGCGACATGTCCGCGCCGATCGAAGGGCTGAGCGGTATTTACAACAGTGCGGCCTCCATCGGCATCACCACCGGCTATTACACGGAAGGAGGCCAGCTGCATCTCGACGAAACTAAATTACGCAAGGCGTTGCAGGCCGATCCGGAAGTCGTCAACAAGATCTTTGGCAACAATGCTGCAGAGACCGGTGTTACGCACCAGTCGAAAGGCGTTGCCGCCCGGTTGTATGATACGGTAACTTCCATCAAAGCGGATCTCTTAACTCAGGCAGGTACAACGGCGTTGGCTAGTTATGACACGAAGAGCAATCTGGCCAAGCAATTGACGAAAACAACGAAGGATATCACCAACTGGAAGTCGCATATGAGCGATTTGCAAACCCGCTACTACAACCAGTTCAATGCGATGGAGAAGGCATTGGCGTCGATGAATAAACAAAGTTCCTGGTTGAGCCAGCAGACCAAATAGACCGGGAAGAGATGCCGTAGAGACGGCGCCGTCGCCGCCTCGCATGGCCTAGGAGGATGGAAAGAATGATTGCGAACAGTAGCGTGGCAAACGCATATAAGAATCAGCAAATTATGACGGCTTCGCCGGAAGAACTGACGCTGATGCTGTATAACGGAGCGATTCGCTTCGTCGGCGAGAGCATTGCGGCGCTTGAAAAAAATGAGCTGGAAAAGGCGCATCATGCCAATGTGCGTGCGCAGGATATCGTGCGCGAATTTATGAATACCTTGAATATGGAATATGAAGTCTCCAAGGGATACTATCAACTGTATGACTACATCGAATTCGCCCTGATCCAGGGCAATGTCAAAAATGATGTCAATCAACTGACGGAAGCGCGCAACTTGCTGCAGGAATTACGCGATACTTGGGTCGAAGCGATCAAGATTTCTCGTCAACAGAAGGCGGCCAGCTCATGACGGAACTCGAATATTGGCAGAAATATTTGTACTTCACCCGCGAGCTGAAAAAGTTCCTCTTGTCTGAGGAATGGGATGTCTTTAATCAGTTGCTGGAAGAGCGGCAAAAGATGCAAGAGGAAGTCGGTGCGCCGCCGAGTGCGGAGATACGTACGGCGATCGAAGGACTTGAACAAGAGATGAAGGTCTTGTTACAGCAAAAAATCTACCAGATGAAGCAAAGCCAGCAAGTCTCTCGCGCCTATGACAGCATGGGCCAGGAAGACGCCGGGCGCTGGATGGACAGCAAACGCTGAATGAGATAAAAAACGTAAGAAAAAACATCTAAAAAAATCGCAAAAAACACTTAAGGATTATTCGGGGAGCTACGATATCTTTAATGAGTAGTTCAGAAGCTGGAGTGTTATCCGGCCGGGAGCACTTCGGCGACTGACTCATAAAAAAATCAGGGCAAGGATGCCCGATTAAAATCAAGGAGGAATTTCATCATGATTATCAATCACAACGTACCGGCACTGAACACGTACAACAAACTGAATGCAAACAATACGGCTACCAGCAAATCGCTGGAAAAACTGTCTTCGGGTCTGCGCATCAACCGTGCGGGCGACGACGCTGCCGGCTTGGCAATTTCCGAAAAAATGCGTGGACAGATCCGTGGTCTGGACATGGCTGGCAAAAATGCACAGGACAGCATCTCGCTGATTCAAACCGCTGAAGGCGCGTTGACCGAAACGCACAGCATTCTGCAACGTATGCGTGAACTGGCTGTTCAATCCTCGAATGATACGAACACCGACTCCGACCGTAAGCAGCTGCAAGCGGAAATCACCGCATCGATCGTTGAAATCGATCGTATCGGCAACACCACCGAGTTCAATACCAAGAAACTGATCGACGGTTCCGCTAAAGGCGTCGCTGCTGCCGTTTCCGGTTCGTACCGCGTCAACAACAACTCCGCTCTGACCATGGATCCGCTGACCACTAGCGGCTTGGCCTCCCTGACTGCTGCATTGGCCGCCAGTGCTTCGCCGACGCCTGCTAACGGCGCGTACATGATCATTCGTGTTGCTGACAACAATCCTACGTCTGCTGCATTCCAAGCTAGCGACTGGGCAATTGTGGGTCCGGATGGTCAACAGGTTACTGTGGCGAGCGCTACGGGTCTGTACGGCATCACTTTGGCAAGTAACGAAGTTGCTTTCACTGCCACTGCAGTCGGTCAAGCTATTACAGTTGGCTTAGGCAACCAGGATGCTAATGTTAAGGTTGGCCAATCGGTGACCTTCGTACTGTCGAAATTCCAAGCGGCTACTAATAGCCTGGGCAACTCGGTTATGACGCAAATCGGCGCCAATGCCGGTCAAACTGCGTTCATCTCGATGAGCGACATGAGAACTGCTGCATTGGGCGTTGACGCTGTCGACATTTCCACGAAGTTCGGTGCACAAACCGCAATCGAAACCGTTCAAAACGCTATGGATCTCGTGTCGACGCAACGCGCCAACATGGGTGCTATCCAAAACCGTTTGGAACACACCATCAACAACCTGAGCAGCGCTTCGGAAAACATTACCGCTGCCGAATCCCGCATCCGCGACGTAGATATGGCGAAGGAAATGATGGCGTTCCAAAAGAACAACATCCTCAATCAAGCCGCTACTGCGATGCTGGCGCAAGCCAACCAACAGCCGCAAGGCGTTCTGCAATTGCTGCGTTAATTGCAAAAGTAGTTTTAACCGAAAATGGTGTAAGGCCAGAGGCTTTTGTCTCTGGCCTTATCTATATAATTTTGGGGAAGGAAGAGAATCACTGTGCAGGACAAAGAAAAGATAATGAAAGAAATCTCTGGTTTTCAAGAAAGCTTTTTTGCAGGAAAGTTTTCTGTGTTGGGCGAACGGTTTGCAAATCTTGCAGATGATTTGAGCGTTTTTTGTGCTTGTCTAACGAGCGAGGAGCAGAGTGGCTTGATAGAATTGCTCAACCCTATTCTAACCGCGTATGCTGCGCAGGATTATTTATTGGTGGCGGACTTGTTAGAATACACATTGCGGCCATTTATAGAAACGGGAGGCAACTTACAATGAAGTTGTTGGAAAGAAACATGAAGTTGATTCTTGAGCAGTCGCCGGAAATGGTTGCTGCCATTCAATCAAGCAGCTTGTTGGAAGGGCGTATTGTGTACGAGGGGGAACGTAGCCATGTGCAATTGCAGTTGGGCGAGCGGTGCCTGTTCTTGCACAGCCTATATAATAGAGAACGTGAATTTAAAGAAATGTTTCGCGATGTGCCGGAACGCGTAACGCGGTTGATTATATTCGGCTTGGGCGATGGCGAAATTCTTAAATATATAAAAAAGAAATATCTACGGTTGGAACATTTAGTGATTATCGAGCCGCATGGAACAGTTGTTGAGCGGTTTTTAAAATACAATAAACTGGAAGAGGCGTTTGACTGTTTTAAAAAAGTATCTTTTTTGGTCAATTATTCACAGGAAACTCTTGTGTATGAACTGAATAACATCTTAAATACGGCAGCTACGCTTGAAAGTTATAATAGTGTGGTTGGTTTGTTTGCCTATCAAATTGCGTATGGCGAATATTACCGCAGCATCATTCAAGGTGCGTTGCGCGCATTGCGTTTTTATCGCGTCAATAAGGCTACGAAAGAAACATACCGCAGTTTATGGTTGGTTAATTTTTGGCGCAATTTGCGACATGCGGAAGTAGATTTAGACATGTTCAAGTCAGTATTTGCAGGTCGACCGGCGATTGTTGTTTCGGCGGGGCCGTCGTTAAACAAGAATGTTGCCTTGTTGGAACATTTGCGTGATAAAGCGTTGATTATTGCAGTAGGCAGTGCGATGACGATTTTAGAAAAACGAGGAATTACGCCGCATTTCCGCATTGCTGTCGATGCGGTAAAAGAAAACGAACTCTTGTTTCAGACAATTGATACAAAAAAATGTCCGTTAATTTATAGTGACCAAGTTTATTATGAGACCGTTGATAATTATCAGGGGCCGAAAGTGCATATGACGCTATCGGGAATAACAAAGACGAGTTATCTGTTTGAAAAGGCGAAATGGAGATTTATGGAAGTGCGCAGCGGTTTTTCTGTAGCTAATGTTGCGTTCGACATGCTGTTGAAGTTTAAGTGCTCAACCGTTATTTTGATGGGGCAGGATTTGTGTTATACCGAGGGGCGCATGCATGCGCATGGTTCATGGGATGCAGAGTTTGATGAAAAGCAGGTCCATAATGAAGTGGAGACTGTTAATATATTTGGCGAAAAAGTATATACGGATCGTCCTTTTTTAGGCATGAAAATGTTGTTTGAAAATTTGTCGAAAGCGTATTCAAGTGATGTAAAACTTATCAATGCAACGGAAGGCGGCCTAGAAATAGAAGGAATGTTGCATAAGCCGTTGGCTGAAGTCGAAGAACAAGATTTAACGGCTATCTATGATTTTGCTGGTGAGATTAGTAAGGCGTTGGAAATGGGTAAGGAAAATCTGGCGATTAAGCAAGTTGCGTTAAAAGAAGCCGTTGATGGAATGCACCGTGCAATTGCAGAATTGATTGAATTAAATGACAGAAATCGGACGGATATTGATAAAACATTGCGTTTGGTGATGGGGAGCGGCGATAATAAAAAGATTGCCAAAGGCGTTGAGAAAATTACTAAAACCTTTCGAGTGATAAACAGCAAAGAACTTTACCAAAAGGTAATTAGTGGTGAATTTGAAGCTCAGTTTAAATTGCGGCATTTTGCAAGCGAAAAGGAAGGGCTGGAATCGCGTCAGACGTTGCAAAAGGACCTGGGCGTTTTTTTAGAGAACACATTGGAGTTACAGGCCTATTTGTGCATGATGAAAGATTTGATTGAAGAATATCGTGGGGAAAAGACGCTCGATATTATCATTGAATAACAAAACGGGTGCAAGTTTCTATTTAACCATGTTACGATGCTTTTTGCAGAAGCTTTCTTGACAAACTCATGCAGAGTAAGTAGTAGAGCAGGCTTTACTATGTTATAAAAGGAATATATTTTTTGAATACGCATAAAGAAAGAGGGTTTTTATGAATATCCTACTGATTGCATATGACAATGATGCTTTTATCTCTTGGTTTCCGCAGGGACTTGCTTATGTTGCAGCAGTTTGTCGCAAAGCGGGACATGAGGTGACGATATATAATCAAGATGTATATCACTGGCCGGAAGAGCATTTGGCGGATTTTTTGGCAAAGAAGCGGTTTGATGTTGTCGGTATGGGGGCATGCGGCGGTTATTACCAATACAGGAAAGTATTGAAAATCACGGAAACGATTAACCAGGCTAAACAACGGCCGTTTCTCGTAATAGGCGGACATCTGGTTTCGCCTGAACCGGAATATTTTTTGAGAAAAACAATGGCGGATGCGGTTGTGATTGGCGAAGGCGAAAATACGATCGTAGAAATATTGGCGGCGCTTGAAGCAAAACGAAGCTTGCGTGATGTTAACGGAATTGCTTATATTGAAAATAATAAGGTCGTAGAAACAGCGCCGCGTGAATTGATTCAAGATATTGACAGCATTCCGATGCCAGCGTGGGATTTGTTTCCTATGGACTCCTACTCTTTATTGCGGTTGCCGAATATAAAGAATGCGGAGCGTTGCATGCCGGTTTTATCCGGCAGAGGCTGTACTTTTACGTGTAATTTTTGTTATCGTATGGATAAGGGATTTCGACCGCGATCGGCGGAAAGCATCATCGAGGAAGTCCAAATTTTGAAAAAAGACTATGCCATCGGTTACATCGGATTTGCGGATGAATTGCTGATGAGTTCGGTACAACGCACGACGGAATTGTGTGAGGCGTTCATTAAGGCCAAACTGGACATCCATTGGGACTGCAACGGGCGACTTAACTATGCTACGCCGGAAGTTCTAAAGCTGATGAAGGAATCCGGTTGCGTATTTATCAACTACGGCATCGAGTCGATGGATGAACAGGCGCTGCGCAACATGAAAAAAGCGCTTACGGTGCCGCAGATCATCAAGGGCATTGAAAATACGCTTACAGCCGGCATCAGCCCGGGCTATAACATCATCTTCGGCAATATCGGCGAGACAGCCGAATCCCTACGCCTCGGCGTCGAATTTTTGCTGAAGTACGACGATCATGCACAGATGCGTACGATACGTCCGGTGACGCCGTATCCGGGTTCGCCGCTCTATTATCATGCGATCGAACAAGGCTTGTTGAAGGATTGCGAGGATTTTTACGAAAATAAACACATGAACTCGGACTTGATGAGCGTGAATTTCACGGATATGAGTGATGATGAATTTTATTTGGAGTTATATAAGGCGAATGATATCTTATTAGAAAATTATTTTGAAGCGCAAAAAAAGAAAAGCAATGAGATTATACGGAAACTTTACATGGAAAAAGATGTTACCTTTAGAGGATTTCGGGATTAAGGAAAAGGAGACAATATGGGGAATTTAGACGGAAAACGCATTTTAGTAACTGGAGCCGATGGCTTCATCGGCTCTCATTTGACCGAAGAACTGGTTCGTCAGGGTCATTCGGTAAAAGCGTTCACGCTTTATAATTCTTTTAATTCTTGGGGCTGGCTTGATCATTCACCGAAAGAAATCAAAGACAACCTAGACGTGTTTTCCGGCGACATCCGCGATCCCTACGGCGTCAAGACCGCGATGAAGGGCTGCGATCTCGTGCTGCACCTCGCGGCGCTGATCGCCATTCCTTACTCCTATCATTCGCCGGATACCTATGTGGATACCAACATCAAGGGCACGTTGAATGTCGTGCAGGCGGCGCGTGAGCTGGGCCTGGAAAAGGTGGTACACACCTCGACCAGTGAAGTATACGGCACGGCACGCTTTGTGCCGATCACCGAAGAACATCCGCTGCAGGGCCAGTCGCCGTATTCGGCAAGCAAGATCGGCGCGGATCAGATTGCGATGTCCTTTTATAATTCGTTCAACACGCCGGTGGCGATCATCCGTCCGTTTAATACCTACGGGCCGCGCCAGTCGGCGAGAGCGGTCATTCCGACGATCATTACGCAGATCGCCAACGGCAAGCGAAGGATTAAACTGGGCTCGATCACGCCGACGCGCGATTTTAATTATGTGAAAGATACGGTGCGCGGCTTTATCGCGGTTGCGGAAGCGGAAAAGTCTGTCGGCGAAGTGATCAATATCGGCAGCAATTATGAAATCTCGATCGGCGATACGGTCAAGCTGATTGCCGAAGTGATGGGCGCGTCGATTGAAATCGAAACCGATGAGAACCGCCTGCGTCCGGAAAAGAGCGAAGTGGAACGTTTGTGGGCGGATAATAAAAAGGCGAAGGCGCTGCTCGGCTGGGAACCGGCTTACGGCGGACGGGACGGTTTTAAGCGGGGCTTACAGGAAACGGTCGAATGGTTCACCGACAAGGCGAACTTAAAACAATATAAGGCAGATGTGTATAACATATGAAAAATGCAGCGGAAAGTATTAACTTGAATGCAATCGTAGAAACGATCCGCTCCGTGATTGAGACGGACAGTGCGGTCGTCTCTTTGCACGAGCCCTTGTTCGAAGGCAATGAGTGGCAGTATGTCAAAGAATGCATCGATACGCGTTGGGTGTCGTCCGTGGGCAAATATGTCGATTTGTTCGAAGAAAAACTGGCGGAGTTTACCGGCGTGAAACGGGCTGTTGCCGTGGTTAACGGCACCGCTGCGCTTCACATCTGCCTGAAGCTGGTCGGCGTCGAGCAAGGCGACGAGGTGCTGATGCCGGCGTTGACGTTTATTGCGACTGCGAACGCGGTGAGCTATTGCGGCGCGGCGCCGCATTTCATCGACAGCGAAATGAATACGCTCGGCGTCGACGCGAAGAAGCTGCGCCGCTATTTGAGCGACATCGCTGAAGTGAAGGCAGAAGGTTGCTTCAACAAAAAGACGGGGCGGCGCATCAAAGCGGTCGTGCCGATGCATACTTTCGGCCATCCGGTCGATTTGGAAGAACTGGCTGCGGTTTGCGAAGAATTCTCACTTGAATTGATCGAGGATGCCGCCGAATCGTTGGGTTCCTATTATAAAGGAAAGCACACCGGAAACTGGGGACGGGTGACTGCGCTCAGTTTTAACGGCAACAAGGTGATCACGACCGGCGGCGGCGGTGCGATCTTGACCAATGACCCGGAACTGGGCCGGCTGGCCAAACATTTGACGACGCAGGCCAAGTTGCCGCATAAATGGGAATTCCGCCATGACATGGTCGGTTATAATTATCGCTTGCCAAATATCAACGCGGCACTGGGGTGTGCGCAACTGGAAACGTTGCCGCAGTTTTTAGCGAAAAAGAGGAATTTGGCTGCGCGTTATCAGGCTGCTTTTGCAAAGATCAGCGGCGTTACGTTTGTCAGCGAGCCGGAACATTGTTCCAGCAATTACTGGTTGAATGCAATCCTGCTGCAAGGCGAAGCGGCTGCGAAGCGCGATGCGCTGCTGACGCTTGCGCATGAGCGCGGCATCATGGCGCGTCCGGCGTGGGATCTGATGTATACGTTGCCGATGTTTAGCTCTTTTCCGCGCATGGACTGCGCGGTCGCCGAACGGATCGCAGCGAGCTTGATTAACATACCGAGTAGTGTAAACCTATGAAGCGTGGTGAGCGTTTTGCGTAAGATTTGCGTGGTCACGGGCACGCGTGCCGAATATGGGCTCTTGTATTGGCTGATGAAGGAGATCGAGGCGGATGATGAATTACAGTTGCAGCTTATTGTAACGGGGATGCATCTCTCGCCGGAGTTTGGCCTGACGTACCAGGAGATTGAAAAAGATGGTTTTGCGATCGATGAAAAGATAGAAATGCTGCTCTCAAGCGATACGCCGGTCGGCGTAGCGAAGTCGATCGGTTTAGGAATTATCGGGTTTGCAGAAAGCTTAGCTCGACTAAAACCCGATGTTGTGGTTGTTTTGGGTGATCGTTATGAGATTTTGGCAGCAGCCCAAGCGGCGATGATCGCAAAGATTCCGTTGGCGCATATTCATGGCGGCGAAATTACGGAAGGCGCGGTGGATGAATCGATTCGCCATGCGATTACGAAGATGGCGCAATTGCATTTTGCGGCGGCGGAGGCGTACTGCAAACGGATTCTTCAATTGGGAGAAAATCCGAAACATGTTTTTAATGTAGGAACGCCAGGTTTGGATAATATTATGAAATTAAAGTTAATTGACAAAGCGAAGCTAGAAAAAGAACTGGATTTCACTTTTGGGGCAATTAATTTTTTGTTCACTTACCATCCGGCCACACTGGAAGACATAATACCAGAAGAACAATTGAAGAAAATTCTGGCTGCTTTGGACTGTTTTCCGGACGCGAGAATAATTTTCACTAAAGCGAACTCTGATGCGGCGGGACGGGCAGTTAATCAGATCTTGGAAGGATATTGCGCTGAAAATCCGCAGCGGGCAAAGTTATTTGCTTCGCTTGGTCAATTGCGATATTTGAGCACAATCGCTCATGTAGATGCAGTCATGGGGAATTCATCAAGCGGTCTCTTGGAAGTTCCTTTTTTGAAAAAACCTACGATCAATATCGGCAGTCGACAAAATGGACGTCTAAAAGCTGCCTCGATAGTTGATTGTTCTGAAGAAACTGCAAGCGTTGTGCAAGCGATTACTAAGGCGCTGTCACCGGAATTCAAGATGATTGTTGATGCTGTAATATCGCCGTATGGGACCGGAAAAGCGTCTGTCATGATAAAAGAAATCCTTAAGCAAGTGGATTTGAAGAATATTGTGATGAAAAAATTTTATGATTTGCATCAATGACGAGGAGCGTTTGGCTGCTATGAACAGAACATACATTATTGCTGAAGCGGGGGTCAATCACAACGGTTCAATGGAATTGGCGAAACAGCTGATTGATGTGGCTGTTTCTGCCGACGCAGATGCGGTGAAGTTTCAGTCTTTTAAGGCGGATAAGTTGGTCAGCAAAGCAGCGCCAAAGGCTAAATACCAGAAGAAAAACACTGCAACAGGCGAATCGCAATACGAAATGCTGAAAAGACTTGAGTTGACTGATGAGATGCATCGAGAATTGGTCGGTTATTGCAATCGACAGGGCATTGAATTTTTATCAACGCCTTTTGATGCGGAGAGCCTGGCATTGCTCGTTGATGAATGCAACATTGCCCAAATAAAGATACCATCTGGTGAAATTACAAATGCGCCACTCTTGCTTAAAATGGCACAGACTGGCAAGCCGGTGATCCTGTCGACAGGGATGTGCACCTTAGGTGATGTGGAAGCGGCTTTAGGAGTCTTGGCATATGGATATCTAAATGCGGAAAAGAAACCTTCCATGGAGCTTTTTGCAGCGGCGTACAGCTCAAGCGCCGGGCAGGAAATTTTACGTGATAAAGTGATACTCTTGCATTGTACGACGGAATATCCGGCTGCTTTCAACGACGTGAATTTGCGAAATATCGAAACGCTGACTGCAGCCTTTGATTTGCCGGTCGGTTTTTCCGATCATACGCAAGGCATTGCAATCGCGTTGGCGGCTGTAGCGCGTGGCGCAATTCTGATCGAAAAACATTTTACCCTAAGCCACAAACTTTCCGGACCGGATCATAGAGCATCCCTTGAACCGGAAGAACTCAAGGCCATGGTACTAGGGATACGGCAAATTGAACAGGCGTTGGGCAAGAAAGTGAAAATACCCACGACTTCTGAGCAGGACAATAAAATAGTAGCGCGAAAGAGTTTAGTAGCAGCGCAGGCTATTTGCCAGGGTGAGGTTTTCAACGAAGATAATATTGCAATCAAGAGACCGGGTAACGGCATTTCGCCTCTTTATTACTGGGACTATCTGGGGCGCCGGGCGGCGCGCGATTTTAAAGAAGATGAAAAGGTGACGTAATGGATAAGCCGGTAATTGTTATAGGTGCGGGTGGACATGCAAAGGTCGTGATTTCAGCTTTGCAGAACCAAGGGGCAACGATTCTTGGGATTGTTGACGCGGCTGTTGCTAAGAAGGAAGAGGCCATATTGGGTGTCGCGGTCATCGGCGATGACGATGCGGTGTTGCAATATGGAAAAGAGGAAATATTTTTAGTCAACGGCATTGGATCGATTGCTTCTACTCAGTTAAGAAGGAACGTGTTCTTAAAGTTCAAAGAATGGGGCTACCGTTTCATGGTGCTGATTCATCCGGCGGCAACGATTGCTGCCGATGTTGAATTGAGAGAAGGTTCGCAGGTAATGGCGGGTGCGGTGATTGAAACGGGAACCGTAATTGGCGTCAATGCGATTGTAAATACCGGGGCAACAGTGAATCATGATTGTCTGGTGGGAGAACATGCGCATCTCGCACCGGGCGTCACGCTCTGCGGTGGAGTCATGATCGATGAAGGCGTGCATATTGGTGCAGGCGCTACAGTGATTCAAAATATAAACGTGGGTGCGAATGCAGTGCTTGGCGCAGGCTCGCTCGTCATTAGAGATGTGACGAAAAATACAGTAAGCTATGGCAATCCGGCAAAAGAAGTGAAGAAAGCATGAAAAAATATCGATATATTCTAAAGGAAGATTTTAGTCGAAAGCTATTAAGCATGACAGCGTTGATTTGATCAACAGATAAGCTGACCGATAGGCGTTGAAAATTGGAGGAAATAATGATGAAATATTGCACAAAATGTATTTTGCCGGAATCGCATGATACGGTGATGTTTGATGACGCAGGAGTATGCAGCGTTTGCCAGCAGATTCAATTCCGCGACGAAAAGATTGATTGGCAGGAACGACGTGGCATGCTGAATGAACTTATAGGCAAGTATAAGGATCAGGGGGAATATGACTGCATTGTGCCTTTCAGTGGAGGCAAAGACAGCACGTTTCAACTTTGGTATATTGTAAAGGAATTGAAACTAAAGCCTTTAGTGGTTCGTTTTGATCATTGGGGATATCGTCCCTTAGTAGCAGAAAACAATACTCGGACGTTTAAGATGTTAGGCGTAGATGTTTTTCAATTTACGCCTAGTTGGCATGTGGTACGGGAATTGATGTTGGAATCATTAAAGCGGCGCGGCGATTTTTGTTGGCATTGCCATACCGGAATTTATGCACATACGATGCAGGTTGCATTGAAATATAATACGCCGCTGATTATCTGGGGTGAATCGTTGGCAGAATACGCCTCTTGGTATTCCTATGATGAAATGGAAGAAGTCGATGAAAAACGCTTCAACCGTGCGATGAACCTGGGAATCACTGCCGATGACATGTATGAATTCTTGGGTGGGCGCGTTAGCCGCCGTGATTTGTATCCGTTTGCATATCCGCCGCGCAAAGACTTGATGCGCATAAAATGTCGTTCCATTTGTTTGGGTAATTATATTAAGTGGGATACGAAGCGCCAGGTACAGATCATCAAAGATGAGCTGGGTTGGAAAGGGCAAGAGGTAGAAGGAATACCATTGGCTTATGATTATGAAAAAATTGAGTGCCAGTGGCAGGGTATACGCGATTATTGTAAATACATCAAACGCGGCTATGGTCGTACAAACCATCTTGCCTGCATTGATATCCGAAACAATCGTATGAAGCGTGAAGATGGCTGGAAAATGGCGGAAGAATATGACGGTAAACGTCCAGCGTCATTGGATCTGTTTCTCAATTTCTTGCAACTTAGTGAAGAAGAGTTTGTAAATATTTTGCTGAAACAGACCGTGCATCCGTGGAAGTTTGATGCGTCAAAAGTACGAAAAGGCAAGCCGTTGCCGGATATGGAGAAATGGGACAAGACAATGGTCGATGAACCAAAGGTTGGTCCGGCTAAAGATGGCGGAGCGACCAAGGGGTATTTATGATTGCAATTATAGACTACGGCATGGGAAATGTTCGTTCTGTGTACAACGCGCTAGAGTATATTGGTGAGGAAGCGGTGATTACTGCGGATTCTCAAGAGATTAATCAAGCGGAACGCTTGATTCTACCGGGAGTTGGCGCTTTTGCAGATGCGATGGAGCAATTGCGTCAGCGTGGTTTGATCACCGCCTTGGAAAAAGCTGTTTTAGAGGATGAAAAACCGTTTTTGGGTATTTGTTTAGGCATGCAGTTGTTGGCCGAATGGGGAAATGAATATGGAAGGCATCGGGGATTGGGTTGGATCACAGGAGAGGTCGTAAAAATGGATGTCGACGACTTTGGTCTAAAAGTACCTCATGTAGGGTGGAATGATATTCGCCCCACGGAACACTCGCCAATGTTTAAAGGCTTAAATAAGCAGCATAGCGCGTTTTATTTTGTCCATAGTTATCAGTTTATTACGCAAGCGCTGGAAGATGTGGCAGCCGTTTGTGAATATGGCCGGCCTTTTACGGCGGCGATTTTGCGCAATAATATATGGGGGACACAGTTTCATCCAGAAAAAAGCCAGGACAATGGAATACAACTCCTAGAGAACTTTGTCAACTGGAGGCCGTAGAGACCATGTTGAAAAAACGCATCATACCTAAATTTCTGTTGGATAATGGCCGGTTGGTCAAAGGCGTTCGATTTCATGAAAATTTTCGTGAAGCAGGCAATCCGGTGACTACAGCAAAAGTATATGATTCTTATGGCGTCGATGAAATGATTTTTCTTGACATACACGCTACTGATGATTCGAGATCAACGACGCTGGACATAATTGAACGAGTTAGCCAAGAGGTTTTTATGCCGTTCACGGTTGGGGGCGGTGTCGGTCAGTTGGAAGATGTATATGCACTGTTGCGTTCTGGGGCGGATAAGGTAGCGATCCAGACGGCCGCGGTCGAGCGACCAGCCCTGATTGGCGAAGCGGCGCAACGGTTTGGCTCGCAATGCATTGTAGTGGGAGTCGATTATAAAGAAATAACGCCGGGCGTATTTCGTGTGTTTACTCATGGCGGTAAGGTTCAGACCGAATGGGAACCGATCGAATGGTCATTGCGTATGCAGGAGGCAGGGTGCGGCGAAATTTTACTATGCTCGATCGATCGTGACGGAACAATGGCAGGATATGATGTTGAAATGATTCAAAAGGCCAGTGCGGTATTAGAAATACCGCTGATTGCCTCTAGCGGTGCCGGAAGTTTACAAGACTGCATTGATGGTCTTAATTCCGGTGCTTCGGCGTTGACGATCAGCAGTATGTTTTTGTTTACCGATCAAAGTCCGATCAAGGTGCGATCTTACCTGGTATCGCAGCAGGTTAATGTACGAGCCAGCAAGAATAGCCGAAACTAAAGGTACAAGCCAAAGAAGAGGTGGATGGAATGGAAAAGGTTTTATGGTTAGTGGCAGCTCGGTCAGGTTCAAAAAGTGTACCTCATAAGAATATCCGTGAGTTAGGTGGCTGTCCGCTGTTGGCATATCGAATCAAGACTGCCGCTGCAATTGCTGCACCCGAAGATATCTGGATTTCCACTGACAGCCAGGAATATGCTGATATTGCGAGGGAATATGGCGCGGTTGTTCCATTTCTTAGACCTGCCGAATTATCGGGTGATTCGGCAAAATCGGTCGATGTTGTGCTTCATGCAATGGATTGGGCGGAGCGTATGGGGAGAAAATATCATGCAATCGGGTTGTTAGAACCGACATCGCCTTTTGTACCGAGTCGTGAATTGGCAGCTGCGGCAGCCGCCTTGCTGGCGAATGTGGAAGCCGAGGCTGTGGTTGCGGTGCGCCAAGTGCGGCCTAGTACGTTTTATGTGCAGGAAGAAAGTCGTTATCTTGATGTTGTGGCACGAAATATAAGACAAGCTAGCGTTTTACGTCGGCAGGATGAAAAACGAGAAATTACGCCAAGTGGTGGATTTTATATTGCAAAGTGGGATAGTTTCAAAAAAGAAAGATCATTTTATACGGAAAAAACATTGAGCTGGTTGCTGCAAGATCAAAACAGTCTGGAAATCGATGAACCGATAGACTGGCTGTGGGCTCAATTTCTGCTGGAAAAGAAAGTGGTGACAGTGGAATCTTTATGGCAACTGGATCGGAAGTGAGTGTAAGATGGAGTTGTCATTGCAACCGAAAGAACTGGCGCAATATGTAAGTCGGCAGTTGCAAGTCTTTTTCCCTGACGGAAAAAGTGACGGATATAAAGAACTGTGCAAACATATGAATGATGTACTGCAGAGGGTCGAATGTTGTTTTTCAAAAGTGAATAACCGTTATTTTTATCATGAAGGACAGGTTCAATTTAGCCATTTGCATGGCGATCAATATGCCATGTTTTTATATTACGCAGCTAATACGTTGTTTCGCAAAGGCTGTGATAGCGGGATTTGTACGAAATTATTTCAGTTGAACCGATATTTACATGGTTTAGATGCCTATTATGAGGTAGAGTTGCCGGATGTTTTTTTGCTGGTTCATCCATTGGGGACAGTGTTGGGACGCGGCAGTTATTCGGATTATTTTTTAGTCTATCAGCGTTGCGGTGTTGGCAGCAACCATGATATTTATCCGAGTCTTGGTAAGCATGTTACGTTGCGCCCAGGCGCTTCGGTGTTGGGGAATTGCCAAGTGGGCGAGAGATGTACGTTGGCGGCAGGCGCTTTGTTGCTGGACCGTGATTTGTCGGAGGGGACTGTGTATATTGGCGATCCAAGAAGTCACTGTTTGAAAACACAGCTGACGCCAATCGAAATCTGGCGCTAAATATAAGAGGGGGTAAAATGTATGAAGGGCATGGAACTTTGGAATAAAGCAAAAGGCCTGATTCCGGGCGGAAATCAATTGTTGTCAAAACGAAGCGAACGGTTTTTGCCGGGCTTTTGGCCGTCCTATTATGAAACAGCAAAAGGTTGCGAAATATGGGATTTGGACGGAAACCATTATTATGACTTTGCCCAAATGGGAGTTGGTTCTTGCGTCTTAGGATATGCTGATGACGATGTTAATCGCGCGGTACAGGAAGCCGTAACCAAAGGTTCGATGAGTACATTAAACTGCCGTGAAGAAGTGGAATTAGCCGAAAAATTAGTGGAGTTGCATCCGTGGGCAGATATGGCGCGTTTTGCCAGAACAGGCGGTGAGGCCTGCGCTATTGCAGTACGAATCGGTCGCGTGGCGAGCGGCAAAAGCGGCGTAGCTTTTTGCGGTTACCATGGCTGGCACGACTGGTATCTGGCGGCTAACCTGGCAGACAGCAGCAATTTGGATGGTCAATTGCTGCCAGGGCTCAATCCGCATGGCGTGCCGCGCCAACTGAAAGGGTCGGCGATGCCATTTTATTATAATAATCTAGCGGAATTGGAAGAGTTAGTTGCAAAACATGGCGATGAAATCGGTGTAATTATGATGGAACCGGAACGTGGTACAGAGCCAGAGCCTGGATTTATGGAAGGCGTAAGGGAAATCGCTAGCCGGATCGGTGCGGTATTGATATTTGATGAGGTTACGTCTGGGTTTCGAATGAATGTAGGTGGAATTCATATGCTGATGAAGGTGGAACCGGATATTGCCGTATTGGGTAAAGCACTTGGTAATGGGTATCCGATTTCCGCAATAATCGGTCGACGGTTGGTAATGGATCGCGCGCAGGATAGTTTTATCAGTTCGACGTTTTGGACGGAGCGGATTGGGTTTGTTGCGGCATTGGCAACTTTGGAGAAGATGGAGCGTCTTTCCGTGCCAATGAAGTTGATTCATTATGGTGAACGAATTAATGCCGGTTGGCGTCAGCTAGCGGCTAAACATGATATAGCCATTCACATCAGCGGCATAGCACCGCTGACGCATCTGTCCTTTGAAGGCGAAGAAGCGTTAGTTGCACAAACTTACTATACACAGGAAATGCTGAATAAAGGGTTCTTAGTGGGAGCTTCTGTCTATACTACATATGCATATAACGATGAAATTATTGACCGATTTATTGAGGCCAGCGACGAAGTGTTTGCTCAGCTAAGCCAATTCAGCAAAGCCGGAACATTACGGCAGCATTTGAAAGGTGATGTTATACAGACGGGATTTAAGCGTCTAACGTAACGGATGTTAGGCGACATGTACCGAAATGAGTATGAAGCGCCTGCCAGTACGCGAACTGGCAGGCGCTGAAGTGTAAAAGAAGGCGTCGCGATAAAGGGTGGGGAAAATTAGTCATATAGAGTGCGACGAAAAGTAGAATAACTTATGAAATGCCTGCGAAGGAAGTGAAAAACGAGATGAAAGATTGGCGAAAGTGCCTGATTACACCTAATACTTCAGCATTGGAAGCGATTAAGATAATCGATGACAGTGCAGTCCAGATCGCGGTGGTAGTGAATGAAGAAAAGCTTTTATTGGGAACAGTAACCGACGGCGATATTCGTCGGGCGATTTTGAAGGGAATATCTTTGAACAGGCCAGTTCAGGAAGTGATGAATACTAAGCCGATAACGGCCAGAGAAAAGCAGGAAAGATACGCTATATTGGCCAAGATGCATGCAAAAGGATTACAGCAGATTCCAATTGTTGACGATAATGGCATAGTAGTAGGCATAGAATTATTAAAAGAATTGCTAGGGTCGAATGCAAAAGAAAATCCGGTAATATTGATGGCAGGCGGTTTGGGATCACGATTGCAACCATTGACTAATGATTGTCCTAAACCATTGTTAGAAATCGGCAGCAAACCTATTTTGGAAACGATCTTAGAAAACTTCATTGAATATGGTTTTGAAAAATTTTATCTGGCTGTCAATTATAAAGCGGAAATGATTGAACGATATTTTGGCGACGGGTCTAACTTTGGCGTGAAAATCAGATATATACATGAAAAAAAACGAATGGGAACGGCAGGAGCGTTAAGTCTGATGCCGGAAAAACCAAAAGTGCCTGTTGTCGTGATGAACGGCGATTTATTGACCAAAGTTAATTTTCAACATTTGATTGATTTTCATATGGAACGCAAGTCGGTAGCAACGATGTGTGTAAGAGAATATAGCTATAAGATTCCTTATGGCGTGATTGAAATTGAAAAAGGACAAATTGCAAAACTGCAGGAGAAGCCGGCTTGTTCTGCGTTTGTAAATGCGGGAATATACGTGCTGAATCCGGAAGTCATTGATAGAATTCCACCAGACACTTTTTTTGATATGCCGGATTTGTTTAACGAACTGATTGCGGAGAAGAAGACGACGGCGGCGTTTCCAATTCGAGAGTATTGGATGGATATCGGGCAGATGGATGATTTTAAAAAAGCCGAGGATGATTTTTTTGAAGTGTTTGGACGACTAGATGGTAATAGTTATAAAGATAGATACTGATTGATTATCATAGAGATAAGAATACGAGCGGGCAGGTTTGATTTTGATGATGGAAAATAGAAAGCAGGGTGTAGAGTATGAGTGAAATGCACAAGTCGTTGCAACGCTTTTGTTTAGATGGCAAAATTATAGTAGTAACGGGCGGTACAGGAATACTGGGGACTCTGTATTGCCGTCGGCTGGCGGAAGCAGGAGCGAAAGTAGTTGTAGCTGATTTGGATAGCGTTAAGTGTGAAGCGCTAGCGGCCGATATAACAGCAACTACGGGCAATACTGCGGTCGGTAAAGTTGTCAATTTAAGCGATGAACAGTCCGTTGTAGAATGGGCAAAAGATGTAAAAAATGAATTTGGCCATGTTGATGTGCTTATTAATAATGCGGCTGCAAAATCACCTAATTTCTTTTCGCCGCTTGAAGAATTTCCGTTAGAAGATTGGAATAAAGTGATGGCGGTTAATGTTACAGGAATATTTCTTGCCGCTCGTGAAATTGGCGCAATGATGGCGCAACGTGGTAAAGGGAATATAATAAACATAAGCTCTATTTATGGAATCGTTGGTCCAGATCAACGTATTTATGAAGGATCCTGGTATGAAGAAATGGGCGGAGCAATTAATACTCCGCTTATTTATTCGGCAACCAAAGGCGCTGTTATTGCGATGACAAAATATATGGCAACGTATTGGGGACAGAAAGGCATAAGGACAAATACGCTGACGCCAGGTGGTGTGTCATCGGGTCAAAACGCGGTGTTTGATGAAAAGTATAGCGAACGAGTACCCCTTGCCAGAATGGCAGAGGCGGAGGAGATGGTTGGGGCCTTGCTATTTTTGGCTTCGGATGCATCATCCTATGTTAATGGACAGAATATTATTGTAGATGGCGGTTGGACTGCTTGGTAGACGAATTTTATAGCAAAATTCTTTCGTAAGGATAATTTTCGGCGGTAGATTGAGAGCGAAAATTATCCTTTTTCTTATATTTATCAGGAAAAATCACGATAATATAGTATGGAGACTGCCCTCGAGGGCGGCCAATGGATTGGCGGCAAAGGGCGGTTTTCGAAAAAACGTCTGAAATCAAGGAGGAGATCAGAATGCGAATCGAAACATCCCAGGTAGCGCTAAGCGCTAAGAGTGAAAAGTCGGAGGCGGATCTCAGGCAGGAATCGATGCGGGCCTGGGTGGGAAGCCAACAGGTGTCGGCTGAGCAGGTCGCGGGCGGCATCAAAGAACAGGCGGCGGTGGCGCTGCAGATTTCGGAGCAGGCGAAGGCGGCGTTGCAGGCGCAATTGGCCAAGCCGGTCGAGGAAAAGCCGCTCTATGAGATCAGCGACGCCGACAAGCAAAAGCTGATGCTGATCCAAAAGTTCATCGAGAATCTGACAGGGAAGAAGATCAAGTTCTATGTGCTCGACAAGATGGAACTGCAGGCTACGGATGTAACAAGCGATGCCTCGATTCTCCGCAAGGGCAACACGCCGCGCGTTGTCGCAAACCAGCCGCTGGGCTGGGGATTCGAATATCATTCGCTGCAGCGCCATGTCGAAGAGGAGAGCATGCGCTTCAGCGCCAACGGCCAAGTCAAGACCGCGGACGGGAGGCAAATCGACTTTAATCTGGAGGTCGGGATGAGTCGCAGCTTCATGACGGAGCAGCGCGTTGACATCCGGGCCGGCGATGCGCTGAAAGATCCGCTGGTCATCAATTATGGCGGCGCTGCCGCAAGCCTGAGCGAAGAAAAATATCATTTCGATCTCGATAGCGACGGCAGTGCGGAACAGATGTCATTCGTCAGCACGGGCAGCGGTTTTCTCGCGCTTGATTTGAACAATGACGGAACGATCAACAATGGCAAGGAATTGTTCGGACCGCAGAGCGGCAATGGTTTTGCCGATTTGAAAGCGTATGACGGGGACGGCAATGGCTGGATTGATGAAAATGATTTGATTTACAGCAAGCTGCGCATCTGGACGAAGGATCAAGCGGGGGAGGATCGCCTTTTGGCGCTCGGGCAGGTCGGCGTCGGCGCGATCTATCTCGGCAATGTGGCGAGCGAGTTTTCGCATAAGGACAGCGAGAACAAGTTGCAGGGCCAGGTGCGAAGCAGCGGCGTCTTTTTGCGCGAGGACGGTCAGGTGGGCAGTATGCAGCAGGTGGACCTGGTCGTATAGACAGAATTGAGTCAATATTCCTATTTGAATATTGACAGTAATGTGATAAAATGGGAATGTAGAATAGGACGGAGTGTGTTATTGCGAAGAAACCTCAAAAGGAGGGAGAAACATGGCTACGATACCGGCATTACGGACGAACATGTTCAATGTGCAGCCGCCGACATCGCTGGGCGTTTTCAATACGACCAATTCTCAATCGCTCAGTATGTACCCTGGATCGCTACAGGCGTTGGCGCCTCTTTTCTCACAGAGTTTCCAGCAGCAGCAAAGCGATTATAAGCAAGCGGTGCAGTCGTTCAGCAGCAGCTGGAAAGAGCTCAACAGCGCAGCCAAGAGCGTGACCAGCGATTCGTTTGCGCAAAAGGCGGTCACCTCCGGCAGCGCGGCGGTGAGTGGTACGGCGAAGAAGAGTGCAACGGACGCCAGCTATTCGGTCGGCGTTACGCAGCTCGCGACCACGCAACGCAACACCGGAACCTCTTTTTCCGGCTCTGCCTACGGCGCGCTCAGCAGCGGCAGCCACAGCTTCGGCATAAAGGTGGGCAGCGGCGCGGAAAAACAACTCTCGGTCAATGTGCTGGCAACCGATACGAACAAGCAGACGCTCGATAAGTTTGCCGGTTCGATCAATGCGGCGAAGCTTGACGTTACGGCATCGGTACAGACCGACAAGCAGGGCAAGAATTTTCTGAGCCTCGAATCGAAGACGACCGGCGCGGCGCAGACCTTTTCGCTGCGCGACATCAGCGGCAGCGCGGTGGCGGGACTCGGCGTCGGCAATACCGCACAGCAAGCGGCGGATGCCAAGTATTCGATTAACGGCACGGCGTACAGCTCGGCGAGCAATAAAGTCACGACCGACAACGGAAACGTGACGCTGCAGCTCAATGCCGTGACGGCCGACAATAAAGGCAATCTGAATGCGGCCACAGTCAAAGTGGGGAAAGACAGCGGTGCAGTGGTAAAGGCGACGCAGAATCTGGTCGATGCGTATAACAAGACGCTCGACACGATGGGACAAGGCGATCTGACGCGGCGCGGCCAGCATCTGCTGGATCGGCTGGGCAATAGCGTATCGCAGGGCAACCAGAGCGCGCTGGCCAATATCGGCATCACGCAGGATAAGGCGACCGGGGAACTGAAGTTGGATCAGACTAAGTTGTCGGCTGCACTGAGCAAAAATCCCGCTCAGGTTGAAAATGCATTGAGCGGTTCGGGCGGCTTGTCCGGACGGTTGGAATCGGTCAGCAAGCAGGCTATGAACACCGCCGCGAATCAATATCTGCAAGCGCCGCAATACATGGACTGGAAGACTTACGACAGTCAGGCGCAACAATCGAACCTGCAGATGTTGCTGGGCAACAGCACGGGCGGCCTGAACGGAGCGCAGGGATTGTTCATGGATATGCGAATTTAGTTACGGTAAAGGGATGACGAACTCGTCATCCCTTTTAAATTTACTTGGCTTTTCCTTGCAATTTTATGACGATAATTCTATAATGTAACTCGAGAACCTTATTGCTTAGGTCTGTGGTTGAAAATCGATGCCAGTCGCAGGCGAAACGATCCACGTAAGGAGCCCAAAGCGGCTTTGAGCATGGTGCGGCTTAGAGGTAAGACCTGCCGGGCACGTCGCCCTAGGGGCGGCGATGGTCGAGAGGATTAGTAGTGAGCGATTAACTTCTAGTAGCAAAACTTCCAGCAGGCGAGTGTGGGGGCAAAGACCAGGTCGGCTAAGCAAAAGGGTCCTTATAATCAGGCCTTTACGGACTTGAGTATAACCAGTTCGGGCAGAACGGCTACGGGCTATCGGCAAACGGCTATGCGCCAAAAGCCGATAGCCAATAGCCAGAACCCTCTGGTGTGCTACTATTTTCAAAAGGTGAGGGGATTTTTTATGGCTTTCGAAGACAAGACGCTTACGTGCAAGGATTGCGGTGCAGAATTCATTTTCTCCGCAGGCGAACAGGAATTTTACGCCGAAAAAGGATTCGAGAACGAACCGGCCCGTTGCCGCGATTGCCGCAACGCCAAGAAACAGAGTCGCGAAAGCGGCGAACGCTCGGGAACGCCGCGCGAAATGTTCACAGTGGTTTGCGCCGAGTGCGGCGTAGAGACGCAAGTGCCGTTCGAACCGCGTTTAGACCGTCCGGTCTATTGTCGCGAGTGCTTCAACGCACGTTCAAGATAACAATGGTATAGTTAGGCCTGGATAGATTGCTATCCAGGCTTTTTTGTTGCGCCGAAAGAGGAGACGGATGAACACGAAGAAAGGAAGTCGCTGGCTGAGCGCCAGCGATAATTTTTTATGAGGCATGAGGCATGAGGCATGAGGCATGAGGAATAATGGGAACCCCTTCCAATCTTCTTGTCTTCCCTTCTTCGTGTTAAAAGAGCTGCGATATATTTTTAAAAATACTATTGACTAAATATGCATATTAAATGTATAATTATAAACAACGAAAGAATAATATCCGTAAGGGGGACGAAATCATGAATAAGAAATTTAAAACAGGCCTGTTGCTGGCGGTGCTGGCGATGGTCTTTGCGGTGACCGGTTGCGGCAGCCAGGAAAAGGCGGCGCCGAAAGTATTGAAGGTGGGAACCGACGCTGCGTTTGCGCCGTTTGAGTTCCAGGATGAAAGCACTAAAGAATATGTCGGCTTTGATATCGATCTGGCGAAAGCGCTGGGCAAGCAGATGGGCTACGAAGTACAGATCCAAAACATGAATTTTGACGGCATCATTCCCGGCATCGAATCCGGCAACGTCGATATTGCGGCGACCGGCATGACGATCACCGCCGAACGGAGCCAAAAAGTAAATTTCTCCAAACCGTACTATAAATCCGGACTGGCTGTGGTGGTCAAGGCGGACAATGCGACGATCAAGGGCTTCAGCGATTTGGAAGGCAAGAAGATCGCGGTGCAGATCGGTACGACCGGCGCGAGCGAAGCAAAGAAAATCAAAAATGCACAGGTGCGTGAGTTTAACAGTTCCGCCGAAGCGTTCATGGAATTGAAAGCGGGCGGCGCGGATGCGGTGGTCAATGACCTGCCGGTTAATGAATACTATATCGTCAAGACCGGTGCGAAAGATGCGAAGATCGTCGGCGACGTAGTGAGCGCCGAAGAATACGGCATTGCGATCGGCAAGAAGAACACGGAACTGACCGAGAAGATCAACAAAGCGCTCGATGAACTGAAGAAAAACGGCGAATACGAGAAGCTGTACCTGAAATGGTTCGGCAAGAAACCGCCGCAAGCATAAGGCGTTAGAAAAGACACTGTGCAGAAAATGCGCAGTGTCTTTTCATAAAAGTATACATGGATATTTTTCGCGCAGAGCTTGCTTAGATATGCGCCAGTGCGTATGATTATAAATGTAAAAACAAAAGTGCATTTGGAGAGGAAGATGACGATGAAAAAAAGACGATTCATGAGTATCTTGTTAAGCGTCGTTGCGTTGGCGCTGTTGCTTGGCGGCTGCGCGGAACAAAAGAAAGAGGCTAAAATTCTCAAAGTCGGTTCGGACACCGCATTCGCGCCGTTTGAGTTCCAGGACGAAGGCAGCAAGGACTATGTCGGCTTCGATATGGATTTGATCAAGGCGATCGGTAAGCAGATGGGCTATGAGGTGCAGGTGCAGAGCATGAACTTTGACGGCATCATACCGGCGCTGGAAGCGGGCAACATCGACGTCAGCATTTCGGCGATGACGATCACGCCGGAACGCGCGGCAAAAGTGAATTTTTCCAAGCCGTATTACAAATCGGGTCAGTCCATTGTTGTAAAAGCGGATAACACTGCGATCAAATCGTTTGCGGATCTTGCGGGCAAACGGATTGGCGTGCAGATCGGCACGACCGGAGCCGAGGAAGCGAAGAAGATAAAGAATGCTCAGATTCGCGAATTCAACACCGCGCCGGAAGCTTTTCTTGAGCTGAAGGCCGGCGGCGTCGATGCGGTGGTCAACGATCTGCCGGTCAATGAGTACTATATCGCGAAAAGCGCAGCCAAAGATGCCAAAATTACCGGTGAACCGATGAGTTCGGAAGAATACGGCATTGCCAGCAGCAAAAAAAATGCGGAGCTGAACGAAAAGATCAACAAAGCGCTCGATGAGCTGAAGAAAAATGGCGAGTATGAAAAAATTTATCTGAAATGGTTCGGCAAAAAGCCTGTGCAATAGGCGCTAATCGTTTAATTTGACGAAGTATTGCTTCAGCATGAAGATCGGAAGACGAGTGAAGACGCGAAGAGAGAAGAAAAAGCCTCTTCGCGTCTTTGTTTTTTCTTCGCTCCTTCGTGTCGGAAGTATACCGGACGGCGTTGGTTGAAAATGTCGGATAAGTGTTGATAAAAGTACGTGAAATGTGTATTATTATAAGTGGAAAAATTATCTATTAACAGGGGGCGGACAGATGTTTAACAAACGGATGATGGTCATGATGGCGGCTTTGCTGGTCCTCGTACTGGGCTTGGCAGGCTGCGGCCAAAAAGCGGCGGACAAACCGGCGGCTAAAGTTTTGAAAGTAGGCGCGGAAACGACGTTCCCGCCGTTTGAATTCCAAGATGAGCAGAGCAAGGAGTATGTCGGCTTCGATATGGATTTGGCCAGAGCGGTCGGCAAACAGATGGGCTATGAAGTGCAAATTCAAAGCATGGGCTTTGACGGCCTGATCCCGGCGCTCGAAGGCGGCAACATCGACCTGATCGTATCCGGCATGAGCATCACGCCGGAGCGCGCGGAAAAGGTCAGCTTCTCCAAGCCGTATTACAAATCCGGTCTTTCGATCATCGTAAAAGCGGACAACCAGACGATCAAAGGCTTTAAAGAACTGGAAGGCAAGAAGATCGCCGTGCAGATCGGTACGACCGGCGCAGAGGAAGCTAAGAAAATCAAAGGCGCTACGGTGCGCGAGTTCAACAGCAATGCCGAATCATATATGGAATTGAAGGCGGGCGGCGTCGATGCGGTGGTCAACGACTTGCCGGTTAACCAATACTACATGGCCAAGAGCGGCGACAAATCTGCCAAGCTGCTGAGCGAAATCAGCAATGCCGAGGACTATGGCATGGCGATTGCCAAAAAGAACGGCGAACTGACCGAGAAAGTCAACAAAGCGCTCGAAGAGCTGAAGAAAAACGGCGAGTATGATAAGATCTACGAAAAGTGGTTCGGCAAAAAGCCGCAAGCGTAATAGGAATGAAAAGGCTGTCGCGATAGGGAAACCGATTCGCGACAGTCTTTTGCATTTTCAACCACAAAGACGCAAAGGGCATTAACACGAAGACGGGAAGATTGGAAGACAGGAAGAGGTTTTTTCTTCTCACCGGGCCGATGATGGGTCCACTTCAAATTTTCGTGTTAGCGCATTCTGTTTTTTAATGGTCTACACTCTGACCGCTGGCGGTTAGGCGGCGGTTTCCTTTCCTCAACTCTCCTGCTTTTCGTGTTGAGCTGCGAACACCGTTCGTCTTACTTTGTCGACGTTGCGCCTTTGCGATTTAAAAAAATCTCCAACTTTAGCCTTACAATCATTGACAGGGTAGGGTTGGATGCATATAATCAGTATGTGCATTTATATGCAAGGCTTTTTTGATTATAAAGACAAGGGTGTGACTGGGTATGGATTTGAATTTTGAACTCATTAGCCGCTCCTTGCCGCTGCTGTTGGCAGGGGCGATGGTGACTGTTAAGATTACGGCGCTGAGTGTGGCATTTGGCCTCTTCATCGGCATGCTGATGAGTCTTGGGCGTCTCTCAAACAAGTGGCTGCTTAGAGCATTTGCCGCGGTCTATGTCGATTTTGTGCGCGGTACGCCGCTTTTGGTGCAGATCTTTTTGATTTACTTTGCGTTGCCGCTTATCGTCGGGCAGCGCGTCGATCCGTTCATTGCCGCGATCACGGCGTGCAGCATCAACAGCGGCGCGTACGTTGCGGAAATCTTTCGCGGCGGCATCCAGTCGATCGATAAAGGGCAAATGGAAGCGGGACGCTCGCTGGGCATGACCTGGGCGCAGACGATGCGCTACATCATTTTGCCGCAGGCGTTCAAACGGATCATCCCGCCGCTTGGCAATGAATTCATCGCGATGCTGAAAGATTCTTCGCTGGTTTCGGTTATCGGTTTTGAAGAATTGACGCGCAGCGGCCAGCTGATTATTGCGCGGACCTATGCCTCGTTCGAAATCTGGACGATGGTCGCGCTCATCTATCTGACGATGACGTTTACGATTTCGCGTCTCGTGGCTTATTTGGAGCGGAGGTACAAGATCGATGATAAGCATTAAGAATATACATAAAAAATTCGGCGCGCTGCATGTCCTGAAAGACGTCAGCCTCGAAGTGGCGGAACAGGAAGTCGTCGTGGTCATCGGACCGAGCGGTTCCGGCAAGAGCACGCTGCTTAGATGCATCAATTACCTGGAAGAACCGAGCAGCGGCGAAATCGTCGTCGACGGCATTCCGCTGACGAACGAATCCAACATCAACAAGGTGCGCGAAGAAGTAGGCATGGTCTTCCAACGCTTCAACCTCTTTCCGCATATGACGGTTTTAGAAAACATCAGTCTGGCGCCGCAAAAGGTGCGCAAGCTGGCGCGTGCGGAAGCGGAGCAGATCGCGCTGGATCTGCTGGAAAAGGTCGGCTTGTCCGACAAGGCGAAAGCGTATCCGGAACAATTGTCGGGCGGGCAGCAACAGCGGGTTGCGATTGCGCGCGCGCTGGCGATGCGCCCGAAAGTGATGCTCTTTGATGAGCCGACTTCGGCGCTCGATCCGGAAATGGTCAAGGAGGTCCTCGACGTCATGCAGCAGCTGGCGAATGAGGGCATGACGATGGTGATCGTCACGCACGAAATGGGCTTTGCGCGCGAAGTCGGCGACCGGGTGATTTTCATGGACGAAGGCTGCATCGTCGAAGAAGGAACGCCGGAGGCGATTTTCAGCGCGGCGACCGAAGAGCGGACGAAGAGCTTTTTGTCGAAAATTTTGTAAACTATTCGACCTTGTTTGACAAGGTTTGCGGGAATAGACCCCGTACATTACGTTGACAGTCTGATTTAGCCGATGATATACTAAACATGAGGTTCCAGTCTTTGGATTGGCCGTAGAGTTTTTATGTATTAGGAGGAATTGGACATGATTGGTAAGGTAAAATGGTTCAGCGCAGAAAAAGGTTTTGGTTTCATCGAGAGAGAAGACGGTGCTGACGTATTCGTACACTTCTCCGCTATTCAAGACGAAGGATTCAAATCCTTGGCCGAAGGTCAAGAAGTTGAATTTGAAATTGTAGAAGGCGCTCGTGGGCCGCAAGCTGCCAACGTCTATAAGTCATAATTCATAAATCGCCAACCCGGCTGCGTAAAAGCAGCCGGGTTTTGTGTTAAAAAGGATAAAAGAACGTTTTAAAGCGGGGCGATCCCGGAGCCTTCTGCGCCATTGTCAGGCGTATTTTTCACAGCATATTTCCACTTTCTGTAATGTTTGTTTGCGAATATGAAAACAGTTAATAATCGATGAAAGCCTTTTAAAATATGCTCTTGAAAGATTGAAAACTAAAATTGTAAAAAGATTTTGAAATTTTTATGGTGAACTTGGCTTTTTTAACAGGAATTTAACGCAGGGCGGCGAATATTACTTATAAGACACACGGAAGGAGATGGACAATATGACCATTGCCGTACGAGGAAAGAACATTGAAATCACTCCAGCGCTGAAAGATTATGTAACAAAACGTGTCAGCAAAGTCACCAAGTATTTCGATAATATAGGTGAAATGAGTGCTGTATTAAAGGTTGAAAAGGGACGTCATATCGTCGAACTGACCGTTCCTATCAATGGAATGATTCTGCGGGGCGAAGAAGCCACTGCCGATATGTATGCATCCATTGATCAAGTTGTGGAAAAAATTGAAAAGCAGATCGAAAAATATAAAACCAAATTAGCCAAACGCATGAAGAGCGGCACCTTCAAGAGTGAACTGGTGCAAAGCGCACTGCAGGAAGAGGATGATGACACCAAGGTCGTCAAGACGAAGCGCTTCGCCGTGAAACCGATGTATGTCGAAGAAGCGGTGCTGCAAATGAACATGATCAACCATGACTTCTATGTTTTCACCAATACGGAAACGGAAGAAGTCAATGTGGTGTACCGCCGCAAAGACGGGCATTACGGTTTGATCGAACCAGAATTCTAATAAAGCCGCCCTGCCGGAGCCAATCCGGCAGGGCGCTTTTTCCTTCTGCCGGAGGGCAAAGAAAGTGAAAGACAGACGGTGAAAAAAAGAAGACAAAGTCGATAAAAATTTAAAAAACGTTTTTTTACTAGTTTTGTATAAAAAATACAAGTTTAAATATAGTTTAGCTATTTAATGTGAAAAATAAGTATGGTATAATCACATTGTCCGTTAGGGCGCGCGTGAGAGATAGAGAATGTGCGCAGGGGTGGCAACGAGGCGTTTGTCGCCGTTGTTCCCCCTGCTTTTTTTTATCTAAATTTAGGCGTTAACCTAGCAGGGGAAGCGCGAATTGTGTCGAATAATAGCGAATAATGAAATGTTAAGTCACAAAACGCGGTAAAGTATAGGGTAAAGAAAGTGTAGGGAGGATATGGGATGAAAGGTTTTCAGCAACAGGAATTGTCCCAGGTAATCACCATTGATCGCAAAAAATGCAAAGGTTGTGACAGTTGCAAGGCATTCTGTCCGAGCGATGCCATTGATGGGAAATATGGCGCCGTACATCACATCGACAAGGAGAAATGCGTTTTTTGCGGGCAGTGCCTGGTCAATTGTCCGTTCGGCGCGCCGACGGATGTCGTGGATCCCGTAGCGGCCGTGGAGCAGAAGCTCGCGGACAAGCAGTTTACCGTAGTGACGACGATCGCGCCTGCGGTTCGTGTTGCGATCGCCGAAGAGTTCGGCATGGCGCCGGGGACGCTGGCAACGGAAAAGTTGTACAGTGCTTTGAACCAGTTGGGCTTTGTCATCGGCGATACTAATTATGCGGCCGATTTGACGATCATGGAAGAAGGCAGCGAATTGATCGGCCGGATCCGCCATCATCTTTTGGGTGAAGCGGGCGAAGGCCACGTCGGCCCGTTGCCGCAGTTCACTTCGTGCTGCCCGGCTTGGATCCGCTATACGGAATTATACTATCCTCAATTATTGCCGTATCTCTCCTCGGCCAAATCGCCGATGATGATGCACGGACCGTTGTTAAAAACGTATGCCGCGAAAGAATTGTACAAGACGGAACCGGAGAAAGTTTTCGTCGTCGCGATTATGCCCTGTACCGCGAAAAAATTCGAAGCGGCGCGTCCGGAATTCCACAGTGCGGCTGAGTATTGGCATAAACAGGGACGCGGCGCCGATTACCCGGATGTCGACGTCGTCCTGACCACGCGCGACATTGCGCGTTTAATGAAGCAAAAAGGCATTAACCTGGCGAATCAGTCGGAGCGCAGCGACAACAATCCGATGGCGCAGTACAGCGGCGCCGGAACGATTTTCGGCAACACCGGCGGCGTCATGGAGGCCGCACTCAGGACGGCCTACTATGTGATTTCCGGCGAGGAGCTGGGCGTGCTCGAGTTTACGCCGGTGCGCGGTTTACAAGGCGTCAAGGAAGCCAGCGTGCCGATTAAGGATGCCAAAACCGGCAAAGAGATTGTTTTGCAGGTGGCGGTCGTGCATGGCATCAAGGAAAACATCAAGGCGGTTGCCGATGAAGTGGTTGCCGGAAAATCCAAATATCATTTCATTGAAGTGATGAATTGTCCGGGCGGTTGCGTCAACGGCGGCGGACAGCCGATCAATCCGATGGGAACTTCTTGGACGGACAAATATAAGGCATTATTGCCCTGGAGTTAAGGAGGAGTCAGATAATGGCACGATATGATTATGTTGAAAAAGCGGTAAAAGTCAGCCGGCGTGAATTTCTCGGCGTGATGGGCGTGGCCGGTGCAATGCTCTGGGGCGGCGCGTATGTGGCCAGCGATTTGATTCAGGATCGGACCAAATACATCAAGATGCGGACGGCTGGTCTGTATAAGGATGATAAGAAAGCGGCCGTCAGGCAGAGCCATAATAACCCGGCCATCCAGGAGATGTATAAGAATTTTGCCGGCAAGCCGTTGAGTCCTTTGTCGGAAGAGTTGTTCCATACCCGCTATGTGAATCGGACAAAACTGGTGTAGGAGGATAGCTTGTGATGCATACACACGATAGCAATGAGCCGCGTGTTTTAAAACACGCATTGCCTTCCCGTTTGTTTCATTGGAGTCTGGTCTTGGGGTTTGTACCGGCGGCGATCACCGGATTTATCATCTGGCTTAAGCCCGGCGGTTCGGAGTTTGTGCATCAGGCGATGCAGATCCATATTATTGGTGCAGCGATTTTTTCGATTGCTTCGCTCTTGTATTTTGTCTTTGCGTTCGACCGCGTCGTTGCGTTTATCCGTTTGACGTTCACCTGGGAAGAAAACGACTTTGCCTGGTTGAAAGTCGGCGGCGGGTATCCGCAAAAAATGCTGCTCGGCAAGGAAATCCCGTTGCCTCCGGTTGACAAGATGCATGCCGGTCAGAAGCAATTTGCGCTGGCGCTCCTGCCGGGCGCGCTGTTTCTGATCTTCAGCGGCTGGATTTTGTATGCGTTCATTCCGTTCGCGCCCAAAGCCTTCATTTATTGGTTGGATCTTGGGCACCTTTGGATCGGCGTTGGTCTTGGGCTGTTCATGTTCGCGCATATCTTCCTCGGCATCTACAACTGGGGTGAGTTCAAGACGATGTTCGGCGACGGAACGCAGTCGCTTTCGGAAGCCAAACATCATACGCCGCTCTGGGTAGAAACCAAGGTCGTGCCCAAAGACAAAACGATTTGACATTGAGTGCAAACCCTCTCGCAGCGGCGAGGGGGTTTGTTTTTATGCAGGGACGGGTAACGCGAAGACGCGAATCGGCGTGAGAGGATGCAGGGAATTGTTGTTTTACCACAGGCGGCGAAGCCGCCGCAGAAATCGCGTCGCGATTTATTGGTTTTAGAAACCCGTAAGCCGCATGGCGGCTTCTGTGATGCCGAAGGCATCTGTGGTTCAATAAATATCTTAAAAACTTAATTCAACTTACAGAGCAGGAAATGCCTGGATTTTTTTGACTTCACGGCCCTGGTTGTGCTAAAATCTAAAATTAGGGCGTAGAATGTCGAAGGTAGCCCTGACAGAAGTAAGGAGCTGATTTCAGTGTTTGGGTTTTTAAAGAAATTGTTCGGTGATGACAACGAACGGGAAATCAAACGCATGATGCAATATGTTGAGCAGATTAATGCTCTGGAACCTACAATTGCCGCATTGAGCGACGTTTCGTTAGCCGCCAAGACCGTAGAATTCAAAAAACGCGTGGACGAGGGCGAAACGCTTGACCAGTTGATGCCGGAAGCGTTCGCGGTCGTACGGGAAGCCTCGAAGCGCGTGCTGGGCATGCGTCATTTTGACGTCCAATTGCTCGGCGGCATCACGCTGCATGAAGGCAATATCGCGGAAATGCGTACCGGCGAAGGCAAGACGCTGGTCGCGACGCTGCCGGTCTATCTGAACGCATTGACCGGCAAAGGCGTGCATGTCGTTACCGTCAATGATTATCTGGCGCGCCGCGACAGCGAATGGATGGGCAAGGTTTATAATTTCCTTGGCCTGTCGGTCGGTCTGATCGTGCACGGGCTCGATTTTGCCGAGCGCCGCGCCGCCTATCAGGCGGACATCACCTATGGTACGAATAACGAATACGGCTTTGACTATCTGCGCGACAACATGGTTATCCATGCCGAACAAATGGTGCAGCGGCCGCTCAACTATGCGATCGTTGATGAAGTGGACAGCATTTTGGTCGACGAGGCGCGTACGCCGCTGATCATTTCGGGACCGGGTGAAAAATCGACCGACCTCTATTACGTTTTGGCCAAGGTCGTGCCGAAACTGATTCCGGGCGAAGACTACACGGTCGACGAAAAGCTGAAGACGGTAGCGCCGACGGAAAGCGGCATCGCGAAGGCGGAAAAGATGCTGAACGTTTCCAATCTCTATGAACATGAGAACATGGAAATGTCGCATCATTTCAACCAGGCGCTCAGAGCCCGCGCGTTGATGCATCGCGACCGCGACTATGTCGTGAAAGACGGCGAGGTCATCATTGTCGACGAATTCACAGGACGGCTGATGTTCGGCCGCCGCTATTCGGACGGTCTGCATCAGGCGATCGAAGCGAAGGAAAACGTGAAAATCGAACGCGAAAGCCAAACGCTCGCTTCGATCACCTTCCAGAACTTCTTCCGCATGTATGAAAAACTGGCCGGCATGACCGGTACGGCAAAGACTGAGGAAGCGGAATTCCAAAAGATCTACAAGCTCGATGTCATCGTCATTCCGACTAATCGCGAAGTGACGCGTACGGACTATCCGGACATCATCTATAAGAACCGTCGCGCCAAATATCGCGCGGTCGTCGAGGAAATCATCGAGTGCCATGCCAAGCATCAACCGGTGCTGGTCGGCACGACTTCGATCGTTCAGTCGGAAATGCTGAGCGAGCAATTGAAAAAACGCGGCGTACCTCATAACGTCTTGAACGCTAAGTTCCATGAACAGGAAGCGAGCATCATTTCGCAGGCGGGCCAATACGCTGCGGTAACGATTGCCACGAACATGGCGGGTCGCGGCACCGATATCGTGCTGGGCGAAAACGTCGCTGCGCTCGGCGGTTTGCATATCATCGGCACCGAGCGGCATGAAAGCCGCCGGATCGACAATCAGCTGCGCGGCCGCGCCGGACGTCAGGGCGATGCTGGATCTTCGCGCTTTTATCTGTCGCTCGAAGATGACCTGATGCGCCTTTTCGGTTCGGACAACATCGCGGGCATCATGGACAAGCTGGGCATGGAAGAAGACGAACCGATCGAGCACAGTCTGATTACCCGTTCGATCGAACAGGCGCAGAAGAAGGTCGAAGCGCGCAACTTCGATATCCGCAAACATGTCCTCGAATATGACGACGTCATGAACCAGCAGCGCGAAGTCATTTATGGACAGCGGCGTCAGATTTTGCTCGGCGACAACCTGAAGGAAAACATCACGCATATGCTGGAGAAACTGGTGCAGGACATGCTCGATGCGCATGCTAATGAAAAGCTGTATCCGGAAGACTGGGACTATGCGGCGCTGATTGAAGAGTGCGAAGAATATTTCGCGACGCCGAAACTGCTGACGGTAAGCGAGTTGGAAAAATTGAGCCGCGAAGAACTGCACGAGCGTTTGTTGGAAGTGGCGCGCGACGGCTATGAAGCGCGTGAGGAAGCGTTCGGCGCGGACAACATGCGTGAACTGGAAAAAGTGGTCATGCTGAAAGTGGTCGACAACAAATGGATGGAACATCTCGATGCGATGGACATGCTGCGTGAGGGCATCGGCCTGCGCGCATACGGCCAAAAAGATCCGCTGATCGAATACAAGATCGAAGCGTTCGATATGTTCCAACAAATGATCGAGAACATTCAGGGCGACATCGTCAAATACATGTATCATGTCAATATCGTGACGCAACCGGAAGACCGCCTGCAGCAGGCACATGCCACGCACGGCGAGGACGGCGAAGCGGCCGCGATGAAGCCGATCGAACACGGCGACCAGACCGGACGCAACGAACTGTGCCCGTGCGGCAGCGGCAAGAAGTACAAGAGATGCTGCGGCGTCAACGGATAGCGATGATGGGGCGGCTTATGGCAGGACGATTTAGGGCAGGACGGCTACGGGCTCAGGGCTACGAGCTATGAGCCGCGGGCTTCGAGCCAATAGCCATAGCCAATAGCCATGCGCCATGCGCTAATAGAGAATAAATAGCGGACAGGCAGGGCGGGGCGAAAGCACGCCCTGTTGGCCGTGTGAAACGGGGTGGAATGCGTTGTTATTGGAAGATTTGCGTCTGCCGATAGTGGAATTAGCGAAACAATTGCAGGAAGTGAGGGATTCCCTTTGACGTCGTCGGCAAAGAGGAACGAATTGCGTTATTAGAAGATAAGATGGCGGCGCCCGGCTTTTGGGACGATCCCGCCGAAGCGCAAAAAGTCGCACAGGAACTGACCGGCATCAAGGACAACATTGCGCAGTACTATCAGCTGACGCAGCGGCACGAAGACGTTGAACTGCTCTGGCAGATGGGAACGGAAGAAGCGGATGAAAGCGTCTATGACGAGGTTTCGGCGACGCTTGACGAAATGCGCAGCGAACTCGAAGCGCTGCAGCTGACGCTGCTCTTATCGGGCGAATACGACCGCAACAATGCGATCCTGACGCTGCACGCGGGCGCGGGCGGCACCGAAGCGCAGGACTGGGCGCAGATGCTGCTTCGCATGTATGTCCGCTGGGCGGAAAAACAGGGCTACAAAGTCGAGACGATGGATTTTCTCGCCGGTGACGAAGCGGGCGTCAAAAGCGCGACGCTTCTGATCTCCGGACACAATGCCTACGGCTATTTGCGTTCGGAAAAAGGCGTGCACCGTTTGGTGCGCATCTCGCCGTTCGATGCCAGCGGCAGGCGGCACACGTCGTTCGCGGCGGTCGATGTGATGCCGGAAATCGACGACGCGGTCAGCGTCGACATCAACATGGTCGATGTGCGGGTCGACACCTATCGCGCCAGCGGCGCGGGCGGCCAGCATATCAATAAGACCGATTCGGCGGTGCGGATGACGCATATCCCGACCGGCGTGATCGTGCAGTGCCAAAGCGAACGTTCGCAGATCAAGAATCGCGAGCAATGTCTGAAGCTGATGCGCGCGAAACTGTTCGAACTGGAACGCAAGAAGCAGGAGAACATGCTCAGTGAGATTGCCGGTGATTATCAGGCGATTGAATGGGGCAGTCAGATCCGCTCCTATGTCTTCCATCCCTATAATCTGGTCAAGGACCATCGTACCGGTTCCGAAACCGGCAACGTGCAGGCCGTCATGGACGGAGAACTGACGCAGTTCATTGAAGCGTACTTGAGAGGCGATAGCAAATAAGGAGGCGCGCGATGAAAGGCTGGCGAAGAGGCGCGGCAACCCTGGCAGCTTGTTTGCTGCTGGCGGAACTATTGCTGCCGACGATTTGGGGACATTTAATCCTGGCAAAAGTGCCGGGCGCGTCAGACGACAGCGAGGTTGTGCTGTCGGGGCGTCCGGCGCTGGCCTGGTTAGGCGGGACCATACCGCGCATCGAGATGAATATACCGCAGTTGCAGGGCGAGAAGCTTGCGCTTCGCCAGGTGCATGGCGTATTCAGCGACGTGCATCTGTCGCTGAAGCAGCTTGTCAGCGGCCGGCTGGAAAATCTTACGGCCCAAGCGGTGGATGTGACGGCGACGATCGGAGAAGAGGAACTCGTCCGCCTATTGAGCCGCCCGGAAAAGGGCATCAAAGAAGTCAGCGTCACGATCACGCCGGAGCTTGTTTTGGTACAGGGGACGTTTTCCCCTGGCGGACTGCTTAGCTTGCGCCTGTCGCTCGAAGGTCAGCTGATTCTTCAGGATCAGGTCATCGTCTTGCAAACGAAAAAACTGAGGATTAACAATAGCGATGCGAGCGGCTTGATTTGGTCGGCGCTCGGCAAGATTCCGGTCATGGACGGCAGACAGTTGCCGTTTGCGTTGCGTCCGACAAGCGTCGTACAGGAAGACGGACAGGCGCGCGTGCTGCTGCATGCCGGACGCTAGCGCTCCATAGGATAACGATATTTATTGCGTAAGGTGGTCGAAGTGTTTGAAAGAGTTTCGTTATAACCGGCTGCTCATCGCCATCATCGTCATAGGCCTGTTGGCTTCCTTGACGGTAGTCTGGCAGCGGCATCAGGTGGAAAAAGCCAATAACCAGGTTGAACTGGCCATGGAATACGAGGATGTCATCGAATTGGCGCAGCTTGACGGCGTGCCGACTGATGCATTGATGCAGCAACTGAAGGATGCAGGCGTGACTTCGCTCGCCGTGTATGAGACCAGCCTGGAAAAGTTAAGCAAGAGCGGCAAGGCGGCCGTGATTTCCGGCGCCGAGATCCAGAGCCTGCATCGCAGTGATCCGATCTGGCAGCCGTTGATCGCAGCAGGCCGCATCCTGCCTCAGGATGTCTATGTGGTCGGCCAAGATGATGCCTCGTTCAATGAGATCAGAGACGATCTGAGCCGTCGCCTTAGCCCGGAACGCGTCGCGGTGCTCGATGCGCCGCACCGGATTCTTGCGGCGAAAGCCAATTTTGAAAAAGTGCAGAAATGGAACCTGGGTCTGCCGCGCGCAGAAATGCTGCATGCGGCGGAGCAGGGCTTCTATGTCATTGCCCGGCCTTCGAACTATACGAAAGTAGAGACGTCGGACGTCGAAAGCGTCTTTAGCCGCATGGCCGGCATCGCCAATATCTCGGCGGTGATGTTTGTCGGCGAGGAAGCGCTCGGCTTTCCCGACAAGCTGCCGTTGACGCTCGGCAAACTGAAAGAGAACGGCTACACGCTGGCGCTGATCGAACATCCGCTGCAGCTGCAGTTCGTTAAACAGGAAGGCCTGACGAATCTGGTGGCCGCCGACGCATATCGCGCGGCCCGGGTTTATGTGATTCCGAAGGATGAGCAGCCGAAACTGCGCATGGCGGACGCGATTCAGCGCTGGGGCGTGACCGATCAGGAACGCAACATCCGGATCAACCTCCTGCGTAAATTTGATAAAGCGGAACCGGGCAAGACGCTGGTGGAAACCAATCTGGCCTATGTCAACGGCGTCAAGCAGGAACTGCTGGCCAAAAGATTCACGCTGGGCAAGGCGGGCGTATACCAGGATTATTTCGCTCCGGCTTGGCTGACTGCGCTCAGCATTGCCGGGGCAGTCGCGGCCGGCGTTCTTTTCCTGAGCCTGGTCCACCCGTTCGGCAAACGCTGGCAATATCTGCTTTGGTTTTTGCTCAGTCTCGCATTGACGTTGCCGCTCCTTAAAGGCGGCGGCACGCTGGCGCGTCAAATGGCCGCGCTGGCCAGTGCGATCCTCTTTCCGACCTTGTCGATGACCTGGTTTCTTGACGCTTGGCGAAAAAAGGAACTGAACGGCAAAGGCGGACTGGCGCGCATCATGGGCGACGGTTGCCGCTATCTGGCGCTGACGGTCGGCATCTCTTTGATCGGCGGTCTCTATGTGGCCGCATTGCTGGCTGACGTGCGTTTCTTTCTCGAAATGGAAATTTTTCGCGGCGTCAAACTGACGTTTGTCGCTCCGATTCTGATGGTCTCGCTGACCTATTTCAGCCGTTACCGTTTGCTGGATGAAGTTCCGGCCGGCATCGGTGCGCAGCTCAAGGCGCTGCTGAACTATCCGGTACAGATCAAGACGCTGCTGGGCTGCGCGTTGGTCGCACTGGTCGCGTTGGTCTATGTCGGGCGCTCCGGTCATACGGCGGGCGTGCCGGTGCCGGACATCGAACTGAAACTGCGGGCCTTCCTGGAACGGGTTATGTTTGCGCGCCCGCGGGAAAAAGAATTCATGATCGGTCATCCGGCGTTCTTTCTGCTGGTCATGGCGGCTTACCGCCAGTGGCCGCGTATCTTGCACTATGCGTTGGTGCTCGTTGCGACGATCGGGCAGGGGTCGCTGGTCGAGACGTTCGCGCATATGCGCACGCCGGTCTTCATGTCGTTTGTCCGGGGTCTCGACGGAATGGCGGCGGGCATAGCGTTCGGCCTCTTGGCCGTAGTGGGCGTTCAGGTGCTTGCTTATCTGTCGTCCCTGCTGGGAAGGAGATCTGCCTGATATGACCGATATCGTAATTTCCGGTTACTACGGTTTTGGCAACGCCGGCGATGAAGCGATGCTGGCGGCCATGATCGAAGTGCTGACCGAACTGAATCCTGCGGCGCGCATTACCGTGATCTCCGGCAATGCCGCCGATACGCGAAAACGCCATGGCGTCAAAGCGGTGGATCGGGTGAATGCGCCGGCCATCGTAAGAGCGCTGGCGAAAAGCGATCTTTTGATCAGCGGCGGCGGCAGCCTGCTGCAGGATGTGACCAGTGAACGCAGCCTCTATTATTATCTCGGCATCATCTATCTGGCCAAACGTCTGGGCGCTAAGGTGATGCTCTATGCGCAGGGCATCGGGCCGGTCAACGGTTCGTTTGCGCAGTCGGTGATGCGCCGCGTGGGCAACCAGGTGGATCTGATCACGGTGCGCGACGAAGGTTCGCGCGAAGAACTCCGGCGTTTGCAGATCACGAAACCGGCCGTGCATGTCACAGCCGACCCGGTCTTGGCGCTGCACCCGGTCGACAAGCATCTCGGCCGGACGATCCTGCTTCAGCATAAGGTGGCTGGCGTATCGCCGCTGGTCGGAATTTCGGCCCGAGACTGGCAGGGCCGGGAAAATTACCAGCAGGCGCTGATCGATGCGGCGCACCGCCTGCAGCAAGAGCAAGGCGCACGCATCGTGCTCTTGCCGATGCAGTGGCCGGATGATCGTGCGGTTTCGCAGCGTTTGGCCGAGCAAATCGGCGGTCAGGTGACGGTGCTCGAAGGCGATTATACGACGAGCGAACTGATGTCCATCGTAGGAAACCTCGATCTCTTGATCGGCATCCGGCTGCATGCGCTGATTTTTGCTGCGGTGATGCAAGTTCCTCTGCTTGGCATTTCCTACGATCCGAAGATCGAACGATTCTTGGCGACGCTTGGCGATCAGCCGGTGGGGAGTCTAGAGACCGTTACGGCGCAGAATATTGCGGCACGCGCAGCGCAGCTGCTGACGGTCGACGGAAAGGAGAAGGAGCGGGCGACACTGCTTAACGGCTTACGTAAGAAAGCGCTTTTAAGCGCCGAACTGGCCTTGGAATTGGCCGACAGGAGGCGATAAGCATGAAAAAGTTAGTAATCAAAGATTATATCGGTATGACGGTGGGGATTTTCCTCCTGGCCGTCAGTCTGAACATGTTTCTTATTCCGAACAAGGTCGCTGCAGGCGGCATCAGCGGTCTGGCGACCGTACTCTATCATCTGACCGGCTGGCCGGTCGGCGTCGTGATGCTGGTCTTTAACATCCCATTATTCTTGATCGGCGTAAAGATCCTCGGCGCCCGTTACGGCATGAATACGCTCTACGGCGCGGCGATGCTCTCGATCATCATTGACGTGACCGCGCCGTATACGCCGGTGATGACGCATGATCTGCTTTTGGCTTCGCTCTATGGCGGCGTCGTGGGCGGCGTCGGCTGCGGCCTTATTTTCCGTTTCAAAGGCAATACCGCTGGAACCGCCCTGATGGCGGCAATTTTGAACAAGGTCTTTGGCATTCGAATCGGGCAGGCGCTCTTAATGTCGGACTTCGGCGTCATCGTCTTTGCCGGCGTCGTCTTTCAAAGTCCGGAACTGGCGCTGTATGCCTTGATTTCCATTTTTGTTTGCGCACAAATCATCGATCTTGTCCAGGAAGGGCCGACTACGGCGAAGGCATTTTTCGTCGTTTCCAACAAGCCGCAGGAAGTCGGCGATATGATCATCGACCAGATGGATCGCGGCGTGACCTATTGGCAGGCGCGCGGCGGTTATACAGGCGATCAACGGGAAATGCTGCTGAGCGTCGTCGGACAGGGCGAAATCAGCCAGCTGAAAGAAATTGTCTATCAACTGGATCCCAAGGCGTTTGTCATTGTGGCGGATGCGCATGAAGTCTTGGGCGAAGGATTCAAAGAGACGCCGCTAAAATAGAAAGTGCGTCCATAGATGGTAGAAATACAGCAGTAAAAGAGACAAGGAGGATTTAATGATGGCAGACAAACTTATGCCGGAACAGATCAGCGACCTGCAGGCTAAGGCCCGGGTCATTCGCCGGAATATCATTGCGATGGTCAGCGAAGCAAAATCCGGTCACCCTGGCGGTTCTCTTTCCGCTACCGACATTTTGACCACGCTATATTTTGCGGAAATGAAGGTGGATGCCAAGAATCCGCAGGATCCCGCACGGGATCGTTTCGTATTATCGAAAGGCCATGCAGCTCCGGTGCTGTATGCAACATTGGCGGCCAAAGGATTTTTCCCGGAAGAGGAACTTTTGACGCTGCGTAAGATCAACAGCCGGATGCAGGGGCATCCGAGCATCAAGGATCTGCCGGGCATCGACATGTCGACCGGTTCGCTCGGACAAGGCCTCAGCGCAGCGTCCGGCATGGCGCTGGCCGCACGCATGGACGGCCGCAGCAGCCGCGTATACGCGGTGCTCGGCGACGGCGAACTGCAGGAAGGCATGGTCTGGGAAGCCGCCATGTTTGCCGCGCATTATAAATTGGATAATCTGACCGCGTTCGTCGATTTCAACGGTTTGCAAATTGACGGACCGATCGAACAAGTCATGTCGCCGCTGCCGATTCCGGAGAAATGGCAGGCGTTCGGCTGGAATGTGCTGCAGATCGACGGACACGATCATCAGGCAATCTATGCCGCGCTGCAGGAAGCCAAAGCGCATAAAGGCCGTCCGACGGTCATTGTTGCGAAGACGGTCAAAGGCAAAGGCGTTTGCAAGATGGAAAACGCAGTCGACTGGCATGGCAAAGCGCCGAGTCAGCAGGAATGCGAACTGTTCATTCAAGAACTCGAAGATTTGGACGACTAAGGGGAGGTGTGAATCATGGGAAAATTAGCTACACGTGAAGCATACGGCGACAGCCTGAAAGAACTGGGCGATAAGAACCAGGCGGTAGTGGTATTGGATGCCGACCTGTCTAAATCAACGAAGACGGTCGTATTTTCGAAAGCGCATCCGGATCGATTCATCAATGTCGGCATTGCCGAGCAAAATATGATGGGCATTGCGGCGGGCCTCGCTGCCAGCGGCAAGATCCCGTTCGTATCCACCTTTGCCATGTTTGCAACCGGTCGTGCGTTCGAGCAGGTGCGCAATTCCATTTGCTATCCGAAGCTGAACGTCAAAGTGGCGGCGACGCATGCCGGTCTGACGGTCGGCGAAGACGGCGCGTCGCACCAATCGATCGAAGACATTTCGCTGATGCGCGGCCTGCCGAACATGACGGTCATCGTACCGGCCGACGCCGAAGAAACCCGCCAGGCGGTCGAATTCGCCGCGCAGCACAAAGGCCCGGTTTATCTTCGTCTTGGCCGCATGGCTGTGCCGGATGTGGTCGGCGAAGGCTATCGGTTTGCGCACGGCAAAGCGTTGCAGCTGGCTGACGGTAAGGACGTCACGCTCGCGGCTACCGGCATCATGGTCTCGGCGGCGCTCGAAGCCGCGGCGACGTTAGCTGCCGAAGGCATTAGCGCGCGCGTGCTCAATATCCATACGATCAAACCGATCGACTGCGAAGCGATTGCGAAAGCGGCCAAGGAAACCGGCGCGCTGGTAAGCTGCGAGGAACACAGCGTGATCGGCGGCCTCGGCAGCGCGGTCGCGGAAGTCCTGGCGGAGACCACTCCGGCGCCGCTGGAGAGAGTCGGCGTAAAAGACACCTTCGGCGAATCCGGTACGCCCGCTGATTTGCTGGTGAAATACGGCTTGACGGCTGGCGACATCGTCGTCGCGGCTAAAAAGGCGATCAGCCGCAAGGCCTAACATCGTTGGAACGGGGCGGTGGTTGCACACCGCCCTTTGCCTTTGCGGTTGAACGGCTTCGACCGCAAAGGCAAAGGGGATAGTGGCGGTTTCGAACCACAAAGGCACAAAGAACACTAAGGACGGAGACAAGTCGCCAGATAATATCTGCCGCGAAAAAGAACACAAAGACGATAACCGCGTGCACGTTATCAGTGCAGCTGTGAGTCCTTTCAGCTGCAGATAATATCTGCAGCCTAACCCAAGAGTACAATCTGTTTCTTTGCGTACTTTGTGTCTTTGTGGTTCAAATTTAAATATAGAGAATGAGGAATGTTTGCAAAAAATAAAGGGATTTTTCGATCGGCGTCTAACTTAGAACAGGATAGTTTATAACGATTTTTCACGGTAGGAGTGGCAAAACTTTGATTGAAATGGATGGCGTAACTAAGATTTATGACAATGGCTCGGTGGCCTTGTCCGATATTAATATCATGATTCCGCGCGGCGACTTTCTTTTTGTCGTCGGGCCAAGCGGCGCGGGAAAATCAACCTTTATCAAATTGCTGTTTCGTGAAGAGCTGCCGACGCGCGGGCATCTGATCGTCAACGGACGCAACGTCAGCGAACTGGCGAATGAAGATGTTCCGTTTTTGCGCCGCAGTCTCGGCATTGTCTTTCAGGATTATCGGCTGCTGCCGAAAAAGACGATTTATGAAAATGTCGCGTTCGCGATGCAGGTTATCGAAGCGCCGCGCCGCGAAATCCAAAAGCGGGTCTACCATGTGCTTGACTTGGTCGGCTTGCGCCACAAGACGAAGCATTTTCCGACCGAACTGTCCGGCGGCGAACAGCAACGCGTCGCGATTGCGCGGGCGATTGTCAACAAGCCGGCGATTGTGATTGCAGACGAACCGACCGGCAATCTGGATCCGGAAACATCCTGGGAAATCATGAAAATATTCGAACGGATCAACAAAGACGGCACCACGATGGTCATGGCGACGCATGACAAAACGGTCGTGGATGCGATGCGCAAACGGGTCATTGCGATTGAAAAGGGCCGCATTGTCCGCGACCAGACGGGAGGACTATACGGCTATGAAGATTAGTACCTGGGAATATTTTATCAAAGATGCGGTGGTCTCGTTAAAACGCAACAGTTTGATGAGTTTCGCCTCGATCAGCACGGTGGCTTTGTCGCTCTTGATTCTCGGCATGTTTCTCGTGATGGTGCTGAATCTGAACAACATGGCATCGAATTTGGAATCGCAGGTTCAGATATCGGTTTTTCTTCAGGATAACCAAAGCGATCTCGAAATGCGCGAAGTCGGAACGCGGATCAGCAAATTGCCGGGCGTCGTTCAGGTGACGTTCGTCACCAAGGATGAAGCGATGAAACGCTTCAAAGATCGCCTGGGCGATCAAAAAAGTCTGTTGAACGCGTTGGGCGACGGAAACCCGCTGCCGAATGCGTTTGAGGTAAAAGTCGATCAGCCGGAGCGCGTGAAGCCGGTGGCGCAGGCAATCGGCCAATTAAAGGGCGTTGAAAACGCCAAATTCGGTCAGGATGTGGTGGAGCAGCTCTTCACGCTGACGAAGATGATCCGGATCTTTGGCTTGGTTCTGATCCTCTTCCTGGCGCTGGCGGCGCTGTTCATTATCTCCAATACGATTCGTCTGACGGTCTTCGCCAGGCGGCGCGAGATCGGCATCATGAAATATGTCGGCGCGACCGACTGGTTCATCCGCTGGCCGTTTTTACTCGAAGGGATGATCCTCGGTTTCGGCGGCGCGTTGCTGGCCGTGCTGCTCTTGAACCAGACTTATGGCGCACTGGTCAACCAGGTACATGATTCACTGGCATTTTTGCCGTTGATTCCGAAATACCCGTTTATTACGAATCTGAGCGTGGTGCTGGTTCTTTTAGGCACCGGCATCGGTGCGCTGGGCAGCACGATTTCGCTGCGGCGCTTCATGGATGTATAATTTTTGGCTAAGGGCTAAGGGCTAAGGGCTAAGGGCTAAGGGCTAAGGGCTAAGGGCAGGAGGGATGAGGATTTGAAATTCCGAAATTATGCGGCGATTTTAGTGACCGGAGCGATGCTGAGCGGACTTGTTGCGCCGGTTTTGGCCAATGAGCTGGAAGAGCAGCAGCAGCAGGTGCAGCAGCAAATGCAAACCCAGCAGAACAAGGCGGCGCAGGCTCAGGAAAAGGTAAATAGCGTATCGGGAAGGCTGCAGGGCATACAGACCGATCTGGAAACCGCGCAGAAGGAATACAAAAGTATTCAGAACCAACTGAGCCAGACCGAAAGTCAGATTGAAGCGAACAAAGTCATCCTCGTCCAGGCGGAAGGCCGTCTGGCCGAACGGAGCAAGGTGCTCGACAAGCGGATTCGGGATATTTATCAAAACGGTCAGCTGAGCTATCTTGACGTACTGCTCGGCGCGAGCGATTTTGGCGATTTTACCACCCGGATGGACTTATTGAAACGCGTCATCAACCGCGACGTGGAGTTGATCGTCAAGGTTAAGGCCGAACGTCAATTGGTCATGCAAAAGAAAGAAGAGCTCGAACAGGATCGGGCGGTCATTTTGGAATTGAAACGCGCGGCCGATGAACGGAAGAAGATCATCGAAACGCGGCGCAATGAACAAAAAGAAATGCTGAATATGGCGGTCGGCGAAAAAGAAATCGCCGAACAGGCTTATAATGAATTGATGGATACGTCGCGGCGCATTGAGCAGATGCTGCGCAATCGCCAAAACGGCGGCGGAAAAAAAGCTCCGGCGGTCAGCAGCGGTGCGATGATGTGGCCGATCAACGGTGAAATCACTTCGCCGTTCGGCTGGCGGACGCATCCGGTATTCGGCAATGCACGCTTTCATAGCGGGCTCGATATCGCGGCCGACTATGGCGATACCGTAGTGGCGGCCGATGGCGGCGTTGTCGTGCATGCCGACTGGCTCGGCGGTTACGGTAAGGCGGTCATCATTGAACACAGCAATGGCCTGCAGACGCTGTACGGCCATAATTCGGAACTGGTCGTCAGCGAGGGGCAGGCGGTGTCGAAAGGACAGATGATTGCCCGTGCCGGTTCAACCGGCTACTCCACCGGACCCCATGTGCATTTCGAGGTTCGCCAGGGCGGTTCGCCGGTGGATCCAACAGGCTATTTGCCGTAGATCGAAGAGCAGGGTGCCCGCTTGGGCGCCCTATTTTACTATAATTGAGGTGGATGGATTGAAACGCAGCAAACTCATTATCAGCGCGATTCTCCTGGTTTTTTTGACGATGACCGGCACGGTGGGCGGCATGCTCTATTTGATGGGTCTCGATACGGGAGACTTCGGCGCGGTGCTTCGTCTGCAGCGGACGATGAAGATGCTGCGCACGCAGTATGTGGAACCGGTGCAAAGCGAAATGCTGGTGCAGGGTGCGATCCAGGGCATGGTCAAGTCGCTCGGCGATCCGCATTCGCTGTATATGGATGAAAAAATGTACAAGGAATTTCTTCTCGAGACCAACGGTTCCTTTGGCGGAATCGGCGTTGTGATCGGCGTCAAGGACAAGATGCTGACTGTTGTCGCACCGATTGAAGGAACGCCGGGCGAAAAGGCGGGCATCAAGAGCGGCGACCAGGTGCTGCGCATTGACGGCAAGGATACCAAAGACATGGCGCTTGATGAAGCGGTCGGCAAAATCCGCGGCGATGAAGGCACAAAAGTCGTTTTGACCGTGCGGCGCGGCGACGAAGAGCCGAAAGAATATACGCTGATCCGGGCGAAGATCGAAATCAAGACGGTGGCGGGGAAAATGCTGCCGGGCGATTTGGGTTATATCCGCATCTCGATGTTCAATGAGCATACCGGCGCGGATTTTGATGCCAAATTTCGCGAGCTTGAGCAGGCCGGCATGAAGGGGCTGGTTCTCGATCTGCGCGATAATCCGGGCGGACTGCTCGATCAGTCGGTAAAAGTGGCCGGAAAGATGGTGCCGAAAGGCCCGATCGTTTCGGTCGTGACGCGTGACGGACAGCGCGAAGTTCATTCTTCGACGCTGCAGGACGCCAAGTACAGCGTCGCGGTATTGGTTAACGGCGGCAGTGCAAGCGCTTCGGAAATTGTTGCCGGAGCGCTGCAGGATACCGGCGTCGGCGTATTGGTCGGCAGCAAGACGTACGGCAAAGGCTCCGTGCAGACGATCAAACCGATGCTGATTAACGGCGGCGCGGTCAAACTGACGATTGCCAAATATCTGACGCCGAAAGACCGTTCGATCAACGGCGTCGGCATCGAACCCGACATCCCGGTCGAAGGCGGCAAGGAAGCGGGACAGAATGACCTTGTCTTAGAGAAGGCGATCGATGTCTTAAAAATGAAGCTGGCGCAGGGCGCGTCGGCGGTGCAATGATAAAAACAGCGGGTGCGGCAGAGGAATGCCGCATCCGCTGTTTTGTTATAGAGAAGTTTATGATATAATATAAGGAACATATGTTTGGTGCGTAAAACCCTTTGCGGAAAAAAAGGGGGCGTGATGATGGACGTGCTATGCTCGTTGAGTGCCATGATTCTCTTTACGGTCGGAGCGGTTTATCTGCAGCCGGTCTTTTGGCTGATCATCTTCTTTGTCTGGCTGCAGCAACGCCGCAGCGCCAAACAGCAACGTTTGATGTTCGGCCTCTCCGGTTTTCAGGTCTGGCGTCATACGCTGCGTGCGCTTCTTTTGGGCAGCGCGGGCGGCCTTCTTGCCAGCCTGGTCATCACGCTGATCGGCATCGATCTCGGACGCCTCGGACTTTCTTATATCTGGCCGGTCGCGATCGCGCTCGCGCTGATCGATCTGCGCCTGCTCTGCTTCGCGTATGCCGGCGGTCTGGTTGCGCTTTGCCGCATGGTCACCGGCTGGCCGGACGTCGATGTTGCGCAGCTGATCGCGCTGGTCGCGGTGCTTCATCTGACCGAAGGTTTGTTGATTTACGCGAGCGGGCAGGACAGTTTTCTGCCGGTTCTCGTTCAAGGCAAGAACGGGATTGTCGGCGGCTTCAGCCTGCTCAATTTTTGGCCGCTGCCGCTCGCGCTCTTGCTGGCGGTGCCGCTGCAGGAGACGCAAGTCTTGAGCGGCACGCTGGCGATGCCCGCATGGTGGCCGGTCTTCCCCGCGGCGCTGGCGCCGCCGGAACAGTTGACGTACCTGCTCTTGCCTGTCGTTGCCGCGCTTGGCTACGGCGATCTGGCGCTCGTCTGTCCGCCGGAAGAACGCGGCCGCCGCGCGGCTGTGCAGCTTGTGTTTTATAGCGTCAGTCTGCTCGCGTTGGCGCTGCTTTCGTTAAAATGGCCGTTCTTTGCCTGGCCGGCCGCGCTCTTGGCGCCGCTCGGACACGAAGGTATGGTGCAGTGGCAGATGCGTCGTGAACTGATGGGCGAAGCGCGTTACGCGCCGGCGCAGCGCGGCGTACTGGTTCTCGATGTCGTGCCGGGCAGTCTGGCGAGTCGGGCTGGTTTGAGGCGCGAAGACGTCATTTTGGCGGTGGATGATCTTTCCCTGCATTCGCGGGACGATTTCTTTCTCGCGCTGACGCTTGCGCCGCAGTGGCCGCAGGAACTTCTGATCTTGCGCGAAGGCAAGGTCTTCAGCATCCGGCAGACCTGGTCGCCCGACTTGACCGCGCTCGGCCTGCTGCTCGTACCCAATCGCCAGGTCGGCGCTTATCTGACGCTGGCGCAGTCGAGCCTGCTGAACAAAGTCTGGAACTGGTTGCGGCGAAAGTTTTGATTCTTGCGAAGCTTTCAATACGAAAAAAGAAGAAAAGAATCTCTTTCTCTCTTCGTGTCAAAACCCCGGCATGTTTTTCTGGAGCAAAAACAACTTGGTTTTTGACAGGATATATCATATAATATCTATCAATGGAAAATTGTTCGTGATATGAGGTGCGATTATGGCAACGGTACCCAAGTTGAATACGATAACCCGCGAGGGCGGAATTCCTTTTCAGGTCGAAGCGCCGTTCGTCCCAACCGGCGACCAGCCGGAGGCGATCCGGCAACTGACGGCAGGCGTCGAGCGCGGCGAGCGCTGCCAGGTCTTGCTTGGCGCGACCGGAACCGGCAAGACGTTTGCAATGGCCAAACTGGTCGAAGCGGTGCAACGTCCGACGCTCGTGATTGCGCACAATAAGACGCTGGCCGCGCAGCTGGCCAGCGAGTTCAAGGAATTCTTTCCCAATAATGCGGTCGAGTATTTCGTCAGTTATTATGATTATTATCAGCCGGAAGCGTATATCGCGCAGACGGATACGTATATCGAAAAAGATGCGTCGATCAACGATGAGATCGATAAGTTGCGTCACTCTGCGACCAGTTCGCTCTTTGAACGCCGCGACGTAATCATCGTAGCCAGCGTATCATGCATTTACGGCCTCGGTTCACCGGAAGAATACCGTGACCAGGTGCTTTCATTGCGCCAGGGACAGCTGCGCGACCGCGATTCGGTCCTGCGCAAACTGATCGCGATTCAATATGAACGCAACGACGTCAATTTTGTCCGCGGCAAGTTCCGCGTGCGCGGCGATGTGGTCGAAATTTTTCCGGCTGCTTACGGCGAGCGGGCGCTGCGCGTCGAATGGTTCGGCGATGAGATCGAACGGATCCTCGAAGTGGATGTCCTGACCGGTCAGATCTTGACGGAACGCAAGCATATCGCGATTTATCCGGCGTCTCACTATGTCACGTCGCGCGAAAACCTGCTGCGTGCGGCGACGGATATCGAAAAAGAACTGGAAGAACAGCTGGCGGCGTTTCGCAGCCAGGGCAAGCTGCTTGAAGCGCAGCGCATCGAACAACGGACGCGCTATGATCTGGAAATGATGTTGGAAATGGGCTATTGTTCCGGCATTGAAAATTATTCAAGACATTTGACCGGGCGCAAGGCCGGCGATCCGCCGTTTACGCTGATCGATTATTTTCCCGACGATTTCCTGATTTTGATGGATGAGTCGCATGTGACGCTGCCGCAAATTCGCGCGATGTATGCGGGCGATCGGGCGCGTAAAACCGCGCTGGTTGAAAATGGCTTCCGTTTGCCGTCGGCCTATGACAACCGGCCGTTCACGTTCCCGGAATTTCAGGAGCGCGTGAATCAGGTTGTGTATGTTTCGGCTACGCCGGCCAAGTTTGAAATGGAAGAGGCCAAAGGGCAGGTCGTGCAGCAAATCATCCGTCCGACCGGACTGGTCGATCCCGAAATTGAAATCCGTCCGATTCCCGGCCAAATGGATGATTTGCTCGCTGAAATCAAACGACGCAGCGCCAAGGATCAGCGCGTGCTTGTCACGACGCTGACGAAAAAGATGGCCGAGCATCTGACGGAATATTTGAAGGAAATGGGGATTCGAGTCCGTTACCTGCACTCCGATATTGCGACGATTGAACGGGTGGAAATCATTCGTGATCTGCGCGCCGGCGAATTCGATGTCCTGGTCGGCATCAATCTGCTGCGCGAAGGCCTCGATTTGCCGGAGGTCAGTCTGGTGGCGATTCTCGATGCCGACAAGGAAGGCTTTCTGCGTTCCGACACATCGCTGATTCAGACGGTCGGACGCGCGGCGCGTCACGTCGAAGGACGCGTCATCATGTACGCCGACAAGATAACGGATTCGATGGCGCGGGCAATGGAAGAGACGAAACGGCGGCGTGAAGTGCAGATGGAATACAACCGCCTGAACGGCATCGAACCGAAGAGCATCATCAAGAAAGTCAAGGAATTGATCGAGACGACGAAGGTGGCCGAAGAAAGCGCGAGCTATCACAGCGGTCGGGTGGAAACGATGAGCCGCGACGAAATGCAAGACCTGATCGCGGTTTGGGATAAAGAAATGCGCGAAGCGTCGCGTAAATTGGAATTTGAGCGCGCGGCTGAACTGCGCGACATGATCCTGGAACTGCGCCAACGCCTCGGCGCGGCAGGAACCGTAAAGAAAAAGGCGACTGGAAGACGAAAAAAGTAATGGGATTTCAACACGAAGACACGAAGAAAAAAAGGCAGGAAGAAATTAAAATGCAATTCTTCCCTTCTTTATTTTCACTTCCCATCTTCGTGTTGAAACTCCGTCGCATCCTAAATGAGAAAGAAGGAAATGGCTGTGCAGGAAAATATTATTATTAAAGGCGCCAGGCAGCATAATTTAAAAAATATCGACCTGGAAATACCGCGCGATAAGCTGGTTGTCATTACCGGACTCAGCGGTTCCGGAAAATCGTCATTGGCTTTTGACACGATTTATGCCGAAGGGCAGCGGCGCTACGTCGAATCGCTTTCGGCGTATGCCCGTCAATTTCTCGGACAGATGGACAAACCGGACGTCGATTATATCGAAGGCTTATCCCCGGCGATTTCGATCGATCAAAAGACGACCAGCCGCAATCCGCGTTCCACGGTCGGCACGGTTACGGAAATTTATGATTATCTGCGCCTCTTGTACGCCCGGGCCGGGCGGCCGCATTGTCCGACCTGCGGCAAGGCGATCAGCCAGCAAACGGTGGAACAGATGGTCGATCAAATCACCGCACTGCCGGCGGACAGCCGGATCATCCTATTGGCGGCAGTTGTGCGGGGCAAAAAAGGCGAACACCAAAAAATCCTCGCCGACATTCGCAAGCAGGGCTTTGCCAGAGTACGAGTCGATGGTCAGGTGCTGGACGTCAACGAAGAAATCGCGCTAGAAAAAAACAAGAAGCATACGATCGAAGTCGTTGTCGATCGGCTGGTGGTCAAAGAAGGGATGGAAACAAGGTTGGCCGATTCACTGGAAACGGCGCTGCAACTGGGCGAAGGCGTCGTTGGCGTCGATGTGATCGGCGGCAAGGAACTGGTCTTCAGCCAAAATTTTGCCTGCGTGGAGTGCGGCATCAGTCTGCCTGAAATCGCGCCGCGCCTTTTTTCCTTCAACAGCCCGTTCGGCGCCTGTCCGGTCTGTACCGGGCTCGGCAGCAATATGGAACTGGACCCGGAGTTGGTGGTGCCGGACGGGGAGAAAGAATTGCAGGACGGCGCGATCGCACCGCTCAGCAAAAATATGAATTCGTATTTTATGTGCCAGTTGGAAGCGGTGATGAAAGAACACGGCTACGGTCTCGAAGTCACTTGGAATGAGCTGCCGGAGGAATTGCAAAAATTGATTTTGCACGGTTCCGGCAACCGACGTTTCTCCTTCCAATATGAGAACATGTACGGCGACAACAAAATGTATCATACGCCGTTTGAAGGCGTGATCCCGATGTTGAACCGTCGCTATATGGAAACCAGCTCGGACTGGTCGCGCGAGGACATCGAGGCCTATATGACATCCAGTCCCTGCCCGGCCTGCGGCGGCGCGCGTCTCAAACCGGAGGCGCTGGCGGTGAAGATCGGCGGTCAGGATATCTACCAATACACCTGCCTGACGATTGCCGAGGCAAAGGAGTTTTTGGATGGCCTGGAGCTGACCGAACGCGAACAGAAAATCGCGCAGCAGATTTTGAAAGAAATCAATGCCAGACTGGGCTTCTTACTGAATGTCGGCCTTGAATATCTGACGCTTGATCGGGCGGCCGGAACGCTATCCGGCGGCGAAGCGCAACGGATCCGTCTCGCGACTCAGATCGGTTCCGGCCTGGTCGGCGTGCTTTATATTCTTGATGAACCAAGCATCGGCCTGCACCAGCGCGACAACAATCGTTTGCTGGCCACGCTGAAACATTTGCGTGACATTGGCAACACTTTGCTGGTGGTCGAGCACGATGAAGACACGATGTATGCGGCCGATCAGATCATTGACATTGGTCCGGCGGCCGGAGCGGCCGGAGGACAGGTGGTGGCGCAGGGGACGGTCAACGAGATCTGCCGGACACCGGAGTCGATCACCGGACAATATTTGAACGGCAAGCGTTATATCCCCGTGCCTTTGAAAAGGCGCAGCGGCACAGGGAATTATTTGGAAGTGAGGAAAGCGCGGGAAAATAACCTGCGTTCGATCAATGTGAAATTTCCGCTAGGCGTGTTTACCGCGGTGACCGGCGTGTCCGGCTCGGGTAAAAGTACGCTGGTCAATGAGATCCTCTATAAGGGGCTGGCGAACCGCCTGCAGCGCGAAAGCCGCCTGCGCGCCGGTGCGCATGACGACATCCGGGGCCTGGAGCATGTCGACAAGATTATTGACATCGACCAATCGCCGATCGGGCGCACGCCGCGCTCCAATCCGGCGACGTATACCGGCCTCTTCGATTCGATCCGCGAACTGTTCAGCCAGACGCCGGAAGCGAAGATGCGCGGCTACAAGCCGGGTCGCTTCAGTTTCAACGTCAAAGGCGGCCGCTGCGAAGCCTGCCGCGGCGACGGCATCATCAAGATTGAAATGCATTTTCTGCCCGACGTCTACGTGCCGTGCGAAGTCTGCAAAGGCGCGCGCTATAACCGCGAGACGCTTGAAGTCCATTATAAGGGCAAGACGATTTCACAGGTGCTGGACATGGTGGTCTCCGATGGCGTAGAATTCTTTCAGAACATACCGAAGATCCACCGTAAACTGCAAGTGCTGCAGGACGTAGGGCTGGGCTATATCAAACTGGGCCAACCGGCGACGACGTTGTCGGGCGGCGAGGCGCAGCGCGTCAAGCTGGCCACGGAGCTGGCGCGGCGCAGTACCGGCAAAACGCTCTATATCCTCGACGAACCGACGACCGGTCTGCATACCGCGGACATCCACAAGCTGCTGGAAGTGTTGCAGCGTCTGGTGGACGGCGGCGACACGGTGGTTGTGATCGAACACAATCTCGACGTGATCAAGACGGCGGACTACATCATCGATCTCGGCCCGGAAGGCGGCAGCGGCGGCGGCATGATCGTCGCGAAAGGCACGCCGGAGCAGGTCGTCAAGGTAAAACAGTCCTACACCGGCCAATACCTCGCGCCGGTCCTGGCGAAGGGGATTCGGGAGTAAGGCGGGGAGCGGCTTATGGCCCGTAGCCGTCCTGCCAAACAAAAGCGACCGCCTGGCGGCGGTCGCTTTTGCTAACCTATCGGTGATGATGGATCAGTTTTTCTTCCGCTTCTGCCGGGTGGCTGTCTTTGGCAGGCGTCATCCTCTTATAGATGAACTGCGTGTCGATATTGCCGCTGCAGAAATGGGAATTGTTCAAAACTTCCAAATGAAAGCCGATGTTCGTCTTGATGCCGGAAAGGCGGAATTCCGAGAGGGCGCGACGCATGATCTTGATTGCGTCGCCGCGTGTGCGTCCGTGCGCGATGACCTTGGCGATCATCGGATCGTAGTAGGGCTGCACGGTCTCGCCGGCGCAAACGCCGCTGTCCACGCGAACGCGGGGGCCGCCGGGCTGATGATAAAAGTCAATCAAACCGGGCGACGGGCGGAATTCATTTTCAGGATCTTCCGCATTGATGCGGCATTCGATTGCGTGACCGATGAAATCGATGTCTTCCTGTTTCTTATTCAACGGTTCACCGGCCGCAATGCGGATCTGACGGCGAACCAGGTCGATGCCGGTGACCATCTCGGTGACCGCGTGTTCCACCTGGATGCGCGGATTGATTTCCATGAAGTAGAATTTTCCGGTACGTACGTCAAGCAAAAACTCGACCGTACCGAGATTGGTGTAATGAATGCTCTTAGCCGCGCGAATCGCGAGTGCGCCGACTTTGTGGCGCATTTCCGGCGTCAGAGCGCTGGACGGCGATTCTTCGAGGATCTTTTGGTTGCGCCGCTGCAGCGAACATTCGCGTTCGCCGACATGCAGGACATTGCCGAAATTGTCGGCCATGATCTGCACCTCAATATGGCGGGCTTCCGAAATATAAGTTTCCAGATAGAAACCTTTATGACTGACGTCGACTTTTACCAAAGCGGATAATAATTCGGCCTGTGACTGCGCGACGTACATCGATTTGCCGCCGCCGCCGGAAATGGGTTTTAAGATGACCGGGTAACCGATCTCTTCCGCCATGCGGCAGGCGTGATCGGCGCTGCTGATTGGCTCGCTGCCGACCGTCATCGGCAAACCGGCGCTGCGCATCGCTTCGCGGGCCGCGTCCTTGTTGCCTACCTGGCGGATGGTTTCCGCGTGCGGACCGACAAAGATCAGTCCGGAGTTTGTGACCTTTTCGGCAAATTCGGCGCTTTCCGAGAGAAAGCCGTAACCGGGATGAATGGCTTCTGCCTTGGCGGCTTTTGCCGCCATGATGATTGCGTCCATGTTCAGGTAGCTCTTGGCCGGATCCGCCGGACCGATGTGATATGCTTGATCAGCCAGCTTTACATGCAAGGCTTCCGCATCCACGTCGGAATAAACGGCAACGGTTTCGATTTCCAGCTCCTGACAGGCCCGGATGATTCTGACCGCAATTTCGCCGCGGTTGGCGATTAGTAGTCGTTTGAACATCGAAGTAGACCCCCCATTTGCATCAGCAAAAATTTTTACTGTGTTAAAAAATAAACTAATAGTTTTCATTATAGTATAGGAAAAGCGATTTCACAACCGATAATATCAATGTATACAAAGAACAACGAGTTATCAGAAAGCAATGAAAACAAGGCTTGCGAGCGATTTGTTATAGGCAGATGCTAAGAGTAGGTGATTGACAATGAAAGGAAGAAAGGACGAGCAGGATGGACGAAGAAATCAGAGAGAAAATCAAAGAAAAATTACAACACCTGCCGGAAAAGCCGGGCGTTTATCTGATGAAGGATCGCGGCGGCCATATCATCTATGTAGGCAAAGCCGTTGTCCTGAAAAATCGCGTGCGTTCCTATTTTCAATCGAATAAGAATCATTCCCCAAAAGTAAAAGCGATGGTCAGCCGGATTGAGGATCTCGAATATATCGTGACCGGGAGTGAAGTCGAAGCGCTGATCCTGGAATGCAATCTAATCAAGCAGCATCGGCCCAAATACAATATCAGCCTGCGCGACGATAAGACCTACCCTTATATCAAAGTCAGTCTGCAGGAGGAATTTCCGCGCTTATACGTTGCGAGGCGCGTGGCGAAGGACGGCGCGCGCTATTTCGGGCCGTACACCAGTGCCGGCGCGGTGCATGAAACGATAAAACTGTTGCGTAAGATGTTTCCGCTGCGCAGCTGCCGGACGCTTGAACAGCGCCGTCCCTGCCTGGAGTATCATATCAAGCGTTGCCTCGGACCTTGCGCGGGCCTCGTCGAAGCGGCGCCTTACCGTCAGATGGTACAGGATGTCTGCCTGCTTCTGGAAGGGCGCAGCGATGCGCTGGCGCGCGAGTTGAAACGGCGTATGGGCGAAGCGGCGGAAGCGATGGAGTTTGAACGTGCCGCCCGTTTTCGCGATCAGCTGGCGGCAGTGGAACAGATTACCGCACGAAATAACGGCGTGACCGGAGCCGGCGATCAGGATGTGCTCGGCATTGCGCAAAGCGCAAATGGCAGCTGCGTGCAGGTCTTCTTCATCCGCAGCGGCAAACTGGTAGGGCGTGATCATTTTCTGCTGAGCGGAGCTGGTCTGGAGGAAGAGGAAAGCGATGTCCTGAGCGCGTTTCTCAAACAATACTATAGTCAGGCGGCATTTATTCCCCGGGAAATATTGCTGCCGTCTGCGCTGCCGGAAACGGAACTGCTCGCCGCTTGGCTGGGCGGACTGCGGCAGGGCAAGGTCGATTTGCTGACGCCGCAGCGCGGCAGCAAACGCGATTTAGTGACGATGGCCGCCGATAATGCGGCTACCGTTTTGGCGGCCGAGGATCTGCGCCTGGCGTCCAAGATCAGATTGGAAGACGGGGCGATCGAACAGCTTGCCGATGCAATCGGCCTGAGCGAAGCGCCGCAGCGTATCGAGTGTTTCGATATTTCCCATATCCAGGGCGCGGAAACGGTGGCGTCGATGGTTGTTTTCCAAGGCGGACGCCCGCATAAGGCCGCCTACCGAAAATTCAGGCTGGCGAGCCAGGACGGCAAACCGGATGATTTCAATTCGATGCGCGAAGTCGTCGGTCGCCGCTACAATGGTATGCCGAAGGACCTGCCGGATCTGATCATTATCGACGGCGGCAAGGGCCAGCTTTCCTCGGCGCTTGAAATCATCCGCGGTGCGGGGCATTATCAGATACCGGTCGTCGGACTGGCGAAAGAATTCGAACATATCTTCCGTGAAGGCGAAAGCGAGCCTGTTATCCTGCCGAAGGAATCAGCGGCGATGTATCTCGTGCAGCGCATTCGCGACGAGGCGCATCGTTTCGCGATCACCTACCACCGCAAATTACGCAGCAAGCGCAATGTCGCCTCCGTACTCGATCATATCGAAGGCATTGGTCCGAAACGAAGGCAGGCGCTTTGGCAGGCGTTCGCGAGCATCGAAGAAATGCGTGCGGCGACGCTCGAACAGTTGTGCGCTGTGCCCGGCATGAATCGCAAAGCCGCGGAAGAGATGCAAAATTTCTTTCGCGCCACCGAACAACGGCGGCAGGAAGGTTAATAGAAGAGCGGTTAATGGCAGGACGGGCAGAACGGCTAGAGGCTTTTTGCGCCAGGAGCCAGGAGCCATAAGCCCTAAGACCCTAAGCCAATAGCTACGAGCCGCAAGCCAATCCACTACCTGCGCCGCATCTTCGCGTGACAAGTTGCTTTGACTCGTAGTACAATGAAAGGGAATTCTGTGCAATGAGGCACAGCATCTAAGGAGGAATTTGAAATGAACAATAAAGCATTGTGGATAGTCCTGGCTCTAGTCGCGGTGATCGCTATCGGCGCTTTTTCCAGCTATAACGGTCTGGTCGGCATGAACGAAAGCGTCAACGGAAAATGGAGCCAGATTGAAAATCAGCTGCAGCGACGCGGCGATCTGATTCCGAATCTGGTCAATACGGTAAAAGGCTATGCGGCGCATGAACAGGCTGCGATTCAGGCTGTTTCGGACGCGCGCGCTCGATTGGCCGGCGCGCAGGGCCCTGCGGCCAAGGCGCAAGCTAATAGCGACATGAACGGCGCACTTAGCCGTTTGCTGATGGTAGCGGAAAATTATCCGAACCTGAAAGCGGATGCCAGCTTCAAGCAATTGATGGATGAACTGGCCGGTACGGAGAACAGAATCGCGGTAGCCCGCAAAGATTATAACGATGCGGTGCAGGTCTACAATACGAAGATCAAATCCTTGCCGACCAGCCTCTTTGCAGGCGCATTCGGTTTCACGCAGAAAGAATACTTCAAAGCGGACGAAGCCGCCAAGGCCGTGCCGCAGGTTAAGTTTTAACAACAAGATAGGAAACGTTTTTACCACAGAGATGCTGATGTAACCACAGGTGATTACCGGCATGACAGAAGCCGCAGTGCGGCTTACCGGTTTCTAAAAATCAATAAATCGCCAAGCGATTTCTGTGGCGGTTTCGCCGCCTGTGGTTCAAATCTTCCTTGTCGTGGATTATAAAGAGAGCGAAGATCTGCCGTCCAAAAGGGTAGATAGAGGGGCGATGGATATGAAACGATGGTTGTCCGCCTTGCTTCTCCTGCTTTTGCTGATGAGTTGGGCCGGTGTGGCGGGCGCGGAAACGCCGGTTCCGCCGCGTCCGACATCGAGCATTTACGTACAGGACTATGCCGGCGTATTGGGTGAAGAAGCGAAGGGCCGCATCCGTTCTTTGGGTGCGAAGCTTGCTTCGCAGACGAAGGCGCAGGTCATTGTCGTGACCGTTCCGACGCTGGACGGCGCAAATCCCGATGAATTCGGGCTTGCGATTTTGCGACAATGGGGCGTCGGCGATAAGACGCTGAATAATGGCGTCGTGATGCTGGTCGCGGTTCAGGACCGGGTATCGCGCATCGAAGTCGGCTATGGCCTGGAAGGTGCGTTGCCGGATGGTAAGACGGGGCGCATCCAGGATGAAAGCATGGCGCCGTTCTTTAAGCAGGGAAAATATGAAGCTGGAATCGTCAATGGCTATCAGGCCTTGACGACGGTTGTGGCGAAAGAATACAATGTGGAGCTAAAGGCCGGCGGCACGCAAACCGCGCCGGCCAAACAGTCCGCAAACTGGTTCGATGATCTGCCGACCTGGGTCAAGGTCTTGGCTGCGCTCGGCCTGATCGGTTTGCTCTTGATTGACTGGCTGTTTTTGGGCGGTAATATTACGTCGCTGATCATTATGATTCTAACGATGGGACGCCGAGGCGGCGGCGGAAGCGGCGGCGGTTCCGATGGATTTGGCGGCGGCAGCGGCGGCGGAGGCGGTTCCAATCGCAACTGGTAGAAAAAGATACAGAATGTTAGTTGCGAATGTTTATTGATTATGGTAAAATGGAGCCAGTAATAAAATGAAGAGGAGCGAAGCAAATGGAAAAATGGGTATGTGTAGTATGCGGCTATGTCTATGATGAAGAGGTCGGCGATCCGGACAGCGGCATTGCAGCGGGAACTAAATTTGCCGATATTCCTGACAACTGGGTCTGCCCTCTCTGTGGCGTTGGCAAGGATCAATTCGAAAAGCAATAAGAAACGTGAACACGCGGACAACAATCGTCGCCGCGTGTTTTTTTATCCTCTTTTGCTGTGCGGACGCATGATGCCTGCAAGGCAGGCTGCTGAAATTTTTTGCCGGTGCGAATGTACACTGGAAGTGGATTTAAATGCATTTGTTTTGTGAATTTTAGAGCGTTGTTTATACAGAATTTTTCCTCTTTACATTTATATAAAAATGGATATACTAGAGGTGTAGCCATGAAAATTGGTTTCGCGAGCTAACTTATGCTCCTGCTCAAGAGAAGTCCTTGGCATGGGACGAAGTGGACTCCAAACCGTTCTGGCCCAATATTTGTCCTGAGGAGGAGTTTGAACATGTACGAAGACAAAACAATGACCTGTAAAGAGTGTGGTGTGGAATTTATTTTTTCCGCATCGGAACAAGCGTTCTACGCTGAAAAAGGTTTCGCTAATGAGCCGGGCCGTTGCCCGACTTGCCGTGCAGCGCGCAAGCAACGCACCGGCGGCGACGCTGGCCGTCAACGTGAAATGCATGATGTCGTTTGCGCCGCTTGCGGTGTGAACACCCAAGTGCCTTTCCGTCCGAGCAGCGATCGTCCGGTATACTGCCGCGATTGCTTCAGCAAAGGTCGTTAAGATTTAGCAAAACAGAGCCCTTCGGGGCTCTTTTTTTATTGCTTTTGCAATTCGCGGGGCAAAAAGAGCAGGGGAAATTGGGATAATATAGAAAAAATACAGAGAGACGCGTTATGGGGTCGACGAGAGCCGGACTGAGGAGGCGACGAGATGGCCAAAGTGAAAAGCAGCATCCGCCAGCGTTTGATCTGGAGCATCAGTTTTTTGGCGGCCGCATTATTGTTGGCGCTTGCCGGCGGCACCTACGCTTATTTCTGGCATTCGGCAAAGCAGTTGATCCTGCAGCAGCAATTTGCTTTGGTTTCCAGCATGGCGCAGGGCGTCGATACCGATATTTCGCTTTCGCTTGAGAGCTTGAGCAACGTAGCCGCGGTTGCGCCGAAAGATGTCATAAGCAATCCGACAGAAGCGCAGACGTGGCTTGATAATCGCACCGGCATCCGCACGGTGTTCACGCACAGCATGATTGTACTGAACCGGGACGGCGTCTTAATTGCGGCGTCACCGGCCAGGCCGGAGATTTACGGAACATCGTACGCCTACCGTGAGTATTTCAAAGAGAGCATGCAAAGCGGAAGACCGTATGTCAGCGCGCCGTTTAAGACGGTGGTAAACGACAATCCGGTCATCATGATGACGGCGCCGCTTTATGATGCACAGGGCGAAGTGATCGGACTGCTTGGCGGCGCGATCGATCTTTACAACAAGAGCGGCTTCTTCGATGTCGTGCGGGCGACGAAGGTTGGCGAAACGGGCTATTTGTACATGTTTGCGCCGGATCGGACTTTGATCATGCATCCGGAGATGTCGCGCATCATGAAACAGGATGCTGCAGCGGGAAAAAATGAGTTGTTCGACAAGGCGCTGCTCGGTTTTGAAGGCTCGGGCGAAACGATTAATTCCAATGGCGTGCCGATGTTGGCTTCCTTTAAGCGTTTGCCGACGACCGGCTGGATCTTAGCGGCCAATTATCCACTCGAGGAAGCGTATCAACCAATCCGGAATTTCATGAATTACTATTTGGCGGCGATGCTGCTCGTGCTTCTCTTTAGCGTCGGACTGGCCCAGAAAATCGGCGCCGGAATCGCGCAGCCGTTGGCCGAACTGACGCTGAAGATCCATAAAATGGCGCAGCCGGGGGCGGATCGTCAGCAGCGTTTTGGCGCGAACGATATTCCGGAACTGGAAATGCTGCGCAATGCGGTGAACGCGCTGCTGGAGGAACTGGACCGCCGGGAGCGCGAGCTGAAGGGCAGCAACCGTCAGTTGAATGAAGCGGCCTGTCAGGCCCAGCAATTAGCGCTGCAGGCGGAGGCCGCCAATGTGGAGAAAAGTTATTTTCTTGCCAATATGAGTCATGAGATCAGAACGCCGATGAACGGTATCCTCGGTTTCATGCAACTGCTGGCGGATACGCCGCTCTCGGAGGAGCAGGCGGAATATGTGCGGACGATGGAAGCTTCGACCGATACCTTGCTGGCGATCATCAACGATATTTTGGATCTCTCAAAGATCGAAGCAGGAAAAATGGAGCTGGAAGAGATCGATTTTGATTTGCGGGCGACGGTCGAAGGGGCGGTGCTGCCGCTGGTTGCCCGCGCCAGAGAAAAAAAGCTCGAACTCAATCTTCTGATCAAAGGCGATGTGCCGCAATTTGTCAGCGGCGATCCGACGCGTCTGAAGCAGGTGATCATCAATCTGATCGGCAATGCCGTGAAATTCACCGATTTTGGCGAGGTCACGCTAGAAGTCGAGCGCGATGCGGAGCGAATCCGCTTTGCGGTACAGGACACCGGAATCGGCATTGACGGGCCGACGCTGCAAAAACTGTTCAAGCCATTTGTACAGGGGAACAGTTCGGCAACGCGCCACTACGGCGGAACCGGTTTGGGGCTGACGATCTGCAAGAACATCGTCGAGCTGATGGGCGGCGAAATCGAGGTGCAAAGTCAGCTCGGACGCGGCAGCCGTTTCAGTTTCAGCCTTCGCTTGCCGCCTGCCGCGAATCAGGTCGCGTCCTGCGAACTGGATTATGCCGTTTTGCAAGGCAAGAAAATCATGGTGGTTGACGACAATGCGACCAATCGGGGCATTGTTAAAATGTATCTCAAGGATGTGGCCTGTGAAGCGAGCGAAGCCAACAGCGCGGCCGCGGCGATTGCCGCTATCGGGCAGGACGGGGAGCTGGCGTGCGACCTGATTCTGATCGATGCCAACATGCCGGGCATGAACGGCTATGAATTGGCGGCGATGCTGAAGATGATTCCGGGAACGCGCGACATTCCAAGGATTCTTTTGACGTCGGCGGCAGTGAAGGGAGAAGCGAAAAAGGCGCAGGAAAAAGGCTTTTCCAGTTATCTGGCCAAGCCTTATCGGCGCAGAGAACTGCTCGACTGTATGGCGATGGTTCTGCAGGGCCGCAGTGCAGGAGCGAAGGAATGTGTTCCGTTCGTCACGCGCCATTCTGTGCAGGAAGTCGTCTTTAACAAGCGGCTTAAAATTTTGCTGGCCGAAGACAATGAGGTCAACCGAAAATTCTTCCTCCGCCTTTTGCGTTTGAAAGGGCTGCACTGCGACATCGCGGTCAATGGCGAAGAAGCGCTGCGCGCTTGCCTGGCCAAGTCGTATGACATGGTGTTCATGGATTGTCAGATGCCGCTGCTCGATGGCTACGAAGCGACGCGGCGCATCCGTGCGGCGGAAGAGAACAGGCGGCATACGCCGATCATCGCGCTGACTGCGAACGCGATGGCCGGCGAGGCCGAAAAATGCCGGGCGGCCGGGATGGACGACTACTTGAGCAAACCGCTCGAGGTAGAGCGCTTATTAAGCGTGATCCTGCGTTATTCCGCCTCCGTTGGCGAAGCGGGCGCGGCAAACGGATATGAGGCGGCCGTGGAACGTCTGATGACGGAAGTCGGTTTCGAAAAAGAAACCGCGACGGAACTTTTGCGCGATGGACTGCCCAGCATTGCGGCGCTGCTCGCGGAGCTCGAGACTGCGCTTACGGCGCAGCAGGCGTTGGAGACAAAGGCGATCTTGCATAAGATCAAGGGCGCCGCCGCCAGTTTGCGCCTCGATGAAGTTGCCGAAATAGCAAGAACGGCAGAATCATTGATTGAGAGCGGCGAAGCGGAAAAAATTTCGGCGCTGAGTGCAAAGTTGAAAGAATGCCTCGCAGGAATCGCCGCGCAAGAGGCGGCGGGAAATGGAGAAAATGTCGGAATTGAGTGACGAATCTTGCTATTTAGGCGGTTCGTAATAAATTTCACTTGCCCCTGTACAAAGCGGAAAGGCGAGGATATAATTTGAGTTGGGTTCACATCTATATACTCTATTTTGAATTCGATTTAAGAGGAGGATGTCAGAATGAAAATTACCGTTGTAGGTGCAGGCAATGTCGGTGCAACTTGTGCAAACGTCATTGCGCAGAGAGAATTAGCTAGCGAATTGGTGCTCTTGGACATCAAGGAAGGCGTAGCTGAAGGCAAAGCGATGGACATGATGCAAACATCGGCATTGCTTGGTTTCGACAGCCGCGTAAGCGGCAGCACTAACGATTACAGCAAAACGGCTGGCTCGAATGTAGTCGTAATCACCTCCGGTATTCCCCGCAAACCGGGTATGACCCGCGAAGAACTCATCGGCACGAATGCTGGTATCGTAAAAGGCGTCGTCGAAAACATCCTGAAGTATTCCCCGGATGCAATCTTCGTCATCATCAGCAACCCGATGGATACGATGACTTATTTGGCGTTGAAAGCCAGCGGACTGCCTAAAAACCGCATCATCGGCATGGGCGGCATTTTGGACAGCTCCCGTTTCAAATATTATCTCAGCCAAGCTATGGAATGCCCGTCCAGTGACGTACAAGGCGTCGTAATCGGCGGCCATGGCGACACCACGATGATTCCGTTAACTCGTTTTGCTACCCGTGCAGGCATCCCGGCTGCGCAGCTCTTGTCTGCCGATTGCCTGAAAAAAGTAGCGGCTGACACGATGGTCGGCGGCGCTACGCTGACCGGTCTGCTCGGTACCTCCGCCTGGTATGCTCCTGGCGCTGCCGGTGCGTTGCTGGTCGAAGCGATCGTACGCGATGAAAAGAAAGTATATCCTTGCTGCGTAGCATTGGATGGCGAATATGGCCAAAAAGACATCTGCCTGGGCGTTCCTGTCGTTATCGGCAAGAACGGCTGCGAAGAAATCGTCGATTTCAAACTGAACGCGGAAGAACAAGCCGAGTTCAACAAGAGCGCCGATGCGGTTCGCAAAATGAACCAGGTTCTGGCCGATATGAAAGTGATCTAAGTCAGGCTGACGAAATAAAAACGGGGCGACTGCGGTCGTCCTGTCTTTTTATTTGTGAAAGCGGAAAAAACGTGTCGCTTTTTAGAAAAAAATGTCGTAAAATGAGAAAGTAATGTTTTTTCTGACAATAAGGTCAGAGGAATGAGGAGGGAATTCTTTTGTCGACACGTCGGATGCCGATGGCGCTGCAATTGGCCTGTATGTTTTCCTTGGTAGCGGTTTTATTGTTGGGCGTATTGGGTTTTAGTCTTTACCAGCTGCAAGGAAGTAGTGCGCAAGGGGAGAATCTGCTGAAACACACGGCGGCTCGTTTGTCGCTCGTCAAGAGCGCGCACACCGATTTTACGCGGGCTTTGCTGGATATGCGGGGGTTCTTGTTTTATCCGGATGGCGCGGCGTATGCGCAAGGCTACCGTGATAATATTAAAAAGAGTTTTGATAATGTGAAGCTGTTCCAGGAAAATTCAAAGCAGCCGGACACGATCGAAGCCTCGAAAAAGCTGCAAAAACTGGTGGCGGACTATATTGAACTGGGTGAGCGGCTGATCGTCGCGAAGCAAAAGAATGATCCGGGCCTGACTGCGATGACCGCGCAGGGGCGAAAACTGGTCAAGGAGATTGATGATCAATTTTCGGTCCTGACGCAGCTGCAGGAACAGTATATGGAAACGGGCGCCAATCAGCTGGTGGAAAACAGCCGGATGAGCGTACGCCTGGCCGTCGCGGCGGCGGCGTTGATCTTGCTCTTGGTGATTCTGATCGTTTATTTCTACAGCAAACGTACGGCCGCTCGTTTGGATAAACTGAAGAACGATCTGCATCGCGTCAGTTTGCTTGATTTGTCGCAAGACAGCCATCGGGCATCGCTGAACGATGAGATCGGCGATATGGCCGCTGCGTTGCAGGATGTGCAACGGGAATTGCGCCGCTTTGTCGGCGGCGTCAACCAAGGCAGCCAGTCGCTGGCCGGTGCGAGCGAAATGTTGTCGCAGGCGGTGGCGGAACAATTAAAGGCGGTCGATACGGTTGCGCAAAGCGTGACGGAAATCGCCGGCGGCGTCGCGCAAAATACGAATAGCCTCGCCGGATTGTCGGCGACGGTGCAGGAAATATCGGCCAATGCGCAGGCGATCAGCGCCAGTGCGGCGGAAGTGAGCGGCAGCACGGAAATCGCCGTTGGCGAAACGAATCAGGGTATGGCGCTGCTCGAGCAGGTGGTGAAGCAGAATGCTTCGATCGGTCAGGCGATGGGCAATATCACCGAAGTGACCGATCACCTTGTCCAAGGCTCGGAACAGATCAAAGGCATCGTCGGCGTGATCAGTTCGATTGCGGCGCAGACGAATCTTCTTGCACTCAATGCCGCGATCGAGGCGGCGCGCGCGGGTGAGGCCGGACGCGGCTTTGCGGTCGTGGCGGAAGAGGTGCGTAAGCTGGCGGAACAAAGCGCCAAGGCGACCGAAGACATCACCGGGATCATTGGCGTAATGGGCGATGAAATCGCCCGGGCGGCGGTTGCGGTAGGCGACGCCAACCAGGAAGCGGTCAGAGGGCGCGAAGCTGCGGACAGTACGCGGCAAGGATTTTCTTCCATTCAAGAGAAACTGGCGACCGTGCAGCAGGGCATTCGCAGCATCGCCGAGGCGATGGAAGAGACCGCGCGAGGCACGCAGCAGATGGTGCATGGCATTGAGTCGATCAGCGGCATTGCCGAAGGGACATCCTCGAATTCGCAGGCCGTTGCCGCAGCAGCCGAAGAACAGGCTGCCGGCATGCACGGCATCGACCGTAGTGCGGTCGATCTGGAAAGCCTGGCAAGAGAACTGGCGCAACAGGCGGCGCGTTTTAAAATATGAACGAAAAAAAGCGCAGATGCTGCGCTTTTTTTCTGCGCGACGGGCGCTTGTTAAAAAAAGGAATATGAGAATTGCGGCGAGAATAGTACAATCAGTGCAGAAAGAGCAAAGGCTGCGCCGCGCAGAAAATTCCTGCGGCGCTGGAGTGTCGGTCCGAAAGGATAGTGGAGCCAAAGACGGTAAAACGTTGCGCAGGCTGTACTGGGGGGAAAGGAATGTGGCATGTACTGGTAGCCGATGATTTGCCGGTAAACCGGACGCTTTTGATCAAAGTGCTCGGCAAGATGCCGGATGTGGTTTGGTTGGAAGCCGCCAGCGGCAGTGAAGCATTGGAGATCATGGAGAAAGAGGACGTCGATTTGCTGATGCTCGATTTGCTGATGCCGGATATGGACGGTTTTCAAGTGATGCAGGCAATGCGTGCCAAACGCAGCCTGCAGCATATTCCGATTCTCGTCCATTCGGCGGTGCAGGATCTGGACAGCATCCATCAGGCGCTCGGCATGGGCGCGTACGATTATTTCACCAAACCGCTGACGCCGGAACAACTGAAATACATCATCCCGTTAAAAGTCCGCAATGCACTCGACAGTTACGGCGTGCAAAAGGAACTGCGTCGCGCCAATGAGCTGGTGGCGCGCGAATTGCGCCTAGCCGCCGCTTTTCAGCGGCGCTTGGTCGGCGAAGAAAAACGCATCTGCTTAAATGGCAGTCTGGTCGGCTTATACCTGCCCTGCCAGATGATCGGCGGCGATGTTTACGATTGCCTGCAGGTCGGCGACGCGTTCTGGGTGATGATGGCCGACGTCTCCGGGCACGGCATGGTCTCGGCGATGGTGGCTTCGATGGTCAAACTGGAGTTTTATCATTGCGTGATGCGCGGCGGCAGTCCGGCAGAAATCTTAATGCAGATGAATACGGTCTTTCACCATTTGACCGAGGGCGATGTCTTTCTGACCGCGTTTGTCGGTCAGGCAAGCAGCGGCGTATTTCGCTATGCCAATGCCGGACATCCGAATCCTGCCTGGTGGCGGGAAGGGAAGGCGCCGGATTTTCTCGGTCAGGACAGTTTGCCGCTCGGCCTGTTCGCCGAAGCGGTGTATGAAGAGGAGTCGTGCCCGATCAAAGACGGCGCCTGGCTGCTTTTATATACGGATGGCTTGCTGACGGAAGGCAATTGGTTCCAGGCGGACGTTAAGCGTCGTCTGACGAGCTTGCTGCATGACTGCAGAGACTGGTTGCCCGGACGGGAAAAAGAAGTGCTGGAATATTTGCGCCAGGCCTTCTTGGCCGAAGCGGAGCTGAAAGACGATGTGGCGCTGGCCTTGGTGCGCTTAGAGTAATCGGGAGGAGGCGCGGACGATGAACTGCATACAGGTGGAAAAACTGCAGGAACTCTTGGAAATGATGGACGGCGATCAGGCGTGCGTGACGGAGATCGTCCGGGAATATCTGGCTGCCGGTTTGGACTGTGTGGCTAAACTGGCGCAGGCGGTGGAAATGGAGGATGCGCTAAATTTAAAGCGCGTGGCGCACAGCTTTAAATCCTCCAGCCATTACGTGGGCGCGGTCGAGCTGGCGGTCGAGCTGGCGGCGATCGAAGCGCTCGCGCACGCAAAGAATGTGGCGAGTGCGGCAGAACGGATCGAGCCGGTTCGCCAGCAATATGCGCTGGTTGCGGCAGAGCTTGAAAGTTGGCTGCAGAAAGTGTAAAGGCAGGCAAGGAAGGCATTGTCTTGGACTGCAAGAGGGAGTATAATAGGGGCTAGCTCGATGCAGTGCAAGGAGGATGGTATTGATTATGAGCGGGTTTTTACTGCGAATCTTGGCGATCGCGCTCTTGGTGATGCTGGTCGCGCTGGAACTGCCGGGGCTGTTTGTCGATACGCTCGGCGCGTTGCTGGTCGCCGCATTGGTCGTCGGACTGGCGAATGGAATTTTGCGTCCGGTCTTTGCCCGCAGGGGTTGGCCGATGAAGGGATTTTGGCTAATTGGCGCGGCATTGCTCGTGAATATGATCGTTCCTGCGCTGCTGATGAAACTGTTGCCGGGCTTTCGCGTGGACAGCGCGCTGCAGGCCGCGGCGGCGCTACTGCTCCTGAGCGCTTCTAGTGCGGCGCTGAGCAAAGTTGTACAAGACCGATAACCGCAGGCGCCTCGGCGCCTGTTTTTAATTTGAGCGATTCCTGGCAGCACAGCGCATGGCGCATGGCTAATGCCTAATGGCAGGAAGGGAAGGGCCAAGAGCCATGTGCCGCAAACCGCGAGCCACACACTATTTTAGGAGGCAATACGATGACGATTAAATTAATTGCAATCGATATGGATGACACGCTCTTAAACAGCGAACTGGCGATCAGTGAACGGAATTTTGCCGCAGTGAGCGCCGCACAGGCAAAAGGCGTCGTGGTGGCGATCGCGACCGGACGGATGTTTTCTTCCGCGCTGCCGTATGCAAAACAACTGGCGATGCAGGCGCCGATCATTACGTATAACGGCGCCTTGATCCGCCATCCGCAAACGCAGGCCACGCTTTTTCATCAGACGATTGAAGACGAAGCGGCGGCGAAGGTCAGACAGCTCTTCAAAGAGCGCGGCTGGTATCTGCAGGCGTATGTGAATGATCAGTTATATGTGAAGGAACGCGGCTGGGAAGCCAAGTCGTACGAAGCGTTGGCCGGCATTACATCCATTGCCCTGGGCGACGATTTTTTCGCGCAGACGCAGGCGCCGACCAAAATGCTGGCGATGGCGGAAGCAAAACTGCTGACGGAAATTGAAGCGACGGTCAATGAGGCATTGGGCGGCCGGATTTTTACCGCCACCTCGAAGCCGACCTATCTCGAACTGACGCATCCCGACGTCAATAAGGGACGGGCGCTTGCCTTGCTGGGCGAGCATTTGGGCGTTGCGCGCGACGAAATCATGGCGATCGGCGATTCCAACAATGACTATGCGATGCTCGAATATGCGGGACTTGGCGTTGCGATGGGCAATGCGTCCGCACGGGTGAAAGGCGTGGCGCAATTCGTGACCGGAGATAATGACGCAAGCGGCGTTGCGCAGGCGATCGAGCGCTTTGTCCTGGCCTAGCGCTCTTTACAAATCAATGGCCTTGCGATATGATAAAAGACGTTAACTGTGTTTTAAAAACAGTTAACGTCTTTGCTTTTGCCGCAGGGAATCCTGCAGTCGGCATAAAGGGGGAGACTGCGTAAAAGGTATGCAGCGTGTTTTTTTATGAAGATAGTTAACTTAAAATATAAAAAGGTTTACGAGGAGCGATGAAAAATGAATGAACACTTACAAAACATCCTGCGCTTAGGCGAGAAGGTCCTCGAGGGCGGCGCGCTAAAGGAAGAGGAAGCGCTGCAGCTGGCGGCGGTGCCGTATGACGATCTGCCGTTCCTCTTGGCGATGGCGGATCGGATTCGTCAGGAATTCGTCGGTGCGGAAGTCGATCTGTGCGCGATCATCAACGGACGTTCGGGGAAATGTTCGGAGGATTGCCGTTTTTGTGCGCAGTCGGCGCATTATGCGGCGCAGGTCAAGGTATACCCGCTGTTGGAAAAAGAGGCGCTTGTCGCGGCCGCGCTGAAAGCGAAAGCGGCCGGGGCGCGCCGTTTCAGCATTGTGACGAGCGGGCGCGGCACGGAACGGGATAAGGAGTTCTCGCTGATCCTTGAAGCGCTGCAGGCGATCAAGGCGCAGACGGGGCTCAAAGTCTGCGCTTCGTTGGGCACGCTGACGCAGGAACATGCGCTGCAATTGAAGCAGGCGGGCGTCAGCCGATACCATCATAACCTGGAAACCGGACGCAGCTTTTATCCGCGCATTTGCAGCACGCACAGTTATGAAGACCGGGTCGTGACGATTCAGCATGCGATGGCGGCAGGACTCGAGGTTTGTGCGGGCGGCATTATCGGTCTGGGCGAGAGTTTTGCGCAGCGGATCGAATTGGCGTTGACGCTGCGCAAGCTCGGCGTCCATTCGGTGCCGGTCAATATCCTGAACCCGATTCCCGGTACGCCGCTTGCAGAAGAAGCGCCGCTCGCGCCGCAGGAAATTCTTAAGACGCTGGCGGTTTTTCGCTTCTTATTACCGGAACGCGGCATCCGCACCGCCGGAGGACGGGAAGTCAACTTGCGCGATCTGCAGGGAACGGCTCTCTTAGGCGGCGTCAGCGGCATGCTGATCGGCGGTTATCTGACGACAGGCGGACGCGAGCCGCAAGCCGACCTGAGGATGATTGCCGACCTGAATCGAGTGGTCGCGCCATGAACGAACTCTATAGCCTGCGTATGCGCGCCGCACAGGGGGGCGCGCATGAACAGGGCGGACGTCATATTTCCGGCGCGGAAGCGATCCTGCCGGAAACGGAACTGAAAGGCGCGGCGCTTGCGATGCTGGAACGCGCGCTGGGGCATAGTCGGGGCAAAGCCGATTTTTTGCAAATCGTCGTCGAGCGCGTGCCGACGCAAGAGGTGCAAAGCGCGCCGCTGCTGCCGGTCTATACGCAGGCGAATTCGGATATAGAGCAGGGGCGGCGTTTGGCCATAAAGGCGTTGCTGCGCATGGGCGTTGCCAAAGAGGCGGCGCTTTCCGGCCTAAACATGCTGGACGGTTTGTCTGACAGCATGCGCGGCGCGATGCTGGTCTGTGCAAAGACGGGCTGCCGCCTCGATGAAAGCGGCGAACGCGGCATACGCGTAAGCAGGATTGGCAGCGCGGAGCCGGTTGCGTTTGCCGACTGGCTGGCAAAGCATGCGATGCACGGCGACCATCTGAGAGAGGCGCTGCTTTTGGCGAGCAAAGTGGCGGCCGCGCCTGACGTGGTGGCTGAGCTTTGCTGGTCGGACGATCCGGAGTATACGACAGGCTATGTCGCCGCAAAAAACGGCTATGTCCGCTTGCCGCATCTCAAGGCGCTGGGCAGCTTTGTCGGCGGTCGCATTTTCTTCGTCCGTCCGGACGTCGATCTGAAAGCGCTGCGCCGCTATCTGGAAGAGACGGCGGTTCTGGTAAGTGTGCCGGAGACGGGAAGGAGTTGGCTGCAGCATGAAGTTCTGCCGTGAATATCTGGCAAAACGGCGCAGTGACGGTCTGTATCGCGCGGTCGTGGAAACGAAGGCGCTCGATGCCGTCAGGGTGTTACGCGAGGGACGCGAATGTCTGCTCTTATGCGGCAACGACTATCTCGGTCTGACGCAGCATCCGGCGCTGGCGCAAAAGGCGCAGCTGGCGGCGCAGGAAGACGGCGTCGGCGCGGGTGGTTCGCGCCTGATCAGCGGCAGTCATCCGTTATGTCAGGCATTGGAACGGGATCTGGCCGCGTGGAAAGAAACGGAAGCGGCGCTTGTCTTCAGCAGCGGCTACGCGGCGAATGTCGGTACGATCAGTGCGCTGGTCGGTGCGGGCGATGCGGTGTTCAGCGACAGACTGAACCATGCCAGCATCATCGACGGCTGCCGTTTATCGGGTGCGGCGGTGTCTGTCTATGAACATCTGGATTTGGCTGATCTGGCGCAAAAACTCGCTGCGCACAAACACGTCAGACGGCGCTTGATCGTGACCGACGGCGTTTTTAGCATGGACGGCGATGTCGCGCCGCTCGATAAGCTGGCGGCGCTGGCGCAGGCGAATGACGCCATGCTGATGGTGGATGACGCCCATGCGCTGGGCACGCTCGGCGAGGGGCGCGGTACGGCGCATCATTTTGGCGTGGGCAAAGAGGTGGCGATTCAGCTCGGTACGCTGAGCAAGAGCCTGGCGGGCGTTGGCGGGTATGTCGCTGCGTCGCACGAGGTCGTCTCTTATCTGGTGAACTGCAGCCGCAGTTTTATCTTTTCGACCGCGCCTTCACCGATGACGCTGGCGGCGGCGCGCGAGGCGCTGGCCGTATTGCGGCGGGAGCCGCAGCATCTGGCGAAGCTGCAGGCGAACGGGCAGTACCTGCGGCAAACGCTGCGCGCGGCCGGTTTGCCGATTCCGGACGGCGAGACGCCGATCCTGCCGCTTTTGCTGGGCTCGGCTTCTGCCGCCAGCGAAATGTCGAAGCGGTTGGAAAGCGCCGCTATCCTGGTCAGCGCGATTCGGCCGCCGACGGTGCCGCACGGCGAAAGCAGGCTGCGTCTGACGGTCTCGGCCGCGCATAGCCGGACGCAGCTCGAGTATGCGGCGCGTGAGATCATCCGCTGCTGGCTGGCTTTGCCATAAAGAAGAGGACGGCAAAAGAAAACGGGGGGATTTTGTATGGCTGGATTATTTATTACGGCGACGGACACGGAAGTAGGCAAGACCGTGATTACCGGCGCATTGGCGGCGGGCTTGAAGGAAGCGGGACTCGATGTCGGCGTCATGAAGCCGCTTGCTTCGGGCGGCAGCGTAGAATGGCAGGGCGTGCGCGTGGCGGAAGACGCCGCTTTTTTAATGCAGGCGGCCGGCATTTCACCCTCCGAAGCGCCGCTGGTGAATCCGCTCTGCTTTGAACCGGCGCTGACGCCCGCGCTGGCTGCCAAAGTGAGCGGCGTCAGCGTCGACATGCCGCAGATCATAGAAAGTTACCGGCGATTAAAGGCGGTTCACCGCCATCTGCTGGTGGAAGGCGTCGGCGGCATGATCTCGCCGCTTTGCGACGACTATATTCTGGCCGATCTGGCGCAGGAACTGGCGCTGCCGCTGATCATCGTCGCGCGCGCGAACCTGGGCACGATCAACCATACGATTCTGACGGTCGAATATGCCAGACGGCGCGGCTTTGCAATCGCCGGCATCATCTTGAACCAATGGCCGGCAGAGGCGGGCGTGCTGGAAGAAAGCAATGCCTCCTATATCGAGCGTTTGAGCGGCCTGCCGATCCTGGGGCGTTTTCCGCGCTTCGAGGATCCTGTAGAGCTGGCGCAACTGGCAAAAAAACATTTGGATCTGACTGCAATCAAGCGATGGCTGGAAGGGGAGAAGTGAAATGAAACAGGTGGAACAGTGGGATAAGGAGTATGTCTGGCATCCGTTCACGCAAATGAAAGAGTGGGTGGCGCAGCCGCAGCTTACGATCGTCGGCGGCGAAGGCGTCAAGCTGATCGATGACGAGGGACGAAGCTACTATGACGGCGTCTCGTCGCTTTGGGTCAACCTGCACGGCCATCGTCATCCGACGATCAACCGGGCGATTGTCGAACAACTCGATAAAATCGCGCATTCCAGCCTGCTCGGGCTGATCAATGAACCGGCGGCCCGTCTGGCGGCGGAGCTGATGGAGGTTGTCCCGGCTGGTCTGAAGAAGGTCTTTTATTCTGATGACGGATCGACCGCGGTTGAAATTGCGATCAAGCAGGCGTATCAGTATTGGCAGCTGAAAGGTAAAGCAAAAAAGAAGACGTTTGTCACGTTGGCCAACGCCTACCACGGCGATACGGTCGGAACCGTCAGCGTCGGCGGCATCGATCTCTTTCACCGCATCTTCAGGTCGCTGCTTTTTCCCAGCATCCAGGTGCCCTGTCCGAACTGTTATCACTGCCAATTGGCAAAGGAGGAAGCAAGCTGTGCGATGGCGTGCCTGACCGCTGTCGAAGCCGTGCTGAAAGAACGACATGAAGAAATCGCCGCGTTGGTCGTGGAACCGCTGATCCAGGCCGCGGCCGGCATGCTGACGCAGCCGAAGGGATATCTGAAGGGGCTGCGTGAACTGACGCAAAAGTATGACGTACTGCTCTTAGTCGACGAAGTGGCGACCGGTTTCGGCCGTACCGGAAAGATGTTCGCCTGCGAGCACGAAGGCGTTACGCCGGATTTCCTGATGGTGGCTAAAGGGATCACCGGCGGCTATCTGCCGCTGGCGGCTACCTTCATGACGCAGCAGATCTATGATGCGTTCCTTGGCGATTACGGCGAGCAAAAAACCTTTTTCCATGGACATTCCTATACGGGAAACCCGCTGGCTTGCGCGGCGGCGCTCGGCAATCTGCAGATCTTTCGCGAAGAGCGCCTGCTGGAACGTCTGCCGGGCAAGGTGGCGCAGCTGAAGACTGCGCTAGACAGGATCGCTGCATTGACGCATGTCGGAAATATCCGGCAGTGCGGCTTGATGGTCGGCATCGAACTGATGGCCGAGGCCGAAACGAAGACGCCGTATCCATGGGAAGCCGCGGTCGGCGCGCGCGTCTGCGCCGAAGCGAGACGGCTGGGCATGATCATCCGCCCGCTCGGCAATATCGTCGTCTTCATGCCGCCGCTCGCCAGCAACGCAGAGGAACTGGCGGAAATGACCGCGATTCTGGAAGCAGCGATCTACGGCGTAACGGAGCAGGGCGCGGGGCAAGATAGCCCGGCGGTGTTTATTTAGCGACAAGCGGGAAGGCTTTAACACGAAGAGGGGAAGAAAAAATAAAGAAGCGAGGGGTTGATGAAAATCCTTCGCTTCTTTATTTTTCTTCGTGTTGAAAGCCCGCGTCGCTTTCGCCTGCTTTTGCTTTTTTTCGCCTTTTCCCCTATAATTGGAGAGATATAAGGAAGGTGATTTTGCATGCAGATCTTAGTGGACTTGCATACGCATACCGTTTCCAGCGGCCATGCGTACAGTACGATAATGGAAAATGCCCAGGCGGCCGCCCGGCGCGGCATAACGATGCTGGCGATGACTGATCATGGCCCGGCGATGCCGGGCGGGCCGCACGAATACCATTTTGGCAACCAGCGCGTGATCCCGGAATATCTCTCGGGCGTGCGCATCTTAAAAGGGATCGAAGCGAATGTGCTGGACGCGGCGGGAAAGCTCGACCTACCGGCCGGACGCCTCAGTAAGCTTGATATCGTCCTCGTCGGCTTGCATACCAAATGCGCGCCGAACCAGGGGCGCGAAGCGAATACGGCAATGCTGGCTGCGGTTATGCGCAATCCGCTGGTCGACGTGATCGTTCACCCGGGCAATCCGGAATATCCGGTCGATATCCGCGCGGTCGTTGAAGCGGCGAAGGCGAACGATGTGGCGCTTGAAATCAACAACAGTTCCCTGAAGCAATCGCGCTGCGGCAGCCGCCCGCTTTGTCTGGAATTCGCCAGACTCGCCTATCAGTCGGGCGCGAAGCTGGTGCTGGGCACCGACAGCCATTTTGCCGATGCGGTCGGTGATTTTAGCGCAGCGCTGCTGCTGCTCGAAGAAGCGGGCGTACCGCTTGATTATGTCTTGAACACGATACCGGAACGGGTGCTGGCGCATTTGGCGCGGCATCGCGCTCCAAAATAAGGAGGATTGCATATGGAGGCTGTAAGATTAGTGATCATCACTGGCCTGTCCGGCGCGGGCAAGACGCAGGTCGTGCGGGCGCTGGAAGAACTGGGCTATTTTTGCGTGGACAATTTGCCGCCGATGCTGATTCCGAAGTTCGCCGAACTGTGTTCACAGTCTGCCGGACAGGTCAGCAAAGTGGCGCTGGTGGTCGACAGCCGGGGACGCGGCTTTTTTGACCATTTGGTGCAGGTGCTTGAAGATATGGAAGAGCAGGGCATTCAATATGAAATGATTTTTCTTGAGGCTTCTGATCAGGCGTTGATCCGTCGCTACAAGGAGACCCGTCTGCGCCATCCGTTGGCGCCGCACGGCCGGATTAGCGAGGGAATCGAGCGCGAACAGCAGAAGGTCGCGCCGCTTCGCGGACGGGCGACGCATATCATCGATACCAGCGATATGACGACCGCGCAGCTGAAGGAAAAGGTCATCGGCCTGTTCGCCAACGGCAGTGATATGGGAAAGATGAACATCACCGTCGTTTCGTTCGGTTTCAAATTCGGCATGCCGATGGATGCCGACATGGTCTTTGACGTCCGTTTCCTGCCGAACCCCTACTATGTGGAAACCCTGCGCCGCAAGACCGGCATGGTTCCGGTGGTGCGCGACTATATCGCGAAATGGCCGGTGACGCAGCAGTTTATGGAGAAATTATCCGGCATGATCGAGTTTCTTGTGCCGAACTATACGAAAGAAGGCAAGAGCCAGCTGGTCATCGCCATCGGCTGCACCGGCGGCATGCATCGTTCGGTCTACGTCGCCAGCAAGGTCTATGAGCAGGTGAAGAAGATGGGTATGAAAGTCACTCTGGAACACCGTGATGTGAAGCAGAACGTCGTCGAAGAACATATCGAGGAAGTGTGAGGAGCTGAAGATGCATTTTTTAAAATGGCTGTATCCTGGCATTCGCCTGAAACGCTGGCTGTTTCTCTTTTCTCTTGGCGTAGTCTCGGCTAGCATGGGTCTGGCGATCGTCTTTAACTATCAATACGCCGGTACGTTGGAAGAAGCGATTTTTCGCATGGTATACCGGACGACCGGACAATACTATTACGCGGTGACGACGATCGTCGGCAGCCTGATCGTGGCCGCGGGCCTTGGCCTGATGCTGCTTGCGACGCGCCGCATCGTGCGTTCCGTCGTCGAAGTGATGATTCCGGATGGTTCGGACAGTTTGATCGAGATGATCTTTCAAAAACGCAAATTGAACAAGGGGCCGAACGTTGCGGTCATTGGCGGCGGTACAGGACTGTCGGTGCTGCTGCGCGGCATCAAAGGCGTGACCAGCAATATCACCGCGATCGTCACCGTGGCGGACGACGGCGGTTCTTCCGGCCGTCTGCGCCGCGAACGCCATATGATTCCGCCGGGCGATCTGAGGAACTGTCTGGTCGCGCTCGCAGACACCGAACCATTGATGGAAAAACTGTTCCAGCATCGCTTTAACGGCGAAGGCGATCTGGGCGGACACAGCTTCGGCAATCTCTTTCTCGCGGCGATGACCGAAGTGGCCGGCGATATGGAGCAGGCGCTGAAAGAAGCCAGCAAGGTACTGGCGGTCAAGGGGCAGGTGCTGCCCTCGACGCTCGAAGAAGTTCGTCTGGTCGCACAGATGAGCGACGGCAGTTTCGTGGAAGGAGAATCCGCGATTCCGAAGTCCGGCAAGAAAATCAGCAGGATCCGGATGCAGCCGGAAAATCCCGCGCCGCTCGCGGGCGCGCTGGAGGCGATCGCGAAGGCCGATGCGATCGTGCTCGGGCCGGGCAGCTTGTATACCAGCGTCATTCCGAATCTTTTGGTAAACGGCGTCGCCGATGCGCTGCGTCAGGCGAAAGCGGTCAAGATCTATATCTGCAATGTCATGACGCAGCCGGGCGAAACAGACGACTACGGCGCGCTGGAACACGTCCGGGCGATTTTGGAGCATGGCGGCCCGGGGATCATGGACTATGTCATTGTCAATACGCAGGCGGTCGCCGACGATCAAAAGGCGCGCTATGCCGATCAGGGCGCGAAGGCGGTCTTAGCCGATTGGGCGGCGATTGAAGCGCTGGGCGTCAAGGTCGTCGGTGCGAACATCATCAGCGAAACGGATCTGGTGCGCCACGATCCGTTAAAACTCTGCCGTACGCTGATGGGCACGATCTATAAATGCAAGCCGAATCCGGAAGGCGTCAGGATACTCGATTATTATCTGCTGGGCAATCAATTGAAGAAACTGCAAAAAAGCGGCAGCAAGGAGTTGGAGTGATGGCGTCCTTTTCTACCGAAGTCCGCAATGAACTGGCCCGCCTGAATGAAGAAAGTACCTGCTGTCAGCGGGCCGAACTGGCGGCGCTGCTCCGCATGGGCGGCGCGATGGTGCTCGGCGGCGGCGGCGTTGGCATGAATTTTACCAGCGAAAATGCCGCGGTCGCCCGAAAAGTACTGAGCCTGATCAAACGCGGCGTTTCGCTGCGCACCGAAGTCGTGGTCAGCCGCGCGCGACGTTTGAAAAAGAACAACAGTTACCTGGTTAAGGTCACGCCGTCGCCGCATGTGAAAGAGGTGCTGCTCTCGCTTGGCATCCTCGGCGGCGAAGGCTTGAACATCGGCCAGGACAGTCCGCTGCTCAGGAAGCAATGCTGCCGGCGCGCGTATCTGCGCGGCGCCTTTCTCGGCGGCGGTTCGGTCAATCGGCCGGAAGGCGATTATCATTTGGAACTTGTCAGCGCCAATCCGGATTTCGCCCGGACGCTGGCGAAGGTGATGAAGGGCTGCTCGTTGCCGGTCGGCCTGACCGAGCGCAAACAGGATTATGTGGTCTACTTGAAGGGCGGCGACGCGATCACCGCGTTCTTGCAAATTATCGGCGCGCATAATGCGCTGCTCGATTTTGAAAACGTCAGAGTGGTCAAAGGCATGCGCAATCAGGTGAACCGGCTGGTTAACTGCGAAACGGCCAATCTGCAAAAGACAGTGAATGCCGCCGTACGTCAGGCGGCAGGGATTCAGCGCCTAGACAGCCGGGGGGAACTAGAAAAACTGCCGAAGGCGCTGCAGGAGACCGCGCGCTTGCGCATCGCGCACCCGGAAGCGAGCCTGCAGGAACTGGTTGACTTGCTGGATGGAAAAGTGAGCCGTTCCGGCCTCAATCACCGGCTGCGCAAACTGGAAGAACTGGCGCTGCAACTATAAAAGCATCCTGATCGGCAAAGCCGGTTGGGATGCTTTTAGTTTCAACGTGCGCGAAAAAAAGAGCAGGTAAAAAATGGAATAACGTCGAAGGGATAAAAATAAACTCTTTTCTTCTGCTCCTTTTTATGCGCGAATGGAACGCGGCAAGCTGAAAAAAGGCAGGTGAAGCGTATGCAAGAGGAAACGGTCAAGGGGCGCGATTACCGCTGGTATTTGGGCGAATATGCGCGCGACAGCGTTTTTCTCATCAATCCGGACGGTTTGTTTCAGGAAGTGAATCGGGCTGCCCTGCAGACATACGGCTATACGCGCGAAGAATTGGTCGGTATGAGCATCCATCAATTGCGGCGTCAGGATTCAATCGAAAAGATAAGCAAACAGATGAAGCAGGCGAATAGCGGCTCCATTTTATTTGAAGCGATTCATTACCGCAAGAACGGTACGTTTTTTCCGGTAGAGGTCAGCAGTCAGGGCGTCATGCTCGATGGCGAAGCGTATATCGTCAGCGTGGTGCGCGACATCAGCGACCGCAAGGCGGCCGAAAAAGAACAGCGCAGAATTGAAACGGATCTGGTGCGCAGCAATGTCTGCCATCTTTTGCTCAATGAAGTGGCGATGCGCGTCTTGACGGAAGAACCGGCGCAGGAGATTTTGCAGCTGATCTGCCGCTCGCTGGTCAATATCTATCAGTTGGAATTGGTCTGGGTGGGCAGCAAGGAGGCGGCCGGTTCGCTCACGGTGCAGGCCTGGGCCGGGGAGAGCGTCGATTATCTGGAAGATATAAAGGTCTGCTGGTCTGAAGGACCGGAAAGCCAGGGACCGGCAGGCAAGAGCATTCGCAGCGCCAGTACGCAGCTGTTCGATGTCGACCATCCCGACTTTAAGCCGTGGCGCGAGCGGGCCGCACAGTTCGGCTTTCGTACGATTGCCTCAGTGCCTTTGATCTGCCGCGATAACGTGATCGGTACGATCAATCTCTATTCGAATCAGGAACGGTATTTTGATACGGTGCTGCTGCAGCAGATTGAGCATTTTGCCAGTCAGACCGCGGTCGCGCTGGAAGCGGCGGAAAAGCGCAAACGGGTGAATTTGCTGTCGACGGTTGTAAAGCATGCCGGCGACGGCATCGTCGTCACCGACTGCGCGGCCGTGATCCAGTGGGCGAATCCGGCTTTTTGCCGCCTCAGCGGCTATTCGGCCGAGGAACTTGCCGGCAAGAGCATGGCGATCTTCAAGAGCGGCTATCAGGACAAGAATTTTTACCAGCAGCTGTGGCGGCGAATCTTGAGCGGCAACGTGTGGCGCGGAGAAATCGTCAACCGGCGCAAGGACGGCAGTCTGTACGTCGAGGAGATGAGCATTACGCCGATGCTCGATGAGGACAAGGAAATCAGCGCCTTCATTGCGATCAAGCAAGATGTTACCGAACGGCATGAAGCGCAAGAAAAGGTACGCCAGTCGTTAAACTATTATATCCAATTGTTCGAGGATTTTCCGACCTTGATCTGGCGGGCCGATCGCAACGGGCAGCTGGATTACTTTAATAAGAAGTGGCTCGAATTTACCGGACGAAGCAAGGCGGAAGAGGAAGGTTTTGGCTGGTTGGAAGGCGTTCATGCGGAGGAACGTCAGCTTTGTCAGTTGGTGTACCGTGAGAATATGGAACGGCAGACGCCGTTTAAAGTCGAATATCGTTTGCGCGCCCAGAACATGGAATACCGCTGGATCGTGGCGATGGGAATGCCGTTTTACGATTTAGAAGGGAATTTCGCCGGTCATATCGGCGCTTGTTACGACATCAACGATATGAAGCAAGCCGAGATCGACCGTCTGCAGGCGCTGAAGATGGCGGAAAAAGCGGAACGCATGGCATCGCTCGGTGCGATGACCGCCAGCATCGCGCACGAGATCAATCAGCCGCTGCATGCGATCAAATTAGCGGCGGACGGTTTCTTATACTGGCAGGACAAAGGAAAAGCGCCGGAAATGGAAAAGCTGATGACGGGTTTGCAAAAGATTTCGGGCGCGGTAAACCGCATCGACAATATCATCAAGCATCTGCGCAGCGTGTTTTCCGGCCAGGTTGAAGTCAAAGACGGCGTCTGCGATTGCAACCAGGCGGTATACGATGCACTGGAGCTGGTCGGCGCACAGATGCAGGCGCACGGCATAAGCATCCGCCGTGAGTTTGCCGCCGAATTACCGCAGATCAATGCGGACGCCAAACGCTTGGAAGAAGCGGTCATTAATATGCTGATCAATGCAATGCAGGAACTGGATAAACTGCAAAAGCCGGACAAGGAAATCAGTTTAAAGACGTTTTGTCAGGACGATTGCGTCGTGATGGAAGTAGCCGATAACGGCCCGGGCGTCGACAACAGCCTGCGCGAGCGGATTTTCGAACCGTTCTTCACGACGAAAGGGGCGGGGAACGGCATGGGATTGGGGCTGGCGATCGTCAACAATATCATTCGTTCGCTGCACGGCTCGATCAACGTGCAGGATCGGGCGGGCGGCGGCGCGTTGTTTACGATTCGCCTGCCTGTTCTCAAACGGGGCTGAAGACGCCAGCGGCGGAAAGGAGGGCGGCGAGCAGGATGAATATTTTGCTGATTGACGATGACCGGGATTGTTTGGAAAGTCTGGCGGCCGTGATTGAACCGGCCGGACATAGCTGCGATATTTATACGACGCCGGAAGAAGCGGTGGCCGCCTACGACGGAGCGAAGCATCAGGCTGTCATTACCGATATGAAGATGCCGGGCTTGAGCGGCATCCAGGTCCTGCGTTTGATCAAGGCCAAGAACGGTGCGGCGAAGGTGTTGCTGATGACCGGTTACGGCGATGTCGATACGGCGATTGCCGCAGTCAATTACGGTGCGTATTATTTTTTCAGCAAACCGGTGAATATCGATGAAATCATTGAAGTGCTGGAGAAAATCGCACGCGGCTGAAGCGGCGGCGCGAGACGGAAGGCGCACTGCGCCGAGTGACGCTTGCGTGCAAAGGGGGCGGGGCGGATGAAACAAATCCGGGCAAACGGCACGGCTGACTCGGTTTTGCTTAGGGAGATGCTCTCTGACAGGTCGGAAGACGAAGTGAAAAACGGCGGCAAAGGCGAAAAAATTGTTGCGATCGGCGCTTCGACGGGCGGCACGGAAGCGATCCGGCGGCTGATTCGCGAGCTGCCGCTCGATTTGCCGGGCATGCTCATCGTACAGCATATGCCGGCCGCTTTTACCAGGCGTTTTGCGGACAGTCTGAATCAGGAGGGACGTTTAAGAGTCGCGGAAGCGAAGAACGGAGACTGCGTCAGGCCGGGGCAGGTCCTGGTTGCGCCGGGCGGACAGCATATGACGGTGCGGCGCTCCGGCGGCGTCTATATTGTACAGTGCAGTGAGGGCGCTACGGTGAACGGACATTGCCCGTCGGTGGATGTGCTCTTCCATTCGGTTGCGCATGCCGCGGCGGCCAACGCGGTCGGAGTGATCCTTACCGGTATGGGCGTCGATGGCGCTGCGGGATTGGTCGCGATGCGCCAGGCCGGTGCGAAGACGATCGGACAGGATGAGGGCAGTTCCATCGTGTACGGAATGCCGAAGGTCGCCGACGATCTAGGCGGTGTGGAAGTGGTGCAGCCGCTCGAAGGCATTGCCGCTTCGATCGTGCGCTGCCTGCGCGGTGCATGGTCATGAGCATGCTGATTGTCGGAGTGGGCGAACTAAAATGTTCCAATCGCGCAGAAGATTCGATCCGTACTTTCGCGCTGGGCTCTTGCGTCGGCGTGATCGCCTTTGCACCGAAAATCAAAGCGGCGGCGCTCTTGCATCTGGCGTTGCCGGAATCGAAGCTCAACAGAGAACTGGCAAGGCGCGAACCGGCTCGTTTTGCCGATACCGGCGTCCTGCTCCTGTTAGAAAACATGGCGCAGTTCGGCTGTCGTCCGAGCGATATGATCATCAAAATTGCAGGCGGCGCTACGATCAAGGACCATGAAAGCTTTTTCGCGATCGGCAAACGCAATATTCTGGCGGTGCGCGAGACGCTGCAGTACTATCGACTTGGCGCTGCGGCGGAAGATGTCGGGGCCGATTACAGCCGTACCGTTACCGTGCGCGTCAGTGACGGAGCGGTGCTGCTATCGTCGCCGGGCCGCGGCGAGTGGCTGTTATGAGCTGAAAACAGCGTAAGGACAAACGACGTGAATTCGTCTTACGAACGGGAAGGCAAAAGGAGGTGCAGGCATGAAAACGATGCAGGAACGGCGCGGAATTTTGCAGAAAGCCGTGATCGAGACCATTGAAAACATGTCTTTGTTGGAGGGCGGTTGCTGTGTGGAGGAGCCGTTGCAAGTGCCGCTGCAAAAGGAGCGGGTCGAACGGGCCAGCCTGACGATTTGTTCGCCGCAGTATGCCGAGTTCCGGGTTTTAATCACGAAGCTGCTCTTGGCGGATCTGGTGCAAATCCTCTATGGCGCGGAAAATGAGGAAGTGACGCAAGATATGGAGAACGAAGTGCTGGCGGATATTCTTAGCGCGGTCGCGGAAAAAGTGCTGCAGACGAAAGCGGTCAAAGCGTTTGGCAAAGACAAGGCGCTAAGCGGCGAGCGGGAAAGCTGCAGCGTCAGCTGTCGTTTTGAGCAGGAAGAAAAAATTCTTTCCGTCAGCTGGCATCAGCCGAAAGAGACGGGAGAAACCTCTTTCGCTAAGGAAAAGGACTGGACGGAGCGGATTGACTATTGATTATTGAAGAAAAAAACAGTACAATGAAAGCAGTGAACTATTTCGGCAAGGAGGGATACATTGATGGCAAAGCACATCATCACGGTAAACAAGCTTTCCCTGCAACAGACGGTACACACCGGCGGCTGCGGCGAATGCCAAACTTCCTGCCAGTCGGCTTGCAAGACGTCTTGCACCGTTGGCAACCAGGTCTGCCAGAAGTAGGCTGCAAGGAAACCCCATGCCAGGGACCCTGGCATGGGGTTTTGTGTGTTAAAACTCCAGCGTAAATCCCATCGTTAGCCAAAAGACCGCGCAGCGGTTTTCTTAAAATGAAAGGAATTAAGCAAGAAGATGAAGATTCATAAGTTTTTTCTCAACGGACTTTATATCGTACTGGATATCAACAGCGGGGCAGTCCATATCGTCGACAAGATGGTATATGACCTGCTTGACGTATACGACGGTGAAAACCGTGAAGTCGCCGCACAGGCATTAGCGGGGGCGTATCCTCTCAACGAATTGAACGAGGCACTGGATGAACTGGCGGAACTCGTGAGCGCGGAGCGTCTCTTTTCGCCGGATCTGCCGATTCCGACCACGTTTCAGGAAAAACCGCTGCTGAAATCACTCTGCCTGCATGTGGCGCATGACTGCAATCTGCGCTGCGGCTACTGCTTCGCCGGAACCGGCGATTTCGGCCATGACCGCGGCTTGATGTCGCCGGAAGTCGCCTGCCGGGCGATCGATTTTATCATTGAAAACGGCGGTTCGCGCCGCAACAGCGAAATCGATTTTTTTGGCGGCGAGCCGCTGATGAATATGCCGACCGTAAAAGCGGCGATCGAACATGTCAGACGCCGCGAACAGGAAACCGGCAAAAAGTTCAAACTCACGCTGACGACGAACGGCGTCTTGCTGACGCCGGAAATCACAGAATATCTTAATGCCAATGAGATCAGCCTCGTGCTCAGCCTTGACGGCCGTAAAGAAGTGCACGACAAGATGCGTCCGTTCACTGAAGGGGTCGGCAGCTACGACAAAGTGCTGGCGAACCTGCAGGCGGCGGTTCGCTCGCGCGGCGATCAGAACTATTATCTGCGCGGTACGTTCACGGCGCATAACCTCGATTTTGCCGCCGATGTGCTTTCGATGGCCGATGCCGGGTTCAGCCAGCTGTCGGTCGAACCGGTCGTCGGACAGGATGTCGATTATGCGATCTGTGAAGAACATCTGCCGCAACTGTTCGCAGAATATGAAAAGCTCGCCGAAGCCTATCTGGCGCGGCGCAAGGCCGGAAACGGCTTTGACTTCTTCCATTTTAACCTCGATCTCAGCAACGGTCCCTGCGTCGCGAAGCGGCTCAGCGGCTGCGGCGCGGGACATGAGTATATGGCCGTGACGCCGGAAGGCGATCTTTATCCCTGCCACCAATTCGTCGGGCGGGAAGAGTTCAAACTCGGCGACGTGTTTAATGGCGTGCAGAATCAGGCGCTGCCGCAACAATTCCGCCAGACGCACGTGATGAAGAAAGAAGCCTGCAGTACCTGTTGGGCGCGTCTTTATTGCAGCGGCGGCTGCCATGCCAATGCGCATCAGTTCCACGGCACGATCGAGCAGCCGTATGAAATCGGCTGTGAGCTGCAGAAGAAACGTCTCGAATGCGCGATCATGATCCAGGCGATCCGCGCGCTTGAGGGGTAACGGCGAAAAGTTGCTGGCTGTGGGCGGAAACGGCTAATGGCTATGAGCCAATATCTGAAGGAGGCGGTCGTATGCCTCGTTTGCAAATTTTTATAAGCGGTATCGTACAAGGGGTCGGCTTTCGACCCTTTGTCTACCGTTTGGCGAGTGCGCACCGACTCAGCGGTTGGGTGCGCAATGATAAGCAGGGCGTAGCAATAGAGGTTCAGGGGCGAGATGCAGACCTGGGCCTTTTTTTGCATGCGCTGCAAGAAGAAGCGCCGCCCGCCGCGCTTATCGGCGCGCTGCAATCGCAGTTGCTTGCGGAAAGAGAGGAAACTGGCTTTGTCATCTTGCCGAGCCAGGCCGAACGCGAAGGACGCGCCTGGGTGGCGGCGGATCTGGCGACCTGCCCGGATTGTCTGCGCGAACTGCGCGATCCTTCCGAGCGGCGTCATCGCTATCCGTTCCTGAACTGTACGCAGTGCGGTCCGCGCTACAGCATCATCCGCCAAATGCCCTACGACCGGCCCCATACTTCACTGGCGGATTTTACGCTCTGTCCGGAGTGCCGCAAAGAGTATGAAGACCCGACGGACCGTCGTTTTCACGCACAGCCGATCGCCTGTCCAACATGCGGTCCCTCGTACTGGCTGGAACGAGCGGACGGAAGCCGCAGTGAAGGCAAGGCGGCGGTCGAGGCGGCGCGGCAATTGATCGCCGCAGGCGGGATTTTGGCGATCAAGGGGATCGGCGGCTGCCATCTGGCTTGCGATGCCCGGCAGGCGGACGCGGTCTTGAAGCTGCGTCGGCGCAAGAAGCGTCTCGTGAAACCGTTCGCGCTTATGGCGGGCAGTCTTGAGACGGTGCGAGCACTTTGTTTGCTTTCGCAGCAGGAGGAAGAGACGCTGCGCAGTCCGGCGCGCCCGATCGTCTTATTGGAGCGCCAGGCAAGCGCTTGCCTGGCCGAGGGCGTCGCGCCCGGACAGCGGCGTCTCGGCGTGATGCTGCCTTATGCGCCGCTTCATGCGCTGCTGCTCGAAAAAGAAGACGTCTGGGTGATGACGAGCGGCAACGACGCCGACGCGCCGATGCTGTATCGCGATGAGGATATGCGCGATGGCTTGCGGGGTCTGGCGGATGCGTGGTTGCTGAATGACCGCCCGATTGTCCGGCCGATTGACGACTCGCTCGTGCAGATCGTCGCGACGCGCACCGTCTTGATCCGGCGCAGTCGCGGCTTTGCGCCGCAGCCTGTTTCCTGCCTGACGGCGACGCGGACGATTCTGGCGGCGGGCGGCGATTTGAAGAACACCTTCTGTCTGGCCGCCGACGGACTGGCTTTTTTGAGCGGCCATATGGGCGATTTGGCGGAAGCGTCCGCGCAGGAAAATTATCGCCAGCAGCAAAAGGAACTGCAGAAACTGCTCGATTGTCAGCCGACTGCGCTGGCGTATGATTTGCATCCGGCTTATCATTCGCAGCGCTTCTGGCGCAAAGCCGCGCTGCCGGCTGTGCCGATCCAGCACCATCATGCGCATGCCGCCTCGGTTCTGGCCGAACATCGACTCAGCGGCCCGGCGCTTGGCGTCGTGCTTGACGGTACCGGTTACGGGACGGACGGCAGCCTGTGGGGCGGCGAGTTTTTGGCGTTAAGCGGTGCTTCCTTTAAACGGCTGGCTCATTTTTCCTATCTGCCGCTGCCGGGCGGCGAACAGGCCGTTCGGCAACCCTGGCGCTTGGCGGCCTGGATCCTGAGCGAACTGTACGGCGATGATCCGGCCGCGTGGCCGATTCGGCTGGAGCTGCCCGCAGGCTGGCCGGTCTTACGCCAGGCGGTCCGCCAAGGTCTGGCGGGCGTGCCGGCCTGCGGCGCGGGGCGCTGGTTTGACGCGGCGGCGGTCATCTTGGGTTTGGGGCAGGAGAATCAGTACGAGGGTCATTTGGCGGGACTGCTGACCGAGGCGGTTCAAGGCGAGGGCGAGTTGCTGCGTTATGCCCTCTTGCCGGGAACGCCGCGCCAGATTGATCTGCTGCCGCTGCTCAAAGATTTGGCAGAAGGCGTTCTTGCCGGAAAAGAGATCGGCTATCTGGCGGCGTCCTTTCATTTGACGCTCTTTCAAGCGTTGCGCGAGATGCTGCTTCTACTGCGCTGCGAAACGGACCTCAACACCCTTTTACTGAGCGGCGGCGTTTGGCAAAATCGTCATCTGCTGGCACGGGCTTTGAACTGTTTACCGGAGGATGGTTTTGCGGTATACTGCAATCAGCAAGTACCTGCCAACGATGGCGGGCTGTCTTTGGGGCAAGCCTGGATTGCCGCTTTGCGATTGAAGGAGGAAGAGTCATGTGTTTAGCGATACCGGGACGAATTGTAGAGCGGAAGGAATATATGGCGACGCTGGAGATCAACGGCGTGCGACGAGAGGCAAGCCTGATGCTGCTGCCGGAGGCGCAGGTCGGTGATTTTGTCTTGCTGCATGCAGGATTTGCCGTGCAGCGTATCGATGAACAGGAAGCGAAAGAGACGCTGGCCCTGTGGCGGGAGCTGGAAAAATATGCAGATGTTGACGGCTGAGGAAACCGGTCGCGCGGCGGCCATTCTGACGACGCAGATCAAAAAACTCGCTGGCGGGCGAAAAATTAGAATCATGGAAGTGTGCGGCACGCATACGGTGGCGATCTTTCGCCATGGCATCCGGCAGCTGCTTGGCGATGCGGTCGAGCTGATCAGCGGACCGGGCTGCCCGGTCTGCGTGACGCCTGCGAATTACATCGATGCGGCGCTGGCCTGTGCGAAACAGCCCGGCGTCATCCTTACGAGTTACGGCGATTTGCTGCGCGTGCCGGGCGGGTGCGAGAGTCTGGCCGAAGCCAAGGCGCAGGGCGCGGATGTACGGGTTGTCGTTTCGCCGCTTGATGCATTGACGATTGCGCGGCAGGAGCCCATGCGCAAGGTCGTCTTTCTTGCGGTCGGCTTTGAGACGACTGCGCCGACCGCGGCGGCGGCGCTGCTTGCGGCAAGACAAGCGGGCGTGGAGAATTTTTTGCTGCTCTCTGCGCATAAGACCGTTCCGCCGGCGCTACGCAGCTTACTGACGCAAGGCGCCTCTCTCGACGGTCTTTTGCTGCCGGGTCATGTCAGTGCGGTCATCGGTCTCGCACCGTATCGCTTTTTAGTCGATGAGTTTGCGCTGCCCAGCGTAGCGGCGGGTTTTGAAGCGTTGGACATTTTAACGGCGATTCATGCGCTGGCAAGACAGATTGCCGCTGGGCGGGCGGAACTGGAGAATCAGTACCGGCGCGTCGTCTTGCCGCAGGGCAATCCGCAGGCGATGAAGATTTTGCTGGATGTGTATCAGCCGGTCGATGTCGAGTGGCGCGGTCTCGGCTGCTTAAAAGAATCGGGACTCGCCCTGCGCCCCGCATACCAGGCGTACGATGCGGCACTCGTATTGCAGCCAAAGACGCAGCCTGCGGTGGAGCCGAAAGGCTGCTGTTGCGGTCTGGTCTTGCAGGGCCGCCTGCAGCCGAAGCAATGTCCGCTTTTTGCGCGGCAGTGTACGCCGCTGAAGCCGGTCGGAGCCTGCATGGTATCGCGGGAAGGCGCTTGCAGCGCCTGGTATAATTACGGGAAACGAGGCGAAGGCGCATGAAAGAAGATTTGATCTTGCTGGCGCATGGCGGCGGCGGCCTGTTGACGCAGGAACTGGTGGAAGAGATCATGCTGCCCGCGTTCAAGAACGCTGCCCTGGCGGCGAGGGACGACGGCGCGCTGGTGCAGATTTCAGGCGCCGAGCTGGTTTTTTCTACCGATGCATACGTGGTGAAACCGCGCTTTTTTCCCGGCGGCGACATCGGGAAACTCGCGGTCTGCGGCACTGTCAACGACATCGCGGTCTGCGGTGCGAAACCGCTCTATCTTAGCGCGGCGTTCATCATCGAAGAGGGCTTTTCCCGGCGCGAGCTGAGTGAAATCGTAGCGTCGATGGCGCAGGCGGCGAAAGAGGCGGGCGTTCAGATCGTCACCGGCGATACGAAGGTCGTCGAACGCGGCAATGTCGACGGGATCTATATCACGACGGCCGGAATCGGACAACGCCTGCCCGGAATCTCGGTGTCCGGAAGTCTCGCGAAAGCGGGGCAGGATATCATTCTCAGCGGCAGCCTGGGCGAGCATGCGATGACGGTCATGGCGCAGCGGCATGGCCTGACTTTGCCGGAAGAAATCCACAGTGACTGCGCGCCCTTAAATGGCGTGATTGAAGAATTGCTGCAGGCGGTGCCGCAGATCAGCGTGCTGCGCGATGTGACGCGCGGCGGCCTGGCGACCACCTTACATGAAATTGCCGAGCAGTCCGGCGTGGCGCTGACGATCAGAGAAGAGGCGATCGCTGTGCGCCCGGCAGTCCGCGCCGCGGCAGACCTGTTGGGCTTCGATCCTTTATATTTAGCGAATGAAGGGAAATTTCTGATTTGCGTCGAATCTATTTACAGTCAAAGAGTTGTAGATATTTTGCAGCAACATGCAAAGAGCGGTGACGCGAGCATCATTGGTACGGTCGGCAATGGATTGCCCGGCCGGGTGGTGCTGAAGACTCTGGTGGGCGGAGAACGGATACTCGATATGCCGCTGGGGGATTTGCTGCCGCGAATTTGTTGAGACGAGACTGTTTCGGCAGAATTTGTGTCGTGCAACGGTCTCTGAGAGGCTGGAGGAGGACCGCATCATGCCCCAAATGGAATATGGCCTGCGCATGGATCTCAGCCAGAAACTGGTGATGACGCCGCAATTAAGGCAAGCGATTGCCATTTTGCAGTTGCCGGCGCTGGAATTGGCGACCATGGTGGAGCAGGAATTATTGGAAAATCCTGTCCTGGAAATGGAAGAAGAACGCGAAGAATTTTCGCCGGAAAATATCGTGAAACTGGCCGAATACCTGCAGTCCGGCGAGCGCAGCGCTGTAGAAGGCAGCGGGCGAATCGAACGGGAAGACAACGGCAATCCGCTGGAACGCTTCTTAAGCCAGGAAAGCACGCTGCATCAACATTTGGAATTGCAGCTGAGTCTGCTGTCTTTGCATAAAAAGGAAAACTGCATCGGCGAATATCTGATCGGCTGCATCGACGACAACGGATATTTGTCGGGCAGCGTTGCCGAGGCGGCCGAACGCATCGGCGTAACGCCGGAAGAGGTGGAAAACGTATTGGTTCTGCTGCAGGGTTTCGATCCGGTCGGCGTCGCGGCGCGCGATTTGCGCGAATGCCTGCTTCTTCAATTGCGGCAGCAGGAGTGCTCGGATCCACTGGTGCTGCAATTGGTGGAAGCGCATCTCGATGAAGTGGGCCAGGGGCATTACCGTACCTTGGCGCTCAAGCTGAAATGCAGTCCGCTCAAGGTGCAGGAGGCAGTCGATCTGATCCGCCGTCTCGATCCCAAACCGGGGCTGGCTTTCGGCGGCAGCACCGCCAACTATGTGTTGCCGGATCTTACGGTGGAAAAAATCGACGATCAGTATGTGATTCTGGTCAATGATACCGTGGTGCCGCGTCTGACGATCAATTCCGCGTATCGGCGCATGGTGCAAAACGGCGACGAGGATCTGAAAAAATTCGTCTCGGGCCGCTTGCAGGCGGCGGTCGGTCTGATTCGCAGCATCGAACAGCGGCGGCGGACCTTGTTTCGCGTGATGGAGACGATCGTCGAACTGCAACGCGAATTCTTCGATCATGGACCGGCCTACCTGCAGCCGCTGACGCTGCGCCAAGTCGCCGAAATCGTCAGCGTACATGAATCGACGGTTAGCCGGGCGATTGCTGGAAAATACGCGGCGACGCCGCGCGGTCTGCTCAGCTTGCGCAGCTTTTTCCCGACGCCGGTGCATACCGACTCCGGAACCGATATGGCGGCGGCCAACGTCAAGCAAAGCCTGCGCGAACTGATCGCCAAAGAAGATACGAATCGCCCTTTCAGCGACCAGGATCTGGCGGAACTGCTCGACGGCAAAGGCATTAAATTGTCACGACGTACTGTAGCAAAGTATCGCGAAGAAATGGGTATTGCTACTTCCAGCCGTCGTAAGAGATATTGAGTTGAAAAAAGGCTGTCTCAAAATGGGCATTTAAATTGCCTGTTTGAGACAGCTTTTTTAAAATACGCTTTGAACCACAGGCGGCGAAGCCGCCACAGAAATCGCGTTGCGATTTATTGGTTTTTAGAAACCGGTAAGCCGCAGTACGGCTTCTGTGATGCCGCAGGCATCTGTGGTTCAATTAAGATTCTTTCATCAGTCGCATGCTGTTGGCGACGACGAGCAGCGTCGCGCCGGTGTCGGCGAAGACTGCCATCCACAAGGTGGCGTGACCGCTGAAAGCGGCGATAATGAAAATGGCTTTTAGGAGTAAAGCGAAGACGATATTTTGCTTGATCAGGCGCATTGTCCGGCGACTGAGCCGGATCAGGTACGGCAGCTGGCTGAGATCGTCGCCGGCCAGTGCGATATCGGCTGCTGCCAGCGCGACGTCGCTGCCTCCGGTACCCATCGCGACGCCGATATCCGCGGCGGCTAAGGCCGGTGCGTCGTTGATCCCGTCGCCGATCATCGCGACGCGGCCATGCTGCAACTGCAGGTTGCGCAGTTCCTTTACCTTTTCTGCCGGCAGCAGTCCGGCGCGGATGTCGGATAAACCGAGTTGCTTGCCGATGGCGGCCGCGGTCGACGGCTGATCGCCGCTCAGGAGGACGATGGCGCCGGGCAACAAATGCCTTAGTTCGCGCAGCGTTGCCTCGGCTTCCGGACGCGGACTGTCGCGAAACAGGATTGCGCCGAGCAGGCGACTTTCGTTGCTCAGCCAAACGACGCTGCTGCCCTCTTGCATCGCCGCAGCGACCGACGCTTCTAAGGCATTGCCGCGCAGAAGATCGGCGACCAGACGCGGCGAGCCGATCTGATAATGCACGCCATCGATCCGTCCGACGGCGCCGAGCCCTGGCAGTGCGTGAAAATCATCGGCCGGAAGCTGATCCGGGCAGGCGTTTCTGATCGCGCGCGCGAGCGGGTGTTCCGAGGCGGCTTCCAGCCTTGCGGCCAGCGATAAGATGGTTTCTTCCGTTACGCTGCCGTCGCTTATGACCTGCGTTACGCTGAGACTGCCATGCGTCAGCGTGCCGGTTTTGTCAAACGCCAGGCTGCGTATCTTGCCGAACGCTTCGAGAAAGACGCCGCCCTTGATCAGGATGCCGCGAGACGATGCATTGCCGAGCGCGGCCACGACAGCGACCGGCGTTGAGATCACCAGTGCGCAGGGGCAGGCGATGACAAGCAGCAGCAAAGCCTTATAGAGCCAAAGGGAAAACGGTTCCTGGAAAAACAGCCAGGGCAGTAAAAGCGTCAATAAGGCGGCGAGAATCACAAACGGCGTGTAATAACGGGCGAAATGGTCGATGGCTTGTTGGATCGGCGCTTTCTTACTTTGCGCTTCTTCCGTGAGCCTGGCAAGCGACGCCAACGTCGAATCCTGGTACGCGCTGCTGACCGTTACATAGAGGGCGCCGTTTTGATTCAGGCTGCCTGCGAAAACCGGCGCACCCGGCTCTTTCTCACACGGCAGCGATTCGCCGGTGATCGGCGATTGATCGACGGCGGAAATCCCCGCTCTGACCTGACCGTCGAGCGGAATGCGTTCGCCGGGGCGGATCAGAATTTCTTCGCCGGGCTTGACTTGGCGGGCATCGACGTCCTGCTGCCGACCATCTTCAGAAAGCAAAGTCGCGCGTTCCGGCGCCAGCGCCATCAGATTGCCCACGGCGCGGCGCGTTTTATCCAGCGTGTAATGTTCCAGCGCGTGTCCGAGCGAAAATAAAACGACGACGGCGGCACCTTCGCTCCATTGGCCGATAGAGACCGCACCGAAGACGGCGATGACCATTAGGAAATTGCTGTCGATGCTGTAGCTGCGAAGACTGTAGAACGCTTTGCGCGCAATCGAAAAGCCGCCGCTTACGATGGCGAGCGAATAGAAAGCCGTACTCAGCGCGAGGAAGCTTTGCAGTTCGAGCGCGAAGGCGACGGCAAAACTGAATGCGGCAACGAGCGGGACCCGATAGCGTTTGTTCGTTTCCGTAACGGGCGCAGCCTGGCGCACCTTATATCCGGCCTGCACGATCTCGTTTTCGATCGTCGCGCTTGCTGCGCTGTGACGCACGATGAGACGCGAAGAGGCAAAATTAAGCGAAGCTTGCGTCACGCCGGGCAGTGAAACAATGCGTGATTCGAGTTTGGCGGCGCAATCGGCGCAGTCTAAATCCGAAACATAGTAAGTGGAAACGGTTGCTTCTTTCATCGTAACGCGCCCCCTTTCTTCAATCATGCTGTACATGTTCCAAACCGTGCAAAATCAGACGCAGCACATGTTCGTCGTCCAGAGAGTACCAGGCGGATTTTCCTTCTTTGCGAAATTTGACAAGGCGGGCGCCGCGCAGCAGGCGAAGCTGATGCGAGATCGCGGATTGCCCCATGCTCAGTGCGGCTGCAATATCACAGACGCAAAGTTCGTGGCTTTGCAGCAACGTTAGGATTTTAAGGCGGGTCGGATCGCCGACCAGCTTGAACAGTTCGGACAGGTTTCGAATCGCAGCATCATCCGGCAGTTGCTGTTTGGCGCTGCAAATGATGTGCGGATGCTCGCATAATTGTTCGCAAGCGGCGCACTCTTCACGGTTCATTAGAATCCCCTCTTTTCCTATATATGAACATATATTCATATGTTGGTTAAAGCATAACGCACGGCGCGCGGCGTGTCAAGAGACGTGCAAGCATGAAAACAAGGAATTTTCAGCAAAAGGGTAGAATGATAAAAATGACAGAAAGAGAGGAGAACGCAGATGTCGATTGAATGGGAAATGGGAAGCCGACTCTTGGTCTCGGCGCTGCTCGCCGGGCTGATCGGCTACGAACGGCAGTCGCACCAAAAAGCGGCGGGACTGAGGACGCATATTTTGGTTTGTGTAGGCTCCTGCCTGATCATGATCTTATCGATCAAACTCTATGAATCGGTGCAGGGAATGACGAATGCCGATCCGGCGCGGCTGGCCGCGCAGGTTGTCAGCGGCATCGGCTTTCTCGGCGCCGGCAGCATCATGAAGGAAGGGCCGAATATCAAGGGACTGACTACGGCGGCCAGCCTATGGGTCGTCTCTGGCGTCGGCCTGGCGGTCGGGTGCGGCTATTATATGGGGGCGCTGATGACGACGGCGCTGGTCTTCGTGACCTTATCGATCTTGCAGCGCATTGAAAAGCAGCATCATGGCAAACTTTTGCATTTGGCGATCCTGACGTTGGATGCGCCGGGACAAATCGGAAAAATCACCAGTTTGCTTGGTCGGTACGGCGTGAGCATCCGCGACATCCGGATCGATCAAAATGAAGCGCGGCTGATTATTCATTTTATTCTTGAAGCGCCGGAGAAATTACCTTATAATGACATGACGAGCGAGTTGGTTGAAATTCCCGGCGTGCATAGCATTCAGCGGGAATACTGACGGTTGCCAGTCCCGAAACCCTGTGATAAGATGAAGCAGTAACTTTGCTGCTTTAGGCAGGCGGAATTTGAAATTTGGAGAAAGAGGTGCATATCTTGGCGTCTTTAGATGTTCTTAAAATTTTAGCTAGTGGTCCGGTTATTCCGGCGGCACGTTCCATGGATGACTTCAAGGCGGCGTTGACCCAGACGGTTTCCCCCAGCGTTGTTTTGCTGTTCGGCGATATCAACAGCCTGCCGATGCTCTTAGCGCAGGCGCAGGAGCATAAGAAGCGAATCGTGCTTCATCTCGATTTGTTTGACGGCGTAGGAAAGGACAAAGCGGGCATCAAGTTTTTGGCTCGCTTGGGTCTTACCGCAATTATCACGACGAAATCGCATCTTTGTCGTTTTGCCAGAGAAGAGGGCATGATTGTCGTACAGCGTTTGTTCCTGATGGATTCGGAATCGCTGCGCACCGGATTGAATCTGATCCGCAATTTTAAACCGGATGCGATTGAAGTGCTGCCGGGATCGGTACCGGCCAGCGTCGTAAAAGAAATCCAGGATGAAACCGGGCTGCCGGTCTTGGCAGGCGGATTGATCCGTACGATGGATGATGTGAACCATGCGGTGCAAAACGGCATTGCCGCGGTGACGACCAGTCGCCAGGAATTGTGGAAGGACATCTTGCTGACCTGATCGAGCAAGGCTGTTATTGTTATTTTGCCAATCGTTTGAAAATGTGCAGGAAAAATCGAAAGGCAGAGCAGGAAAATAGAAAACGATGACGAAATGTAACAAAGAGAAAGTTAAAAAAGTTTTAAAAGTCCGATAAGGCGGAAGCGTTCGTGGTTTCCTGACAAAGCAATAGTGGGCTAGAGTCCGTAAGGGAGAGAAGTCCGTTTTATCGAACCGCAAGTGATCGCTTGGCGGTCTATGAAACTGACTTCTTTTTTTATGCCTGAAAAAGAAGTCGCTGAATTCAGTCAAAAGCGAAGTAACCGAATAATTTCACATGGATGTAGTTTTATGTCGATAAATGTTTTTCAATTTTCGGTAAATTCGAGCAGGATATCAGCAGGAACGCGGAGAAATTATCCTACAGAGAAAAAGTCGATGTTTGATTGATCTTAGCGAGTTTTCACTAATGACAACCAATCGATTGCTACAGCACAAGGGTCGATGTTCCTACAGGGAACCGGATTTGTCTTACGAAAAGTGTAAAACGATGCGGCAGTGAATGATGCAACTAACCGGTCTGGCGTCGAGTGTTTATACTTGCGCGCCGCAGCTTTGACGCTGACTGTAATGGAATATCGTTGGACAGGGATGAAGAGAAGTCCGTTTTATTTTGCTGTGATTGGCGTTGTGATGTCAATCGCAGCGATTTGAAACGGGACTTCTTTTTTATCTAGATAGCAAGCTGTGAAAGGTGGTGGTAGAACAGAGGACGTGTCATTTGGACTTATTGGTTATTGATGGAGGGACTTTTTCGCCGGTATCACAAAATATGAGGAGGATTGGACTTATGACAAATTTGTTTGGTGAATTTTTTGGAACGATGATTTTGCTGACCTTCGGTTGCGGCGTTGTTGCTAACGTCCTGTTGAAAGATTCGAAAGGTAATGGCGGTGGCTGGATCGTTATTACTACAGGCTGGGCTTTGGCAGTTTTACTTGGCGTTTTCGGCGCAATCGCTACCGGAGCTCCGCAAGCTGACTTGAACCCTGCAGTTACCCTGTTCAAACAATTGGCGTTCGGCACTTACGGCAGCTGGGGCGGCGCGATCGCTACCATGTGTGCGGAAATGGCCGGCGGCATCGCCGGCGGCATCATCACTTGGCTGATGTACCTGCCGCACTGGGAGCCTACTGCTGACAAAGGTTTGAAATTGGCTGTATTCTCGACTGGTCCGGCTATCCGTAACACGACGGCTAACCTGCTTTGCGAAATTTTGGCCACGGCGTTCCTGCTGATCGGTATCTTCATTATCTTCAGCAAAGGCGTAATGGGTAAAGAAGGTTTCCAAGCGGGCGTTGGCCCGTACATGGTTGCTATGCTGATCTGGGCATTGGGCTTGAGCTTGGGTGGTCCTACCGGTTATGCGTTGAATCCGGCGCGTGACCTTGGCCCGCGTATCGCTCACTTCATTCTGCCGATCGCTGGCAAAGGCGATTCCGACTGGGGTTATTCCTGGATTCCTGTTGTTGGACCAATGCTCGGCGCTACGCTGGCCTTCGTGGTCTGCAGAGCGATCGGTTTGGTATAAGTAGTAACTAAGGTATCTCGTATCGGTTCCTTTTGAAGCAAATGGTGAGTTAAAAGAGAAAACCCACGTAATTCCTGTTTTGAAAAAGAGAAAATAAGAGGAGTGACGCTTTAAAATGACTAAAAAATACGTAATGGCGCTTGACGCAGGTACTACTAGTAATCGTGCAATCATATTCGACGACCAAACCAATATCGTTGCGGTCGCACAAAAAGAATTCACGCAAATCTTCCCGCAAGCTGGCTGGGTTGAACATGACGCAGATGAAATATGGGCTACGCAATTGGCTGTAGCGCAAGAAGCGCTGCACAATGCAAACCTCCAACCGTCCGATATCGCTGCGATCGGCATCACGAACCAACGCGAAACCGCGGTTGTTTGGGATAAGACGACTGGCCGCCCGATCTACAATGCAATCGTCTGGCAATCGCGTCAAACGATGGACATTTGTAACGATCTGAAAGCAAAAGGCCTCGAAGCTGAATTCAAACAAAAAACCGGTCTGGTTGTCGACGCTTACTTCTCCGGTACCAAGGTTACTTGGATCCTGGACAACGTAGAAGGCGCTCGCGCTAAAGCCGAAAAAGGCGAACTGCTTTTCGGTACCGTTGATACCTGGCTGATGTGGAAACTGAGTGCGGGCAAAGTGCATGCAACGGATTACTCCAATGCTTCGCGTACGCTGATGTACAACATCCGCGACCTGAAGTGGGACGAAAAGCTGCTGGGCTACTTGAACGTACCGGCTAACATGCTGCCGCAAGTTCGTCCTTCCAGTGAAGTGTATGGCAATACCGACGTATCGGTCTTCGGTGCGGCTGTTCCTTTGGCCGGCGCTGCTGGCGACCAGCAATCCGCCCTGTTCGGCCAAACGTGCTTCCAGCCTGGTATGGCGAAAAACACCTACGGCACCGGTTGCTTCATGTTGATGAATACTGGCGAAAAAGTATATGAGTCCAAAAACGGCCTGCTGACCACCATTGCTTGGGGTCTGAACGGCAAAGTGGAATATGCTCTGGAAGGCAGCATCTTCGTTGCTGGCTCCGCAGTTCAATGGCTGCGTGACGGCCTGCGCTTAATCGAAGCAGCGCCTGATTCCGAGTATGTTGCGAAAAAAGTTAAAGACGCCGATGGCGTGTATGTTGTACCGGCCTTCGTTGGTCTCGGCGCTCCGTACTGGGATATGAAAGCTCGCGGTGCGATCCTCGGTCTGACCCGTGGTACCACCAAATCGCATGTTGTCCGCGCTACTTTGGACTCCATGGCTTATCAAACGAAGGACGTCCTCAGTGCAATGGAACTGGATTCCGGCATTAAATTGCAGGCTCTGAAAGTTGACGGCGGCGCTGTTGCCAACAACGTTCTGATGCAGTTCCAAGCTGACATTCTGGGCGTGCCGGTTGATCGTCCTAAAGTTACCGAAACCACTGCTCTGGGCGCGGCTTTCTTGGCTGGTCTTGCAGTCGGCGTATGGAAATCGACCGATGATCTGCTGCACACCTGGAAGCTGGACAATCGCTTCGAGCCGAAAATGCCTGGCGATCAAAGCGCAGCTCTTTACAAAGGCTGGCAAAAAGCGGTTAAACGCTCGATGGATTGGGTTGACTAATATCCCCTTAACTGCATAAGTCGTAAGGGCTTAAAGTGAAAGAGAGTCCCTTTGCGTTCGGCGAATCATGCGGATGCAAGGGGATTCCCTCTGTCCTTTTGTCTTTATGAAATGAATGCTTATGTAATGATTGACAGATGACGCGTCGAAAAAAAGAAAAGTGAAACAGGATTTTCGCAGAAGATGTTGAATAGTATACATCTTTGAGAAGAAAAAATGCGAGAGGCTAGGCCATTATCTTATTAATGGCCTGGTTTTCTGGCGAAATAATTAAAAACATGGGTAATGTTATTTAATTTCATAGAAGGGGTATTGCGATGCAAAAGGCTACAGTAGTTGTCATTGGTGGCGGCGCCACTGGGGTTGGTATCCTGCGCGACCTGTGTATGCGCGGTATTGATGCTGTTCTGGTTGAACAGCAGGATTTGGCTTACGGGACAAGCTCCCGTTATCATGGACTCTTGCATAGCGGCGGACGCTATGCGGTAAAAGATGCCGAAGCAGGCAAAGAATGTATTGAAGAGAACACGATTTTACGAAAAATCGGCAGACATTGCGTCGAGCAAACCGAAGGGTTCTTTGTACGGACTCCTTTAGATCCAGAAGACTTTGAAGGCAAATGGCTGGAAGCATGTAAGAACGTCGGCATTCCCACGATTCCTATTTCCGTGGAAGAAGCGCGCCGCTTAGAACCCAACCTGAGCCCTAAGATACAAGCGGTTTACCGCGTGCCGGATGCTGCGATCGACGGCTTTCGCATGGTTTGGCAAAACGTCGCTTCCGCCCGTAAATACGGCGGACGCGTGATGACGTACACCACGGTGGTCGGCATCGAACAAACGAATGGCGAAGTGACCGGGATTACGGTCCGCAACACGCTAAGCGGCGTCGTTACGAAGATCGCCTGTGAATTTGTCGTTAGCGCGGCCGGTTCGTGGGCTGGCGAAATTGCGCATCTGGCGGGCATTGACGTTAATGTCCAACCGGACCGCGGCACCTTGGTCGCATTCAATCACCGGATCACAAGTCGTATCGTGAACCGTCTGCGCCCGGCGTCCGACGGCGATATTTTCGTGCCGCACGGTTCGATTACGATTCTCGGCACCACATCGGCATCGGTTAAGAATCCGGATGACAATGTTCCGACCGCGAAAGAAGTTGTAGAGCTTCTTAAGATCGGCGAAGCGTTGTTTGAAGACATTCACAGCTATCGGATGCTGCGTGCGTTTGCCGGTACCCGTCCGCTTTACAGCGCGGATCCGAACGCCAAAGGACGCGGCGCGTCGCGCGGTTTCGTGACGCTTGACCATGCGCATGACGGCCTGAAAGGCTTCATCAGCGTGGTTGGCGGCAAATTCACCACCTACCGCCTGATGGCGGAAAAAGTGACGGACCTGGTCTGCCAGTACCTGAACAACAAGACGGCCTGCCGCACGGCGGAAGAGCCGCTCGTCGAAGACGCGTCGCCGGCGCTGATCAGCAAGGCGAAGCAATATTTCCCGGCATACGGTACCGAACTGGCTGCGTCCCGCCTTGGTTCCGAAGGTTTGGAAAAGGTTGTCAAGCGCATGCAGGACAATCCGGAAAAATGCCAGTTGCTCTGCGAATGTGAAAACGTCACGATGGCCGAAGTGGAAGAGGCTGCGGCCGATGAAACCAGCCATATGCTGAGCGATGTGCGCCGTAAGACGCGCATGGGTATGGGCACTTGCCAGGGCGCATTCTGCACGTTCCGCAGCGTCGGCGCGGTCGATGCCGCCGGTTTGGCCTGGGGCAAAGACACGCAAGCTTTGTTCAAGGAATTTTTGCAAGCGCGCTGGAAGGGCATCCGTCCGATCCTGTGGGGCAACGTGATGCGCGAAACGCAATTGACGCGCGGAATTTACGAAGGAACTTTAAACATAAATGGAGCGATCAGCGATGAAGGAAAATGATGTAATTGTAATCGGCGGCGGATTTTCCGGCCTGATGGCTGCCGCTGTTGCCGCTAAACGCGGGAAAAAAGTTACCGTCTTATCGTTAGGAGCAGGCACGCTATCGATTGCCAGCGGCAATGTCGACGTGCTGGGCTATGACAAAAACGGTAAACCGGTGGCCAATCCGAAAGCCGGTTTGTCGTCCGTTGCGGCTGACCATCCGTATAATAAGATTGGTCAAAAGAGCCTCGAAGAAGCGGTCCAGTTCTTTCTTGAACTGACGAAAGAGGAAGGGTACGCGTACAAAGGCAGTCTGGACGAACAGCAATGGATTCCGACCGCAGCCGGTACGCTCAAACCGACCTGTCTGGTGCCGATGACGATGGATACCGGCGCGTTGAAGAATGCGTCCAAGGCATACATCATTGGTTTTGAAGCGCTGAAGGATTTTTATCCGCATTTGGTGGCGAAGAACCTGCGCAACATGCCGGGCTATGACCAGGAATATGAAATGCTGATGGTGGATCCGAAGCTGCCGTCTGGCCGCGATGTGACCAATCTCGATATCGCACGTTGGCTCGACAGCGCCGAAGGCCGCAAGGCGTTCGTCGCGCAACTGCGCGCTACGATCAAACCGGGCAGCGTTGCGGTGATTGCGCCGGTGCTGGGCACTGCGCCGAGTCATGCCGTACGCGATGAGCTGGAGCAAGCGCTCAACTGCAAATTTGTGGAAAGCGTTGTCGTTCCGCCGGGCATCACCGGTCACCGTCTGCGCATCATGATGCTCAATCATGTGAAGAAACTGGGCGTCAAAGTCGTCGAGCACGCGGTAGTTACGCGCGGTATTGTGGAAAATGGCCAATGCACGGCCGTTGTCACGGAAGCGATTGATCGCGAACGTACCTACCAGGCGAAGAGTTTCATCCTGGCCAGCGGCGGTTTCTACGGCGGCGGTCTGGTGGCGGAGCCGGGGCAGGCGCTCGAGCCGGTGTTCAACCTGCCGATTGCAGCGCCGACGACGCAGGAAGACTGGTCCAATTTCCAAATGTTCTCCAATGAGGCCCAACCGTTTGAAAAAATCGGTATCGCAGTGGATGAGACGATGCGTCCCGTAGATGCCGACGGCAAGGTTTTATTAAATAATGTCTTCATCGCCGGACGCAATCTGTGCGGCTACGATTTCTGCTTTGAAAAATCCGGCAACGGCGTGGCAATGGCTTCCGGTTATAAAGCAGCTATGTCGGTGTAAGGAGAGGAAACGAAAAATGAGCAAACATCATAATGATATCAATCCAGATAGTTGTACAGCTTGTACGTCTTGTATTTCTCATTGCCCGGTAACGGCAGCGACGCGCAAATTTCGCGGCCCTAAAATGATGGGCCCTGCCTTAGAACGGATGCGTCTGTCGCAAGACGACGTGGAACCTTCGCTCGAGTATTGCTCGAACTGCAAAAACTGCGATATGGCCTGCCCGTCCGGCGTGCCGATCTCGACGCTGAACATGAAGGCGCGGGCGCAGTACTTTAAGACGCGCAAGCAATCGATGCGCGACGAGATGCTGGGACACGGCGAAAAAATGGGTAAACTGATCAGTGCATTGCCGGGCGGCGCTTTCTTTGCCAACCTTGGCATGCAGGTCGGTAAAGCATTCGGCGTGATGAATGCGATCGGCATTTCCGATAAGCTGCCGCTGACCTATGCGGGCACTTCGTTCATCAAGCAATTCAAAGCCCTGAAGCAAACCAGTTATCAGGACAAAGTGGTCTTTTATCCCGGCTGCTTCATTAACTATCAGGATCCGCAAGTCGGCATGGATTTTGTTGCCGTCATGCAGGCTAATAAGTATGAAGTGATCGTCGAAGAGGATTTTGTCTGCTGCGGTTCGCCGCTCTTGGTCACCGGTTATTTGGAGGAGTGCGAGCAAAACGCCAAGAAGAATACCGCGATCATGAAGAAATGGACCGACAAGGGAATTCCGGTGATCACATGCTGCACCAGCTGCGGTTTGATGCTGAAACAGGAATACCAGGAACTCTTCGAAATTGAAGGACTGGCGGAAAATGCCAAGATGCTGTACGACGCGACGGAATTCCTTTTGAACTTGGAAGAAAAAGGTCGTCTGAACAAAGAGTTCGGTACGGTCAACCATCGTTATATGTACCATGCGCCTTGCCATCTGCGCGTGCAGGGCTATGGCTTGCCGGCGCTTGACTTGCTGGAAATGATTCCTGGTTTGAAAGTCGAAAATGCTGATGCGGGCTGCTGCGGCATCTCGGGCAACTACGGCTTCAAAGCGGATAAGTATGACATCGCAATGACTGTAGGCGCAAAGCTGTTTGAAACGATCAAAGAAAGCGGCGTGGACACTGCGGTTTGCGATTGCGGCACTTGCCGTCTGCAGATTACGCATGGCGCCGGCGTTAAGGCGATTCATCCAATGAGCCTGCTGCGTCAGGCGTATGAAGCGAAAAAGTAATGCTTATCGAACCCCTATCGATCTCCAGAGGAACCTAAGCTAAAAATGCGATATTAAATTCGTAGAAAGTTAAGGGGGATTACCAGTGAACGGGAGAAAGGTGATGTTTTTCCATCTGGCGGCGATCATGGTGACGGGCGGTCTGGCCGTATGGCTGACGCAGTCTGTCGGTAGTCTGTGGAGTATGCTGCTCGTCGTGATTCTTGCGGGAATCTCGGCGGCAGTGCTCAAGGGTATAACGCCGGAGACGGGAGAAAAAGAGATACGCCCGGCGGCGTCCCTGGTGCAAGCGTCAGTGAGCAATGATTGTCCCGATGCCAATATGTATGATATTGCCGAGAACTTATCTTTTATTTCGCAGCAATTGGCATGGTTGGTCGGTCAAAGTCGCACGGCGCTCAACAGATTAGCGAACAAGGCGAAAGAGATCGCGCGCGAAAGCGAAACGACAGCCAGCAGTGCGGAAGAGACTTCGGCAGGCGTCGAAGAAATCGCGGCCAATTCGGCCGTCGTGGCCAACGCCTCGCGCGATGCGATGAAACAGTGCCGCGAATCGTCGGAAATGGCGGCGCAAAGCCAGCAGGCGATTTTAGCGTCGAGTCGTACGATGCTCGAAGTGGCGCAGGTTGTGCAGGCTTCGGTAACGGCGATGGAAGAGCTGAACGCTGCGACCAAGAAGATCGGCGAGTTTGTCGGTAAAATCCAAGGCATTGCCAGCCAGACGAATCTGCTGGCATTGAATGCGGCGATCGAAGCGGCCCGGGCTGGCGAGCAAGGGCGCGGCTTTGCCGTCGTAGCCGAGGAAGTGCGCAAACTGGCCAGCGAGAGCGAAGCGATTACGCATGAAGTCGAAACTACGGTAAAAGATATCACGGAAAAAACGCATAACGCCACGCTGAGCATGCAGGCCGGCAAGACGAAAATTGACGGCATGGAACAAATGGCGCAGCAGTCCGCATCCAGCATGGACAGTATTGTGGGCACGGTGCGCAGCATCGAAGAGACGGTCAGCCGTTTGTGCCAACTCTCGTCCGATCAACAGTCGACAACTGAACAGATGGCGATCGCGGTTGAGACGATCGGCAACGGTACGGTCGAAATCGCCGGCAGCACGCAAGAAGCGCTCGCCAGCATCGGTCAACAGGAACGAAGCATCGATGAAATCAGTGAATTCACGACGGAGATGACGCGTGCGGTTGACAAGATTCAGGAAGTGGCCGTATTGTTTAAGAAGCCGCATGAACTGGTATTTGGTTTTAATCCGTTTACCTCGCCGAAGATCATCAAAGAAACGTATGGCCCGATTTTAGAGGAAGTTGCCAAAAAAGTCGGCCGACAGGCCCGGGTGATCATCGTTTCGGACTATGATTCGTTGGGACGTTCTTTACTCAACGGAACGATCGATGTAGGCTGGTTTTCTCCTTTTGCCTATGTTTCCGCTAAGGAACGAGGCAATGTCATTCCGCTGGTAACGGCGGTGGTCAACAACAATGCTTCCTATATCGGTTATATTGTGGCGCGTAATGAATTTGCATCGTTGGATAGCTTGCGGGGCAAACGTTTTGCCTTTGTAGACCGCCAGTCGGCGTCCGGGTATGTATACCCCCGGGCGATGCTGTTGGAACAGGGGAAAAACCCGGATACGTTCTTCGGCGAGACCTCTTTCTTAGGCAGTCACAACCGGGTTATCGACGGAATCCTCGAAGGCGTCGTCGATGCCGGAGGAACCTACTCGGAAGCTTTTGATACGGCGAAAGCGCACGGCGCTAAGGTACAAGGCCTGACGATCCTCGCGCGCACCGAGCCGATTCCGAAAGACGCGATTGCGGCGCGCGGCGGCTTAGACGCCAAGCTGCTCGCGGATCTCAAGACGGCGTTCATGGAAACGACCGACCGCGTCGGCCGACAGGCCGATTTGATGAAACGCGTGAATCTCAATGGCTTTATCGAGGCGAAAGACGAGGTCTATGACGTCATACGTAAAGCTGCCAAAACAACAAAATAAATGAGTGGAGTGTATGTAAAAGCATGATGAAAAAAACTAAAATCGTTTGTACGCAAGGGCCCAGCACTGAAAAACCGGGAATTATGGAAAAAATGATCGAAGCCGGCATGAATGTCGCCCGCTTCAACTTTTCGCACGGCGATCACGCCGAACACGGCGTCCGCATCGAAATGGTACGCGCCGCTTCGGCCAAAGTCGGCAAACCGGTTGCGTTGCTGCTCGACACCAAAGGACCTGAAATGCGTCTCGGCCTCTTCAAAGAAGGCAAAGTCGTTTTGAAAAAGGATCAAAAGTTCATCCTGACTTCGCGCGATGTGGAAGGTACGGCTGAAATTTGCTCCGTCAATCATAAATATCTGCCGCAGGAAGTAAAAGCCGGCGACCAGATTCTGCTCTCTGACGGCCTTGTTTGCCTGAATGTTGACAAGATCGAAGGCGACGACATTCACACGACTGTACTCAATACGGGCGGCATCGGCAACCGTAAACGCGTTGCTGCACCGGGCGTCGCGTTGAACCTGCCGCCTTTGTCCGAGCAGGATATTGCCGACGTACTGTTCGGCGCGAAATTGGGCATGGACATCGTTGCGCCTTCGTTCGTACAACGTGCGGCCGATGTGCTTACGATTCGCAAGCTGCTTGAAGAAGCCGGCGTGGATATGCTGATCATCCCTAAAATCGAAAACGCCGAAGGCGTAAAGAATGTCGACGAGATCATCAAAGTTTCCGACGGCATCATGGTTGCGCGCGGCGATCTGGGCGTTGAAATCCCGGCCGAAGAAGTGCCGCTTGTACAAAAAGAAATCATCGAGAAATGCAACAAGGCCGGCAAGCCGGTTATCACCGCGACGCAGATGCTCGAATCGATGGTCAACAATCCGCGTCCGACGCGCGCCGAAGCCAGCGACGTTGCCAATGCGATCATGGACGGCACCGATGCGATCATGCTGAGCGGCGAAACCGCACAGGGAGATTATCCGGTAGAAGCCGTTGAGACGATGGCGCGTATTGCAATGCGTACCGAAGCGGCTTTGAAATACAAGGAAATCACCGCAGCGACGCAGCGCACTACGACGGAAGCGATCAGCCACGCGACGGTGCAAATCGCGCAAGAACTGAACGCCGCTGCGATCCTGACCGATACGACTACCGGCTACACCGCCCGCATGGTATCGAAGTATCGTCCGCAAGCCAATATTCTCGCGGTTACGCCGAGCGAATCCGCACTGCGTAAAATGCTGCTCCTTTGGGGCGTACAGCCGATTCTGCGCGGCGCGGTCAAAAACAGCGACGAGATGGTTGAAAAGGCAGTGGCGAGTTCGCTGGAATCCGGCGTTGTCAAAGAAGGCGACTTGGTCGTCATCACTGCGGGCGTGCCGATGGGCATGAGCGGCACGACGAACATGGTGCGCGTTCATGTGGTCGGCAATGTGTTGCTGCGCGGCGTAGGCATCGGCCAAACCTCCGCTACCGGCAAAGTTTGCGTAGCGCATTCGTTCAAAGACGTTCAGACGAAATTCAAAGCCGGCGACATTCTGGTCATCAGCGGCGTTGACGAAGAAACGGCGGCCTATGCGGCAAAAGCCTCCGCGGTTATCGCGGAAGAAGGCGGTCTGACGTCGCATGCGGCGATCGTGGGCATCAATTGCAGCATCCCGGTCTTGGTCGGCGTCGATGGCGCGACCGAGCGCCTGACCGACGGCAGCATTGTCACGGTTGACACCAGTCGCGGTCTGGTCTACCGTGGTGAGACCAACGCGCGCTAAACGCCGTTTTAGTTGGTAAAATAAAATAACGAAGGCCTGCGAAACGCATCTGCCGCCTATGGCATTTGCGTAGGGCCTTCGTATTTTTATCTTTGATTATGTAATTATTTGGTATTTTGTATATATTTAATTTTCTTCGTCTGGCGGCAGGAGTTTTATTTCCAATAGCGAAACTAAGAAAGAGAGCGATAGAGGAAATAAAAATACCGGCATATATTTTTTTATGCTTATGGGACATAAAACGTTCCAGGGGGACATAAAAAGTCCCAGGGAGAGCAAATGTGGAATCAAGTGGTCCGATTACAACGCAAGATAGCTCCAGAGCTGGTGGAAAGTTTAGCGCAGCGCTATGAACTGCTGCGCCACATCGCCAATGTCGGTCCGGTAGGGCGACGCGGTCTTGCGGCGCAGATGGATCGCAGCGAGCGAATCGTGCGTGCGCAGATCGACTTTCTCAAACAGGCGGGATTGATTGATTTATCGCCGCTTGGCATGACGATCACGCCGGAAGGGCAGCAGTTGGTTCTTGAACTGGCCGAGTATGTCCGTGAACTGCATGGCCTGAGCGCGTTGGAGACGGAGCTTTGTCAAAAGCTCGGCTTAAAGCGGGTGATGATCATTCCCGGCGACTGCGAAGCCGACAGCGGCGTCAATCAGGATTTGGGACGCGCGGCGGCGCAAATGCTTTATCAGTGCTTGCAGGAAAATATGACGGTGGCGGTCAGCGGCGGGTCTTTAATGGCCCAAGTCGCAGCGGCCATCCATTACAATAAAACCAGTACCACAGTGGTACCGGCCCGAGGCGGTCTTGGCGAACGGGTGGAATACCAGGCCAACACCATTGCGGCGGCGATGGCCAACAAACTGGGGGGACGATACCGTTTGCTGCATGTGCCGGAAGGCGTCAGCGAAGATATGGTCGGTCCGGTCTGGGCAAAGAACAGCAACATTCTCGAAGTGACCGAACTGATCAAACAAGCGGACATTTTGGTTAATGGCATCGGGCAGGCCAGAGAAATGGCGGCGCGACGCGGTTTTGACGAAGAATTCATTGCCAAACTGGAAAGCAGCGGCGCGGTGGGGGAGGTTCTGGGACACTATTTTACCCTCGAGGGTAAGGCAATCTATATTACCAGCAGCCTGGGGCTGCACCTGGATGACCTGGCGGGAATCGGACTTGTCATTGCGGTAGCGGGCGGACGGCGCAAAGCCGAAGCCATCGTCGCGGTAACCAGAGCGGGAGGCCAGGACGTCCTCATCACCGATGAGGCAGGCGCGAAAGCGATCCGGGAGATTGTTTAGGCAGCAACATGCCGCCGTCCGGCGGCGTTGTTAGGCATATAAAAATTAAAACCAAGCAGGAGGTAATTCGATTATGGCAACAAAAGTAGGTATTAACGGTTTTGGTCGTATCGGTCGTAACGTTTTCCGCGCAGCATTGAAAAACCCGGCGGTAGAGATCGTAGCAGTTAACGATCTGACGGACGCTAAGACGCTGGCTCATCTGCTCAAATATGATTCCGTACACGGCATTCTGGATGCTGAAGTCAAAGTTGACGGCAGCGACATCCTGGTCAACGGCAAACGCATCAAAGTTTTGGCGGAACGCGAACCGGCTAAATTGGGTTGGGGCGATCTGGGCGTAGAAGTGGTTGTAGAATCCACCGGCCGTTTCACCGACAAAGCAAAAGCGTCCGCGCATATCGAAGCCGGCGCTAAAAAAGTCATCATTTCCGCTCCGGCGAAAAATGAAGACATCACGATCGTCATGGGCGTTAACCAAGATAAATATGATGCGAAAAACCATCACGTCATCTCCAACGCTTCTTGCACCACGAACTGCCTGGCGCCGTTCGCTAAGGTCCTGAACGAAAAATACGGCATCAAACGCGGTCTGATGACCACCGTGCATGCATACACCAATGACCAAATGATCCTCGATCTGCCGCATAGCGATCTGCGTCGTGCACGCGCTGCCGGCATGTCGATCATCCCGACGACCACTGGCGCTGCAAAAGCGGTTGCTCTGGTTCTGCCGGAACTGAAAGGCAAACTGAACGGTTTCGCAATGCGCGTTCCTACCCCGAACGTGTCGGTTGTTGACCTGGTTGTCGAATTGGACAAAGCAGCTACCGCTGAAGAAATCAACGCTGCGCTGAAAGCGGCTGCAGAAGGCGAACTGAAAGGCGTAATGGCATACTGCGACGAGCCTTTGGTTTCGAAAGATTTCAACGGCAACCCGAATTCCTCGATCATCGACGCGCTGTCGACGATGGTTATGGAAGGCAACATGGTGAAAGTCGTTTCCTGGTATGACAACGAGTGGGGCTACTCCAACCGCGTTGTCGACTTGATCGGCTACATCGCGAAAAAAGGTCTGTAAGTCGTTTCGTAATTGAAAAACGAACAGAAGAAGGGTCACACTCTGCTGTGGCCCTTTTTGGAGGGATAAGCATGGAGAAGAAAAGTCTTAAGGATATCGTGGTCATGGGCAAGAAGGTCCTCGTCCGGGTAGACTATAACGTCCCCATGGACAAGGCTGGCAACATTACCGAAGATACTCGTATCCGCGCAACGCTGCCTACTTTGGAATTCCTGCTCGCGCAAAATGCGGCAGTCATTCTGGCCAGTCACCTGGGCCGTCCGAAAGGCGCGGTTGTCCCTGAATTTTCGCTGAAACCGGTAGCGGAGCGTTTGGCGAAGCTGCTCGGACGCGAAGTCTTATTCGCCAACGATTGCGTGGGCCCGGAAGCGGAAGAAAAGGCCAAAGCTCTCAAAGGCGGCCAGATTCTGCTTTTGGAAAACCTGCGTTTCCACAAGGAAGAAGAAAAGAACGATCCGGAATTCTCCCGTCAATTGTCCGTCCTGGCCGATGTGTTGGTCAATGACGCGTTTGGCGTTTCGCACCGGGCGCATGCTTCGGTCGAAGGGATTACGAAATTCATTCCGGCGGTCGCTGGCTTCCTGATGGAAAAAGAAATCCTGTTCGTCGGCAATACGGTTGCCAATCCGGTCGCGCCTTTCGTCGCGATCATTGGCGGCGCTAAAGTCTCGGACAAGATCGGCGTCATCGAAAACCTGCTCTCGAAAGTCAACACGCTGATTATCGGCGGCGGTATGGCCAATACGTTCCTGGCGGCGCAAGGCTATCAGACCGGCAAGTCCTTAGTGGAAGCGGACAAGCTGGATCTGGCCAAGAGCCTGATTGAAATGGCCAAGAAACGCGGCGTCAACCTGCTCTTGCCGGTCGACGTGGTGATCGCGGAAAAATTCGCGGCGGATGCGGCTCACAAAGCCGTGGCGATCGATGCGATCGATCCCGAGTGGATGGCGCTCGACATCGGACCGAAGACCGCTGAGATTTACGCGAAAGCGCTCGAAGGTTCGAAGACCGTTGTCTGGAACGGACCGATGGGCGTATTTGAAATGGACGCGTTTGCGAACGGCACCGAGACCGTTGCCAAAGCGGTCGCAGCCTCGAGCGCGACCAGCATCGTCGGCGGCGGCGATTCGATCGCGGCGCTGGAAAAAGTGGGCCTTGCAGCTAAGATCACCCACATTTCCACCGGCGGCGGCGCATCGCTCGAATATCTCGAAGGCAAAATTTTGCCGGGCATTGCAGCCTTGGCTGACAAGTAAAAATAACAAAACAGTGGAGGTATGAATCATGCGTAGACCGATTATTGCAGGTAACTGGAAAATGCACAAAACCAGCAGCGAAGGCGTGACGTTGGTACAGGAATTAGCCAAGCTGACTGCCGATGCAAAAAACGTGGATATCGTAGTTTGCCCTCCGTTCACCACGCTGGTCGCAGTGGCCAATGCGCTGAACAACACGAACATCCATATGGGTGCACAAAACATGCATTTCGAGAAAAAAGGCGCTTTCACAGGCGAAGTAACCGCTGAAATGCTGCGCGACGTTTGCTGCGAATATGTCTTGGTCGGCCATTCCGAGCGTCGTCAGTACTTCGCGGAAACCGACGAAAGCGTTAACAAGAAAGTCAAAGCGGCTCTCGACGGCAAACTGATCCCGATCATGTGCTGCGGCGAAAGCCTCGAAGAACGTCAAGGCGGCACCACCGAAGCCGTTGTCGGCGCTCAGGTCAAAGCGGGCCTTGCTGGCCTGTCCAATGAAGAAGTAGAAAAAGTCGTCATCGCTTACGAGCCAATCTGGGCGATCGGTACCGGCCTGACTGCTTCGGCTGACCAGGCAAACGACGTTTGCGCGTTTGTCCGTCGCACCGTGGCTGCTCAGTTCAACCAAGCGGTAGCGGACAAAGTCCGTATCCAATACGGCGGCAGCGTAAAAGCCGACAATATTGCTGAGCTGATGGGCAAAAGCGATATCGACGGCGCATTGGTCGGCGGCGCAAGCCTCGATGCTGAAGGTTTCAGCAAGATTGTAAAGTTTTAGGAGGAATTGATTGTGGCTAAATTGCAGGCACCGATTGCATTGTTGATTTTAGATGGCTGGGGGATTGGCGATCAGCAGGACGCATATAATGCGATTGCGCAGACCGCGACCCCGCATATGGATCTGCTCATGGAGATGTATCCCCATACGACGCTGCAGTGTTCCGGCGAAGCCGTAGGCTTGCCGGAGGGGCAAATGGGCAACTCCGAAGTGGGACATCTCAATATTGGCGCAGGCCGTGTGGTCTATCAGGAATTGACGCGCATTACCAAAGCGATTCGCGACGGCCAGTTTTTCACCAATTCTGTGCTGTGCGATGTGGTCGAGAAGACCAAAGCCGCGGGCGGCGCTCTGCATTTAATGGGGCTGCTGTCTGACGGCGGCGTCCACAGCCACATCGATCATGTCTATGCGCTCTTGACTCTGGCTAAAGAGAAGGGGCTGCGTGAAGTGTATCTGCATGCATTCCTGGATGGCCGCGATGTGCCGCCTTCAAGCGGTATCGAGTATGTCGCCGCACTGGAAGCTAAGCTGACGGAGCTGGGCATCGGCAAGATTGCAACCGTATCCGGCCGTTATTACGCGATGGACCGCGACAAGCGGTGGGAACGGGTGGAAAAAGCGTATCAGGCTTTGGTGCTGCGGCAGGGGGAAACAGCCGCCAGCGCCAAGCAGGCCGTAGAACAGTCCTATGCCAAAGGAGAGACTGACGAGTTTGTCCTGCCGACCGTAATCGGCAACGGCAAGGAATGCGCCATCAAGGAAAATGATGGGGTGATCTTCTTTAACTTCCGTCCTGACCGGGCGAGAGAACTGACGCAGGTGTTCGTCGATCCGGAGTTTAACGGCTTTGCACGCCGTCATTTCCCGCTTCAGTTCGCGACACTGACGCAGTATGAAGAAAATCTTGCGGTTGAAGTCGCTTATAAGCCTCAGTACCTGAAGAACACGCTGGGCGAAGTGTTCGCCGATGCCGGTTTGAAACAGCTGCGCATCGCCGAAACGGAAAAATACGCGCATGTGACGTTTTTCTTCAATGGCGGCGATGAAAAGCCGAGCGCAGGCGAAGAACGGCTGTTGGTACCGTCGCCGAAGGTTGCCACGTATGATCTGAAACCGGAAATGAGCGCGGTGGAAGTCACCGACCGTTTGCTGGAACAGATCAAAGCCGGTACGCATGATCTGATCATTCTTAACTATGCCAATGGCGACATGGTCGGACATACCGGCATCCTCGATGCGGCAAAGACTGCGATCCGCACGGTCGATAACTGTGTGGGCCGCGTGGTCGAAGCGATTCGCGCCAAGGGCGGCATCGTATGCATCACGGCGGACCACGGCAATGCCGACATCATGCTCGATCATGCATCCGGCGAACCGTTTACCGCGCATACCACCAATGCAGTGCCGTTCGTGCTGGTCTCGGAGAAACACAAGGGCGTCAAGCTGCGCTCCGGCATTCTGGCGGATATTGCGCCGACCATTCTCGAAATGGCCGGTCTGAAAGCCCCGCAGGAAATGGATGGCGTCAGCCTGATCGAAAAATAAGAAAGATAATTTTGGAGGTTTACTATGCTTATTACTGATGTTATTGCAAGAGAGATTATGGATTCCCGCGGCAACCCCACGGTAGAAGTTGACGTTATGCTCGAAGATGGTACGTTGGGCCGCGCGGCTGTTCCGTCCGGCGCTTCGACCGGTATTTTCGAAGCGGTCGAATTGCGTGACGGCGACAAAAGCCGTTACCTCGGCAAAGGCGTTTTGAAAGCCGTTGAAAACGTGAACGAAATCATCGCAGCGGAAGTCGTCGGCATGAACGTATACGACCAAGTCGGCGTAGATAAAGCGATGATCGAACTCGACGGCACCCCGAACAAAGGCAAACTCGGCGCCAATGCGATCCTCGGCGTTTCGATGGCTGTCGCCAAAGCGGCTGCAATCTCGCTCGGTCTGCCGCTCTATCAATACCTGGGCGGCTTCAATGCGAAACAACTGCCGGTTCCGATGATGAACATCCTAAACGGCGGCGCGCATGCCGACAACAACGTTGACATCCAAGAATTCATGATCATGCCGGTTGGCGCAGAAAGCTTCGCAGAAGCGCTGCGCATGTGCGCTGAAATCTATCATACGCTGAAAAGCGTCCTCAAAGGCCGCGGCATGAACACCGCAATCGGCGACGAAGGCGGTTTCGCTCCGAACCTGGCTTCCAACGAACAAGCGCTTGAAGTCATCGTAGAAGCGATCACCAAAGCCGGTTACAAGCCTGGCGAGCAAGTTTGCCTGGCGCTCGACGTAGCTGCGTCGGAAATCTTCAAAGACGGCAAGTACAACCTGGCTGGCGAAGGCGTTGTCAAAACCGGCGCTGAAATGGTCGAGTTCTACTCGCAATTGGTCGCTAAATATCCGATCATCTCAATCGAAGACGGCATGGCCGAAGACGACTGGGACGGTTGGGCGCTGCTCACCGAAAAACTGGGCAAGAAAATCCAAATCGTTGGCGACGATCTGTTCGTTACCAACACCGAGCGCCTGAACCGCGGCATCGAGTCCGGCACCGCTAACTCGATCCTGATCAAAGTAAACCAAATCGGTTCGCTGACCGAAACATTCGATTGCATCGAAATGGCGAAACGCGCCGGTTATACCTGCGTCATCTCGCATCGTTCCGGCGAAACCGAAGATGCTACGATTGCCGACATCGCTGTTGCAGTCAATGCCGGTCAAATCAAAACCGGTGCGCCTACCCGTACCGACCGCGTAGCGAAGTACAACCAACTGCTGCGCATCGAGGAAGAACTGAGCATCATCGGCCAATACCAAGGCCGCAAAGTGTTCTACAACGTAAAATAAGATAGAAGATTGTTTTGTCGTCGCTGTTGGCCGGTCCTCAGGCAGATTCGTCTGCCTGAGATCAACAGGACGATAAGAAAGAGTGCTGAAAGCAGCCCGCGCAAGCGGGCTGCTTTTTCGAGTTTGTATGAACTATTCAACCAGATATTGGTTTAAAAAAGATGCTTTGAACCACAAAGGCACAAAGGTTCAAAGTAGGAACAAAAGACAGTCGGCAGATAAATATCTGCCGGGCAAAAGGACTCCAAGAAAGCGCGTCTTTGAGTTCTTATTTGCTGCAGCTATTATCTGCAGCCTTGTCACTTTCTTAGTGCCCTTTGTGTCTTTGTGGTTCAAAATATAACGACTAACGGAGAAAAATGCCTTAAAACATTACAATGTAAAGATGTCATAAGAAAGGTGAAGTGATGCTGGGAAATCATTTCAAATATGGGGAGTAGAATGAGTAAAGTTATTATGAAAGATTATTCTGAAATTTAGGAAAACGCGAGAGCGACTGTATACAAAAGAATGTTACATGTGCTAAAATAAGAGAAGCATGAACTGGAAGGAGGGTGTTACTAAGTTGGTTACCACATTAATGATTTTAGAAGCCATCGTTTCTTTGGCGCTGATTGCCGTCGTCGTACTGCAGTCCGGTAAAAGCCAAGGTTTGTCCGGTTCCATCGCAGGTGGCGCCGATGTTCTCTTCGGCGGTCGGAAAAAGGGCATGGATCAAGCCTTAGCCAAACTGACCATGATCTTGGGAGCATTGTTTGTCATTCTTACGTTGGCATTGGCCAAATTGATGCGTTAGCAGCAATTTTTGCAGCAGAAAACAGGATATAGCCGCGCTAGGAAACGTGCTAGGTAACCATTGAGCTAGGTGTAGTAGAAGTGGTTCAGAAGTGGGTCTTTTTCGCCAAATTTGGATTCGGTTTTTCCGGTTACCATGATAAGGGAGGAAAAAGAATGGAATTAGTATTTATTGCACCACTGGCAGGTATTGTGGCATTATTGTTTGCAGCATATTGTATGAACAGCGTGTTAAGTGAAGATCCTGGCAATGAAAGAATGCAGTATTTATCTCAGGCTATCTTTGAAGGGGCGATGGCCTTCTTGAACCGTCAGTACAAGACATTGATCCCCTTCACCGTCATCATCTTCTGCGTATTGTTTTATGTAGAGGGTTATAAACTGGCAGTGTCCTTTTTAGTAGGCGCCGTTTGTTCAGCTGTAGCCGGGTATGTAGGCATGACGTCCACTACCAAGGCAAATGCACGCACCACAGAAGCGGCGCGCAGCAGCTTGAACAAGGCGCTTAGTGTTTCTTTTCGGGCCGGTGTCGTCATGGGCATGTCGGTCGCAGGTCTCGGCTTGCTCGGCGTATCGGTGCTTTACATCATCTTCCGCGATCCGGTCGTCATCAACAGCTTTGCCTTTGGCGCCAGCGCAATCGCGTTCTTCGCGAGAATCGGCGGCGGTATTTATACCAAAGCGGCTGACGTCGGCGCAGACTTGGTCGGCAAGATCGAAGCCGGCATACCGGAAGACGATCCGCGCAACCCGGCCGTTATCGCGGATAACGTTGGCGATAACGTCGGCGACACCGCCGGTATGGGTGCTGACCTGTTCGAATCGTACGGCGCGACGGCGATTGCAGCGATGCTGATCGGCAATACGCTGTACGGCATTAACGGCGTCATTTTCCCGCTCTTAATCGGCGCAATCGGCATTGCCGCGGCGATTATCAGCACGTTCTTCGTCCGTACCGGTGAGGACGGCGATCCACAAGCCGCGCTCAATCGCGGATTGTGGGGCACAAATATCATTACTGCCGCCCTGGCTTACGGGTTGGCTACTCATATTTTCGGCGATAAGGGCTTCGGCATCTTCATCGCGATCGTTTGCGGCTTGGTCGTCAACGTGGCCGTAGGCGCAATTACCGAATATTACACGTCATCGGCGCATCAGCCGACGCGGAATATTGCCGCTGCCTCGGAAACCGGCGCGGCGACGAATATCATTTCCGGCGTGGCCAATGGCCTACGCAGCACGGCGCTGCCGATTCTCGTCTTTGCCGTGGCGATCTGGGTCTCGTTCAACCAGGCTGGCATCTACGGCATCGCGATGGCCGCGATGGGCATGCTTTGCACCGCCGGCATGGTGGTTGCGGTAGACTCGTTCGGTCCGGTTGCCGACAATGCAGGCGGCATTGCGGAAATGGCGGAACTTGGTCCGGAAGTGCGCAAGACGACGGACAAGCTGGACTCGGTCGGCAACACCACGGCAGCGATTGCCAAAGGCTTTGCAATCGGTTCGGCGGCACTGACCGCACTGGCGCTGTTCACCGCGTTCGGTGAGGAAATCACAAAAAATCCGAAACTGGGGCATTTACTTTCGAATGGCCACTTGGTCATCAACCTGACCGAACCAAACGTCATCATCGGCCTCTTCCTCGGCGGCACGCTGCCGTTCCTGGTTTGCGCGCTGACGATGGAAGCGGTCGGCAAAGCGGCGTTTGAAATGATCGGCGAAGTGCGCCGTCAGTTCCGGGAAATCCCCGGCATCATGGAAGGCACTGGCAAGCCGGACTATGCGGCTTGCGTTGATATCAGCACTAAGGCAGCGATTAAAGAAATGCTGGTACCCGGTCTTTTGGCGGTCGGCTGTCCGCTGGCGGTTGGTTTCATCATGGGCGCGAAAGCCTTGGCGGGCTTTTTAGCGGGCGCAACCGTGGCGGGCGTGTTGATGGCGATCTTCATGTCCAACGCCGGCGGGGCTTGGGACAATGCGAAGAAATACATCGAGAGCGGCCATCATGGCGGCAAAGGAACTCCGACGCATGCGGCTGCCGTTATCGGCGACACCGTAGGCGACCCGTTCAAGGATACCTCCGGACCGGCAATGAACCCATTGATCAAAGTCGCCGGTACGATTTCCTTGATCATTGCGCCTCTGCTTTATATGTAAGAAATGGAAAGACGCCCTTGTCGGCAATGTGCTGACAAGGGCGTCTTTTTGTGCGAGAAGCGTGGCCTTTGTTTACTTTAGCAAATTTAACTTGGTAATGATGTGGTTAGTATTGGCTTTAGCTCTTTCCGCGCCAGTGGTTTTACCTGGCCCAAACGGACGTCGGGTTGGACATGGTCATGACAGGCTGCGTCCACGGAAATTCCAGGCAGAATGCGCCGTCCGGGCGCGCTGCCAGCAGGCGACCTCCCTGTCGCCAGTTTCGGCGAACTTGCCGATCAATCCCTGTCCGACATCCTTGTCCTCCATGGCCAGGTAAAACCACTGACGCGGGGCTTGGGGAACGAAGAAACAGGAGAAGAAGGACGCGACAATGTGAAAGCGAAAAGTAAACTTGCTTACAGAATTGCAGTTTTTAACTGCTAAGCTACAAAGCTGTTTCTGTGATGGAGTGGCCATCTGTAGTTAAAAAATTTCAAACAGTGCCTTGACAGAAGAATAACGTCTCTGTTAAAATGACGATAGTTTACGAATTGCAAATCATAACATCGACGAATGGGAAGAGTACATGAAAAAAGAGATTTTCAGCGAGTCGGCGGGGGTGGGAGGCCGGTAAAGCTCAGTTCATGGAATGGGCCCAGGAGATGCAGTCCGAGCCTTTTGGGGTAGGCGCTGCCGGGATTCTTCCGCCGTTATCAGGAAGCGGGTATCGGACTGTTTGTCCCGTACTTTGACGGAGAGGATCATTCGTAGAATGATCAACTAGGGTGGCACCGCGAGAGATAACTCTCGTCCCTTTTGCATAAGCAAGAGCGACGGGAGTTTTTTTATTGCTAAAAGGATGAATCTATAGACCACAAAGACACAAAGGGCACAAAGAGGGATAAGGAAGCAGGGGGCAGATACTATCTGACGCGAAAGAAAGTGTGAAGAAGCGTAGTTCTTGGTGTTCTTTGTAGCTGACGATAGTTATCGTCAGCCTGACTACGGCGTAATTGAAAAATTCTTTGTGTACTTTGTGTCTTTGTGGTTAAAAAATATTTTGAGCTATTAGTATGAAAATATTGAGGGGGTACATGACGATGGAAAAGAAAGTGACGTTAAGCGAAGCGGAGATTCCGCGCCAGTGGTACAACATTCAAGCCGATATGCCGAACAAATTGGCTCCGGCATTGCATCCGGGAACGATGCAGCCTTTAAAGGCGGAAGACTTGGCGCCGATCTTTCCGATGGAACTGATCAAACAGGAAGTGAGCCAGGAACGCTGGATCGATATACCGGAAGAAGTGGTGGAAAAGTATCGCATCTGGAGACCGACGCCGCTGGTGCGCGCTTATGGTTTGGAAAAAGCGCTCGGTACGCCGGCTAAGATTTACTATAAGAATGAAGGAACCAGTCCGGCGGGCAGTCACAAGGTCAACACTGCGATTCCGCAGGCGTATTATAACAAGCAGGCCGGGATCACCCGGCTGACGACTGAGACCGGCGCCGGACAATGGGGCAGTTCGATCAGTCTTGCGGCCAGTTTCTACGACATGGAATGCAAGGTCTATATGGTAAAAGTCAGCTACCAGCAAAAGCCGTACCGCCGTTCGTTTATGAAAATCTTCGGTGCAGACGTGATTCCAAGCCCGTCGAATCTGACGGAAGCGGGTCGCAGTCTCTTGGCCAAAGATCCCGATTCACACGGCAGTTTGGGCGTCGCGATCTCGGAAGCGGTTGAAGAAGCGGCCGGCCGCGCCGATACGAATTATGCGCTGGGCAGCGTGTTGAACCATGTGATCCTGCATCAGACGGTTATCGGCCTCGAAGCCAAGAAACAACTGGAAAAACTCGACGCTTACCCTGACGTGATTGTCGGAGCGTGCGGCGGCGGCAGCAATTTTGCCGGTATTGCCTTTCCGTTTCTTAAAGACCGTTTCGCAGGCGGCAAGGTCAGAGCGGTCGGCGTCGAGCCGACTGCCTGCCCGACGCTGACCAAGGGTACGTTTGCCTACGACTACGGCGACCTTGGCAAACTGACGCCGCTGACGAAAATGTATACGCTGGGACATAACTTCATGCCGTCCGGCATCCATGCGGGCGGACTGCGTTATCACGGCGAATCGGCGCTCGTGAGCCAACTGTATCACGACGGCTTTATCGAAGGGCGTGCGTACAATCAGCAAGAAGTGTTTGAAGCGGCGCTCCTCTTCGCCCGCACCGAAGGACTGGTGCCTGCGCCGGAATCCGCCCATGCGATTCAGGGCGCGATTGTCGAAGCGCTGGCTGCAAAGGAGGCGGGGGAAGCCAGGACGATCCTCTTTTGCCTCTCCGGCCATGGTCATTTCGATATGGGTGCGTACGACCGCTACTTCGCAGGCGACCTGCAGGACGTTCCCTGCGGCGCGCAAGACCTCGCCGTCAGCTTGGAATCGCTGCCAAACGTTTGAGCGATTTTTAAACCACAAAGACCCAAAGTTCACAAAGAAAAAACGAAGTTGATGTAGTTAGGCTGCAGATTATTATCTGCAGCGAAAAAGAACACTAAGCATATTTTTCTTCCGCGGCTCTTTTTCGGCAGATGACATCTGCCGACTGCTCTAACGTCTCTTGTTGCTTAGTGTGCTTTGTGCCTTTGGGGTTCAAGCACTCTTCCGTTATTGTTATCTGTGCTGTTGAAAACATTGGTTATAAAAACACAGTAAAAAAGCCTGGCGTAAGCCGGGCTTTTTGCTGTCTTTATTTATGGTATAATAAAGTATTAACGATTATGTGAAGGAGGCGCTGCCGTTGGCTCTGATGACGGGGGCTGAGCCCTTTTTATTGCCGGGCGGACGGCGCGGCGTGCTCTTGGTGCATGGCTTTACCGGAACGCCGGCTGAAATGAGACTCTTAGGCGAGCACTTGCATCGGCGCGGCTTTACCGTGCTCGGCGTACGTCTGACCGGACACGGAACGAAAGTCGAAGAGCTGGCGCAGACGAATTGGCAGCAATGGTACGCCTGCGTTGAAGACGGTTACCATTTGTTGCGCGGCCTTTGCGCTTCGGTTCAGGTCGTCGGCCTGTCGCTCGGTGCGTTGCTGTCGCTGCGTCTCGCTGCGCTGCAGCCGGTGGAGAAGGTTGCGGCCCTGAGCGCGCCGATTTTTCTCTATGACAAACGGATTGCGCGGCTGCCGTTCTATCGGATCTTTCGCAGCTATGCGCCGAAAAAACGGCGGCGTTACGCCGGAATCGAAGATTGTTACCTGGTTCACTACGATCATACGCCGCTCAGAAGCCTGAGCAGCTTACTGGAATTGATTAAGCAAGCGGAATCCTTTTTGCCGCGCGTCAGCGTACCGGCGCTTTTGGTGCAAGGGCGGCGCGAGCATACCGTGAAGCCGGAAAGCGTCGAATATATATATGCGCGGATCGCCAGCCAAGAGAAGGAAATCGTCTGGTTGGAAAAGTCGGGGCATATCGTGACGCTCGATATGGAACGCGATCAGGTCTACGAAAGCGTGACCCGATTTTTGGAGGGATGAAGATGGAAGAACGAAATCATTGGTGTTTCGCCTGCGGCAAGCTGAATCCGATTGGTCTGCAGCTCGAATTTGAACAGGTCGGCGAAGAGTATCGCACGACGCTGACCCCGAAACAGGAACATCAGGGTTATGACGGCATCATGCACGGCGGCTTGGTCAGCACCGTGCTCGATGAAGTGATGGCTGGCTATATATATGCGTTGGGTTTCAATGCGGTTACGGCGCGTCTTGAAGTACGCTACCGGAAACCGACGCCGATCGGCGAGCCGCTGACCGCGACGGCGCGCATCGTGCAAAAGCGTGGACGGATGTATGAGATGGCAGGAGAAATACGATTGCCGGACGGCACGGTTACAGCCGAAGGCAAGGCCACCGTGATGGCGGCCAAGGAGGAGTCAATATGAAGATGCGCCAACAAGTGCTGGCTTTTTTCAAAGAGGAGAAAGCCAAGGCGATCAGCGCCGAAACGTTGATCGAGGGACTGGCGTTAAAAGGCAATGCGCTGAAAGAAGTCTGGGAAGTCTTGCAAGAGCTTGAAGACGAAGCGGCGCTTTGCAAAAGCGAAGAGGGGAAATACGGTCTGCCGGAACGGCTCGGCTTCGTCGTCGGACGTCTTACGCTGACCGCAAAAGGCTTCGGCTTTGTCATTCCTGATCTGCCGCCGGACGGCGTTAAAGAAGAGGATGTCTATATCGCAACCGACAATCTGGCCAGCGGCATGCATAACGATCGGGTCGTCGTGCGTCTGGGACGCGGCGGTACGGCGGGCGGACGGTCGCGCGAAGGTGAGATCGTGCGCATCGTGGAACGCGCCAACAGCCGCATCGTCGGCACGTTTGAAGCCAACGCGCGGCTCGGCTTCGTCACGCCCGATGACAAACGGATCGGACAGGATATCTTTATCACGCAGAGCAATGTCGGCGAGATGAAAACCGGCGCCAAGGTCGTCGTGGAGATCACATCCTGGCCGCAAGCGCGGCGCAGCGCCGAAGGCGTCATCGTCGAGTTCCTCGGACAAAAGGGCGAGGCGGGCGTCGAAGTGCTGTCGATCATCAAACAGCACGGCCTGCCGGTCGATTTTCCGGAGGAGGTCTTAAACGCCGCCAAACGGGTGCCGCTGACGATCAAAGAAGACGAGCTTACGCAACGCAAAGACCTGCGTCACTTGCCAATCGTCACGATTGACGGCGAAGACGCCAAGGATCTCGATGACGCCGTCTATGTCGAACCGCTCGCGAACGGCAACCACTTACTCGGCGTCTATATTGCCGACGTCAGCTATTACATCAAGGAGAACTCGGTGCTCGACGTCGAGGGGCGCGGCCGCGCCACCAGCGTCTATCTGGCCGACCGCGTCGTGCCGATGCTGCCGACCCGTCTTTCGAACGGCATCTGCAGTTTGAACGCCAACGAAGACCGCCTGATTCTCGGCGCGCATATGGAGATCGACGCGCATGGCCAGGTCGTGAAGCATGAACTGTTTCCCGGCGTGATCCGCGTCTGCCGTCGTCTTTCCTATACAATCGTGAAAAAAATTCTCGTCGACAAGGATGCGGCGCTGGCCGAAGAATACAAGGAGCTCGTGCCGCACATGGAAAACATGGCGACGCTCTGCGCGATTCTGCGCAAGCGGCGCATGAAACGCGGCGCGATTGATTTTGATTTTCCGGAGCTTAAGATAAAACTCGACGAACAGGGCGTGCCGGTCGCCGTTACAAAACGCGAACGGACGCTGGCCGAATCGATCGTCGAAGAATTCATGCTTATTGCCAATGAAACCGTGGCTGAGCATATGAACAAATTAAAAGTTCCCTTTGTCTATCGCGTGCATGAAGAACCGGACGAAGATAAGATGATCCGTCTCAACAACATGCTGCATAACTTCGGCCATACGATCCCGAACATCGCCGAGATCAAGCCGATGGCGCTGCAAAAGGTGCTCCAAGGTTTGATTGGCCGACCGGAAGAACGGATGCTCAGTACTGTAATGCTGCGCTCGCTCAAACAGGCGCGTTACGAAGCGGCCAACCTCGGGCATTTTGGCCTGGCGGCTGAATTTTACACGCATTTCACCTCGCCGATCCGTCGCTATCCGGATTTGATCGTGCACCGCTTGCTGCGCGAAAGCTGGCAGAGCGGCGGCATTTCCGAAAAGCGCAAAGAACAGCTGACCGCCGAACTGCCGGCGCTCGTACAGCACTGCTCCCAGCGCGAACGCGCGGCGGCCGAGGCCGAACGCGACACGGTCGATCTTAAGGCGGCCGAGTATATGGCACGCTTCGTCGGCGAAACCATGCCCGGCTTTGTCAGCGGCGTCACGTCGTTCGGCATGTTCGTTGAACTGGAAATCGGCATCGAAGGCATGGTGCGCCTGGCGACGATGGATGACGACTATTACCAATACATCGAAGACCAGTTTTGCCTGATCGGCCAGCGGACGAAAAACGTCTATCGTTTGGGCGACGCGGTCAAGGTCAAAGTGTACCGGGTCAGCGTCGATGATCGCCAGATCGATTTCTTGCTGCTTAAGGAGGGACATACCTCGCGCGGCAAAGCGTTCGCGCCGTCCAAGAAAGGACAGGGACGCGGACGCGCCAAGCTGGATCGGGGGCGCGATAAAAAGCGCGACGACAAGCTCGGCAAAGCCAAAATCGAAGGCGCAGCGCCGCAACTGCTCGATTTGACCGCACCGGCAGCGAAGGCCGATTCCGGCAAGAAACACCATAAGAAACGGCGGCGCGGCCCGAAAAAAGCGAAAAAGACGAAAGAATAAAAACTAAGCTAACGAAAGGAGGGCGCAGCCCTTGGAAAAAAAAGCTGCGGGCATCAAAATTGCGAGCGAAAATCGCAAAGCCCGGCATGACTATCATATCCACGAGACCTTTGAAGCCGGTCTCGCCCTCACCGGCACCGAGGTCAAATCCCTGCGGGCCGGCAAAGCGAACTTAAAGGATTCTTACGCCCGCATCGACAACGGCGAACTCTTTTTGCACAACCTGCACATCAGCCCTTACGAGCAGGGCAACCGCTTCAATCATGAACCGCTTCGTGTGCGCAAGATGCTGATGCATCGCTATGAAATCAACAAGCTGGTCGGCAAGGTGCAGGAAAAAGGCTACACGCTCGTGCCGCTGAAACTTTACTTTACGCGCGGCAAGGTCAAAGTTGAACTTGCATTGACGACCGGTAAGAAGACCTACGACAAGCGTCACGATCTGGCCGAAAAAGACGCCAAGCGCGATATGGAACGCGAAATGCGCGATCGGCAGCGCGAATAACAAAGAAAAGCTGTCTTTCGGCAGGCAAGTTAGCCTGTGGAAGACAGCTTTTTTGCGCTGCTATTTACCACAGTCGCCTGCGGCGCAACGGTTCGCTGCGCGGAAACGAAGGCGGCTGAACGCCGCCACGGTTATTTGACCGTTAAGCCGCAATGCGGCTTCTGTGGTACCGTTAGGTACCTGTGGTTTAAAACACGCGCTACCGGTTCTAACGAGTAAATATTATTTCTGGAAATTTTTGGCGATATCTTTTATAATGGAGACAGAGGCTAGTTTGATGGAGGGGGTATGAATCATGTCACTGAAAGAGTACTTTGCCGCTGCGCGCGGGCATGGTATCCTGTCGACCGCCGATCTGCACGGCGTGGTCAATTCGGCGGTCTATGCGCCGCCGCATTTCGTGGATGAGCATAACGTCGCTTTTATCATGCGCCATCGTATCAGCCATCATAACGTGGTCGACAACCCGTCCGCCTGCTATATGTTTATCGAAGAAGGAAAAATGGAAGGCAAACGGCTGCATCTGCGGCGCATCAAAGAAGAAAAGAACAGCGAGCTGCTCTTCAAACTGCGGCGACGTTGCTCGAAGGATGAGACGATCGACGAGGATCTGTACCTGGTCTTCTTCCGCATTGAACAAGTGCGCCCTTTGATCGGCTACGGTTCTTAGTGTTTCATAAAAAATGACCCTGGCGAAAAAAAAGCCAGGGTCATTTTTAATTGTATACAAAGTTATTTCTAAATAATAAAGATTATCTATAGAAATTTATGCCAATATCTTTTATAATGGGTTAAAACACTTTTTAAGTCAAAGGAGGTCTTGTCATGGAACTGAAAGAGTACTTTGCCGCCGTAAAGGGGCATGGCATATTGTCTACGGCCGACAGTCACGGGGTGGTTAATTCGGCGGTCTATGCGACGCCGCATTTCATGGACGACGGGATGATCGCGTTCATCATGCGCGAACGCAAAAGCCATCACAATGTGACGGAGAATCCGTCCGCGTGCTATCTGTTCATCGAGAAGGAGAAAATGGGAGGCAAGCGTCTCTACCTGCGCCGCGTGCGCGAGGAAATGAACACAGAGCTGCTCTTTTCCTTGCGCCGTTATTGTCCGAAGGACGAGACGAAGAGCGAAAATCTCTATCTGGTCTTCTTCCGCATCGAAAAAGTCCTGCCGCTGATTGGCTACGGCAGTTGATGAATGCCGCATTGCCAGTGTTCAAGCGGCGTAAGCTGTGTTATAATTAAAGAAGAGGAGATGGGCGCATTTCCTCGATACTAAAAAGGGGGCGTACTGGTTTCGACAGGGGTGGTTGTGGTATAGGCAGCGAGCCGGGGTTCCATCAGCCCGTTGACACGGTGGAAAATAAGTAAACGCAAACAACGAATACGCTTTAGCAGCTTAATGCTAACGTTCTACTCTCCCTCGTCCTGTGGGGCGGGATAGGACGTCATAATGCAGGATACCTGAGGCCTCATTCTCCGCGGGCCGACTGGGAAACTTTAACGAGATAGCGCCAGCGCAGCTTGTCTATGGGCGGCAACGGGGCGAAATTTAAATTATAGACTGCGCTCGGAGAAACCTATATGGTGATGCTTCTGGACAGGAGTTCGATTCTCCTCGCCTCCACCAAATCGAATCGATTCGTGAAACGCTTGATTGTAACTGGAACCATAAATTGGCCATGTGGCCATGATATGCTTCCAATTCGGTGATGGTCATTTTATGCTTCCTTTAAAGTGTTAAAGGAAGTTGTGAAAAATGGTACACATTACTTATGTGATGTGTACCATTTTGTAGCATAAAGAAGATATTCATGATAAAGAAATCGCCGATATGTAACACTTGGTATTTTAACCATCCTGGTATCCAAAGAACGGGCTGCGACAAAAAAATGAAAAGACTGATAAACCGTGATTCACGAATATCAGGAGTGCTCATTTTATCCCAAATGCCTCAGTGATAAAAAATATGGAGAGTAGCGTTTATAAAGAGCAAGAATGAAAATGTATAGTATTGCTGTGGGTATTAAAAGCAGTTGAAGGATGATTTTGATTATAATGTGATGGGGAAATTAACAGAATGTCTTAACGAAAAGGTAGCGTGAGGCATATCTGATTTACTGGGCACATGAAAGTTATGGTGTGCCTCACAATAGTGTTTTGCTATTCATAGAGTAAATATAGAAATTCATTTTATAATCGAAGTTAACCATTAGGTTCTACCAGATGTATCTCGAAAAAAAATGAATAGACCTTTCAGTGAATAGTTAAATGTATTACTATAAAATTATAAAATTAAATGGATAAACGTGATGAAAATATAATTTAGAGAAAGCGTAGAAGTGTTGACTTGGTTATATGGAAATAGTATTATTAAATCCATGTGAATATATTTTATTTATCTAAAATAAAATATAGGCCGATTGTAAAATGAAGTTGAACACCTAGAAAAAAGTCCATAGTGACTTTTTCCTCAAATGGTAGAATGGAGTTCTCACACAACCATCACCAAAGAGGAGGCAATCACTATGGACTGCCATGATTATATCACAGTGGAATCAGAACGCAAACGCGGTCAACATTTGGGTCAAGAAGAACGCGGAGCGATTCAACAGTTAAGAAAACTTGGATACTCACTCCGATCGATTGCTGCGAAAATCAATTGCTCGGCAAGCACGGTTTTAAATGAACTGCGCCGTGGAACGCCGAAACGAAAAAGCAGTCGCGGACGTGCTCCAGAGTACAGCGCAAAGCGTGGACTAGCCGTATATAAAGCAAACCGGATGCAAAGCAGAAGACATCATCGTATTTTGCATTGCGCCGCTTTCGTTAAATGGGTAGTCGATCAAGTACGTACGAAAAAGTGGTCGTTGGACGTTTGCGTAGGCCATGCACGTTTACATCGCCGATTCGCTGAAAACAATATGGTGTGTACTAAAACGCTCTATAATGAGCTGGCGGCCGGAAACTTACCGTTATCTCGTTTTGAAGTTCCTGAACTCCTCAAGCGTAGATCTAGTCGTAAAAGAGGCCGTGAACATAAGCGTTTAAAAGGTCGAAGCATTGATGAACGTCCTGCCATTGTGGATGAACGCGTAGAAATCGGACATTGGGAAGCCGACACGGTAATCGGCCGTAAAAGCGGCAAGGAAGCTGTTGTTTTGACGCTTGTTGAGCGAGTGACCAATAATTACTTAGCAATCCGCATTCCTGGAAAAAACAGTGAGTCGGTAATCGAAGCAATGGAAGAATTGCATGCTGAATTTGGCGAGCGATTCAGTTCGGTTTTCAAGAGCATTACGGCTGATAACGGATCTGAATTCGAAGAGTTTTCAACGGTTGAAAACTGGGGTTCTTCAATATATTTCGCCCACCCGTATTCATCGTGGGAACGTCCTGTAAACGAAAGACACAACGGGCTTTTACGACAGTACATCCCAAAAGGTGTTTCAATTGAAAAATACAGCCCGGCCGATGTACTTCGTTTTGCAGATGAGCTAAATAGCCGCCCGCGTAAAAGACTCGGCTATCAAACTCCAGAAGAACTTTTTGATGCATTTCTCGACAGCCTTTATGCTGCATGAGTTTGCTGCCATTTTACCGAAGTGTTCAACTTGCAGTTGCAATTTGCGAAAATAAAATATATTTGAAGAATGCTGTTTATTTTAAGCAAATAGCAGGTGTTTTTCAATAAAAAAAGAAATAGAAAGTAATAAGCAATGGTTATATTGTTTGACTCGTCATGTAAAAGTGTCATACGTGGATTCGTAGAACACTGCGTGTCATGAAGGAGAGATTTTTATGGATAAAAGAAATTTTGATTTGTGGAAGTTTATTGGAGCAGAGAAATCGATTGATGATGGGATGCAAACTTCCTTAACGCAACTGTTTAAAGATTATTTTGAGAGCATTAAACAATTCACGGGACTTGATTACGATGAATTTATAAGTGTCGATGAAATGATCACTAAAGGATTGCAACTGAATAACTCTTCTGTTTACTTTTGGTCTTGGCTTGAAAAAATAGGTGTAAAGAAATTGCAAGAAATAGCGAAGGCTGAATTTTGTATTGATGATGAGTTCTCAGATTTAATTGAGTATCGGAGATTTATCTTAGAACAAGATATTGAAACTGGAATTAGCCATAACTTGTTTGAATCATTAGCTGATGGAATAGAGAGTTGTCATAAGTTTGTTTTAACTGCGTGGCATAAACGTGAGCTGGTTAAAGCGAAAATAATGATACCTCAGAAAAATCGTCAAGTATGGGCCGAATTTTTTAGCGATGACAGGCAGTGGATTACGATCCCAACGAAAAATACCCCGCTAGTGAAAGCTAGTGGGGGTTGTTTTTATTATTAATGAAATAAAAAGGGAGATGTGAAAAGTATGATGAATAAAATTTACAAAGAATATGTGATGGCTAGAAACAGTATCCAACTGATTGATGCGTATATAATTGATGTGAAAATAAGCCGATTTAAAGAACAAGAGGGGGAAGCTAATATTCAATTTGGTCTTGCTACGAGAAGTGAATATGTAGATGAAAAAAACGCCGATGCTTACTTGAAAACACAGATTTGTGTAAGTGATGTGTCTACAGAGGAAATTATCTCTGAAATAGAAGTTGCTTGCAAAGGTCAATTTAATAGTGATCATGCAATGACAGAGGAAAAGCTGATTGGATTTGTCGATATGCAAATTGTTCCGCAGTTGTTACCATATGTAAGAAGTGCGGTGGCTTCTCTTTCCGCAATGATGTCTATTGCTAGTATTAACCTTCCAACTATGGATATTATTGGTTCGATCAGAAAAAATATGGAAGAAGGGGATCTAGAAGGGAATACTGAAAATGAATAGGATATCTTTTCAACGAGAAGATTATATTTATCCTAATCTTGAACCGAGTGCTGATGAAATTGCTCAGTTTATATTAAGCAATCAAATCTTTTTTGAAGATTTTTGTGAGTTTTTAAGATATAGTGGTTCTTGGAAAAAACAAAATTGCCGAGAAAAGTTAATATCTTTGCGTAGTTTAAAGTATAGAAAGAAGTCTAGAGATCCAAGAGTTATTGAATATTTTAGGCTGATAGAGCAATTTTTTTATGTTTGTAATAATGATAATGATATAAAAAAGATGCGAGGTTTAGTTCCAGAGAAACTGTTAGAAAAAATTTTTACGAACAGATATTTAGCAAAGAAAAACGTTCAAGAGTGTGGGTGTAGTGTATCGATTGAAGGCAATTTAGTCAGATATATTTGTCCGAATCCTTTTAAAAATGATATCGATAGCGATGATAATAAATTGACTGTTGATGTGGGAATATGGGATGGACAGATAGGTGAATTTACTGAGATAAAAGTTAGTCCAGATGCTTTTCATACGAAAGATATAAAATATTTAAGGCTACTTGCACATGAATTAACTTCTAAAGAGATTCAATATAAGGTATATTTAGTAGCTTTACAAAAGAAGGATTTGACGCAAGAAAGGCTTGTTTCGTTATCTGCGTATAGAGAAGGTGAATTTGAGCTTATTGGTAGAGAAGAAGTATTTGAGTTAAGTGGAAAATGAGACCAATAGGACGCCTATGTATTGGCGGTGGTATTTACAGATGCAATCGAAGAAGGAGAGGTCTGCTTGATATTAGATTTTAGTTGGTGATTTTAAACAAAATACTCCTTGAGTTCCGCAAATAGGGTAAAATGGTGTGAATTTACTAATGCTTCCGTTTTGCATAAAAAGCAGTCCGCGCCCCGAACGAATCACAAAATAGCCACCATATTCCTTCGTCAAATTGCAGATGGATTTTAATCCGCGGCCGCCTACATTTCGAAGGCGGCCGCTTTTTCCTGAGATGGCCTGCTTTAGGATCTCGGCTTCATCTAGAGATTCCAGGTCAGGATATTTTCGCAGCATATGATTGCGGATGCCAATGCCGTAATCTCCGACAGACATGATGACATTAGTTTTACCGGCAAAATCGAGATATTTCTGCAAAACAAAATAACCTTCTCCGCTTCCTTCGAATGAGCTGTGTTCAACGCTGTTGCCGCACAGCTCATTTATTGCTTCAAAAGAGCATTGGCGGTAGATCGATTGTGACTTATCGGGAAACCAGTGCTCGAAATTTTCATAAAACCAATCTCCAAGTTGATTGATTTGCAACATAGAAGAAACTTTCGTCAATTCTAGCAGATTTCGAGTATGGGGATTTTTGTTGAATTCAATGGGCGTACCGGTGGATACTGCAACGTCTTGATCATAAAAATTGATGCGGCGCAAATAGCCGTCAACGTTTGGAGATAATTTATCAAAGATGACGTTGGAACAAGACTTTTCTTTCGCTTTTTTACAGAGCATCAACAGCATGATCACCGCCTGTGGGTTTAGAGATGTGAGATTGGACATGTCAAAGATGCAAGGTTGTAAAGCGGGAGAAATTTCAACTAATTGCCATAATGGATCGATGGTTCGCCAATCGCTTAAGGATGTGATTGGAATGCGGTTTTCAAGAGTTATATAGTGTGAAGGCATAAACAAGACTCCTTTTTTAGAAGGTGCTCATGACATACTACTACGTCATGCTAAAGGAAAATCCCTTTTTACCCTATTGACTTTGTAAGATATATACTATAAGCTGAAAAAGGTATTGTAGTTAAAATGTCCAAGAGGTGCGAGTGATGATTAGAAAAGTAGAGTTAAGGGAAATTACAGAGTCATTGAGCATATCGGGAAAAACGGTGGCGACTCGTCCGATTGGCGAAATGATCTTTCAAAAAGCGTTGCAGCAACTGAACCCAATCAAAAGCGGCGACGCAATTGAATTAAGTTTTGCGGGGCTATATGTTTCGGATACTTCATTCCTTGACGAATATGTCTTGGGATTTCAGCGGTTGTTATTAGAGAAATATCCGGGTGCAATGATCTTTGTGACCCATATCGATGATTGTGTGTTTGAGAACTTAAAAAGGTTAATTCTGTCATGGGAAGCCGAGGGGATACGAATTCCAGTGCTTTGCCTGCGTAACGATCAATATGAAATCATTGGCAAGCTAGAGGCGAATTTGCTCGAAGCCTTTGATATCTGCATGCAAAAAAAGCAACTAACAGCGCGCGAGTTGGCGGAAGAAAAAGGCTTGGTGCTGAGTACGGCGAGTACACGAATGAGAAAACTATATGAATTCAGAGTGATTTATCGCCGTGAGGTCATAGATAGCTATGGAAAGCAGTATGTGTACATGTTCCCGGAATGAAAGTAAAAGCCAAGATTGCGAATAAAATAAAACGCCGGTTGTGGTGATCTGCAAAGATTTTAAATAGCCGGCTATTCTTAAAAATAAGAGTTGGACAAAGTAAGCACAAATGGTATAAGGTAGAGATAAGAAAAAGAATGTATGGAATCGTTCAATTATAGAAAAAACGTAAAAATAGCTTGGATTTCTTGCGGCAAAGGGAATTCAACCTGGTTTCTATCTTGCATGCAAGGGAGTAGTCTAGGGGTGTGTTGTATATAATTAATACAAATGGTGAGGTGTGAAAGTGGAAGTATTCAAATGGAACTTAGAAGAACGAAGTCGATTGTTTCATCTGAAACCAATTAATAAGGGAACGCCGCTTGCGGAAGGTTTGACCAGCTATATCATGCGATTAGCGCAAGCGCATTGCATGACGACAGGGGAGTTGATTGCAAAGGAACTGACTCCGCTTCTGAACAAACCCTACCTGAATCGGATTGCCGTTCAGGGCGGAACTCGATTTTATGAAAACGCTGCAATGCTGAATGGAGTTGGCAAAGCGGCAAAAGATTTTGTTGTGGTACTGGAAGGCTTGACGCGACATCAAAACCTTGCGGGACTCACCTTACTTTCCATAGCCTCTAGCGTTCCAGATCGCAATCTATGCCGCAGCAAGCGGACGTGGTGTCCGCGGTGCTTAGCTGAGTGGCAAAGGGCGAAACAACCGATTTATGAGCCTCTTGCATGGATGCTGCGACCCGTTGCCTCATGTGCTGAGCATAACATCTTACTGGAGCAGCTCTGTCCACATTGCAGGCGGACCATGTCGATTTTAGAACGACGTGCGAAGCCGGGCTGCTGTTCGAAGTGTGGCGGATGGTTAGGGGGGGCGTCAATAGAGAAAATGGATAAACCCGATTCTCTTTCGTTTGAACTAGCGAAAGAGATCGGAAGTCTGATTGCCTGGCAATCGATGCTGCCACTTAATACTGAAGTGAAGATTAACAACTTGTTTTTTTCGCGGTGCATCGACGTGCTGGCAGAAGGCAATAGTGCGGAATTTGCCCGAAAGATAGAAAAACCGAAAACTACGGTTTGGGACTGGGTGAAAGGGAAAAACTTGCCGACGTTAGGTCGTTTGGCGGAACTTTGCTGCCAGGTTGAAGTTTCACTAGTCGAAGTATTGTCAGGAGGCTTGCCACCGCTAAAAGCAATGAGGCGGCTATATACAGGAACCGGCAAGCAGAATAAATTGTCAAAGAACAAAGCAAGCGAGAGTATGGTCGAATGTAAGTTAGAAGAAATAGTACGGGCAGAATTCCCCTTATCATTACGAGCTGCAGCGCGCCAAGTAAAGGTGAATAGCAAAGTATTAAAGTCACACTTTCCGGCGCAATGTGAAAAGATACGAAAGCAATATCAAGCTGGCCGAATTGCAGCAAGAGAAAAACGATTTGAGCTAAAACGAAATCAGCTACTGACAGCGATAGCCGCATTGAAAGAAAAAGGGATTTATCCAAGTCGTCGCGCTATCGAAGAAACGATGCCTTATAAAGGCGCTTTGCGAGAGGCAAAGTTAAAAATGGTTTGGCATACAGCCATAAAGAGTAACAATGAAGTAAGCAATAAAGGAGTGCCGGAAATATGATGAATCAAATGGAGTTTGAACTTTGGTGCAAAAAAGCGGCGTTGACCGAAGCGGGAAAAGCTTTTGTAACACAAATTCGCAGTTCCAATCCAGCGAGACGTGTTGCTTCTGGCGCTGCTAATGTGAGTGGGCGCTACTGCAGTACCAAAATGGGCGTGACGATTCAGTTTGAAAGCCATTGTGTCGAACTGCCGAGAATTCTTGAACTGGAAAGAGAAAAAGACGTATTAGAATACTATGATCAACCAACACAAATTAAACTGAACTACCGGTCGCCCAGAGGAAGAAGTGTTGCAACGTTATATACACCTGATTTTTTCGTGATGCATACTGACTGCGCTGGATTTGAAGAATGCAAAACAGAAGAAGAGCTGCTTAAACTCGAGGAAAAGAATCCAGAACGTTACTATAAAGATGAACAGGAGCAGTGGCGCTGTCCGCCGGGAGAGGAATTTGCCAAGAAGTATGGGTTATATTTTGCGGTGCGTTCGGCAAAAGAAATCAACTGGATATACCAACGCAACCTCAATTTCTTGGATGACTATTTCCGTGAACGCCATGAGGTAATCGACGTAGCGCGTATGGAAATTTGCTCTATGGTACGCGTCGAAGAAGGCCTTTCCTTGGCAAAATTGATTCAGCAAAGAAAAAACTTTTTAGCAGATGATGTTAATGCACTCATTGCCAGCGAAGAGCTGTACGTCAATTTACAGACGCAACTATTGAAAAACGCAGAGTCGGTTGCTGTGTATAGCCAAGTGGAAGCCGCTAAACTAGCTGAGGTAAGAGAGCAAGGGTGTATGCTGGCGGAACGGGCAGAAAGCGGAAGTTTTATCAATGTGGAAAACGGAGAAATACTGGAATGGGATGGTTTTGAGTGGCTTGTTTTAAATGCAGGGCTATCAGTGGTAACGCTTCAATCGGAAAATGGTAAAATAATGCCCATTGCCATTACGGATATAAGAACGTTAATTCAAAGCGGTCAAATTAAAGCGAAGAAAACAGCAGATTCCTCTTCGTTATCAGTGGAATTGCAAAAAATGATAACCGAAGCTAGTAGTGAAGCAATGGCTGTAGCCGCTGCCCGATGTAAAATCGTCGAAAAGTTTTTGAAGGGAGAAAAAAATGAAATTGAAACATCAGAACGTACGGTTAGACGGTGGGTGCTTAGCTATCGTCAGGCGCTAGAAAGATGGAATTGCGGATACGTTGGATTGTTGCCAAAAACAAGCAAGCGTGGCAATCGAATGCAGAAACTGCCGGAGCCAGTGGAGCAATTAATACTGGATGTGATTGAACAAGAATACGAAACGAAGCAGCAAAAAACAAAATATAATGTATACAGCGGTCTGGTTGATAAATGTTTAAAAAATGGAGTAATTACTCCAAGCTATAAAACGTTTATTAAGACAGTGAATAATCGGCCCAGATATGAACAAACGTTAAAACGCCAAGGACGAAGAGCTGCCTATGTACACGAGCAATTTTATATGGAGCTGGATACAAAAACGCCGCGTCATGGTGACCGTCCGTTTGAAGTTTGTCATATTGATCATACGGAACTCGATATCGAGTTGATCAGCTCACGTAACGGAAAAAACTATGGACGTCCATGGGCAACCTTCTTAGTTGACGCATACTCAAGGCGATTGTTATCGGTGTATCTGACGTATGATCCACCAAGTTATCGATCATGTATGATGACGATTCGTGAATGCGTTCGGCGTCATGCGAGATTACCGCAGACGATTGTAGTAGATGGCGGCAAAGAATTTCAAGGAATCTATTTCGAGACGTTGCTAGCGCGATTTGAAGTGACGAAAAAAACGCGGCCACCGGCGAAGGCCAGATTCGGTTCCGTATGTGAGCGGTTATTCGGTACGGCAAATACGACTTTCGTACATAATTTAATCGGCAATACAAAAATAACAAGAAACGTCAGACAGGTGACGAAGTCTGTGAACCCCAAAGGACTAGCTGTTTGGACCATAGGGGTGCTTTATGAGAGACTGTGCGAATGGGCGTACGAATTTTATGATACAAAAGAGCATCCGGCATTGGGACAAAGTCCGCGTGAAGAATTTGAAGCGGCGCTACTTGCGAGCGGACAGCGGTACAACCGAATGATACCGTATAATGAAGAATTTCGAATTTATACGCTGCCTACTACGACGAAAGGAACGGCTAAAATTGATCCGGAACGTGGAGTCAAGATAAAGTACATCTATTATTGGTCAGATGTATTTCGCGACCCGGAAGTTGAGAGAAAGCTGGTGCATATTCGATATGATCCCTTTGATGCAGGCATTGCATATGCTTTCGTCAAGGGGCAGTGGGTTAGCTGCACATCCGAATACTATGCCTTATTTCAAGGACGAACAGAAAAAGAAATTCAAATGGTGACTGAAGAAATTCGCAAACAGAAGAATGTTCATGGAAAGAATTTCACTATTCATGCAGCAAATATAGCCAAGCAACTAGCGCCGATTGAAAAACAAGAAGCGCAGCTAATGCAAAACAAAAAAGACTTGGAATCAAAACAGGTATTGGAAATTATAGAGGGTGGTTTGAACAAGAAAACGATAGAAGAGAGCAAAGCGGTAACTAAAAATAGTGAGCCGTGCGTAAGGGCAATTAAAAAATTAGAAATATACGAGGAGTATTAGCGATGCAAAAGGAAAGAGAGTTTCCAATCTCATTACTCGAAAAATCAATGAAAGAACGGCTGGCATACTTTGAAAATACAACCATTGCGCATCCTAAGCTGGAAGAACTGAATAAGGAGCTAATGCGCAGAATCATCGAACCATGCGGGGCGCAAATTATCTTAGTATATGGGCCAAGTGGCGTAGGAAAGTCGACTCTTTGCAAACTGGTGAATCGTCGAATCATCGATGCCTCGCGAGAACTGATGCAGCAAGATCCTGGACATATTCCAGCAGTCAGCACCGAAATTATCGTACCGAGTTTTGGTAAATTTGACTGGAAAGACTATTTTCATCGCTGTCTGCATGCGCTGAGAGACCCGATTTGCGAAAGACGGAACATTGACCTGTTCGAACAAGATTATCCACTCTTGGTAAAGGATCGTCGCAGTGAAAGCGAGTTGCGGCGCACCCTGGAGAATTCCTGTAAGTATCGAAACCCCAAAGCGTTTCTCATTGATGAAGCACAACATTTATCAATGATTGCAAGCGGGAGAAAACTGGGGGATCAAATTAACTATATAAAATCCTTGGCTAGCACGACAAATGTGGTACATGTGTTGTTTGGAACTTATGAACTGTTGCCTTTTCGCAATCTTAGCGGACAACTGAGTCGACGCAGCATCGACATCCACTTCCCGCGGTACAAGGCGGATAGTAAAAAAGACCTGGAAGAGTTTATAAAGGTGATTTATACTTTTCAGAAAAAGATGCCGCTGCTAGAGGAACCTGATTTAACTGAACACGTGGAATATCTGTATGAACGGTCCATTGGCTGCGTCGGCACGTTAAAACTGTGGTTAAATAAAGCGTTGCAGGCGGCGCTGGAGGATAATGCAAAAAAACTGACGCTGAGACATCTCGAAAAATGCGGATTATCCGTAAATCAATGCGAAAAAATGGCTGGTGATAGCATAGAAGGGGAAATAAAACTAGAAGAGCGAGAAGAATGGCGAAACCGCCTGGTGGCTATGCTGGGACTAGGTAATGCTAGCATAGTACAGATGAAAAAAATCAGAGGGGGTCATAAAAATGAAACGGGTGTGCGAAGTCCAGTGCGCGATGCTATCGGTAAATGAATGAATGGGTAGTGAAATTAAAATGTGAGTGTGGAGGGAGAATATATGCATACAGTTGATCGAATTCTAGCTATTTCCGATATTCACGCCGAGAACGAGCAGTTTCGCAAGCTGCTTAAAGAAGCTGCCTACGATCCTGTCCAGGATCAGTTGCTCATCTTGGGAGACATGGTGGACAGAGGTTCGGAGACACTTGCTACGATCAAAAGCTGTCGAGAATTGCAAAGGCAGGGTGCGATACTCCTTAAAGGCAATCACGAGCAGTTCATGGAAGACGCGATCAAAACAATGCTTAAAACGGATGAATGGCGTGAAGGCCGCTATCCTATCGAAATTCAATCCTGGCGCAAAAACAACGGCGGCGCAGGTGCGTTTGACGAAATCAAAGATTTGTCGAATAACCAGCTGCGTGATCTGCTGAAATTCATAAAGTCGTTGCCGTGGTATTATGAAATCGGAAAATACTTCTTCAGCCATGCTGGAGCCAATGTTTCATTGCCTCCAGATCAAAACCGAGAGGATGATTTTACATGGATGGCGGATTCATTTGTTTATTGTCCAGGCTATGCGGGAAAAACAATGGTTTTCGGACACGTTCCAACCTGGAACTTGTATCCGTACCCAGCCGAGAAAAAAGGCGGCTTAAATGCTGCTGCGAAGAAAAAAGCGCGAATTTGGTATGATGATGCCAACGATAATGATAAGATCGGGATCGATTGCGGTAGTGTTTTTGGCGGTCGGTTAGCTGCACTTGAGTTGCCGTCTATGAGAGAATTTTATGTGTAACAGTAAACGAAAAACAAAATAAAGAAGAGTCCGAAACGACTTCATAAAGGGGGGATTCGAAATTGAAAACTCTTTGGCTAATCCGCCATGGCGAAAGTGCGGCCAACGCCGGAGCGGCTACGCAGGATCATGAAACGATCCCTTTAACTGAGCTTGGACTTGAGCAGGCCAAACGGATCAGCGAGGCCGTCCGTGAAGATCCTAGCTTGATTGTAGTGTCACCTTATGTCAGAGCCATGCAGACCGCCGAACTGACCGTCAAGCGTTTTCCAAACGCGAAATTTGAGGTTTGGGACGATCTGCGAGAATTCACCTATCTAGCCTCGGCCACTTGCATCGGTACGACTGCCGCCGAGCGCCGGGAGAGAGTTGAAGAATACTGGAGGCGCCTCGATCCTGATTATATCGATGGTGAGGGCGCGGAGAGCTTTAGACAGTTTTCTGGCAGGGTGGTAGATGTGTTTCACCAACTAGGGAATTTCAAGTACCGGAATGACTTTATAATGGTATTCAGTCACGCCCAGACAATCCGGCTACTGACCTTTTTCAGAAGTACGCTTCAGTGGAAAACCGAAGAAGTCATGCAGCAATTCCTCAACTTGCCACGAGTTGAGAATGCCGAAATCATCCGGTGGACGGCGAGCGCACAAAAGGCCGAACTTTGGAATCATTTCAATTCACGCAGTTTGACGTTTTGCGCGACGGAGCGGTGTCCGCGAAGACTAGAGTGTCAACGATTCTTAATGTGCCTTTATATGCTGGAAATCGGCTTCTTAGGCCGGACTTGTACACTTTATGAGCCGGACGGCTGCGATAAGTTTATACCGCTGCCGGAGGACGTAAAGTGGGAATGAACAAGGAGATTAAACCTTATGTCAGAGTCATACCCGACTAGTTGACTGTTAAACTCTTCCCGAATCCGATTTTCGAGGAGCAATGAATGACATCCCATCCTCATTATCAAAACAATTTCCAAAACTTAACACATACTTAAAAATGATTGAAAAAGTTTTTTAAGCGCGCAAAAATGAGATAAATGTCCTATAATAAGGTCAATCTAGCCTAAAATAAACCCTATAAACATGAAAATAGGCTTAGGCCTATTTTTTTTATCCCAATAGCAAGATAAGAATGGAGAGAATGCTTTGCTTACCAAACACCCCGCCTTACACCCCCAAAAAGTTGCCTGGAAGAAGACCGCTAGGCAGATCTTACTGGCGCTTGCCGTCCTTTTTTGCGCAGCCAACACCGCACTCGCCGCCCCCGGCGACGACGACGAACAACTGCGCCGCGCGCGCCAGCAAGAACAAGAACGCCAGCAGCGCCAGCAAAGCCGTGACGTATTCCTACAATCCAAAGACAAACCCAGCCAGGAGCAAAGTCTGCCCGACGAAAGCCCCGCCTTTCTCGTCAGCAATCTTCAAATCAGCGGCGACGATGCACGTCGCTTTTTTTGGCTTCAAGCCGAAGCCAACCGTTATGCCAACAAAAAAATCGGCAAACAGGGCATCGACATCATCGTCAAACGCCTTAGCAACGCCCTCATCGACCACGGCTACATCACCAGCCGGATTCTCGTACCCGAACAAGACCTCGCCAGTGGCACCCTAAAACTTCAGCTTGTCGCCGGTTATATCGGCGACATTCGCTTTAATGAACCCGTCGCTCGCGCCGACTGGCGCGGTGCCTTCCCCTGTACGACCGGCGACCTTTTAAACCTGCGCGACCTCGAACAAGGCCTCGAACAACTCAAACGCGTACCCTCCCAAGACGTCGACTTCAAACTCTTGCCCGGTAAAAAGCCCGGCACCAGCGACGTCGTCATCACCATGAAACGAAGCGTCCCCGACAAACTCGTCCTTTCCCTCGACGACTCCGGCAGCCGTGCTACCGGAAAGCTCCAATCCTCCTACACCTACAGCGTCGACAACCTCTTCGGCAAAAACGACCTCTTCAACATCAGCCTCAATAACGACGCCCAAGACGATTCCAGCGTCAAAGGAACCGGCGGCCATTCCCTCTACTGGTCCGTACCCGACGGCTACTACACCTACACCCTCAGCTACCGTACCAGCAACTACAAACAAACCATTCCCGCCTTTGGCGGCGACATCAAATACAGCGGCGAAAGCGAAACCGGCGAGGTCAAAATCGAACGCATCTTAGAGCGCGACAAAACCAGCAAAACCAGCATCAACCTAAAACTCGCCCTAAACAACGGACACAACTTCATCAACGATGCCGAAATCACCACCCAGTACAAACAAACCACCTCCTTAGAACTCGGCCTCTCCCAGCGTCGCTACATCGGCAAAGCCACCTGGGACTACCAAATCGCCTACCGGCACGGCATGCCCTGGTTCAATCCCCAAGACGACAACGCCGTATCCGGCGGAGCCTACACCAGCCAATACGGACTATGGACTGCCGAAATCGACCTCAACGCCCCCGTAACAATATTCGGCAAAGAAGCCCGCTACAACATGACATTACGCGGCCAATACACCAATAGCCGCATCTACGGCGGCGAATGCTTCAGCATCGGCAACCGCTACACCGTACGCGGCTTTGACGGCGAACAAACCCTCCTCGGCGAAAACGGCTGGTACCTGCGCAACGAACTCAGCTTTCCCCTTAGCGAAAACGGACGCGAAATCTACTATGGCCTCGACTACGGACGCGTCAGCGGCCCAAGCGCCAATAGCCAAACCAGAAACGACCTCATGGGAGCCGTCATCGGATTACGCGGCCCCATCGGCAGCGCCAACCTCGACCTCTTCGTCGGTTGGCCCCTCAAACTACCCCCGACCATGACAAGCGACAACCCCACCTTCGGTTTCCAATGCAGCTGGCAGCTCTAGGGAGAAGAGCCCAGTTTGCGTAGCGATAAATAAAAAAACCAAAACGAGAAAAATAAAGAAAAACCAAAACAGAAAACCGAAACCACAACCAAAATGGGAGCAAAAAAGAATAAAGGGGAGATTACACGCATGAATGCAAGGCACAAGGGAGTGGGCTTTGTCCGTCAACTCGCAGTATGGATACTCATTCTCATCTTCACCACCCAACCCGTCCTCGCGGCAACCGAAGTCGTCGTCGACCCCAGCAACGGAAAAAATCCCGGCGTCATCCAAGCGCCAAGCGGAACCACCGTTGTACAGATCCTAGCGCCCAACGCTAGCGGTCTGTCGCACAACCAATACCTGAACCTCCAAGTCGGACCGAACGGCATCATCTACAACAACGGCGTCGGTCTCGTTAACACGAAACTGGCAGGCTGGATCACCGGCAACCCCAACCTGCGCGGCGGCAGCGCCCAGATCATTTTAAACGAAGTCACCGGCAAACTGCCCACCAACTTAAACGGCTTCCAAGAAATCGCCGGCAACAAAGCCACCCTCATTCTAGCCAACCCCAACGGTATTGTCGGCAATGGGTTTGGTTTTATTAACGTGAACCGGGCCGTCCTCACCACCGGTACTCCCTTCTTCGGCGGTAGCGGCAGCCTCGAAGCCTTTCGCGTCACCGGCGGACAAATTGCAATCGAAGGCAGCGGCCTTGACGCCAGTACGACCGACCGCGTTGATATTATCGCACGCTCCGTCAAACTCAACGCGCAACTCAACGCCAACGAACTCAACATCATCACCGGCGCAAACCAAGTCAGCGCAACCAACAACCAGGCAGCGGCCATCAGCGCTAACCCCAGCGAAGCCAAACCCGCCGTCGCCCTCGACGTGGCCGCGCTCGGCGGCATGTACGCCGGTAAAATCACCCTCGTCGGCACCGAAAGCGGCGTCGGCGTTAATAGCCAGGGTACGATCCAAGCCAGCGGCGATATCCGGCTCAACCAAACCGGACAAATTATCCTTGCCGGAAATACCACCGCCGGGGGGAACGTACAGATTAGCGGGCAAAGCGACGTCACGAACCAAGGCGCTTTGTACGCAGCGGGTACGACGACAATCAACACCCAAGCCGCGTTGCAAAACAGCGGCTTTATTGGCGCGGGAAGCCATATGGATTTGAACGGCCAAACCGTCCAATCCACGGGCGCTCTGGCAGCGGGCGTTAAACAAGACAAAACCCTGGCCGCGAGCGGAAACCTGACCGTCATGGCCAGCAATACCATAAGCCTGAACGGCGAAAATAAAGCCGCCGGCAATCTCAGCCTAACCGGAGCGAACCTAAACCTGGCCAAGGCAAACACCTTTGCTGGCGGCGACGTACAACTGACCGCAACTCAGGGCGATATCGACCACAGCGACAAAGCCGTACTCCAAACCAGCGGCAATTTGACTTTAACCGCCAAAGGGACAATCCGAAACGACTCCGGCAAACTTAACGCCGCCGGTAAACTGGAGGCCAGCGCCGAAGGCGCGATCACAAACAAAGACAACGGCGAACTAAAAAGCGTCCAAGACATGACCTTGCACGCCGCCGCGCTCGATAACCAAAACGGAACCATAGACAAGAGCGAAGCGGCGGGAACCCTAAAAATAGACTTAACCGGCAATTTAAACAACAGCGCCGGTAAAATTAACAGCGAAGGAAAACTCGCTCTTACCGCCGGAAGCATAACCAATCCCGGCAACGACATGTCGGCGAAAAAAGACTTTACCCTCACCGTCAACGGAGACTTCATCAACCAAGGTACCTTGACATCCGGCGAGACCTTGACCATCAATGCAGCCAACCTAGGCAACGCTGCAGGCGGCAGCATCAATGCCGCCACCACCAACCTGACGGCCAGCGGCAACGTAAATAATGCTGGACGCATCGAAGGAAACCAGGTGAACCTGACCGGACAAGACGTTACCAATACCGCAACCATTATTGGCAATCAGGTCACCATCAACTCGACCAACCTTACCAACCAAGGCAGTCAGGCCGTCATCGGCGCTGCTGGAACCATGAACTTGTGGACGAAAAACACGCTGACCAACCAAGATAATGCAACCATTATCGCTCTGGGTGACCTCAACATCGCCGCGGATCAGACCGTGGACAGCAACGGCAAACTGACCAATCCGACTGCCGTGGTCACCAACCAGGGCGCGACACTGCAGGCAAACGGCAATATGAACATCACCGCTACGCAGCTTAACAACATCAGCAGTCCGGTGACGATCGGAACCAATACCGTGCAGCAGCCGGATAAGGTGCTGACGCGCACACCTCATTTTACATATTGGGCGCATGCGGTGACAACGTCGACGCCCAGCGCGGGCGGTAACAGTTTCGAAAGAGAAGTAACGTTGTCGTATGGCGACTTCAATAACGTATCTAGCTATACGTCATATTATCAAGTGACGGTACGGGTGTCAAAAGACAAAGTCATTGCCGTCGATGCGAATCAAAACAAGCTAGTATTCAATGATGTGCAGATCGACTCGATTCCGATTCTGCCGGGAACTGCATTGAACTTTCAGACTCAATACAGCAACGGCCGCGGCCCGCTCAATTGGCCAGGTAAGGTAGCTGGTCAGACGACCGCTTATTGCGATAGCATGAAAGTCGATGCAGATGGAAACTATGTGATTTCTTTCTACCCAGGCTACGATCCAAACCTATACCTGCACCCAAACAAAGACTGGCAAACAATGCGAACCTATCACTGTGACAGCCCGATTAATTCTCGTACCACCAGCACATCGATTGCGACCGAATATATTAGCGGCACACCAGTCAAAGGCAAACTTCACGTCGGACAAGATTTTAACTTGAACATCGGCCAGCAATTTCTCAACAAATATAGCGAAATCGAAGTTGGCGGTGCGGTTAATGGCCAAGTCGCCAATCTGCAAAACCAGGGCTATCAATTAAAACAGACGACGACCTCGATTGATCGTTCTTACTTTCGCGGCATGTTTTGGACAGGAGGTGGTTGGAGTGGCTCACATGTAGAATCCTCCGATGGCTGGCAGACGACAGGACCGTTTGTCGTGACAAAAGAAATCGGTGACGGACTACCGGCCACCTTTACCGCCGGCAGCATCAACCTCGTCGGTAGCGGCGTTGCCAACATCCAACAGCGGCCAGACGGTACGCCGGGACCGCAGCCAGGCTCCACACCGATACTAAACGCGCCCACTTTTGCGGCAAAGCAAGCGTTAACCATTGTCAAACCAACAACCGTAGACGCCTTGCAGCAGGGAACAGGCATGAACCTCGGCAGTCTGAACGGTTTGTACACCATGAAAAAAGACCCAACCGCGCACTTCTTAGTAGAAACCGATCCGCGCTTTGCCAACTATCAAAGCTTTATTTCCAGCGACTATTTGCTTAGCGCGCTTCACTTAGACCCTGCCAAGGCAGCAAAGCGCATCGGCGATGCCTTTTACGAACAACAATTGGTCACCCAACAAGTTAACCAACTGACCGGACGGCAATTTCTAACTGGCTATGCCAGCGCTGACGAAGAATACAAAGCCTTGCTTGGTCATGCGGCGGCAGAAGCCAAAGCCTTCAACCTGACTTTCGGCGTGGCTCTGACCAAAGACCAGATCGCCAAGCTCACCAGCGACATGGTTTGGCTGGTCGAACAAGACGTCAAACTGCCCGACGGTTCCAGCCAGAAAGCGCTGGTTCCCGTCGTCTACCTGGCCCAAGGGAACAACCTCAAACTAACCGACAGCGGCGCGCTGATTGCCGCCGATAAAATTGACATCCGCCTAAGCGGCGATTTGACCAACAGCGGCAGCATCCTCGGCGGCAAAGGCACCGGCAAAACCGATACCGGAAACACCGATATGGGCGTAGCTGGAGCCAGTACCTACATCGAAGCGCACGACATCAAAAACCAAGCGGGCGGTAAGATCGGCAGCGAAGGTCTGACCAATCTGAATGCTAAAAACGATCTCATTAACCAAGGCGGCAACATCGGCGGCAAACAAATTCTTGCCTACGCCGCGCATGACATCAAAAATGAAGCGGCCACAACCGAAGTCAGCGCATCCTATCGCGATGCCTCACACAACTGGAGCGGCAGCAACACCGTCGTTGCTACCGGCAAGATATCCGCCGAAGGCGACGTCAAACTAAGTTCCGGTAACGACATTGCCCTGCGAGGCGGCAGCGTAAGTTCTGCAAGCGGCAACGTTAGCATAAACGCGGGCCATAACCTTGAAATCGCCGCCGTGCAGACCCATAATACCGGCAGCGACCGGGCCAGCAACAGCGCCGCCTATGATCATAGCGACACCATCAATGTACTTAGCGAAGTGGGTGGCAAAAACGTAACCTTGACCAGCAAAAACGACACCAACCTGCGCGGCGCGCAAGTCAGCGCCGACGATACTCTAACCGTCACTGCCAACGGCAACCTCAACATCAGCGCCGTCAAAGACGTAAAAACCAGCGCCGTGCGCAACAACCATAACGGCAGCGACTACAAAGAAAACAACTACGACGAAACCGTCATCGGCACCAATCTTCTGGCCACGAACAACGTCAACCTAAGCGCGGTCAAAGCCGCCGATGCGCCCCAATCTCTTGCCGCCGACAAAGGCAACATCAACATCAGCGGCAGCTCGGTTGGCAGTACAAAAGGATTAATCACCGTTACAGCCGACAAAGACGTTACCATCAGTGAAGAAACCGAAAAACACGAATCCAGACGCGAATTGCATAACGCAGGCGGCGGCTTCCTCTCCTCCTCCAAAAGCGATGAAGTCGACCATACCCTCGCGAACCTGGCCGTGGGCAGTAGCCTCTCCGGCGACCGGATCAACGTCACGGCCAACAACAATCTTAAAGTGCAGGGCAGCGACGTAGTCGGCACAAATGACGTCACTCTAACCGCTACCAAAGGCGACGTCAAACTCCTCGCCGCCCAACAAAACAGCCAAGAAGAACACTACCGGCATACCGAAAGTTCCGGTATCTTCAGCACCGGCGGCGCGGGCATCACCATCGGTTCGCGCATGGAAGAAATGAATACCGAACAAAAAACACTGACAAATCGCGGCAGTCTCGTCGGTTCCGACAAAGGCAACCTCACCATCACGGCTGGTAACAAAGTCGACAGCGTCGGCACAAAAATGATCAGCGGTTTAGATACCACCATCACCGGCAAAGAAGTCAGCATTGCCAACTCCACCGACACCAGCGATCTTTACAGCAAATACGAATCCAAACAAAGCGGTCTGACCGTATCCGTCGGCGGCGGTATCGTCGATAGCGTACTTGGCGCATACGGCAACATAAACGCCGCGGCCAGCGTCAAAGACGAACGCCTAAAAGCCTTGTACGGCTACAAAGCCGTACAAGACCTAAGCAAAATGACCGATCCGACAAAACTCACAAAAGTCGGCGTCAGCATCAGCGTCGGCAGCAGCGAAAATAAAATTGAAACCAACATCCACAACGAAACCACAAACCTCTCCAACATTACCGCCGGAAGAAACGTCAAGATCACAGCTACCGAAGGCGACCTGAACCTGACCGGAACCAAAATAAAAGGAACCGACGTCACCCTAGAGTCGACCAAAGGCAATGTGAACATTTCGGCAGCGCAAGACAAAACACAGCTCGACACCAAGTCGACTTCCTCCTCCTGGTCCGTCGGCGGCACCATTGGCGTTGGCTTCTTCGGCAACTTCGGCAGCGGCAACGGCAAAGAAAATGGCAATACCGTCACCAACGTCGCCAGCCAAATCGATGCCAGCGGTACTGCGACCGTGACCTCCGGAAACGACACCAACATCCTCGGCTCCAAAGTAAAAGGCGACAAAGTCGTCGTCAACGTCGGCGGCAACCTCAACATCGCCAGCCAGCAGGATATTGACAACTACAACGCGAAGAACGACAGCATTGGAATTGGCTTTACCGTTGGACAAAAAGACGGAAAAGATAAAAGCGGAAAAGACGTCTCCAACAACGGCGTCACCGGTTCCTTCAACAGCAGTAAGACAAATTCCAACTATGCTTCCGTTACCAATCAAGCCGGCATCTACGCCGGACAACAAGGCTTTACCGTCACCGTTGGGAAAAACACCGACCTCAAAGGGGCGGTCATCGACTCCAACGCCACGCCGGAGAAAAACAAACTCACCACCGGGACGTTGACGTGGTCGGATATTCATAATAGGGCAGCGTATGAGGCGAGTAGTTTTGGCGTTGCTTATGATTCGAAAAAATATCAAAAAACAGATACGCAAAACTATAAAAACCAAGGGTTAACGCCGGTTATTGGCCCAACCGTAAGCGGCAAGGCCGACAGCACCACGACATCCGCCATTGCGTTAGGCACAATTGACATCAAAGACAAAGCCAATCAAAAACAAGACCTCAGCACATTGAGTCGCGACTCCAAACAATCCATCAATGCGCTGGGGAAAATCTTTGACAAACAAACAGTCGAAGAACAACAGCAACTCATCAAACTGTTCGGCGAAGTGGCTTATGATGCAGTCGGCAACATGAAACTGAAAGAGGGCAGTCCCGAAAAAGCCGCAGTCGATATGGTCGTCGGCGGCATCATGTCCCAGCTTGGCGGCGGTGGCTTCGGCCAAGGCGCAGCAGCAGCCGGTCTTAGCCAATTGGCTATGACGTATATTATGAAGATCAAAGACCCGGCCATGCAACAATGGGTAGCGGCGTTAATTGGCGCGGTGGCCTCTGATTTGACGGGCGGCAACGGTAATGTTGGGGCGTTTATTGCGCTGAGTCAAATTAGGAATAACTGGTTGTCACATGACAAGCAAAAGGAGTTTGCCGATGCACTAAAAATTGCGTTGAAGAACCGTGACTACGTCGAGGCGCGAAGACTGATTCAATCCTATTCTAAAGACAGCCAAAATAATCATAACTGGGATTTTGAAGGGTTAATGTCGGAAGGGATCGAAGGGCGCGACAACGGCGGCGCTGACTTATTGGCGCCCTTGCAGGAGTATGCAAGATTATATGGCGTAAAACTAGAGGATTCTCGTGGACTAAATTATGCACTAAATACATTGCTGACTAGTACAAATTCAATATCAATCAGCAATGTGATTACGCTTCCACCACCGCCAGAAACTGTTGATAGTGTTTTAAATAATGGTGGGCGTTGGGTTAACGGTCAAATGGTGCGAAGTGATGGTACGGTTTGCACAAATCTGCCGGGCAAAGGTGATTATCTGCTTAGCCAGGGGTATAAGTTTGAGGATCGGTACAATAGTGAAGGTACTCCATGTATTTTTGCAGATGGAGCGGATTGGCCCATCTATGGTTTGCCGATTAAAGGGGACGTGCTAGCCGGGAAACCCAATCCTAATTACGTAAAAATAGATGGACAATGGGCAATCGTAGATCCAGCGACGAATATTTCGTGGTATACGACACAGTCGCCGCCACCCGGATCTGCGGTGGAATATGCAGCAAACTTTACATGGGGAAATATTGGTGGTGTGAGAGTTGCTACGGATGATAATGGAAATAGAATCATTGTAAATGGTGAGCCAATTATTAATCAGGAAGATGCTGTGAATAATCCATACAAAAGTTGGCTGGTAAAAACAGAAACTGAGAACTCTTTAGTTTGGGCGCAGCTAAACTTGAGGGGACAAGGAATAGATCCAGATGCTTCTGGCAATGCATTGTTATTAGCAGCTGAAGTAGAAAAGCAGATACAAATAACGAAAGAAATACAGGATAGTGTAACAGGGTCTATTGGTGGAGTTGGATTCAAAACATTCAAGGAATTCAAGGCAGTTCTTGGATCGCCGGGTGCAGGAAATCAATGGCACCACATAGTAGAACAAGCGCAACAAAATGCAAGCAGAGCAGGATTTGCAGCAGAAGAGATAAATAATGTGGAAAACATTATTGCGTTGCAATCAGGGAAGGCCAGTGTGCATACTGCTATTAGCGCGCTTTATTCATCGAAGCAATCTTTTACTAGTGGATTAACTGTGAGGGATTGGCTTGGTACTAAGAGTTTTCAAGAACAATTTGAGTTTGGTATGAATCAATTAAGGAGATTTGGAGATGTTATAATGGAGAATGGAAGATGGGTGTTTAAAGAGTGAGAATAATGAATAGGAGAGAACTTCAATATGAGAAAACTAGAAAAAATACTTGAAGAATTTATTAGTGCATGTATAAAAAATGGGGAATTTCTCAATAATGGAGATTCAAAAAACGCCAATAAGCAATATAGGGTGATTTCAAGGTGCAAAGGGGATTTGAAGGCAAAAGAAGAATATGGCTTAGCTAAGATTACGCCGTACTTAGAACATCAAGAAAAGTATGTGCGTTTATGGACAGCATCTATTTTATTAGAGATAGAGCCGCTGAGATCGAAGGAAGTTCTTATAGAATTATCGAAAGAGAAAGGCAATCTTGGATTTACGGCAGAAGTAACTTTATCGGAATGGGAAAAGGGAAGTTTAACGTTTGATTGGTGATATAAAGTGGAAAAAGGTGCCGGTTTAAATAGAAGAAATCGCTGATATCCTCTATAAAACCATCAAGCAACAAAATCAATCGTTTCAAACCCGGAAAAACACAAAAAAACAGGTCGCAGAATTTGCATTCAAACGGCCTAGCACCTGATAACAGCACACGAACCAAATGAAATCAATGGTTCACGGCATTACGTCGTGAGCCGTTTTTCATTTCTACGACAAAAAAACAAAACTAACGTGATGGACGTGAAAAAATCCGATTGCCTCTGTTCCCCTCTTCGCATTCAGACCTCAAAATGCACCATTTCGTTGTTGTTTTGGCCACGTTATGATTCCTTTTTGTACTAACGGCCATTTTATGATTCAAGAAAGATTACGTAACAACATAATAAATGATGTTTTTTGAACGTTATGGACAAGATATGCTACCAGAAGTGGCCAATTTATGGTTCTAGCTACATTGATGATGAAAATCGTCAAGCGTTTTTTTCTCTGCCAAAGCGAATGAGTGAAAAATGACGAGCGTGATTTTATGAAACCAGAATCGGCGGCGATGACATAATAAGACGATTTTCTATGAAAAATGAGTTGTTGGTAAGGGTGAAATAGGACCGCAGTCCCTAGAATTGCTGCCCTTAATTGGATAAGATTATAGAAGCGCCTCTTAGTTTACATATTATAGATTGCTTTTGGTAGAAGGGATGTGCCCAATAGGCATTGCTATAATGGGGAAACAGGCGATGGAGAGCGTGGACTGCTTTTCAGCTGCTTAGGCAAAAGTTATTGGCGTTTTTTAGTAAGAAAGGCACGAAAGTAAGCTGGGAAAAGGAGTTAGACATGAATCAATTATTTTCAATGGAAGGAATGCTGTTTATTTTAGGTTTGGCAATTGCATTCTCGCTTGTCTTTTGGGGCGTATTACGTTTATTAAAATCTCAGAAAAAACTCGTAGACGAATTAAATACGACCAATATAGTAAAAATAATGAATCTATCGCCCGCTAAGCAATTTTTATCTTGCCTGGCACTTTCTCTTTTTATGCTATGCATCATAGTCATTAGCGACAGTAAAGGCAAGTATCTTTCGTTCCCCTTCACGCTGGCTTTACTATTTTTCTTGTTGAGAAAAAACAAATAAGATCGTAAAGCGCAACTTTATTTTTTTGAGCCGAGTTATCACAAAATACGCCCATGCGCTTGTTTTAGAGAAGAGATCCAGAGCGGCGCAAAGAGAGACTGTGATGCTGCTTTCATCACAGTCTCTCTTTGTTCGGGCATAATCACCGATGAAGAGTGCATGCTAAAAGCTTCAGGCCGTTGCCTGGAAGTTTCCGGCGCGAGAAGCAGAGAAATGGTAGGAGGAAAAGATGGAGCAAAACGTCATTAGAAAAATTGTAACAAAGGTGCTGTTTATTTGTTTGTTGCTGCCAGCCACAATTTCCTGGGCGCAAGCGGCTACGAATCAGGAGAAGGCTTTTGAGGCAGCGTTAAAAGAAGCGCAGCAGAGTCAAACGGCCGGGCCGGCGGAAATCGCGGTTAAGGATCAGGCTCGCATTACTTTGCCGGCTGGCTTTGCCTATATTCCGCAGCCGCAAGCAGGGGCTTTGATGACCGCCATGGGGAATCAGAACACACCCAATCTGCAGGGGCTTATCGTACCGCAAAACGAAAAGGAAGACTGGTTCGTGGTCATTAAATATCATGAATCAGGCTATATAAAAGATGACGACGCAAAAAAATGGAATGTTGAGGAACTCTTTAATAGCATCAAGAAAGGTACAGAGAAGGCGAATAAAGAGCGCAAAGAGCATGGCTTTCGCGAATCGGAAATCATTGGCTGGGTAGAGAAGCCGACGTATGACTCGGATAAGAAACAGTTGGTCTGGTCGATCTCTTCGCGTGACAAGGGCGTGAGAATTAAAAAAGGAGAGCAGACCATCAACTATAACACCTATGTCCTTGGGCGCGAAGGGTATTTATCGATGGGGTTGGTGACCGATTTGAAAAATATTGATGCGCATAAAACGTATGCGCATCAATTGCTGGGCGCGACCGAGTTTGTGGCTGGAAAACGCTATGATGACTATAAGTTCTGGTCTGACGGTGTGGCCGAATATGGAGTTTCAGCACTTGTAGCAGGAGGCGCAGTTGGCGTTGCAAAAAAACTAGGCATGATGGGCATTATCCTGGCCTTCTTCGCTAAATTTGCTAAGCTTGCGGCTGTCGTAGGAATCGCAATTGCCGGAGTGGCGACAGCCGCTGTTCGATTCTTTCGGAAGCGAAAGGAAAAAACTGCTGAATCATCAGCCCCGCCGGAGAATTAATTTATCGGAAAAAGGCATAGGGTGCAAAGTGAGGCCGTTGTGGAAAATATCTTACACATGATCTTGCCAGGCGTTGCGATCATTGGGGCGGTTTCGAACCGTCCCTTATTTTTTTTCGACCCTGTTTTTTGAAGCGAGAGGGGAATTGTGCTAAGATATAACTCATATAGAGAGATATTTCGGAGGTATGTGATGCGCGTTGATGCCGCCAGGATTATTTATAAACGCAAGCAACTTAGCCAGGTCTTGGCGGGAATCTTTGAATATCCGCTGACGGTGGTGGAAGCGCCGATGGGCTATGGGAAAACCACTGCTGTAAAAGAAGCGTTAAAAGACGGTGAAGCCAACGTTCTGTGGCAGACGCTGACCGATTCGTCGGACAGTGGGTTTTGGCGCGGCTTTTGCCGTCTGCTGAAACAAATAGATGAAAGCTGTGCGGCTGGACTGGCCGAATTGGGGGTTCCTACCGACAGTGTTTTTATGGACGCGGCGTTGGAACTGATCGGGAACGTCGAGTTTATGGAGAGAACGGTCATTGTCTTTGACGATTATCACTTGCTGATGTCTAAGGATGTCGAGCAATTCATCGAGGGTTTGATAAAGACCGCTTCGCCTAATCTGCATATCATTATTGCCTCCCGGGCGGCCTTCGGCGAAAATACGACCGAACTGTCCCTGAAAGGCTTTTGCCAGATTATCGGCAAAACAAGTTTCGAGTTTACCCGGGACGAGATTGTCGATTATTATAAACTATGCGGAATTCGCTTGAAGCCAGAAGAGGCTGCCGAGCTTTGCGATTATACCGAAGGCTGGGTCAGCGCTTTGTATCTAAGTTTGCTGAACTTCGCGCGCGAAGGAAGGGTTGAGCGGCAGGCCAGCCTGACAGAACTGATTGAAAAAACCGTCTACCGGCAGTATCCGGAGGAAGTGAAGGAATTTTTGCTGAGCATCTGCGTTTTTGAAAGCTTTACCCTGGCGCAGGCGAAAGTGGTGTGGCAGCAGGGAAACGCCGAGGCGATGGTACGCTATCTCATGGCCAATAATGCCTTTATCAAATTTGACCGCTATAACAAAACCTACCATGTGCACAATATTTTTACCTCTTATCTGCGGGAGCAACTGGAGAGGCAAGGGCCAGAGTGCCGGCAGGCCGTATTGCGGGCGGCCGGAAACTGGTATGCGGCCGGCGGCGATTATATCGATGCCATGGAGTTTTTTTATCAGGCTGGTGATTTCGACCAGCTCATGCTGGCATTTGAGCTGGATAACGGCAGTACCAATATCGGGCATAAAGAAAAGATGATTCAGTATTTCACAGACTGCCCGGAGGAAACGAGAGGCAAGCATCCGACCGCATGCTTGATCTATGCCAGAAAGTTGTTTGTATTACAAGAAAGACAACGATATGCCGAGGTATGTCAAAAAGCCGGCGTATATATTGGGAAAATTGACGATGAGAAAACAAGAAATCATTTATTGGGTGAGCTGGAACTTATCAAAAGTTTTGCGAAATACAATGACCTGTCGGCAATGGTCGAGCATCAGGCCAAGGCCTACGCGTTGATTGACGGACCTTCTAAGCTGTTTGGCCATAAAAATTTCTTTACTTTTGGCTCGCCGTCGGTTCTGTATATGTTTTATCGGCAAAGTGGTATGGCCGAACAGACAGTAAACTGTCTGACTGAATTTATGCCGCGTTATGGCCTGATCACCTCTGGTCATGGCGCAGGCGCCGAATATGTGCTGCAGGCGGAGTGGCATTTTCACCGGGGAGATTTTGAGAATGCCGGAATTGTCATTCACAAGGCGATTCAGCCGGCGCGATCAACCCGGCAGATTGCAATACTGTTGTGCATTCTCTTTCTCCAGATTCGCTTGGCGTTCATTGACGGCGATCTGCCATCGGTGTGGAAGCTGCTAAGGCAAATGCGTACCGAAGTTGAAGCGTATGGACAATATCAGGTCGTACACACGGTGGAGATGAGTGAGGGCTTTATTTATGCGCTACTCCGCCAAGAACAGAAAATCCCTGCATGGATTGCGGCTGGCAACCTGCAGGAAAGCCGGCTATACGTTCTCAACTATGCTTTTTTCAACATCGTCTACGGCAAGGTGCTACTGAACAGTGGGCAATATCTGAAAACCCTTGGACTAACCGGACAGTTCCTCGGCGTTGCCGATCTTTTCCCCAATCTCATAGGCCGTATCTACAGCCATATTTATGAGGCGGCAGCGTATCACCGCCTGAAGCGTCACCAGGAGGCGCAAGCAGCCCTCCGGCAGGCGATGGCAATTGCCGCCCCCGATCAATTCATCCTACCTTTCGTGGAAAACGGGGAAGAGATCGCACCCATCCTTGACGAACTTGAAAAAGAGGAAGCGTATGTCTGCTTTGTCGCCAGCATAAAAGAAACTTACGTTGTTTTTGCCCCGAAACTGGCTGCGATGCAGGCGGCAGAACAGTCTGGCGAGGCCATAGCGAGCCTCACTCCCCGGGAACGGGAAGTTGCCGAGTTAGTTGCTGACGGGCTGTCTAATCAGGCTATCGCCAGAAAGCTGATTGTTGAAGAGACAACCGTCAAAAAGACGCTGCAAAATATCTACGCCAAACTGGGCATTAGCAGCAGGACGATGTTGGCGCGGCTAATTATCGAGCAAAAGTGACGGAAATTACAAAAGACTATACTTTAGGAGAATAGATTTGCAGACTCATTCACTTTATGATGAAAGTGGATGGGTTTTCTTTTTTATGGGCGAAAATAGCTTAAGGTATAAGACAAGTTTAGACGAAAGGGTGGTTTCTATGAAAATTATCAAGGCGATGCCTGCGGATAATTACTGTGTTACGATCTGTTTTGACAATAAGCAGTCGGTGACGCTGGATATGAAAGGCAAGCTTAACGCCATCCGCTTTTCAGGCCTCCGCAGCGAGTCAGTGTTTCGTGCGGCGCAGACCGACGGCAAATCTTTGCACTGGCCTGGCGGAATATCGATGGCCGTCAGCGAGATCATCGAGCTGGTCAGCAAACAAACGGACGTGAAATAACAACGCACTTTTAAAATAACGACAGACTGGAAGGAAGACCATGAAAAAAATAAAAAGAATCATGCGCAAAAAAGCCGCTGCCGCCATCGCCATCACTCTGGCGGGGCTGCTGCTGGCGCCGCCGGCGGCACTGGCGGGCGAAACTAAAACCTATACCGGCGTAGAGCCTTTGCAGACAATTGGCGGTTATGCAAATTCTTTTGGCCCAACGAATTTGACAAATGTCAGCGGCAATAAGATAACAATCAACTATAGCTCCGGCCCGAGCCCTGATATTGTATGGGGAGCTTACAGCAGTAGCGCCGACGTCAGCGACAATACGGTCACCATCGGCGGCGGTACAGTGGATAGTGTCCGTGGCGGCCAGTCTAACAGTGGAAATAGCATCGGCAATACCAGCATCATTAGCGGCGGTTCCGTCTCATTTCTCTTTGGTGGCGTTTCTCCCAACAGCGGCAGTGCCATCGGCAACCGTGTCACCATTAGCGGCGGCCACGTTTCCCAAGTCGTTGGCGGCTATGCTTACATCGGCAACGCATCAGACAATACAGTCACCATCAGTGGCGGCACCATGTCCCTGGTCCATGGCGGTAGGTCTATTATAGCAGGCAACGCCGCTGGCAACAGCGTTACCATTAGCGGGGGCTCCGTGAGCATAAATGTCGTTGGGGGCGATTCCTACAGCGGCAGCGCCACCGGCAACACCGTCACTGTTAGCGGTACCCCGACCTTAAATGGTATTTTATTTGGTGGATACAAAGCTTCCGGCAGCGGCGACGTATGGACCGGCAATACGCTGAACGTCAAGAACTCCAACATGGCTGCTAAGGGCGTTGCCAACTTTCAGTACTATAACTTCTACCTGCCGACTGCCCTCGCTGCCGGCGGCGCCATGCTCAGCGTAACGAATGCGGCGGACATTCACGACTCCACTATTGGCATCAGGTTTCTTGGCGGTACGTCCTTACAGACAGGCGACACAGTGACGCTGCTGCACAGCGGCAGTACGATCAACGCTGTTGGTATTAATGCGCAGGCAAGAGGCCTGATCGGTATAGCCAGAATCTATGATTTTGCGTTGAGCACGAATGCCAATACCCTTTATGCCACCGTGGCCGGCGTTCGTCAAAACTCCCAGGTGAAAGCCTTGAGTGAAGGGCAAATCAGCGGCGCCGCCTTCTTGAACCAGGGCGCGGATATGCTGACCGGACAGAGCCTGCAGAACGCGCGCGGCGCGGCTGCCGGCGCAGGCGGACAAAGCACCGGCTTTGCGGCTCTTGGCGGCAGCAGCCTGCGCTATGAAACCGGCTCGCATGTCGACGTCAGCGGCGTTTCTCTTGTTATCGGCGCGGCCCAAGAAACCGCTACGGAAAAAGGCACGCTGACAAGGGGGCTTTTTTTAGAGCATGGCCGAGGCAACTACAGTACTTATAATAGTTTCAGCGACGCTGCATCGGTTAAAGGAGAGGGCAATACCAGCTACCTCGGCGCCGGCTGGCTGGGGCGCTGGCAAAAAAACAGCGGTCACTATTTGGAAGGCTCCCTGCGGGCCGGGCGGGTCAGCAACAAATTTGGCAGCAATGACATCGGTACGGCGGGAACACATTCGTCCTTTGACGTCAGCGCGCCGTATTATGGACTGCATATCGGGCTTGGCAAGGAAACGAATCTAGGAAAGAACAGCAAACGCGACGTATACGCCAAGCTGCTGTGGACGCACCAAAACGGCAGCAATGCCGCCGTGCAGGGAGACGATTTTCGTTTTGCTGCAGTGGACTCCCTGCGCAGTCTGACTGGCGTTAAATGGAGTTATAAAAGCAATGAAACGACCACGCTGCGTACAGGCGTGGCTTATCAGTACGAATTCGGCGGCAAAGCGAATGCCACGGTGAACGGCAGCGCCGTAGAAGCCCCCGGCATGAAAGGCGGTACCGGCATCCTGGAAGTAGGCTTGACGAAAGAAAGCAAAGATGGCAAAGGGGCTACGCTCGACATAGGGCTGCAAGGCTTTTGCGGCAAAACGCGCGGCATGGGCGCCACAGTGCAGGCGGCCTGGAAATTCTAAAAAAGTGGCAAGGAAGCGTTTGGGCAAACGTGCGTGGAGTATGTAAAATATAATAATTATTATTGAGTAATTCGGATTGATGTGATACTGTATAAATAAATTCGCTGGAGGTGATGGGTATGACAGATAAAGAGTTTTTAGAGTTGCTAATGTCATATAAGGCCGGTACGGTTCCGTTGCGGAATGTCGGATTGGCATTGGCGAAGAATCAATTCGGTCATGAATATATAGCGCTGGCAAATAATATTTTGACTGCCGAAAGGGAACAAAGAACAGCGAGCCGACCGGAGACGAGTTCACCAGGCTTGAAAAAGCTGGTACTGGCCGACTGTCAATGAAGCGGAACACCTGAAAGGGTGATGAAACAATAAAAAACAAACGAGGTCAGCGGGCGATGAAAAACCCGTTGACCTCGTTTCGTTATTCAGAGGTAGAGGAGATTAGTTTTAATTAATTGCTGCATTTTTCCAGCTTGATTCGGTAATGCGAGTCCAGTTTGCGTTTACGATTGCGGCAATTTTCTTTTTCCCCTCTATGTCCAAATGCAATCCGTCAACGGCTACGTTTGCAGGGAGAATGCCGCTGCCGTATTTCATTTCTGCTGATATATCAATATAGACTTGTTTGCGAATAAAATTGTTCACCAAGTTCATTTCTTTTTGCCAATCCGGGGCGGTAGGTTCATTAAAAACTTTTTTGATGTTGTCAGGATTAACTGGCGGCAACGTCAAAAATACAGGACGGATATTATTGGCGATACATTTTTCTTTTAATGAAATCAAATCTGCAATCACGCTTTCGGCTAAAATGCCTCCACGCAGGCTGTTTGTTCCGGCTAAAATCAGCAGGTACTGTGGTTGAAAGGGTAAAACATCCTGCTCAAAACGTTCCGCGAGTGCGCTGCTGGTATCGCCGCTTCTGCCGAGGTTTATCGTTGGAAAAGAAAGATAATGCTGATAGCTGTATTCCCAGTCGGCTGGTGAATAAGAGACGCTGCCGCCGCCGTGCGTGATGCTGTCGCCAAAGGTAGCTACTGCAACATGTTGCTTAGGGCTTACATTGAATTTACCAACATCGGAATAGACCCCAACGGGATTTCCAGCTTGGTCTAGTCCCCGGACTCGCCAGTAAAATGAGTCTTCGGAAATTCTGGGTTTTTGATCATAGTAGTCAAACCCTATAGCAATGGCGGCGTCAATTCTGTGAACAGACGGTGTAATTCCATTTGGGTTTTCCGGCAGATCGTCAAGGATCTCAACTTCATATCTTTCGGCTCCTGCGAGGGGAATCCAGGAATAAACCGGATACAATAACGTAGCGCCAGGACTTTGATTAAAAAAAGAAGTAATGGTGGGTTTTTCTGCAACCGCTTGTTTCCGATCAAGAGGTGTCAGTTCTGGATCAGAGAAGGGGCTGATTGGCGCGCCGTCAATATCGAGTCCGCGAACGCGCCAATAAAAGGACGGAGCGTTAGAATAGCCGGATAAATCTGCGTTAAATCCATTAACATAGATTTGCTTTGTTGAAAAGAATGGAATAAGTTGATTTTGAGTATCGGACGCCTTGCTTAATAATTCAAGTTCATAGGCTACAGCCCCTTTGATTTTCGTCCACGTCAGTATCGGTTTTATTGAAGCCGGATTTTGTTGCGAAAAGTGAGCAGTTGGAATGGGTTTATTATCTTGTGAATGCGTTATGCAGGCTGCCCATGCATAGACCCCATCAACGGTTCTGGAAATAAAACATCCTGTCCAAAGCAGCATAGCCATGAGCAATGAAAAGCCAAACAGCGTAAATCTAAATCGATTTTTTTTCATATAATGCCCTCCTTACAATATATAAAACGTTCAAGTAATCGTCTCTTTTTCTCGAACATTAGAAAGTAACAGGTTGCTTTATGCTATCATCTGGTGTCCACTCAAAGTCAATAGCTTGGATAATTAAATTATAAAAAAAGCGTGCATGGAGATGAGTTAGGCATAAGCGATGCAAGAAATAATAAAGGATGGGTTAAATAAACTCGTACAGTTGTGAAATATTCAAAAAGTACTTGACCTGGAGTTAACTCCAGATGATAGGCTTTATACGTAGTGAGTGAAAGCGAACGAGAATTTCTTCATTACATATAACGCAAGTTAAAAGGTGGGATTGTTTTGCTGTATAGAACATTTGGAAAAACAAATGAGAAGGTTTCCGTGTTAGGTTTTGGCTGCATGAGACTGCCGGTGATTGATAATGATCCAACGAAAATCAATGAGGAAAAAGCAATACAATTGATACGGCATGCGATTGACTCCGGCGTTAATTATATTGATACCGCATATCCTTATCATGGAACCGGTTTTGCGCAAGGCGGTGAAAGCGAGCCGTTCGTTGCTAAGGTGTTAAAAGATGGTTATCGCGAAAAAGTTAATCTGGCTACTAAGCTGCCAACCTGGTTGACAAAGACGCGAGAGGATATGGAGCGTTACTTAGATGAGCAACTGGAGCGTCTTGAAACAGACGTAATCGATTTTTATTTGCTTCACAACTTAAACAATAATGTCTGGCCGCAACTAAAAGAGGCTGGCTTCAAAGAATTTTTAGATCAAGCGATCAGAGTAGGAAAAATACGATACGCAGGTTTTTCTTTTCATGAACAAGGTGGGCTGTTTAAGGAAATCGTAGATTATTATGATTGGTCTTTTTGTCAAATTCAGTATAATTTTTTAGATCGCAAATTGCAACTGCAAGTTGAACACTTCGGTAAAATGGCAGCAAACTCATGCAGCATAAAGGCTGTCGAGAAATGCATCAAAAAGTTCTTCTGGAGTTTGATAGCCGAGTCTTTTACGCGGGCGGCTATTTAGCTCATCTGCAAAACGAAGTACATCGGCCGGGCTGTATTTTTCAATTGAAACACCTTTTGGGATGTACTGTCGTAAAAGCCCGTTGTGTCTTTCGTTTACAGGACGTTCCCACGATGAATACGGGTGGGCGAAATATATTGAAGAACCCCAGTTTTCAACCGTTGAAAACTCTTCGAATTCAGATCCGTTATCAGCCGTAATGCTCTTGAAAACCGAACTGAATCGCTCGCCAAATTCAGCATGCAATTCTTCCATTGCTTCGATTACCGACTCACTGTTTTTTCCAGGAATGCGGATTGCTAAGTAATTATTGGTCACTCGCTCAACAAGCGTCAAAACAACAGCTTCCTTGCCGCTTTTACGGCCGATTACCGTGTCGGCTTCCCAATGTCCGATTTCTACGCGTTCATCCACAATGGCAGGACGTTCATCAATGCTTCGACCTTTTAAACGCTTATGTTCACGGCCTCTTTTACGACTAGATCTACGCTTGAGGAGTTCAGGAACTTCAAAACGAGATAACGGTAAGTTTCCGGCCGCCAGCTCATTATAGAGCGTTTTAGTACACACCATATTGTTTTCAGCGAATCGGCGATGTAAACGTGCATGGCCTACGCAAACGTCCAACGACCACTTTTTCGTACGTACTTGATCGACTACCCATTTAACGAAAGCGGCGCAATGCAAAATACGATGATGTCTTCTGCTTTGCATCCGGTTTGCTTTATATACGGCTAGTCCACGCTTTGCGCTGTACTCTGGAGCACGTCCGCGACTGCTTTTTCGTTTCGGCGTTCCACGGCGCAGTTCATTTAAAACCGTGCTTGCCGAGCAATTGATTTTCGCAGCAATCGATCGGAGTGAGTATCCAAGTTTTCTTAACTGTTGAATCGCTCCGCGTTCTTCTTGACCCAAATGTTGACCGCGTTTGCGTTCTGATTCCACTGTGATATAATCATGGCAGTCCATAGTGATTGCCTCCTCTTTGGTGATGGTTGTGTGAGAACTCCATTCTACCATTTGAGGAAAAAGTCACTATGGACTTTTTTCTAGGTGTTCAACTTCATTTTACAATCGGCCTAATTTTTTAGATGAAAAGTACCAAGCGGGAAAAGCCGGTCTGGAATATGCTGCCAAGAAGGGGTTAGGCATTTCCATCATGGAACCTTTGCGCGGCGGTAATCTGGCAAGATTGCCGCAAGCGGCAAAAAAAATCATTGACCAAGCTGATGTTAAAAGAACTCCGGCGGAGTGGGCGCTGCGCTGGATATGGAATCATCCTGAGGTATCGGTTGTGTTAAGCGGCATGAATGAGATGGAACAGGTTGAGGAAAATATCAAAGTAGCGCAAGTTGGAGAAGCGAACTCTCTAACGGAAGACGAAGCAGTGACTGTTGAAAATGTAAAAAGATTTTTAAAAGACAAAATTAAAGTGGATTGCACCGGTTGTGCATACTGCATGCCGTGTCCGATCGGCATTAATATCCCGGTCTGTTTTTCCACCTATAATGATCATTGGATGTTTGACGGTGCTCCTGGAGCGAAATATATGTACGAAGCCTGGTCGAAAAGAGGTGCAACTGCATCTAAATGCGTGGAATGCGGTAAATGCGAAAGTCATTGTCCGCAACGGATTGCGATTCGCCAGGAATTAAGGAATGTTGTCGCCGCGTTTGGCGAGTAATGAATAGAGCTGGAGACAGATTTGAAAAAAATCGTCTGTCTCCGGCAATATTGCTGTGAATCAGTTTTTTACAGCAGTGAGGACAAAAAGAACGCAACTGAAAATGATGTGATGGAGAGTTAGACAATGAATGTTTTATATTATGATTGTTTTTGCGGGATCAGCGGCGATATGAATATGGGGGCATTGCTCGATTTGGGCGTGGATGAAGGTTATTTGAGACGTGAATTGTCTAAGCTTAATCTCAATGCGGAGTATGAGTTGCAGATAAGAAAAGAGAACAAAAAAGGAATAAGCGGTACTAGGGTAAACGTAATTTTAAACACGGATGTTGCTCATAAGCATGACCACCATAAGCAGCATCATCAGGCAAAAGCGCCGGATGATATGAATTCAGAGCAAGCGCATACGCATCATGTGCATAGAAATTTGGCTGATGTTGAAGCTATCATAACAAGCAGCCAGTTAAGCCCTTCGATAAAGCAAGTGAGTTTAGCAATTTTTAAAAAGATAGCGGAAGCGGAAGCAAAAGTTCATGGTAAACCGCTGCAGGAAGTGCATTTTCATGAAGTGGGCGCTACGGATTCTATTATTGATATTGTCGGAGCTGCCGTGTGTTTAGCGTATTTAAAAGTGGATACGATTATGGCTTCGACGATTCAGCTAGGCGGAGGATTCGTAAAATGCGAGCATGGCATTATCCCAGTTCCGGCTCCGGCAACAGTTGAAATTTTAAAAGGGATTCCAGTCAAATCCGGTATTGTGCCTTTTGAAACAACTACGCCGACCGGAGCGGCCATATTGTCAGCTCAGGTTACGGAATTTACCGATAAGCTGGACTTTTCCATAGAAAAGATTGGTTATGGGATTGGTCATAGCGATTTTGAAATTCCAAATGTTTTACGAATCTATCTGGGGCATGTCGAAAATAGCGAGCAACAAAAAGAGCAATTTGTGCTGGAATAACGCATTTAGAAAATGGCAGAAAGAGCGTGCGATTATGATAAACAGTGAAAAATATGTAAGTCTGCTTAGTTATTTGAAGAAATTGGATAAAGTAATTGTGGCTTTCTCTGGTGGCGTGGACAGCACCTTTTTACTTAAAGCAGCGCAGGAAGCACTAGGGGATAAGGTTAAAGCCGTAACGATACACTCGCCCTATATCCCCAAATGGGAGATTGAAGAGGCGAAACAATTAGTGAGCGAGCTTAACGTAGCCTTTGAAATTTTACAAGCGCCGATCATTGAAGAAATTCGAAACAATCCGGAAAACAGATGCTATCTTTGCAAGCGGGCAGTGTTTAGTCAGATCAAAGCCATTGCGCAAAGAGAGGGGTATCTGCATGTTATTGACGGTACCAATTTTGATGATCTTGGCGATTATCGACCCGGTTTGAAAGCGTTGCAGGAATTGGAAATAAAGAGCCCTTTGTTGGAGTGCCAATTGACGAAAGCGGAAATAAGAAAGCTGTCTAAAGAATTAGGCCTCAATACATGGGATAAACCTCCCTATGCATGTCTGTTGACGCGGATACCTTATGGCAATGAGCTGAAAGAAGCAGACTTTATTAAAATAGAAAGAGCCGAAGTGTATCTGATGCGCAAAGGATTTCGCGCCGTTCGTGTGCGGTGCCATGATAGTTTGGCACGAATTGAAGTGCCGAAAGAGGATAGACGAAAATTTTTTAAGGAAGCTATGTTGGATGAAATTTCCGAAAAGTTTAAGGCGTTTGGTTTTACGTATACAACATTAGATTTAGACGGTTATCGGGTTGGTAGTTTTAACAGCGCGATAAAAAATAAATAGCGCTGGATGAACCAGGAGGAAATAGATGAACAAGGCAGCGATAAGAACTCTGTTGCAAAGCGTACAGGCTAAAGAAATGGAAGTGGATGCAGCCTTAGGCATCATCGAAGACCTGCCGTATAAAGAGTTGGGCTTTGCGAAAATTGATAATCACCGTGAAATACGCGTAGGATATCCGGAAGTGATCTATTGCGAAGGAAAAACAATTGAGCAATTGAAAAGTATTGTTCAGTTTATGCTGACTAAAGATAATAATATATTGGCAACGCGCGCTAACGAAAAAATGTACGAAGCGGTGAAGATGATCTGTCCGGAGGCTCAGTATAACGTTCTTGGGCGAACGATCACAATCCGCAAACGGGAAGAAGCACTTACCGATAGTTATATTGTGATTATTTCGGCGGGAACTTCCGATATGTCTGTGGTAGAAGAGGCGGCCGAGACAGCGCTGCTTTTGGGAAATCGCGTAGAAAAGGTTTTGGATGCAGGAGTAGCGGGGATTCATCGGCTTTTTGCGAAGATGGATCTCATACGGGATGCAAAAGTTATTATTGTAGTGGCCGGCATGGAAGGAGCTCTTGCTAGCGTTATCGGCGGACTGGTGGATAAACCAATTATTGCCGTCCCAACAAGTGTTGGTTATGGGGCAAACTTTGGCGGCCTTTCCGCGTTGTTGTCGATGCTCAATAGTTGCGCCAGCGGCGTTAGCGTTGTTAATATCGACAATGGTTTTGGCGCAGCTTATAATGCTAGCATAATTAACAAATTATGAAGCGAGCCCTTGGTTGGTAAATTACGTATAAGGAGAGTGCTGTATGGATAATAAAAACCATAAATCCCAGTGGATCGGTTTTGGCCTAAAGGTAGCATTGTTGCATTTGCTTGGCATCAGCTGTTTGTTATCATCTGCAGACGATCCGACTTTTTGGGGACTCGGCTTTTTAGCATACACGCTTGGACTGCGGCATGCATTCGATGCCGATCATATTGTAGGAATAGACAATACTATCCGCAAGCTGGTACAGCAAAAAAAGAATGCCGTAGGCGTTGGCTTTTACTTCTCGCTGGGCCATTCCAGCGTGGTTTTGCTTATGACGTTGGCGGCCGTTTTTGTAACACAATGGGCGGAAGCGAATATACCTCAATTAAAAGAGATCGGCGGCATGGTCGGGACTACTGTTTCAGGCTTGTTCTTACTTTTAATAGGTCTGTTGAATTTAATTGTAGCGGTTGATATTTATAAAGTGTTTATCAACATGCGCCAAACGAATTATGACGGGCATGAGATGGAAGCGTTACTGAACAATAGAGGACTTATGGCTCGATTTTTGAATCCGCTGTTCAATTTTGTCAATCAAAGTTGGCATGTATATCCTATCGGTTTTTTATTTGGCTTAGGCTTTGATACAGCCAGTGAAGTTGCCTTGATGGCCATCTCGGTGGGCGCGGCGAAAAGCGATCTTGGCACTAGCGGCATGCTGGCACTGCCTATTTTATTTGCTGCGGGAATGAGCTTGCTTGACACTGCGGACGGCATATTTATGACCAGCGCCTATAAGTGGGCCTTTAACACACCGCTGCGGAAAGTGTATTACAACCTCACGGTTACCAGTATGTCTGTGATTGCCGCGCTTGTGATCGGAACGATTGAGCTTATGCAAGTGATAACGCCGAAAATAGGCTTAACAACGGGTGTTTGGAAATGGATACAGAGTCTCGATATTGGAGCGTTGGGCTATATTCTAGCCATGCTATTCGTGCTTAGCTGGATGGTCTCTTATGGACTATGGAAATTTAATAAAGTAGAAGAAAGTCAATTTTATTGAATGCTTGTATGAAGGTAAGGAATGATGAGGCGATGGCAGGATCTTTTAGCAAATAATTATCATATGGAGGAAGTTGTGTGGAAGCAATCGCAGCATCAAGAATGCGCTTTTTTTCGAATCGTGATTTATACAAATTGTTTTTACCAGTAATTATTGAACAGTTTTTGGAATATACGGTCGGTTTGGCGGACTCGATTATGGTTGCTCATGTCAGCGAAGCAGCGGTATCTGGCGTATCGCTCGTCGATTTTGTGATGGCTTTATTGATCAGCCTGTTTGCCGCATTATCTACTGGCGGCGCTGTGATTGCCGGACAATATCTTGGGAGAAAACAACCGGATGAAGCGCGAAAAGCCGCCAACCAACTGGTATGGTTTGCGGGATTGCTATCGCTCATCATTATGCTCGGCGTCTATTTGGCAAAACCATTTATTCTCTATGGCGTGTTTGGGCAAATATCTGATGAGGTGCGCATGAATGCGGACAAATATCTGATGATTACTGCGTTGTCTATCCCGTTTCTGGCAATGTACAACGCCGGCGCTGCTATTTTCCGCACAATGGGCAATGCAAAACTGCCGATGAACATCATGTTGTATATGAATATTGTGCATGCAGTTGGCAACGCCATTTTGATTTATGGCTTCCATTTTGGCGTGGAAGGCGTTGCAATACCGACGTTGTTGTCACGTATTGCCGCAGCCGTAATTGTTTTGGGATTGGCGACGGATTCGAAGCGGATGCTGTTTATTAATAAACGTCTGAAACATCATTTCGATTGGACAATGATTCGACGAATTTTGAACATTGGCGTCCCTTATGGTTTGGAAAATGGCTTGTTCTATCTCGGCAGAATTATGGTGTTGAGCCTTGTGGCAACGTTCGGTACGGCTGCCATTGCCGCCAACGCCGTATCAGGCACGATTGTCATGTTTCAAGCCTTGCCTGGAATCGCGATTGGTCTTGGCTTGACCGTAGTTATCTCTCGCTGCGTCGGCGCGAATGATTATGCACAGGCTCAGTATTATACTAAGAAGGTAACGAGAATCGTCTATGGAGCCCAGATCGTCAGTTGCGCTATTGTCTTGCTTTTGCTGCCCGTTATTCTTAAAGTGTATGGCTTATCCGAAGCCGCTACGAATTTGACGACAAAAATTGTTTGGTATCACGCTATTTTTGAAATGCTGATCTGGCCTTTGGCTTATACGTTGCCGGTAACGTTCCGGGCAGCAGGGGATGCGAAATTTCCGATGTGGATCGGCACATTATCGATGCTATTTTGTAGAATTGCGCTGGCTTATTTGCTGAGCATCAATTTTGGCATGGGGATGTTCGGAACCTGGGTTGCAATGTTTCTTGATTGGATCGTGAAGGCGTCCATTTTCGTATATCGTTACTGCAATGGAGAATGGATGAAAGTTCGTGCGATCTAGTTTGAAAATAAGAAAGCTATAGCTAGCAAAATTCTGAAATACGGATCGTAGCATAGTTCATTTTTAGTTACTTGACATGGATTTAACTCCAATTGCTAGCATTATTTAGCTGGAGATGAATTTTTTAAAATGCAAAGGGGGAAGTCTTATTGAAAAAAATAATTATATTATTTCTCGTGGGAGCTGTTTTTTCACTTGTCAACTATACTAACATTTCGGAGGCGAAAAGTGTGCAAAAGGAAAACCAAATCTTAGCGGCGCGACAAGAACAAATCGTTGCCATTGCAGCATTTACTGCCAGAGGTGATTTGTTTAAATTGGAAACTGCTTTAAATGATGGACTGAATGCAGGTTTGACTGTTAATGAAATCAAAGAAGTGCTTGTGCAGATGTATGCCTATACGGGATTTCCGCGAAGTCTGAATGGGATTAGCACGTTTATGAGAGTCGTGGAAGAACGAAAAGCAAAAGGCATCCAGGATGAGGTTGGCCACGAGGCAAGTCGGTTACCGGCTGACAAAAGCAGCATTGAACTCGGAACGGAAATTCAGACTAACTTGGTAGGAGCGCCTGTACGTGGCCCTATTTATACATTCGCTCCAGCGATAGATCAATTTTTGAAAGGGCATCTGTTCGGGGATATATTTGGACGTGATGTATTAGATTTTCAAAGCCGAGAGCTTGCGACAATTTCGGCGCTGGCAAGCATGGAAGGCGTTAATTCACAATTACAGGCCCATTTTAACATTGGCTTTAATAGCGGATTAACCGAGAGACAAATGGAGGGGCTTATCCGTGTTCTCGCTGATAAGGTTGGCAAAAAGGAAGCGGATAACGCTTCCGCAGTATTAGGAAACGTTTTAAGCAGTAAGGCAAGATAGTGTTGAAGATGAAGCGAACGGATCAAGCAGTGTTTGTAAGGAAAAAGAACGCTATGAAGAGGCAAGCATAGGAAATTAATGATGAAGAGGGCTGATAAATTATGGACAGACGTCAATTTATCAAAGGAACCGGCTGCGGCTTGTTATCGCTAGGATTAGCAGGCTGTGGGTTGAACTTTTCCGGCAAAAGCGATCAGCCGGAAAAGAGCGCCGATAGGCCAAGCCAGCAAACAACAGCTTCAACAACAAGCGCGTATGATCGTACAAAATTAATCGTCTCGCAAGGGCATGATCCACAATCGCTGATCGAAAAAGGATTTACCGCGCTTGGAGGAATCGGCCTCTTGGTTAAAAAAGGCGCTACAGTAGTGCTAAAGCCGAATTTCAGTGTGCCCCGTAAGCCGGAAGAAGCGGCAACCACCAACCCGCAACTCGTTGCCGCTGTAGTGAAGCAATGCTTGGCGGCAGGGGCTAAATCGGTTAAAGTCATTGATTATCCGTTTCAAAGTCCGCCTGTATGTCTGACTAATAGCGGAATTAAGGCGGCAGTGGAGGAGGCGGGCGGAAAAGCGTATGCCATCAATGAGCAAAAGTTTTATACACAGGTTGATGTCGGAGGTGAAATACTGAAAGAGGCCTTGTTTTCCCAGGATGTGTTAAATGCTGACGTGTTTATTAACTTTCCCATTCTCAAACATCACAGTATGACAAAAGTGACGCTGGGGATGAAAAATATGATGGGGCTTGTATGGGATCGCGGCTACTTTCACCGGACGAACCTTACCCAATGTATTGCTGAGCTTGCCGCCTTTCGTAAGCCGCAGCTTACTATCGTTGACGCGACACGAGGGATTATAGATAACGGTCCTACCGGACCGGGGGCCATCCGTGAATGGAACCAGGTGATCTTTGGCGTTGACCCGGTTGCTGTTGATGCGTATGCTGCGGTTCTGTTCGGACACAAACCGACGGATATTGGCTATATAACGGCAGCGGCGCAGTTGGGCGTAGGCGAAATGAATCTGGAAAAAATTATGGTGGTAAAGGTATAAATGAATGGAGAAATTGTTGTTACTGCGGTATACATTGCAAGGGATCGCATTCGTATCGTTTGTGGCGCTTATTGCCAATTTATCATATCCCCCTGGACAAGAAAATGTAATCGTACAGTGGTTTTCGCGGCTTGATCCATGGCTGCTTCTCAGTCAACTCCGGTGGCAGCAGAGTTTTCCTATCTGGTCGTGGCTGCCGCTGGCGACGGTGGCAGCCACTTTGTTGTGGGGGCGTATATTTTGCGGTTGGTTTTGCCCGTTTGGCGCATTACTGGCTTTCACGGATAAAATGGGTCGGGCGATTTTTAAAAAGCTGCCTTACAGAGACAAAGTGCTGCATGCTGTGCAGCCGATCCAAGGATACTGGCTATTGTTTTTAATAATTATCTTTATCCTTGGATCAAATTGGGTCTTCTTTTTTACTCCGTTTGCTTTGTTTAGTCATGAGATTGTCAGAGGGCTCACGGGCCATATTCCGTGGATTCTTTTCGGGATCATGGCTGGCACGCTAGTATTTTCCCGGATATGGTGCAGTGTATTGTGTCCTACAGGAGTTCTCTTGTCATTAGTAGCAAAAGCAGCGTTGTTTCGTTACCGGATTGAAGAAAACTGCATCTATTGTGAAAAATGTACAAAAATATGCTCTGTAGGCATTGCGCCGAAGTCCAGTGCTGCGCGGGAAGTGTGCTTAGTCTGCGGGGATTGCCAGCGAGCCTGTCCTACCAAGGCGATTCAATGGAAGTCAAAGGTAGGGCGGGGGAAGGAGGGATTTGCTTGCGATTATGATGCTGCCGTAACGAAGCGTCAAGAGTCGAGAAGAAAGTTCTTCAAAGTAACGTTTACTGTCTTAGCGGCGGCGGCCTTATGGAAAAAGACTGTTTTAGAAGCGGGAAGAAAAGTGTTGCGACCTCCCGGCGCTATGCCGCAAACGTCCTTTACAGCTGTTTGCAACCGATGTGGAAGATGCGTCAAGGCATGCCCTGGAAAAGCGCTTCAGCCGATGCCGATTACCGAGGGATTGGGAAATTTTGAAACGCCTTATATTATTCCGCGTAAAACACGCTGTGATTTGTGCCTGACATGCCAACAAGTATGTCCGACCGGAGCGATTGCAGAAGTTCCGTTGGAAAAAGTCCGGATGGGTCAGGCCGTGATTGAAAAGCCGCGATGCATCGCCTGGAATGAGGGGAGGTTGTGTTTTATTTGCGGCGAGCAATGCCCGGTACTGGCCATTGATGGTGATGAAGAACACCGGCCAAGTGTTCAAGCGGATAAGTGCGTAGGCTGTGGTTCGTGTGAGAATGCCTGCCCGATTGACGGCGAAGCAGCCATCCGTGTAGTTCCCAATTAACATTGATGGCGTTTAATTCGGATAGGGGGCTGTTTTTCTATTCAGACAAACAAAAAAGTGTGAATCCCGAAATAATACGGGATTCACACTTTTTCTGTACTATTGGCACGCAAAACTTTCTATGCTTTTCAATACGATCTTTATTTCAGATATTGTGTAAAGAAAGATGTGAGTTTATCAAAGGGGATTAAATTTACCCGGTCATACAAATCTACATGACCTGCGCCGGGAACAATGTAGAGTTCCTTCGGTTCGGCTGCCAACTTGTAGGCATCTTCACTGAACTCGATGGAATGCGCTTTTTCACCTGCGATGAAAAGCATAGGGCGAGGAGAAATCGTTTCGATGTCTGCGAACGGGTAAAAATTCATGAACTTAACGTTGCTGGTCATTGTCGGCTGCGTCGTCACATTTGGCGAAGAGCCATTAGGCGTGAATTCGCCTCTTGGAGTGCGGTAGAAGTCGAAAAACTCACGCTGGATAGGGTGTGTTTTTTCAGTCAGTTTATGATCGGTTCCACCGATGTACTTGATTGCGCCGCCATTGAATTCTGCGTATCGTTGTTCTGCTGCGTCTTCAATAATCTTTTTTCTTTGTTCGAGAGTTAGCGAATGATTAAGTGCATTACGGTTAGCGGCGCCCATGTCGTACATGCTGACTGTCGCAATCGCTTTCAGGCGTGGATCAATTTTGGCTGCGCTGATGGCAAAGCTTCCGCTGCCGCAGATGCCGAGAACGCCAATTCGCTCTCGATCAACAAAGGGCCGAGTTCCAAGAAAATCTACCGCCGCACTAAAAGCTTCGGCGTAGATATCCGGCGAAACCGCATTGCGGGGCTGACCCTCACTTTCTCCCCAGAAGGACAGGTCCAAGGATAACGTAACGAATCCTTGTTCTGCCATTTTCGTTGCGTACAGATTTGCGCTTTGCTCTTTCACTGCGCCCATAGGGTGCCCGACAATGATCGCGGAATTTTTAACATTTTGATTCAAATCTTTGGGCATAAAAAGATTTCCGACAATATTCATGTTGTATTGATTTTTAAACGAAACTTTCTTTACGGTCACCTCGTCGCTCTTGTAGAAGTTGTCGGCTCCGTTGGACATGTCAGCTGCAGAGGCAATGCCGTTTGCAAAGACAAGCATGCCTAGCGTCAGCGCTGCGAGTATGTGGAGACTGCGTTTGAGAATGGATGGCTTTTTCATTTTTTAACCCCTTTCAATGTTTAGTAACAATTAAAAGATATCATCTGGTGTTAACACTAAGTCAAGGGGGGATTGAAAAAAAATGATGCAATTAATTGCAAGAGGAACATTGACTTTTTCGCCTGAAAGAACTTGACCTGGTGTTAACACTAAGTGCTACACTCAAATTCAAGCAGACAATTGGAGGAGAGAAGATGAAATGTAAAAGGTATTTATTGAAGGGAGTTGGTTTGCTAAGCATGGCGCTCATGTTGGTTGGCTGCGGCTCTGTGGTGAAAGAAAATGCAGCAGGCGTAAATCAAGCGACGCAGAGCCGTGTTGAAACGAAAAATACAGTACAGGAAGGAGCAACGGATTTAAAGAACAAAAAGATTCTTATCGCGTATTTTTCGCATACCAATCATACAAGGGAATTTGCTGAGGAAATACAGAAAAATGTCGGCGGCAATCTGTTTGCGCTTGAGCCGGCAGATACGTATCCAATAAGCCATGACGCAGTAGTTGCGCAGGCGAAAAATGAAGTGAACTCCGGTTATATGCCGAAGCTTAAGCAGGATGTTGATACAAGTCCATATGATGTTATTTTTATCGGTACGCCAATTTGGTGGTACACGTTTGCACCGCCAGTTCGCACTTTTTTGACGAGTCATGATTTATCAGAAAAAGTTATTATTCCGTTCAGTACGCATCAAGGCAGCGGGCTTTCGGGCATAGACGGTAAAATCTCCGAGTTGCAGCCTAAAGCGAAGATAATGAAAGGGCATGCCGTTTGGGATAATCAGGCAAAGAGTAAGAGCGCAGAAATCAAGGAATGGTTGACAGGCTTAAAGCTTTAAAACGGATTCTGCGCGTCAGCTAATCGCGATAAATGATATTTTATTTCTATAGTAAGAGAGGGGAAAAATAAATGCCAAGTAAAGTATATTTTGCTAATCTCAGATCGAGGACAGACCGGAATAACAAAATTAGTAAAATAAAGAATCTGTTTGACCGTGCCGGATTTAATGATCTGATTCAAGCCAATGATCTCACGGCGGTAAAATTGACCTTTGGAGAACGCGGCAGCGATGGTTTTATTAATCCGGTTTTTGTACGTCAGGTAGTAGATAAGGTAAAAGAAAAAGGCGCTAAAGCTTTTTTGACAGATACGAATACTCTTTATTCGGGAAGTCGACATAATTCAGTCGATCATTTACTCACCGCACTAGAGCATGGTTTTGACTATACGGTTACAGGTGCTCCCCTTGTTATCGCTGATGGATTACGCAGCGAGAATATTAGCGAAGTGCAGATTGATAAAAAACATTTTGCTAAGGTGAAACTGGCCACGGATCTTGTCAGCGCTGACAGTATGATTGTATTATCGCATTTTAAAGGGCATGAGATGGCGGGTTTTGGTGGAGCGATCAAGAACCTTGCGATGGGGGGAGCACCGGCAGTTGGGAAAAAAGAACAACATGCGTTAACGATTATTGTTGATCAAGAAAAATGCATTGGATGCAATCAATGCAGTGCGGTTTGTCCGGAACAGGCAATTGCTATAAAGGAAAAGAAGGCAAATGTTGCAGTGGATAAATGCATCGGTTGCGGCGAGTGCCTAACCATTTGTCCTGTTAAGGCCGCTGGCATGGATTGGGAAACGGATCTAACGGCCTTTCTGGAACGAATGACAGAGTACGGATATGGCCTGGCCAAAGCAAACGAAAAGCGAATCGGTTATATAAACTTTCTTTGGCCGATTGTAAAATGAAGTTGAACACCTAGAAAAAAGTCCATAGTGACTTTTTCCTCAAATGGTAGAATGGAGTTCTCACACAACCATCACCAAAGAGGAGGCAATCACTATGGACTGCCATGATTATATCACAGTGGAATCAGAACGCAAACGCGGTCAACATTTGGGTCAAGAAGAACGCGGAGCGATTCAACAGTTAAGAAAACTTGGATACTCACTCCGATCGATTGCTGCGAAAATCAATTGCTCGGCAAGCACGGTTTTAAATGAACTGCGCCGTGGAACGCCGAAACGAAAAAGCAGTCGCGGACGTGCTCCAGAGTACAGCGCAAAGCGTGGACTAGCCGTATATAAAGCAAACCGGATGCAAAGCAGAAGACATCATCGTATTTTGCATTGCGCCGCTTTCGTTAAATGGGTAGTCGATCAAGTACGTACGAAAAAGTGGTCGTTGGACGTTTGCGTAGGCCATGCACGTTTACATCGCCGATTCGCTGAAAACAATATGGTGTGTACTAAAACGCTCTATAATGAGCTGGCGGCCGGAAACTTACCGTTATCTCGTTTTGAAGTTCCTGAACTCCTCAAGCGTAGATCTAGTCGTAAAAGAGGCCGTGAACATAAGCGTTTAAAAGGTCGAAGCATTGATGAACGTCCTGCCATTGTGGATGAACGCGTAGAAATCGGACATTGGGAAGCCGACACGGTAATCGGCCGTAAAAGCGGCAAGGAAGCTGTTGTTTTGACGCTTGTTGAGCGAGTGACCAATAATTACTTAGCAATCCGCATTCCTGGAAAAAACAGTGAGTCGGTAATCGAAGCAATGGAAGAATTGCATGCTGAATTTGGCGAGCGATTCAGTTCGGTTTTCAAGAGCATTACGGCTGATAACGGATCTGAATTCGAAGAGTTTTCAACGGTTGAAAACTGGGGTTCTTCAATATATTTCGCCCACCCGTATTCATCGTGGGAACGTCCTGTAAACGAAAGACACAACGGGCTTTTACGACAGTACATCCCAAAAGGTGTTTCAATTGAAAAATACAGCCCGGCCGATGTACTTCGTTTTGCAGATGAGCTAAATAGCCGCCCGCGTAAAAGACTCGGCTATCAAACTCCAGAAGAACTTTTTGATGCATTTCTCGACAGCCTTTATGCTGCATGAGTTTGCTGCCATTTTACCGAAGTGTTCAACTTGCAGTTGCAATTTGCGATAAACTTTCTTTTAAATATTACGCCTGATTGTGATTGTGTACCGTGGAGCGATGCGCCGATTGTTCCTGATATAGGATTTTTAGCATCAATGGATCCTGTAGCTATTGATCAGGCCAGCTATGATCTGGTAAATAAGCAACTGGGATTCTCTGAATCTTTTCTTTCCTGTAACTGTGAAGCTGGCGCGGATAAATTTCATGGGTTGCGGTCGCATGTAGACGGTACTATCCAATTGCGGCATGGAGAAGAAATAGGTATGGGCAGCCGTGAGTATGAATTGGTTGATCTGTAGGATTGAATACGGCGCAAGATGTCTGCTTGTCGCGTGTGGCGGTGATTCTGCGGAAAGAATGTAGCGATATATATTGAAAGAAGGTATTGCGTCAATGAAAATTTCAGAGGTCAGTGAAAAATACAATATGACGCAGGATGCGCTGCGCTATTATGAAAGGGTCGGACTGATTCCGCCGGTTCCGCGTAACTCCAATGGGATTCGCAACTATGACGATTACAGCTGTGGATGGATTGAATTGATTCACTGTATGCGAAAGGCGGGGATTCCGGTAGAAGTCCTTGTTGAATATGTCCAACTTTATCAGCAGGGAAGCAAAACAAAGGAGGCAAGGAAGGAACTTTTAGAAGAAGAATTGAAACGGTTAGAGGATCGTATTGCCAATTTGCAGGCAACAAGAGAACGCTTGGCTTACAAAATTGAAAGCTATGCTGATCTTGCGAAAGTCTGATAAAGTTGAAAAATCGATACAGTATGTTTAAAGTAAGAGTATTTTAGATGACAAATAAGGAGTATAGCAAATGAAAAAAATACTGACGGCAGTTTTTGCACTTGTGTCTATTCTTGTCTTTGCAGGATGTGGCAGTATCGCGACAACTAGCCAAACCGGCTCAGCGGAGAAGCCGGCAGTGAATGAAACCAGTTTAGCTAATGGACAGAACGCCGTGACGAAGCCTGCGAATGCAGCTAAGGCAGACGGTTATGCTACGCGCAAGCTGGCAGGAGGAACGCCAATTACGCTGACAATCGGCAATACGGTGATTCCGGCTACGCTAAACGGCAGCAAGGCAGCAAAAGATCTTCTGTCGAGGCTGCCGTATACGGTGACGCTTCGCCATTTTGCACATGATTATTGCGGCGTTATGAAAGAACCGCTTGCTTATGATGCAAAGGATGTGCATAACGGATGGATGAACGGCGACATTGATTTTGCCACAGATGGGAACTATTTTACAATCCTATATAAAGACGAGGATATTTCGCAGCAATTCGGTTATCAAGTTAACCTTGGGGTGATTAATGCACCGCTTTCCGTTATGGACACATTAAGTGATGAAATTACCGTTAAAATTGAATTGGCTAAATGAGAATCGCGAGATAAATAGGCGTATTAACGGTGTTATTGGCAATGGGCGCTTGCGCGAGCGGCATAAAGAGATTTTAAAAATCTTCAGATAAAGTGGAGGGAAGTTTGAATGAAGAGCGCGAAATTTTTTGGGGTATTGGTAGCTGTATTTTTAATGTTCTCTCTTACTGCTTGCGGCACTGCCAAGATTCCGGGAGAAACCAGCACAGGCAGTAACGTGATAAAAAAATCGGGCTCGGCAATGCCGAATTCTGAGTCTTATGTCGAAAGCAACCGTAAAAAAAAGGGCGATGTTGAAGGGCAGCAAGTGAGAAATGCAAAAATTACGGTAGGCAATACCGTTTTCAATGCGAAGTTTTATGATAATGAAACGACGCAGGCATTGTTTGCAAAATTACCGATGACCGTCAAGATGACGGAACTGAATGGCAAGGAGAAATATTACCGCCTAGCGGAGCCATTGCCGGCCCAAGCGACGGAGACGCCTGCAATAATCAACGCAGGCGAAATCATGTGCTGGTCTTCAAATACCCTGGTGCTATTCTATAATACGTATTCAAATTCGTATGGCGGATACGTTAAGCTTGGTTATATAGAAGACATTTCTGGACTTAAAGAGTCTCTAGGGAAAGAAAATGTGCAAGTTAGATTCGAAGTTAGCAATTGATAGTAGTACGATGAATCTTTGTTTGCAAAAAACATGAGCGGAGATAGGCTTGTGACAAACGTTTTATGCGAGGTTGGGTACAATAAAAAATTCGTTTGTAAGGCTATGACAATATAAAGGGTGCTGTGCTGCTGGATTTACAAGCACAGCACTTCTTTTTCAATAAGAAGAAGTGCGTTAAAGTGAAAATAGGGGATGGGATTTTGCTTAAAAACATATTGAATCTAGTAATGACGTTGTTTTTGCTGCTTATCATGGACTATCATTTTATAGGAAATGAATTGCACGAAACTTGCGGGGCGGTTTTTTGCTTGTTGTTAATTTTTCATAATATGCTTAATCGTCATTGGTATGGGTTTTCTTTAAATGACGCACAGAACCTTCGAAGGATGCTGATGATGCTGGTCAATTTTTTTTTGGCGTCTTTGATGGTCACAGTGTTTGTTACGGGCATGCTGATTTCGCTGACGCTGTTTGCGCCGCTGGGTATACGGAGTGACAGCTTATTTATACACGATTTGCACCAAGGGGCAGCTTATGCAAGTTTTATCCTTGCAGCAGTACATTTGGGGCTGCACTGGAGAATGCTTAGCACGAAGTTCAAAAAATGGCTGCCTATCGATGATTCCAGTTTCGGATGGATCATCGCAAAGCGAAGCGCGTCAATCGTTGTTATTACTTACGGCATCTATGCATCTTTTGTGCATCATATTGGCGCTAATCTTCTCATGCAGCATAGCTTTGGCGGTTGGGGCACGGAGCCTTCTCTTTGGTTTTTTTTATTGGACTATTTTGCAATTTTGGGCGGCTATATCGGCATAACGCATTATCTATGGTCGTTGTGAAAATCAAGCCGTTGCCTACTTTCCAAGCGAGATAAGAATGAGCGAGGCGTATGACAAGGCAGTAGGCGATAGCGAGAGAGGTGCGAGCTTTTTAAAGGGGATTGGCAAAATATGGAGAAAGGCTATGTAAGAGATTATAAAGAGCAATGAAGTGAATGTTAGGCGGCTGGGATGTAAGGTAAGGCGGTGAAGAAGATGCTTGGCAAGAAAGTTCGAATCCTGCTGTTCATTCTTCTGGTTGCGCTTTCTTCTGTCCACGCTTTCGCGGCGGCCTGGGCGGACGTTGTTTATGATGCGGAAGTACCGGCTAAAACGCGGGAAAATGTGGCTAAGGCCATCGATACAACCGCCGACTTACTCGGCAAATACAAAATTGTGCTGCCAAAAGACATTAAAGTCGTCGTGACAGCCGATCTCGAAAGCTACATCCAAGCCTATATGTTTTATTCGAACGCCACACGGCTGCAGGCCGAGGAATACTGCAAAAATACCGGCGGGGTAAGTCTGAGGGCTAAGCCTGTCGTCATCGTTCGGGGTACGCCGTTGTTTATGAATTCCAGGGAGGAAGTGTACCGGACCGTGCCGCACGAAATTTTTCATCAAGTGCAGTTTCAGTATGGCAGAGTCGGTACTGCCGTGGCCTGGCTGACGGAGGGGACGCCAGAAATGTTCCGCTTCATCGCACAGGAGGCCGCCGGGTATGGAAAAGTGGAGGATTACCTGCGCCGGACGGAAAATATAATCCGCAAAGCGCCCGGACTTCCGGACGCGCGTGAATTTATCGACTATAAAAAATTTCAGGCGTTACGCAATCAGCAAGGGTATCCCGTCTATGAGATGTCGGTGCTTATGACAGCCCGTCTGATTCAGGACAACGGTTTTGAGAACGTTATTTTCTTTTACCAGCTGCTTCACAACGGCTCCGCTGCCGACAAAGCCTTTATCACCGCCTTTAGAGTGCCGATGTCATGGTTTTTAACCGATATGAATGCCTATTTCGAGAAGTTGCGGAACGGGAAATAGTCTAACCTAACGTTTTCCGGCTATTCGTTATCGCAAAGGAGGATTTGTATGAAAGCGAATCGCATCAGAGTTTTCATTGCGCTGCTGCTCGTATTGCTCTGTATGGCGGGGGGAACGGCTTGGGCTGCGGAAAGCTGGGTGAGCGATCCGGCCAGCGGTTGCAAAATCGGCTGGGCGTCCGACTTTTATACATTGAGTGCAGCCAGTTGGTCCGGCCCGGTGGTCGATGGCAAAGCGGAAGGGAAAGGAATTTTAACGCTGACCGCCCGTGGCAAAGACGGCAAGGAGAAACAGGGCCGCGGTGAGGTAGAATTTGTTGCCGGTTTGCTGGAGGGTAAGGCCTCCATCAAGTGGGCGGACGGTGATTCCTATGAGGGATTTTACCGAAAGGGTCTGAAGGAAGGTACAGGCCTTTACTATTTTTCCAGCAACGGTTCAACCTATGAAGGCGAATGGAAAAACGGCGAGATGAATGGGCGGGGCATACAGAAAGATGCCAATGGGAAAGTGATGTACGAGGGCGAATGGAAAAACGGAGAGCCAGTGGCAGCTCCGCTCAAGGCGGATAAAATTCTCGGCATTCCTTGGGGTGCATCGGAGGAACAGGCAAAGAACATCCTGAAGCAGCGTCCCAACATGAAAAATGTTCCGTACTTCAACTTTAAAGCAAAAGACAATGTCAGCGGGCAATGCTATAGCGGCCCGTTCGGCGATTTTAACAATCCGTTTATTTTTGTCGTTTTTTATCAGGATAAGATGTACCGTGTGATGATTTACGAATACTGCAAGGAAGACAAGGTGATGCCGCTGTTCACTGCTGTGAAAAATGGCCTGACGGAACGTTACGGAACGCCAAATTCTGATACGGGAAAATATCTCGATGAGGTCGCATGGTGGAATCTTGGCGGCGGCTATAACGTGGTGGTATGGATCGAGAAAAATGACGGCGCAGATTGGATTGAAAAATCACAAAGGGATGCGGGCTTCGCATTTAAGGTCAAAATCGTCTATCAGCATCAGGCGACAGACGATTTGATTCAGAAGATGAGAAAACCTAATGCAGGTAAGGATTATTGAGAAACTGTTTGCCGTGTGCAAGTGCCACTGGAGATTGGCTAAAGTATGATGCAAATAAATAGCGAACGAGGTCAACGGACAACAAAAATCCATTGACCTCGTTTTTTATTGTATTTATTTGCTATTCCGGCGGCCATGCTGCTTTTTGCGGTGCAAAGGTGGAGCGGTATTGCGCAAGCGCAAATTTTTTTGTCAGGCTGCGTGTGCTCATGGAGCGGATCGAGCCGAAGACCGGCTGCTTGAACCAGGGGCGGTCATGTACGCCGCCGATGCTCCAGGCGATGCCGGCATAGCCGTTCGGATCGCGGCCGTCGAGCGAATAGCGGTCATTCAGATGAATGGCAATCGCGAGCGCCGTTTCGGCGGAATCGCTCCATTCGAGGATTTTTTTCGCCCAGTACATGCGCAGATAACCGTGCATCTTTCCGCTCGAGACGAGTTCCTGTTGCGCGGCGTTCCAATATTCGTCGTGTGTTGCGCCCGCTTCGAACTGCGCGGCCGTATAAAGATAGGGGCGCGGCGTACGACTTTCTCTGGCGTGCGAGGCTTGCGCCCAGGCGGGAAAGGCGCTGCAGGAGGCATAATCCGGCGTGTAAAAACAAAAGTTGTCCGATAGCTCGCGCCGGATGAAGAACTGTTCCAGTGCGGTTTCCTGTGCGGCGTCGAGCTGCGGCGCGGCGAGCAGACGTTTGACGACCGTTTGCGCCGAAAGTTGGCCGAAGTGCAAATAGGGCGACAGGTTCGATTGGCCGTCTTGGGTCGGATCGTTGCGTGCCTTATCATATTGCGGCAGCACTTGCTGCAGAAAATAATCCATGACGCGCAGCGCGGCGCTCGTACCGGGCGTCAGCCAGTCGACCGGGGCGACAGAGGCGTCAAGTTGCGGCCTTAAGCGTGTCAATGTGTCGGCGGCCGAAAACGGCGGGCAGTCCGCAGGATAGGGATCGGGCTGAATGCGCAGCGGAGGATAGGGTTCAAGAAATTGCGCCAGTTGGCGCATCAGTTTGGGTCGCAGCGTACGTGCGGCATATTCGCGTTTATCGGAGGCCTGCCAGCAGGGCACGATGTTGTGTGCGTCGACGATGCTGCAGGCGATGTCGCTGCGCTGCATGACCTCGGCCTGCCAGCGGCGTTTGAGCGACAACGGATCAAAGTCGAAAATCAGTTGGGCGGCCTTGTGCTCGCGCAGCCAGTGCGGCAATAAATCGCTAGGAGATCCTTCCAATAGATAAAAAGGAATGTTGTGCGCAAGAAGCGTTGCGGCTGTTTCTTCCAACCCGCGCAGCATGAAGTCGAAGTGACGTAAGGGCGCGTGGGCAAACGAGGCGTCGAGGCAGAAAACGACATAGAGAGGGTTGCCGCTTGCGAGCGCGAGTTCCTGCGCCGCGAGCAGCGCCCAGTTGTCGAGTGCGCGTTGCTCGCGGCTCATCCAGTAGACGACGGGTCCGGCTGCGTCGGAACTTGTCTTATGGTGGTGGCGTATGCGCAGTGGATGCATGATCAAGCCCCCTTTTATAAAGCATCAGCATGAGCCTACGTCGGCGTTGCTGCGGATGACTGGCGATAAAGCACACGTAGTTTTTATTCCACTCTGGCCAGACGAAACCCTCTTATGCGACGGGCGCGCACGCGCAAAGCAATGCTGCTAACCGAACTGTCTCAGGGAGCGAAAAACGAGGCCTGCAGAAAATGCAAAAGCGTGATAAGGCTGCTGGCTCGAGCTGGCGTGCGCTTGGCTGAAGAAGCCTTTAACTAAACGTTAATGATATCATAATTTCTTGTTGGCATAAGTATGATATTGTCATTACAGAGGCAGGCATATCGCTTATTCGCTGCCAGCGGGAAGGACAGTAAAACTATATATTGGGCAAACTTACTGAAAGGTAAGGACGCAAAGCTATGGGTCTAAGGACTAAGGACGGTCGGTCTATGATTGCCAGGTTTCCCTTGAAAGAGGTATTGGAAACTCGGGCAGCGGTCGGAGTTTTTATTGTTTACTTTTAAAAATGAAGGAGATAAGGATATGTCGATTAAAGCAAAGACAGTTACGTTGTTGTTACTTTCCCTACTCATAACGGGACTCATCGTTAGCGGATCCGGCTTATATGTTCTTTATGGAAAAACGCTGGCCAATACGCAGGCGAATATGAAAGGGCAGGCTGCACAGGCCGCGGACGGAGTCAGCGAATTGTTCTCCTCTTTTTCAAGAAGCGGAAAATTTTATGCGGAAGATGCGGATCTTAAGTCCGGTGATTTTTCCCGTGTCCAAGCGAAGATGAATACATATTTTGCCGCCACTTGGGGCGTCGACCGCCTGGTGTTCATCAATTCGCAGGGCGTGCGCTTTGCAGCGGCGCCGTATGATGCGAAAGGGATAGGCGGCAGTGTGGCGGACCGGTCCTTCTTCAAAGACACAATGAAGGAACAGAAGATGCAGATCAGTGAGGTGCTGGTGAACCGGGTGACCGGGATGCCGTCGGTGGTTGTCACGCAGCCCGTCAAGACGGAGGACGGGAAAATGGCAGGCTTTGTTGCGCAGTCGATCTCTCTTGAAACGTTGCAAAACTTTCTGGCGCAAGTAAAAGTCGGCGAAAACGGAACGACGTCCATCGTTGCGCAAGACGGAACGTTATTGGCGCATACGAAGCAGGAATTGATCAAAGAGCAGAAGAAAGTGCCCGAAGATGTACTGCGCTCTTTGCTGGACAATGCGGGAAAAGGGATTTCGTATCTGGATTTTGAGGGTAGGGATTCGCTGGCTTTGGCGATACCGGTTAAGAATACAAAGTGGCTGGTTCTGGTCAGCATACCGATCAAGGATATCAAGAGTGAATTTTATACGAGTCTGATCAGCATGTTCCTGGCGCTCTTGGCGGCGCTCATCATCGTCGGGCTTATGGCCTGGTTCTTCCTCATCCGCTTGCTAAAGCCGATCGACGAGATTGCTGCGCAAGTCGCAAAGATTGGTGAAGGCGATCTGTCGGTAAACATTGCCTCGACCGCGCCGGATGAGATTGGAATCTTGGCGCGAGCCTTGGCCGGCGCGATCGGGAATTTCAGGAACATCATTCTTAAGGTGCAGGAGGCAAGCGAGACAGTAAACGCGTCATCCGAAGAACTTACGGCCAGTACGGAGCAATTGTCGCAGGCTGCCGATCAAGTGGTGACGGCAATCGCCGATGTGGCGAAAGGAACGTCAGAGCAGGTTGAGGCTGTAGACAGCACGATGCAGATCGTGGAACAGATGTCGGCGGGACTGCAGCAAATTGCCGCCAATACCTCTCATGCGTCTGCAGCGGCGGAGAAAACGTCCAATACCGCCTTAGAAGGCGGCGAGATCGTCCGGGAGGTTACGCGGCAGATGGCGAGCATCGAGACGTCGGTGACGCATTCAGCAAATGTAGTGGCTAAGCTCGGTGAGCGTTCGAAAGAGATCGGACAGATCATCGATACGATCGCGGGCATAGCCGGACAAACCAATCTGTTGGCGCTGAACGCTGCGATTGAAGCAGCCCGCGCCGGGGAACAGGGACGCGGTTTTGCGGTGGTGGCGGAAGAGGTTCGCAAACTTGCGGAGCAGTCGCAAAATGCTGCGAAAGAGATTACGGCTTTAATTGGCGATATCCAGCAGGATACGAATAAGGCGGTAACGGCAATGGGCGAAGGTACGAATGAAGTGAAAAAGGGCACTGAAGTTGCGCAGGCGGCGGGTCAGTCTTTTCATGAGATCGCCGCGCTGATCACAGAGGTATCCGATCAAATTCGCGATATTTCTGCGGCCATCGAGCAGATGGCTGGCGGCAGCCAGCAAATCGTTTCTTCGGTAAAGGATATTACGGCGATCAGCAAAAATGTTACCGGACAAGCGCAGCTTGTATCTTCCGCTACCGAAGAGCAAACGGCATCGATCCAGGAAATCGCTTCTTCCAGTAACGGGCTTTCTCAAATGGCGGGACATTTGCATGACATCGTGTCTAAGTTCAAGATTTAAAGCAGCCTTGAAAAAGCAGCAATAAGAAATGGGAGGATAAAAGATGTCAAATGTAGGCTTACGTATTTTTTCTAACATTAGTCGGCTGCCCCAAGCTCTGATTGAAGGCTTTTCCGGAATCCCGGTAGCGAATATAGCCGATAATATGAACAGGACGTCTTGTATGGATGCCAAAATCCGACCGATCAATGATGTGCCGCTGCTAGGCCCGGCTTTCACGGTCAAGGTGCGTCCGGGCGATAATCTGATGCTGCATCGAGCGCTTGATCTTGCCAAAGCGGGCGATATTCTGGTAGTGGATGCCCAGGGAGACTTGTCGAATGCCATTATGGGAGAACTGATGGCGTTGTGGGCGAAGCAAAGAGGGATCGGCGGTTTGATCATTGACGGCGCAATCCGTGATCTCGGAGCGCTGAAAAAAATGGGCTTGCCGATTTATGCCGCAGGGGTGACTCCGGCCGGGCCGTATAAGGACGGCCCCGGTGAGATCAATGTTGCCGTCGCCTGCGGCGGCGTGGTGGTTCAGCCAGGAGATATCATCGTTGGCGACGAAGATGGTATTGTCGTCATTAATCCGCGTGATGCAGAAGAATTACTGGAAAAGTCGCGCAGTAAATCGCGTGCGGAAAGCCAGGTCATAAAGGAGATCGCCAATATGTCCTGGGATCGCACCTGGGTGGAACGCGATCTGGCAAGCCGGGGCGCGGTAGTTGAAAAGGAAAAGCGGAATTTCCCCCGCGTTGCGATCAACGAGCCGGTAGAAATTTTGCTAAAGGGAGCAGAACAGCCGATCGAAGCTACCGCGATTAATATCAGTGCGCTGGGAATTCTGCTGCAATCAGAAACGGATTTGGAGCTTAATTCGCTTTTTCGCTTGTATCTGCCGAAGCAGTTAGGCGAGATGCCTGTCGAGGCAAGAGTGATTTGGCGGCAGAAGCATCACTTTGGTTGCGACTTCGTGGATTTGTCGGCAGAGTTACGCGGAATATTGGAGGATGTGGTTTCTGCTTATTTGTGGCTCGAGTTGGCGCAGTGAGTGGAGCGGAAGGGAATGGGGCGTGAGGGGAGTGAGTTTGAATTTTGCGGATTGAAATTGCTGCAATGAACGATTGGCTGGGAAAAAGGATGTTTGTGGTGGTCTTAACGGCGCTAGTGACCGGATACTTGTTAAAGGTGCCGGATAGCGGCACCGTTCGATTTCTGCTTGTTGCCTTGTTTGCTTATATGACGTTCGTTACCTCGCTCGGTACCAGTCTGAAGAGCTTTTTCAAGGTGCTGGCAAAACCTTGGATTCCGCTTTGGGCCTTGCTGTTAATTCATCTGGTTACGCCATTGACCGCTTGGCTTTTAGGCAGTTTGTTCTATGCGGACTCGCCGCAAATACAGCTGGGTCTCTTGGTGGGAGCGGCGATTCCGGTTGGCGTTACGTCGATCATCTGGACAGCCATCGCCAAGGGGAACATACAAATCACGCTGGTGGCGGTTACGCTGGATACGCTGATTGTCCCTATATTGTTGCCCGCTTATTATCAGATCGTGGTGGGGCAGTCGGTGGCGATTAATTATATTTCGCTCGTTGTACAGCTGCTTTTGATGGTGACCATTCCCAGCATCCTAGGGATGCTGCTTTATGACTGGAGCGACGGTAAAACCGCCAAGTTTTCCCGTGGCGCGGGCGGTTTCAGTTCGAAACTGGCCTTGTTTACGATCATGGTGTTAAATGCCTCGCTGGTCGCGCCGGATTTTAACTGGTCATTGGAAACCGTAAAATTGATGGGCGTAGTGTTGGCGATGGTGATAGCGGGCTATGTTCTTGGCTATATCGGTTCCTTATGCATAGCGAAATGCCCGCAGGATGTGAAAATGGCGATGATCTATAGCGTCGGCATGCGCAATATCAGCTGCGGTCTTGTCATTGCGGTCACGTATTTTCCGCCGGCGGTAGCGGTGCCGATTATTTTGGGGATGATCTTCCAGCAGCCAAGCGCTGCGGTAATTCCAAACATCTTCAAATATCTTGATGAAAGAAAGAACAGAGGGAAACGAGTGCGAAACCTTAGCGAGAACATCAGTTGAAAAAGCGGCAACTGAATTTCAGGACTGGGATGCCGAATTTTCTCCTGCTGCAAAAAAAAGTAAGCCTTCCGACGAATTGATCGGGAGGCTTTAGCTTTTTCATGCTTCGCATAGAAAGTGATCTTGATGTATAATTACGTTGATCGATCTGCATCGGATTACAGAAGGAGAAAAACTGCAAACCCGATGGCAGGGCTGTTTAGGAAAGGAGTCTTTACGTGACTATTAATAATGAAAAACAAGAAGAAAAGCAGGCGGCAGAACTTCTTCCGCTCGAAGAAACCGAGCGCCAGGAAGGCGTAGAGGAAGTTGCAAGCGTAGCGGAGGTGGAGGAAGAGCCGAAGAAGAAAAGCTCGAAGTGGAAATGGATTGGCGCAGGCGCGTTGGCCGTTATTTTTAAATTCAGCAAGGTCGTGGCGCTTTTGAAATGGGCGTTTGTCTTTTTGAAGTTGGGCAAGTTTTTTACGACCGGTTTTTCGATGCTGATCATGATCGTGACCTATGCGTTCCTCTTCGGCTGGCCCTATGCGGTCGGCATTGTGGTGCTGCTTTTTGTGCATGAACTGGGGCACTTGATCGCGTCGCGGCGGCTGGGACTTGAAACGGGCTTGCCGGTATTTATACCGTTTGTCGGCGCTTTCATCAAGATGAAACAGGAACCGCAGGATGCGAAAACGGAAGCGATCGTGGGCATTGGCGGGCCGGTTCTCGGCTTAGTTGGCGCGTTTCTTTGCTATGGCATCGGTCTGCTCTTTCAGTCGCCGCTTCTTTATGCGGTCGCCTATTTCGGCTTTTTTATCACGGTCTTTAATATGATCCCGGCGCATCCGCTCGACGGCGGACGCATCGTGACCGCGGTTTCGCCGTATATGTGGCTGGTCGGAATCCCTGTGATAGCAGGCTTGTCGCTGTGGTATTTCAATCCGATTGCGATTTTGATTTCGCTCTTGGCGATACAAAAGGCTTGGAAGACCTGGAAAGACAGGAAGAATCCCTACTACGAAACCGATGCGCTTTTTCGCTTCAAGATGGGATTGGCTTATTTTCTCGTCTTGGGCATATCGGCCTATTATTCGTTTGCGGTTCATGAATTGCTTGGGCAAAGGTAGGCGACAGGTGTCTTTTGGCACGTTGGTATGTGTAAGACGATGAGAAAAGGATCAAGTAGAATGTCTAAACAATTATCATCGATAACCAGATAAAAAGGGGGCATCTCATATGATTTCCAGACGAAGGCTTGTCAAAACGGCCGGGGCAGCCGCTTTACTGGTGGCGTTAAACTGCGGCATGGGCGGCAGCGCCGCACAGGCGGCGACGCTTACGCAGGAGGAAGCGCTTGCCGTTCATAAGCGGGCGACGATCGTCGATACGCACAATGACACGATGATGAAGGTCGTCGATAAGAATACCTGGCTGCCGGTCGTCAATATCAGGGAAGCTACTTCGTTTCATATTGATATACCCAAACTGGAGCAAGGCGGCCTGAAAGTCCCGTTTTTTGCCGCGTATACAGCGCCTTATCTTAGCACGGACAATAAAGTGGATTATACATTGACCAACAGTCGGATTCTTGCACTGATCAGTGCACTGCATTGGACGGTAAACAACAATAGCGATAAAATGGGCCTGGCCCGTTCCGTGGCCGATGTTGAAAGTCTGCTGCAGGCGAAAAAGATTGCCGCGGTGGCGAGCATCGAAGGCGCGTACTCGCTCAAGGCGGACAACGGCATCGAACTGCTTCGCCAGTATAACGACCTGGGCGTACGGGCGATTGTCTTTACGCATAATTATTCCAATGATTTGGGCGAGGGCATAAATAATGCGTACAAGGATGGCACAGCTTCGCAGGGCGGCCTGACCGAACTCGGCAAAACGGCAGTGCAGGAAATGAATCGCCTGGGTATGATCATCGACGTATCGCATTTGAATGAAGCCACGTTTTGGGGCGTTGTGCAAACGACGAACGCTCCGATCATTGCCAGCCATTCCGGCGCTTATGCGTTAAAGGATCATGTGAGAAATCTGAAAGATGACCAAATTCGCGCGATCGCAAAAACGGGCGGCGTCGTCAATATTCCATATTGGAAGGCGTTGATTGCCGCCGGTGAAAAAGTCGATTGCAGCCAGATGGTCGATCACATTGATTATGTGGCAAAAGTGGCCGGCGTGGATCATGTGGGCCTCGGTTCCGATTTCGACGGTGCGCCGATGCTTAGCGACCTCGAAGATTGCTCGGCTTTGCCCAAAATCACACTGGAGTTGGCCAAACGCGGCTATACGCAAAGCGATATCGAGAAAATCCTCGGCGGGAATTCAATGCGGGTGATGAAAGACGTATGGCATCGGGCGGACGCAAAAAATAGAGCAGACGCTCCTGTCGTTACGCCTGCTCTTCAAATGGGCGAAATGATTGCCGCTCCCTTGCCGCTCTTGAGCGCAAAAATAGATGCGGGTAAAGGAGCGACATTGAAAGATGCCGGAATCAAAGTCATCTTAGACGGCAAAGTCTATAAACCGGCCTACAATAAGGCAACCGGCGTTGTACAGTTTCAGGTGACGGAATCGTTAGCGACGAATTATCATGTCATTACCTTTGAAGCGGAAAATGATCGTGGGCAAGTAAGCCGTGAAGCGAGAACGTTTTACGTGCAATAACGAGTAACAGAGAGAGAGTAGGCTTCCGTTTATTGCGGAAGCCTACTCTACTAAAAAAGAGGTCGTGCGGTTTCAAAATGAAGTGTTGGTAAAAGGTTTGACAGAATTAGAGTAACAGTATATGATTAAAAGCGAATATAGTAATGCGACAAAAGGAATAAAGTTTGCGAAGTGACAACGTGATTGCTTAGTGCATCGTAGTAAGATGCAAGTTTTTTTACAACGGTATATGCGTGCATTTGCATGTTAAAATATACAGAAGGATAAAAAGGAGTGATCATTATGAGTAAAATTGAAATTTTTGATCCGGCCATGTGTTGCCCGACGGGGTTATGCGGCCCGGGAGTTGATCCTGACTTGCTGCGCGTGACGACGTTGCTGAGCAATTTGACTGTCAAAGGCGTCACGGTTTCACGCTATGGATTGTCTAGTGAACCGCAGGCGTTTGTCGATAATAAGCTCGTCAATGAATATCTGGTAAAAGAAGATGTTCAGGTTCTGCCGATCACCGTTGTTGACGGCCAAGTGGTAAAAACAAAAGCATATCCCACGAATGAAGAGTTTGCAAAATGGTCCGGCGTTGCACTGGAAGAAATTGCGCCGGCTCCGGCAAAGAAAAAAGTTTTTAGTTGCTGCGGCGGCGATGGCTGCTGCTAAGCACAGAAGCGTAGGAGGATTACCATGTATAATCAATTTAATCCAGATGAAATAACATTAACAAAATATCTGTTCTTCACCGGCAAAGGCGGCGTCGGCAAAACATCCACCGCTTGCGCCACTGCTGCCGTCTTGGCGGATCAAGGGAAAAAAGTGCTGCTGGTCAGCACCGATCCGGCATCCAACCTACAGGATGTGTTCGGCATTGCGCTGAACAGCAAAGGAACAGCGATTCAGGAAATTCCGAATCTGGTCGTGGCCAATCTTAACCCGGAGCAGGCTGCGGCGGAGTACAAAGAATCGGTGATTGCGCCTTACCGCGGCAAGTTGCCGCCGAGCGTGCTGAAAAACATGGAGGAGCAGCTGTCCGGTTCCTGCACGGTAGAGATTGCGGCGTTCAACGAGTTTTCCAATTTCATCACCGATGCGAAAACGCAGCAGGACTACGATCATATCCTATTTGACACCGCACCGACCGGACACACGCTCAGAATGCTGCAGCTGCCGTCGGCCTGGAGCAACTTCATCAGCGAAAGCACGCACGGCGCTTCGTGCCTGGGGCAACTTTCGGGCCTTGAAAGCAAGAAAGAAGTGTATAAAAATGCGGTAGCCACATTGGCAGACGGGAAGCTGACCACGTTAGTGCTGGTGTCGCGGCCCGAGTTTTCGCCGCTGCAGGAAGCGGAACGCGCGGCAGGCGAGTTGAAAGAAATCGGCGTTATGAATCAAATCTTGGTAGTAAACGGCGTTTTGGAAATGGACGTTGAAAACGATGAGATTGCCGACCAACTGTATGCAAAACAGCAGGCGGCTTTGGCTGAAATGCCGCTTGGTTTGCAAGATGTTGCTACCTATACGATTCCGCTTCGCGCCTATAACGTGGCCGGAATTAAGAGCATCCGCATGCTGCTGAAAGAAGACTACATTGAAACCGATAAGCACAAACTGCACAAGACTACACTGCCGAAGGTCAAAGCTCTGATTGACGATCTGCATCGCACCGGCAAACGCGTCATCTTTACGATGGGCAAAGGCGGCGTCGGCAAGACGACCTTGGCGGCAGCGATCGCATTGGGACTGGCGGAAAAAGGCGCTAAAGTGCATCTGACCACGACCGATCCGGCGGATCATTTGAAATTCGTAGTCGAAGAGGGCAACGGCATCACGATCAGCAAGATTGATGAAAAAGTCGAACTGCAAAAATATACCGAGGAAGTGTTGGCGACAGCGAGAGAGACGATGAAAGAAGAGGATGTCGCCTATGTGGAAGAAGATCTGCGCTCGCCTTGTACACAGGAGATTGCGGTCTTCAGGGCTTTCGCCGAAATTGTCGACAAGGCCGACAACGAAGTTGTCGTTATTGATACCGCACCGACCGGACATACGCTGCTGCTGCTCGATGCGACGCAAAGCTACCATAAGGAAATCCAGCGCTCGCAAGGCGATATCCCGGAGTCGGTGAAAAAATTGCTGCCGCGCCTGCGTGATGAACAGGAAACCGAAGTCGTCATCGTGACGTTGCCGGAAGCGACGCCGGTCTATGAAGCGATGCGCTTGCAGGAAGATTTGCAACGGGCCGGCATCACTAACAAATGGTGGGTCATCAATTCGAGTTTGTTGATGACGAACACGCAAAGCCCGCTCTTAAAAGCGAAATCATTGAGTGAAGTGCCTTGGATCAACAAGATCGACATTATTTCCGAAGGAAACTTTGCCGTCATTCCCTGGCAAGGGGAAGAGATCAAAGCGGAAAAACTCAAACAGTTGATCCAATAACGACTGCAATAAAATAGCGGCAACAATGGGCTGTCTCAAAATAGGTTTTCTAGCCTAGCTGAGACAGCCCATTGCATGTATATGGGACGATATTTCACCACAAAGGCACAAAGAGCACTAAGATAAAGCAGGCGGCAGATAATATCTGCCGCAAAAGAGATAGTGAAGAAATTCTATCATTGTGTTCTTTGGCGCTGCAGATAATTAGCTGCAGCTTAATTGCCGATGTTTTGCTGTGATCTTTGTGTCTTTGTGGTTTAAAAAATCATTAGTGAGACAGCCGCTTTTGCAGTTATAAATTTAAAAAACAGCCAAGCAGCTCTTGCGCGGTAATGTTGTCGATCGGGTGCTCTTGCAGCCAGGGGAAAAGAATGTCGCGTATTTCTTCTTGCGTCCGGGCAACGCCGCACAGTGCCGTTTCCAAGTCGCTGATTTCGCCGGAGACGAAAAAATCGCCGCATATTTTGCAGGTGACGATCGTTTCATTTTTGATATCGAGCAAGACTTCAACGGTGCCGCCGCTAAAAGTGCGTTTGATGCAGTGGTTAAAATGCGGCAGCGAGCCATAGGTCCAGCCGGGCGTTCGGTAGCGATCGCGCGCGAGCGCTTCGATCGCCTGCAGCTCGCTTGGTGAAGGAACGTATTGTTGATAGGGCTTCTTGGAGCGGCTGAAGATCGCGTCGAGCAAGGCGGCTTCAAATTCCGCCGCTGTCGTGCCGGGCGGCAGATGAGGACGGATCGTCGTCACCGCGCTGCGTACCGAGGGGACGGCGCGGCGGGTGTGTTTCGATTCGGCGCCGGAGAGCGCTTGCGACAGGACGGTCAGATCGCTGTCGAAGAGCAACGTGCCATGATGCAGCAGGCGACCTTGATGGAAATACTGGGCGTTGCCGGAAAATTTTTGTCCGCTGATCGTCAGATCGTTGCGGCCGGTGAATTCGGCCTCTACGCCGAATGATGCCAGCGCGTCAAGGACTGGCAATGTCAGGCGGGCGAAGGCATCCCGGCTGATGGACGGAGCTGCGGTGATAAAGCTGAAATTCAGATTACCAAGGTCATGGTAAACCGCGCCGCCGCCGCCGGAAAGGCGACGAACAACCTGGATGTCCTTTTCGGCAATGAACGCATCGTTGATTTCGACTGCAAGGTTTTGGTTGCGTCCGATGACGACGGTCGGGCGGTTGCGCCATAAGATGACGAGGTCTTGCGTGAAATTTGTTTGCTTTAGAAAGTATTCTTCCAAGGCCAGGTTGAAGCAAGGGTCGTTCGAAGCATTCAGAATATGCAGCATGTCTACTCTCCTTTGCGGTAATTGATAGGTGAGAAGCGGTTGACGGAGAAATGAATCGGACATATACTAGAAACAGTTACATTACTATTTTATAAATTTGTCATATAATAAGCAAGCGCTATTTGAGGTGGGTGAAAAATGGACGCGATCTATGAAATTGTGATTCTCGGCGGCGGACCGGCGGGCTATTTGGCGGCGATCCGTGCGGCGCAACTCGGAGCAACGGTTGCGATTGTCGAGCAGGATGAGTTCGGCGGCGTTTGCCTGAACCGCGGCTGTATTCCGACGAAAGCGTTGCTGCGCACGGTGGAACTGGCCGTACTTGGGCGCAAGGGAAAGGAATTCGGCGTGACGGAGCAAGCGCCGCTCGTAATCTGGCCGGCGGCGCACAGCCGCAAAGAGCGGGTGATCAAGAGCCTGCGCTTGGGCGTGGAACATTTGTTGAAAAACGATAAGATTCGCGTCTTTCGCGGACGCGGCAGCATTGTCAGTCCAGAGGAAGTAAAAGTGGAAATGCTTGAAGATACCGCTGTTCTGCGCTGCAAAAAAATCCTTGTCGCGACAGGGTCGGCGTCGGTACGTCCGGCTATTCCCGGCGCGGAGCTGGCCATGACAAGCGACGAATTGCTTTCGCTGACGGAAACGCCGACGAGTCTGGCGATTATCGGCGGCGGAGCGATCGGGCTCGAATTTGCCCAAATGTTTAACGGCCTTGGAAGCAAGGTAACGGTGCTTGAAATGGCCGAGCAGGTTTTGCCGCAGGAAGATGCCGAAATGGCGGCTGAAGTCCTGAAACTTTTGAAAAGGCAAGGCGTGCAAATACAGACTGCGGCAAGCGTCAGAGAAATAAAAGCGGTCGAAGGCGGCGCGGTGGTGACGTTTGCTGTTGGCGGCAAAGAAGTGTTGCTGGAGGTCAGCCATGTGCTGTTGGCTGCCGGTCGCAAACCGGCCGTGCCGACGGAACTCATAGCGCTTGGCGCGGCAGTCTCTCCGTCAGGTGCGCTGCTGGTCGATGAACGCTTTGCGACCAGCATTCCCGGCATTTATGCGGCAGGCGACGTGACCGGCGGCCGACTTCTGGCGCATAAGGCGTATGCGGAAGGAAAAGCTGCAGTTGAAAATGCCTTGGTTTTTTCTGCTTCGCTTACGCCGCAGACGATTCCGGCCTGCGTTTACATCCAGCCGGAACTGGCAACGGTCGGTCTGAATGAAGGCGAAGCGATTGCTGCCGGATATGAGGTTCGCGTCGGTCGCTTTCTGTTTCGCAACAATGGACGCGCCTTGGCGCTGGGCGAACGCGACGGCTTGGTCAAAGTCGTGACCGACAAGGCGACGCAGGTTATCTTAGGCGCGCAAATACTTGGCGCACAGGCGACGGAACTGATTTCGGAACTGACGCTGGCGGTATCGCTCAGACTCAAGGCGGACGTGCTGGCCGATCTGGTGCATCCACATCCGACGCTCAGCGAAGCGGTAATGGAAGCTTGCGCCGATGCGATCGGCAGGGCTATTCATAAATAATGCATAAAATAGAGGGGGATACTAAAATGGAAACAGCAGAAAAGAAACGTCCCGGTTTTATCATGTGCGTGTGCACGGGAAAATGCCCCGGCTTTAGCCAAATGGACATTTGGGACTTTATCAATCAGGTGCGGGTCGAACTGCCGGTGGAATACGGCTTCATTCATCCGCAACTGTGCGAAGAAGACGGCGATCGTTTTCTGGCAGACCTGTTAAAGGCGGATCGACCGATGGTCATCGGCGCATGCGCGAAAAACATGCAGATGAAAATGTTTCGCGATGCGTTTAAAGAAGCGGGGCTGGATGTAACGAAAGATTTGGTGGCGCTCGACATTCGCGATATGAACACGCAGGATGCAGTGAAAAAAGTAGAAAAAGCGCTTGAAGAAATGGGGGTTGAATAAAAATGAGCGAAGAAACTTTCATGGGCGTAGCGCGTGACAAGATTGACTGGAAACCTACGATCGATTATTCAAAATGCGACTATTGCATGGAATGCTTTGACTTTTGTCCGCATAAAGTCTACGAAAAGCGTGAAAATGAAGAAAAAAAATTAGTCGTCGCCAATCCGAACAATTGCGTCGTTTTTTGCCGCGCCTGCGGCAAGACCTGCGGGCCGGACGCGCTGACGTTCCCGAACAAGGCGGACGTATCGAAGCATATCAAGGAGATTCGCGGCGGGGGGGAGAACCATGAGTAGCAAGTATGCGGTGTTGCCCTGCAACGGACTCGATAAGTGCGCCGGACAAATCACGAAGGAAATTGCGCTCGCTATCTGTGAACAAACGGACAGTGAACTGATTTGTCCGGTCTTTTATCAAGTGGCGGACGCTCGATATGATAAGATTGCCAAAGAAAATCCGTTGCTCGTCATCGACGGCTGCGGCACACGCTGTGCGAGCAAACTGGCGGCGGAAAAAGAATTGAAGATACAAAAGAAACTGACCGTCAGCGTAGAAGCGCAAAACCGAGGTCAAACATTGCCGACGGACACGCTTCGCTTGGGCGAAGCAGAACAGAAACTGGCCGTTGAACTGGCAGCAGAACTGATCAAGGAGAAGGAAGCGGCGAAAGTCGAGAACGGTACGGAAACGGTGTATCCTGCGCCGGATGACTTTGCGATTTATACAAAAGACAAGTTTATCTTCCGTGTGCCAACGGAAGGCTTTTACTTTACCGAAAACGATTGCTGGGTGCAGGTCAGCGGAAACTGGGCGCGGATTGGCGTGACCGATTATGTGCAGCAAAGTCTGTCGGATATCATGTTTTTCACGCCGCCGAATATGGATGGCGAGTTGGAACAATTTGATGAGGCGGGCGTCATCGAGTCCGGCAAAGCGGTTTTCGAAGTCATCTGCCCGGTTAGCGGTAAAGTCGTCGCAGTGAATGCCGATCTGGCCAACGCGCCAGAATTTATCAATCAGAGCCCCTATGAAAAAGGCTGGATCGCCGAACTGGAACTGACGAACTTTGCCGAGGAACTTGATTTTCTGCTGAATACTGAGGATTACATGAAGATACTGAAGAAAAAGGTGGATGATTTCCATGTCAAATAACAGCAAGGTCAAGATCATACCGTGCAGCGGTATGGGCAAGGTATATGGCCTGATGTCCAGGGAAGCTACGCTGCAGACGGTGACGAAGCTTTGCCCGGAGCAGGCGGAGACGATTTGCCTGGCCTATCTCGTCACCGGGGATAAGGAAGCGAAAATGCGTATTGAAAATCAGCCATGCCTGACGATCGACGGCTGTCCGATGCTGTGCGCGGCTAAAAGCGTTGCTGCAATGGGCGGCGATGTTAAAGAACAGTTTAAGGTGCTCGACGTCGTCAAGGAACATAGAGGCGTGCAGCCGGGCACCGCTACGGCGTTGACGGAAGGCGGCTGGACGATCGTGGACGACATCGCGGCCAGACTGGAAGCCAAGGTTCGCGAAACGGCAGGGGAGGGGCGATAGCATGAGTGAAGCACGAGAAGTTAAATTCGGCGTAGTGTCCTGCAGCGGCGAAGAATGTCTGGGCGGCACGATTTCGCGCCTGGCGACCCGCAAAATCATGGACGAAATTCAACCGGACAAAACGGTGACGATTTGCCTGCCGCTCTTTCTGGCCGGCGGGCAGGAAGAAAGAACGTTTGCCAAGGAGTTTCCGACGATTGCGGTCGACGGCTGCAATAAGGCCTGCGCCAGGCGGGCGATCGAGAAATACAGCGGCGCGGTGAGCGCGGCGATTTTGGTTTCCGACCTGATCGGCGATGAAATGGCCGAGGGTCCGGCGCTGTCGACGCGCGACCTGACAGCGGAACATCAAAATATGATTGATAAGACGGCGCTTGCAATCAGTGAAGAATATGATGTGCTGATCAAAGCAAAACAAGTAAAATAAACTGCGTGCGAGGGTGATCGCGTCGCGGAGAAAGGGGGTGGCGGCATGAGTTTGCTAATGGTTGGCGGCTTGTTCCTGTTAGCGATTATTTCCGGTATGCTGGGGCTGGGCGTTGCCTTTGCGGCAGTGCCGTTTTTGGGCTTGTTTATGCCGGATCTTGTGCATCAGGTTCAACCGGTTAGTCTGCTGTTAAACGGCCTTACGGCTATCTTCGCTGCGCTTGGTTTTGCGATGGGCGGGCATATCGATTGGCGCAAGGCGGGGATTTTGTCGATTGTGACGACGCTTTCGGCTCCGCTCGGCGCTTATCTGGTACAGACGGCGACGCCCGCTTATGTTTGGTATGCCTACCTGGCATCGGTGATTTTTTTAGCCTATAAATTATTCAGGAAGACGACGAGCGGAATCGTTGGAGAAAACTTGAAACTGGCGTGCATACTTGCCGTGCCGATTTCCGTCTTGAGCGGATTCTTAGGCGTCGGGCCAGGTTTTTTGCTGATGCCGACGCTGATCATTCTCGGATTTGAAACAAAAAAGGCCGCCGGTATTAACGCGGTGGCTGTGACATTTCCATCGTTTTCGGCGCTGATTCCGCATTTGCCGACTGCACAGTTCGATACGAATCTGACGGGCGTTCTGCTCGTTGTCGGCGCAATCGGTTCTTTTGCCGGGGCGCGCTTGAGCAGCGTCTATCTGCCGAGTGATAAGATAAAACAGATGTTTGGAATTCTTATCGTGGCTATGACGCTGTATAAAATTTATACGATGCTGCGCTAGATTGTTGTTTGTCGTGGATAACGCAAAAGACAGTAGCGCTTTTATTCAAACTTAAGTAGGAGGATTGACGGCATGGCCGAAGATATAGTAGTCAAGCTGACTGCGGAATTGTTCAAAACGCTTGGACATCCGGCGCGGGTCAAAATCTTGCTGATGCTTACGGACGGCGAGCGATGCGTCTGTGAAATGATTGAGCAAATCGATATTGAACAATCTAACTTTTCGCAGCATCTTGGCGTCTTAAAACGGCAGGGGCTGATCGAATCGCGAAAAGACGGGCAAAAAGTCATTTATAAGATTTCCTATCCTTCGGTGTTAGCGTTAATTAGCGCGGCGGAAAAGACGTTGAGCGACCAAATTGGGCATAGTCAGGAATTGTTGAAATTCTTAAAATGATAAATTGTTTAAAGGGAGTGAACTTGATGTCTGAAACGTGGTATCCGGTAATCGATTTGCAAAAGTGCTCGGCTTGCGAAATTTGCATCAACTTTTGTCGTAATGGCGTTTATGAAAAAAAGCCCGGCAAGCCGGTCGTGGTGAAGCCGGTAGGCTGTGTTCACGGCTGTAGGGGCTGTCAGAAAAAATGTCCTTCCGGTGCGATTGAATATGCGGGCGATACGGGAGCCGACATTTCGCCGGGTTGCTGCTCATAAAAGGATAATGGCAGGAACTTGTTCTCGTGCAAGTTATCTTTAATGGAGTGAATGGTTAGCAAATGCTTGAATAGGCTGCAGACGATGCTGAAAATAGAGGAGGCCGCTGGCGATGGAAGAATGCGTCCGTTGGAATACCGGGGAAGAAACAATTCTTTTGCCGAAACGAAACGATGCGCGTAAGCTGTACTTGGAAGTTACCTCTGCCTGCAATTTCAGTTGCATTACCTGTATTCGGCATTCCTGGCGCGAAAAAGATGAATACATGGCGTTCGTGCTGTTTGAAAAACTGCTTGCCGATGCGCAGGAATTTCCCGACATTAAAACCATTCATTTTGGCGGTTTTGGCGAATCGCTGCTTCACCCTGATATTCTCGCAATGCTCGCGCTTTGCAAAAAAAACGGTTATAAAACGGAAATGATTACGAATGGTTCGCTGCTTACTTCGTCAATGCTCGAGCGTTTGATTGATTTGGAGCTTGAATGGCTGTTTGTTTCGCTCGATGGGCCGGATGAGAAATCCTTCCAGCAAATTCGCCCCGGCGCAGCCGGCTTTACCGAGGTGACGGACGCGGTACGCCTGTTGCAGACGATGAAGAAAGCGAAGAAAAAGATGCGTCCGCTGCTTGGCGTAGAGTTTGTGATGATGAAGGATAATTATCAGCAGATTCCGGCGATTCGCCGACTGGCGAATGAATTGCGCGCTAATAAGCTGTTGCTTACGAATCTGTTGCCCTACCATGAAAGCATGAAGGAGCAGATTCTCTATGGCGAAGTGACGCCGGATCTGAAAAAATTCGGCAGCGACGCTTCGATGTTATCGATTTTGACAATGGGGAAATTCGAAATCACTTCGTGGCGGGACTGCAAATTCGTGCAGGATAAGGCGATGGTCATTTCGGCAACGGGCGAAGTCAGCCCTTGTTATGCGTTTCTGCACAATTACACCTGCTATATCATAGGACGTGAAAAAAAGGTCAAGGCCCAGTCCTTCGGCAATCTGAACGAGAAATCACTGTCAGAGATATGGACGGAAGCATCCTATCGCGTTTTTCGCTACACGGTGCGGAATAATCTGTATCCGTCCTGCACCGATTGCCCGCAGGTTGACGGTTGCGTTATGTCGCAGGACAACGAAGTCGACTGCTGGGGGACGACGCCGGCTTGCGGCGATTGTCTTTGGGCGAGAAGCATTGTTTTATGCCCGTGAACGATTCGCAATGACGGATAGGGGGTTGGATTTTCAAAGACGGGCGGACAAAAAGCGAGGCGACGGTAGCGTACCGTTGGCCTCGCTTTTCATATAGCCTTTTATTCAAACCAGAGCGGCGGAAGAATCGGTTTCAGAGATGAATCGATAGACGGAAAAACTGTCGCGCGGATCCTGCGCCGGCGAAGCGGCAGCTTTTATTTCGCACGACAGCTTAAACGGCGTGCTGTTTTCGAGAAAGTAGATGTAATCGTAACTTGGATAGTAGAGGATGATGTCGACGCTGCGTTCTTGTTTCTCAATCGAGTGCAGGATATTGCCGACAACCTTGGTGAAGATTTGCAGCGAAAACGGATTGAAAAAATAAAAGACCGTGTCGAAGCGCTTTACCTCATACTCTTCGGCGAAGCAATGCAGGAAATGTATTTTGTTTTCCGGCTGTGCATGTTTTTTAAAATACGCTTTCTTATTGTCGATCGCCTGCTGGTAGAAGTACGGATCCATTTCGATTCCGGTGACGGTAGCGGAGAATTGGTGATGCAGATAAAAATTAAGACGGCCTTTGCCGCAGCCGAAGTCGACGATATGGTCGTCCGCGCTGAAAGCATGCTGCGCGGCCAATTGCTCGAGCAGTGAATAAGAGGTTGGCTCATAATGGTTATAGTGCGGCGAGTCGTTAAAAATCTTCTGCTCGCCGGCGGTTTTTATATTTAACAATTTTTCGTAGTATTGTTCGTTCATTTACGTTCCCTTCTGTCTTACGCTAGCTTCTTTACAGTATATAGGGATAAAGACGTTAGCGCAAATCAGAAGAGGCGGATAATAAAAAGAGGGATTTAAAACTGAATAACGAAGAAGTACGGAACAGAAACCGAAGCGGCTACTCCCGTTGCAATCGGCATGTTGCTGGAACTTTGCGCAAGAAATCAAGAACAGGTAGGTGTTTGATGCCATGAATCTTGAAACTGCTGATGCTGTTGACAGTACGTTTATCGACTGGCTACGCTTTACAACAACGCTTCCCAACACCGGCAGTGAACGCCATTATCCCGTGAAAAAAGACATTCTCGATTCCTGGTTGCGCTGTAGACAGGCGAAAGTCGATCCGGATGATGAGCGCATACACGCCAGCTTAAGCGATGCGATGCTGCAGGATCTATTGCACGAGAAACGGGAACTGATTGCGATTGCGAAACCGTTTATGCAAAATCTCTATCGCATCGTCGCCGGCTCGGGCTTTGTTGTGGCCTTAACGGACGAACGCGGTTATATCATGGAGATTCTGGGCGATGAAGACACGCTGACCAATCCGATGACGGTGAGCTTTTTCCAAGGCGCGGGCTGGAGCGAGAAAGAAGCCGGAACGAATGCGATCGGTACGGCGGCGCTGCTGCGAAAACCGGTGCAGGTTTCCGGCGCGGAACATTACTGTCGCAAGCACCATGCGCTGACCTGTTCGGCAGCGCCGATTTTGGATGCGCAGGGGCAGCTGCTTGGCATATTGGACGTTTCCGGCGCGTCGAGTTCCGCGCATCTGCATACGCTCGGAATGGTCGTGGCCGCGGTGGAGGCGATTGTCGGCCAGATGGACATTCGGGAGACGAACAAGGCGCTGAACGTGACGAACAAGCGCTTGACGAACATTTTCAATACGATGTCGGACGGCGTGATCATGATCGACAGCAACGGCATCATCAGCGACTTGAATCCGATTGTGCCTCAGATATTCGGTTCGGTCGTCAATCAGGTCGAACTGAAAGCGGGGGTCTCCGTCGAATGCCTTTTGGGTGCGAAACAGATCGCGATTCGAAAAATGCTGAAATGCAAGAATGCCTTTTCCGACGTTGAGATCATGGTGGAGACCAGTGAAGGCCTCAACCATTGTCTGGCATCCGGTACGCCGGTGACCAACGAACAGGGCCATGTGATCGGTGGCGTCATTGTCTTGCGGCCGATCCAACAAATTCAAAGTCTGGTGAACCGCTTTAACGGAAATTACGGCGCGTTTCATTTCAGCGATATTATCGGCGAAAGCAAATCGATTCTGGAAGCCGTTCGCGTGGCCGCGCGCGCGGCGATGTCAACCGCCAATGTGCTGTTGCAGGGCGAAAGCGGTACAGGCAAGGAAGTCTTTGCGCAGGCCATTCACAACCGGAGCTCACGCTGCGCCGGGCCTTTCATTGCGGTCAATTGCGGTGCATTGCCGCGTGAATTGATCGGCAGCGAGCTGTTCGGTTATGCGGATGGCGCGTTTACCGGCGCCAAGCGCGGCGGCAAACCGGGCAAGTTCGAGTTGGCTTCCGGCGGCACGCTCTTCCTGGATGAGATCGGCGACATGCCGCTCGAGCAGCAGGTGGCGCTCTTGCGTGTACTGCAGGAACGGAAAGTGAATCGAATTGGCTGCGATAAGGAAATACCGGTCGACGTACGGGTCATTTGCGCAAGCAATAAAAAATTATTGACGGAAGTCGGCAAAGGGACATTTCGCAACGATCTCTATTATCGCTTGAATGTGATTTCCATTACGATCCCGCCGCTAAGAGAACGCGCGGAGGACATCGTCCTCTTGTTCAATCATTTTTTGGAAAAACTGGATAAGCATCGCCGTTCCTTTGAGCTTGATGCGGATGTGCAGGAACGGATCGTGCGTTATGACTGGCCGGGCAACGTACGGGAATTGCAAAATGTCGTAGAGCGAATCGTAAGCCTGACGGAAGAAACAAGGATAACGCGGGAGAATCTGCCGCAGGAAATATGCGACTGGCAGGACGGCGGCGCAGAAACGGCTGAGTGGAAAGAAGCAGAGGGCGGCTGTAAAACGGAACGGCGTCAGCGTCTCTGGGAGGATGAGGAGCGGAAAGAAATTCTCGCGCTGCTGGAGAAACACAGGGGCAATATCAGTTTGATTGCGCGTACGCTCGGGGTTTCCCGCAATACGCTGTATCGAAAGATGAAACAATATGCCATTTATCATTAGTGCCAAAGTGTTAGCGTAGTGTTCTATGAAAGTGACACTTTTGAACAGGTGTTACAGGTATGCTCATGCAATAAGCGTAGTGCCGCCGGATAAGGTGACAGTTTTGCACAGGTAATAAAAACGATCGATGCCAATGGATAAGTTACTTTGAACGACGAAAAAGGCTGTAGGAAAACTTAGCGTAAGTTTTCCTACAGCCTTTTTCGTCGTTGGCATGAAATATGCAATAGAAAAGAACATTGTTGAAAGATTCGCAAAATATAGACGCGGCGAGGGAGGTCGGCTGATGAGAGCAGTTTCAGTCTATCAGGCGGAAGGCATGGTGCTTTGTCATGACGTGACCGAGATTATTCCCGGAAAACGCAAAGGGAGGGCGTTTAACAAAGGACATGTGATTCAAAAAGAAGATATAAACAAACTGCTGATGATTGGGAAGGAAAACATTTACGTTTGGGAAGTCAACGAAAAACTGCTGCATGAAAATGACGCGGCAAGGCGATTTGCACGCGCTGCAGCAGGCGAAGGCTTACGTTTGGCCGAGGCGGCGGAAGGCAAGGTCGAACTAAAAGCTGCCGTTACGGGATTGTTAAAGATAAATGTGGAAGCGTTGGAGCGAATCAATGATATCGATCAACTGGCGGCGGCGACGCTGCATTCGAATCAGATCGTCCAGGCCGGAACCAAAATCGCGGGCTGCAAAATTATTCCGTTGGTGATTGAAACGGAAAAGATTCGCCAACTGGAAGAAATCTGTGCGCAGCATTATCCGCTAATGGAAGTCAAGAAATTGCAGGCGTTCAAAATTGGGGTCGTGACAACCGGCAGCGAAATCTATCACGGACGGATAGAAGACGCGTTCGGTCCGGTGCTGGAAAAGAAATTTCAGCAATGGGGCAGTTCGATTCTGCAACAGATTTTCGTGCCGGATAATGCGGAGCGGATTGCCGAAGCGATTCAACATTTGCTAGCGCTCGGCGCGGATATGATTGTCACGACCGGCGGCATGTCGGTCGATCCGGACGATGTGACGCCTGCGGGCATCCGGGCGGCCGGCGGAAAGATCATTTCTTACGGCGCGCCGACGCTGCCGGGCGCGATGTTCATGCTGGCCTATTTTGGCTCTATTCCGGTTCTCGGTCTGCCGGGTTGCGTGATGTATCACAAGAGCACGATTTTTGACCTCGTCGCGCCGCGCATATTGGTCGGCGAAGAACTGACGCGCAGGGATATCACCAAACTGGGGCATGGCGGACTTTGCCTCGTCTGTGATGAATGTCGCTATCCGGAATGCGGTTTTGGCAAGGGCGGCTGAAGAGAAGAGAATGCTCCGGTATTTTGGGGATAGACGCCCCTGAAATATAGAACGAAGAAAAAGGAGATAAGAGAAGAGATGCAAAAAAAAGTGCTGGTCATCAACGGGTTGGCGAGAACGTTGATCGTTGACCCCGAATCCACCCTGGCGAGCGTGCTTAGGGAACAGCTTCTGCTTACCGGGTGTAAGGTCGGTTGTAATCAAGGACAATGCGGTACTTGCTCGATCATCATGGACGGCAGGGTCGTACGCTCCTGTATCGTAAAAATGAAACGGGTGCCGGATGAAGCGCTGATCACGACGATCGAAGGTCTGGCGACGCCGGACAATCTACATCCGCTGCAGACGGCCTGGATGGGCTATGGCTGCGCGCAGTGCGGCTTCTGCAGTCCCGGCTTCATCTTGTCGGCGAAAGTCCTGCTGGATGAAAATCCGAGTCCGACCAGAGAGCAGGTGCGCGACTGGTTCCAGAAGAACCGCAACGCCTGCCGCTGTACCGGCTATAAACCGCTGGTCGATGCGGTAATGGCCGCAGCCAAGGTGCTGCGCGGTGAAATGCGCAAGGAAGAGTTGCTCTTTACGCCGGTCGGCAATAAGATTTACGGCACCACCTATGTCCGTCCGTCCGCACTGCAAAAAGTCACCGGTACCTGGGATTACGGCGCTGACGTCGGCCTGCAAATGCCGCCGGGAACATTGCGCTTGGCGTTGGTGCAGGCCGAAGTTTCGCATGCCAATATTAAGGGCATCGATACCTCAGCAGCGGAAAAGATGCCGGGCGTTTACAAGGTCATCACGCATAAAGACGTAAAAGGGAAAAACCGCATCACAGGTTTGATTACGTTCCCCAGCAACAAGGGCGACGGTTGGGATCGTCCGATTCTCTGTGACGAAAAAGTCTTCCAGTTCGGCGATGCGATCGCGATTGTGGCGGCCGATACCGAAGAACATGCGAAGGCTGCGGCGAAAGCGGTCAAAGTGGACTTGGAAATTCTGCCTGCCTACATGAGCGCGCCGGAAGCGATGGCTCCCGATGCGATCGAAATTCATCCCGGCACGCCGAACGTGTACTACGAACAAGGTGTTGTAAAAGGCGAAGAGACGAAGCCGTTCATGGAAAATCCGGATTTGGTCATTGCGGAAGCGGAAACGTACTGCAGCCGTCAGCCGCATATGCCGCTGGAGCCGGATTGCGGCAGCGCGTACATCGATGAAGAAGGCCGCCTGACGATTCATTCCAAGAGCATTGCACTGCATTTGCACCATGCGATGATCGTCGCCGGTATCGGCATCGAACCGGAAAAATGCCGTCTCGTCGCGAACCCGACCGGTGCGACCTTCGGCTATAAATTCAGCCCGACCAATGAAGCGTTATTGGGCGTTGCCTGTCTGGCCTGCGACGGCAAACCGGTTTCACTGAACTTTACGATGTTCCAGCAAATTACCTATACCGGTAAACGCTCACCGGCGCTGGTCAAAACAAAACTAGCCGCCGACAAGAGCGGAAAATTGTTGGCGATGGAAACGAACTGGTGGCTTGACCATGGTCCATACAGCGAGTTCGGAGATCTGAACTGCATACGCCAAGGGCAGTTTACCGGCGCCGGTTACGACATCAAGAACATTCGCGGCCGCGGCAAATGCGTCTGCACCAACCATGCCTGGGGTTCCGCCTTCCGTGCTTACGGTTCGCCGAAAGCGTTCCTCTCTTCCGAAACCGCGATCGATATCTTAGCGGAAAAACTGGGCATGGACCCGCTCGAATTGCGCTATAAAAATGTTTACCGTCCGGGTTCGACGACGCCGACAGGGCAAGTGCCGGAAGTCTTCTGCCTGCCGGAAATGCTCGACAAAATCCGTCCGTATTGGGAAGAGGCCAAGAAGCGCTGTAAAGAACTTTCCACGCCGGAGAAAAAACGCGGCGTCGGTCTGGCAATTGGCACATACGGTTGCGGTCTGGACGGCCCGGACAGTTCCCATGCCTGGGCAGAATTGACGAAAGACGGCGTGACGATCGGCAACTCGTGGCAAGATCACGGCCAGGGCGCAGATCTTGCCACGCTGACGCATTCGCATGAGACGCTTCGCCAGATGGGCATCCGACCGGAACAAATTAAGCTCGTCATGAATGATACGGCCTTTACGCCGGCCAGCGGTCCGTCAGGCGGCAGCCGTCAAAACGTCATGACCGGAAACGCGACTCGCGTCGCCTGCGAAATGTTGGTCAACGCGATGCGCAAGACGGACGGAACGTTCCGCAGCTACGATGAAATGGTCGCGGAAAACATACCGCTTCATTATGACGGCACCTGGACTGCTTCGATGTGTACGGACTGCAGCTCGGAGACTTGTCAGGGCGATCCGTTCCCCATCTACATGTATGCGGTCTTTATGCCGGAAGTCGAAGTGGATATGAAGACCGGCAAGGCAACCGTCGTGCGCTTCGTCACCGTTCAGGATATCGGCACGCTGACGAACAAGACGACTTGCGACGGACAAGTCTACGGCGGCTTGGCGCAGGGGATCGGTCTTGCGCTTACCGAAGATTTTGAGGATCTCAAGAAACATACCAATTTGGTTGCCTGCGGTCTGCCTTTCGTTAAGGATGTTCCGGATGATATGGAAATCATCTACAATATCACGCCGCGCGAACTGGGACCATACGGCGCGGCTGGCGTAGGCGAAGGCCCGCTGACGTCACCGCATCCTGCGATCTTGAATGCGATTTACAATGCCTGCGGCGTTCGCATCTTTGCGGTTCCCGCATTGCCGGAGAAAATCAAAGCGGGACTGGATGCATTGGCTACCCCCAAATAACGGTTGCTGCGAAATACCGGAAAAGCAGAAAAACTGAAACGGATTGGAAAGCCGAGAGGCTTTCCGTTCGTTTCGGTTTTCCGCATCCGGGAAGAGGGGGATATTATGGATCAAACAGATCAAAAATTATTGCGCCAACGCGAGGCGCAATGCAGCCAGGAGAATCCGCCGGGCTGTACGACCGGCTGTCCGCTTCATGTTGACGTCAGAGGCATGGTAGATGCCGTTTGTAGAAAAGAGTATGAAAAAGGATTGGCCTTGTACCAGCGTGCTATCCCTTTTCCGGGTATTATCAGCAGAATTTGCGACCAGCCTTGCCGGAAACAGTGCAGACGCAGTGAGCTGGATGAGGCGGTGTTTGTTAGAGCGGTCGAGCAAATTTGCGTCGATAAGAGTCCGGTCAATGTCGCGCTAAAACCGTTGCCGCTAAAAAATAAAAAAGCGGCGATTGTGGGCGCTGGCTTAAGCGGACTGACGGCAGCTTTTGAACTGGCGCGAAAAGGATATGCGGTAGAAATTTTTGAAGCCACGGAACGCTTGGGCGGCTTGATTTGGCTTTCTTCAAAGCAAACGTTGCCGGAGCAGGTGATCGACAACGATTTTTCTGTTTTTGCCAAACTGCCTGTAACACTGCATTATCATACGACCATTACAGCGTTAGAGCCGCTTTTGCAAGAATTTGATGCGGTCTATTTGGCGACCGGAGCGCAACTGCTCTGGAAACAGGACGGTACAACCAATCAACATAAAAGAGAAACTCTTGTCATTGATCCGCTGACGCTGGCGACCGATCTGCCAGCGGTGTTTGCCGGCGGCAGTCTCAGAGGCGAAAATCAGTCATATTCGCCGATTGCGTCGATTGCGGATGGGAAAAAAGCCGCAACTTCGATGGATCGCCTGTTTCAGGGCGCGTCTCTTTCGGCAAACAGGGAACTGGAAGGTTCCTATGCGACTTCTTTGTACACGAATATTGAGGGACTCCCTGCCGAACCTATGGTGCGGCCAAGCGGTACGGACGGCGGATATACGGAACAGGAAGCGCTTAAGGAAGCGCAGCGCTGCTTGTTGTGCGAGTGTTTGGAATGCGTAAAAGTTTGTGAATATCTGGCTCATTACCGCTCTTATCCCAAACGGTATGTGCGTGAAATATACAATAACTTATCGATTGTCATGGGAATCCATCGTGCGAATAAAATGATCAATTCCTGCAGTCTGTGCGGCTTATGCGAGCGCGTGTGCCCGGGCAACTTGAACATGGGCGAGATTTGTCTCGAAGCGCGGCGGATGATGGTGGATAAAGGGAAAATGCCGCTGTCGACGCATGACTTTGCCTTGCGCGACATGCAGTTCAGCAACAGCGAACACTGTGCGCTCAGCAGACACCAAGCGGGCTTTGCTTCGAGCCGGTATCTGTTTTTCCCCGGCTGTCAATTGGCGGCTTCGTCGCCTAGGCAGGTAAGGCAGGCCTACACTTTTTTGACGGAGACGTTGTCCGGCGGCGTCGGATTGATGCTGGGCTGCTGCGGCGCGCCGGCCAACTGGGCGGGGCAAGAGGCGGTATTCGAGGCCGCCATGCAAAACCTGGCGCTGGAGTGGGCGAAATTGGGCAAGCCGCGTGTGATAACGGCCTGTCCGTCTTGTCACAGTCTGTTTAAACAGCATTTGCCGGAAGCGACGCTCGAAAGTTTATGGACGGTATTGGCCGAGCACGGCTTGCCGGAAGCGCTACCGACGCATGCGCCGCCTAAGACGCTGGCGGTGCATGACAGCTGCGCGGCGAGGCTGGAGAAGACCATGCAAGACAGCGTGCGCAATATCGCAGCGCAGCGCGGCTTTGTAATCGAAGAACTGCCGTTGAATCGTGAGCATACGACCTGTTGCAGTTACGGCGGATTGCTGATTCATGCGAACAAAGAAGTAGCGCAAAAGGCGATTCAGCGGCGGATTGAGGAAAGCGCAGCCGACTATCTGACCTACTGCAGCATGTGCCGCGATCATTTTGCCAACCAGGGAAAACGCGCGTATCATGTGCTGGATCTTGTTTTTAATGACGGCGCGGATGAACGGGCCGCAGAGAAAGGGCCGGGCTATTCGCAGCGGCAGGAAAACCGGGAAAAACTAAAAATCGCATTGTTGAAAGAGCTTTGGGGTGAAAATGTGGAGGAAGCGCAAACGGAGGTCAAGCTTATTATTCCGGAAAGTGTGCGCGCCGTTATGGAAGAACGGATGATTCTCGTTTCCGATGCGTCCAAGGTCATTGCGCATGCGGAAAGCAGCAAAGAGCGGCTTACGAATCAGGAAACCGGGCATTTCATCGCGTATCGACAACTGGGAGCGGTAACGTATTGGGTGGAATATGTTGTCGAAAACGATACGTTCCTTGTGCGAAATGCGTATTGTCATAGAATCAATATTACGAATTAGCGGAGGCGAGCGATGAGCAATCAGATTCTGCAAGAAGAAGCGGATATTGAATGCGACAAATGCAAAATTAAGCTGACATTGGGAAGTGTAAAGCTGGATTATCTCGGCAGCAGCTTTCCGGTTGAACTGTACAAGTGTTCGCAGTGCGGTTTGGTTTATGTCCCCGAAGCGTTGGCGACTGGAAAGATGAAACAGGTAGAAGAGGCGCTGGAGGATAAATGATGCTGCAGCAACATCCGGGCGGATCTGCTTTGACAACAAGGCTGATCGACTGTTGTGCGTTTTCGCCAAACGCAATTGTTGTGGACGTTGGCTGCGGTAGCGGCAAAACGGTGGAATATTTGTGCGAGCGGCGCGGTCTTGACGCCTGCGGCGTCGATTTCGCAGAAAACCGTTTGATTGAAGGGAGAAAGCGCGCACCCTGGTTGGCGCTGCTGCAGGGAAACAGCGAACAGCTGCCGTTTCCCGACGCTTCGCTGGACGGAGTCATCGCCGAATGCAGCTTGTCGGTCATGGCGAATCCGGGCAAGGCAATCAAAGAGTTTCATCGCATCCTGCGCAGCGGCGGAACGCTTGGAATTACCGATGTATATATCAGGCTTCAGGAAGAGACGATGACCTGTTATTTGCCGGAAACGGGCGTCGATTTGATGGCGATGTTAAGAGAGAATGGTTTTCGGATACGGGCCTTTGAAGATCAATCGCTCTGTTTGCGCGAATTTGTCGCCGCCTATATTATGCGCTACGGCGAAGCAGAGGCATTGCAACAGTGTTTTCCCGATTGCAGGATGCAAAGCGGGCAAGAAAAAACAAAACTTGGCTATTTTTTACTGGCGGCTGAAAAAATAGAGACGGAAGGATGAATTGTTATGGAAAAAAAACCATGTCCCCGCTGCAATCAAGCGATGTTGGACAATGCTGCGCTATATCAATGCTGCCGGTGCTTTACGGTGTATTGCAAACAATGTGCGGATACGGAAGAGGGGCGAAAGTGCCCGAAGTGCAGGATGGGACAGCGATTGGTCCTGTCCGGCGGAAAATAGAAAAAAGGAGCGAAAGACGATGCAAGACGAACGAGACGATTTACCCGAACAGATCGAAGCCGAGATGATCACAGTCGAGGTCATCGACAAGCATAGCGGGAAAAAATTCCGACGCAGCCTGCCGATTCAGTACCTGGAAAACGGCAATGGCATCATCTTGTCCGGTGAAACGCTGGACGGCAAACCGGCGAATATCCATTTGCTTTCGACGGCGGCGCTGTCGCGGATCAGCGAACTGTTCGGCAAGGGGGCGGATCGCCCGCGCTGCAGCGAGCATTAAGCAGAGAAAGGCGGAACCGACATGAATGAATTGTTTTTCAAGCTGATCGAGTTATCGCAACAGGGATTCTTATGCAGTCAGATCTTGCTGCTGCTCGGCCTCGAGGCGCAAGGCAAAGAAAATCCGGATTTGGTACGCGCCATGAACGGCTTGATCGGCGGAATGGGTTTTTGCGGCAAGACCTGCGGCGCTCTGACCGGCGGTGTTTGTTTGCTTGGCCTTTATGCCGGAAAAGGCTCGGCCGAAGAAATGGAAGACAGCCGTTTGCATGAGATGGTCAGGGAGTTTGTCGAATGGTTTGCACAGGAAGAGACGGCAAAATACGGCGGCACGGATTGCAACACGATCCTGGAAAACAATCCGGCAAACCGGAGCGCTCGTTGCCCCCAACTGGTGCAGAATGTGTATGAAAAAGTAATGGCTATTTTGGAGGCGAACGGCTATTCGCCTTCGGGTGAATGCAGCAGTTAATGCGGCGAGAAGGATGGGATAAGCGTGAAAAAGTTTTATCAGGAAGCGGTTCGTCTGCTGTCATCCGGTGAAAACATAGTCTTGGCAACGATCGTGCATAGCTCCGGTTCGTCGCCGCGCTCGGCCGGAGCTAAGATGATCGTACGCTTTGACGGCTCCATCATCGGTACGGTCGGCGGCGGACGGTTGGAAGCGGAGACGATACGTCTTGCCAAAGCAGTTTATGAGACTCGTTTGCCCGTCATCCAGCCTTTCGATCTTACAGGGAATGATTCGGCCGGATTAGGTATGATCTGCGGCGGGGCGGGGAAAATGATCATCGATTACGTCAGTGCCGAAGACGGTGTGAATCAACAAGTCTATGAAGCGCTGGTGTCTACACTGGAACATGCGCAGAAAGCCTGGCTGATTACCGAATTGACGCAGGATGCGGAGCAGGTAAAGCGCAGGCAGCAGTGTTTGGTGCTTAAGGATGGTACGATCGTCGGCGATTTTCAATGCGAGCGGGAATTCTTGAATCGCCTGTCGGCGGCTCCGGCGTCGATCTCGATCCATACTGATGTCAGGGATGGACGGCTGTATATCATGGAGCCGATTCGTCCGGCCGGTACTGTGTACTTGTTTGGTGCAGGGCACGTTTCTCAGCAGGTGGCGCGTTTGACCAGTATGGTCGGTTTTCAAACGGTGGTGCTGGATGACAGAGCCGATTTTGCCAATCAGGAACGTTTTCCGGAGGCGGAAGTCCGTCTGATCGAGGAATTTCAGGAACTGCCGGAGTTAGGCATCGGCAGTGATAGTTATCTTGTCATCGTGACCAGAGGACATTTGCATGACGGCAGCGTGCTGGAACAGGCGCTGAGGACGAACGCAGCCTACATTGGCATGATCGGCAGCAAGAAGAAGCGGAGCGCTTTGTACGGCGCGCTGGAGAAAAAAGGCTTTAGTACTGAACAACTCAACCGCGTATACTCGCCGATCGGTATCGACATCTATGCGGAAACGCCGGAAGAAATCGCAGTGAGCATTGTGGCCGAACTGATTAAGGCCAGAGCGGAGCGTGAGAGATGCGTAGCGGCGAAAAAATAGCGGGCTTGATTGTGGCAGGAGGATACTCCTCGCGCATGGGCGTCTTTAAGCCGCTGCTACAGCTGGGAGAAAAGACGGTGATTGAGACGGCTGTCGACAGTCTGCGACGCGCCGGCATCAAAGACATTCGGGTCGTAACGGGGTATAACGCGGCAGCATTGTCTCCCGTATTGGAGCGGCTGGGGGTTCAGATTATTGAAAATAACGCTTATGCAGACGGCATGTTTTCTTCTGTGCGCGCCGGTGTGGCAAGTTTGGCGGGAGAGGTGGAGGCTTTTTTTCTTCTGCCCGGCGATACGCCGCTGATCCGCCGGCACAGCGTGAAGGATATCCTGCAGGTTTACCGGAAGACTGGCGCAGCCGTTGTCTATCCGGTTTTCGCCGCTGAACGGGGACATCCGCCGCTAATTAGCGCGCAGTGCTTTGCGCGGATTCTTGCGCATGACGGAACGGGCGGCTTAAGGAACGTTCTGACTCAATTTGATGCGACGGCCCGGGAAGTCGACGTTGCGGATCAGGGTATTCTGCTGGATATGGATACGCTGGAGGACTATCAGAAGTTGGTCGAATATCACCGGCGACGCCAGATTCCGACGCCTGCCGAATGCGAAGCCATGCTGAAGAAATACCAGACGGACGGCGGCGTGGCACGGCATGGGCGCGCCGTTGCCGCCGTCGGTTGCAGCTTGGCGGAGTCTCTTAATCAGACCGGACTGCAGTTGGATCTTGAACTGGTTGCGGCGGGGGCTCTTGTCCACGATGTGGCGAAGGGAAAGCGAAATCACTCGAAGCGCGGCGGAAAGTTGGCTGCGTGTTGGGGTTTTTCTGCGTTATCCGCTATTATTGCCGCGCATATGGATATGGAATTTAGTGCGGACGGCGTAATCGACGAGACGGCGATTGTTTTTCTCGCGGACAAATTGGTGCAGGATGACCGACGAGTGACTTTTTTGGAGCGTTTCCGACCGGCTTTGGATCGTTTTTCCGGAAACCAGGAAGTGCTGGCTTCCATCCGCCGTAAAATAGAGACGGCGGAAGCAATCGGCGCAAAAACGCTGCAGCGTTTAGGCATGCAGAGTTTTGATGAATTGCAAGTATAAGGAAGGGAGGGGGAGCGTAATGAAGCTTGCGTATCTGAACAATGCGGCGACTTCCTGGCCGAAGCCTACACGGGTCAGTGAAGCGACGGCCGCCTGCATTCAACAAGTCCCTTGCCATAGCGGGCGCTCTGCGTTTGACGGAGCGGATGCAGCCGGAACGTGCCGCGCTTTACTGGCCGAATTGCTTCAAGTAAAAGATGCGCGTCAAATCGTCTTTGCGCCAAACGCGACCCATGCCTTAAATGTCGCACTGCATGGTTTGCGTTGGCAGAGCGGCGCGAACGTAGTCACGTCGGCCGCCGAACACAATTCGGTGCTGCGGCCGCTGCATTACCTGGCTAAGACGAAAGGGCTGCAAATTCGAATCGTGCCTGTCGATCGGTCTGGACGGATCGTCGTGGAAGAATGGGCGGCTGCCATAAAAAAATACCGGCCGCAGCTCGCCGTTTTCATGCATGCTTCGAATGTGACCGGTGCGGTCAACGATGCGTCGCTGCTCGCGAAGTTGGCCAAAGAGTCTGGAGCAGTCACGCTGCTCGATGCGTCGCAGAGTCTGGGCATCCTCCCTGTTCTGCCGGAAGCCTCGGAGATTGATTTACTGGCTTTTACCGGACACAAGTATCTACTAGGGCCGACCGGAACAGGCGGGCTATATATAGCGCCTCATATGACGGCGGAATTGGAACCGGTTTGGGTCGGAGGAACCGGAATCCAAAGCGAACTGGATGAAATGCCGTCCCTGATGCCGACGCATTTCGAAGCTGGTACGCCGAATGATTGCGCCTTTGCCGGTTTGGCGGCTGCATTAACTTGGCGCAGCGAACATCCGCCGGAAGAAAAGAAGCTGCATTCTCTGACGGAACGGTTGTGCAGCGGATTAAAAGAGCTGGGGGCGAATGTGATTGACGTTGAGGCGCCGAGGACGCCGGTTGTTTCATTCACGTTGGAGAACTGGGCTGTGGAAGAGGTGGGAGAGATACTGCAAAAAAGTTTTGGCATTGTCTGTCGCACAGGACTTCACTGTGCACCGCGCATTCACGCTTTTTTGGCGACGGCGCCGTCAGGAACCGTGCGTCTCAGTCTGTCGCGCTTCACGACGGAGCAGGAAATTGAAGATTGCCTTAGCGCAATAGGAGCAATGCTGCGTGAGACAGATTGAGTGCAGGAAAGTGGAAAACTGTTTCGCCGGCAATCATATCTATGAGTATCGCCTAAGCGTAAGATTGATCGAAGCATTCATCCTCGCCCTTGGCGCCGTCGGTACCTTGACCTTCCATCGGAATTTCCCCCGACCTTTTTTCAAAGTCGTTCTTGCGGACGGCGCAACGGTGAAAGGCGTCTTGAACGATACTGTTATGAAAGTGCAATATCCTGACGACGATCCGAAAACAAGCAAGGCGCAATTTGAAACCATATTGGAAGAACTGCTGGAGCGGCAAAGCAAAGAGATGGAGTGAACGCTGCGCATGAATGACAACGAATTAAAAACGCAAGAGACATGGCTGTCCGCGACGCAAAGCGTATGCCCGGAATGTCTGCAACGAATTCCGGCGCAGCGCGTGCGAAGAGGCGAACGCGTAATTTTGAAAAAATGTTGTCCGGAACACGGCGAATCGGAAGTCTGCATCTGGCATGGACAACCGGATTATCAGGAATGGATCAATTTGCAACCGCCGACGTCGCCGAGCGTTGCTGCGACAGGAACGGAGGCGGGTTGCCCCTTTGACTGCGGTTTGTGTCCGGAGCATCGCCAGCAAACCTGCTGCGTACTCCTGGAAGTGACAAAACGCTGCAATCTGCGCTGTCCGGTCTGCTTTGCCTCGGCTTCAGCCGATAGCAACGAGGATCCGAATCTTGACGTGATTGAAAACTGGTATCGAATGCTCATGCAGAGCGGCGGGCCGTATAACATCCAGTTATCGGGCGGCGAGCCGACGCTACGCGATGATCTGCCGGAAATTATTTCTTTGGGCAAAGAGCTGGGCTTCACGTTCTTTCAAGTCAATACGAACGGTCTTCGCCTGGCAAGCGACGCTTCGTATGTCGCAAGGTTGAAAGCGGCCGGACTGAACTGCGTCTTTTTGCAATTTGACGGAATGGACGATCAGGTGTATGAAAAACTGCGCGGCCAGGCACTGTTGGAAAGAAAAAAGCAAGTGATCGAAGCGTGCGCTCAATATGAAATCGGCGTCGTATTGGTAGCGACGCTGAAGCCTGGCGTCAATGACGCGCAGATCGGCGCAATCTTGCATTTCGCGGTCGAAAATATGCCGGTCGTACGCGGCGTCCATTTTCAACCGATCAGTTATTTCGGACGCTATCCGGAAGAACCGCAAGAGCAAGATCGGATAACGATTCCGCAGCTACTGCGCGAAATTGAAAAACAGACGGCGGGACGGATGCAAGCCGCGCATTTCAGGCCGCCCGGCGGCGAGCATGCACATTGTTCGTTTCATGGAGACTTCGTGTTGCTGCCGGACGGGGAATTAAAGCCGCTGCTCCAGGAAGGCGGCGCTTGCTGCAACGCCAAACCTTCGCTTGAAACGGCGAAACGTTCGCGGCAATTTGTCGCCCGGCAGTGGTCCGCTGCGCAGCCTGCCAAATTGGCTTGCGAAAAAGAGCAGACAAGGCTCGCTGCCGGAAATTTGGACAGCCTTGATGAATTCCTGGCGCGGCTGAACACGTATAAACTGGCCGTATCCGGCATGGCCTTTCAGGATGCCTGGACGCTCGATTTGGAGCGGTTGCAGCAATGCTTCATCCACGTCGTCGCCCCCGACGGGCGCTTGGTTCCTTTTTGCGCATACAACCTTACCGACCGGCATGGCCGCGCTTTGTACAGGAGGAACGGATGATGGAAAAAGCAGCCCTTACGCCGCTGGAACATTGGATAGAGGAAAAAATCGGCGCGGCAGACGGATTATCGCGTGAGGTTATCGCTGCTTATCAGTTGGAGAGGCTGAACGTGACGCTTGAACGCGTCCTGCGCTACAGTCCGTTTTATCGGCAGCATTTAGCGCAGGCCGGTTTGAAAGCGCTCTATCGATTGGACGACATGGCGGCCTATCCGTTTACAACGGCGGACGACGTCAGGCAACATGCGGCGCAGATGCTATGCGTCTCGCAAAGTGAGATTAATCGGGTCGTTACCTTGCAGACTTCAGGGACGACGGGCGATCCAAAGCGCCTCTATTTCAGCCGCGCCGATCAGGAACTGACGCTTGATTTCTTTCGCTGCGGCATGTCGACGCTTACAAAGGCGGGTGACAAGGTCATGATCCTGCTGCCGGGCGAACGACCGGACAGCGTCGGCGATTTGCTGGCAAAGGCATTGGAGCGCAGCGGCGTCCTGTCCGTCCCCTATGGGCTTGTCGCAGAGGCGCCGCAAGCCGTTGAAGTCATGCGCCGGGAAGAAGCGACGTGTCTGGTCGGCGTTCCGGTACAGGTACTGGCGATGGCCCGCTGCTGGGAACGGCAGGGCGGCAGCGGCTGGCGACCGCAGCAGATTCTCCTGAGTACCGATCATGTCCCGCAGGTCGTTGCGCAGGAGTTGAAGCGGATTTGGCATTGTGAGGTCTATGCCCATTACGGCATGACGGAAATGGGCTTGGGCGGCGGCATCGAATGTGCGGCGCAAAGCGGCTACCATCTGCGCGAAGCCGATCTGTATTTTGAAATCATCGATCCTTTTTCGTTGCGACCCGTACCGGATGGCGAATACGGCGAGCTGGTCTTCACGACGCTGACCAGGCAGGGGATGCCGTTGATCCGTTACCGAACCGGCGACTTGTCGCGCTTTATTATTGAACCCTGCCCATGCGGCAGCAAACTGCGCCGTTTGGAACGAATCAGAAGCAGAATCGATGGAATCGTTTCTTTAACGAATCGGCATGAAATTACAGTGGCCGATCTGGATGAAGCGCTGTTTGTCTTGCCGGAAGTGGTCGATTTCAGCGCACAGCTGACGGATCAGGGCACGAGGCTGCTGAAGGTGGTTGCGGCCATCAGACCGGATCTCACTTCGTTTGATGAGCGTATAATCCTGCGCGCACTCCGGCAAGTGGAGGCGATTCGCTCCGCGGAGCAGGAGGGACACTTGTCTCTGGCGGTGGAAACTGTCCGTCAGTGGTCGATTGCCTTTGGCAAAAGGTCGATTGCGGTTCAAGCGAAGGAGCGTGAGTGCGGTGCGTTCGAATAAAGAAGAGCGGCGTATCTATCTGCTGCGCCACGGCAGCATTGAAAAACCGGATTGCGAGCGACGTTATATCGGACAACTTGATCTGCCGCTTTCGGCGGAAGGGGTGCACGAAGCTTGCCTGCTGGAGGCTGCTTTTCGCGGCAAAACCATTTCCGCTGCGTTTTGCAGCGATCTGATCCGTTCGATTGCCACAGCGAAAATTATTAGCCGCACATTGACCGGGAATATCTTCATCCGTCCCGATTTAAAAGAGATCGGCATGGGCGACTGGGAAGGGAAAACGTTCAAAGAAATTGCGCAAACGTATCCGGGCGAATACGCGAAACGGGGCAGCCAGTTCGCGGACTACCGGATTCCGGGCGCGGAAAGCTTTGCGGAGTGCGGCGCGAGGGTCAGCGCGGCCTTCAAAGAAATAACGGCAATGACGCAGGGCGATATCCTGATCGTCGGCCATGCAGGCGTCAACCGCCTGCTGCTCACGCAGCTCCTCGGCATGCCGCTGGAAAATATGTTCCGTCTCGGTCAGGACTATGCTTGCGTCAACATTCTGGCAGGCGAGAATGGGAATTATCGCGTGATGTTGCTGAATGGCAGAAGTATTGGTTGAATGTTTTATGCATGACCAGCGAATGGTTTTACCGAGGAGAGGAATTGATCTCTTAGCGGCGAAGTAATTTAATTCAAAGTGTTGATGACGTCAATATCCTTTGTACCATTATAAGAGTAGGAGGATAGATATGGATAAGAAGAACGGTTGCGGATGCAATTCTCTTAATCGAGTGAAATCCTGTTGCGACGAGGATACGCGAAGTGCAGAAAAAAATAGGCCGCTGTTGTTGGAGTTTTTCTATATCGATCTTACTACTTGTGAACGTTGCATCGGGACGGAAGAAATTTTGACAGCCGCCATTGCGGAAGTAGCGCCGGTTTTGCGAATGAGCGGCTTTGCTCTTGAAATAAAAAAAACGCTGGTGTCGACGGAAGAGCAGGCTCGTGATCTCCGTTTGCTAAGTTCGCCAACCGTTCGAGTTAACGGACAGGATATTCAAATGGATGTTCGGGAAAGTCAATGTGTAGCGTGCGGCTCGATTTGCGGCGATGAGGTCGATTGCCGGGTTTGGGTGTGGCGCGGTGAAGAATATGCAGTACCGCCAAAGCAGATGCTTGTTGATGGAATTTTACGCGCGGTCTACGGCGACAAACACGTTGAAGAGGAATCGTCATTTCAAGAGCTGCCTTTGAATTTAAAAAAGTTTTTTGCGGCAAAGAAAAATAAAGAGAACGATTGAAGGCGTCTTAGTATTTCGCCAATAAAGGTAAGCATGCGAAAGAAATTTGACAAATGCTTCAAAGCTGTATATGATTGAAATCAAATATAAGAATACGCCGAAAAAATGAATTACGTCAGAGGCAGGTGTTGGTGGATTGAATTTGACAAAAATAATGAAAGCCTTAAGCGATGAAACGCGGCTAAGCATCGTTAATCTTTTGCGTGTGGAAAGTTTGTGCGTTTGCGAAATTGAAGCCGTGTTGCAAAACAGCCAGTCGAATGTATCGCGGCATCTTGCAAAACTGCGTGAAGCAGAAATTATTGTCAGCGATAAGCGCGCGCAATGGGTATATTACGAAATCAACCAGGAGCTGTTGGCGGAGCAGCCTTTTCTTAAAACATTAGTCGAGGTAGACTTGGCGAACAATCCTCGCTATCAAGCGGAAATTGAAAAACTCCGTCAATATCGCGAGACAAATGGCGTATGTCAGCCGTTAACGTAGACGAAATGTGCGGGTAAATTGGTATGCTGTCATGCAAAGAAAGTGAAGATAAGGAGAGAATGAAATGAGCAAGATTGAAATTTATGATCCGGCGATGTGTTGCGCTACAGGTTTGTGCGGTCCGAGCATTGATACGGAACTGTTGCGGGTGACGACGGTTATAAATGCACTGACTGCCAAAGGCGTTCAGGTGATTCGCTATGGTTTGTCCAGTGAACCGCAGGCGTTTGTCGATAATAAAATGGTCAATGAATACCTGATGAAAGAAGAAGTCGATGTGCTGCCGATCACCGTTGTGGACGGACAGGTCATGAAGACGAAAACGTATCCTAGCAATGAGGAATTTGCTCAATGGGCCGACGTGGCAGTCGAAGAGATTACTCCAGCTAAAAAAGAAAGCGCCGGTTGCTGCTGCCCTGGCGGCTGCTGCTAAGGGAAAGAACGTCAATCGCACGGAATAAGATGGATGCGTCAAGCAGATGCAGGCCATCTTATTTTTTTTGTAGGAAGAAAAAAAGAAATATAGATGCAAAAGCTAACAGTTGCAATATGCAACTAAAAAGCGTATTCTATAGACAAGAAAAGAAAGGAGAGAAAATGCAGCGATGGAAAATGAAGAGCAAATGGGAGCCCGACGCTTGCGTGAGGGAACGAGGCAATTGGTAAGAGGACTGGGGGTTTTAGAAAAAAGTGAGGCAGGCTGCTGCGAGCTGAGTTTGGGACAGTGTCATGCGATTATCGAAATTGGCCGCAGTGGCGAAATGTCGCTGATGCAATTGGCGCTTGTCTTAAATCTCGACAAGAGTACGGTCAGCCGCCTAGTGGACAAACTGGTGCAGGAAGGACTGATCGATCGGCAGGAAAATAGCGCGGATCGTCGCTATAGTTCATTGATCCTTACGGAAGCGGGACGGGCTGTATTTCAAAGCGTAGAAACAAAAATGGGCGATCATTTTATGGAAGTGCTGGCCGCGCTGCCGCAGGAAAAAAGAATGCAGATCGTAGAGAGCATTGAACTTCTCGGCAATGCCGTTTCGACGATTCGTAATCGGGAGACAAAGAATAAACGCGAGGTGAGATAAAAATGAAAACGGAAAGCGATTTTCAAATCCGTCCGGCAACGACTGCTGATATGGAACGGATTGTTCAATTGTTGAGCGATAATGACTTGCCGAGTTGCGGTCTGGAAGGCAGTTCACAAGAGTTTTGGCTTGCCGTGAAGAAGGAGGAAGCGGTTGGGGTGATTGGCTTAGGGAAAAGTGGAAAACGAGGGCTATTGCGGTCGTTGGCGGTGGCGAAAGCGTATCGAAATAACGGCATTGCGAAAGCGCTGCTGGGAGAGGCTCTTTTAAACGCGAGGCAGGCAAAGATAGAGGAACTCTATCTGCTTACCGGTACTGCGAAAGACTATTTTCTGCGTAAGGGCTTTAACCTGATTGGCCGTGAGACTTTGCCGCCGATGCTATTGCAAGACGCCGGAATGGAAAATGCATGCTCGGCCTGCAGCGACTGTCTATATCGCAGCTTGTTTGAGGAAGAAAAGGAATAAAAAGCGTCAAATAAGGAGGCGTGAGACATGATAAAGGTGAGAGACGCCGAAAGCGGCGATGCGGCGAAAATCGCGGAAATTTATAACCAGGGAATCGAAGATCGGCAAGCCACGATGGAAACAAGGCTGCGCAGCGAAGCGGATATGAAAGCGTGGCTTGCCGAGCGCGGCGCGCGGTATCGCGTCGTAGCGGCGGAACAAGAGGGCGCTGTCGTGGGCTGGGCTTCGTTGAATCCGTTCAGTGCGCGCGACTGTTATGCCGGTGTGGCGGATCTGTCGATTTACATTCAGCGCGAGCGTCGCGGCGTCGGGCTGGGGAAACTGCTATTGGAAGCGGTACTGCGTTTAGCCTGCGAACTGGAATTCCACAAGATCGTACTGAGCGCGCTGAAGCGCAACGAAGCCGGCCAGAGTCTGTATCGAGCGATGCAGTTCAGGGAGGTGGGCGTATACCAGCGCCAGGGGAAGCTGGACGGCGAGTGGCAGGATGTATTGCTGATGGAAAAACTTTTGTGAACTTGAAAAGTGTAAGGAAAAGAGGCGAGCATTGTGTTTGAAGAATTTGCAAATCTGGTTGTGTATGGTTGGCTGGGCATGGCAAGAGAAGATCATTTGGCGGCTGCGCTGCAGTTTTTTATTTACGACACGCCGAAAATACTGGTTTGGCTTAGTTGTGCGATCTTTATCATTTCAATTCTCCGTTCGTACATTTCACCGCTCAAGGTAAAAGAACTGCTGAGCAGACAAGGAAGGTTGACGGGCCATATTACAGCCGGATTGATTGGCGTGGCAACGCCGTTTTGTTCCTGCTCGGCGGTGCCGTTGTTCATTGGATTGATAGAGGCGGGGGTTCCGCTTGGGGTAACGTTTTCATTTCTGGTCGCATCGCCCATGGTCAATGACGTCGCCGTGATCATGCTGTGGAGCATGTTTGGCTGGAAAATTGCCCTGATGTATGTGACAAGCGGATTTATCATCGCCGTCCTGTGCGGCATCCTTATCGGCAAGCTGGGAATGGAACGTTTGTTGGAAGAAGATGTCCAGTTAACGAGTTGTGGAAAGCAGATGGAAAGGCTTACATTGACGTTTTATCAAAGGTGCAAAGAAGCGTTACAGTTCACGATTGGCTTATTGCGTCAAATCACGCCGTATATCCTGATCGCGCTCAGCATCGGCGGTTTTATTCACGGATATGTACCGGAAGATTTTTTAGTCGCCTATGCCGGAAGAGAGAATGTGTTTGCAGTGCCGCTTGTCGTCGGCATTGGGATTCCGCTATACAATAGCGCGTCAGGGATGGTGCCGATCATCTATGCATTGATGGAAAAAGGACTTCCGGTCGGTACGGTGCTGGCGTTTATGATGGCGGTCTCGGCGATCAGTTTTCCCGAGATGATCATCTTGCGCAAAGTCATGAAGACGCAATTGATTATGCTGTTCGCAGGAATTTTAACCGTATCCATTATTGTGACGGGCTACCTGTTTAATATGCTTGCGTATTAGTAAAATTGGAATCGTCATTTGACTCGCAAAAGAAGATGCCATATACTGTTTCTGTACCGACTGGTTGGTATAAAAAATAGCGGAGATGATGGCGTGGCGGATCGACGGCAGGAGATTATTGAAAGTGCAGTGGAAATTCTGCATTCAAAAGGATATGCAAGCACTTCACTGCAGGATATTTTGCAGGCGGCGCAAATCGGTAAAGGGCAGTTTTATCACTATTTCTCTTCCAAGCAAGAGTTGGGGCTGGCGATTGTTGACTATTGTTTTGAAAAATGGAACCAGCGTGTAGTGTGCGGCATTTTTACTGCGGAAATGACGGCCAAAGACAAGATCAGAAAGATGCTGGAAGGAGCGCTTTGCAACCAGAAGGCAGACGGCGGTAAGTGCGGCTGTTTTTTCGGCAATTTGGCGCTGGAACTCAGCGAACATGATGAACTGTTTCGCCAAAAATTGAACCAAATGTTTGAAGTGTGGATTAGTCATTTGAAAATAATTCTGGATGAAATTATGGAAAAGGAAGAACTGCCGCTTCCGATGGAGAGCGAAAAATTAGCGCAGTCCATCGTGGCGATGCTCGAAGGCGGTATTATGCTGATGAAAAACAGACAGGACGTTCAAACGCTGGCTGACATTGCCGACGTGATAAAAAAAATGGTCAATATTGCGGATGAGGGGAGAGCGGATGTTGCGTAAATATGTTTGGGGCATTGCAGTGCTGATGGCGCTGTTCATTGGCGGATACAGTTTGCTTGGCACGAATAAGACCGCGGAAAAGATTCCTGAAAAACAACAAACGACGAGCGAAACGGGCGTGACCGTCGGCAAAGTCGCTCCGTCGTTTACGTTGGATAGTCTGGACGGTAAAAAGACGTCAATCGGCGAAGCCGGTACGATCTATGTCTTAAATTTCTGGGCGAGCTGGTGTCCGCCTTGTCGTGCGGAATTCCCGGAGCTGGTCGCGTTCGCGCAAAAATACCAAGGCAAGGTTCAATTTGCCGCAATTAATCTGCAGGAATCGGGGAAAACGGCGGACGATTTCCTGCGGCAGGGCGGCTATGCGCTGCCGGTGCTGCTTGATAAGGATGGTGCGGTGGGCAAACTCTATAAGATCAGCGCGATTCCAACCACGCTCGTGATTGATGCGAAAGGCAGCATCCGCTATCGCAAAAGCGGCGAAGTCACGCTAACTGAATTGGAATCGGTCATCAAAGGATGGTAGATGAAAGGAATGGAACTGGGGAATATCAGCCTGATCGGCGCTTTTCTGGCGGGCGTGCTCTCGTTCGTCTCGCCCTGCGTGTTGCCGATGTTGCCGACTTTTTCTGCGGTACTGGCCGGTTCGGTTGACGGGCAGGAGGAAAAGTCTTGGCGAATATATGGAAATGCGCTTTGTTTTTTGGCCGGCTTTACGGTCGTATTTATTTTGATGGGAGCAAGCGCATCGTTGCTCGGCGAATGGTTTTTTGAGCATCAGGCGGAAATTCAAAGAGGCGGCGCGCTGCTCATCATTCTGATGGGATTGACCTTGTCCGGCTTGATCCGTATCGGGGCGCTGGAGCGGGAATATCGTCCGCTGCTGTCCCGGACGTTTCAGGGGCCGTTCGGCGCGTTCCTTTTGGGCGTTTCGTTCACGGTCGGCTGGACGCCCTGCACGGGGCCGATTCTTGCCGCGATTCTCGTCTATGCGAGCGCCTCGGCTACGGTCGGGCTCGGCGCGACGTTGCTCTTGGTCTATGCGCTGGGCTTTTCCATCCCGTTTTTTCTCTTGGTCGTTGTCTTGCGGCGTTATTTGTTTCGACTGCGCGCTGTCTATCAATATTTGCCGCAGATACAACGCGCAGCCGGGTATCTTTTGATCTTATTGGGCGTATTTATCTGGCTGGACTGGCTGGGCAAAGGGATCGGAATCATCTGGTCGCTGTTCGCATAAAGGAGGAAAAGGAAATGAATCAAGCCTATCGACTGACAGGTCTTTTGCTCGTTGCGCTTTTGTGCGCCTTTGCGTTCGGCGGCAAGGCGATTGCCGGAGAAAGCGGCGTGACGGTCGGCAAAAGCATACCGCTCTTCAGCGCACAGGATCTGAACGGACAAAGCGTCGAAGTCGGCGCGCCGGGAAGACCCTATGTCTTGAATTTCTGGGCCACCTGGTGTCCGCCTTGCCGGGAAGAACTGCCGGAGCTGGATCGTTTTGCCGGAAGCTCTGCGGCACAAGTGGATTTCCGGGCGATCAATCTTCAGGAATCGGGCGACGCCGTTAACGCGTTTATGAGCAGCAGCGGCTATTCTTTTCCGGTGCTGCTTGATTTGGACGGCAGCGTCGCGCGCGAGTTTAAGATCCGCTCCATCCCAACGACGCTGGTCGTCGATGCGCAAGGCGTGATCCGCTATCGTAAGACGGGAGCGGTGACGCTGGCGGAACTAAACGAGATGCTGAACGGCGCACAAGGAAAAGGCAGCGGGGAAAAATAAAAGGATACGTTAAATTTTTTTCCGTTTGGTATATGTTTTTTGCAAAATACCTGATAGAATCAAAATAAAATGCGAATTAGGAGAGAGACGCGTGCAACATCAATATAAACAAGAAATGCAAATGCAAATGAATGACAAACCTGTGGTTAAAGGTGACAATAAACTATACCGCGTGCAAAATCCGATGCGCAGCGAATTGTCGTTGACGATATTTGTTCTGTTGAAAGGCTATATCCTGCGCGGCATCAAGAAGACCACGAAGGCGTATCCGAAGATCAATATCCTTTTCGGCAAGGTCGGCGGATCCTGGTGGAAACCAGAGTATCGCATCGTCATCGGCGGCAAGACGAAAAACGAAGTGCAGGCAGCCGCAATGATGCTGCAGAACAATCTGAACGGCGGCAAGAAAAAGAAATAAGCACGAAAAACCGATAAAGGCTGTCTCGAAAGGCGTTCAATGAACGCTTTTGAGACAGCCTTTCCTGATGTAGCTCCGGCGGCAAGAAGGGACAGCAAACTTAGAAAGCGGGCAGCTGTTTTTTCCAATACTGCAGGTCAACGGCGCTCAGAGGCAGCGTCAGCGGCGCTGCGCTGTCGGCGTATTGGAAGGAAACGCTTACCGACTCGGCCCGCGCGAGGGCCGCGAGAACGGGGCGCGGAAAGGTGACGAAGAGGGTATTGGCGCGGCGAAGTGAACTTCCGCTGACAAGGCCGTCGAGTGCATAGCTTGGCGGCGCGGCGGAGACGGAAACATCTGCGAGCGGATAGGCCTGGCCGTCGATGGTGATCAAGCAGAAGGGCTTGAGCGGTGCGGCGGCATAGCGGAAATCGACGAGCGACAGGGTCGCGCCGCTGACCGGCGCTGTCGGCGTTTCTTTTACGCTGCGAAAATCAATATTGCAATAGGCCGATAAGTTTGCTGCGCTGCGCTGGTCGTAGGCAGAAACGCTGTGATAGGCGTACGCGACAAGGGATGCGACGAGGAGAAAGAAGAGCATGCTTTTTTTCATGATGGCTCCTTTGCACGTTGTTATTCTGTCTTTTAATGGTACAGGAGATTAGACGTTTTGTCGAATCGCACGCTTCGTTTGAAAAAGGCGCGCTACATTTTTAAATTTAGCGGAAATTTTTTGTCGCGTAAGGTATAATACTTAAAAGAAAATGAAGAAGGTTGACGCGAAGGAGCAGGTATACATGAATAAACCGATTGTGATTGGCATAGCGGGGGGAACGGGATCCGGAAAAAGCACGGTAGCGAATGAAATCTATAACGCGCTGCCGAAAGAGAGCATCGTCAAGATCGAGCAGGACAGCTATTATAAAGATCAAAGCGAGTTGTCATTTGAAGAAAGGATCAAGACGAATTACGACCATCCGGATGCATTCGATACGGAGCTCTTGCTTGCGCACTTGCAGGCTCTGATCAGCGGTCAATCGATCGAAAAGCCGATTTATGATTTTGAAATACACAATCGCAAGCCTGAAACGATCAACGTGTCGTCAAAAGACATCATCATCTTAGAGGGGATCTTGATTCTGGTCGAGCCGGAGATCCGGAACATGCTCGACATCAAGCTGTTTGTCGACACCGATGCGGATGTCCGCATCGTGAGACGGCTGCAGCGCGATATAAAAGAACGCGGCAGGACGATCGACTCGGTCATCGAGCAATATTTGAACGTGGTACGGCCGATGCATCTGCAATTCGTCGAGCCGACAAAACGCTATGCCGACATCATCATACCCGAAGGCGGCTACAATAAAGTGGCCATCGATATCATGGCGGTGAAGGTGAACGAGATCGTGAAGAGCAAGAAAAAACTGCGGCGTGAGGCGAATCTGGCGCACGCATAGCAAAAGCATGCAGGTCAAGTGAATCGTCGCGCTTTTTTTGCGCGAGCGCCCTGCGACGATAGCCTGTGAACCCGAAATGAAAACACGTCTCAACGCTGCTGTTGAGGCGTGTTCGTTTTTTAAGCGAGGCTAGGCAGTGTGAAATGGTACGCTGCGGCCTTTAAAAGCGAAAGAACAACGATTCCGCTGCAAGAAGGGAACGGAAATGAATTGCAGAATAGTATAAGAATCAGGCGGCGATGCCTTGCCATTTTGCCGCACTGCACGGAAAGGGAGGATATGCGATGCCTATTATCGAATTAACGATCGGGCCTTTGAAAGCCGGAAAAAAAGCCGAATTGATCGAGGAATTGACGAAGACCGCTGCGACGAGCACAAAGATTCCGCCGGATGCGTTTATTGTGGTGCTCAAAGAAATGGCCGACGAGAATATCGGCGTCGGCGGCAAGCCGCTGGATCGGGTGAAGAAAGAACGTTTGCAGGCGGTGCCGACGACTGCGGCCGAAACGTCGCCGGAAACGCGGCGCGACGAGAACGAATTTTAGCGATGGCTGCGCCCAGGCGGATCGGAATCTGCTTGGGTCTTTTTTTGCCTGGCGCCATAGTTTGTGAAAAATGAGAAAATCGTCCTATTAAGAGTGTTATGTTAATAGGGTATAATAAAGGAGTCTGTGAACGCAGCCAAGTGATGAAACGCATTGCTTGGCTGCTATGCTTGCACAGCGTTAGAAAATGGAATGGGGTGTTCTTTAGATGGAACGGAAAAGTTTTTTTCGTAAAACGGCAGTAAACGTCGGTGCGCTGGCTTTGTGTCTGTCGCTGGCGAGCGGTTTGGCGCAGCCGAGCAAGAGTGAAGCGTTCAGCCTGGGGAGTTTTGGCGACACGGTCCTTAACACGGCTGTGGAGCAGAAGAAGGTCAAGGACTCGCTGGATTATTATGAGAACGACGGCAGAAATGAACTATTTGAAGAGATAAAAAAATCGGACGGCGTGATCGATGATTCCTATCTGAATGAAGAATTAAGCCGCATCATGGAACGTTTGAGCGGTACGATTGCCAAAACGGAACCGTCGATAAAAAATAAGCCGTACAACTATTTTATCAATCCGCAGGCGGAATTTAACGCCTATTGCACGCTGGGACATAATGTTTCGGTGAATGCCGGCGTGTTCTCCTTCTTTGACAATGACGAAGAGCAGATCGCAGTCGTTGTCGCACATGAGATGGTGCATGGACAGAAACAGCATCCGTACAAGGGGGCGCAGCAAAAGATGACGGTCGATTTCGTCAAGAAGATCGCCGGTTCGCAAATGAACGGCGGCAGCCGCCTGGCGGTCGACGTCATCGCTAAGAACGTCAAGGCGGTCAGCATCACGAAGCCGAATGAATGGGAAGCGGACAACATCGCGTTCTCGTATATCACGGACGCCGGTTACAATCCGGGCGCTCCGGCTGCCGTGTGGCAGAAGGTGATCGATAACAAGGGCACCAGCAAGGGCAAGGGCGTGCTGGATGATCTTTTGAACCCGTCTACGCATCCGGGCGAAAAAGAACGACGCGACAATTATGCGAAGAAGCTGAGCGAATACAGCAACAATAAAGTGAGCGTCAACGCCGCGAGCGGCGAAGTCAAAGTCAACAATAAACTGTTTCTGAAACCGGCCGCCGCAGGCAGCATGAGTGCGCTGGAACGCAGCTACCTGATCGCCGGGCATCTGGCCAGCGTTTATCACAATAAGACGGCCACGGAGCAGGCCTATAATGACAACGGCGTCGTCAAGATCGGCGAGACATCCATTGTGCAGGCGACTGCGGGCGACGGCAACGCCGACGATTTGGCTAAAATTCTCAATGAAATAAAATAAAGCGTTTTTCGGTTCAACAAGCAAAGCACCCTGGGACTCGTTTGAGTATCCAGGGTGCTTTGTCGTTAATAGACCGGAATGTTTTGCCGGAACATTTCGGCGATAATCGTTTCCATCGTGTACAGACCGGGCGGCTGACCGATAAGAAATTTAGCGGCGAAAATCGCGCCTTGACCGAACGCGGCGCGATTGATGCTCTCATGCGAGAGACGAATCGTTTGGTTTGGCATGCCGAAAATAATTTCGTGCCGTCCGATTACGCCGCCAACCCGAATCGAATTTACATGCTGCGTCGCATCCAGTTGCAGCACCTGCGCTAGTTTTTTTGCCGTACCGGATACTTCGATTTTGCCTTTGAAATGCTCTTCGACGATTTCAATGTCTGCGTGCGGCGCAATCTTTTGCAGAATTTGCGCCGCGACCAGCAACACATTGATGCCGAGCGTGATGTTGGGCGAATAGAGAAGCGGCGTCAACGCGGTAAACGAGTGGAGCAACGCTTGTTCGTGCGGCGTGTAGTTTGAAATGGCTGAAATGATCGGGATGCCCGCTTCGGCGGCGCGCTGATAAAAGAGAAGACCGCCGGAACCAGAAAAATCGACGAGTGCGTCGATCGGGTGATCGATAAAAAAAGCGGCGTCGATATCGGCGCTGGAAAAAATCTCACCGGCGTCCGATTCGCGCCCTAATAAACGACTGGCATATTTGTGCGAATCGTTGTGCGTGTTTCGGATCACCCACGACAAATGGAACTGAGGATCGCTTAAAAATTCGTTGGCGACGATCTTACCTGTCTTGCCAAAGCCCAAAATGCCGATGCGTATCATATTGTATCCTTCTCTTTCAACCTATGCAGGTTAGTTTGCAGGGACAAAAAAGGAGCCTGCGATAGCAGGCTCCTTGCCGGAGGAAAAATCTTCTATTTATTGCAGTATATATCATTTCGCGGCAAGCGTCAAATCAGCGGCGGTGCGGTATGAAATCTTTTTTTAAAAAACGAAAAAAAGATCGAACGAATTGATGGGAACAGTGTCTAGTTCGTATAAGAGGCATAAAAAGGAGTCGGAACAAATGAAAAAAATGCTGGGCCGCTTGCTGACCATGCTGGCGGCTGTACTATTGGAAAAGGGAATGGCTTGGGCGCGCAATAAATATGGCGGAAAAGCCGGAAGGTGGAAATAAAGATGGATCAATCGTTGCAAATGAAAAAACGGGCGGCGCTGCTGTCGGTCGCCTCAAACTCGCTACTGGTCATGTCAAAGATTGTTGTCGGCATCATGACAGGCGCACTCAGCATATTGTCGGAAGCCGCACATTCGGGGGTCGATTTGTTAGCTTCATTGATTGCATACTATTCGGTGAAGCAATCGGGCAAACCGGCAGATTTGCGTCATCCATACGGTCATGGAAAAATTGAAAATCTGTCGGCGGCGGTAGAAGCGCTGCTGATTGTACTGACGGCCATCTGGATCATTTGGGAAGCCATGCATAAATTAAAGTTGCCGGGCGAAGTTCAGGCGCTCGATCTTGGCATCGCAGTGATGTTGGCATCGATCGTGATCAATGTATTGGTGTCGCGTCATTTATTCAAGGTGGCGCGTTTGACAGAATCGCAGGCGCTAGAGGCGGATGCGCTGCATTTGCAGGCCGATGTCTGGACATCGCTGGGTGTGTTAGTGGGTTTAACGGCGATTAAGATTACCGGATTTCTTTGGTTGGATCCGATGATTGCGATGTTGGTGGCGCTGTTCATCTTTAAGGCAGGTTACGAAATGACGAAAAGCAATGTGGCGGATTTAATGGACAGCGGGTTTTGCCAAAAGGTGGCGGAAGCGCTGGATGCTGAAATCGTCAAACATCCTGGCGTCGTCGATTATCTGGAGCTGCGCACTCGACGCGGCGGCAAACATAAGTTTGTTGATGTTACGTTGCGCTTTGCGCCTGCCGTTTCGCTGAAGGATGCCCATCGCATCAGCCATGAAATCGAAAATGAGCTGCAACTTTCCTTTACGCACCTAGATATGGTTATTCATTTAGAGCCTGTCGATGGACAATCGACAGAAGAAACGAAGCAATGAAGTGGCGGCATGGATGGAAGGCGCTGCTCATCTTGGCAATCTTGCTTGCCTGGCGAGCTGGACTTGCGGAAGAGCTAATTAACGCGGCTGGTTATTTGATGGAACCGGACGGCCAGGCGTTGCGCAGCTATTTGTCTTCGTTCGGCGTCTGGGGGCCGGTCGCGGTGATAGGCCTGTTAATTCTGCAGGCTGTTATTCCGCCGCTGCCCGCCGCTGTGGTGATTTTGACCGCAGTATGGCTGTATGGGCCGGTTGAGGGCTTTGTTTATTGTTTTGTCGGTGGGCAACTTGGGGCAATGATCACATATTGGTTGGGGCATTGTTTAGGCCGCCCGTTTCTCGTTCGTTGGCTTGGCGAGCGGCAATTAAAATGGACAGAAGAGCTGTTTATTAAATATGGCTTGTATGCCGTCTTACTTGCCCGTCTTACGCCGGTATTATCGGTGGATGCCATCAGTTATGGAGCGGGGGCCAGCGGCATGCCGTTTGCTCGCTTTTGTTTGGCGGTAGCCGCAGGTCAGACGCCAGCGTTGTTGGCGTTTTCTGTTCTGGGGAAAACGGCCGATAATCTGCTCGAATTCATGCTCTATCTGACTCTGGGCGGCCTTGGTCTTGCTGCGGCGCTTTACTGGGCGAAAACGCGCGGCCTGCTGCAAACGGAAACAACAAAACCAGCAAGGAGAATATCGTGACAGTGAAGAAAAACAAACTGAATTTTTGGCTTGCGGCAGGATTACTGCTGATCATAAGTTGTGCCATTGTATTGCCGAATTTGGGCGGCATTGCGCTATTGGATCCCGATGAACCGGTCTATGGGCAGACGGCCAAAGAAATGCTGGCGACAGGAGATTGGCTGTCGCCGAGAATTTACGGCGATTATTGGTATGATAAACCGCCGATGTATTATTGGCTGGCGGCAGCAGCGTTTAAAGTCGGAGGCGTCAGTGAACTGACGGCGCGACTGCCGGCGGCGCTGAGCGCATTGGCCTGTGTGCTGCTCGTTTTTTGGCAGGTGGCTAAAGTGCGCGGCATTTTGGCCGGTTTGATCAGCGGTCTTGTATTGGTGAGCAGCCTTGAATTTTTCTACCTGGCTAAAGGAGCCGTGACGGACAGTACGTTAAACTTGTTTTTGACGGCGGCTCTGCTTGCCTTTTGGCGAAAAAAATATTGCTGGTCTTATGCCTTTGCTGCAGTGGCTACCCTGACGAAAGGACCGATTGGTCTGGCCTTTCCTTTGGGTATCGGTCTATTATATTTATGCGTCACGCGGCAATGGAAGGAATTTCGTCAGCCGGGACTATACGGCGGATTGCTCGTGTACGCGTTCATTGCTGTGCCCTGGTATGCCGCGATGTATCAGGTTCACGGCATGGCGTTCATTGAGACGTTTCTTGGTTTTCATAACCTGACCCGCTTTACGACCGCGGAACATCCCGGCACCAATGTCTGGTATTTCTTTCCGGTCGTGTTTGTCGCAGGTTTTTTTCCATGGAGCCTGCTCTTGCCCGACTTTATCTACCGAATGCTCAAGGCGCGCGCTTATAAAGGCATGACGGAGAGCGATGGACGCTTTTTCCTGATTTGGGCCTTGGCGATCCTCCTGTTTTTTAGCCTGTCGAAAACAAAACTGGTCAGCTATATCTTGCCGATGTTTCCGCCGATGGCGATTTTAATCGGCTGCTATCTGGAAGAATGGTTGTCGGATGAGACTCGCACCCGCTTTTGGTGTGTGCCGTTTTTAATGGGACTGGTCGCGGTCGCTTTTTCCTGGACTGCGCCAAGCGGCATTCGCCAAATGCCGCAATTGGAATATGGCGCGATCGGTTGGGAAATTCTTTTTTGGAGCATGACGGTTTGGTTGCTGATCTTTGTCTTCCGGCGGCAGAAAAAAGCGCTGCTGGCAGTACTGGTTGCGGGGATGATTGTCTTTGCCGGAGTTTTAGTCCTCAATATGATGCCGGAGGTGGAAGGCGCGTTTTCCTGCAAGGCCTTTGCTGAGGCAGCCGAGCGGCAACGAGCGCCCGGTGAGCCGCTCTATGTGGCCAAGTTTCTTCGTCCTGGCTATACGTTTTATTCTGATGCAAAAAGTCTTGAACTGAGCGAAGCATCCTTTAAACGCTTGTTGACGCTGCAGGAACCTGCGTATTATGCCGTACCGCAGAGCTTTTATGAAAGGCTTACTGTTCTTGAAAAAGAGCGGCTTGCCGTTTTATTGCAGCAGGATGGAAAAATGTTGCTGCATAGGTAAACGAAAAAAAACGACGAATAGGATAAACTAGGTAATCAGCGCGGAAAACGGGGAATGGTGATGAAAATGATGGAATGCCAGCTGGCTTGGCTGCAAGCGGCGCAAAAAGGCGACAAGGCAGCGTTCGGTCATCTAGTCGAGAATCACCAGAGCCGTTTGCTGACGGTGGCCTATGCCGTTTTAGGAAATCGTCATGATGCGGAAGATGTCGTGCAGGAAGTGTTTGTCAAAGCCTATCTGGTACTGGAACAATTGAAGGAACCTGCTTCCTTTCGAAGCTGGTTGCTGCGCATCACCGTCAACAAGGCGATTAATTGGAGGAAAAAGACGGCCAGGATTTGGTTGGAACTTGATAAAATGACGCTGGAGGATGACGGCGCAGGACCGGCGGAGGAACTGGAGGCGAGCGAGCAACGGCGGCAGATTCAGGCGGCGCTAGAGCAATTGACGCCGCAGCATCGCGCGATACTGGTGCTGCGCGAAGAAGAAATGCTTTCTTATGAGGAGATCGCCGAATTGCTGGGCTTGCCGATCGGAACGGTACGCTCGCGGCTTAGTTATGCCAGGCAAAAGTTGCGCGAGGCGTTTTGGGCATTGGAAAAGGTGGCGGAAGGCGGTGATGAGCAGTGAATTGCAAACAATGTCAGGCGTTATTATCGGCTTATCTTGATGGAGAATTGGAAAAACGCGAAGCCGGAGCCGTTGCGGAGCACTTATCTCAGTGCCGGGACTGCGAACAATTATTGAAGAAAATGTCCGGCGTGCAGGCGCAATATGCAAAACTAATGACCCCGTCGCGCCAGGAGGAGCATTTGGCAGAGCGTATATTGGAGAGGTTGCCGGAGCGCCGGAGCGCGAGCGGACTGCCCCGTTTTTCCAGGCGAATGGCTGGGCTGATGCTTGGCGTGCTGCTGGCGGCTGTATTGTTGCTGCTCGGGCAGACATGGTATCCTTTTTTTCGCTTGCTTGGTCGCATGCTGGCGCAGTTTGGCTATGTTGCGCTGCTGTTTGTCGCAAAGGAACCCCTTTTGCACTGGACTATGGCGATGGTAACGGCTATCGCGTTGTTGCTGTTGTATCGGTTATTGCGCGCGCAATCTAAACATAAGGAGTGAGAGAAGGCATGAGACGAGGCGGATGGATCGTATTGCTATTACTGCTTGTTGCCATACCGGGAATCGGACAGGCTGAAGATGGAAAAGAGCATTTGCAGGATGTTTTGCTGATTACGCAAGGTTTGGCTGAACACATCAGAACCGGTCAGGTTGCTCCGTTGGTCGTGCCGGAATCCGGGCGCGTGCATGACGTATTGGCGGTGGGCAATGACGTTCATATTTACGGACAGGTAGAGGATGAAGTCGTGGTGATTCACGGCAATGCATACATTCATGCGGGCGCGGTGGTCGATGATAAGGTGGTGGCAATCGGCGGACGCATTTATCTGGAAGACGGCGCTAGAGTGGTTGACGGATTATATTCTCTGGGGGCTGACGGTACGGTTGCCGCCAGTCTGATCTTGGCTGGCGTTATGGTGCTGTTGTTTTGGCTGATCCAATTGCTGTTGTCGGCGCTTGTATTGCTGGCAGTTCCGGCTTTACCTTGCTTGGGCCGCGATCGAATTCGCACGATGCATTGGCGTTTGCAGCAAATGCCGGGGCGCACGCTTCTTGCCGGTCTATGCGGCTTCTTTGTAATTGCGTTGCTGCTCGGCATGCTGACGATCAGCGTCGTCGGCATACCGTTTGCGTTGCTTGGAGTGACGCTTCTGTTGTGCGGCGTCATTTACGGATTGACGGCCGTAGCGCTCGAAATCAATCGCTGGTTTGGCAATGGCGAATGCGGTGAAGAAACGTTGACCGCCAATCTGTTTCGCGGTGCATTGCTGCTGACTGGCGCTGCCAACTTGCCGATTGTCGGCTTATTTGTTGCCGCAGGCATGAGTATTGCCGCATTAGGCGCACTGCTGTTGCTCTTTGAAAGCGGTAGAGAGGAAAGTGAATAAAAGGATTCTATGCTGCGAAAGCGTTTAAAAAAAGGATGGGATAAAATGAAACGATACAAAAATGCGCTTTGCCTTGCAGCAATGCTGCTTAGCCTGACAAGTCCGGTTCTGGCAGCTGTAAATCAGGCAAGCCCGGTTTCTGAATTCACGCATTATAAAATTGGCGTTTTTCTGAAAGCGGAAGGGCTTACTTTTTCGAAGCCAAACACGGAGGAACAGGGATTTCATATCCACGGGAAAATTTCTAATCAGTACAATTTTCTTGGCGTGAAAACGTTCAAATATGCCGAGCCATACGAAATCTTTCTTTGGAAAATAATCGGCATGGTTGAGATTGCGCAGGAAGAATTGTCGTAACGCGCAAGCGATTGGCCTTGAGCAACTAAATAAAAGAACAAAGTCCCCGGCGATAATCGATTCGTCGGGGCTTTTTATTTGCCTGGCGGGAGCGGCCGGTAAAGATGAGTGATAAAAGGCGGAAAAAAACTTGAACAGAACGTATGTTCTGTATTATAATGCTGGCAAAGGAGCTGATCGTGTGGATGTGTTTGACAAGCTGAAGATTTTAACGGATGCGGCGAAGTATGACGTCGCCTGCACGTCGAGCGGAGTTGATAAGCGGGCGGGAGCGGGCGGCATCGGCAGTGCGGCCGCGAGCGGAATCTGCCATAGCTTTTCGGCCGACGGGCGCTGCATTTCGCTGCTGAAGGTCTTGTTAAGCAATGCCTGCATCTACGACTGCCAGTACTGCGTCAACCGGCGCTCCAATGAGACGCAGCGTACCGCTTTTACGCCGCGCGAACTGGCGGAGCTCACGATGAACTTTTACCGGCGCAATTATATCGAAGGCTTGTTTTTAAGTTCCGGCGTACTGAAAGATCCCGATTATACCTGTGAGCAAATGATCGAGGCTTTGCGAATCTTGCGCGAAGAATATCGTTTTCATGGCTATATCCACGCCAAGGCGATTCCGGGTGCCGATCATCGCCTGACGGAACGGCTCGGCATGCTGGCCGACCGGATGAGCATCAATATCGAGCTGCCGTCGCAGCGCAGTTTGCAGCTCTTAGCGCCGGACAAGTCGAAGCAGTCGATCTTGGCGCCGATGGGCTATATCAAACACCGTATCCAAGAAACGAGGACGGATATTGTGAAGTATCGTCATGCGCCCAAATTTGTGCCGGCCGGACAAAGTACGCAAATGATCATTGGCGCGACGCCGGACACCGACTTTCAGATCCTCAATCTGACTGAAAGTCTTTATCAAAAGTATAAACTCAAGCGTGTCTTCTTTTCCGCCTACCTGCCGGTCGCCGAGAATGCGCTCTTGCCGTCGCCTGACACGCAGCCGCCGCTTTGGCGCGAACATCGTCTCTATCAGGCAGATTGGCTGTTGCGTTTTTATGGTTTCGCAGCAGACGAATTGCTTGACGAAAAGAACCAAAGCTTCAATCCGTTCGTCGATCCGAAATGCAACTGGGCGCTGAACCACCGCGAGTTCTTTCCGGTCGACGTCAATCGCGCCGATTATGAAGCTTTGCTTCGGGTACCCGGCATCGGCGTGATGAGCGCCAAGCGGATCATTGCGGCGCGGCGCATGGCGACGCTGCAGGAGGCGGATTTGAAGAAACTCGGCGTTGTGCTGAAACGGGCGCAGCATTTCATCCTCTGCGGCGGCAGAAGCGCCAGCCTGATCAAGTGCAGCCAGCAAACGGTGTTGCGCTCGCTGCTGTCGCAAAAGACGCTGGCGCTGTATCGCGAGCAAGGCGGACTGGCCGCAGGTGCAGAGCAGCTGTCGCTGTTCGATCTGCCGCCGCTGCTGCAGAGTTAGGTAACGTTTTACCACAGTCGCCTGCGGCGAAACGTTTCGCTGCGCGAAACGCAGGCGGCTTAAACCGCCACGGCTTTAAACCGACAAGCCGCAGCGCGGCTTCTGTGATGCCGAGAGGCATCTGTGGTTCAAATCGTTTTATCATTTGAACGAAATGCAAGGAGTTTGCTTATGCAGGAATGTGCGGAGATTACGTATCGCTATGACGGCAGCTTTGAGGGGCTGCTGTGCTGTGTGTTTGAGAGTTACGACAAGAAAGAGATTCCGGCAGATATCCTGCTCGATGCTGCGCCGGCGGGGCTGCTGTTTCGCGACAGGACGATTGTGACGGAGTCTGACAAAGCGCAGCGGGTGCTGGCGTCGATTCCGCAGAAGATGGGACGGGACGCGCTTTTCTTCATCCGCCAGGCGTTTCTGACCTGTCTGCCGCAAAAGGAAATTCTGCTGCTGCGCTTCATGCGGCTTGGCTATCAACGTGGTCCGGCGGTGCTGCAGATGCTGACCGATGAGACGGTGAGCCGTCTGACGAAGGCGGTGCGCCATTTGGAACGTGAGAGCCATCTGTTGAAGGGCTTCGTCCGTTTCTCGATCACGGACAATGTACTGACCGCGCAAATCGAAGCGAAGAATATCGTGTTGCCGCTTTTGGCCGAACATTTCTGCCAGCGTTTTCCCGAAGAACGGTTTCTGATTCACGATAAGAGCCACGGCATGGCGCTCATTTACCAACCATACCGACCGATGATCATCGCGGTTGACGAATGGGAAATGCCGCAAGCGGATGAGGCGGAACTGGCTTACCGCAAATTGTGGCGGCTTTTTTACGACAGCATCGAAATCAAGGCGCGGCATAACCCGCGCTGTCGGATGACGCAGATGCCGAAACGGTATTGGAAATACATGACCGAGCTGGCAGCCGAGAAAAGCATGCCGCAAAGACCGGGCGAAGCGGCGCAGAAACCGGAGCCTGCGCGGCGCTGTCTGCCGGAAGGGCAAGGCGCGGCCTTGGCTGAGGAATGAAGCCGTTCCTGCTGCAAAAGCAGGCTTGTTTTTTTCGTACAGCGCGTCTTTTTCTGCGCTGCAGGGAGCGTGAAAAATCCGGACGTGGCAGGAAAACGGGGAGAAATCATGGAAGTAATAGGAAAATGATGGCGCGCTAAAATGAGGCAAAGGAGGAAACCGTCATGCAGATGAAAGAAGAGTTTTTTCGCATGCTCTTCGAAAAATCGCCGAACGCGATCGCGTACCAGGAATTGCTTTGGGATGAAAACGGCTGCGTCTGCGATTGCGTCTTGCTGGCGGTGAATCCGAAATTCGCCGAACTGTTCGCGGTGCCCTGGCAGGATTTCGCCGGAAAACGGTTCAGTGAATTTTATTCGCGTCAGGATAAAAAGACCGCACGCTATCTGATGATGCTGGACGAAGTCGCGACAAGCAAAGAAAATGTCACGTTCAACATGTATGTGCGCGATCTGAAAAAGTGGCTGCGCATCAGCCTCTTCGTCTTAGAGAAGGACTGCGTGGCATCGATCTGCGTCGATATCACGAAGGAAGTGCTGCAGGAACAGGAATTCGAAGGTTTTCTCAAAGCGAATCTGGACATGCTGTGCGTACTCGATGCGGCGGGCTGTTTTGTTAAAGAAAACAAGGAATTTGAAGATGTGCTCGGTTATCGCTCCAGGGAACTGGACGGACTTTCGTTTTTCTCGCTGCTTCACGCTGACGACAGGGAAATGACCGAAGCGCTGCTGCTGAAAATGAAGACGCAGCAAGAGAGTGCGCGTTTGATCAATCGTTGCCGCACGAAAAGCGGTGAATATAAATATATCGAATGGCGCCTGCAGGAAATCGGTCGCTATGTGTATGCTTCGGCCCGCGATGTGAGCGAGAACATGTGCCTGAATCTGAAATTGCAGGAAAGCAATGAACGACTGACGAAGCAGGCCGTCACCGACAAGCTGACGGGGCTGCATAACCGTTACTTCTTAGAAGAACGCTTACAGGAAGAGTTTGAGCGCGCCGATCGTTATGATGAGGCGCTGAGTATGGTGCTTTTCGATTTGGATCATTTTAAGAAAGTGAATGATACCTGGGGGCATCTGGTCGGCGATGATGTATTGATGCAAGCGGCGGCCACCGCGAGCTATTTCATCCGGGCCAGCGATTTTTTGGCGCGCATCGGGGGCGAGGAATTTGCGCTGGTCATGCCGCAGACGCCGCTTAAGGGCGCGGTTAAGGCGGCGGAGAAAATTCGCAGCGCGCTCGGACAATGCATCCATCCCCATGCCGGGCAGGTGACGGCCAGTTTCGGCGTGGCGCAGCGCATGAAAGGCGAATCGTTTAAAAACTGGTATCAACGGACGGACGCCGCCTTGTACCGGGCAAAAAATAACGGCCGCAACTGCGTCGCTTCCTGCAGCGAACCGGAATTGGCGCCGTTGGCTACGATCAGTCTGGAGTGGCGCAGTTGCTGGGAGTCCGGGCAGGAAGAGCTTGATGCGCAGCATCGACAGATGTTTGAGTTGGCTAATGTGCTGCTGAGTGCGAACGGGCCGGATGTTTCAAAAGGCAGCCTGTTGCCGCCGTTAGAGCGTTTATTGGAGCATGTGCGAGAACATTTTTCGGCGGAAGAAAAAATTCTTGCGGCGGTGCATTATCCGCAGGCCGAGGAACATGGCAAACTTCACCATAAGCTGCTCGCGAAAGCGGTGCGTCTCAAAGACGGCTATCTCAGAGCGGAAATCCGCCCTTCGGCTTTCTTCTCCTTTTTAGTTGACGATCTGGTGCTGGAACATTTGTTAAAAGAAGATGTGAAGTTCTTTTCCTATCTGCCGCAAAAGGGAAGAGGGGGCTAAGTGCTTTGCGCCTTGCCCGAGGCAAAAGGTTGTGCTACAATCAAGAACGGCCGTTGCGACAAGGAAGCGCAGGGCCGGGAGGTCGGAAAATGAAGAACAACAAAGGGGCTTGGCAAAGCGTGCTGCTCTGCCTCGCTGGATTTATAGCGCTCGCCGTGTGGATGAAAAGCGGACAGGTCGCGCCGTTCGATCAAAGCGTCGCAGGTTGGCTGCAAAGCGATAAGAGCGCAGCGTTGGAGAGATTGGCGCAATGGATTTCGGCGCTCGCCGCGCCCAAACTGCTGCTTGAAATCAGCATGGCGCTGGCTGCGCTTGCGCTTTTAGCGCGTGAACGATTTAAACGCGCGGTGCCCGGCTTGCTGCTTTTTGCCGGCGTCAACCTGCTCGCCGGTGTGAGCAATCTGCTTTTGAAACACTGGTTTGCCAGGCCAAGGCCGATTGCGACGCTTAGCAGCTACAGTTTTCCCAGCGGGCATTCGATGCTGGGCTTTACGTTTTGCATGACGGCAGCGTATCTGGCGTGGCGCAACTGCGAATCGCGTACGGGACGCAATGCGGCGTTGGCGCTGGGCATATTCGCGACGCTGTTGATCGGCCTGAGCCGGATTTATCTGAACATGCATTATCCAAGCGATGTACTCGCCGGATTTTTGGCCAGCGGTGCAATCGTAGGCGCAGCGGTCATGGTATTTGAGCAGGCGACAGCGCAGCCGTCGGGTGAATGAGGGCAAAGAAGCGGTCTCGGCAGGTTTTCCTGTTGAGACCGCTTCTTCTTTGCCGTAAAGCGCTTGCGTTCAAGGAAAATTAATAAAGTTGACGGCAGGGCTGGACGAATTTGCGGCGAAAGATTCTTAGTAAGGCTTGTCATCGGATAGGCAAAAGGAGGAATTTCGAATGAAGACTTCGATTTGGAAAGCGGCTCTTTGTCTGCTCTTGCTCTTGTCGCTTGGCGTTTCCAGCGCGGCTGCGGCCAGTGCCGACAAAGAACGCGCGGAACTGCGGCAAAAGACCGCGACGACGCTCGACAAACTGTATGAGGTGCAGCCGAGTGCACGGCAGGCGGTGGAAAATGCCGCCGGGTATGCGGTCTTTAACAATACCGGCTTTAAGCTGTTGCTCTTCGGCAGCGGCCATGGTCGCGGCATGGCGGTGAACAACCAAAGCGGCCGCGAGGTGTTTATGAAGATGACTGAAGTGCAGGCCGGGTTTGGGCTTGGCATCAAGGAATTCGCGCTGATCTTCGTTTTTGAAGACCAGGGCGCCTGGAACAAGTTTGTTGACAGCGGCTGGGAATTCGGCGGACAGGCGACTGCTGCAGCTAAGGACGGCGTCGGCGGCGATTCGCTGCAAGGCGCGGTCTCGGTCTCGTCCGGCGTGTGGATGTACCAACTTACGACCAAGGGGTTGGCGCTCGAACTGGCGTTAAAAGGAACGCGTTACTACAAGGACAGCAATTTGAATAACTAAGGCGGCTGAGTGCAGCAAAGCCGAAAAGAAAGAAGTGGATGTCTTGCAACTGATCGATCTTACGCATTTGATAACGAATGAGATGCCGCTTTTTCCCGGCTCGCCGCCGCCGGAAATTCGTCAGGTGACCAGCGTGGCGCAGGAAGGATATCGCGTCTCAACGATCCAGATGAATTACCATATCGGCACGCATGTCGATGCGCCCGCGCATATGCTGGAGGACGGGGCGACGCTCGCTGAAATGGCGATCGACCGTTTTTACGGACGCGCGCTGCTTTTGGATCTGACCGCTTGCAAAGCGCAGATCACGTTACGGGAGATTGAAAAAAAGGCTGCGGCTATCGCGCAGGCGGAGTATCTGCTGCTCAAAACCGGCTGGAGCCGCTACTGGGGCAGCGCAGCGTATTACCGCGATTTTCCTTGCCTGACGCTCGAGGCTGCGCAGCGACTGACGCAGTTTTCGCTGAAAGGCGTCGGCATCGATGCGATCTCCATTGACGCGATCGACAGCACGACGTATCCGGTGCATCATATTTTGCTGGGCGCGGGTCTGTTGGTCGTAGAAAATCTCACGCGGCTCGATGCGATTCCGGCAGAAGAATGTCAGTTTTTTGCGCTGCCGCTTCGGATCGAAGGCGCGGATGGCTCACCGGTTCGCGCGAGCGCAGGGATTGAAGAATAAAGCAATAAAAAGGGAAGCGCTGTCTCAAAAATCAAATTTCAACCACAGATCGCTAACGCGATTACAGAAATCGTTACACGATGTAACGGTAAATGATTTGTCCAGTCATTCGCGTAGCGAATCTGTGGTGCGTAGCACCTGTGGTTCAAAGTAAACCAACTGTCCGATACATAGAGAGGCTGTCTCATTATAGCAAAAGCTAATTTTGAGACAGCCCCTTTTCTTTGCCTGGGAAGGAAAATGCCTTCCGATAGAGAAGATTCCATATAATGTAACTTGACGGCGAGGCGAAGAGGGGAGGCGATCAGTTTGGAAAAAGGCAGTATTTTGTTTGTCGACGATGAACTGCCGATCCTGCGTGCGCTATTTCGTTTATTTCGCGAGAGCGGCTATACGCTTTACCAGGCGGCAAGCGGGGAAGAAGCGTTGGCGATATTAAAAGAGCATCCGGTCGACTTGGTGATCAGCGATATGCGGATGCCGCAGATGAGCGGCTATGAACTGTTGAGCATCGTAAAAGAAAAATATCCCTCTACGATGCGCATCATTTTAAGCGGCTATTCGCAGGAACGGGAAATCTTTCGTTCGCTGCTCGACGGCGCATCGCGCATGTACTTGCTCAAGCCCTGGGACAATCTCGCGTTGCTTGCGGAAGTGGAACAGCTCTTCAAGATTCAAAAGCTGCTTAACAAGCGCCAATTGCTCGACAAGATGAATGAATTCGAACGTTTGCCGACACTGCCGGAATTATATGAGAAAATCAATAAGCTGATTGAGGCGGACGCGGATATCCGCGAGATCACACAGCTGATCGAAGAAGACCAAGTCATCGCGGTGAAAGTGCTAAAAATAGCCAACTCCGCTTTTTGCGGCGTCCATACCGGTTCACTCAAACAGGCGGTCGCGTATCTTGGCTTGGCGGCAGTCAAGAACATCATTCTCGCCTGCACCGTCTTCAATGACGGACAGCTGGATAAAGCGGCGAAGAAAGTGATGGAGATTTTGTGGAGCCACGCGAATATGACCAATATGATTTTGCAAACGGCGGCGGAACAGTTGCTGCACAAACGTTTGCCGGAAGACCGGGCGAGCATCGGACTGGTTCACAATATCGGCAAGGTGGTGCTGCTGAAAGAGTATGGCGCGCGTTACGTCGAGGTCTTTTTGACCGCGCAGGAAAGCGGGCGCGGCATCGACACGGTTGAAACGGAGGCCTTCTCTCTGTCGCATCAGGAAATCGGCGGTTATCTTCTGAACTGGTGGAATTTGCCCTATGCCTTCGTCGAGGCGGCGATGTTCCATCATGATCCGCTGCATGCGCCGTCGGAGAACAAAAGCACGCTGCTTTTATTGCATGCAGCGAACTATTATGCCTGGAAGATGGTGCGCCCTACGGCAAAGGCTATTTTGCAAGACGGCGTCTTCGAAGCGCTCGGCATCGGGAAAAAAGAGTTTGAAGACTTGGTGAGTCAGCTGCCGCGTTGATTCGGCTAACGCGAGCCGTCTCAATAAAAGAAGAATGAAAACGCCGCGGCGTTTTCATTCTTCTTTTATTTTTGTTGTGCGCGGTATCTTCAGGATGAAAGTGGTGCCGTTCTCGCTCGAACTGGTGAAGGTCAGTTGCCCGCCGTGCTGGCTTACGATGATGTCGTAGGAGATGCTGAGACCAAGGCCGGTGCCCTGTCCGACCGGCTTCGTCGTGAAGAACGGCTCGAAGAGGCGGTGCCGGATTTCTTCCGGAATCGGCGGGCCGTTGTTCGTGATCGCGCAGCCGACATAGTTGGCATCGGCGAACGTCTCCAGACGGATTTTGCCGTTATCGATCTCGGCGCCTTTGATTGCCTGTGCGGCGTTGACGATCAGGTTCAAAAGAACCTGATTGACCTGGTTGCCCAACGCTTTGATGCTGGGCAACTGGCCCAAATGCGTTTCCACTTCCGCAATGTATTTGATCTCGTTGCGGGCGACGACCAGCGTCGTTTCCAATCCTTCGTTCAGATCGTAGTCTTCGAGTTCGTTCTTCACGTCGATGCGCGAGAAGGCGCGCAGCGCTTTGATGATCTTGGCCACCCGCTCCAGACCGTCGCGCGATTCGCTAAAGAGGGAACGCAGGTCTTCCAGGATGAAATCGATCTTTTTCTTGCGTTCCAGTTCTTCGATCTCGCCAGCCAGGGTGAGCAGCATTTCGTTTGTCGCGGTGGAGGAGAGTTCCTGGCGCAGCAGACGGTATTTCGCCATGACCGCCTCAAGCCGTCCGACATAGTCGTCGAGCGTTTCAAAATTGCTGCTGACAAAGCCGAGTGGATTGTTGATCTCATGCGCGACGCCGGCCGCCAGCTGTCCGATGCCGGCCATCTTTTCCTGTTGGATCAGATGCGCCTGCGTTTCTTTTAATTTCAGCAGTGCTTGGGCAAGGGACTGGTTTTGGCGTAAAACCTTCTCTTTGTTGCGCTGGTTTGTCAAGACGCGCGAGACGCGGTGGCGAAGCAGTGCAGGATTGACTGGTTTGAGCAGATAATCTTCCGCACCATTGGCGAACGCTTCGGCGATGAAATCCTCGTCGGCGCGCGAGGTGAGAAAGATGACCGGGATATCCCTGCCGGAATCCAGCGCCTTGATGGCGCGGCAGGCTTCAAAGCCGTTCATGCGCGGCATCTCCACATCCAGCAGGATCACGTCCGGTGCGTGTGAGGCAAATTGTTCGACCGCTTCCTGGCCGTCCTTGGCTTCGGCAATCAGGTAGCCTTCTTTTGAGAGCAGGTCATTCGATAAAGTGCGTGAAAAGCGGTCGTCGTCGACGACAAAGACAGTCGGTTTTTTTTCAGCCGCGCGTTCCATCACGCATCGCTCCTTCAACTATCACATTGTTTTTACATCATATGGAAAACTTCTCTGCAAAGAGCAGACTTCCTTTCAAAGTAAGGAAATTATTTTGCTCTGCAAAGGAGCGCTGCGGGAAAAGGCAGGAATTATTGGCCGCTGAGTCGAAAAACAAAAAGGATAATCGTGAAAATTGAAATGGCTGTTACAGAATTCGCAATGGCCAAAGAAGGGTTGGACAAGATGGAAAAACTGAAAGCGTTGCTGCATATCGATGATCCGGGCAAATGGCGGACCGTAGTTGCGAATGCAAAAAATTTGTTGGAAGACGTCGGCGCCGAACAACTTGAACTTGAAATCGTGGTCAATGCCACGGCGGTAAATATCTTTGACGCTACCGATCAGGAAGGCAATCAGGTCATGCGCCGTTTGTTCCTGGAGGCGATTCGCGATCTTGCGCAGCAGGATGTGAAGATTGTAGCCTGCAGAAGTTCGCTCAAGGCCAATGCGGTGCATGAAGACGGCGTGCCGGATTTTGTAAATATTGTTCCGGTTGCGATTACCCGGTTGGTTGTGCGCCAGATGGAAGGTTATGCTTACGTAAAACCGTGATGCGACGCTTGCATAAATTTAAAAAGTTAAATAATATTGGCGCTGTATAAAGAGGGCACTATAATGAAATAAAATCCAAATCAATGTATAGGAGGATGTCTGATGAAAAAAATCCTTTTACTGATCTTGGTCCTGTGCCTGATGGCTGTCGGACAAGTAGTCCAAGCCGCTCCAGCGCCGCAATTGGTGCAAACGGTTGACGTCGTGGCGGATAAGAATGTCACGCCGATCGATTTCTCGTTCTTCGATCAGCCCGCGCCGGGCAAGGTTGAATTTTCCAATGTGAAAAACCTTTGGGGCGCGGGCGCAGGAATGATCTTCTATGTGCAGACCGATGACGGCGATGACTGGCTGAAACTCGGTTTTGGCGGCGGTATGGTGGAAATTCGCCTGCAAAACAAGCAGATTGCGCTGTTTAGCGAACGAATGACGGCGATCACGGCTAGAACGCCGCTGACGCTGACGATTCAGGACGGCAAACTGACCGCCAGCATCGGCAGTCGGACGCGCACCATCCCCGGTGTGAATGCGTTCAGCGGCAATTTTACCACGCAATCGATTGAGGGTACGTTAAAAGCGTATCAGTTCCCCGCCGAGTAAATGAAAAATCCAGGCAAAAAAGGACGAGCCTTTTCTGCCTGGATTTTTTTATCTTACGTGCGGCGACTTTTTTTCTGCGCATACATCAATTGGTCCGCCTGCCTGAATAAGTCTTCCATCGCGATGCTGCCGTCAGGCCGGTGGGCAAAGCCTACGGAAATGCGCAGCGCCTGATCGCGATGCAGGTTGCATTCGGCCAGTGCGTCGCTGATGTTTTGCAGCAGCGTCGGCAACAGAGCGGCGGAGGTATCGGGCAAAAAGACGACGAATTCGTCGCCGCCGATGCGGGCTACGGTGTGATGACCGGCGGCGCGCGTCAGTACGGCGGCGGCATCCTGCAGCAGTCGATCGCCTTCGCTGTGTCCGAAACGGTCGTTGATTTCTTTCAGTCCGTCCACGTCGCAGACCAGCAGGCTGCAGCGGCTTTGTTCCGCCTGAAGGCGTTTCATTTCCGCTTCGAAAAAAGTTCGGTTCTTCAAATGGGTAAGGCCGTCATGCAGGCTAAGATATTCTAGGCGCTCTTCGGCGGCTCTGCGTTCGGAGACGTCCGTGTAAATCGCGTAATAGAGCGTCTGGCCTCTGGCTTCGGGGAAGGAATATTTGACGATCGAGACCGGCAGCAAACGGCCGTCTTTGCAGCGGCGCAACGCTTCGATGCGGCTTGTCTGATTGCCGGGCACATAGTCTTCTACCAGGAAGAAGTCCGAAAGATTGTGTCCGATGATTTCCGCCAGCGTGTAGCCGAACATCAGCGTGAACGCGTTGTTGGCATCGATGACGTGCAGATCCTTGTCGAAGATCAGGATGCCTTCCGGACTGTGTTTAAAGAGCTGCTCGAAACGGATCTTTTCCTCTTCCAGCGCTTGCGTGCGTTCGGCGACCAGCTCCTCCATGTGCGCATTGAGGTTTTCGATGTTCTCCGCCATATGGTTGACGCTGAGCAGGAGCGTCTTGAACTCGTCGTCGACTTGAATGTCGATGCGTTGTTTGAAATTCCCCTGGCCGAGCGCGGCGGTGATCTGCACCAGATCCTGCAGCGGCTTCATCAGACGCGCCGATAAGGAACGCGTGCCCCAGGCCGCGATGGCGAGCGAAAGGAAGAAAACGCCGAGCAGGATGCGCGTAATGCCGGACTGACGCAGGCGCAGCTGCTCGTTTTGCAGATCCTTGATCGACTGGCCGAGCGACTGGACGGTTTCGGCGGCGGCTTTCATATCTTTTTCATTCGCGCGCTGCCGGGCCTCCAGTTCTTCTATCTTAGCCGTCACGCTGCGGTAGGTTTCAAGATCGCTGATGATGCGGTGCGCAGTCAGCCGAACATCGCTGTCGTAGGGGCCGTAGCGTAATGCACTGGCGATGGACAACATCTCCTGCACATATGACGACTCAGGAGTGAGCGGCGCTGCCTGATCGCGCAGCAAAAGCAAAAAATGATGCAGACGGTTGATCTCGGCCAGCGGCACGCTATCGCTCTGATGCAGCTCCTCAATCATATTGCCTAAGTCGCTGCCGAGTTGCTGCAGTTCGCTGTGCAGCGCGCGAATCTGATCGGCGTAAATCCCATACTGGGAAAACGTCATCTGATAAAGCGCCAGCGAACGATTCATCGCCGTGAGCGTCTCCTTGTCGAGCATCGCTGTCTGAGCGGCGATTTGTTCGATTTTTTCCTGCGCGGACGCCAGCTCTTCCAAGACGGTTGCCGCAAGACGGCGATCCTGCGTCAGCAGATAATCCTTTTCATTCATATGCGCACGCAGCGTCAGTTCGATCGCCTGATCGACATCGCGCAGCTCGGCGAAGCGGTTTTCCGATTCCTGCAGAGCAAACCAGGAAATCGCGCCATGAAGCAAAAGCAAAGACAAGAGCAAAGCAAAGGATAAGGCTAATTTTTGCCGGAAGGTAACGTTGCGCTTCATGAGCAGGCCTCCTGTCAGCTGATCGGTTAACGCCAAAGGCGGGAAATTTTTGTCGCCGTGCGGGTAATCAGTTCGTTGCGCTGATCGGGAAATTCAAGGAACTCGCTAAAAAGCGCCAAACCGGCGTTTGCCATCGCGGGCGGCGTCGATAAATCATAATTGAACGCCCAGCGCGGCGTAACGGCCAGTTCGGCCGCCATGCGCTGCTGCATCGGAGAATAAAAAGCGGCGGACACATCGCTACGGGGCACAAAGGCGCCGGACGCACGGCTCATCGTTTTGAGCGATTCGAGCGTGCTCAGATGCACAAGCGCGTCCTTCGCGCCTTGCGGTTGGATGGAATTCTTTGAAAGGATGAGGCCGTCAATCGGACCGAGCGCGTACGCCGGGACGTTTTCGTCGATTGTCGGGAAGGCGAAATAGTCATAGTCTTCGCCGGGCTGCCAATTATGCTCGGCATCGCCGTAATAGCCGATGATCCAGGTACCCATCAGCGTCATTGCGGCCGTCCCCTTATAAACGGATTCATTGGCGCCGCTGTCCCAGGCGGTTTGCAGCGGATTAGGGGTAAAATAGCCTTTTTTGACCAAATCGGCCCAGAGATCAAAGACCCGGCGCACCGGCGCATCGTTATAGGAAAGCGAACCGTCCAGCAATTTTTGCCGATACTCATAGCCCGCCGTGCGCAGCAAAAGATAATCGAACCAGAACTGCGCCGGCCATTTGTCCTTCGCGCCGAGCGCAAGCGGCGTGATGCTGTCGGCTTGCAGCTTGGCGCAGACCGCGTGGAATTCGTCCCAGTTTGTAGGCGGTTTCACGCCGGAGCGGGCGAAGACCTTCTTGTTATAAAAAAAGGCGACATAGTGCTGCGTGAGCGGCAGCATGTATTTTTTGCCGTCATAGCTGCAGGCTTCGGCGACAACCGGAGAAACGGAGGCGGCAAGTTGCGCGCGTTCCCAAACATCGTCAAGCGGCGTCAGTTTTGCCGTGACCGCCCGTACACGAGAACCGGCCCAATAGGAATAAAGGTCGGGTGAACTCGGCGAGGCGAGCGTGTCCCGGATGCTGGTCTTGAACGCCTCGTGGTCAAGCGGCGTCGCGGTCAATTGATACTGCGTCGCTTCTTTATTGAACGTATTCACCATTTCCTGCAAGCCGCCGCTCAGACTGCCGGAAAAATAATGCAACAGACTGATCTTCTTCTTCGGCTCGGCCGGAGGAGCGGCGTCTTTGGCAAACGGGGAACAACCGGAAACAGCGGCGAAGCAGACGAGTAAGAGTAGGGCGGAGAATGATCGGCGCAAGCAAAACACCTTCTTTCCCAGTCTGGCGGATGAACAGTAGTTTTAACTGTTTATTATTTGATATTTATTAGAAGAAATCCTGCTTTTCTCCAGGCGACAACGCGCGCAATGCCTCTTTTTCTTGCGAAAAAATAGCAGGAGAACGCGCGCCAATACCGAAGGGGAATAGATACTGCAGCAGGAAATGATTTTGCAGCAAAGGAGGCAGCATGGAAGAAGGAAAAGAAACGGGGCGGCTGGCGGGACAGAAACTGCCGTTGACCGGACTGTTTCATTTATTTGTCGTATATACGATCTGGAGCAGCACCTATCTGTTCATCCGTATCGCAGTCGGTGAAGGGGGCGGCTTTCCGCCTTTTTATCTCGGCGCGAGCCGGATGATCGTGTGCGCGCTGCTCTTGCTCGCGTTCGCTTATGTAAGGAAAAAACAGGTGCGGATCAGCCTGCGCGAAATGAAGACGCTTGCCTTATCGGGCATCTTGCTCTGGGTCGGCGCTAATGGTCTTGTGATGTGGGCCGAACAGTACGCCAACTCCGGCTTTACGGCGCTGATGGTCGCATCCGCGCCGATCTGGACGGCGCTAATGAATGCGCTGCTCGATCGCAAACGGCCGTCGCTGATGCTGCTTGCTTCGCTGCTCTTTGGTTTTGCCGGACTCGTCGTGTTGATGGCCCCGGCGCTTTTGGCAAGGGACAGCCAGGAACTGCTTTCCGGCGGCGCGCTCTTTCTGGCTTCGATCAGTTGGGCTGCCGGATCGGTAGTCCAGACGCGCCATCCGGTCGCGATATCTGCGCCGGTATCGTCCGGTTACCAGCATTTGTTTGCCAGCTTCGGTTTTCTTGGCGTAGCGTTGCTGTTTGGCGAAACATGGCCTGCGCCGAGCATGGCCGGCTGGCTCTCCTGGGGCTACCTGGTTCTGTTCGGTTCGATTTTCGCGTTCACTTCGTTTATTTACACGCTGCAACTGCTGCCGATCAATATTGCGATGACCTACGCCTATGTCAATCCGGTACTAGCTCTCGTTTTAGGCTGGTGGCTGTTAAACGAAGCGATCACGGTCTGGACTTTGCTTGGCGCGTTGATGGTCGTACTTGGCGTTGTCGGCGTCTTTCGTTCACGCAAGTAATGCGTTTGACAGGAATTGCCAACAAACAGTATAATTTTCATAGATAAAAGTGAGAGGAGCGTTGACATGAAGTATTCATCTGAAGTCGAAGAAATGACTTGTGTTGCGAAAGGGGTCAACCACGGCGCTGCGCCGATTCCCCAAGAGGGAAAATGGGTTAAAGCCAAAGAAGTGAAAGATATTTGCGGTCTGACGCACGGCGTCGGTTGGTGCGCGCCGCAGCAGGGAGCCTGCAAGCTGACGCTGAACGTGAAGGGCGGGATCATCGAAGAGGCGCTGATCGAGACGATCGGCTGCAGCGGCATGACGCATTCCGCTGCGATGGCGTCGGAAATCCTGCCGGGCAAGACGATCCTCGAAGCGCTGAACACGGACCTGGTGTGCGACGCGATCAACACCGCGATGCGCGAACTGTTCCTGCAGATCGTCTACGGGCGCAGCCAGACCGCATTTTCCGAAGGCGGCCTGCCGATCGGCGCGGGCCTCGAAGACCTTGGCAAGGGATTGCGCAGCCAGATCGGCACGATGTACGGTACGCTGGCCAAAGGGCCGCGTTATCTCGAACTGGCGGAAGGCTACATCACGTCGTTGGCGCTTGATGCGGATAATGAAATCATCGGCTATCAATTCGTGCATCTCGGCAAAATGATGGAAATGATCAAAAAAGGCACCGATGCCAATGAAGCGCTGAAAAAAGCGACCGGAAAATACGGCAGATTCGACGAAGGGGTCAAGCATATCGACCCCCGCCACGAATAACAGAGAGGGGATTGGTAATGATGGCGATGTTTGAAGGATATGAACGGCGTATTGCAACGGTGGATGCCGCGCTCAAGGCGCAGGGCATCGAATCGCTCGAAGCGGCGAAGGCGATCTGCGACGCGAAAGGGATCGACGTCGCGGCGATCGTCAAAGGAATCCAACCGATTTGTTTCGATAATGCCTGCTGGGCCTATACGCTCGGCGCGGCGATCGCGATTAAGAAAGGCTGTACGAAGGCGGCCGATGCTGCGGTCCATATCGGTGAAGGGCTGCAGGGCTTTTGCATTCCCGGTTCGGTGGCCGACAGCCGCAAGGTCGGTATCGGTCACGGCAATTTGGCCGCGATGCTGCTGCGCGAAGAAACAAAGTGTTTTGCCTTTTTGGCAGGGCATGAATCCTTCGCCGCGGCGGAAGGCGCGATCGGCATTGTCAAATCGGCCAACAAGGTGCGCAAAGAACCGTTGCGCGTCATTTTGAACGGGCTTGGCAAAGACGCCGCGCAGGTCATCTCGCGCGTCAACGGCTTTACCTACGTGCAGACGCAGTTTGACTATGCGACCGGCAAGCTGAATATCGTCAAGGAGAAACGCTATTCGACGAGCGAGCGCGGCGATGTGCGCTGCTACGGCGCGGACGATGTGATGGAAGGCGTTGCGATCATGACGCGCGAAGGCGTCGATGTTTCGATCACCGGCAACTCGACGAATCCGACGCGCTTTCAGCATCCGGTCGCCGGCACGTATAAGAAAGAATGCATCGAAAACGGCAAGAAATATTTTTCTGTCGCGTCCGGCGGCGGTACTGGACGGACGCTGCACCCGGACAACATGGCGGCCGGCCCCGCGTCTTACGGCATGACTGACACGATGGGCCGCATGCATTCGGATGCGCAGTTCGCCGGTTCCTCTTCGGTGCCGGCGCATGTCGAGATGATGGGTCTGATCGGCATGGGTAACAACCCGATGGTTGGCGCCAGCGTCGCGGTGGCGGTCGCGATCGAAGAAGCGGCGCGTTAGCAGCATTTCAAACGTTGATTGAACCACAGAAGCCTTCGGCAGCACAGAAGTCGTGATGCGGTTTGAGACTGCCTGGAAAACGAGTGGGACGTTTTTTACACGAAGAGTCGAAGAAGGGAAGGCATGAAGAGTTTTTAAATTCTTCTTGCCTTCCCTTCTTCGTGTTATATCGTATTCTATTTTAAAATTTCCTACACTCTGAAGCCGCAACGCGATTTTTGTGGCGGCGTTGCCGCAGGGGGGGGAATTACGCTGTAAAAGAGTGAAAATATTCTGCGAAAATTGACGGACAGCCTGTTTTCAATAGTGAGAAAAAATGATATTATTAACGGTAAGAAGAGAAGAAAACCCAAGAATTTGTCGGATAAGCGGCGCTATACAGAAGCCGCATTTTTAGTAGTTTGAATTGAAACCGGTTTCAACCGAGGAGGAAGAAAAGATGGGAAAAACATTTAAACGGATACACATTATCGTAATGGATTCGCTTGGTATCGGCGAAGCGCCGGATGCCGCGGCGTTTGACGATGTAGGCTCCGATACGTTCGGCCATATTGCCGAGGCTTGTGATGGTCTAGTCATTCCGCAGCTGGAGAAATTGGGCGTCGGCAATATCCGGCCGCTGCATAAGATCGCCGCTGCAAAAAATCCGCAGGCGTATTATGCGGCGCTGCAGGAAGGTTCGATCGGCAAGGATACGATGACCGGGCATTGGGAACTGATGGGCCTGCACATTGATGCGCCGTTTCGCGTCTTTCCCGCTGGCTTTCCGGCGGAACTGATCGAAAGAATCGAGCAAAAGACAGGGCGCAAGGTGATTGCCAACAAACCGGCCAGCGGTACGGAAATCATCGATGAGCTTGGCGAGGAGCATATGAAGACCGGCGCATTGATTGTCTATACCTCGGCCGATTCGGTGCTGCAAATCGCGGCGCACGAAGACGTCGTGCCGCTGAAGGAGCTCTATGAGATCTGCGAATTTTGCCGTGAAATCACCCGTCACGATCCCTACATGCTGGGCCGGATTATCGCGCGTCCGTTTGTCGGCCAACCAGGCAGCTTCAAACGGACTTCGAACCGCCACGATTATGCGTTGAAGCCGTTCGGACGTACGGTAATGGATGAACTGAAAGCGGCTGGTCTCGCGGTCATCGCGCTGGGCAAGATCAACGATATCTTTGACGGCGAAGGCGTGACGCATGCGGTGCGTACCGTATCGAACATGGACGGTATGGATAAGCTGGTTGAAACGCTGGCGCAGGATTTTACCGGACTTAGTTTCTTGAATCTGGTCGACTTCGACGCGATGTATGGACACCGGCGCGATGCCAAAGGCTATGGCCAGGCGATCGAGGAGTTCGATGCGCGGCTGCCGGAAGTGTTTGCGCGGCTGACGGAGGACGACTTATTAATTCTGACCGCTGATCACGGCAATGATCCTTGCTACCGCGGTTCGGACCACACCAGGGAATATGTGCCGCTGCTGGCTTATTCGCCGCGCTTTAAAAAGGGCGGCAGCCGTCTTGCGCCGCGCACGCATTTTGCCGATCTCGGTGCGACGATTGCGGAAAACTTCGCGGTTGCGCGACCGAAGCACGGCGCCAGCTTTTTAGCGGAATTAAAATAACGGGGGAAGAAATGATGAGCATACATATCGGTGCGAAACAGGGCGAGATTGCGGAGACGATCTTGCTGCCGGGCGACCCGCTGCGCGCGAAGCATATCGCGCAAACGTATCTGACGGATGCGGCCTGTTACAATGAAGTGCGCGGCATGCTGGGCTTTACCGGCAAGTACAAGGGCAAGCGCATTTCTGTGCAGGGAACCGGGATGGGCATCCCGTCGATCAGCATCTATACGAATGAATTGATTCGCGACTATGGCGTGAAGAACCTGATCCGCGTCGGCACCTGCGGCGCGATGCAGGAAGCGGTCCGTGTGCGCGACGTGGTTTTGGCGCAGGCGGCCTGCACCGATTCGAGCATGAACGACCATGCGTTTGACGGTTACGATTATGCGCCGATCGCCGACTTCGCTCTTTTAAAGGCGGCCTATGAAAATGTCGTGCAAAAAGGCTTGGCGCTGCATGTCGGCAATGTTTTCACCTCGGACATCTTTTATCGCGAAGACAAGAAAACCGTGCAAAAGCTGATGCAGCACGGCGTGCTCGCGGTTGAGATGGAAACGGCGGCGCTCTATACGATCGCCGCCCGCTTCGGCGTCAAAGCGCTGACGATCATGACGGTCAGCGATCACTTGATCAGCGGTGAGGAAACCACGGCCGCTGAGCGCCAGACGACATTCAACGATATGCTCGAAGTGGCGCTGGAGACGGCCATTACCCTCTAAAAACGTTGTTGGGCTGCCCTCAAATAGGCTTTTAGCCTATCTGAGGCAGTCCTTTGCAATATATATGAAACGACATTTCACCACAAAGGCACAAAGAACACTAAGAAAAAGGTAAAGCAGGCGGCAGATACTATCTGCCGCAAAAGAGAGAGTGAAGAAATTTTATCATTGTATTCTTTGCCGCTGCAGATAGTTATCTGCAGTCAAATTTCATATGTTTTGATGTTTTCTTTTTGCCCTTCGTGCCTTTGTGGTTCGAAAAATTATTAGTTTCGTTGTATCTTCAATTGCAGAGAAGGAGAGATGTGTTATGCAGAAACGAATTGCGGTATTGACCAGCGGCGGCGATGCGCCGGGGATGAACGCGGCGATCCGTGCGGTGGCGCGGGTCGGTGCGCATTATGGCTATGAGGTGCTTGGCGTGGAACGCGGTTATGACGGTCTGATGCAGGGGGCATTCCTGCTGCTTGACAGCAAAGCGGTGGCCGGCATCATCCATCGCGGCGGCACGATGCTGAAGACGGCGCGCTCCGAAGCATTCAGAAAGCCGGAAGGACGCAAAGAGGCGGGAAAACAGCTGAAAGCGCTCGGCATTGAGGATCTGGTCGTCATCGGCGGCGACGGCTCGATGGCTGGCGCGATCGCGCTGGAAGAAGAATGCGGCGGTTGGCTGCGCACCTATGTGATTCCGGCGACGATTGACAATGACATGGCCGGCACCGATTATACGATTGGTTTCGATACGGCGGTCAACAACGCATTCGATGCGATCAACAAGATTCGCGATACGACCGAGTCGCATGAACGGGTGGCGGTCGTCGAAGTCATGGGACGGAATTCCGGCAATATCGCATTGACGCTCGGCATTGCCTGCGGCGCGGAACTGGTGCTGGTGCCGGAGCGCAAGTTGGAAATGTCAGAGGTATGCGCTACGTTGCGTCGCGGATTTCAGCGCGGCAAGCTGTATACGATTGTCATCGTGGCCGAAGGGGCGGGCGACGCGCACGATGTGGCGCAGCAGATCACAAAATGCACCGGCTTCAAATGCCAGACGACCGCGCTCGGCTATATTCAACGCGGCGGCCATCCGACCGCACTCGACAATCTGATCAGCAGCGAACTGGGCGTCCATGCGGTGGAGTGCATTGCCAAGCGAGAAGGCAGCGGCATGATCGGTTGGAAGCAAGAACGCGCTTGCCTCGTTCCCTATCAGGAGCGGACGGTCGGTGAGACGGGGCGTTTTTCGCGCTTGTATCAGATGATAGAAATACTGGGCAAGCATTAAAATAATGACTGGACAAGGCTATAATGAAACGTTATAATAAAATTCAAATGAACGTTTAAAATGTCTTGAAAGGTGGTTGCGTTGGATGAAAGAAGGGCCGAGCGAACAAAATACCGTTTCGAAGATTCTGACGGCTGCCACGTTGCTCTTTGCGCAAAAAGGCTTCAGCGGCGTTTCGGTTAAGGAAATGGCCGAGGCGGCTGGCGTGAATATCGCCTCGATTTCTTACCATTTCGGCGGCAAGGAGAAACTGTATATCGAGGTTCTTGATCGACAGTTTGCGGTTATTTATCGCTTTATCGAGCAAATAGAAGGATTACAGTTATCGGCAATCGAGTCGATTCGCCTGTTTGCAAGTCTTTCACTGCAGGTTCATGAAGAGTGCCCCTATTTCAATCGTCTGATGCTGAGTGAGAATGTAAATCCGAACCCCTTTTATGCCGAACAAATGGCCGCGCATGCGCAAAAATTTCGCAAGCATATCTGGGCGATTCTCGAACGCGGCGTTGCAAACGGAGAATTGCGCGACGACTTTGATTCCCGGGTTGCATCGTTGGCGATGGTCAGCCTGACGCAGTACTATTTTAGCGATCGCGATCTGGCCAATGTTTTTTTGGAAGACGGCTCGGGGCAGGATCAGACCGAGCGTTATCTGCGGGAAGCGATCGAATTGTTTTTGCGCAGCGTGGTAAAGCAGTAAGCGACAACGGACACTTTCGCGTGTCCGTTTAAAAACAATTTAATTAAACAAATGTTTAATTAAAATAAATATAAGTTTTTATTGAGGAGTGGAAACATGAATTTGAAACGCAATCATTATTATCTTGCTGCGGCAATTGTCGGCGTGGCTGTGGTAGGGGTTTTCTTCGGACGCAGTTTTTTTTCCGCAACGGTCGCAGCCGAACATGTGCCGGTCGTGCGAACCAAACAGGTCGCGCAGCAAAACAGCGCAGAGAACTACGCCTATTCCGGCGAGGTACGCGGACGCTATGAAACGCAACTGGGCTTTCAAGTCGGCGGCAAGATTCTGCGCCGCAACGTCGAACTTGGCAGTCGCGTGCAGGCCGGAGACGTGCTGATGACGATCGACGGCAAGGATCTCCAGCAGGGCGTCAACCAATATGATGCGCAGGTCTTCTCTGCGCAGGCGCAGCAGGAACTGGCTGCGGCCAATCTGCAGCGTTATGAGCAGTTGTATAAGAACGGTGCAGTGAGCAAAGCGGAGTATGACCGCTATCGAACCAGTTACGATACCTCGGTTGCCAGCGTGCGCCAGGCGGCAGCCCAGTACAACCAGGGCGCGAATCAGCTCGATTATAGCGTCTTGCGCGCCGACAGTTCGGGTGTAATCGCCAGTTTGGACGCGGAAATCGGCCAGGTCGTCAGTCAGGGGCAGAAAGTTTTGACGCTGGTGCGCGACGGTGAAAAAGAAGTGGAAATCAACGTGCCGGAAAACCGTGTGGAAGAATTGCGCACGGCTAAAGCATGCAAGGTGACGTTTTGGGCCTTGAAAGACGTGACGCTGGCAGGCCAGGTAAGAGAAATATCGCCGATTGCCGATAAAGTGTCGCGGACGTTCAAGGTACGGATCACGCTGGTCAATCCGCCGGAGCAACTGAAGTACGGCATGACCGCGACCGTCACGCTGGACGGCGGCAATGAGGCCGGCAGCGTCGAGCTGCCGTTGGCGGCCATTTACCAAAACAACGGCACGCCGCAGGTTTGGGTCGTGGAGAACAATCAGGTCGCGCTGCGCACGGTGAAGATACGCGCTTTTGGCAATGACCAAGTGCAAGTCATAGAAGGCCTGAAAAACGGCGACCTGGTCGTGACTGCCGGCGTGCATAAACTGTGGGAAGGGCAGCAGGTCAAGACGGGCGGTGGCGGCCTGTGAAGCAGTTTAATTTTACGCAGTGGGCGTTGGCGCGCAAGCAACTGATTTGGTTTTTCGTCATTCTGATCTTTGTGATGGGCGTTTTTTCCTATCGCAACCTCGGACGGATGGAAGATCCGGACTTTACGATTAAGCAGATGCTGGTCGTCGCGGTCTGGCCGGGCGCGACCGCCAGACAGGTCGAAGAACAGGTGACCGACAAACTGGAGAAAAAACTCCAGGATACGCCGGGTCTCGATTATTTGAAAAGTTATTCGATGGCCGGCCAGACGGTCATCTATGTGAATCTAAAGGACACGGTGCCGGAAAGCGCGGTACGGCCGACCTGGCTTGAAGTGCGCAACATGGTCAGCGATGTCCGTTCCTCGCTGCCGGACGGCGTGCAGGAACCGATTTTTAACGACCGTTTTGACGACGTGTTCGGCAACATCTATGCGCTGAGCGGCGACGGCTATTCGTACGAGGAGCTGCGCGAATCGGCGGAGAAGATCCGCCGTATTCTGCTCGGCGTACCGAATGTCAAGAAAGTTACGCTGGTCGGCGTGCAGACGGAAAGAGTTTATATTGAAGTGGAAAATGCCAAACTGGCGCAGCTCGGCATCGATCCGAACCTGATCATCGCATCGCTGCAAGGACAGAATGCGGTGGCCGGTGCAGGAATGCTGCAGACGTCAAGCGATAATGTGAACCTGCGCATCAGCGGCATGTTCGAGCAGCTCGACGATATCCGCAGCATGCCGATTCGGGCCAATGACAGGACGTTCCGCTTGGGCGATATCGCGAAGGTCAGCCGCAGTTACAGCGACCCTTCCGACCCGAAGATGTTCTTCAACGGCAAACCAGCGATCGGTCTGGCCTTGTCGATGGAAAAAGGCGGCAATGTCTTGACGCTGGGGAAAAATCTGCAGGAAACGGTGGAGCGGCTGAAGCAAGAGTTGCCGCTCGGCATGGAAATCGGCCAGGTGGCCAATCAGCCGAAAGTGGTTGAGACTTCGATCGATGAATTCGTCAAGTCGCTGATGGAAGCGGTCCTGATCGTGCTGATCGTTAGTTTCGCGAGCCTTGGCGCGCGCTCCGGCATGATCGTCGCCCTTTGTATTCCACTGGTCATTGCGGGCGTCTTCACTTGCATGTACCTGCTTGGCATCGATTTGCAGAAGATTTCGCTGGGCGCGCTGATCATTGCGCTTGGTTTGCTTGTCGACGATGCGATCATCACGATCGAGACGATGGTCGTAAAAATGGAGCAGGGCTACGATCGTTTCAACGCAGCCTGCTATGCGTACACCGCGACCGCTTATCCGCGTCTGGCTGGTGCGCTGATCACCTGCGCCGGCTTCATTCCGGTCGGCTTTTCCAAAGGCACGGCTTCTGAATATGTCGGCAGCATTTTTAGCGTAGTGACGATCGCACTGTTGCTTTCGTGGGTAATTGCCTGCACCGCGACGCCGCTCTTTGGTTATCTGTTTATCCGCATCAAACCGGGTGAAGAGATGCAAGACGAGCATGCGATTTATGATACGCCGTTTTATCGCCGCTTCACATCGATACTGATTTGGTGTTTAGAGCGGCGCAAGAAGGTGCTGCTAATGACGCTCGCGGCTTTCATTGCGGCCGTTGGCCTGATGGGGCTGGTAAAGATGGAATTCTTCCCGAGTTCGACGCGGCCGGAACTGATCGTCGGGCTGACGCTGCCGGTCGGTTCGTCGCTCAAGGCGACGGAGGATGTGGCGGCGAAGTTTGCGGCGACGCTTGACGACGATCCGCTGTTGGCCAGCTACAGCTATCACACCGGCGAAGGCGCGCCTCGCTTTGTGCTCTGCGCGGAGCCGGTCTTTAACGAACCGTATTATTCGGAGTTCGTCATCGTCGCCAAAGATGCCAAGGCCAGAGAAGCATTCGCGGCCAAAATGGAAAAAATGTTTGCCGACGACGAGCGGTTTGCCGGCGTTCGCATGCACAGCAAAGTCTTGCCGAACGGACCGCCCAGCTCGTATCCGGTCATGCTGCGCGCCAGCGGCTATGATCCGGATCAGGTGCGCGAGATTGCCAAGCAAGTGCGCGACGTGATGCAGAAAAACAGCAAGATGCGCGACGTCAATTATGACTGGGATGAAAAGAGCAAGGTCATGCGCCTCGAAATCGATCAGGACAAGGCAAGGATGCTGGGCGTCGACAAGAAAAGTCTTGCGACGTCGCTGCAGACGCAGTTGTCTGGAATCGGCATCGGAGAATTCAGGGAAAACGACAAGACGGTCGGCATCGTGTTCCGCATGGACTCGCTCGATCGCAACAATTTAGCGCAGGTGAAAAACTGCAATGTGCATATCGGCAGCGGACGCTATGTGCCGCTGGATCAGATCGCGAAGATCGCCTATGACGCCGAAGAAGGCCTGATCTGGCGACGTGACTTGAAACCGACGATCATGATCCAGGGCGAGATCGAACCGGGCGTCACCGGCAATGATGTGGCGCAGCAGATTTATGATGATCTGGCGTCGCTGCGTCAGAGTCTGCCGCCCGGTTACAGCATCGAACTGGACGGGCCGCTCGAACAGAGTGTGAAATCGGGCAAACTGATGCTCGGACCGGTACCGGCGATGATCATCATCATATTGGTGCTGCTGATGCTGCAGCTGCAGAACATGGGCAAGATGCTCCTGACGCTCCTGACCGCGCCGCTTGGCATCATCGGCGTCAGCCTGGGGCTGTTGATCACCGGCAAGGCGATGGGTTTTGTCGTACAGCTTGGCATATTGGCTTTGGCGGGCATCATCATGCGCAATTCGATTATCCTGATCGATCAGATCGAGCAGTTGATGATTGCAGGCGAGTGCATGTGGGATGCGATCATCAAGGCGACCGTAATTCGTTTCCGGCCGATCATGCTGACAGCCGCTGCCGCGATTCTGGGCATGATCCCGCTGATCAGCAGCGTGTTCTGGGGGCCGATGGCTGTCGCGATTGCGGCGGGTTTATTCGGCGCTACCGTATTGACGCTGTTGGTGTTGCCGACGATGTATGCGGCCTGGTATAAGGTCTATCCGCCGATCTGCCATCAGGAAGATGTGCCGGCGAGCGGTAAAGAGTGAGAAGGGGAAGGAAGAACGAACGAATGAAACGAGTGCGATACGGCCTGACGGCCTTGGCGATACTGTTGCTTTTGGCAACGCCATTCGCCGGCTGGGCGATGGAAAATACAGGACAAGAATTAACGCTGCCGGAGAGCATTGCGTTGGCTCTGAAGAACAACCCGGCGATGCAAATTGCCGAAGCCGACAGACAAAAAGCCCGCTGGGCGTTGGAACAGGCCAAAGCGGCAAAGGGGCCGAGCGTTGGTCTTACGATAAACGATAAACACACGAGCGAAGGGAATTCCTATGCCAACAATCTGGCGCTCAGCCTGCCTCTTTACAGCGGCGGCTTGCTCGAAAGCAGCATCGACCAGGCGAAGGAAGGCTGGTTTTCGGCGGAACTTGCGGCGCGGCGAACCGAGCAGCAGGTGCGTCTTAACGCCGCCACCGCCTATTATGACGTACTGGAATACAGAAATTTACTGCAGGTAAGAAAAGAATCGGTTGCGGACTTAGCGGCCCATTTGAAAGACGTTCAGGCGCAGTATGACGTCGGTACGGTTGCCAAACCCGATTTGCTGCGTTCGGAAGTGGAACTGGCCAACGCGCAGCAAGAGCGGATCAAAGCCGAGAATGCGTACCGGGTGGCGGTCGCGACCTGGAATAATGTGATCGGTTTGCCGATTCGCGAAGCGACAGTCGCCAAGGAAGAACTGGCGAATGACGCGTTTAACGAAAAAGTGGAAGAGTGTTTGCAATATGGCGAGGCGAACCGCCCGGATCTGCTGCAGGCTCAAAGTTCGATTCGTGCCGCGCAGGCCGGCGTGACGGTTGCTTCCAGTTCGGCCCGGCCGACCGCCAGTCTGACTGCCGGACAAAACTGGCAGGACAATCATTTTCCCGGTTTCAGCAACTCGACGTGGTTGGCTGGAATCAACCTGACCTGGTCGCTGTACGATTCCGGCCAGACGAAGGACAAGGAGAACCAGGCGTTGGCTACCGTCGATAAGACGCGTCAGCAATACCGCCAGTCGTTGGATAATGCAAAGCTCGAAATGTATCAGCAATACCTGAACGTCCAGGAAGCGCAGCAGCGCATCGAGAACAGCGCGGTCGCCGTGACGAAGGGCGAGGAGGATTTTAGCATCGCCAAACTGCGCTACCAGTCCGGCGTCGGTACGAATCTTGACGTGCTCGATGCGCAGGTGGCGTTGGCGCAAAGCAAGACGAACCATACGCAGGCGCTATATGATTACAATACCGCCAAAGCCAAATTGGCGTTCGCGATGGGGAAATAGGAAGCGTCCGCTACGAAAGGAAAGCTGCCTCAAAACAGCCGTGCTATTTTGAGGCAGCTTTCTTTTTTTTAGCGTTTTTGCGCTTCTAAAAATAAAACCTTGATGAATTTTTTGCTGTTGATGTGCGTGTCGGAGATCGAGAGCTTGTCTTCGGTCTGCAGCTTCTGCATGCTTTTGCGAACCTGACTGAAATCGAAAAATTTTGGCGCGTATTCTTCGAATTTCGGATTGCTGTAATCGGTGACGCCTAAAGAGGTCAGATGATTCAAACCTTGAAAAATCGCCCGGCGTATGCGTTGTTCGAGCGCTTTGCATTCTTTTTTGACTTCACTGTGCTCGGCGTCGCTAAGCTGCAGGCGCTTCATTGCGAGATGGGAAAACATATCTTTCAGCGCCGGGAATTCGTAATCGAGCGGATGCGCTTCCTGATGCTGAAAGAGGAATTCCAGGATGTCGAGCAGGTCTTTGCCGCCGCTTTCGCCGATCATGCCGAGTTCGGCGAGCAGAGACTGTCCGGCGGAGCGCAGCGTGTTGCGACTGCAGTTCGCTGCAGCGTGAGGCGAGGCGGTTTGGCCGGTCGTCAGCGCGAAGAGGTTTTGCTCAATATTGCGAATCGTTTTTTGCAGCCGGACATGTTCGAGCACGTTTTTCAAAATACTGAGGACTTCGATGCGGTTGATCGGCTTGGTAATGTAGTAGTGAATGCCGAGTTGATAGGCGGAGGCGATCATTTCCTTGTTTTCGACTTGCGACAGCATGACGATGCGGCCCGCGAAAGCGGGCTGGATCGCCTGCACGGTTTCGATTCCATCACGCAGCGGCATCAAGAGGTCAATCAGCAGGATATCGACGCGCTTCATCGCTAAGAGCGGAGCGTCGATGGCGGCTCCATTGTCGGCTTCGCCGACGACTTCGCCCAGGTCGTTATCTTCGATGATCTCGCTCAGCATCGAGCGAATCGCTTCATCGTCATCCACAATAAAAAAACGCATGTTTCAGGTCTCCTTTGTCAGATGTTGCAGGGGCAGGCGGATCGTAAAGAGGGCGCCGGTCGAGTCGTTGGGCGCCGTCAGAGCGATGCTGCCTTCGAGGCTTTGCGCCAGATCGCGAATGTACGGCAAACCCATCCCGGTCGAAGGCGTGCCGGACTGATCGAACTTCGTCGTATAACCGGGGCGAAAGATCAGATTCTGCTTTTTCGCCGGAATGCCGGGGCCGGAATCGCGCACGCCGAGTTCGAGAAAAGAAGCGTTGCGGCAAAAAGAGACTTCGATCACCCCGATATCCTGAACTGCTTCGACCGCGTTGGCAACCAGATTGTTGACCAGTGAAAGAACGGTATAGACATGCAGCGACGGAATGTTGCCCGAGACCTTCAGGTGAAAGGTAATCAGCTTGTTTAAGGAACGGGCGTATTTTTGATGCGACTGGATGATGATTTCCGCCAGTTCCGAAACCGGCAGATAATCATTTAGCTTGCCGTCCGAAATGAGACGGCTCAGGCTGGCATAAATGCGTTGGTTGTCTTTTTTGATCTCATGCACCTGCCCGGCGATTTCCAGCATGCTCTGCGCGAACTGATTGCGATTGAAAAGCGTCTGGTTGTTTTGTAAATCGCGATACAGCGAGTAGCACGCGCGCGTGATCTCTTCGGCATTTTGCATCGACTTGTTTAATTGAATCACTTCTTCATACAAGCCGGAAATGATCAGCAGCATATTCTTATTTTGTTCCCGCTGTTGCTCGGTGACGAATTCAGCCTGACGCAGTTCCATGATAAAGAAAAAACTTAAAACGAAGAAACTGCGAATGATCGCGGCGACAAAAATTTCCGTCAGGATCGGCAGCGTGAAAATCGTTGCGGCATTGACATGGCTGATCGATAAGACAAGTTCGGCGAGACTGGCGCCGATTTCGGCGCTGACGGCCAGCGCGCCGATGCGCAGCGGCCGGTCGTAGGCTTCTTTGGCGCGACCAAGCTGAAAAAGCAGGGCGTAGGTGATGTAGTAAAAGAAGGCCGGCAGATGGAGAAAAAAGCTGTCGGTTGCGTTGTAATTGCCATTGCCGATGTCCAATGCGATGCGAAACAGCAATACAAAGCAGCCGGTTAAAAAACCCAAGCGCGCGAAGGAGATATGGCGCAGCCAGAGGAGAAAAAACAAAAAAGCCGGTGAGCCGAAACTGACGCGAAAGGAATGAAAATCGCCGCCGAACGGGAAGAACTTGAGTTCTCCGGCGAGCGGAATGACGAGCAGCATGAGGCACAAAGCCAAAAGATTTTTGTTCATAAATGAAAACCTTTCTCTTACTAGTATAACAGGAAAGCGAGCGGCCCTCGTTACAGGATAGCAGAAAAATGAAAAGGCTTCTAGGCAGGCTATTAAAAATTTTCCGATAGTTTTTCGGATTCTGTTGGATTTTGTAGGCTGGGTGATAGAGTAAAAGCAGAGGTTGGCAGAGGCCCATGCAGCTCATCCTCATCAACCAGAGAAGTAAGAAAGGGTAGATGAAAATGAAAAAAATGAAGTTTGGTCTTGGAACGCAAATCCTCATCGGTCTTATCCTTGGCGTCGCTGTTGGCGCATTTTATTATGGCGATCCTAACATCGAAGGATACCTCAAGCCCATCGGCGATATATTTATCCGCATGATCAAGATGATTGTCGCACCGATCGTCCTTTCTTCGTTGATTGTCGGCATTGCCGGCGTCGGCGATACGAAAAAACTGGGCAAGATCGGCGGCAAAACGATTCTGTTCTTTGAAATTGTCACAACGATTGCGATTGTGATGGGGCTGCTGATCGGCAACATCGTCAAACCGGGCATCGGAATTGACAATATGGGCTCGTTGGCGAAAAGCAATATCTCAAACTATGTGAATACGGCAGAATCGGTCGGCCATCACAGTTTTGCCGACACCTTCGTAAATATCGTGCCAAGCAATGTATTTGACGTGCTGGCCAAAGGCGATATGCTGCCGATCATTTTCTTCTCGGTCATCTTCGGCCTCGGCGTTGCGGCCATCGGCGAAAAAGGCAAACCGGTGCTGCATTTCTTCGAAGGCATGGCCGAAGCGATGTTCTGGGTCACCAACCAGATCATGAAGTTTGCGCCGTTCGGCGTATTCGCGCTGATCGGCAGCACGGTCGCCAAATTCGGCCTGCAGTCGCTGATCCCGCTCGGCAAGCTGGTCGTCACCGTGTACGGCTCCATGTTCCTCTTCGTCTTTAGCGTCCTGGCGCTGATTGCGCGCGTCTACGGCCTGAAGATCATGAACTTGATCCGCGTATTGAAAGATGAATTGATTCTCGCTTATACCACGGCCAGCTCGGAAGCGGTGCTGCCGAACATTATGACGAAGATGGAGCGGATGGGCTGTCCGAAAGCGATCACGTCCTTCGTGATCCCGACCGGCTACTCGTTTAACCTGACCGGTTCCACGCTCTATCAGGCGGTAGCCGCAATCTTCCTTGCGCAGATGTACGGCATCGAGCTGTCGGTTGCGCAGCAGATCAATCTGATGGTGGTCCTGATGGTCACCTCCAAAGGGATTGCAGGCGTTCCCGGCGTATCGTTCGTCGTGCTCCTGGCGACGCTGGGCACGGTCGGCATTCCGGCCGAAGGCTTGGCATTCATTGCCGGCGTCGACCGCTTCCTGGACATGGCGAGAACGGTCGTCAATGTCATCGGCAATGCACTGGCCGCGATTGTCATTTCCAAATCGGAAAAACAGTATGACGCGAAAAAAGAAGAGGAAATCCTGCGTCAGGCTGCGTAAGACAATGAGAAAAACCCACGCGCTATAAGCCGTTCTGGCAGCGCGTGGGTTTTATGTTTCTTATTGAATCCAAAAATCATTCGGCTGACGAAAGACGAATGATTTTTTCCCCTGGGCGGCCAAGAGCGCGTTGCAGTCCTTTTCCGTCGGCGGAAACACGATTGCTTCCCAAGGCGGCGCGGCGCTGCTGCCAAGATTCCAGTTCGGCAGGAACATCAGCGGGTTCTGTCCGCCCTGCGCTTCGCGCTGAGCCAGATAACGGTTCTTCAAAAGCTGCAGTTCGCCGAGACGACGCAGGAAGGTCGGCAGTCGGTCGTTTTTGCCCGGTGCGTTGAGAAATTTCTTGTGATAGTAGCTGTTGGCGCTCTCCGTCAGTATCTTTAAGATTTTGCGCAACATATGCTTATCCGGTTCGGGGATAAACGTCACTTCGTCATCGGCAAAGCTGATTTGACTTAATTCAACATTGGCGTGGTGTAAAATCGCCGTAAAGCCATCTGCATCGGGTTGAAACCCTTCGAACCAGACGCCGCAAAGTCGGGCTGGCTCATCGGCCGGCGTGCGTTTTTTTGTTTTGAGTACATCCTTGCTGCTCTCGATCGCTTCCAGTTTGGCGGAGACTTGCTGCCGCCCGGCCGCTTTTTGCAAACGTTTTTGATAGCGATCTAGATGGGCGAGAAAATACTCCATTAGATCCGTATAACTGAGCGGCAGATCCTTGGCGAGCACCTCTTCGTATACGCTGCGCAAGATTGCGGTACATTCCGGCTTCTTCGGTTTTTCGCGGCTTTCGCCGACCGTGTGCTGGTAGCGCTCCTGCAAGAGGGCGGCAATCCAGTCCCGGTCTGCTTTGGCCAGACGATGCCAGGCGGCGTTGCCGGCTTTATTACGGGTGTGGTCCATGCTGCATCCCTCCTAGTATGGTTATAAAGCTTAATTCGGGTTGACGGGCCTTGTTTCCTGCCTGTGGAAAGGTTGGCAGGGCGGGCATATTATGTTACAGTTATTTAAGTAGAACAGGTTACGGTCAGAAATAGGAGTACAATGCAATGAAACCAGATAAAACAGAGATTCCCACTCCGGAGAAGGAATTCGTGCTGGGGCGTAAAGCCTATTATATTATGACAAGTTGTTTGCTGTTGGTCTGCCTGTTTGCGGCCTGGCAGTACAAGGCGGTTTTTGAAAAGGGCAGGGTACAGGAACGTCTGGTCGTGAAAACGCAGACGGTCGGCCCGGCCGGTGATGCGCCCGCATTTGCGTTTAGCGGCGTGGTGCGCGGACGCTATGAGATTCCGATGAGCTTTTCGGCCAGCGGTCGCGTCTCTGAAATTTTGGCGGATGTCGGTTCGGCTGTGAAAAACGGCGACGTCTTGATGCGGCTTGCGGTCACGGCGACGCAGGAAGCGGCAGGAACCAGCGGCGGCGTCGGCGTAGAAGCGGCGCAGGCGGAAGTCGCCAAAGCGGAAGCAAATCTGAATACGTTCGGCAAGCTTTATAAGCAAGGCGCAATCAGTCGCGTCATGTTCGAGCGTTATCAAAGCGCCTATGATGCCGCGCTGGCGAATCTGCAGCAGGCCCAGCAGGCGGGGAGCGCGCCGCGCAGCAGCGCGCCGGTCGCACCGGGCGTACTCAGAACCGACTATCCGGGTATCGTCATCGGACTGGATGCAAGGCCTGGCGATGCGGTCAGCGCCGGGCAGCGGGTGCTGACGCTGGTCAGGGAAGGTTCGGGTGCGAAAGAGATATCCATTGTCGTGCCGGAAGAGCAACTCGAAGGTTTCCGCAAGACCGAGACGATCAAGGTCAGCTTTGAAACGCTGCCCGGCGTGAGCGTCGAGGCCAGGTTGCGTGATGCGACTTCGACGGTCAGCCAGGACGGCGCGAATGTGGCCAATGTCCGTCTGACGCTGATTAATCCGCCGCCGGAAGTGAAATACGGCATGACGGCAGCCGTGACGGCCGGCGGCGTCGGTTCGGTGAAACCGGAAGTGATCGTGCCGCTTACCGCGATTGTGCAGCGTGACGCACTGCCTGCCGTCTGGGTCGTCGTCGATCATAGCGCCGTTGCGCGCTATGTCAAACTGCGCAGCCGCGACGCGGAAAATGTGCAGATCGTCGACGGCCTGCAGCCGGGCGACGTCATCGTGGTGTCGGGCGTGCAGACGCTGTGGGATGGAAAATGGGTCGAGTAGTCGGCTGGCGAAATAAAATGAGGCGTATTGTCATTTCGACAATACGCCTTGCTTTGTAAGGAGAAGACGATATAAAAAATCTAGAGCAACGTCTCAGCGCATTTTGCGCCGGGTCGTTTTGTTTTTTAGCAAATCAGACTGTTTTCAGCGTATTCTTCTCTTTTTTTGCGTATGCGACGCAAAAAGAAGAAAAAAATATTTTGCAAAGAAATGTGATAAAAAATTCTTACGAAAAGAAAAAATATTTTGAAAACCGCAATAACAAAACACTGTCGAGGCAAAAAAAGAGACGAAAGTACACTGTGGAAAGAATTAAGATCAAGAGAGTAGTTAATTAAAAGAATAGTATGATAAAAAAATCTTATCGTAGGAGGAATTTATCGGACGATGAAGAAGTAAGAAAACAAAGATTATTTGAGAAGTTTACAAGAGGTGGCGTCTATGAGCTATAAGAAAAAGCTTGCAATGTATATTCCACTGGTGGATTTCATCGCGGATATCATCGGTCCGCATTGCGAAGTCCTGCTGCATGATATCGTGGATGCGGAAAATTCGGTTATTGCGATCCGCAACGGTTACATCAGCGGTCGCTATCTTGGCTGTCCGCTAACGGATCTTGGCTTCAAGCTGCTGGAAAACAAAGGCTATCAGGGACAGAATTCATTGGTTAATTATCGCAGTCGTACCGACAGCGGCGAAAAACTGATTTCCTCTACTTACTATATAAAAGATGAAGAGGGGACGCTGATCGGCATGCTCTGCGTCAACATCCTCAATTCGACAGAAAATCAAAACAGCAAGATTCTCGGCGATTCGCTGACGACGCTGCTGCAGAATGTGCCGATGATCTCGGAACAGGAAGAGGTGACCGAGTCGCTGACGCCGTCGCTTGACTTGGTGGTAGAAGAAGCGTTCAAGAAGGTTTCTTCCAAGTACAAGGTGCCGGTGGAACGAATGAGCAGCGAGGAAAAAAGTTCAATCGTTCAGGAGTTGAGCAAAAACGGCATTTTTAAGATCAAGGGCGCGATTCCGAAAGTCGCGATTCGTTTGAAGTCTTCGGAAAGTACGATTTACCGTTATCTATCGAGTAAGTAAAAATGCGGTACCACCCGGATACGCGGTCTTTCGGCAAAAAGCCGCCGTTTCGGTTCAGATAAAGTTCAACATCGTGGTGCGAAAATTATGGATAGTACGGATAGGAAGGAGTAGTCAAAATGTATGTCTCGTTGGGAGAAATAGAGAAAGCCCGAGAAACCTTGGCAGGGGTTATTTGCCGGACAAGCCTGGCTTACACGAACACAGTCAGCGACATGACCGGCAATCTGGTTCATATCAAAATGGAGAATCTGCAACGAACCGGATCATTCAAGTTGCGCGGCGCATACAATAAGATCGCTAATTTGAGTGAAACGGAAAAGGCCCACGGGGTGATTGCCTCTTCGGCCGGCAATCATGCGCAGGGCGTTGCGCTCGCGTCGACGGTGTTTGGCATCCAGTCGACGATCGTGATGCCGCGTCATGCCCCTTTGTCCAAGGTGAATGCGACTCGCGGCTACGGCGGCAAAGTCGTCCTGCATGGCGATGTCTATGACGAAGCCTATGCGATGGCGCGCCAGATTGAAGCGGAGGAGAAGTCGACCTTCATCCATCCGTTTAACGATCCTTTGGTCATTGCCGGACAGGGGACGATCGGTCTGGAACTGTTGGAGGATCTGCCGGAGGTGGAAACGGTCGTGGTGCCGATCGGCGGCGGCGGCTTGATTGCCGGCGTGGCGATCGCACTGAAAGAGCGCAATCCGAAGATCAAGGTGATCGGCGTGCAGACGAAGAATATGCCGTCGATGCTTGAATCGCGCGCTTGCGGCAAGGTAACGACGATTTCCGGTCCGCCGACGATTGCCGACGGCATTGCGGTCAAGACTCCGGGCTGCATGACGTTTGACATCGTGCAGAAATATGTCGATGACATCGTCGTGGTGGATGAGGAAGAGATTGCCGGAGCGATTCTCCTGCTCTTGGAACGCGTGAAGACGGTTTCCGAAGGCGCGGGCGCTGCGGCGGTCGCTGCGGTCCTGCATCGTTTGCCGCAGTACCAAAAGACGAAAATGGCAGCGATCATCAGCGGCGGCAACATCGACGTCAACACGATGAGCCGGATCATCAACCAAGGTCTCGGCAAGACCGGACGCAAAGTGTTTTTTGACACGATTGTTTCGGACAAACCGGGTATGCTCTGCAAGTTGCTCGAATTGATTGCCAGTGCGGGCGCGAATGTCGTCGCCGTTACGCACAACCGCGAGAATCGCGGCGTTTCGCTTGGCTATGCCAGAGTGGAACTGGAACTCGAGACAGCAGATGATGATCATATCCAACGATTGAAGCACCTGATGGAACAAAATCAATACTGCGTAAATATACGATAAGAGAGAGGTAAGAGAGAATGGAAGAGAAACAACTTACCAGAGGTCTTAAAGCGCGTCACATCGAACTGATCGCTTTGGGCGGCACAATCGGCGTAGGTCTATTCATGGGTTCGGCAAGCACCATCAAGTGGGCGGGGCCGTCGGTCCTTCTCGCCTATGCACTGGCCGGTATGGTCATGTTCTTCGTGATGCGGATCATGGGCGAAATGCTGTTCCTCGAACCGGTCACCGGTTCCTTCGCCACCTATGCGCATAAATACATTCATCCGTTGGTCGGTTATCTGACCGCCTGGTGTTACTGGTTCCTCTGGGTCACGGTCGGCATGGCCGAGGTCACCGCAATCGGCATTTATTGTAATTATTGGTTTCCGGACGTCGCACAGTGGATTCCTGCACTCGCAGGCGTTGCGATCGTCGCCGCGGCCAACATGGCAGCGGTTAAATACTACGGCGAATTTGAATTCTGGTTTGCACTGATCAAAGTCGCAGCCATCATTACGATGCTGGTCATCGGCGTTGGCATCATTGTATTCGGTTTCGGCAACGGCGGCGTGCCGATGGGCATCGGCAACCTCTTCGCACACGGCGGATTCTTCCCGGGCGGTCTCGAAGGCTTCCTCTTCGCACTCTGTTTAGTTACCGCAGCATACCAAGGCGTTGAACTCGTCGGCATTACGGCCGGCGAAGCCGAAGACCCGAAAAACACGCTGCGTAAAGCGACCAAGAACATCATCTGGCGTATCCTGATCTTCTATATTGGCGCGATCTTCGTAATCCTGTCGATCTATCCCTGGAATCAAATCGGCACCATCGGCAGCCCGTTCGTTATGACCTTTGCTAAGGTCGGCATCGTAGCGGCCGCCGGGATCATCAACTTCGTTGTTTTAACCGCGGCTATGTCCGGCTGCAACAGCGGCATCTACAGCGCGGGCCGCATGCTATACACGCTGGCTGAAAACGGCCAGGCGCCGAAATTCTTCGGCAAAGTATCGGAAAGCGGCGTACCGTCGAACAGCATCATGACCACGATCGGCTGTCTGCTGCTGGGCGTATTCTTCAACTTTATCGCACCGGATTCCAAACTGTTTATTTATATCTACAGCGCCAGCATCCTGCCTGGCATGATCCCCTGGTTTGTTTTGGCGATTGCACAGCTTCGCTTCCGCAAGAAATGGGCGGCGGAAATGAAGGATCATCCGTTCAAATCGCCGTTTTACCCGATCAGCAACTATTTCACGATTGTCTTCCTCTGCTGCGTGCTGGTCGGCATGTGGTTCAACTCCGATACGCAGGTCTCGCTGATCGTCGGCGCGGTATTCTGCGCGATCGTCATTGCCAGCTATTACATCTTTGGCATGGGCAAGCGTCAGACGCTGCACGATGCGGATGAAAAGAAAGCAGTGAATCAGTAAATAACGTCCGTTCATTTTTGCTTGCGTGCCGCAAGGCGCGCAAGCAATCTTACTTTAGCAAACCAATTAATTTACGATCGCAAATTGCAACTGCAAGTTGAACACTTCGGTAAAATGGCAGCAAACTCATGCAGCATAAAGGCTGTCGAGAAATGCATCAAAAAGTTCTTCTGGAGTTTGATAGCCGAGTCTTTTACGCGGGCGGCTATTTAGCTCATCTGCAAAACGAAGTACATCGGCCGGGCTGTATTTTTCAATTGAAACACCTTTTGGGATGTACTGTCGTAAAAGCCCGTTGTGTCTTTCGTTTACAGGACGTTCCCACGATGAATACGGGTGGGCGAAATATATTGAAGAACCCCAGTTTTCAACCGTTGAAAACTCTTCGAATTCAGATCCGTTATCAGCCGTAATGCTCTTGAAAACCGAACTGAATCGCTCGCCAAATTCAGCATGCAATTCTTCCATTGCTTCGATTACCGACTCACTGTTTTTTCCAGGAATGCGGATTGCTAAGTAATTATTGGTCACTCGCTCAACAAGCGTCAAAACAACAGCTTCCTTGCCGCTTTTACGGCCGATTACCGTGTCGGCTTCCCAATGTCCGATTTCTACGCGTTCATCCACAATGGCAGGACGTTCATCAATGCTTCGACCTTTTAAACGCTTATGTTCACGGCCTCTTTTACGACTAGATCTACGCTTGAGGAGTTCAGGAACTTCAAAACGAGATAACGGTAAGTTTCCGGCCGCCAGCTCATTATAGAGCGTTTTAGTACACACCATATTGTTTTCAGCGAATCGGCGATGTAAACGTGCATGGCCTACGCAAACGTCCAACGACCACTTTTTCGTACGTACTTGATCGACTACCCATTTAACGAAAGCGGCGCAATGCAAAATACGATGATGTCTTCTGCTTTGCATCCGGTTTGCTTTATATACGGCTAGTCCACGCTTTGCGCTGTACTCTGGAGCACGTCCGCGACTGCTTTTTCGTTTCGGCGTTCCACGGCGCAGTTCATTTAAAACCGTGCTTGCCGAGCAATTGATTTTCGCAGCAATCGATCGGAGTGAGTATCCAAGTTTTCTTAACTGTTGAATCGCTCCGCGTTCTTCTTGACCCAAATGTTGACCGCGTTTGCGTTCTGATTCCACTGTGATATAATCATGGCAGTCCATAGTGATTGCCTCCTCTTTGGTGATGGTTGTGTGAGAACTCCATTCTACCATTTGAGGAAAAAGTCACTATGGACTTTTTTCTAGGTGTTCAACTTCATTTTACAATCGGCCATTAATTTACGATAGAAAGAAGGATGGAAAAAACATGACAAGAAGAATGCAAACGATGGACGGCAACACAGCCGCCGCATACGTATCTTACGCGTTTACCGATGTAGCGGCCATTTTCCCGATCACCCCCTCCTCCAATATGGCGGAACATGTTGATGAGTGGGCGGCCAAAGGCAAAAAGAATTTATTCGGCCAAACGGTCGAAGTCGTTGAAATGCAATCGGAGGGCGGCGCGGCCGGCGCAGTGCACGGCTCGCTGCAAGCGGGCGCATTGACCACGACCTACACCGCATCGCAAGGACTGCTGTTGATGATTCCGAACATGTACAAGATTGCCGGCGAATTGCTGCCGGGCGTTTTTCATGTCAGTGCACGCGTCGTCGGCGCGAATGCGATCAACATCTTCGGCGATCATTCCGACGTCATGGCGACGCGGCAAACCGGCTTCGCACTGCTTGGCTCGAACAGCGTGCAGCAGGCGATGGATCTGGCTGCCGTCGCGCATCTCTCGGCGATCAAGGGCAAGGTCCCGTTCATGCATTTCTTCGACGGCTTTCGTACTTCGCACGAAGTGCAGAAAATTGAAGTGCTCGAATATGAAGAACTGGCGAAGGTGCTCGATCAAGATGCGGTTGATGCTTTCCGTCGTCGCGGCTTGAATCCGGATCATCCGGAAATCAAAGGCACCGTACAGAATTCGGACATCCATTTCCAACAGCGCGAAGTCTCAAACCGCTACTACGAAGCGCTGCCGGAGATCGTAGAAAACTACATGGCGGAGATCAACAAATTGACCGGCCGTGATTATCATCTGTTCAATTACTATGGCGCAGCTGACGCCGACCGTCTGATCATTGCGATGGGCTCGGCCTGCGAAGCGATTGAAGAAACCGTTGACTATCTGAACGCAAAAGGAGAAAAGGTCGGCTTGCTGTCCGTACATCTTTTCCGTCCGTTCTCGGTTGAACATTTCTTCAAATATATCCCGAAGACGGTCAAGAAGATCGCGGTGCTTGACCGCACAAAAGAACTCGGTTCCTATGCCGAACCGCTCTATCTTGACGTTAAAGCCGTATTCTGCGGCAAAGAATGGCAGCCGACCATTGTCGGCGGTCGTTGCGGCGTCGGCGGCAAGGACGTCATTCCGGGCCATATTGAAGCGGTTTTTGAGAACCTGAAACTGGCGCAGCCGAAAGATCATTTCACGGTCGGCATCGTCGACGATGTGACGCACACGTCGCTGCCGCTCGGCAATGACATCGATACAACCGCTCCCGGCACAAAAGCCTGTAAGTTCTGGGGGCTTGGTTCCGACGGCACCGTTGGCGCGAACAAGAGCGCGATCGCAATCATCGGCGACCACACCGACATGTATGCGCAGGCCTACTTTGCCTATGACTCGAAAAAATCGGGCGGCGTCACGATTTCGCATCTGCGTTTCGGCAAACGTCCGATCCGTTCCCCATACCTTGTGAACCAGGCGGACTTCATCGCTTGCCACAACCAGTCCTATGTCGATAAATACAACGTGCTCGAAGGTTTGAAGCAGGGCGGCAACTTCCTCTTGAACTGCAACTGGAGCGCGGCCGAACTCGACGAACATCTGCCGGGCGACATGAAACGCTATCTGGCAAAGAACAAGATTAACTTCTATACGCTCGATGCGGTGAAAATTGCGCAGGAAATCGGTCTCGGCGGCCGGATCAACATGATTATGCAATCGGCCTTCTTCAAAATTGCCGATATCATTCCGGTTGACGAAGCGATCACGCATCTGAAGAAAGCGGTCGTGAAATCCTACGGCAACAAGGGCGACAAGGTCGTCAACATGAATAACGCGGCAATCGACCTTGGCGTGAACGCGATCGTCAAGATCGATGTTCCGACTGCCTGGGCTGATGCGAAGGACATTGCAGCAAACAGCCAGGAAACGCCTGCATTCATCAAGAACGTCCTGGTGCCTATGAACCGTCAGGAAGGCGACAAGCTGCCGGTCAGCGCCTTTGTTGGCATGGAAGACGGCACCTTCCCGATGGGCACGTCCGCTTATGAAAAACGCGGCATTGCGATCAACGTGCCGTGCTGGCTGGAAGACAAATGCATTCAGTGCAACCAGTGCGCCTATGTCTGCCCGCATGCGGCGATCCGTCCGATTTTGGCCGACGCGGCTGAAATGGAGCGTGCACCGCAAGGCTTTACCGCAAAAGCGGCTGTCGGCGCAAAAGACTTGAGTTTCCGCATCGCCGTCTCGCCGTATGACTGTACCGGCTGCGGAAACTGTGCGCAAATCTGTCCGGCGAAAGAAAAAGCGCTGGAAATGAAACCGCTCGAAAGCCAACTGGAACAAGCTCCGCTTTGGGATTATGCGATGGAAGTGAAGACCAAGGCCAATCCGATGAATCCGTTCACGGTCAAAGGCAGCCAATTTGAACAGCCGCTGCTCGAATTCTCCGGCGCTTGCGCCGGTTGCGGCGAAACGCCGTATGCGAAACTGGTCACCCAACTGTACGGAGACCGGATGATGGTTGCGAATGCCACAGGCTGTTCGTCCGTCTGGGGCGCGAGTGCGCCGTCGATGCCGTACGCGAAAAATCAGCGCGGCCATGGTCCGGCTTGGGGCAACTCGCTCTTTGAAGACAACGCCGAATTTGGTTTGGGCATGATGCTCGGCGTGAAACAACTGCGCAAAAAAATGGCGCTCGATCTTGCAAAAGCCGTTGAACTGCCGGTTAGCGCCGAGTTGAAAGCGGCCGGACAGGCTTGGCTCGAAAATCTTGACAATGGCGAAGGAACGCGGCAACGCGCCGACCAGCTGATTGCCTGCCTGGAAAAAGAAAAAGGCAGCGACGCGCTGCTTAACGAAATTTATAAAAACCGCGACTTTTTAGTGAAACGTTCGCAGTGGATCTTCGGCGGCGACGGCTGGGCATACGATATCGGTTTCGGCGGCCTTGACCATGTCTTGGCTTCCGGCGAAGACGTCAACGTGCTGGTCTTTGACACCGAAGTGTACTCCAATACCGGCGGACAGTCGTCGAAAGCAACGCCGACCGCGGCGATTGCCAAATTTGCCGCCAGCGGCAAGAAGACGCGCAAAAAAGATCTCGGCATGATCGCGATGAGCTACGGCTACGTCTATGTGGCGCAAATCGCAATGGGCGCCGACAAGAACCAGACGCTCAAAGCAATTGCCGAAGCGGAAGCGTATCCGGGGCCGTCGCTGATCATCGCGTACGCGCCGTGCATCAACCATGGTCTGAAAGTCGGCATGGGCTGCAGCCAGCTCGAAGCAAAACGCGCGGTCGACAGCGGCTACTGGGCAATGTACCGCTACAACCCGGCGCTCAAAGAAACCGGCAAAAAAGCATTCAGCATGGATTCTAAAGAGCCGATTGCAGACTTCAAGGAATTCCTGATGGGCGAAGTGCGCTACTCCTCGCTGCAAAAACAGTTCCCTGAAATGGCCGAAGCGCTGTTTGCCAAGACCGAAGCAGACGCCAAGGATAAACTGGCCACCTATCGTCGTCTGGCGGAACAAGAATAGAGTAAGAACAAAATAGAAGGGCGTCGTCGAATAGCTAAAACTATCCGGCGACGCCCTTCATTCGTATTGATTTTAGAAGTGCTTTACGCATCGTCTTGGCAAAATAAATTTGATGGTGCTGAGTTTTATTGATGCTCCAGCTCCTTTTCTCGAAAATGGTTTTATCGGAACTGACCGTCCTTCGGACCAGCCATGGTCGCACCAAGTTGCAATCACTGGAATGCCAGATATATGCGCCGTCCATGGCGCAATATCTCGTCGGCATTTTATGCCATCCATGGCACTGCCGACACTAGGAACGTCCATGTTCCGTCGAAGCAGCGTCCTGCTGCTCGTTCCCGTGCTTTTGCTTGTTGTTCCCTGGCTGGTTTCCTCGTCCTTAACGTTCCGAAAAAACCAATTCCGCGAGGCGTTGAAGTGACGCCGAGGATAAGAACGAATTTCATCCCGTTTCTTCGCCCTAACAAGCCCCGCAGCAGTGGTTTTTAGAGAACGTTTAGGGCGAGTATCGCCAGACAGGTTGAAATAGACAAATCGGACAGCGCCCACGGCATGGACGCCGTGGGCAGACGCTGCGCCGGGATGGCGCGTTGTGTCTGGAATGCTGGCCGATGCAGGCTGTTTCGGCCATGTCTGGCACGAAGTCCTTGCGTTCTGGAAAAACTACTGCTGCGGATAGAGCTAAAACTCAGCAGAAATCACAACACAATCAAGTTTAATTTGCTAAGCGGACTTAGTTTGACAAAGATAAATAGGCGAAAAGGAAAGAGCAGTCTCTTATTCGTTTTTGAGCAATAAAGATGCAGAATAAGAGAGTGATCAGGATGAGAAAAAGAGTCCGGAGCGAAAAGTTGCTCCGGACTCTTTTTGGCGATCCACCATAGGATGTTCTTGCGCGTTCCAGCCAGAGAGTGGTTGAAATTAAGTATGCGCAGGGGTGCTGTGCTTACGAAAAAGCGAGGAACGGGGAGATGCAAAGTAGAATGCCGGTGGCGATGATGATCTTCAAAGATAGGCCTTTGTATTGTTCAAGGAACGGTACCTGATAGACCAGATAAGCCGGAATCAGACAACCGACTAGGCCGAAAATCGGACTGCAGATAGAGGTGAAACTGAGAACCGGCGCATTCAGCGCGATTGCGCTCCAGGATAATAATACCGTGAAGAGCATGATGCCGTAACCGACAAGCGTCGTGTTGATCTTGTCTTCCGGCATAATGCGGCGCAGGAAGTTCATTGCCAGGCCCTGACAGGCTTCGCGGAAACCGAGGTATACGCCAAAGTACGCGGTCATAACGGCAAAAATATTCAAGATCAGGCTGAATATCTTGACGCTCTGCTGGCCGCCGCCTTGGGCAACCATTGCCAGAGCCGAAATGTTCTCATGCGATGCCTTTACGGCCTGTTCATGTCCCATTGCCAAGGTGAACGAAACGGCGTAAAAGAATACCGTGACGAACAAAATGCCGAATGCGATGTTCATGGCGCGCATCGCTTTGAAGCGGGCTACTTCGATCGACTTTTCATGCGAGCGATAGGAAATGACCATAGGGCTTAAGCTTTGGATAAACAAAATGGAAGTCAACGTGAACGGCAACATGACGATCGCGTCTTTGAACAGGTCGCCCAGCGCAGGAATCGCGCCGATATTGGCAAAGTCCCAACGGCTGACCATTGCCAGACCGAGAAAGGCAACAACGCCGAGTTTGGTCAAAACCATACCGGTGGAGATTTTGAAGAGAATTTTCTCACCGCGTGAGGCCAGGGCAACCAGGCCGCAAATCAGCGCCAGACCGTAAAACGGATTTGTCGAAAGCAGCGTATCGGTCACGCCGAACGATTGCAGGAACGAAGCGCTGTCGTTGGTGATCGCGGTCGAATAAACGAAGACCCAGATCACCAGCATGATAAAATACAACGCGCCGAGGAATACGCCCCAGTTTTTGCCGAGATAACCGGCGATGACGCTCGGATAATCCTTGCATTCGGGGGAAGCCGCCAAGGTGTTGATGAATAATTTCTGAAACAGATACATGGCGGGATAACCGATGACGGAAGAAAGTAGGAAGACCCATAAACCCATCAGGCCGACTTGCACCGGCAAAAATACGATGCCGGCGCCGATCGCCATGCCGATGCTCATGATGACCCATCCCCAGTCGACCGAATCGAAGCGAATCGCTTCCTTCCATTGTGTATCGGTCATGCCGGCGCGTGCTGCCGGACTGTCTGACAACAAGTCGGTTTCTTTTTCTCTAGCTAGTGCTTTCATGTATAACGCCTCCTAAAAATATAGATGTCTTACGATGGCTGTGGTGGATGCACAGATATACATAACTAATGCAAGAAGCGTGCCAAGCGAAAAAACAGGCGTGGCAAGAGGAAAATGTAAATGAATTCTCAATGTATTGTGCGAATTTGCGAGAAAAAATGAGAAGTTTCGCAATTGTTGCAACTGAAAAACAATTATAACGTTGAAATTTGGCAGGGAAATGGGAAATGATATAGTGAGTGACGCAAACGGCGTTTTTCGCAGCTTTTTATTCTTTCGGTATACTTGTAAAGTGTAGCCTGGGATACTTTTTTTTCGCGGAAGCTATTTATAATGATAGATAGATGACTGTCCGATGTGAAAGTTCGAATGAGTTTAAGGGGAAGACGCGATCTGGCTGTGATAAGATATAAAAAACAGGCAGAAATAAGGGATGTGGGGAAGATGTATCAGGATTTATTTGATGAGCAGCGTCAAACGGCGATGCGGCAGTACTTTTTGCAAAAGCTGTCAGGACAGGGGCTGATCCGACGTTATCAGCGCAAGGAATTAATTGACCTGTCTCTCTTGCAGGATTGTTTTGCGATCGTGCGCAAAGGGAAGGTAGTAAAAAGCATCCTCAGTTCCAGTGGTCAGGAAAAACTTTTGTATACGTTGCGACCGGGAGAAATTTTTGGCGAGATGGCCATGCTGAACGGCGGATTTCTTAATTATCAGGCGCGCGTTAAAGAGGACTGCGAACTGGCGTGCATCAGCCGTGAGCTATTGGCGAAAAATGCGGCGACGGATGATAAAGTGCATGACTATATCACGAACAGCATCACGCGAAAATTCCGCATTGTCCTCCTGCAGCTTACCAATACCACCTTCAACGACGCCAATGGTCGCATGGCCGATCTTCTGATCCGTCTGGCCGCCTGTGCCGACGACCTTGAAGACGAGTGTGACGGACGCACCATTTCGACGCACTTCACGCAGCAGGAATTAGCGCAAAATGCAGGCTGCTCAAGGATTACGGTGTCGCGGACGTTGCAGCGCTTTGCCCGGGAAAATCTCATCACGATCGCAAAAAAAAGGATTGTCATCAAGGATCTCGAAGGTCTGGCGCGCTATACGGATTGCGTGCAGTAAGAAGTGGAGGGATTGCATTGATCAAGCTTATCGGTGTAGTTGTGGTTATTATTGGTTTGCTGCTGCGGTTTAACCCGCTGTTGGTCGTCATTACGGCAGGCTTTGTCACCGGCTTTGTTTCCGGGATGAATCCGCTGGAAGTGCTCGGCGCGATTGGCAAAGCGTTTACGACCAATCGTTATATGTCCTTATTTATTTTGGTATTGCCGGTGATCGGCGTTTTGGAACGGAACGGATTAAAGGAACGGGCAGAGGCTTTGATCCGCCGGATGCAAGCCGCAACGCCGGGACGCATCCTGCTTTCGTACATGCTGATTCGCCAAGTGACGAATGCATTCGGTCTTCAAATCGGCGGGCATCCCAGTTTTATCCGACCGTTGATTGCACCGATGGCAGAAGCCGCTGCATTAAAAGGGCGGAAAGCATCGACGCCTATTTTAGATCGGATTCGCGGCATGGCGGCTTCGGCGGATAATTACGGCAATTTCTTTGGCCAGAATTTATTCATTGCCGCCGGAGGGCTGCTCTTGATTAAAGGGGTTATGGATCAGGCCGGATATCCGGTAAGTTTATTGACGATGGCGCAATACGCGATACCGACGGCGCTGGCCGCGCTGGCCATTGCTGCATTTCGTTTCCTGCTCTTTGACCGTCGAATTGAGCAAGCCATTCGCCGCGAACAAACGCCAAAAGAGACGAAGCGGGAAGGAGAATCGGCATGAAATTGACATTGGAACACGTATACTATTTGACAGGGGCGTTTCTGCTGATTTTTGCTTTGTTTACCGCAGCCGATAAAAACCATAACAAGCGCTGGGGAACGGCGGCTTTTTGGTTTCTCTACGGCGTTACTTTTTTAGCCGGTACGAAACTGGCGGATGAAGTGGTTGGCGGCATGGTCGTACTGATGGCTGCGATTGTCGCTTGCAAACAAATGGGAAGCGGTTTTTACAATGAAGCAACACGGGAAGAACGGCAAGCGAGAGCTGAGAAATTCGGCAACCGTTTGTTTATTCCGGCTTTGCTGGTGGGTCTGATTACGCTGCTGGTCGCCAAATTTACGGCGCTGGGCGCGCTGGTCGGACTGGGCATAGGAGCGGTCGTCGCCTTGCTGCTGACGTTTGGCTTGACGCGGGAAAAACCGTTGCAGACCTGTAATGAAGGGCGACGTCTTATCGATGCCATTGGCTGGGCCGCGATCCTTTCGCAACTATTGGCTGCGCTGGGCTATTTATTCGATAAGGCGGGGGTTGGGCAAGTTGTGGCCGGCATCGTTTCCAGCATCGTGCCGTCCGAGAGCGCCTTGGCCGCAGTGATCGCCTATTGCTTAGGGATGATGCTGTTTACGATGATCATGGGCAATGCATTTGCTGCATTTGCGGTGATTACCAGCGGAATCGGTTTGCCGTTGGTAATCAAAGTGCATGGCGCTGATCCGGCGATTGCCGGCGTTATTGCGATGCTGGCCGGATTTTGCGGCACGCTGATTACGCCGATGGCAGCCAATTTTAATGTGGTGCCTGCGGCCTTGTTGGAAATGGTTAATAAAAACGGCGTGATACGAGCGCAGGTCATGATGGCGCTGCCGCTGATTTGCGTTAATATTTTGCTCATGTATTTCTTAGCATTGCCGGGGGGGAGATAAGCATGAAAACTGTACTGATTACAGGTTTTGAGCCTTTTGGCGGCGAGCCGGTGAATCCGGCGCTGGAAGCGATACGCCGTTTGGAAAAAATTACGCTCGGCGGTGCGCAGATTGTGACGCGGGCGCTGCCGGTGGTAAAAGATAAAGCGATCAGTCATTTGGTCAGTCACATCGATGAAATAAAGCCGGATCTGGTATTGGCCGTGGGTCAGGCCGGTGGGCGGCCGGAACTTAGCGTTGAACGGGTTGCAATTAATGTGGACGATTACCGGATCAAAGACAATGAAGGCAATCAGCCGATTGATGAAGCCATCGTGGCAGGCGGTCCTGCGGCTTACTGGTCCAGCCTGCCGATCAAGGCGATGGTGGAAGCCGCTAAGCAAGCCGGGATTCCGGCCAGCGTGTCCAACAGCGCGGGAACCTTTGTCTGCAACCATTTGTTTTACGGCTTGATGCATCATTTGGCGAAAAAAGAGGCGATACGCGGCGGCTTTATCCATATTCCGTATTTGCCGGAACAAACGGTGCGCAATCCGGGGCAACCCAGCATGGCGCTGGAAACGATTGTGCGCGGTTTGGAGTTGTTCATCAAAGCGGCGCTGAAATATCGCGAAGACGTAAAGCAAGGCGCGGGTACGATTTGTTAAACGATCGCATAGATAAAAAGACGAAGCTTCGCCTTCGTCTCAGACTATCGAAAAAACGAAATCAAGTGGGACGTTTTTTACACGAAGAGTCGAAGAAGGGAAGGTGGGAAGATTTTATTATTATTCTTCCCTTCCGGGCCGATCGAATCGGCCCGCTTCGCTTCTTCGTGTTATCGTATTCTGTTTTTTAAATTATTTACACTCTGAGACGAAGCGTCGGCTTCGTCTTTTTTAGTCGCCGGGAAAAAAGGTAAGGCGACTAAAAAACAAAACATAATTATTATCTAACAGGCATTGTTATTGCCTGTTGAATGCGCTACAATATATAGTGTGAGTAAAAATGAAAAAAAGCTTTTAACACTATATATGGGGGTGCGGAATGAAGATTGTCAAACGTCAGGGAAACCTGGTCGAATACGATGCAGCGAAGATCTGCCGGGCGATTGAAAAGGCGATGGCGGAGACTAAAGGAGGCATCGACGAGGCGTTAAGCAGGGAGATTGCCGAAAGCATCACGCAGGAGCTGTCCGGACGCAGCGGCTGGCCCTGTGTGGAAGAGATCCAGGATCGGGTCGAAGAACTGCTGATGGATAGTCCGCGCAAGGATGCGGCGAAAGAATATATCATCTATCGTTGGGAACGGGAAAAGATCCGTCGTCGCGACACGAAAGACGAGTATGTGATGCTCACGGACGATTTCATCAGCAAATACAAGCATCTGCAATCGCCGATGGGGCAGCTGGGGAACTTTGTTTATTACCGCACGTATTCGCGCTACCTGCCGGAGCAGGGGCGGCGCGAATATTGGTGGGAGACGGTGCGCCGGGCGGTCGAGTATAATGCGACCCGCGTGCCGACGTCGCGTGAAGAGGCGGAAAAATTATTCGATAACATCTTTCATTTGCGCCAGTTCCTTTCCGGCCGGACGTTCTGGGTCGGCAATACCGCGGTTGCGAAAGAGTATCCGATGGCGAACTATAATTGCGCCTTTGAAATTCTCGATTCGTTCGAGGCCTTTAAGGATTTATTTTATCTCCTGATGATCGGTTCCGGCGTCGGCGTACGGATCTTGCAGGATGACGTCGCGGCAATGCCGAAAGTACACGGCAAGTACGAGCTGGTGCATTGCGATTACATCCCGGTACCGAAAGAGGAACGCGACGAACATACCAGCCTGCTTTTTGAGGAGAATACGGCGAAGATTAGGGTCGGCGACAGTAAGGAAGGCTGGGTACAGGCGCTCGGCTTCTTCTTTGAGCTGGTGAGCAGCCATGAATACAAGACGATCAAGACGATTCTGATCGACTACTCGCAGGTGCGGCCGAAAGGCGAGCGCTTGAAACGTTTCGGCGGTACGGCGAGCGGGCATGAGAGTCTGAAGAACATGTTCCGCAAGATCGACAAGGTGATCCGCCGCCGCGGCGAAGCGAGCGAAGAACGCGGACGATTGCGCGCCATTGACTGCCTCGATATCGCAAATATCATCGGAGAAAATGTCGTGGTCGGCGGCGTGCGCCGTACTGCGGAGATGGTGATCATCGACCCGGAGGATCAGGAATGCATCGAGGCCAAGTCGTCGCTTTATAAACAGGTCGATGGCAAATGGGTCGTCAATCAGGAGCTGGTTCATCGTCAGATGAGCAACAACTCGATTTACTATCAGGCAAAACCGAGTCGCGAGCGTTTGAAGTGGCAGTTGGAGCGGATGCGTTATTCCGGCGAACCGGGCTGGATCAATGGCGAGGCGGCGGAGAAACGGCGCAGCAATATGCACGGCGTGAATCCGTGCGGCGAGATCCTGCTCGATTCGAAAGGCCTTTGCAATCTGACGACGCTCAATGTGCTCGCTTTCGTGACGGAAGAAGGGGGTATCGACCTGCCCGCCCTTCTCGAAGCGCAGCGTTTGTCGGCGCGGGCGGCTTACCGCATGACCTGCGTGGAACTGGAGTTGCCGAAATGGGATGCGGTGCAGGAGCGTGACCGTCTTGTCGGCTGTTCGCTGACCGGTTGGCAGGACCTGGTCAATGCGGTGAACCTGGACCGCGCGGCGCAGGCCGAACTGCTCGCCAAGCTGCGCCAAGCCGCCAATGCGGCGGCGGACGATTACGCGAAGGAACTCGGTCAACGCGCCCCGATCCTGGTGACGACGATCAAGCCGGAAGGTACGCTCAGTCAGCTGCCTACGGTATCGAGCGGCGTCCATTATGCGCACGCGCCGTATTTCATCCGGCGCATCCGCATCAGCAGCAGCGACCCGCTGGTGAAAGTGTGCGAAGAACTCGGCTATCCGGTCTATCCGGAAGTCGGGCAGGAGTGGGAAAGTTGCGTGACGAAAGTGATCGAGTTTCCGGCCAAAGCGCCGCAGGGACGGACTAAATATGACGTATCGGCGCTTGAGCAATTGGAAAACTATAAGATGTTCATGCAGCATTATGTGGATCACAATTGCTCGATCACGGTGTCGGTGCGCAATGACGAATGGGCCGACGTGGAAGAATGGGTCTGGAATAACTGGGATGATGTCGTCGCGATATCCTTCTTGGCGCTCGACGACAGTTTTTACGAATTGCTGCCGTATGAGGCGATTGACGAAGCGGAATACCGGCGACGCGTCAAGGAGATGCGTCCGTTCCTGCCGTCGCTGTTGGCCAAATATGAACGGGAAGGCGATGTTTTTGACCTGGGGGAGGACGGCTGCGAAAGCGGCATTTGTCCGATTCGCTGAGAAAAAAAGGCAGACGATGTGATTTTTCACATCGTCTGCCTTTTTCTTGTCGCTAGTAGTCCGCAGAGATGCGGATCTCACCGTCGTGAACATAAAGAGATAAGTGCTGTAGCGCGTCGGTCATTGTCCGAGTCAATCGTCCGATCGAGACCTGCGTGCCTGGATAGATCACATCGGCAACTCGGATGATGCCGGGTTTTAACGATTTTAGAAGCGCTTCGATATCGGCGATACGTTCTTTCGTTTCTAAAAGCTGTTCTTCGAGTACGACGCATTGCGTCGAGAGTTTTTCATGGCGCGCCTGTTTTTCCGCATCGAGATTTTCGCGGCCGCGTACATTGAGATAACCCAGCAGACGTTTCGATTCTTGATATAAAGAATCGAAGGTAGTCACCGAGAGGCGGAGCGCATCGAGTTCGTCTTTGAGAAAGGGGTTGCCTGCGACTTCAAGTCGGGTCAAGAGGTGCGTGTGATTGCCGACAGTCTTGCTGCAGATCTCTTCGCCTGCTGAAATCCGCCCGCCGATGATGCGGCCGCGACGTCCGATCACCGCGACTTTAAGACCGGCAAAGAGGGAACTGTTCATGACGACATCGCTGACAGTCACGTTTTTTCCGGCGAACAGGGAGGCGTTTTCGACAAAGAGCGCCGAAATGTCCTCCCGCGCCTTGAGCTGGCTGCGGTTCATGCCCTGGATGCCTTTATGAACGAGGATGTTGGTCGCTTCGATTACGCCGCCGCTGACGCTGCCGCGAATCTCCACGTTGCCGCCGGCTTTGATCGAGAAGCCGCACTGCAGAGAGCCGTGCACCAAGACGCTGCCGATAAAATCGATGTTGCCGGTGTCGTAATCGATGTCCGACTTGATCTCTAAAAGCGGCAGAACGCCGACGCGTCCGTGCGCGATATGAAGCTGCCCGTCGATTGCGGCCAAAAGTTTCAACTTATCTTTGACGTTGACGTTTTTCCCGACCGGCAGGGCGATCTCTTTGCCATGCTTGGCGGGAATCAGGTTGCCGAAGATGTCGTTGCCGGGAATGCCGGCGCTGGCCGGCATTTTTTCGAGCAACAACTGGTCTGCATTTACGCTGAGGAATTTATTGATGTTTTTGAAATCGACACGATCGCCGTCGATTTCCTCCGGCCGGCCCTGCGCTTCGATGTCGATATGATAAGTCAAAACGGCGTCCGTGCCGTCTTGCGGCGCCTTGCCGCGCGCGCAGCAAACCCCTGTGCCGAAGCCTTGATCGACCAGGTCGGCGATTGCTGCATGGTCGATGCCGTAGACGACTCGGGCCGCCTGCAGTTCCTGGAGAATCTGCGCCGCGCTTACGGGGCTGGCGTCAGGCGGCAAGATCACATCGACGAAGGCGCGCAGGCGATCCGGACGGATATGGACCCGGATTTCTGCCGGAACGGCCGGAGGCGGCTCCGGCGGCAGCGGGTTGGCGATCAGAACCGGGCGGCCTTTTGCTTCCTGAACGGCCGTTTCAATGGCCGGCAAAAGAAAGAGCGTGATATTTCGTTTCTTTAACTCTTCGAGAATGACGGACTGGTGGAGGGGCTGGCCGCCGTTTTTCGGCGGATATACTTTGACGTAAACGCCCACTTCCGTGATGCTGAGCGCGTAGCGCCCGTTCTCGGCGGGGCGGGAGGTCGGATCATCCATGAAAGCGACTCCTTTTGCAATAAGTGTGGTTTTAAGTGACAAGACAATGACTGAACATGTTCGGTAAGAAGCGATCGTTTTCCTGCAGGAAAACGATCAGATGCCGCTTTTTTTGCGGGAGAAATAGCGTTTTTGACCTTCGAGGAAAAGCTGCTCTTCTTTTTCGTCTTCCGTAGCCGCTGCGGGAACCGGCTGCGGTTTTCCGTTGGCGTCCAGAGAAACCAGCGTGAAAAAAGCGGTTAATGCGATCTTTTCCGGCTCTTCATTGCTCAGATCTTCTACGCTTACGCTTACGGAAATTTCCATGGAACTGCGTCCGGTGAACGTTAAGCGACCGTGGCAGGTCACGAGATCGCCGATCCGGACCGGATGGTGAAATTCCAGCTGATCCACGCGGGCGGTGACGACATTAGCGCGCGTATGGCGACGTGCGACGACGCCTGCCGCGGTATCCATGAGCTTCATAATTTCACCGCCGTGCACATTGCCGGCCGGGTTGGCATGTTCCGGCATCATGACGGCGGACATGGTGACGAGAGAATGGCGGATGGGTTTGCGGTTCATCATAATTCCTCCGGATAATATAGAAATAGAATAAGATGCTTCTATTATAACATGTCCGATGCGAGCGGGGCGCGGCAAGAAAATGAGTGTGAGGCGGAAAAAAAGTGAAGCTGGCAGTGTTTGGTTACGATAGTATAAATAGAGTCTGCTAGAGGAGGTGAGAAAAGCGGGATAAGCCAGGAAGGCGAATCGTTTTATGCATGGATGCGACCGGGCCGGATCTTCCGGACCTATCATACAGTGAATGATAAGGAGGCGCAAAGACATGACAAACGGAATCGGGGAACTGGGCAGTTTCAAAGTGGGCGCGACGCTGGGCACGAGCAAAAGCAGCGAAAACGCGAAATCGAACGACACGAAGCCCAAATATCTGACGGTACGAGACGGACAATACGCCTACACCTATGTCGTGATCGGCGACAATTTCAAGGTGCTGATCGGGCGGGTGCCGCTGAGCAACGAGGAGAAGAAAGAAGAGGCCGAGAAGGCGGAAAAAGCGAAGTGCGCCGCTTCCGAGGCTGCCAAGCAGCAACAGGAACAGGCAGCGGTTCAAAGCGCCAACGCGCCGTATCAGAACAGCCAGGACTATATCGCCTGCCAGCAGGTGGTCGCGCAAGCCAAAGAAAAGGGTATGTTGCCGTTCCTATAAGAAAACAAAGAAAAGAAGCCTGCATGCGCAGGCTTCTTTTCTTTGTTTTCCGATTTATTTGGCCATCAGTTTGGCTACCAGATTGGCGAAGCTCACCGGATCTTCCGGCGCCAGGCCTTCCATCAAAAGCGCCTGGCCGTAGAGCAGCTCACAGTAGTCTTTGAACGACTCGGAATCCGGCGCCGTCTCATGCAGATTCTTCAAGGTGCCGAACAGTTCGTGCGTCGGATTGAGCTCCAGGATGCGACTCGCTTTGAACATGGCTTGGTTCATTTCCGCGAGGATCTGTTCCATCGAGAGGCTGATGCCGCTGTCGCCGCTGACCAGGCAGACTGCGCTTGATTTCAGACGGCTGCTGACGCGCACTTCGGCCACTTTACCGCTGAGCTTTTCCTGGATTGCTTTAATCAAGCCTTCATTTTCTTTGGCGATCTCTTCGGTCGCCGGTTTCTCGGCGTCAGGAGAACCCAGATCGTCGAGATTCAGGTCGCCGCGGCTGACGGATTGGAACGTCTTTTCTTTGTATTCGCGCAGTGCGTCGATTGCGAACTCATCTACGCGGTCGAACAGGTAGAGAACTTCGACTCCTTTGTCGCGCAGCAGTTCCATCTGCGGCAGGCGCTCGACCGCGGCGCGGTCTTTGCCGGCGGCATAGTAGATGACCTTCTGGCCTTCCGGCATGCGGGCGATGTATTCATCGAGGCTGGCCAGGGTTTCTGCGCTGTGCGAGGTCGGGAAGAGCAGCAGGGACTGCAGCTTCTCGCGACTCGAGAAATCGGAGTAAACGCCGCTTTTGAGCGCCTTGCCGTATTCTTTCCAGAAGAGCTCGTATTTGGCGCGATCCTTCTCAAGCATCGACTCCAGCGTTTTCAGGATGCTCTTTTCCAGATTCTTGCCGATCTTTTTCAATTGGCTGCTTTGCTGCAGCAATTCGCGCGAGATATTGAGCGACAGGTCGGGTGAATCGACCAGCCCGCGTACGAAGCGAAGATGCTCCGGTAAGAGATCCTGGCAGTTGTCCATGATAAAGACGTTTTTGCAGTAGAGGCGAATGCCGCTGGTCGATTCGCGCTGATAAAAATCAAACGGCGCATGGGCGGGCAGGAAGAGAACCGAGGTGTATTCCACCATGCCTTCGACCTTGGAATGGATAACTTCAAGCGGCGCTTCCCAGTCTTGGAACATTCCTTTATAGAAGTTGTCGTATTCTTCGCGGCTGATCTCATTTTTGCTGCGCGTCCAAAGCGGCGTCATTGAGTTGAGCGTGCGTACGGTCGTCGTTTCAACTTCTACAGCGTCTTCGATGATTTTGCCTTCGGCGTCGCGAGGTTTTTCTTTTTCAGTGAAACTCATCTTGATCGGGTAGCGGATGTAATCGGAATATTTCTTGATCAGATCGGAGAGTGTGCGGCGTTCGATGAAATTTTCCGCCGGATGTTCGCTGCTGTGATGCTCTTCGTTCAGGTGCAGGATGATCGTCGTACCGCGGCTGTCTTTCTCGCATTCTTCGATGCTGTACGTTCCGTCGCCGGTCGACTCCCAGCGTACGCCGCTCGTTTGTCCGGCGGCGCGGGTGATCAGCGTGACGCTTTTGGCTACCATGAACGCGGAGTAAAAGCCGACGCCGAATTGACCGATCAGCTCGGTGTCGCCGACCGAACCGGCTTCTTTCAACTTTTCCAGGAACGCCTTTGTACCGGACTTGGCGATCGTGCCGATATTTTCTACGACTTCATCATACGTCATGCCCATGCCGTTGTCGGAAATCGTCAGTGTGCTAGTCTTTTCGTCCGGCAACAGATATATTTCAAAGTCGGAGTTTCCTTCCAGTAAGTCCGGATTGGTCAATGATTGAAAACGAACCTTGTCGATCGCATCGGATGCATTCGAGATCAGTTCGCGCAGGAAAATTTCCCGATTCGTATAGATGGAGTGTACCATCATCTCCAAGAGCTGCTTGGTCTCCGCCTGGAATTCCCGGGTTTGTTTTTCTTGTGTCATCATGAAGCCTCCCATTCTAGTCTGATCGCCGCGCTCGTGCGCCTCGTGCACAGGCGACGATGGTTTGTTAGCACTCTGATACCATGAGTGCTAAATCATCTTTTATGATAACGAAAAAGCAAGATAAATGCAACGCTTCTTGCTTAAATATATTGGAAAAAAGCAAAGGGAAATGGAGGAAATTCCCTTTTTATGGTGAATTAGGATATAGTAACAACGGGAAGCGGTTGCAGGAGTGACCAAGTAATGGGGATGAAGAAGAAAAGGGGGAGCTGCCATGTTTGATTTAAGCAAGAAGTATCGCCTGGTGACGCGCAGTGATTTCGACGGATTGGTATGCGCGGTGCTGCTGAATGAACTAAATCTGATCGATGAGATAAAATTTGCGCATCCGAAAGATATGCAGGACGGCAAGGTCGAGATCACCGAACGCGATATCACGACGAATCTTCCCTATGTCGATACGGCCGGGCTCGCTTTCGACCATCATCTGAGCGAGACGATCCGCGTAGGTTGGGGTAAACAGAACCATGTCATCGACGGCGTTGCGCCTTCGGCGGCGCGCGTCGTCTATAAATATTTCGGCGGCAAGGAACGCTTCGCCTCTGTTCCGGAGGAGATGATGCTGGCGGTCGACAAGGCCGACGCGGCGCAATTCTCGGTGGAAGACATTCTCGATCCGCGCGGCTGGGATTTGCTCAGCTTCATCATGGACGCGCGAACGGGGCTCGGACGGTTTAAAGATTTCAGAGTCTCCAATTATCAGCTGATGATGGATCTGATCGCCTATTGCAAAAATCATACGATCCAGGAAATCCTCCGCCTGCCGGACGTAAAAGAGCGGACCGATATGTACTTCCTGCATGAAAAAGATTTCAAGGAGCAAATCAAGCGCTGCGCGACAGTGCATGACCATATCGTCGTGCTGCATCTGAAAGAAGAGGAGCCGATCTATACCGGAAACCGCTTCATGATTTATGCGCTCTTTCCGGAGAGCCAGATCTCGATTCATGAAATCTGGGGCCTGAACCGGAAAAACACCGTCTTCACGGTCGGGAAATCGATCGTGAACCGCACATCGCAGACGAATATCGGCAAACTGATGCTGAACTACGGCGGCGGCGGGCATCCGAATGCCGGTACCTGCCAGATCGACAACGACAAAGCGGATCAGATCTTGGCCGAACTGCTGCAAAAACTTTAAAACGACAATGCCTCCATAAAACGAAATCAAGCGGGACGTTTTTTACACGAAGAGTCGAAGAAGGGAAGGCGGGAAAATTTTATTCTTCTTCTTCCTTTCTTCCTAACGGGCCGATCGAATCGACCCGCTTCGCTTCTTCGTGTTATCGTTCTTCTCATCCTTCGCTTCTTTCATGTTCATTCTATTTTAGCTACGCTCTGCAAGGCTTCCGTAAAAGGGAGCCTTGTTTTCTTTGCTGATTATTGTTGCAAATTTCCCAAAAGTAGATTAAGATTAATTGAATAGTAATTGAACGGCGTTAGTTTTAAGGATCATGGGTGCGGATTACAATGCAACAGTGAAGTAAAACTAGGGGCCTGCGGGGGTGCCTAGTTTTCAATTTCTAAGGGCTTACGAATAACATGTTACTGTTGAATATAATGAATGGAGGTGTTCCTTTGAAGAACACAACTGAAAAACTTTCGATCATTCCCCTGGGCGGTTTGGGGGAGATCGGCAAAAATATGACCGTTTTCCGCTACGGCGATGACATTGTCGTAATGGACTCGGGTCTGGCTTTCCCGGAAGACGATATGCTGGGGATCGACCTGGTCATTCCCGATATGAGCTATCTGGTGGAAAACAAGGATAAGGTCCGCGCCGTCGTCATCACGCATGGTCATGAGGATCATATCGGCTCACTCTTTTATTTGCTGCGCCAGATGGACGTACCCGTATATGGCTCCAAACTGGCTTTGGGTCTGGTGGAAGGCCGCCTGAAAGAATATCATGTTTCCGATCACAATCTGATTCCGGTGGAAGCCGGAGAAAAGATCCAGATCGGCGCCTTTGAAATCGGCTTCATCCGCGTTAACCATTCGATTGCCGATGCGTTCGGCATCTCGTTCAAGACGCCGGTCGGCACGGTCGTCCATACCGGCGACTTCAAGATCGACCAGACGCCGGTTGACGGCAAGATGACGGATTTGCACCGCTTTGCCGAATTGGGCGACGAGGGCGTTCTCGTCATGATGTCGGACAGCACGAATGCAGAGCGCCCCGGTTATACCAAGTCGGAGCGCACGGTCAGCGAGGCGCTCGATGTACATTTTTCCGAAGCCAAGGGCCGGATCATCTTAACGACCTTTGCTTCCAATGTACCGCGTTTACAGCAGGCGATCGATTCGGCTTGCCGCTATGGGCGAAAAGTGGCTTTGCTCGGCCGCAGCATGGTCAATGTGGTTGCGAAAGCGACCGAACTTGGCTATATGCAAGTTCCAGACGGCCTGATCATCGAGCCGAATGAGATTTCCCGCTATCCGGAGAACCGGATACTGATCCTGACGACTGGCAGCCAAGGCGAGCCGATGGCCGCACTGAGCCGTTTGGCGAATAAGAGTCACCGCAGCGTCGAATTGAATCGCGGCGACACGGTACTGATCGCGGCAACGCCAATTCCCGGCAATGCGCGCTCCGTTGGCCGAATTGTCGATGCGCTGATGAAATTGGGCGCGGATGTCGTATATGAAAAATCCGAAGGCATTCACGTTTCCGGTCATGCCAGCCAGGAAGAATTGAAGCTGATGCTCAATTTGATCCGGCCGAAATACATGATTCCGGTGCATGGCGAGTTCCGGATGCTGAAGGCGCATGAACGTCTGGCAACCGAAGTCGGCGTGCCGAAGGAAAACATCTTTATCGGTGAAAATGGCGCAGTGTTCGAATTTACTGCGGATAGCGGCAAGATTGCCGGCAAAGTGGCCTCGGGCAAAATTTTCATCGACGGTTTGGGCGTCGGCGATGTCGGAAACATCGTGATTCGCGACCGTCGTCAATTGTCGCAGGACGGCGTATTCATCGTCGTTGTGACGCTCGATAAGGAACGCGGCTGCGTTCTGGACGGCCCGGACATCGTGTCGCGCGGTTTCGTCTATGTACGCGATGCCGAAGCGCTGATCGGCGAGGCGAAAAAAATCGTCCGCACCGTGCTGGCGCGTTCGGAAAACGGCCCGATCACGGAATGGGCGCCGCTTAAGAATGCGATCCGCGATGCGGTCGGCAAATTCCTCTTTGCCAAGACCGGCCGCAAGCCGATGATCCTGCCGATCATCGTCGATATTTGAGTGAAAACAGCAAACCACCATCAGCCTGAGGCTTGATGGTGGTTTTTTTACTGTCTTGCGATCAATAGATTCGGATGTGAGAACGAGGTTCTTTTTTAATGGCGGGCAGGAAAAAAGGCGTGGAAAGCGGTATTATCATAAAGATTGTATGTCGATGCATAAGATCGACGGATTCGATAGGGGGACGGTATGCTTACAACATTGAAAAATGAGTGGATTACGGCGTCGATTGACAGCCTTGGCGCCGAACTGACGAGTTTGCGGCTGAACGAAGACGGTACGGAATATCTCTGGCAGGCCGATGCGGCGCATTGGGGACGCCATGCGCCGGTACTGTTTCCGATTGTCGGACGACTGCGCAAGGATCGCTGCCGGATCGCAGGCGAAAGCTATGCGATGACGCAGCACGGTTTTGCGCGGGATATGGAATTCAGTCTCGCGGCGCAAAGCGTGGACGCGGTGACGTATCGTCTTTCGGACAATGCGTCGACGCTGCAAAAATATCCGTATCCTTTTGCTTTTTACATCGAGTGTCGCCTGCGCGCTAACGGCATCGATGTCGCATATCGAGTGGAAAACAAAGGGGACACGGAGATGTTTTTTTCTCTGGGCGCACATCCCGCTTTTAATTGTCCGCTGGTGAGCGGCGAAACCTTTGATGATTATTATCTGGAATTCGAAAAAGCGGAAACGATCGGCAACTATGTGTTGGAGAATGGATTATTGCGCTTGGAAACGAAACCCTTGTTAAGAAATGAAGCGGTAATCGGCTTGCATTATCCGCTCTTTGCCAATGATGCGCTGGTGTTTAACGGATTGCAATCGAATGAAATCAGTTTAAAAAGCCGCAAATCGGACAAGTCGGTAAGCGTGATCTTTGAAGGCTTTCCGTATCTTGGCGTCTGGTCAAAAGCGGCTGCGCCGTTTGTTTGCATTGAACCATGGTATGGGGTGGCAGATCTGGCCGATGAGGAACGTGCCTTTGAAAAGAAGGAAGGCATTCAAAAACTGGCTGCGCATGAAACCTTTCGCGCGGCTTACCGGATTGAAATCTGCTAAGGAGGTTTGAAGAGTATGGCGGGCAGGCGAAAAAAAGCGCGCAGCGACGCGCAGGAAATGGAAATGGGCACGCTGGCGCTGGAAAATGGCGCGTTCGAGACCGCTGCCGCGGCCTTTTGTCTGGCGATCGATAAGGAGCCGGAAAGCGCCTCCGCTTACGGCGGCTTGGGCCTTGCCTTGCTGAACCAGGGAAAACGGAGCGAGGCGGAGGCTTGTTTTCGCAAAACGGTCGATCTGGAGCCCAAACGGGCGGAAGGCTATAATAATTTGGCGCTGGTCTTTCTCGAGACGGGACGCTTCGCGGAGGCGGAGGATTGTTTGCAGGTCGCGCTTAGCCTAGCGCCGGACTGCGCGGTGATTTATAATAATTTGGGTTTGGCGTCGGAAGAACTGGGCAAGGCGGAAGAGGCAAAAGCGCACTATCGCGCCGCGATCGGCCGGGATATGACGTATGCGCAAGCCTATTACAATCTGGGGAACTTGCTGAAGAAAACCTTGCAGCTGCAGGAAGCGGAGGAATGCCTCGAACAGGCGCTTTGCCTTCAGCCTGAATATAAAGAGGCGCATCATTCATTGGCGACGCTGAAATTATTGCAAGGCCGTTTTACGGAAGGATGGCGGCAATATGACAAGTGGCGGATGCAGCAGCCGACGCAGCGGGCGCAAGGGATCGCGCGCTGGTGCGGCGAAGCGCTGCAAGGGAGGAGCATTCTCTTATATTATGAACAGGGCTTTGGCGATACGATCCAGTTCGTCCGCTATGCGCCGCTGGTCGCGGCGCTGGGCGCTGCGGTCATCGTCTGGCTGCCTTCTGAACTGGACGGCGTATTTAGCGCGTTTGAGGCAAGCCTGTCTTTTCATAGCGGGGCAGAACGTCCGGCGCAGTCTTTCGATTTTGCCTGCCCGCTTCCGAGTCTGCCTGCGCTTTTACATGAGGGCGAACCGACGCTTTTGGCGACGGCGATTCCGTATGCGGCGGCGTCTTTGGCGCTGCGCTGCGCATGGCAGGAGCGAATCGCTGCACGGTGCTTGCCGGGCCAGCTGAAAATAGGCGTCGTCTGGGCCGGGAATCCGGGCCATCATAATGACGCCAACCGCTCCGTTCCCTTTGCGCAGTTCAAGACGCTGCTGCGCGAAAAGGATGTAGAGTGGCACAGTTTGCAGATCGGCAGACGCAGTGAGGATTTGCAGGATGAGAGTGCGCAAGATGTGCTCGATTGGTCGGCGCAGCTGACGGATTTTTCGCAGACCGCTGCGGCGCTCGATCAGCTTGACTTGCTGATCGCGGTCGATTCGGCGGTCGCGCATCTGGCCGGAGCGATGGGCAAGCCGGTTTGGCTATTGGCGCCGTTTTTGCCGGACTGGCGCTGGCAATTGGCGCGCGAAGACAGCTGTTGGTATCCGAGTATGCGTCTCTTTCGCCAGGAAAGAAGCGGCGATTGGGCCGGCGTTTTGCAGCGTGTTACGCAGGCGTTGCAAGAAAAAACGAAAAATCCTTTCGCTTGACAAGAAACGGCGTCCTGCCTATAATAAAAACATAGCGTGTTACTGTTGAATCAGGCATGAGCTCTCAGCTCATGCCTTTATTTTTTCCTGCTGCCTGCGTCGTCTTTTTGGGCGGCGCAGGCGGGAAGAGCGAGGCGGTTGCTGAGGGCATTAGCCCGGCGAAGCCGGGCTTTTTGATATTGAGGATGGAAGCATTGAGGAGGAAATGAAATGTTTAGCTTATTTCAAAAGAGTCAGGCCGTCATCGCGCCGATCAGCGGAAAGGTCATCGGTCTCGATCAGGTGCCGGACGCGGCGTTTGCGCAGCGCATCATCGGCGACGGCGCGGCGCTGACTGCGCTGTGCGATGATACGGTCTATGCGCCGGTGGACGGCACGCTGACATTGGTGTTTCGTACCAACCATGCCTTTGCGATCACGACGAAGGAGAAGCTGGAAGTCTTGGTTCATGTAGGGATGGACACGGTGAAAATGGAGGGCGAAGGCTTTGAACGCCTTGCTGAAGAAGGTTCGCAGATCAAGGCCGGGCAGCCGGTTCTGCGCATCGATCGCGCGAAGATCGAGGCGGCCGGCTACTCGCTGGTGACGCCGGTCGTCATTACTTCCATGGCGAATGTTAAAAAAATCGAGGCGCCGCTGGATAAAGAAGTGATCGGCGGCAAAGATGCCATGTTTTCGCATAAATGAAACGGACTGTGAAGCAGTCATGGGGGGCTTGCGGTGAGAAGCGATCAATGTGAAATCCTCAAAGTGTTTAACAATAATATCGTCCTCGCGGCGGCGGACGGCAAAGAACAAATCCTGATGTCAAAAGGCATCGGTTTTGGCCGCCAAAGCGGAGAGCGGATCGCGGCAGGAACCGAAGTGGAAAAGATCTTTGCGATGCAGGATGCGGAGAATCATGACCGCTTTTGCAAACTGCTAAGTCAAGTCAATGATGAGACCTTTCGCATCTGCCAAACGATCATTCGCATGATCGGTGAACGGCTTGGCGAAGAATTGGACGAAAACATCCACATCAATCTGGTGGATCATATCGCGTTCATGGTCAAGAGGGTCAAGAACGGCGAACAGATCAGCAATCCGTTTCTGACGGAGATCGAGCTGCTTTATAAGACGGAATTCGAATTGGCCGAGCAGGCGGTCCAAATGCTGCGCCGGGAGACGAAGCTTACGATTCCGGACGGCGAAATCGGCTTCATTGCGATGCATATCCATTCGGCGCGCAATCAGGGTAAATTGTCGCAGACCGTGAAATGCGCGTATCTGGCGAACAGTATCGTGGAATTGATTGAAGAGGAACGCGACATAAGCATCGACCGTCAGTCGCTCGATTATGCGCGCTTCATTACGCATGTGCGTTTCACGGTGCAGCGTCTGACCAGCAATACGCCGATTCCAAACGACTTGCTCTCGACGATCAAGCGCAAGTATAAGACCTCGTATCTTCTGGCGCGCAAGATTAGCAAGATGATCGCGTTCGAATTGGAATTGAAGGAAGTGCCGGAAGGCGAAGTCGGTTATATTGCGATCCATATTGAAAAACTCTGCAGTTAAAGCGGTACGGCCCCGGTATTCCGGGTAGATTATAAAAAAACGAGGAGGTACACAATGTCATCAAATGTAATGGGGTATATCCAAAAATTGGGCAAAGCGTTGATGACGCCGGTGGCAGTATTGCCGGCCGCCGCACTTTTACTGCGGCTCGGCGCGCCGGACATTCTGAACTGGCCGTGGATGTTCCAGGCCGGCGATGCCATTTTCGGCAATCTGGCGGTCATTTTTGCGGTGGGCATCGCGGTGGGTCTGGCGGAAGAAAATAACGGCGTTGCCGGACTCGCCGCTTTGGTCGGCTATTTTGTCTTGACTAAAGTCGGAACCAGTTTTGACAAGACGATTAACATGGGCGTTCTCGCCGGTTTTCTTTCCGGCATGGTAGCCGGGTATCTGTATAATAAATATCGTAACATCAAGCTGCCCGATTTTCTTGGCTTCTTCGGCGGCAAACGCTTCGTGCCGATCATAACTTCGATCTATATGCTGATCATCGGCGTTTTGGCGGGCTATGTATGGCCGCTGATCCAACATGGCTTAAATACCTTCGGCAATGCGATCGCCGGTTCCGGCGCGTTCGGCGCGATGATCTTCGGCATTTTGAACCGTGCGCTGATTCCGTTCGGTTTGCATCACGTCTTGAACAGCCTCTTTTGGTTCCAGTTCGGCACGTTCACCGATGCGGCTGGCAAGGTCGTCAATGGCGACCTGACGCGCTTCTTTGCGCATGACCCGACGGCCGGAACGTTTATGACCGGTTTCTTCCCGATTTTCATGTTTGCTTTGCCTGCTGCCTGTCTGGCGATGATCACTACGGCCAGACCGGAAAAACGTAAAGCGATCACCGGCATGATGCTCGGCATTGCGCTGACCTCTTTCCTGACCGGCATCACGGAACCGATCGAATTCACCTTCTTATTCCTCGCGCCGGGCTTATATGCGGCGCATGCACTCTTGACCGGTCTGTCGATGTTTATCACCGCATCGCTCGGCATGAAACTGGGCTTCGGCTTCTCCGCCGGCGCGATCGATTATGTGCTTAACTACGGCATTGCGACGAAACCGGCGCTGCTTTGGGCTGTCGGCGCAGCCTTCGCAGTCATTTACTATCTGGTCTTCGTCTTCGTGATCAAGAAATTCGATCTGCCGACGCCGGGTCGTGAAGCGGACACTGTTGACGAAAGCGTTGACGACGTTACGGCGCAGCAGGCCGACCTGACCGAACGGGCGCATAATATATTGCTCGCGCTCGGCGGCAAGGAAAACATCACGTCGCTTGACGCTTGCATCACGCGACTGCGGATTGCCGTCAAGGATATGAGTCTGGTTAATGAAGGCCGACTCAAACAACTCGGCGCGACCGGCGTCATGAAAATGGACGCGCTCAGCCTGCAGGTCATCGTCGGTACGGTGGCCGATCCGCTGGCTTCGTACATCAACCGCGAACGCAAACAATCCTAAAGGCAAATAAGAAGCGGCCTGCTTAGCGGGTCGCTTCTTTGCTGTTTGGGCGGGGGAACAGTCCTGCTGCTCTCTTCGTGTGATGCCTTGGATTTTTTGCCGCAGACTTGTGGCAATTATTGTGGCTTGCGCGCTTTTGATATTGTGCTACTATTAGGAATGACACTATCTTATGCGCCTGGAGGACAAAACGATGTATCCGCTAAAATTTGAACCGATTTATAAAGAACGCATCTGGGGCGGGAAGAAGATGGCATCGCTCTTACAACGTAAACTGCCGGAGGGAAAGATCGGCGAAAGCTGGGAATTATCCGGTTATGGCGGCGATGTTAGCCGGGTGGCCAACGGAGCGCTGGCAGGCAAAGATGTAAATGAACTGATGTTGAATTATCGGGAGAAGTTATTGGGCAAAACGGCAGCGCGACTGCGCGAATTTCCGCTCTTGGTTAAAATTATCGATGCGAATGACAAGCTTTCGCTTCAGGTTCATCCGGGAGACAGCGTGCTTGGCAATGGGAAAACCGAAGCTTGGTATGTTGCAGAGGCAGAGGCGGGCGCGCGAATCATCTATGGTCTTAAAGACGGCGTCGACAGAGCGCAGCTTGAGCAGGCGATGCAGGAGGGACGGATTTTAGATTCGATTAAGACCGTTGCCGTTAAAAAAGGCGATCTTGTTTTTGTTCCGGCAGGCATGATTCATGCGCTGCTCGAAGGCGTAGTGGTCTATGAGGTACAGCAAAGCTCGGATACGACGTACCGCTTGTATGACTATGATCGTAGAGCAGCAGACGGCGCAAGACGCGAGCTGCATATCGGCGAAGCGCTGGACTCTATTGACTTTGCTGTTGGAGCGAGCTTGGATTTTAGCCAGCCGATTCACTGTCCTTATTTTTCGCTGGAGGCAATCCAGTGTGCCGGAGAGAAACGCCTTGCCACGCAGGATTCCTTTATGATTCTCTGCATTACCGAAGGGCAAGGCGTCATTGCGTACCCGGGCGGCCGCGAAAGCGTCGCAGCCGGCGAGACGCTTTTGATTCCGGCTTGTCTCGAACAGATTCAAATCATTGGTGCGATGCATATCCTGCAAATTCGCTAAAAAACAGCTTTCCCTGGCCCGGCCGGCCGAGGAAGGCTGTTTTTGATTTTACACAAATTTACAGCTATGAGCAGGAATTTACAAAAAATAGAAGAAAGCTTTCAGTTAAATATGTAAATTGCGCCGCAGAGGACAGAGACGCCATCATTCGGGTGGGAAGGACGGGGTGGAGCATGCTGGCACGCGAATATGAGCTGGGGGAAAAGATCTATGAGAGCCCGACCAGCATTCTGTACCGGGCGACCGCGTTAAAAGATCGTCAGGCGGTCGTTTTGAAGATGAGCCATGAAGAATACCCCAGCGCGGAAAAGGCGGCGCAATTGCGTTATGAATATGAACTGACCAAAGAAGTTGCCGGGCCCGGCGTGATACAGGCGTTGGACATGATCGAGGAAAACGGCGCGAACATCATCGTCTATGAAGATTACGGCGCGATGGCGTTGAACAGCTTCGATTTTTCAAGATGGCGCACGCGGCAAAAAATAACCTTGTTTCTTAAGGTGATTGACGCATTGAGCACGGTGCACAGCAAGGCGGTCATACATAAAGACTTAAATCCGGCGAATATTGTCCTGAACGAGGCGACCGGTCAGGTAAAGCTCATCGATTTCGGCAATGCGACGCGTCTGACGCAGGAGAAGATCGTGAATGCGGCGCGCCTCAGGGGCGAAGGAACGCTCGCTTATATGGCGCCCGAGCAGACCGGACGCATGAACCGCATGGTCGATTATCGCGCCGATTATTATGCGTTGGGCGCGACATTCTATGAGATCGTGGGCCGGCAATGCCTGTTTCCGCATGCCGGGGATGCGGCGGAATTGATGCATTGTCTGCTTGCGAAAGAAGCAAAGGCGTTGACGGAACTGAATGAGAAGATTCCAACCATGCTTTCGCGCATCATCATGAAGTTGTTGGCAAAGAATGCCGAAGAGCGTTACCAGAGTTTGTACGGCCTCAAGGCGGATTTGGAATATTGCCTGGAGCAGCTGGAACATAAGGGGCGGATCGAAGAATTTCTGCTTGGCCAAAAGGATGATGCGGGTGCGTTTCAAATCCCGCAGCGTCTCTACGGACGCAGGCAGGAACTGGCGGAACTGGTCGGAGGCTATGAAAAGGTCTATCGCGGCGGTTTTGAAATGATGCTGATCGACGGTCCTTCCGGCATCGGCAAGAGTCTGCTTGTCAGCGAACTGCAAAAAGCAGTCATGCAGGGGCGCGGGCATTTCGTAGCGGGAAAATATGAAAAACACAAACAGGAAATCCCATATAGCGCGTTGCTCGATGCGTTTCGCGATCTGGTGCGCCTCATGCTTACGGAACCGGAAGGGAAAATTGCCGAACTCAAAGTACGCCTGAAGGAAAAATTGGCCGCGCATGGCCGCATCATCACAGACGTTGTGCCGGAAGTGAAGTATTTGATCGGCGAAGCGGCGGCGGTCGAAGAATTGACGCCGCTCGAGAACAAGAACCGCTTTCATTTTGTCTTTCGTGAATTCATCAGCGCGTTCCTCGGCCCACAGCAGACGCTGGTGGTCTTTCTCGACGATCTGCAATGGATCGATACGGCGTCGCTCGAACTCTTACGCACGCTGGTCTTAGCCAAGGAGCACGCCTATCTCTACCTGATCGGCGCGTACCGAAAAGAGAGCGTCGATGAATTCGATCCGCTGAGCGTTGCGCTAAAAGAGCTGGAAAAAAGAAAGCGCGGCGACGTTAAGCAGATTCATCTTTTGCCGCTTACGCTCTCTGCCGTCGAGGAGATGCTGGCGGATGCGCTGAAAAAAGAGGCAAGCGAGGTGCGGGAGCTGGCGGAACTGATCCGGCATAAAACGGACGGCGTGCCTTTTTTTATCAATGAAATAGTGCTGCAGCTGGAAAAACAGCATCTGATTTGGTTTGATTACCAGGCGATGTCTTGGCGATGGGAACTGAGCGGCATCCAAAACGCAGGCATCTCCGACAGTATGGTCGAGCTTCTGCGCAAACGGATCAAAAACCAGAAGGATGACACGCAGCGGGTGCTCAGTTTGGCTGCGCTGCTTGGCAACCGTTTTTCCTTCACGCTCCTGGCCGAACTTGAGCCGAAACGGCAGCATCGAACCGCGGCCGCGCTGTGGAATGCCCTGCAGGAAGGCTTCATTCAGCCGCTCGACCCGGCGTATAAATATATTCAGGCGGCAAAGGTCGATTCGCTCTTTCGTTTTGCTCATGACAGCATTCATCAGGCGGCGCAAAGTTTGCTCAGCGAAACGCAGCGCAGCGAGCTGCATTTGAAAATCGGCCGTATTTTGCGCGAACAGGAAAAGACGGTGGGCGGTGAAAGTCGGATCTTCGATATGGTCAGCCATCTGAATGCGGCGCAGGCGTTAATCAGCGATCCGGCAGAACTGCGCGAACTCGGCGCTTTGAATTACTGGGCGGGAAAAAGGGCCAAACGTTCCTCCGCCTTCAACACGGCGCTGCTGCATTTTCAGCGCGCGTTGGAGCTGCTCGGAACGGATGCCTGGGAAAAAAATCCGGCGTTGGCGCTTGACGTATATCTGCAGGCGGCGGCAGTCGCTTATTCCTGCGGCGCGTATGAGCTGATGCATACCTATAGCGCCAGCGTATTCGCCAATACCGAGGATCCTTTTGTGCGCGTCGCGATTTATGAAATTCAAATCCGGGCGCTGTTAGCGCGAGGCAAGGCGGGCGAAGCGGTCGAACTGGCGCGCACGGCGCTGGCTCTGCTCGATGTCGATTTCCCGAGGCGCATTGCCAAAGCTTATTTATTGCTGCAACTGGAAGCCACGAAACTGTTTCTTCAGCTGCGCGGCCTCGAAGCGCTCGAAGAGTTGCCGCCGCTGCGCGATAAAAAGAAGGAAGCGGTGCTGCGGATTTTGGCGGCGGTATCTTCTTCGGCCTATCTGGCGGAACCGGAGCTGTTCGTCCTGATGGTGCTGAAGCAGATCAGGATCAGCGTTAAATACGGCGCGTCTTCACGCAGTCCGTTCGCTTATTGCCTCTACGGCGTCCTTGTCGGCGGCATGCTCGGCGATATCGCGACCGGTTATAAATTTGCCAAATTTGCTTTGGCGGCAATCGAGCACGGCAATGATCAGGAGGCGGTCGGCAAGACGATGCTTGTCGGCAATCTGTTTGCCGCACACTGGAAAGATCCGCTAAAGCAGGTGATTGCGGAATTCATGCGTGCCTATCGCGCGGCGCTGGCTGACGGGGATCTTGAATATGCTGCGTGGGCGTTGCTGGCCTATGGTTTTCATTCTTTCTTTTCCGGTGCGCCGCTGGCCGACGTCGAGGCCGATCTGCTGGCTGCCGCCGAAAAAATGAAGAATGAATTGTGCCAGGAAACGCAATATGCATACACTTGCTCGTTTGCGCAGTTGGTTTTGCATTTGCGCCGCGCAGAGCCGGAGGCCAGAGAGGCGGTTATGCCTTTGCCGAGCGAGGAAACGGAAAAAGATAAGAACGAACTTTACTACAGGCATAGCAACGCGATGCTGCTGCATTTGTTCCTGGGGCGATATAAAGAGGCGCTCGCAGCGATGCGCCTGGCGAAACCGTATCTGGCGAGCGTGTTGTCGACGATCAATCAGCCGGTCTTTTATTTTTACAGTACGCTTCTTTATCTGATGGAGTATGAGCAGATAAGCGATCAGGAGCGAAGCGAGATCGAAAGACAGATGAAACAACTGCGGCTCTGGGCCAAAAACGCGCCGCACACGCATGGTTATAAATACCGTCTGCTCGAAGCGGAAAGATACGCGAGCGAGCGCAATCACAGCGAAGCGGCGGCCGCCTTTGACGAAGCGATTGAAGGCGCGCAGGAGAACGGATTCTTGCAAGACGCTGCGCTGGCGAACGAGCGTGCAGCCGCATTTTACCAAAGGCAGGGCAAGGAAACGATTGCGCGTTCCTACCGGATGGCGGCCTATCAGCTTTATCGTCAGTGGGGCGCGGAAAACAAGGCCAAACGAATGCGCGAGCAATATCTCTACCTATGGCTGAAAGCGGAGGAAGGCGATGCTGCGCAAAGCAAAAATCAGCTCCATTTGACGGCGCCGCAAACGTTTGACTGGTCGAGCATCGTGAAGATTGCGCAGATGTTGTCCAGTGAAATGAATTATGAACAGTTGATCATGAAGATGATGAGCATTGTAATGGAGAATGCCGGAGCGCAGCGCGGCGTCTTTCTTGCGCAAGAAGGTCTTGAAGTGAAAGTGGAAGGACAGGCGGATATGACGGGCGCGCAATGCAGGATACTGCCGGTGTTGGAAGGCGAGGAGGACGAGGTTGCTTATGCGACCGGCATTGTCAATTATGTACTGCGTACGGAAGAAAGCGTCGTGATTCAAAATGCGCTGACCGATCGCCTGTTTGCCAACGATCCGTATGTACTGAAGCATGAACCCCTTTCGATACTCTGCATGCCGGTTTGCACGCAGAAGAAGATCATCGGCGTCTTGTATCTGGAAAATAATTTAATCAAAGGCGCTTTTACGCCGGAGAGAATCGAAATCTTGCAAGTGGTGGCATCGCAAGCGGCTATTTCTCTGGAAAATATCCATGTGTACCGGCAGCTGGAGGAAAAAGTGCAGGCTAGAACGCGGCTGCTCAATGAGCGGACGCGCGAACTGGAAAGCGCGTACGAAGAAGTCAAATACATCAGCATGCACGATGCCTTGACGGGTTTATACAACCGTGCTTATTTTGAACAGGAAATGCAGCGTTTGGGCAAACGAAGGCAAGGGAAGACCGGCGTGCTGGTCTGCGACATGGATGGTCTCAAACGAATTAATGATTCACAGGGACACGAAGCGGGGGATCGGATGTTGCAGGCCGCGGCGGAGGTACTGAAAAAAACTTTTCGTCCCTGCGATATGGTGGCGCGCATCGGCGGCGATGAGTTTGCGATTTTGGTTCCCGATGCCGACTGGCGGCTGCTTGAACAGTTGAAGGAACGCATCCAGCTTGCCGTCGAGCAGCATAATGAGGCGGCTAAAGCGAACGATCTTAGCATTTCGGTCGGTTTGTCGCTGCAAGGCGATGAGCAGGCGACGATGATAGCCGCGTTCAAAGAAGCGGATGCAAGGATGTATCAGGATAAGGTGCAGAAACCCAATATGCTGTGCCGCGCGAAGAATTAAAGGCAAGACCGGAGAAAAGGGGCTTGCCTTTTTTCGACGCACGCGGTAAAATGCAGCGATTGATGATGCTAGGATGCGATTCGTTCGGAGGTGCTTATGCTAAGCGGCGGTTTTCTACTGTTAGGTCTTGCGGTGGGCGGTTTTGGCACCATGGTCGGAATCGGCGGCGGCCTGTTTTTGGTGCCCTTTTTTATTCTGCTCTTGCAGTGGGAGCCGCAACAAGCGGCCGGAACGTCGCTTGCCGTCGTTTTCTTAAACGCTGTGTCCGGCAGCATCGCCTATATCCGGCAACAGCGCGTCTATTACGATGCCGCGCTGCGCTTCAGCGTAGCGACGATACCGGGCGCTTTTCTGGGCGGCTACCTGATACAGTATTTTTCCGGCAGCGGATTTCGCGTCGCATTCGGCGGCGTGTTGATGCTGCTGGCGCTATTGATGTTCTTTCGTTTTTCGCTTAAAGGGCAGGAAAAAGCGTTTGATAAGGCCAATTTTAATTATAATCGACTGCTGGGCGTTGCACTGAGCATGCTGATCGGTTTCCTCTCAAGCATCTTAGGCATCGGCGGCGGCGTCATCCATGTGCCGGCGATGATTTGTCTGCTGGGTTTTCCGGCGCATGTCGCAGCGGCCACATCGCATTTCGTGCTTGCGATATCAAGCTTTTTCGGCGTCGTCGCACACTACTTGCTGAACAATATCGTATTCGAGGCCGCGCTGCCGATCGGCGTCGGCGCCGTTATCGGCGCGCAGGCCGGCGCGAAGCTGTCGATGAAGGTGCGTTCGAAGGCGCTGATTTTTCTCCTGGCACTCTGCCTTTTCGCATTAGGACTGAGAATGGTGCTGACCGCTCATTTATTTTAGCAGTGAATTTATTTCAACACGAAGACATGAAGAAAAACCAAAGACACGAAGTGGAGAAAGCTCCTTTCGTGTCTTTGCTTTTTAAAAAGAGTATTACATGCTGCCTTTTTCTAATGCACTGATCGCGCGCAGAAAGTCGTTTGGCAAAGGGGCTTCCACACATATTTCTTCGCCGCTGCTTGGCTGAAAGAAGCGAATGCGGTAAGCGTGCAGCGCCTGACGCGACAGGAGCGGACTGCGCTTGCCGTACATGCCGTCGCCGAGAAGCGGCGAACCGATGTGTGCAAGATGAACGCGAATCTGATGCGTGCGACCGGTATCCAGTTCGAGTTCGAGCAGCGCGCCGTTATTGTAGCTTTGGCGGGTGCGATAGTGCGTCACGGCCGAATCCCCTTTGGGCGTGACGGCTCTTCGATTCGGCTGCGACGGATGTTCGCCGATTGCTGCGTCGATCGTGCCGTCGGACGGTTGCGGCGCGAGCTCGACCAGCGCCTGGTAGCTGCGTTTCAAACGGCGCTCTTTGAGCTGTTCTTCAAGACGCGTTTGACTTTGCGCATTCTTGGCGAACAAGAGGCAGCCCGAAGTATCGCGGTCCAGACGGTGCAGCGGGCGGATCGTGCAGAGTATGCCGCGCCGGCTAAGCTCGAAGGCCAGATAATTGGCCACGGTGCCGTGCGTGGTCCGTCCGGCGGGATGCACCAGTTGATAGGGCGGCTTGTCGATGACCAAGACGTCTTCGTCTTCAAAGAGAATCGAAACCGCGCCGCTTTCCGGCTCCACCCCGTAGCCGCTGTCTTCGAGCGTCAAAATGCGTAGAATGTCGCCGTTTTTAAGCAAACGGGTTAGAAAGGTTGGCTTATTGCCGAGTCGGATGCCTTTTTGCCGCGTCAGTTTCTGCAGCTTGCGACCGGAGAGCTGCAACACTTGCTTCAGGTAGGTCTCGACGCTTAGACCGGCGTGTTCGGCCGTGATCGTGTAAGCGGTGAATGATTTCATGCGTGTAGCTCCTTTTGCCGCGCCTAATGCGACGCTTTCTTTTTTACCATGCCGCCGACAACGTCATAGACGTCCTGGATCGTGACAAAGGCAGACTCGTCGATTTCGCTGACGATGATTTTCAGCTGCGAGATTTCCAGACGGGTGATCACGGAATAAAGGATTTTCTTGGTTTCGCCGGAAAATCCGCCCTCCCCGTTAAAGACCGTGACGCCGCGGCCCAGTTGATCCATCAAGGCGGCCGCGATTTCCTGATGCTGGTCGGAGACGATCAGCACGCCTTTGGATTCGTCGACGCCTTGAATCGTGATGTCGATCATCTTAAAGGCGATAAAATATGTCACAAGCGAATACATCGCTTTGTCCCAGCCCAAGAGAAATCCGGAACCGCCCAAGATGAAAAGATTGAAGAGCATGATGATTTCGCCGACGGAAAAACCGCTGCGCCGGTCAATCAGAATGGCTACGATTTCCGTGCCGTCAAGCGAACCGCCATAGCGAATGATCAGGCCGACGCCGATGCCGACGATGATGCCGCCGAATACCGCGGCGAGGAATAAATCATGCGTGACTTCGGCCAGCGGATGAAAGACCGAGAGCCAATACGAGAGAGAAATAATCGAAAACATCGTCGATAAGGCAAATGATTTGCCGATTTTCTTATAGCCAAGATAAAGAAAAGGAAGATTGAGCGCGATAACGAACCAGCTCAGCGGGGCATTGGTCAGATAGCTCGCCATGATCGAGAGGCCGACGATGCCGCCGTCGATGATGTGGTTGGGAACCAGAAAGAATTCCAAACCCGCTGCCGCCAGGACCGAGCCGGAAAAAAGCATGATCGCCTTGCAGAAAAGTTGCTTGCGCGTGATCTTTTTCAAAAAAAAACCTCCTTTGCTTGCAGTCGGGTAAAAAAAAAGAGTCCGCGTTGACAGACCTTGGTTTTCCGCTACAGCTGGGATGAGAAAAACATGACCATTTCTTATTTTATTCTATAGAAAAGTCGCCGGATTGTCAAAAGACGGGGAGAAGGTTTGCTGAATGGGGAGGAAAAGAGGCGGGCGAAGACGTATCTTACCAATAACATGGCAAAGGGCGGAGGAGAAAGATGCATTTTACGACAAGAACGATTGCCTATATGGCGATGTTAGTGGCTTTAAATATCATACTGACGCGTTTTTTCAGCGTACGCATACCGTTTGAAGGCGTTGATGGCATCCGCCTGGGTTTCGGTTCGCTGCCGCTGGTGCTGGGCGGCTTGCTGCTCGGCGCGCGTGCCGGTTTTTTGCTTGGCGTCCTGGGCGACCTGGCCGGGTTTGCGATTTCGCCCAGCGGCTTATATCTGCCGACCTTTACGTTGGCGGCCGGTTTGCATGGCTGGCTTGCCGGAATTTTGATCCGGCGTCCCTGGGCCGAAATCGCGACCTGGAAAATCTATCTGGCAATTGGGATCAGCCAGGGAGTGGTGTCGCTGCTGATTACGCCGGCGCTGCTCAGTTTGCATTTTGCGCTGCCGTTCTGGCTTACGCTGCCGGGGCGTTTGGCGTCGCAGGCCATTTTGATTCCCTGCTACTGTGTGCTGATTGGCGTATTGGTGCAGCGTTTATCATGGATACTGCCGTATTCGGTCAAGTGCAGAAGTTTATCGCGGCAATAAAAAAACTCGATATGCAGAAAGGCGGTTAGAAAAATGAAGAAACTGAAACAGATTTGTCTCCTCGTATGCGTGTTGGCGCTGGCCCTTAGCGGCTGCGCAGCGGAAAAAAAGGCGGCTAACCAGCCGGTGGAACTGACCGTATCGGCGGCGGTGAGCATGCGCGATGCACTGAATGAAATTCAACAGGTTTATCAGGCGAAAAATCCGCAGGTGAAGTTGTCGTTTAATTACGGCGCTTCAGGTGCGCTGCAAAAACAAATTGAAGAGGGCGCGCCCGTCGATATCTTTATCTCAGCGGCGGCCAAGCAGATGGATGGCTTGGCCAAGAAAAAAATGCTTAAAGAGGGCAGCCGGAAAGACTTACTGCTCAACCAGCTGGTACTGATCGCGCCGAAAACTTCCAAGACAAGCGTAAGCGCCTTCGCCGATCTGGCGAAAGCGGATGTCGGACAGTTTGCGATGGGTGCGCCGGAAAGCGTACCGGCCGGACAATACACGCAACAAGTCTTGAAGAAGCTGGGCATTGAAGAAGCGGTCAAGGCGAAGGCGGTTCAGGCGAAAGACGTCAGGTCGGTGCTGGCGTATGTTGAGACAGGCAATGCCGATATCGGCGCGGTCTATAAGACGGATGCGCTGAGCAGCGACAAGGTGAAAATCATCGCCGCCGCGCCGCCCGGAAGTCATGAGGCGATCGTATATCCGCTAGCGGTTTTGGCGGGGACGAAGCAGGGAGCTGCGGCCGATGCGTTCGCCGCGTTCCTCGGCGCAGCGGAAAGCAAAGCGATTTTTGAAAAATACGGTTTTGTGCTGAATCCCTAAGCGGGAAGCGGAAAAAGACTCCGATCATAGATGACGGGGCGAAGGCGGTGGTGGACGATGAAGAAGATATGGTTGGCCGGCGGATGTTTTTGGGGCGTGGAGGCTTATTTTCAGCAATTGAAGGGCGTTCTTGATACGACGGTCGGTTATGGACAGGGGCACGTAGAGAATCCGACTTATCAGCAGGTCTGTGCGGGAAACACCGCTCATGCGGAAGTCTGTGAGATCGTCTATGAGGAGAGCGTGTTGCCGCTCGGCATGTTGCTGGAACATTTTTTTCGCATCATCGATCCGACCGCGCTGAACCGTCAGGGTAACGATTACGGCACGCAATATCGCAGCGGCATCTATTATCGCGAAGAGGCGGATCAAGTGAAGATCATGGTCTTTCTTACGGCGCAGCAAAAGAATTATGCGTCCAAGATCGTTGTCGAAGTGGAGCCAAAACGGAATTTTTATGCGGCGGAAGAAGAACACCAGGATTATTTAAGGCGCAATCCGGCCGGTTATTGCCATATCAATCTAAACTTGGCCGGCGAAGCGGAAAAGAAATGAGACAACAAGGGGGAAGCAAAGATGCAAACTGCGCTTGTCGCCGAAATCAATCGCTTCGTTGCGGCAGCCGAGGAAGAACGTCGTAAGAGCGGTTTGATGCCGCTCTTTGAAGAACCGCTGGTCGGAGTTGCTGCTGCGACCGATCCGTTATTCACCGCTCAGAAACAGATCATCGGCGCGTTTCATTTGACGCCGCAGGAAGTGGTGGAGCAATCCGGCGAGGAAGAGACCTGGCAAGCCGCCAGCGTAATCTGCTGGGTACTGCCGATCGCCCTCGAAGCAAGGTCGGCGAACCGCGCGGCGGTCCGTTACCCCGCGCGTGAGTGGGCTGAAGTTCGCAGTCGGGGTGAGGAGTTCAATATGGCGCTGCGCCGTCATATGACCTCGTATATCATGCAGCTTGGCGGTCATGCTATCGCGCCCCAACTGAGTCCTGTCTGGCAAACCTTCGTCGATACGCCGGTCGGCATTGCGTCGAATTGGTCGGAGCGTCATATCGCGCATATCGCAGGTCTTGGAACCTTCGGCTTGAACGACGGTTTGATCACAAGCAAGGGAATCGCACACCGTCTTGGCAGCATCATTACCGATCTGCCGCTTGCGGTAACGGAGCGGCCTTATGCGGCCTACCGCGAATACTGCCTCTATTCGCAAGCGGGACGCTGCGGCATCTGCATCGGTCGTTGTCCGGCGGGAGCGCTGTCGAAGCAAGGTCATGACAAAGAGCGGTGCAAGAAATATGTTTACGGCGATGCCGTAAACGCAGTAAGCGAAGAATACGGCTATCAGGAAGTCGGTTGCGGACTTTGCCAGACGAAGGTGCCGTGCGAAGATCGGATTCCGTAAATAAGAAAGAAAAAACCGCCGTGAGGCGGTTTTTGAGACTGTCGACAAAATGAAAGCAAGTGGGACGTTTTTTACACGAAGAGTTGAAGAAGGGAAGATCGGAAGGATTTTTAAATTCTTCTTCCTTTCTTCCCAACGGGCCGATACGATCGGCCCGCTTCGCTTCTTCGTGTTATCGTTTCCTTTAATCCTTCTATTCGTTTCTGTTATCACATTCTGTTTTTTTCTTTTTACTTCGGCGTACGGATATAATGTTTCATCTCACGTGGAATTTCAATCGAAAGTTCGAGCAGGCCGCCGAAGACGCCGTCTTGATACCAGGGCGACTGGTGGATCAATTTCTTGACGCCGTTCTTCTCGATCGTATAGCTGTTCGTTCCCTGCGCAGCCAGCAGCTCGGCTAGTTTAGTGCGCGCCGGCTGCGGATGGCAGCCGAGCAGATTTTGGCCGATCAGACTGTCGTCGCCCTGCGCCAATACCGTGACGGCGCGTTCGTTCATGTAAAGGATGATGCCTTGGGGATCGCAGATCGTGACCGCGCCGGGATATTCGCGCAGCCAATCGGGACAAGTTTGCATGAAATCAGACTCCTTTGCGTCAGCGTAGATTGCTTTTATTCGTTGGCAAATGAAAAACCGCAGAAGCGGCTAAGCGACAGCTTGCGCTTAGTCCATCTGCGGTTTTCTTTCAGATGCGTTCCAGTTTCTCTACCTGGTACATGCACTCCGAAACTTGCGACAAGATCGCGTTTAGCTGCGACTCGGACATATGGCCGCAGGGAATGTGGAATTCAAAAACGACTTCGCCGATCTTGGCGGGTTTGACGGTGACCGGTTCAATATGGACGCCGGCCAGATCGGGAGCGTGTCGGCGCAGATAGCTAAGCAGTTCTGCCGCGCTGCGGTCGGTATTTCCCAGAACAACGCGAAATTTTTCCGGTTTGTGGATGCTGTCGCCCATGAAACTCAGCCCCTTTCGCTAATTCAAGTATTTGCCAAACTACTTCGCTGCTGCTAACGCGAATTCCTGCCGGGAAAGAGTGGGAAAGAAGCGTTTTGCCAACGCGAGAGTGAGCGGGCAAGAAACTGGGAAAAATAAGCGGTTTATCGACTGATTTTCATTGACGCATAAAAAAGCAATGCGGTAAAATAGAAAGGTGCGTAAATACGCTTTGCCATGGATTTTGTTAAATCATAGATAGGAGTCGTCATGCTGCGTTTGAAACAATACCAGGGAAAGAATCACTGGTGGGCATATATGTATGGGGTGGGACTCCTTGCAATTGCGATCGGCTGGGTGTCGATCAGTTCGACGATGGCAGAGAAAACCATCGCGTTGGCAATGGTTTTTCTGGTCGGAATGGCCGGAGCCTTGCGTAATTTAGCGCTGGAGCGCAATCGTTTTTACCGAGCCAGTATTACTGATCCATTAACCGGGCTGCACACGTTCACGCATACGATCACGCTGGGGCAGGAACTGTTGGCGCGGGGCAATGATTGCATGCTCGTACTGCTCAATCTGGATAATTTTAAGAATGTAAATGCCACATACGGTCATTTTATCGGCAATCGGATCCTGATGCAATTTGCGCAGCGGCTGCGCGAACTGTGGGGCGCAAAGGCGATTATTGGCCGTTTGGGCGGCGACGAATTTATCGCGATCTTGCCGGATATTGGCAAGCAGCGTGCGGCGGTCACGCAGCAAATCGAAGAACTCAAGGGCCAGCGTTATACGGCCGACCCCGATATTTCGCCGGTGCAGGTTGAATTTTCCTATGGTTTGGCGCAAGCGGATCCGGAGCGGCAAGGCAATGTAGAAGAACTGGTCGATTTTGCGGACAAAGAGATGTATGCCTATAAGCTGTCGCGCAAGACGAAGCAGACCACCTGCCAGTTTAACGCGGAAATGCCGGAAGACTACCGCGATATTTTGACCGTGCTGTCGCAAAAAGACATGTACACATTTTTGCACTCGTTGTATGTGGCGCAGTATGGCGTATTGCTGGCCCGAAAAATCGGCTTGGACGAAGAAATGGTCGAGAATATCCGTTTGGCAGGCTGGCTGCATGATATCGGCAAGATCGCAGTACCGAATGAGATTCTGCGGAAACCGGGCAAACTGAGTCAGGTCGAGTATCAGTCGATACAAAAGCATGTGAACTACGGTCTGAATCTGTTGCATACCTTTTCGATGCCGACTGCTGTCTATAATGCGATCGGTCAGCATCATGAACGCTATGACGGCAAAGGCTATCCGAATCAGCTGAAAGGCGACGATATTTCGCTCAGCGGACGGATTCTCGCGATCGTCGACGCCTATTCCGCGATGACAATCAAGCGCGTCTATCGTCGTTACCAATTTTCGACCGATGATGCGTTGGCCGAATTGATGCGCGGCAGCGAAACGCAATTCGACGCTGCGCTCGTCAATCAGTTTGCACAAGTGCTGCGCGACGAAAGTCGCGAAACAGAAGAGAGGCAAATTAGTTAATCGAAGAAGCCACCAAGGCCATGCAGCCGGGGTGGCTTCTTGAACATAGCTATGCAGTCCGGGGGTTGGGAGGGATGAAAGAGTGCTGACGGCGAGGATGCTGGGAACGGCGGCGATCGACTGGAATGGAAAGCGGGTCGTGTTCCCGTTTGCCAAGATGGAAGCGCTGCTTTATTATCTGCTGGTGAAAAAAAGCTGCAGCCGCGCGGAACTGGCTGCGCTCCTCTGGAGCGAGATGGATGATGAAGCGGCTAAGAAAAATTTGCGCAACACCTTGTATCTGCTGAAGAAAATGTTCGGCGAAAGCCTGATTCAGACGCCGTCCCGTTCGCTATTGCTGCTTGATTCGAAACGCAGCGGAGCGACCGATGTCGCCCGTTTGCTGGAGGGCGAAGAAGAGGACGAAGCGGCGTACGGCGGCGAATTCCTTGCCGGGTTTTATTGCAAGGATGCGGCGCTGTTTGAAGAATGGGTGAACGAAGAGCGTCAGGAATTGCGCGAAATCTATTTGTCGCGTCTTACGCGGCGCGGCGCGGCGTTGTTGAAAGAGAAACAATATGAACCGGCGAAGAGCTGCCTGAAGCGTTTGATCGCGATCGATGAATACAATGAAAGCGCCTACCGTTCGCTGATGCGCATTTATAGCCAGGCGGGCGCGGACAACAAAGTCATTGCGATCTATCAGAAATTAGAAAGTAAACTGCAATGCGAACTGGGCATCCGCCCGGATGCCAAGACGAAAGAAATTGCAGAGCTGGCACTGCGACGCAAAGAAAATGACGCAGGCGCTGAAAAAAGCAGCCAGGCGGAATTGTTTTTCGCTCGCGAAAGCGAGCGTCGAAGGCTGCTTGACTGGCTGCGCCAACCCAAAGCGGCGGATTCCTTGCCGCGTTTTCTGGTGCTGCATGGCGAGCAAGGCGTCGGGAAAAGCGCGCTGCTGCGCAATGTGTTCGAATCACTAGCGGACGGCGAGACGTTGCTCTTGCGCACCCAGTGCTACCAAGTCGAAGAAGCATATCCTTATAAGGCATGGAGCGCTATTTTTAGCCAGGTTATGTTAGAGATCAGGCGCAGGGGGATCGAAATGCCGGCTTCCTGGCGGCAGGTGATCTCGTATTTCTTTCCGGCGATTGCGCTCGAGCGAAGCGAGGAAGAGTTCGCGCGTCCGATGGATGTTCATGCATTGCAGGTCACGATGGCGCAGGAAGTGATGCATGGTTTATTGCAATTACTGGCCGGACATTGTCGTTTGCTGCTCGTGATCGAAGACATGCAGTGGCTGGATCAGCAAGGCTATAATGTATTGCAGCAGGTTCTGCGCGGCAGCGCTTCGCAGATCGATTGCCTGGCGACTTGCCGCAGCGAAGCGCTGAGTGGGTTTGCGCAACGCTTCGGCGAGCCGCAGACCGGACAGGCGATCGAATGGCTGCCTGTCGAACGCTTCAGTCGCAGCGAAGTCGAGCGCTTTGCCGCTTTGGCTTTGGATACGGCGAGTCTCGACCCGCAGCTTGAGGAGAAGCTCTATGAATATACCGAGGGCAATGCGCTGTTTTTGGTAGAGTGCTTTAAATTGCTGCAGCTGGGCGAAGGCGTCGGACGTCTTTCGCCGCGTTTGCACAGCGTCTTGACGGAACGCGTCGGACAATTGTCCGAGAAGGCGCGTAAAGTGCTGGCTGCTGCTTCGGTCTTCTTTCGCGATGCCAGTTATGAAGAGTTAACTGCGGTTGCAGGCTTGAATGAGTTTGAACTGGTCGAAGCGATCGAAGAGATTCAAAAGCAGAAACTGCTGGAAGAAGGAATACAGCCGGGGCGCAGTCATCTGACGTACCGCTTCTGTCACGGCTGCATTCGTGAATTCGTTTACGGACAATTATCGGCGTCCCGTCGCAGGATGCTGCATCACCGCATCGGCCTGCATCTGGAAGAGCGGATGCAGAGCGTTGACGGTGCGCGTGAACTCTTATACGCGGCGATTCATCATTTTGCTCAGGCGGGCGAAGAGGCGAAGGCGATCGAATATCGCATCCGTCTGGCCGAACGCTATTCCTGTCCGCACTATGAGATGTTTCCCGAACTGAGCGCCGCGGTCGCGGTCGGCGGCGACTATGACCGCCGACAGATCACCGAGCATCTGCAGCAACTGGAAGAGCTGATCGCGGCTGCGGCCAAACGGGCGCTTGGCGAAGAACGGATCAGCCGCTATCAGGCGGCGTACTGGGAAATGTCGGGTCGCTACCATATCTGGCTGGGCGAGCACCGTCAGGGGCTGCGGGCGATTCATCGCTTGCTGCGCCTGGCTGCGCTGCGCGAATATCAGGAGTATCGCGTCAAGGGCTATCAACAGGTAATTTACTGCGCGATTCAGACGCGGCGCGACCGGATAATCGAAGCGTTCGCCGATAAATTGATCCGCGCGGCGGCCGATGCCAAACGCGAGACCATCCTTGGCGCAGCGCTGCGTTTCAAAGGAATCGCTTATGCGCTGCGCGGCGAAGACGAACGGGCCGAACAGAGTTACCGTCAATCGATCGCGCTTTTTAAACGTTTGAATGGCCGCGGCGACGGGTACGCGGCCCATATTGCCGCGGCCTATAATTATATCGGCGATCTGCGAGGCGGCCAAGGGGACTGGAACGAGGCGCTGCGCCATTACGAGACCGCGATCCGTCTGCATGGGCAAGCCACGGTCGGCGAAGGTCTGACGATTTTTTACATCAATGCCGGTTATGCGGCGTTTGAATTGGGACGCTACGATGCGGCTAAACGCCATTTAGAGCTGGCGCTTGTCGTCGGCGAACAGTTCGGCGGCCAGATGGGCTATTGGTGCCAGCGCGGCCACTGTACGCTGAATTGCGTGCTGGCGCGGATCGCATGCCGTGCGGGCGATGGGGCAGCTGCGCAGGAACACCTGGCTAAGGCCGAAGAATTCCTCGCGAAATATCGCGATGCCAATCAGTCGGCGATTATTGAACGCACGCGCTGCGAAATGAAAACGCGATGAAAGAAAAAATCTTCCTTCCCTTCTTCGGCTCTTCGTGTAAAAACATCCCGCTTGCTTTCGTTTTTTCGACAGTCTCAGAGCGACGCAAAAAAATGCGGCGCTCTTTTTTTATGCCGAAAAGCGGATTGCGAAATCTTTCGACTATTTATCGACGCTAGCGGCGTAAACTGAAAATAAGCTGGCCTATTTATTTTGACGAAAGGTGGGAGAACGATGGAAAAGCATCAATACGCCGCGCCGGATATGTCCGGTTGGCAGGGACGAATCGACAGTACGGAAAACTATGCCGCCTTTCGCTGGCATCAATGGATGAAAGGCTGGGATTTGCGGCAACCGGGCGCGCCGCAGCCGGGCAAACTGGGCATCGCGCTGATCGGCTTTTGCTGCGACGAAGGAATCAAACGCAATAAAGGGCGGGAAGGCGCTTCGCTGGGACCGCTTAGCATCCGCAAAGAACTGACCAATGTGCCGTGTGCTTTTTCTGAGGAGGTCACGCTGGTGGATGCGGGCAACATCCTCTGTCAGGACGGCGACCTGGTCGCGAGTCAGAACGCGCTTGCCGCAGCGGTCAGTCGGATCCGGCAGGCGGGCTTCTTCCCGGTCGTACTGGGCGGCGGTCATGAGACGGCGCTGGGGCATTATCGCGGCCAGGCCGATGCGCTGCGCAAGACTTACGGCAAAGCGGAACTCGGCATCATCAACTTCGATGCGCATTTCGATCTGAGACCGCTGCCGGAAAGCGGCAGTTCGGGCACGATGTTTCGCCAGATCGCGCAAGAGGCGGAGGCGCTTGATGAGGCTTTCAAATATTTTTGTCTCGGTATTCAGCGCAGCAGCAACACGTTGGAATTGTTCAACGAAGCCAAGCGGCGCGGCGTACAGTATATTTTGGCGGGCGAAGTCGCGGCGCGTAAGGATGACGAGGTCATCGACCGTCTGGATGCGTTTTTGCAAGAGACGGAGCACGTCCATCTGACGCTTTGTGCGGATGTTGTCTCATCCGCCTTTGCCCCCGGCGTAAGCTCGGCGCAGCCGATGGGGCTGCAGCCGGAAGACATTTTGAAATTCTTGAAACATATTCTGCGCAGCAACAAAGTCGTCGGTTTCGACATTGCGGAAGTATCGCCGCGTTTTGACCGCGACAACGCCACATCGCGCTTGGCGATGGTGCTGATCTTCGGCATCGTTGACGCATTATGCCGTCTGAAGGGACTGGCCCGATAAACAAAAGGAGGAGCGATGAAGATGTCGATCACAAACAGTCAGGTCAAGGAGGTCATGGAAATCAAACTGGATGCGGTATTGCCTGAAGCGCCGCAGTTCAAGGCCGGAATCCGGCGTGCGCCGGATCGCGGTTTTCGTTTAAGCCTGGAACAGACAAAGGTCGCGCTGAAAAATGCGCTGCGCTATATTCCGGAAGAACTGCATGCGACGCTGGCGCCGGAATTTATGCAGGAGTTGAAAAAATACGGACGCATTTACGGCTATCGCTATATGCCGAAAGAAGAAATCACCGGCAAGCCGATTGAAATGTACAAGGGGCGCTGCATCGAAGGCCAGGCGTTCCAGGTGATGATCGACAACAATCTGGATCATGCGGTGGCGCTCTATCCTTATGAACTGGTCACCTACGGCGAGACCGGCAGCGTCTGCCAAAACTGGATGCAGTACCAACTGATCAAAAAATATCTCGAAGTGATGACGCAGGAGCAGACGCTGGTGCTCGAGTCCGGACACCCGGTCGGACTCTTCGCCTCAAAGCCGGAAGCGCCGCGCGTCATTATCACCAACGCACTGATGATCGGCATGTTCGACAATCAGGACGACTGGGAGATCGCCGAACAGATGGGTGTTGCCAATTACGGGCAGATGACCGCGGGCGGCTGGATGTATATCGGACCGCAGGGCATCGTCCACGGGACGTTCAACACGCTGCTGACGGCGGGCCGCAAACGCCTGGGGCTGCCGGCCGACGGAGATCTGGAAGGCACGCTTTTTGTCTCGTCGGGACTCGGCGGCATGAGCGGTGCGCAGCCGAAGGCGATTGAAATCGCAGGCGGCGTCGGCATTATCGCCGAAGTCGATGAATCGCGCATCAAAACGCGCCTCGAACAGGGCTGGATCAACAAGGCGTCGAACGATCTCGGCGAAGTTTTCGCCTGGGCGAGTGCGGCGCAGGCACGCAAAGAACCGGTGTCGATCGCTTATCACGGCAATATCGTCGATCTGCTCGAATATGCGGTCAAGAATGACGTCAAGATCCCGCTGCTTTCGGATCAAACCTCCTGTCACGTGCCGCATGACGGCGGCTATTGCCCGCAGGGGCTGAGTTTTGCGCAGCGAACCGAACTTTTGGGGCATGATCGCAATCAATTCAAGAAACTGGTGCAACAAAGCCTGAAGCATCACTTTGAGCTGATCAAGACGCTGGTCAGTCGGGGCACCTATTTCTTCGATTACGGCAATGCGTTCATGAAGGCGATTTATGACGCCGGCGTCAGCGAGATCGCGAAGAACGGGACACGATGAAAAGGACGGTTTCATTTTCCCTTCTTATGTCGAAGACATCATGGGGCCGGAACTCTTTGACTACGGCTACGGGCCGTTTCGTTGGGTCTGCCTCAGCGGCAAAGCCAGCGACCTTGCGAAAACCGACAAAGCGGCGATGGACTGCATCGATCCCAAGCGGCGCGGCCAGGATCGCGACAACTATATCTGGATTCGCGATGCGGAAAAGAACAAACTGGTCGTCGGTACGCAGGCGCGCATCCTCTATCAGGATGCGGAAGGCCGCAAAGCGATCGCGCTGCGTTTTAATGAAATGGTGCGAAACGGTGAAATCGGCCCGGTCATGCTTGGCCGCGACCATCATGACGTTAGCGGAACCGATTCTCCTTTCAGAGAAACGTCGAATATTAAAGACGGCAGCAATGTCATGGCCGATATGGCGGTGCAATGTTTCGCGGGCAACGCGGCGCGCGGCATGAGCCTGGTGGCGCTGCACAACGGCGGCGGCGTCGGCATCGGCAAATCGATCAACGGCGGCTTCGGCATGGTGCTCGACGGCAGCGCCAGGGTCGACGAAATATTAAAATCGGCGATGCTCTGGGACGTCATGGGCGGCGTAGTGCGCCGGGCCTGGGCGCGCAATGAGCATTCGATCGAGACCGTCGTCGAGTTCAACAAGACTTATGCTGGTAAAGCGCATGCGACGTTGCCGTATATTCCGAGTGAAGACTTGATCGAAAAAGTGGTCGGCGAAGCGATGGCGAAGGGATAACGAGGTGAAAACGATGCAAGAAAATAAACAACGCCTGCTAATAAAAAACGCCGCGGAAGTCGTGACCTGCGCAGGCGGCGTCAAGGCTGGCGCTGCGATGAACGAGATCGGCAGAATCACGGACGGCGCAGTGCTTGTCGAGGACGGCGTCATCGTCTGGGTCGGGAAAGATTGCGAACTGCCGCAAGGTGCGGCGGACGGCGCTGAAATCATCGATGCAAAAGGACAATGCGTCCTGCCGGGCTTCGTCGATTCGCACACGCACCTGGTTTTCGGCGGCTATCGACCCGAGGAATTCTTCTGGCGGCTCGATGGCCTGCCGTATCTCGATATTCTGGAAAAAGGCGGCGGCATATTAAATACGGTAAGCGCGACGCGCTCCGACAGTGTCGACAAACTGACGACGCTTGGCTTGCAAAGGCTGGATGCGATGCTGGCGATGGGCGTTACCACGGTCGAAGGCAAGAGCGGCTATGGTCTGGATCTCGCTACCGAACTGCGGCAGCTCGAGGTCATGGATAAAATGAGCGCAACGCATGCGGTGGACGTCGTGCCGACCTTTATGGGCGCGCACGCTACGCCGCCTGATTATCGCGGTCGCAGTGAAGAATACATTGATTTCATTATTGATTCGGTTCTGCCGGAAGTAAAGAAACAGGGCATTGCCGAATTCTGCGATATCTTTTGCGAGCAGGGCGTATTTTCGATTGCGCAATCGCGCAAGCTACTCCTGGCAGCTCAAAAAATTGGTCTGAAAAGCAAGATTCACGCCGATGAAATCGTCTCACTTGGCGGCGCGGAATTGGCTGGAGAATGCGGCGCGGTTTCGGCCGATCATCTGCTGCATGCTTCTGATGCCGGCATCGAAGCGATGGCGAAGGCGGGCGTCGTCGCGACGATCCTGCCTGCGACCGCGTTTTGTCTGCGCGAGCCGTATGCCAGAGCGCGGACGATGATCGATAACGGCTGCATCGTCGCATTGGCGACCGATTTTAATCCGGGCAGCTGTTTCAGTCACTCTATTCCGCTTGTTGCTGCATTGGCGGCAATCCAGCTTAAAATGACGCCGGCCGAAGTGGTGACGGCGCTTACGATTAACGGCGCGGCTGCGGTCGGCAGGGATAAGAGAATTGGCAGCATCGAAGTCGGCAAGCAGGCGGATCTCATTCTCCTTAAGCATCCGTCCCATTTATATTTGATCTACCATGCCGGAATGAATGTCGTAGACAAGGTTGTAAAAAAAGGACAACTGGTTTGGCAAAACAACGTGTAGGAGGAACTCAGAATGGGAAAGTTAGTAGAATGCGTGCCCAATTTTAGCGAAGGACGGCGGCCGGAGGTCATCGAGGCGATTGCCGACGCCGTACGCAGCGTGAACGGCGTCAAGCTGCTTGACATCAAAGCCGATGCCAGTCACAATCGCGTCGTATTCACGTTCGTCGGCGAACCGCAGCCGGTGAAACGCGCGGCATTTGCCGCCTGTGCCAAGGCGACCGAATTGATCGATATGGAAAAGCATGAAGGCGAGCATCCCCGCATCGGCGCGAGCGACGTCATTCCGTTCGTGCCGGTCAGCGATGTCAGCCTTGAGGAATGCGTCGAACTGGCGAATGAACTGGGACAGGAAATCGCCGAAAAATTAAGCATTCCGGTTTATTTGTATGAAGCGGCCGCGAAGCAGCCGCAGCGCAAGAATTTGCCGGATGTCCGCAAAGGACAATACGAAGGGCGCAAGGAAAATATCGGCGAAGCGCAATGGAAGCCGGATTACGGCCCGGCCAAAATGCATCCTACCGCCGGTGCGGTGATTGTCGGCGCACGTCAGTTTCTGATTGCTTACAATATCAATCTGAACACCAGCGATGTGAGCATCGCCAAGAAAATTGCCTCGGCGATCCGCGAAGCCAAGGGCGGCTATAAATATTGCCGTGCGATGGGCATCATGATCGAAGAGCGTAATCTGGCGCAGGTGACCATCAACATGGTTAATTACGAAGGAACGCCGCTGCATCGCGTGTTTGAAACGGTTAAGAGCGAGGCGGCGCGCTACGGCGTATCCGTCGTCGGCAGCGAAGTCGTCGGTCTGCTGCCGCTCCAGGCGCTGCTTGACGCTGCCGACTTTTATCTGCGACTCGAAGGGTTTGAGCGCAAGCAGGTACTCGAAGAAAATCTGCAATAAGAGAGGGGGAAAGAAGATGCTGATGAAAAAAAGCGTGACCGATTTTCTCGCGGAATTAAAATCCAATTCACCGGCGCCGGGCGGCGGCAGCGTTGCAGCGCTGGCGGGCGCGCTGGCGGCGGCTCTTGGCGTAATGGTCGGCAATCTGACGCTGGGCAGCGCTAAATGCGCCGACGCGCATGATGAAGCCGGAACGTTAAAATGCGACCTGGAGAAAGCGTTGGCACGTTTGGCCAGCTATGTGGATGAAGACACGGCGGCGTTTAACGAAGTCATGGCAGCGTACAAACTGCCGAAAGAGAGCGAGGAAGACAAGGCGAGCCGCGGCCGGGCCATTCAAGCTGCGCTGCAAAAAGCGGCGAAGTTGCCGTTGGAAGTCGCGGCGACTTGCGTAGGGGTGCTGGAATTGTCGAACCGCATGTTGGCGATCGGCAATCCGAATGCCGCAAGCGATGCTGCGGTTGCCGGACGCCTGGCGCATGCCGGGGTTTGGGCCGCGCTGTACAATGTGAGGATTAATTTGGCGTCGATCAAAGAAAGTTCCTTTTTAGAGACGGCCGGTGCGGAAGTCAAAACGCTGGCCAAGCAGGCGGATGCCGCACTTGCCGCGCTGAGCCAAAAGGCGGAAGAGGTTATTTGAGCTGCGCCGCCCAGCCGGTGATGAACGATGCTGTAGCAGTATACGAAGCCAAGATGCGCCAGTTGTTCTCGCGTTCAAAACCGTGTTTGTCAATGTATGCCCCGTTCGTCTACGAATCTAGAATGAAATGGGAGGATGAAACATGACAACACCCAATCTGAAAGCAGAAGATCTTTGTCCGGAGAAAACAGGCTTGAAACGGGAAATGAAGTCGCGCCATCTGATGATGATCTCCATTGGCGGAACGATCGGTACAGGGTTATTCATGGGTGCGGGGCAGGTTATCAGCGACGCCGGTCCGGTCGGAGCGATTCTGGCCTTCATCTTCGGCGGTCTGGTCATGTATCTGGCCTTATTGTGTCTCGGTGAGCTGGCTGTTGCGATGCCGGTCGCCGGTTCGTTTCAAACCTATGCGCTGCAATTCATCTCACCCGGCGTCGGTTTTACCGTCGGCTGGATTTATTGGATCAACTGGGCCGTTTGCATTGCGGCGAATTTTACCGCTGCCGCGATCATCATGGCAGGCTGGTTTCCCGAAGTATCGACTTGGATCTGGTGTGCGGTGTTTGCCGTGCTGGTCGCGGTGCTGAACCTGATTTCGGTCAAAGTGTACGGTGAAACGGAATTCTGGTTTGCCGGCATCAAGGTCGCGGCGATCATCGGTTTCATTCTGGCAGGCGCCGGATTGATGTTCGGCCTGCTTGGTCATGAAGGCGCGATCGGATTTTCAAACTATCATAGCAATGATGCTATTTTCCCGCATGGCGGGTGGGCTCTTTTCCTGACGATGATTAACGTAGTATACTCATTCCAAGGCTCCGAGCTGGTCGGCATCGCGGCCGGCGAATGCGAGAACCCGGGCAAGAACGTGCCGAAGGTCATCAAAGGCATTGTGATGCGGATCATCCTCTTTTATGTGCTGGCGATCGCAGTACTCGCGGCGACGATTCCTTATCAGGAAGCCGGGATTTTGGAAAGTCCGTTCGCCTATGTTTTTGGACGCATCGGCATCCCGCTGGCGAAAGACATCATGAGCTTTGTCGTGTTGACCTCGGCGCTATCGGCCAGCAATTCGGCGCTGTATGTTTGCTCGCGTCTCTTATGGTCGATGGCCAAGGACAAGCATGCGCCGAGTTGGCTGGGCAAATTGAATTCCGGCGGCGTGCCGGTAAACGGCGTCTTGCTGACGCTGGTCCTTTCCGGATTGTCGCTGCTGACCAGCGAATATGCAGCCGATACCGTATACTTGTGGCTGATGTCGAGCGTCGGTCTGACCGGTTGTCTGATCTGGATCGTGATTGCCTGGTGTCAGGTGAAGTTCAGGCAGCGTTTTGTCGAGCTGGGCGGCAAGGTTGAAACGCTTGTCTTTAAGACGCCGCTCTATCCGGCGCTGCCGATCCTGTCGGTAATCTTGAATATCTGCATCATTCTCAGCCTGGCCTTTATCGAAGAACAGCGCATCGTCCTTTACACCGGCTTGCCGGTTGTGGGACTGATCTACCTGTATTATGTCTTTGTACACAGTAAAACGGAAGCCGGCCGCCAAAACGCGGCTTAGCAAGAGATACAGAGGGGGACGTAAGAGCATGGTATTATTAGATGGAAATTCATTGACGCTTGAAGATGTGGTAAAAGTGGCCCGGCAGAATGAGAAGGCGGCGCTGAGCGAACAAGGCCGAAAGCAAATCATCGCCAGCCGGGCGATCGTCGATAAGATTCTTGCGGAAGAACGTCCCGTTTATGGGATTTCCACCGGATTCGGCGATTTCAGCAGCATCTTCATTTCGAAAGAAGAGCGGGAAAAATTGCAAAAAAATTTGATCCTCAGCCATGCGACCGGCGTCGGCCGCCACTTACCGGTTGATGTCGTACGCTCGGCTATGCTGCTCAGGGCGAACTCGTTGGCCAAGGGCTACTCCGGCATCAAACTATCAACGGTTGAAATGCTGCTGACCATGCTGAACGAAGGAATCTGTCCGGCGATTCCGGAAAAAGGTTCGGTCGGTGCGAGCGGCGATCTCGCGCCGCTCTCACATATGGTGCTCGTGATGCTTGGCGAAGGCGAAGCTTACGTTGACGGTGCGCTCATGAGCGGCGCTGCCGCGCTGCAGGCTAAGGGACTGAAACCGCTCGCGCTTGGCGGCAAAGAAGGACTGGCGTTGATCAACGGTACGCAGATCATGACGGCGGTCGGTTCGATGGCCTGGCAGGATGCGGTGAATCTGATGAAAGCCGCTGATGTGGCTGCTGCGCTCTGCACCGAGGCGCTTAAAGGAACGCGCGCCGCGTTTGACTCGCGGATCAGCCAGGTCAGACCGCATGTCGGACAGGTAGCGACCAGCGAGAACATGGCCCGTCTCACCGAAGACAGCGTCATCATCGCTTCGCATAAGAATTGCACGAAAGTGCAGGATGCCTATTCGTTGCGCTGCGTACCGCAGGTGCATGGCGCTTCGAAAGACGCATTGCGTCGCGTGGAAGAAACGCTGACGGTCGAGATCAATGCCGCGACCGACAATCCGCTGATCATGCCGGATACCGGAGAAGCAGTCTCCGGCGGAAATTTCCATGGACAGCCGATTGCGCTGGTCATGGATTATCTGAAACTGGCAATCGCCGAACTGGGCAATATCTCGGAGCGGCGCATCAACCGCCTAATGGATGCGCATTTAAGCGATCTGCCGCCCTTTTTGACCGCCTATCCCGGCGTTGATTCCGGTTTGATGATTACGCAGTATACGGCGGCTGCGCTGGTATCGGAAAATAAAGTGCTGGTTCATCCGGCCAGCGCCGATTCGATTCCGACGTCCGCCAATCAGGAAGACCATGTCAGCATGGGTACGATTGCCGCGCGCCAGTCGCGCGAAATCCTCGAGAATGTGCAAAACGTGCTGGCGATTGAGCTCTTGGCTGCGGCGCAGGGCGTCGATTTCCTTGCGCCGCTGGCGCCCGGCAAAGGAACCGGCGCAGCGCATAAGACGATCCGCAGCGTCGTGCCGCATCTTGACGAAGACCGTATTCCATCGCCCGATATCAAGGCGATTTACTCCTTGATCGGCGATGGTACGCTGGTTGGTGAAGTGGAACGAGCGGTTGGCGCTTTGAAAATTTACTGATAAACGAAAAAAAGCACAAGGCGTCTCCTTTCAGAGCGTCTTGTGTTTTTTTGTAGCGTTGGCGTCGTTCAGTCTTTTTCCTTTAGCGGCAAGGTGATCGTGAACGTCGTACCCTGCCCCGGCGCACTGCTGCATTCGATTGTACCGACAAACTGTTGCGCGATGATGTTGTAGACGATCGATAAGCCGAGTCCGATCGCGCCGCTTTCGCGTTTGGTCGTGAAGAAGGGCTCGAATATCCGGTCTTGAATGTCTGCGGCGATGCCTTTGCCGTCATCGGTGTATTGTAAGAGCAGCTGCGTAGAACGGCGTGTGACCGCGATGCGGATTCGGCCTTGCTGCTGCGGTTGATACGCATGCAGCAGGGAATTGGCAAGCAGATTGCTAAGAACCTGCGAGAATGCTTCCGGAAAGCTGTCGATGCTAAGCTCGGCTGCGCAGTCGAGCTCGACGCGGATCGGCGCTGCGGAGAGGCGCGTGGCAAAACAGGATATGGTATTTTCGATGTATTCGCGTACGTAAAACGGCTGGCGCTGTTCATAGGTCTGATCGACGGAAATCTGCTTGAAATGACGCACCAGGCGGATCGCCTGTTCCAGATTGGCCAGGATGATCTGCGTCGACTGCCCGGCTTCTTCGATATATTCGCTCAGGTGGCGGCGTTTCACGCTGTTGGAAGCATACAGGGCATCGAGTTTTCTGGTGATTGAATCGAGGTGCGAAGCGGCCGTCAAGGCGACGCCGGCCGGCGTGTTGAGCTCATGCGCCACACCGGCGACCAGACTGCCGAGGGCGGCCATTTTTTCTGTCTTGACGAGCAAGTCCTGCGTCCTGCTCAATTGCAGGATTGTTTCGTTTAGCTCCAGATTCATCGCCTGCAATTCTTCGTTTGCGGCGTTCAGATCCTGCGTCCTGTCTTCGACGCGCAGTTCGAGATTGCTATAGGACTGCTTCAGGTTGCGTGCCATCCGGCTGAACGAGAGTGCTAACTGGCCCAGTTCGTCGTGCGTCGACACGTGGATCTCGGTCGTTTCCAGATGACCATCCGCCATTTGCAGCGCCAGCGACGTCATTTCTTTCAGCGGGCGCGTGATGCGCGTCGTGGCGTAAATGATGGTCAATAAGACCAAGAGCAGGGTGAATGCGTAGACGCTGATGATGAGATTGCGCAGCGGTGCGGCTTGCGCCTCGAGTTCCGCGCGATCGATAATGGCGATGACTTTCCAGCCGCGTTTGTCGGGCGGGCTGACCAGCATGACCTGATCCCGGTCATCGAGCGTGAGCGGCGTAAGCGTGTCTGCTTTTTCTTCCAGCCGACTGAGTTGGCTGACGCCGACTTCGGTCGGCGTTTTGAGCAGCCATTCGGGATGTTTCGGACTGACAATAATCTTATCGTTTGGATTCAAGATCAGCAGATAACCGCTCTGGCCGATGTTCGTATCGACGACGTTTTTTTGAAACTCCGACAGATACAGCATCACGCCGACGACGCCGATTGTATCGGCATCGCGTTCGATCGTATGTGTGACGCTCACGACCATTTGATTGGTAACGGACGTAATATAAGGATCGGTGGTGACGATGCGGCCCGGTTGCGCGAGCGTATTCTTATACCAGGCGCGCAGTCTTGGATCGTAAGAGCCCTTCGGCAGGAACGGCGGCGTTTCCAGGTAGCCGCCCCAGGAAGAAGCAAGAAAAATCGTATCGATATTGCTGTGCGTACTCTTCATATTTTTGAAATAGCGCTTCAGCGTCTGTTCGCGCGGATCGTCGCGTTCGGAAAAACTGGCAGGATCGTAATGAATGTAATGGTTCAGATGATCCGGACTGATTTCGAGCAGGCGATCATCATGCGCCAGCGCGGTGACCAGGTTTTCGACCGGGCTCAAAAAGGCGTGGTCGAGGTCGCTTTGCACCTTGTCGATTACGGTGCGCGCCTGTCGGATATAGTTGGCTTGGATGCGCTCGATGACGACTTGACTGATGTAAGCGCCGCCCAGCAGATAGGGGAAGATGCTTGCAAAGAAAACGCCCAGACAAAGGCGGGTGCGCAACGAATCGAACTTAAATCCGAACATGACTTCATCCCCTTACGCCAGCGAAAATGAGAGTTTGACTTTGGCTATAAGTTTCGACAAAAAATGCGAGTAACCTTTTGCGGAAAAAGAGAGAGTTACTTAAAAAAGTTTCAAAAATGAAAATCGTCAAAATAGTCTGTCGAAACGGAAGAGGAGGAACTTGAAGTGCAAAGCGCGAAAGTAAGAAAAGCAGAAAAGCAAAAGAACCGGCTGGGAATGAATGCAGCCGGAAGGAGCGACGTCAAAATGGAGATAACGTTTCGCAAGGCACGGGAAGAGGATGCCGAAATATTGAGCCGCATATCATTCGCGGCGAAACGGCATTGGAACTATCCGGAAGAATGTTTTGCCGTATGGAAAGAGGAACTGACCATTACTCCGGAATATATCCAAAAGAACACGGTTCTGATTGCCGAAGCGGGCGGCGAGACGGTGGCCTATGCATCGGTCGTGAGCGAAGGCGGTGAAAGTTGCCTGCAGCATATCTTTGTTCTGCCGCTTTGCATCGGCAAAGGCATCGGCGCTAAATTACTCGCGGAAATGAAAACGACCTGCGCGGCGCAAGGCATTTCCCGCTTGACGATTTTTTCCGATCCTCATGCACAGGGTTTTTATGACAAGATGGGTGCGTGTTATGTCGATGAAATCCCCTCCAATATTCCGGGGCGAAACGTCGCGATGTATGAATTGGCAATAGGAAATTAATTTAAAGAACAGACGGAGGAAATGATGAAAAACATTGAAATGACAAGCGAAGGCGATATTCTCACGATCAAGGTGGATCTGAGCCAGCGCTTCGGTAAATCGAGCAGCGGCAAGACGACCATTGTCGCCAGCAGCGAGGGCAACCAAGCCGTACCGGGCCATGAAGAAATCAAGATCGGTTTAAATGTGTATACGAAGTGATGCGAAACGCCGGAACGCTCCTAACGGAGGTTCCGGTTTTTTGTTAAAAAAACACTTAAAAAACTTAACATAATATAAAAATATTGCCAATTCAATACGCCGGGAATATCATGGCGTGAGTGTAAAAATAAAACTAAAGGGGAAAAAATGAACGGACAAGAATATGGTATAAAGAAACTTTTTTCGGAGGCTTGGTCAGTATATTGCCGACAGTTTAAAAAAATTGCGCAGATAACACTAGTGGTATACGTGCCGATCAATATCCTATTGTATCTGCTGGGCAGCCATATCGAAAAGATGACGACGATGCTGAAAATCATCCAACTTTCAGAAACGTTTATCGGCATCTTGGCTACGATGGCAGTAGCGCTTCTGGTGCAGGATTGCGTTCAACAGGAAAATGAGGCGCGAACCTGGAAGGAGTATTTACAGAGCAGCTATTCGCATTGGGGAAATGTAGTGCGGACAAACTTGTTGGCGGCGTTGATCGTAGGGGCGCTTTGTCTGCTCTTGCTCGTACCGGGCATCATTTGGTGGGGCTATTATATTTTTGCTGCGCAGGTAGTCGCGCTGCGCGGGAAAAGCGGTAAAGACGCCCTGTCATACAGCAAGGCGTTGGTAAAAGGACAATGGTGGAAGACCTGCGGCAGTCTTTTTTTAATTGGTTTGGCCAATCTGATCGTCGGTGTGGCCCTTGGGTATTTGAGCGCATATTTGCCGGAGGTAATGTCGCTTCTTTCGGACACTCTTTTGGATATCATCGGCGGATTTTTTAGCGTTGCCGTTACCCTTTTATTTTTAAATGCGGAGAGTCTGCATAAAGGGAAAGGGAACGCAGAGCCAATGGAGAATACAGAACGGAGAGCATAGAAGAAAAGGGGGCGGCGACATGAAGCTTGGTTTGGTCAGGCATTTTAAAGTGGAATGTCCGCATGACTTTTGGTTGTCGGCGGCCGAATTTCGTCGTTGGGCTACAGCCTATGACGTTTCGCCGATCCGAGCGAATAAAACGCAAGTCGATCCGGCGGAATGGGACGGCTGTTATTGCAGCGACCTGCCGCGCGCGGTAGAGACGGCCCGCATCCTATATGACGGACCGACTACCGCGCTGGCGTTGCTGCGCGAAGTGCGGATTGCGCCGGTCTGCGAGAGCGTTTTGCCGTTGCCGTTTCCTTTTTGGATGACAGCCGGGCGGATCGCCTGGTGGGCTAACCATGCATCCCAGCCGGAAAGTCGCGCTCAGACGCGTAGGCGCGTTACTCGTTTTCTCTCCGAACTGCCGCCTGACGGAAATTTGCTGATCGTAAGTCACGGCTTTTTAATGACCGAAATGCAGCGACAGTTGTTGGCCTGCGGATTTTCCGGCGATTCGTTTACGCGGGCGGAAAATGGAAAGTTGTATTACTTTGAACGCTAATAACGTGAGATACAGCGGAAATGTATGGAATACCTACCATGCATTGGATTGCGTGATGCAGCGAACGAAGTTTGCCTTTATAAGGGGACGGATGCGATGCTTGTTATTTGGAAAAACATGGTATGCTTGATGTGGATCCGGATAATAAGAGGAGATGTTGAACATGGGAGACAAGAGCCCAAAGAATAAAGAGAAGAAAAAGAAAAAAGCGGAAAAAAAGATCATTCCCGTTGTTAGTCAAAGTCCGATTGCGATGTTAAATAAAAATCAATAAAGTCTGAAACGTAGATAAAAAAACACGAAAGCGATCTATCTGAAAAGGTAGGTCGCTTTTGTGTTTTTTTATTTAGGCAAATAGAGTAAAGAAAAATGAACGGCTGTATGCAGCAGTAATGTTTAAAGATTGTTTAAAATTTAGCAACTTGCAATCTGTTAGTATTTATATAGACGTAAGGAGGATACAAAATGCACCAATATCGTTCCAATAAAAAAACAGGCATCATGATGACGCTGTTCCTATGCGCTTGTCTTGCTTGCCCGGCACTGGCCGTCGCCGCGCCTAACGCCGGAGAAATTTCGAATACGCTTAAAGATAGCCAGGTTAAACCGGCGGAGAAAAAAAGCGGCGGCATCAAGATTGAATCGCTTCCGGAAACGCAACAGGATCTTTCCGGTCCCAAGATCAAAGTGAATCGAGTTCGGATCTCCGGGCAAAGCATTTACAGCGAGGCGCAGCTCGAAGGCATTACGAATCGCGTTGTCGGTCAAGAGGTAACCTTCGGAGAACTGGAGCAGGCAGCGGGCAAGATTGCAAAATATTTCCGTGATAACGGTTACCTGCTGGCTAACGCATTTGTTACAGCGCAGGAAATCAAAGACGGACAAGTAACGATTCAGGTCGTGGTCGGTCAGTATGGCGATGTTACGGTTCGAAACACATCGCGGCTGTCTGACCATTATATTAAAGCGATAGTCAAACCGTTAAAAAACGGCGATGCGATCCACATCGAGAGCTTAGAGAGGGTGCTGCTCATCTTGAATGAGGTTAGCGGCATCACGCTGAAAAGTACGCTGGCGCCGGGAAAAGAACCGGGTACGTCGGATTTGATTATGGAAATCAGCGACGCGCCTGTCGTCAGCGGGCAATTGTATGGCGACAATTGGGGCAATCGCTTTACCGGCGAGATAAGAGGCGGTTTGAACATCAACATCAATAATTTGAGCAGGCAGGGCGATGTGCTTACCGTCGGCGGTTTGTATGGCGGCAGCGGGTTGCGTGATCTGAATTTTGATTATGCGTTGCCGGTTGGCAGTGAAGGCGGGAAAATCGGCGTAACCTACTCCAACGTAAATTATCTGTTGGGAGAAGAATATGCCGTATTAGGGGCCAGCGGGCAGGCGAAAGCGAAGGGGATTTATGCCACGTATCCGTTGCGCCGTTCGCGAAATGCAAACTTGTATCTTCGCATTGGCTTTGAGCGTAAGGAACTGCAAGATATCGTCGGATCCTCTGCAACAGACAGCCAAAAGAAAGCGGATGCTTGGAATATTGGTCTAAAAGGCGATTGGCGTGATGCGGCAGGTGACGGCAGTATTGCCTTCGGTTTGGCATTGACGCAGGGGCGGCTTAGCATGCTTTCATCCGATGCGCGAAATAATGACGATTTAAAAACAGCCGGCAGTTACAGCAAAGCAATCATCAGTTTGCTGCGGCAAAAATATATCAATGAACGTCTCAGTTACAATTTTTCGTTTACAGGACAGCTTGCCAGCAAAAACCTGGATTCGGTCGAGAAATTGTTTCTCGGCGGCGCAACCGGCGTCAGAGCCTATCCGCAAGGTGAAGCGGGCGGCGATTCCGGTTATCTGATAAATGGAGAACTGCGTTGGAACCTGCCGACGCCAAATTTCCAATTGGCTGCGTTTATTGACAGCGGCCAGGTCACGCTAAACAAAGCGCCGCTCAGTAATTCCGGTAATACGCGTGCATTGACGGGCGCCGGATTGGGCATTATTATCGGTCGAAGCAACGATTACGTTATTCGCGCGGATTATGCTTGGAAGATCGGCGCGGATAAAGCGCTATCGGATCATGATAAGAACGGACGTTTCTGGCTGCGAGCCGTAAAATATTTTTAGCGACAGCGATTTTGCGCAATAAACAGGGAGGTTTAAAGATGCAAAGAAAATGGAAACGAAAGTGGCAACGTACGGTGCGAAGCATTGTTATAGCGTCCTTGGCGGCAACCGTTACATTAAGCGCATACGGCATCGGGTTTGCCAATCCGACGAATCCGAATGTTACTGCCGGTTCTGCGGACATTACGACGAATGGCGCAACGATGACGATTACGACCAGCGATAAGGTTTCGATCAACTGGGATAAATTTAATATTGCCGGCGGCGAACGCGTGAATTTTGTTCAGCCCAATGTAAATTCGGTTGCGTTAAACAGGGTTATCGGCAATGAAGCTTCGGCGATATACGGTACGCTTAGCGCTAACGGCAAGGTGTTTCTCATCAATCCGAACGGCATTTTGTTTGCGCCGGGCTCATCGGTCAATGTCGGTGGATTGGTGGCTTCAACGCTCAATCTTTCTGACAGCGATTTTTTGAGCGGCCAATACAAATTTAACGGCAACGGAGCTTCCGTCATTAACCAGGGAACGATCAGCGCCGCCAGCGGCGGCTATGTGGCTCTGCTTGGCGCGCAGGCAAAAAATCAGGGCGTCATCCTTGCCAATCAGGGCAGCGTCGTACTGGCGGGCGGCAAGGCGGTCACGTTGGATTTGGCGAATGACGGATTCTTGCATTTGGCAGTCGATCAGGCCGCCTTGTCCGCCAGCGTCAGCAACGGCGGATTGATTCAGGCTGACGGCGGCAAAGTGCTGCTCAGCGCCAGAACGGCCGATGCGTTGGCTTCGACGGTCGTCAACAACAGCGGCATTATCCGAGGACGCAGCATCATGAATAAAAATGGCGTGATTGTCCTGGACGGCGGCAGCGGCGGAGCTATCAATTCCGGCACGCTGGATGCAAGCGGCAAAGACGCCGGACAAAGCGGCGGCGAGGTAAAAGTGCTGGGCAATAAGGTTTTGTTGGCTGCAGGTTCAGAAATTAATGTTTCCGGCGATCTGGGCGGCGGAACGGCGCTTGTCGGCGGAAACTACCAGGGCAGCGGTACGGAGCAAAGAGCGGTCGAAACCACGGTGGAAAAAGGCGCGGCGATCCATGCGGATGCGGTTAGCAACGGCAACGGCGGCAAAGTGGTGGTCTGGTCTGATGGCAAGACTATGTTCGATGGCGAAATCAGCGCCAGAGGCGGCGCCGAGAACGGTAGCGGCGGCAGCGTCGAAACGTCAGGGCATGATACGCTCAATGTTGGAGACAGCGCACGCGTTGACACCAGCGCGGCACGCGGCAAAACAGGAACCTGGTTGCTCGACCCTAAAGACTTCACCATTGCGGCTGCCGGCGGCAACATGACGGGAGCGGCTCTTTCTGCCAATCTTCTTACGACCGATATGGTGATTCAAAGCGGCAACGGCACGACAAAGGCCGGAGCGACCGACTCTGTTTACGTAAACGATGCGGTCACTTGGAACAGCGCCCATTCGCTGACGTTTCAAGCGCTGAAAAATATTTACGTCAATGCAGCCATCGCCAATAACGGTACGGGAAATCTGACGTTTACGCCTGGGGCCAGCGGAAATTTGTTGGTGGGGAAAAGCGGTTCCGTCCATTTTGGCGGCAGCGGAAATCTATATATCGCCGGAAATCAGTACACGCTGATTAATAACTTGGCCGACTGGAACGGCATGGCGATGAGCGGCTATTTCGCACTCAACAATGACATTAGCGGCGTGACGGGAGCTATAGGAGGTTCAGGAGCGTCGTTTACCGGTACGGTCGACGGTCTGGGCCATAAGGTTGACATTGGAATAGTTTCCGGGTACGGTGCATATACGGGCTTGTTTGGGCAAAATGAAGGAACTCTTCGCAATCTTGGCGTCAGCGGCACGATAAGCGGCAATGCGAACCGCGTCGGCGGCCTGGTTGGATATAACAAGGGCAGCATACGTAACTGTTACAGTACGGTAAACTTGAATATGAATTCATTCAGCGATATGGGTGGTCTAGTCGGAAGAAATTATGGTATGGCGATCGGCACCGGCGAAATTAAGAACAGCTATAGTACAGGTACGCTAACTAGTAATGACTACGGCGACTATGCCGGAGGTCTGGTCGGAAACAATTCGCACGGCAGCATTGAAAACAGTTACAGTACCGCTAACATCAGTGCGGCTAATACAGAATATGTCGGCGGCTTAGCCGGTGAAAACAGCGGACTTGTAGACAAGTCATACAGCACCGGCAATGCGAGTGGGCGTACGGTAGGCGGACTGCTCGGACGTAGCAGTGGTACTGTCACGCAATCTTTCAGCAGCGGCAGTGCTACTGGTGAAACAGCGGGCGGATTTGTGGGAGAAGTTCAAATGAACTTTATTTCCAATTCATTTTGGAATACGACTACAGGCGGAGTAAACGGCTTCGGTACTGGTAGTGCGGGGGGAGCGGTCGGCAAGACAAACGCCGAGATGCAAACAGCATCGACCTTTGCTGGCTGGGATCAAAGCATTTGGAAATTTTACGATGGTTCCAGTTCGCCGATTCTCAGATCATTTTTAAAACAGACAGTCGTTATCACGGCGAAGAACAATACGATGATCTATAACGGTTTGCTCTACGACGACAGCAATGGAGTAGACTATTCGACGCCGGTTACTCTATTAGGAACTTTGCGTTATACCGGGTCGACGAAGAATGTCGGTACGTATACGATTACGCCTACCGGATTGTACTCGAACCAAGAAGGGTATGACCTTGTCTTTGCCAGCGGTACACTGCAAATTACGCCGGCACTGCTAACCGTCACGGCAACGGGGAGTGATCGGGGTTATAACGGAACGACCAATGCCAACGTAAGCTATGGCGGCTGGCTGGCCGGCGACAATCTGACGCTTAGCGGCACGGCTGCGTTTGCCGATAAAAATGCGGGCAATAATAAGACCGTGAACGTGAGCGGCATGTCGATTACCGGCGGCAGCGACGCGGGCAACTATACGCTAGCCAACAGCACAACCACGACGACTGCCAACATTGCCAAAGCGTCATTGACGGCGACGGCAACAGGAGTTGACCGCGTTTACAATGGAACAACCAATGCCAACGTAACTTACGATGGCTGGCTGGCCGGAGATAACCTGACGCTTAGCGGCACGGCCGCGTTTGCCGATAAAAATGCGGGCGCGAATAAGACCGTGAACGTGAGCGGCATGTCGATTACCGGCGGCAGCGATGCGGGCAACTATACGCTGGCTAACAGCACAACCACGACGACCGCCAACATTGCCAAAGCGTTGCTAACGGCGACGGCAACAGGAGTTGATCGAGTTTACAATGGAACAACCAATGCCAACGTAACTTACGATGGCTGGCTGGCCGGAGATAACCTGACGATTGGCGGCACGGCCGCGTTTGCCGATAAAAATGCGGGCGCGAATAAGACCGTGAACGTGAGCGGCATGTCGATTACCGGCGGCAGCGACGCGGGCAACTATACGCTGGCTAACAGCACAACCACGACGACCGCCAACATTGCCAAAGCGTCATTGACGGCGACGGCAACAGGAGTTGACCGCGTTTACAATGGAACAACCAATGCCAACGTAACTTACGATGGCTGGCTGGCCGGAGATAACCTGACGCTTAGCGGCACAGCGGCGTTTGCCGATAAAAATGCGGGCGCGAATAAGACCGTGAACGTGAGCGGCATGTCGATTACCGGCGGCAGCGACGCGGGCAACTATACGCTGGCTAACAGCACAACCACGACGACCGCCAACATTGCCAAAGCGTCATTGACGGCGACGGCAACAGGAGTTGACCGCGTTTACAATGGAACAACCAATGCCAACGTAACTTACGATGGCTGGCTAGCCGGAGATAACCTGACGCTTAGCGGCACAGCGGCGTTTGCCGATAAAAATGCGGGCGCGAATAAGACCGTGAACGTGAGCGGCATGTCGATTACCGGCGGCAGCGACGCGGGCAACTATACGCTAGCCAACAGCACAACCACGACGACTGCCAACATTGCCAAAGCGTCATTGACGGCGACGGCAAGAGGAGTTGACCGCGTTTACAATGGAACAACCAATGCCAACGTAACTTACGATGGCTGGCTGGCCGGAGATAACCTGACGCTTAGCGGTACAGCAGCATTTGCCGACAAGAATGTCGGCAATAATAAGACGGTAAATGTAAGCGGCTTGGCGGTCACCGGAGGCAACGATGCAGGCAACTATACGCTGGCGAACAGTACGGCTACGACAACTGCCAATATTACGCCTGCTGCACTGACCGTTAAAGCGAATGACATTGCCAAGACTGAAGGCGCTGCAAATCCGGCATTTAGCGCCACGTACGGCGGTTTGGCGGCGGGCGATACAGCGGCCGATCTTTCGGGAACTTTGATTTATAATACGACGGCGACGGCTTCGTCGCCGCAGGGCAACTATACAATCGCTCTGAATGGAAATCTTGCTTCAAACAACTACACGATTTCGTATGCAAACGGCATTTTGACGGTATCACAGCAGAAGGTGCAAGAGCCATATAATGTAGCGCGGCTCAGCGCTGAGCGTACGGATGCCGGAGTCGCAACCGGAACAAGCGGCAATTTTGGCTTACGCCATGGTTATTTGAATTCGGCTATCAGCAAACTGGACAAAACAGTTATAGGGTATTTGCCGTTGACGATTATCGGCAAAGGCGTCAATACAAACCATTAAAGGTCATTGACCATAAAAGGAGAGTACTATGCAACAAGAAGTTTTTGCGGATGGCGTTAGCGCCGTTCATGTCACGGGGAATTTGGTGCGAATTGACCTGATGACGCTGCAGCCGCATCTTAAAAGTGAGGATGGGCAAACGGTGGTTGATGTGAGTAAGCGGATTATCATGCCGCTCGAAGGCTTTATTCAATCGTTGGCGATACAGGAAAATATCATCCAGCAATTGATTGAAACCGGAGTACTGAATAAAAAAGAAGAAGCAAAATAGCAAAGAAAAAACCGAGGTGATCCTTACAATAGGATTCCTCGGTTTTTCTTTATAAACGTGACGCGATGAGGTTGGCTGTTTTTTCAAACATATAATTTTTTAGAAAAGGCTGGTTGTTATCGTTGAGTCCGCTGCCGATCACGATCAGGACGTCGTTCTTGCGAAACGCGAGCAGCGTGGGAGGATTGTCCGGCGTAGCGTCTTTAGGTCCCCAAAACGCATATTCCATTGCGCGGTAGTCCTGGCAGCGCAAATCGCTGTAATAGCGTTCGTAGTCGCTGCCGTTTAAAAACTGAACCATCATCACGGGCAGGCCATTGGCGGTTAAGTAGGTAAGATCCGCTGCTTCGCCGCTTTTTTTCGCATCGATGGACTTTAGCGTCAGATCAGACAGGCCGGTGATGAGTTGCACCTCGTTGACTGTGAGGTAGTTGCTGTAGTCGGCGGCCTGGCAACTAACGGGAAGCAGAAACAAAAGCAAACCGGCGATCAGACTGAAGAGTTTTGTTTTCATATTTGCAGTCTCCTTTTCGAATTTTCGTTTACAGTTAAATTGTAGCAGATGAAAGAGGAATAAAGATTAAACAAATTATAAATTTTTCGCTGATGAAAATTGTCGTTGACTATCCAGTAAGTAGAGACTATATCATAGTGGTAATATCGAAAAGGAGGGAAACCAGTTGCGCAAGATAGTAAACATAATTTTCGGTTGTCTGATTGTCTGCGCCAGCGTCATCATCTTAAGCCATGCGCATCTTGTTACCGGAGGGACGACCGGGATTGCGCTGGGGGTGGCGTATGTATCCGGCATACCGTTTTCCATTGCGTTATTGCTCGTAAGCGTGCCGTTCTATCTGCTTTCGATTTTGCGTATGGGCTGGGAATTTACGCTTGCGACCTTCTTTGCGGCGGCGCTGCTTTCGGTCATGTCCGCTTTCAATTCCTATCTGCCGGAGTTTATAATGCCCGATTTCATAGGCGCTGTCTTGGGCGGAGGTTTGTTGGGCCTTGGACTGTCGGTTCTCTTTTTAAACCGTTCTTCGCTCGGCGGCGTCAACGTGCTGGTCTTGTACTTGCAGAAAAAATGGGGCTGGAATCCTGGAAAAGTCACCTTTATTACTGACTCGGTCATCGTGTTGTTCGGCGTTTGGTCAATTGGACCGGTGAAGGGAATGTATTCGATTTTATCGGTGCTCATTCTCTCGTCGGTCATCCATTATTTCAAAAACCGGATCGCACTGGCCAATCAAGTGCAATAAATTGAAAGAGAGAAGAGGAGCGAGAATGATGAAATTTGCGATTGTCGGAGTCGGAGTGATGGGCAGTCTGATGGGGGCAGCCTTGGTAAAAGGCGGCGCACAGGTGTGGCTGATCGATCCGAGCCAAGAGATTATCAATACCGTACGGACGAACGGTTTGAAAGTGACCATTAACGGCGTGGAAGAAAAGGTCGCTGTAAATGCCGTGTGCTCGCCGGACGAGATAAAAGAAAAAATGGATGTAATTCTTTTTTTGGTCAAAGGCTATCATAGCGAAGCGGCGGCGCATAGTGCACAATGCTTGGTGGATGAAAACAGTTATGTGATGACGTTGCAAAACGGCATTGGCAATGTGGAAGTTTTGGAAAAATATTATAAGCGCGATAAGATTCTACATGGCATTTTGGAATTCGCCGGAAAAATGTTGGCGCCGGGTCATGTGCAAGGTTTGATTGGACCGAATTCAAAAATTTGTTTTGGTCCTACGCAAAAAATAATAAAGGATGATATGAAAAAGATAGCGGCTTATTTTGAAAAAAGCAAAATCAAAGTGATTTTGCGCGAAGACATTGAAAATGAAATTTGGCTGAAGTTAAGAAATAATTCAACGAATGTCATTTTTGGCTTGCTGCGCTTAACGATGGGGCAGGCGCTTGGCGTAGAAGGAACAGAAGAATTGATGAAAATGGTAAGAGACGAAGTCATTGCAGTCGCTAAGGCGAAAGGCATTGTGTTTACGGAAGACGAACTTTCCGTCAACGGCGGTAAAACGCCGATCAATCCTGAACTCTATGCGCATCTTCCGTCTACGGCGCAGGATATGAAAAACAAAAAAATGACCGAAGTTGAAAACATTAACGGGGCCGTCTGTCGCGAAGGAAAAAAAGTGGGCGTACCGACGCCGTATAATGAAATGTTGTACCGGATGATCCGGATCATGGAAAACACCTATGCAATGCAATTTTGATTTCACAGGCTGCAATAAAAATGAGCAGTACGCGATTTGCGTGCTGCTCATTGCTTTGCCGGTTTTGTATTTTATCAGACAAAGTGCAGCGCCAGCATCGTTCCCATGCCAAGCAGCAGTGTGGCGACAATGTTGCGGCTCTTGTAGGCGACAACGGCGGCAACGATTCCGGCTAAGAGATAATGATTGCCAAGCGATACGTCAATCTGTCCTTTGGGCAGGAGCAGCGCCGGGACAATCAAGGCGGTCAGAACCGCGCTTGGAATGTGCTTGAGCCAGCGTTCCAGCCAGGCCGGCATGCCGTTTTTTTGAAACAGCGCCACACAGCTGAAGCGCGTGGCAAAGGTGACCAGCGCCATGCCGAGGATGATTAAGAGAATTTCAGTGCGCATGTGCTTTCGCTCCTTCCAACAGTCCGCCGACGAAAACCGCGCCGAAACAGGCTGCGATGATATACCATTTTCCCGGCAGATAGGCGGCTCCGAAAAGCGCGATAAGGGCGGAAACGATGACGACGATCAAACTGATCCGGTCTGTGATGCGCGGAAAGAGCAGGACTAAAAAGGTGGCCGGCATCGCGAAATCGAGACCGAAGGCCAGCGGATCGGGAATGTAGCTGCCGACCAGAACGCCGATAAGGGTGGACAACCCCCAGGTGAAATACAGGCTGAGACTGACGCCGAAATGGTACGCGGCGCTGTAGCCGCGTTGGTAAATGCGGCTGGCCGTTAACGCGTACGCCTCGTCCGTCAATAAAAAAGACAAGAGAACTTGACGGACTGGAGACTGCTTCACGATATATTGCGCCAGCGAAGCGCCCATCAGGAGATGACGCAGATTGACGAGCAGCGTTGTAAAGACGAGTGCGCTCCAACTCATGATTCCGGCGCCCAGCATCGTAATCGCGATGAACTGGCTCGAACCGGCGAAGACCAGCAAGGACATCAGGACGGTTTCCAGGCCTGTCAGACCGGCGGTCAGACCCATCACGCCGCAGGTAATGCCGAACGGGATTACGCCGAGCAGAATCGGCCCGCTTGCTAAGACGCCCTGACTAAATTCACCGGCACTCCAGACCGGTTCTGCCTTACTGATTGCTTTTTCGATGCTCACGGAAAACCTCTCCTTGCAAACCTCTATTTACAACATTGCGAAAATCGATTGACTAAATCGAGTGTTGTGTATAGGATTATAGCATTGGCGAGTAAATGCATGCAATGAGATAATTGTATGCAAAACAATGTTTGGGGTGATATGCAATGCCGGTTAACTCCTTTGAGGATTATCCGATGAGTTGGAAGCCTGATTTTGCTCAAGCAAGAGGGCCGCTTTACAAGGCGATTGCCGAACGTCTGGAAAGCGATATTAAAAGCGGTCTGCTGACGCCAGGCACCCGTCTGCCGCCGCAGCGGGAATTGGCGGATTTTCTTGAAATCAATGTAAGTACGATTTCACGCGCGTTCAAGCTTTGCGAACAAAAAGGCCTAATCTGTGCGACAATCGGCAATGGAACTTTCGTCGCGTCCGATGCGGCCGCGAACTCATACCTGCTGCATGATGCCGGAGACGGGATAATCGAACTCGGGTCGGTATTCTGTGAAACGGCAGTGCATGAAGAAGTCGTGGCGCAGATGAAAAAGATGGTGTTGGAGCCGGATTTTGGCAAACTGTTTCGCTATGGACGTGCAGGCGGTACGCAGTGGCAGAAAGAAAGCGCCGCGAAACTGATGAAAAAAGCCGGTTATGCGGCGCAGGCTAAGGATTTGCTATTGGCGAGCGGCGCGCAAAATGCGATTGCCGCGGTTTTGGCGGGTTTGTTTCAACCGGGTGATCGGATTGGGACGAATGAATTTACCTATCCGGGACTGAAGACGGCGGCGAATATGCTAGGCATTCGCTTGATTCCGATCCTGCAAATGGAACAGGAAGTGACGGAGGAAGGATTGCTTTTTGCCTGCAAGAATGAGAAAGTAAGCGGACTGTATCTGATCCCAGATTATCACAATCCGACGACGCAGACCCTGTCGGATAACAGCCGGAAAGCCGTGGCCGCAGTTGCACGGCAAGAAAAGTTGATTGTGATCGAAGACGCAATCCATAGTTTGCTAAAAAAAGATCCGGCCGCAGCCATTGCATCCTATGCGCCGGAACAGGTCGTCTATATATCGAGCCTTTCCAAAGCGGTCGCGCCGGGGCTGCGCATTGCGTTCATTGCTGCACCGCCGCAGTTTCAGCAATCATTAACTACGGCGCTGTACAATTTGAATATTTCTGTACCGCCGTTGATGGCCGAATTGGCTACCAGAATCATTGTTTCCGGTACGATGGATGCGATTCTTGAAAGGCATCGTTTGCGCAACCGGGTACGGAACGAAATTGTGGATCGCTATTTGCAAGGTTATCCGGTGCTGGGCGAAGCGGAGGGGATTTTTCGCTGGCTGCTCTTGCCGCCGCACATCAGCGGCGAAAGTTTTGAAGCCGAGGCGTATCAGGCCGGCGTTCGCGTCTACGGCGCGGAACGTTTCGCAGTCGGCAATGCCAAAGCGACCAATGCGGTGCGTTTGGCGATCATTGCGCCGGAAAGTACGAGTCAATTGGAGGAAGCAATGAAAATTCTGAGCGGGATATTGAAGAAACATGCCGCTTCTTTTTCAAATGGAATACTGGATGGCGAAGCGGAAAGGTAAAGTGCTTCGCAACGGAAGGGTGGAACTACGATGTCTCTTTCACGTATTTATGCGATGATGATTCTTTGCGCTCTGTTTTGGTCCGGCGCGTTTATCGCAGGCAAACTGGCAATTCGTGAGTTTGCTCCGAATAGCCTGACCTTTTTTCGTTTTTTGATCGCGTTGCCGTTTATTTTCCTGATCGCCGCAAAATGGAACCAAGGTTCGCTGCTGCCGAAAGCGCGCCAGTGGCCGCCGTTAATTACATTGGGGCTGATCGGTACGTTCGCCTATCATGTGTTGTTCTTTTCCAGTCTGCAGTTTACCAGCGCGGTCAACTCGTCGCTGATCGGTTCGACGCTGCCGATGGTTACGGCTCTGCTTGCGATGCTCTTTCTTGGCGAAAAGATAACGCTGCTGCGTGCCTTCGGCATTGTCCTGGCCTTTAGCGGCATCCTGCTGGTCGTGATCAACGGCGATATCGAACTCTTGCGTGCCTTTCACCTGAATCCGGGTGACGCATTGATGCTGGCCGCAGTCTTCTCATGGGCCGTCTACTCGATCCTCTGCCGACGTTTTATGACCGATTATGCGTTGTCGCCGCTCATGATCACCGCCTACACGTTCCTCGTTTGTACGGCGGCTGCGCTGCCGTTTACGATCTGGGAAACGTCGCTGGCGGAGTTGGCGCGTGTTTCCGGTTCCGGTTGGTTGGCTGTCGCCTATATGGCGATCTTTGCCTCGGTGCTTGGCTATCTCTTTCAACTGATCGCGGTCGAGCGCATTGGTCCGTCACGAACCGCGATCTTCGTCAACCTGGTACCGGTGTTCACAATGATCCAGTCTCCTTTACTGCTTCATGAACCGGTCAGCCTGCTTAAAGTAACCAGCGGCGCGATCATCATTGCGGGCGTCTATCTGACGACGCGAAGCGCGAAAGCGGGCTGACAGAAAATGCATAGCAGGAAAAACGAAGGCGGAGCATTCTAAACCGGATGCTCCGCCTTCGTATTAAACGCTTACTTAACCCAACTCGGCTGTTCTGCGTCGCAAATCATGCCGTCTTGGCGGGTAGCCTGATGCAGGCTGCCGGCTTCGGTTTGGATGCAGATGAACTCCATGCCGTTATCGCCTGCTTTCCAGGCGCGACTGGCGGCCGGGGCGACGCGGATCAGGCTGCCGGAGCGGATTGCGAATTCTTCGCCGTCCAAGTAGAACAGGCCGCTGCCGGCGGTGATGATGTAGAGTTCTTCATTTTTTTTGTGGGCATGGACGAACGGTGCGGCCTCAGCCGCAGCAAGTCGGTTGAAAGAAGCTTCGCAGCCGCTTAAGTGGAGTGATTCACCGACGAACAGTTTGGCGGCCGGATCCATTTCATCCAGGTTCAGGAGCGAGTAGTTTTTGGCAGTGTTTTTCATACGAGGACCTCCTTGAAAATTAAAATGTGTACATACACCTTTTGCGCTAAAAAGAGAGGCCGCTTTTTTACGGAACCAGCTCCTCCAGTTTCAACAGCAACTGCCCCAGTTTGCCGAGATCCGCATCGCCGAGATAATCCTGCAGCGCAAGCTGCGCTTGCTCCCAAAGACGGCCGCCTTCTTCCATTGCCTGTTGGCCTGCTGCGCTCAACGTAATCAGACGGATTCGCGAATCCTGACCGACGGTAATGACAATGAAACCGGCTTCAGTGAGTGGTTTTAAATTGCGGTTCAGCGTGGTGCGGTCGATGCGAATCTGCTTTGCCGCTTCGCTGATGGTGGGCGGGTTGCAGCCTGCAATATGACGCAGCAAACCGAGCTGCGTGACCGTCAAGCCGCAGGGTTTCAACCTGTCGTCGTAAAATTGGGTCACGGCTCGCGAAGCGCGGCGCAGGTTCATGCAATTGCAGGGACTGGAGGTTTTCGGATAGAGTGAAAGAAGCGACTGCATGATAAGAAATCCTCCTGTCAAAGCAAATGGTGTATATGCACGTTATTATAATCGTGTTGGGCGAAGACGTCAAGCAAAGGCGGCGTTAAAAAAGAAAATTTGCTTGAAAAAGAATACGAAAAAGATTAGAATGACCTTACAATAAAATCCATTTAATGGAAATTGAATTTGCAAGTTTTGCGAACGGGGTACAGACTTTGCCTAAAGCGCCTCCCTGAAAGGAAGGAGGGATGAAAATGGTCGGTTGGCGAAATGAAACGGGAAATGCCTTGGAAATTACGATTGTCGATCAAGAGAACCGGATTATTTCCCAGGAAACCATTAAACATCAGGAACGTTTTTTCTCCGACGAAGACCAGATCGTGCAAATGAGCGGCAGGGTTGTCTACGATTCGTACTTTTTTTGCCAGGACGAGTTTAGAACGATCATCAATATATAGCGATTCGGCAAACCGCCTCGTTTCGTATCGGCTATCGGCGTTACGCCGGCAGCCGTTTTTTTATGCGGAAAAATGCTGGGGGCGTGAAGGCGATGTGCGTAAACCGATTCTTAGTTTCTTTTTAACGCGGCCAATGTCCGATAGACAATGGCAAGGTAGGAGACAATGAAAAAAGTCCAGAGCCAAATCGCATAGCGGAGAAAAAAATCTGCGAAATATGCGCCGAGCAGAATGCCGAACGAGGCCAGTGCAATCTTTAGACAAGCATAATCCAAAAGAGTATATGTTCGTGCGGCGTGCAACAAGCGTTCCAATATGCCAGACATAAGAAAGACCTCCTTTTACGACGCTTTCCCTAAGTATACCATATTTTTACATGTGGTTATATGTGCGCAATGTTGTCAGGCGGAAAAAAGCGACGCAGTCGCCGATAATATATCATTGTCGATTTATGGCTATGTCGTGTAAAATAGAGCGTATTATAAAGTTTGTTATAAGGGGTACGTTTTTATGCTGCAAACTGCGAATCGCCAAGCGGCCATTCGGGCGCTAAAGGGCAAGCTGCTGGCTGCCTATGAATATCTGATAGCATGTAAGGATCAGGAAAACGGCAACAAGGTAAAAGAGCTGGCAGGCAAGCTGCTGAAGGAAGAGTTTGCCATTGCTTTTTGCGGCCATTTTTCCGCAGGAAAATCGACGATCATTAACCGCTTGATCGGCGAGGAACTGCTGCCGTCCAGCCCGATTCCGACCAGCGCCAACCTGGTGAAAGTCAAAAGCGGCGAAGAATATGCCAAGGTTGTTTTTAAAAACGAAAAACCGCGCATGTATCTTGCGCCGTACGATTATGAAATGGTGAAAAAATATTGCAAGGACGGCGATCAGATTCGCGAAATCGAAATCAGCCATGCCGATTCTCGATTACCGGAACGAACCGTGATTCTCGATACGCCCGGCATCGATTCCGCCGACGACGCGCACCGCATCGCCACCGAATCGGCGATCCACCTGGCGGACTTGATTTTTTACGTGATGGATTACAACCATGTGCAGTCGGAATTGAACTTCATGTTCACCAAAGAACTGAGCGAAGCCGGTAAAGAGGTCTATCTCGTGATCAACCAGGTGGACAAGCATTCGGAGCAGGAACTGTCGTTTGCCGCATTCAAGGACAGCGTGACGGAAGCGTTCACATCCTGGGGCGTAATGCCTGCCAATATTTTTTACACATCTTTGAAGCAAGACGGACACGAACACAATCAGTTTCCCAAACTGCAAGAATTCTTGGCGGAACGGTTGCAGGAAAAGGATGCGCTATTGCTGCAATCGATCATGAAATCTTTGAAAAAGATCATGAAAGATCATTTTGCAAAGCAAAAGGAAACGGTGAATCGCGCACTAGAGCCTGCGCGCGACATTCTAAATGAACTGTCCGGAAAAGAGCAGACGGAACTGGCGGAAAACTACAATAGCCTGCTGGAAGAAAAGAAAGAGCTGGGCGCAGGCGTTGAGGCGGCGGAACGGGAATTTGACGCCGAGATCGGCAAGATTCTCGGCAGTGCGTATCTGATGCGCTTTGAAACCAGAGCGCTGGCGGAAGCGTATCTCGAATCCTGCCAGGCCGGTTTCAAAGTGGGTTGGCTTTTTAAAAAGCAAAAGACGCTGGAAGAACGCGAACAGCGCTTGCAACTTTTTTATCAGGAACTGTTTGAAAAGACAAAATCGCAACTGGAGTGGCATCTACGCGAATTTCTGCTGCGCTTTGCGCGGGACAGGCGGATTGAAAGCCAGGCGCTGCTTGAGCGGCTGCAGAGTTTGACCGTTCATTTTTCCAGCGAACTGTTGCGCGCTGCCGTGAAGGATGGCGCGCGCGTATCCGGTGCGACGGTCATCAATTATACGGACAGCGTCGCGACCGAAATCAAACTCTTGGCGAAAAGCGCCGCGCTGGCGTACAAAGAGGAACTCCTGCAGACGCTAAAGGCGAAAAATGCAGCGGTTGAAGAACGTCTCGCGCAAAAATCGGCAGGCATGGAGCGTTACCTTGGGGCACTGGAAGCGGTCAGAAAACGCGAAAGCGCGCTGGCCGCCCAAGAAGAAAAAGTAAGCGCGCGTCTTGATGCGGCTGGTGCAGAGGAAGAAGACCGCTTCCGCCTCTTTGAACCGCTCGAGGAAGCGTGTGAAGTCGTTTCCGGCGAGACGGTCGTGCTGCGCGAACCGCGCAAAAAAACGAGCGCTGCAGAGCCTGCGCCGCTGCGCGTCAAAAGCGCGCCGCTGGCGGCCGACGCGTCGGGCAAGATGAAAGATACCGCAAAAAGGCTGCAGCAGACGGCTCGGCTTGTAAAGGATCTGCCTGGTTTTCACAAGCTGGCGGATGAATTGCTCGAGAAAGCCTCCCGCCTTGAGAGCAAAGGCTTCAGCGTGGCTCTGTTCGGCGCGTTTAGCGCCGGAAAATCCTCGTTCGCCAATGCGCTGATCGGCGAGCGGGTGCTGCCGGTTTCGCCCAATCCGACTACCGCGGCGATCAATAAGATCAAGCCGGTCGATGCGGAGAATCCGCACGGCACGGTGCGCATCAAGCTGAAAGAAGAGCGGGCGATGCTTGAAGACGTCAATCATGCGCTAAAGTTGTTTGAGAGCGAGGCCGATAGCTTATCGGATGCGCTGGGCAAAGTCGAAACGATTAGCGGACAGAGCGAACAGCAAGGGGCGGCGGAAAAAACGAACCTTCGTTTTTTGCAGGCTTTTGTTCGCGGTTATGCCGCTCTCGGCGAGAGGTTGGGCGGCGTGCTGGAAACCACGCTCGAACAATTCAGCGACTATGTCGCGCTGGAGGAGAAATCCTGCTTTGTTGAATGGGTCGATCTTTATTATGACTGCCCGCTGACGCGCAAAGGCATCACACTGGTCGACACGCCGGGCGCCGACTCAATCAACGTCCGCCATACCGGCGTCGCGTTCGATTACATCAAGAACTCGGATGCGATTTTATTCGTCACGTATTACAACCATGCGTTCTCCAAAGCGGACCGGGAGTTTTTGATTCAGCTGGGACGGGTGAAGGACGCTTTCCAACTAGACAAGATGTTTTTCATTATCAATGCGATCGACCTGGCAGCGCATGACGAGGAACAGGAACTCGTCGTCGCCTATGTCGAAGAACAGCTAATTAAATACGGCGTCAGAAAGCCGCATCTTTATCCGCTTTCGAGTCTGAACGCACTGCAGGAAAAAGAAGAGTCCGCTGTTTCGCCTTCTTCCGGCATGGCTGCGTTCGAAGAGGTGTTTTACCATTTCATCAGCGATGATCTGGCGAACCTGGCGGTTGCCGCGTCGGAAAAAGAGTTGAGCCGCGTCGCGCAGTTCGTCGCCAAACTGATCGAAAGCAGCAAAGAAGATGCGACGGTTAAAGACGAGAAGCGAAAGAACATCGAAGCCGAAAAGGCGGCGATGCATGCGCTGCTGGCGCAGCAGACTGCCGAGACCTGCAAGAACCGTCTCTGCCAGGAGGCGGAGGTTTTGGTCTACTATATAAAACAGCGCGTCTTTTTGCGTTTCAATGAGTTTTTTCGCGACGCGTTCAATCCAAGCGTGCTGCGCGATGACGGACGCAACCTTAAAAAAGTCCTGCAGCATGCGCTGGATGAACTGCGTGAAGAGCTGGGCTTCGAATTTGCGCAGGAATTGCGCGCGACGACCGTACGCCTTGATCGTTTTGGCGAGAAAGTAATGCTGGAACAGCAGACCACTCTTGCCGAGCGCCTGGCTGAAATCAACGCGGACGTATCGTTCTCGCTCTTTGAAAACGCCGCGCAGGCGCAAATTGAATTTGTCTCGGCTTTTCAAAATTTGCCGCAGGGAGCTTTTGCAAAGGCGTTGAGCTATTTTAAAAACCCAAAAGCGTTTTTTGAGAAACAGGAAAACAAAATGATGAATGAAGAAATGCAGCGCGTGCTTAGCGCAGCTGCCGACGAATACCTTGCGGTGGAACAAAAGCGCTTGCAGGATACCTACGGTACGTTGATGCAAGGCGCATTCGGCGCAATGATCACGCAGATGACGGAACAGGCGGATGATTTTTATTTGAGCCTGCTGTCGGCGCTGGACGGCGGCGTGCCCGCCGAAACGCTGCTTGAAATCCAGCAGCGCTTGCGTGAAATGTAAAAACATGCTTAACACGGGCCGCCTTGTGCCTTCGTGTTGAAACCTTATCGCCATGAGGAAGGAGGGATACGAATGAAAATTATCGACGCACATATTCATTTTTCGCAGGCGGAGTATTTTGATCAGATTGCCAAAGCGGCGGGACATGAAAACAGCAATGCGCACCTCAAGGAACAATATGACGCGCAACGGATCGTCCATGGCGTGGTGATGGGCAATCATAGCCTGGAACTGGATGCGCATCAATATCCCGACTATCTCAGTTACTGCATCGGTCTCGACAGCAGTTGCTTTGATGCAGCGCAGTCGCAGCAGCAGGCCGACCTGGTGGAGCAGCACCTGAAACGCAAGAATTGCGTCGGCATCAAGCTGTATCCGGGCTACAATCACTTCTATATTTACGAGCCGACTGTGGATCCGTTTTATCAGCTCGCAATGCAATATAAGAAACCGGTCGCAGTACATACCGGCTTGACCGCGACCAGCCACGCGCTTTTGAAGTACAGCCACCCGTTGGTGCTGGATGAAGCGGCGGTGCGCTATCCTGAAGTACAGTTCGTGATGTGCCACATCGGCAATCCATGGCTGGCCGATGCGGTCGCGGTTTTGGCGAAGAATCCGAATGTAGCGGCCGATCTTTCCGGCATCTTAGAAGGCCGGATCGACGACATGGCCGACTTCTTCCGAAAAAAACACGGCTATATCGAGATGTTGAAAGGCTGGCTCGAATATCTCGACGCGTATGAACGGATTCTCTACGGAACCGACTGGCCGCTGGCCAATATTGAAAACTATCTTGAATTCGTCGCGCACCTTATCCCCGCAAGCGAGCAGGAGAAAGTCTTCTTTGCCAATGCCAACCGGATTTATGGGCTGGGGCTTCGCTAAAGTGAAAATGATGCGGCATGCGCAGGGGTCGAATACATTAGTCATTTTGGTGCATGAAATATACGGACTGAATTCGCATATCCGGCAGGCGGCGGAAGAACTGGCGACTTGCGGCCTGGATGTGCTGGCGCCGAATCTGTTGCAGCGGGCGGAACCGTTTTCGTATGGCGAGGCAGCGGCAGCGTATGAACATTTTAACCGGCAGGTCGGCTTTGCGCAGGCGGCTGAGACGATTCAGGCTTTGGCGGCGCAAGAACGATCCAACTATCGGCGGATCGTTTTGCTCGGCTACAGCGTCGGCGCGACGGTTGCCTGGCTTTGCAGCGGTCGCGGCCAATGGGACGGAGTCATCGGTTGCTACGGATCGCGGATTCGCGATTATCAGACGCTGCAGCCTGCGTGTCCGGTGCGGCTCTTTTTTGCTCTTGACGAACCGTCGTTTGACGTGATGCCGCTGGCAACGCTGCTGGGTGAGAAGCAAGGCGTGCAGGTCGAGGTGCTTGCGGCGCAACATGGTTTTATGGATCCGTTTGCCAAAGCATATGAGCCGCTTGCGGCAGCACAGGTAGAGAAGAAAATACGCGAGTTTATCCGGCATGAAAACGAATAAAAATATGCCTTTGCTCAAAGCATACACTTGTGGTATACTTTTAAAAAATAAAGGCCGATATGAAAAATATGCAGCTTTATTTATTGAAGAATATGCAAAAATGAGGAAGTGACGCCATGTTGAACTGGAAAGAAGACTATGCACTCGGAATCGCATCGATTGACGAACAACACAAAAAACTCTTTGAAATTGCAGGCGATATTCAAGAATTGCTGAACAATCAATTCATCACCGACAAATACGATCCGATCGTAGCGATCATCGATGAATTGAAAAGCTATACGGTCGAACATTTTAAAGACGAAGAGCAATTTATGATGGACAACCGTTATCCCAAGTTCCTCTCGCACAAAGCGATGCACATGGATTTCGTCGAGAAGATGGATGCGATTGATCTGAGCCAAATCGACAACGAACAGAATCTCTATCTCAAAGACATCCTGGGTTTTGTCCTCGAATGGCTGGTGCAGCATATCCTTGTCGACGACAAACAGTACACGAACCCTGCATAACAACGCAAACAAAAAACGGCCGGATTGCAATGCTATTGCAGTCCGGCTTTTTTGCAGCGCAAAGAGCAGAGAGCGGCTTGTCAATAAAAACGAGATAATGTCGAAAGGACTTCGAGGAAAAGGACAGAATGTAAAAGAATATGTTTTATTTATTCGCGAAAGGCTAAAACGCAGAAGAAAGGCTGCGGGAAAAAGAAAAGGGGAACGGGATAAGGGGAGGCTGCTTCTATGATTTTTATTGGTGTCGTCATTGTTATTATTACTTTTTATTTTATTGCCAAAGGGTATGAAAACAAGGTCGTATTATTCGTAGCCGGAGTACTGATGTCTGCGCTGGCGCTAAATCCGATGGCGAGCATCGACGCGTTCGGCAAAGCGCTGGTCAATGGGCTTTTGGTCACGACCATTTGCTCGGTGCTTGGTTTTTCGGAAGTGATGAAGGTGACGGGCTGCGACCAACATCTTGTCCAGATGCTGTCGCGTACATTGGCGAAATATCGCGCGATCCTGATCCCCGGCGCGGTTCTCACGACGTTTCTGATCAATATCGCGCTGCCGAGCGCTTCCGGTTGCGTCGCGGCAGTGGGGGCGATCCTGATTCCGACCTTAACGGGCGCGGGAGTCAGCCCTGTCATTGCCGGCAGCGCCGTGTTGGCCGGTTCCTGGGGCGGCGTCTATAATCCGGGCGTCGTGCACAATATCGTAATCGCCAAACTGAGCGAACTGGACGTAATGGTCGTTGTAATGAAAATGGCGCAAATTCCGATTACGGGAGCCATCGTCTCGGCAATCGTACTGACTCTTGTGGCGCGCATCCGCAAAGAGGATCGCGGTTTTTCTGCGGCGGTCGGCAACGCGCCGGAGGCTGCGGCGTTTAAGGTGAACTATTTAAAGGCGAGCATGCCGGTCTTACCGCTTATCCTGTTGATCTTGGGCAGCCCGCTGATTGCAGTTCTCCCGCCCGTTTCCGTATTGCAGGCGATGGTGATCAGCACGATCGTCGCGTTCTTTGTCACCTGGACTAAGCCGGAAGTGATCTCGAAAGAATTCTTTAAAGGGCTGGGCAGTTCCTACGGCAATGTGATCGGGCTGATCGCGTGCGCTACAGTCTTCGTGGAAGGCATGAACCTGTTGGGTTTGACGACGAGCCTGATCGAAATGATGAAACACTCGCAATATATTGCTAAACTGGCCGCTGCGGTCGGTCCGTTTTTGATGGCCACCCTGTCGGGTTCCAGCGATTCGATGGTCTTGGCGTTTAATAATACGATTACGCCGCATGCCGAACAACTGGGCATGACGATTCCACAAATCGGCCTGATGGCCTTCATCAGCGGCAACATCGGACGCGTCCTGTCGCCGGTCGCAGCCGCGACGATCATCGTTGCCGGAATGGCGAACGTCAGTGCGATCGAAATGACGAAACGCAACTTGCCGGGCATGGCGGCGGCCTTGCTGATCACGATGGGTATGTTTTTGCTGGGGGTTTAAAAACAGGAGGAAAAGAGGATGGTTGCAATGAAAAGTAAGACGAAACTCGTAGAGCGTTTTTTTCGCTATACTGCGGTAGAAAGCCAGAGCAAGGCGGGCGTTAGCCAAATACCAAGCACGCCGGGCCAGATGACGCTTGCAAAGCTTTTGCAACAGGAACTGAAGGAAATGGGAATCCGCGATACGAAACTGACGGAACAGGCGATTCTTATCGCCAAGATCGAGGCGAACCTGCCGGACGCTTTTAGCGGGCGCGTCCCGGCGATCGGTTTTCTGGCGCATTTGGACACGGTCGATGTGCATATGAATCCGAACATCAAGCCGCAAATCGTGGAAAAATACGACGGTCAGGATATTCTGCTCAATGAAGGACAGGATATCTGGCTAAAAAGAGCGGAACATCCGGAACTTCTTTCCTATATCGGTCAGGACATCATCGTCTCGGACGGAACCAGCGTACTCGGCGCGGATGACAAGGCGGCCATAGCCTCGATCATGACCGCTGTGGAAAGAATGAAAGACGATCCGTCGTTCTACCACGGCGACATCTTCATCGCGTTTGTGCCGGATGAGGAAATCGGCTTGCTGGGCGCTAAGGCAATGGAGCTTAAGGATTTCCCGGTCGAATTCGCGTATACGCTGGACTGCTGCGAAGTAGGCGAGGTCGTCTATGAGACGTTTAATGCCGGCAGTGCCGTGATAAAGATCAAAGGCGTAACGGCGCATCCGATGTCCGCCAAAGGCGTGCTGGTCAATCCGAGCTTGGTGGCGAACGATATCATCAACCACTTCGACAAAAAAGACACGCCGGAACATACGGACGGCAAACAGGGATACTTTTTGATCAGCGGCATCACGGCGAATCCGAATACCGCGGTCGTGAACATCAACATCAGAGATCATGATAAAAATCTCTATGAAGCAAGAAAAACCTACATCGCCGACTTAATGAAACTGATCGCCGCGCGCCATCCGAAAGCGGAAATTTCGTATGAAATCAAAGATCAGTACAGCAACATTGCAGATTCGCTGACCGAGGACAACAAACAATGCATCGACTACATCTATCAAGCGATGGAACGCCTCGGCATCACGCCGAAGACGCTGGCGATGCGCGGCGGAACGGACGGCTCCGCTCTCTCGGCGCGCGGCATTCCGACGCCGAATTTTTTCACAGGCGCACATAATTTTCATTCGAACTGCGAATTCTTGCCGGTCGATTCGTTTGAACAGTCCTGCCGGATGATTCTTACAATCGCACAATTGGTCAGCGGCATCGACAGACAGGCTGCGAACCAGCGTTAGCCTTTGTGGAAGAACGTCGATAAATAAAAAAAGCGCCGGATTGCGACAGACTTTGCAATCCGGCATTTTCTCTTTGCGGCGTAAGACAGGCAGAAAAATAGTTTAACCGACAACGCCTTGGCTTTCGATGGCGGCATCCGGCGCGCATTGTTTCACAAAGGCGTAAATGTCCGTCAGATGACTGGCGACGGTTTGCTGCGGGATAGCGGGCGGTGCATACACGGTAAAGACGACGCTTTTTGTTTCCGGTACGATGCGGGTGCGAAAATCCGGTCCGTGGATGACGCTTGAAATCATGCCTTGGCTGTCGGATATTTTCATGTCGCCTGCTTTGGCCAGTTGCTCGCGTTTATTAATCAGGACATAGCTTTCGTCGCCCGCAGCCACGTCCAGCAGCAACGAACCCTGGAGCGCCGCATAATCGTGCCCCGCCGTCAGTAAGCCGTTTTTCAGTTCGGCCATAAACATCGCTTCCACCAAGCCCGCGACGCGGGGAATGCTCCTGCCTTTAAAAATAATCGACTCCAACTGTTGCAGCACGTGATAGGTTTTTTTATGCCGCTTGTAGTAGTTGCTGTAAGCGGCCATCGCCGGATCAAGCGACAAATCTTCTTTGCGCAAAAAGCGCGTCCGCAGCGTAGCCTCCAACTTTCGTTTGCTTTCTTCCAAGCTTTCACAACAAGCCGGATTGCTCACATTGCCGATCACCAGATAACCGGCGCTTGCTCCGGGATACGTTTCTTTCCATAAATCCGTAGCGTATAACATAGCAGCCATCTCCCATTCCATACAGTTTAAAAACCCGTAACGGTTTTATTCCATTTTATCGTTTTGCGGCAAAAGCGCTTGTACGATATTGCTGTATTTAGCGGGCGAAATTCCGGTGAGCTGCTTAAACTGTTTGGAAAAATGACTTTGGTCGACAAAGCCGACTTCCTGTGCGACAAATGTCGCTGGCAGGCCTTGCGCCAAGAGCTCTTTGGCCCGTCTGATCCGAACCTGCTTCAGATAGACATGGGGCGGGACGCCGACGCAAGCCTTAAAGACGCGTATTAAATGAAACGCACTGAGGTTGCAGAGCGCAGACAGTTCCCTGATCGAAATATTGCGGGCATACATATCTTCGAGATAGTGCTGCGCCCGGCTGACGAGAACATTTTCCCTGCCGACGCGTTCTAGCGGCAGACGTTCTTTGGCGTGACGCAAAATAAAACGGCTCAGCAGCGCCAACAGGAGCGACTCCTGTTCCAGCAGGGAAACTGATGGATTTTCCAATAAGAGATGCAGGTTTCGGATCGCGGCGGCCAACGCATCATCGCGCAGCGCCCCGGCGCTAAAAAAAGGCGGCGCTTTTAGTCGCCCGGAAACCTCATAAGCCGCTTGCGCCATGAGCGACGGCGCAAGATAAAACATCCGGTACGTCCAGCCGCTGCTTGATGCGGCGCTTCCGTCATGCGCCTCACCGGGAATCACCAAATTGATGTGTCCTGCAGGGGCAATCACCTTTTCACCCCGGTACGAAAAAGCCAGTGCGCCGCGTTCAATAACGCCAAGGGCAAAACCCTCATGCATGTGCTTGGCAAAAGAATGCTTGGTATAGCTTGCATGCAATAACTCCAAATTATTCAATTGCGGCAATACCCAGAACTTCACCTGCTCCTGTTGCGTGCCGGATTGCATCCGATCATCCCCCATACCAAGCGTTTTAAAAAATAAGTTGTCTTTGCGCGAACGATGACATCTTTCAGTCTACCCGATAGGATCGAATAATTAAAGCGCTTTTATGATCGGGAGGACTTCATTTCGTTGTCGCGACATGCTACAATAGTTACAGGGAGGTGTTTTTATGAGTATCCCAATCAGAGTCGACAACGCACTGTACGAAGAAGCAAAAGAATGTGCGGCAGCCGAGTTTAGAACCGTTCCTCTTCAAATTGCGTATTGGGCTAAAATAGGCAAGGCAGCGCTGGATAATCCAGATCTCCCTATCGAATTTATTAGAGATGTTCTGATTGCCAAAACACAAAAGTCGGAACCATTTGAGTTCGTCGAATGAACCTATTTCAGAAACCCAGTTTTAAAAGAACTTACAAAAAGTTGCATGCCAATCAGCGTAAAGAAGTAAATGATGCTATTCGCGTTATTACCTCCAATGTGAGCGTCGAAGAAGAGAAAAAAGGTGATCTTGTTGGCATTAGAGTTCACAAGTTTCAGGTGCAAAAGCAGCTTTTTCTTCTTGCATATTCTTTTGATCCGGATACATTGACGCTAATTCTTCTCGGAGTACATGAAAACTTTTACAAAGACTTGAAAAATTCCAGTAAGTGATGTTGTTTAAAAGTGGGCGGTTTTTCTGTTGTGACGTTTATAGAACTCACTGTTCATTGGAGAGGCGGAGCGGCCTCTCTTTTTATGCCGGCTGGAGAGTAGGATTAGAGCGGCAAAGCGTTTTGTGTGCGAGGAGGGAAAACGAACATGTGGGAAGGATTTTTACTGGGCTTGGCGACCGGCGCGACCTGTCTGGCGTATTGTTCGCCGGTGCTGCTGCCCTTTTTGCTCGGCGAAGCGCAGGACGTCAGGCGCAGCGCTGGTTTGACGCTGCAGTTTCTCGGCGGGCGGCTGCTGGGCTATCTTTTGTTTGCCGTGGTCGCCTGGTGGGCGGGGCAGCTCTGGCGACAAAGCGGTCTGATGCGCGAAGCGGCGATAGGGGGCATCTATGTGCTGCTTGCGCTGCTTCTGCTCGCGTACGGGCGCGGTTTTAAAAGCGAAACCTGTGCGGGGCAAATGGTGAAAAAAAAGACATCTGCCTGGCCTGCGACGTTGGGGCTGCTCACGGGCCTCAATCTTTGTCCCCCGTTTTTCCTGGCCTTTGCGGCGGCGGCTCAGACGCAAACCTTGCGCGATAGTCTGCTGTACTTTTTCAGTTTCTTTATCGGAACGTCACTTTATTTTTTACCGTTGCCGTTGCTCGGCTTTTGCCGCAAGCGTGCGGAACTTAAGACCATCGGGCGTTTGGCGGCCCTGGTTGCGGCGGTTTTTTATCTGTACCGGGGCATCTTGATGATGGCAGGAGGATTAATACCATGACAGGGATTGTAAGCAAAACACAGCAAAACGAAGTGGGCTTACGTTGGGGAAAGGCGGCGCTGCTCAGCCTGCCGATGCTTCTTTTAACGGCGCTGCTCTTGCTGCACGGGCATAATCTCAAAGATCCGCTGCAGGCGATCGCCGCCGGAATCACGTATCTGTTCGCAAACTATATCTTTTTCAAAATGCTGCGAAGCGGGCGAACGCATCGTTACCGCTCGATGTTTTTTGTCGCAGCGTCGGTGCTGTTCGTTATTTCGTTTCTGGCGAACATGTTTGAGATGCGAGGCACGATGGAACTGTCGACGGCCAATATCTTGGACGGCGAAGCGCCGCTTTGTCCGTTGGTGATTCCGGCTTTGCTCATTCCGGCTGCTTTGACGCAGACGATCATCTTCCCCGGCTCAATGTTTGCCGGGTACGCAGGCGTTGCGACGATGATCGTGCTTTGGATCGGCTTTTCGATTGCCGTCGGGCGCGGCTGGTGCAGCTGGATCTGCTTTTTCGGCGGCATGGACGAAGGCATGGCTTCGCTTTGCAAGAAGCCTTCGATCCGCTCTTTCGACCAACGTTGGACGTATTTGCCGTGGGCGGTGTTGTTGGCGGTCGTCTTGCTCTCTGCGGCGACGCTGTCGCCCGCGTATTGCGAGTGGCTTTGCCCGTTCAAGACCGTGACCGAATATCCGGCGGTTAATTCGCTTGAAACCGGTTTGCAGGCGGTCATTTTCGTTTTGCTCTTTCTGGGCCTAGTCATATACCTGCCGCTAAAAAGCGGCAAACGGACGCAATGCGGCCTCTTTTGTCCCTTTGGCGCGTTTCAGTCGCTGTTCAATCGTTGCAACAGCTTTGCCGTGCGCATCGATCGGACGCGCTGCATCGATTGCAAGAGCTGCATTAAGGAGTGTCCGACCTTTTCATTAAATGAAGCGAATCTGGCAGTCGGCGAGACGCGAAGCAGCTGCACCAAGTGCGGTCGCTGTATCGACCGCTGTCCGCGCGGCGCGATCGCCTATCATATAAAAGGAACGGAGTTTTTGCGCCATCCGAAGACTGCGCGGCTGCTCTTCTTATACCCGGCTTTCCTCTTTATGGCCGCAATCGGCGGCGCATGCATTTTCGGCGGATTACTGCGTTTATTGAAGCTACTGACAACCGGCAGCATGATCGGATGAGAGGGGGAGAGAAAGTGGGCAGAATGAAAAGTATAATCGGCTATGCGGCGGCGGTCTTATCGTTCGTGGTGGCGCTGACAACTTTTTTCGGCATGGACATGTTTTCGCATCGCCTTGTCGATGTGACCGGTCTGACAATCGCGCCGGGTTACAGCGGCGGCGAGGTCGTTCGGACGATCTCGCGCGATGGCTATGAAATCCGGCAGCATCGCATGGTCTTTGACGGGCTGCTTGGCGAGCGCAGTGATGGTTTCGTGCAGATTGACTTTGCGCCGCCCGGCGCTCTGCCGCCTGTGATTCAGACCGCGATCGAACTTGACCTCGATGGCAAGACCTCGTTCGAGCTGCGCTACGATGTGAAAAACAACCAGGCGCAGCTGACCTCCGATGACAAGCGGGTCGTAGGCGTGAAGGACTGCTACATCCTGAAAGAACGGCGAGCGGTACGGATCGAACTGAAGAAATGAAAAAGCAAGTGCGCTGTTTCTAAGCGCACTTGCTTTTTCTTGTGCTGCGGTCAGGAAGGAGCGCACTCGTCCGCTGGTTTCCACCGATAGCCCCAGAAAAAGAGGAGCAGGAAGACGGCCCAGAAGATGGCCTTCCATAAAGGATGAGACGGAAATGTCTCCGGCAGCAGCGCGATCTGCGGATGGGATAACGTGAATACCGTCAGTTTGACGCCGACCCAGCCTACGATCGCGAAAGCCGCCAGCTCGAGGCCGGGATGGGAAAGCAGCAGCTTGACGAAAAATTCCGCAGCCAGGCGCATGATGACGATGCCGATAAGGCCGCCCAGCAAGATCAGGGCAAATTTTCCGCCATCCATGCCGCCGAAAACCGGCAAACCGCTATCCGGCAGCGTGACGGCCAAGGCCATCGCGGCAAAGATCGCGTCCACGGCAAAGGCCGCGTCGGCAATTTCCACCTTGACGACGGTCAGCCAAAGGCTCGATGCAGCGCCGGAGGATTCCTCCGTCTGCGACGGCTGGTGAAGGACAAGGCGGCGAATGATATGGCTCAGGCCGAGGTAGAGAAGATAAGCCGCGCCCAGCGCCTGGAACTGCCAGTAGTTCGCCAGGACGGAAACGAGAAAGAGAGAAAGGAAACGAAAGAAGAAAGCGCCGACCAAACCGTAAAACAAGGCCTTGCGGCGTGCCTCGGGCGGCAGCGGTTTTACCAGGGCGGCGAGAACAAGAGCGTTGTCGGCTGCCAGGATGCCTTCTAAGAGAACCAAGATGAACAGAACCCAAAGATATTCTAAAAGCATCGGAGTATCCACAGGCAATTCCCTCCTCAATGCATATTGCAAAGGATGATTAGCTATATTCTAGCCTGTCAGGCGAGAAATGCCAAGAGGAAGGTTTATTTTCTGAATTTACAAAAACTAGGAGGAAAAATGAGTCTGCAGCGAGAAACAACTCCTATCCGCTTTTCCCGTCATTTCGTCAAAAAAGAATGAAGGAGTGGTTGCTATGGTAGATATGACGGTTGCGATCATGGGCGGTTTTGTTGTGCTCTGTCTGGCAGCACTGGCTTATGAACTGGTCAATGGGTATCGACTAGGGCAAAAGGAAAAGTGATCCACTTTACCAACGCTGTGGACTTCTTGTGAGGATTCGTGGGAAAACGGAAAAATAGCCGAGACCGGTGATTTCACCGGTCTCGGCTATTTCAGACTGTAGACAAAACCCCACTCCCTTTAATGATATGATAAAATCATTAAAGGGAGTGATTTTTATGTACGAGAAAAAAGATCGAAGCCAGCAAAGCCAAATTGAATTTTTCTGCTTAGAAGATTTAGTACCGAAAGAGCATATATTACGAGACATCGAACGCGCCATCGATTTTCATTTCATTTATGACGAAGTCGACGGTTTATATAGCGACTCCGAACGAGGCAAACCAGGAATTGATCCAGTGAGTCTGTTTAAGATCGTACTGATTCAATACCTGTTCGGCATTCGCAGCATGCGTCAAACCATGAAAGAAATCGAAGTAAACATGGCGTATCGTTGGTTTATCGGCTACGGCCTTACCGAAAAAGTCCCCCACTTTTCAACCTTCGGCAAGAATTATACCCGGCGTTTTGAAGGAACCGATGTGTTTGAGCGGATCTTCATGCGCATCCTTTACGAAGCAGTAAACTGCGGTTTCATTGATGCAAGTTCCGTATTCATTGACGGAACCCATATCAAAGCACGAGCCAACAAAAAGAAAAGCGCAAAAGTGTTTGTGCCGATTCCGGCCAAGCAATATCAGGATGAACTGCATGCGGAAATTCAAGCCGATCGCGAAAACCATGGCAAGAAACCGCTAAAAGATAAAGACGACGATGAAAATCCACCGCAAGGTAAAACCATCACGCAAAGTACGACGGATCCGGAAAGCGGCTTGTTTCATAAAGGTGAGCATGAAAAATGCTTTGCCTACGTAACCAACACAGCTTGCGACCGGCATAACTTCATATTGGGTTATGAAGTCACACCCGGCAATGTCAACGACAGTCGTTCGTTCGATGAACTGTACCAACAAATCGTCAGCCGCTTTCCTGAAACCGAATCCGTTGCCGTCGATGCGGGGTATAAAACGCCTTGGATCATGAAACAAATCATCGATAGTGGTCGAATTCCGGTCGTTCCCTACAAGCGTCCCATGACCAAAGAAGGCTTTTTCAAAAAATATGAATATGTGTATGACGAATATTATGAATGCATGATTTGCCCTGGCAACCAGGCGCTTGGCTACAGTACGACGAATCGTGAAGGATACCAGGAATATAAAAGCGATGCCAAACAATGCAAAGTGTGTCCGCATTTACAGCAATGCACGCAGAGCAAAGCGCATCAAAAGCAAGTTCAACGTCATGTATGGGAATCCTATCTAGAACTTGCTGAAGAGTATCGGCACATGCCAATGTATCGCGATATTTACAAATTGCGCTCGCAAACCATCGAGCGCGTCTTCGCGGATGCAAAAGAAAAGCATGCAATGCGCTATACGCAACTGCGTGGCCTGCAGAAAGTGAAAATGCAGGTGACGCTTACTTTTGCATGCATGAATTTGAAAAAGCTGGCGACCTGGAAGAAACGCAGGGGTATGTTGCCGCCTGTTTTTCAACGTTTTTTCGAAAAACTGCGTTTTTGCGGTGAAAATTGGATATCCGAAATTGAAAAATGCACCTTACGCTTTGCGTAAAGTGCATTTTGTCTACGGTCTGAAATAGCCGAGACCGGTGATTTCACCGGTCTCGGCTATTTGCCGTCTGTGGTTCAGAATGTTACTATTTAAACCAATTTCTTAAGCAGGTTCATATATTTCCGTTTGCTGGAGAGAATGCGCCGTATCTCGATCACATCGTAAATGAAAACATAGAAAATCAAATAATCATTAACAACAAGCATGCGATAGCCTTTACTGTCCAAGCGCTTGTTGTTAAGGCGCACGCCCATATCGGGAAATTCACCTAAATGACTGATCGCGCGATCCATTTCATCCAACAGAGAAGCCGCTGCAGTCTGGTCATCAGCGGCGATGTACTGAAAAATATCTTCTAAATCATCATAGGCGATGGGCAGATATTCGATCAGATACTTAGCCATTGAGGCGCGCCTTTAAGCGAGCGATGACTTCGCGATGCGATAATCGTTTTTCCCCAGACCTGCTTTGGGTTTCTGCTTCATCCAACTTGTCGTAGAGTTCCATGAGCGCTTGCTGGTCTTCGTACAATTGCTGGCTCATGACAACCAAATGACCATTGCCGTTTTTGGTGATAAAAACCGGAGTTTGTTCTTTGATGCAAATTTCCTCAATTTCAGGCGTCTTATTACGCAAATCACTAACCGGACGGATAACAGGCATGGCGCTCACCTCGCTTTTATTATGATACTATTATATCATAATTTTGATATTTGGATGCGGGGAAGTAATAAGCTTTGAACCACAGGTGCTTGCAGCACCACAGAAGCCGCGCTGCGGCTTACACGGTAAAACAGCTGAAGCGCAGGGCGATTCCTGTGGCGGCTCGCCGCCTGTGGTTCAAAATGTGATTCAGTGCTTTTGCAAATTCAACTTGGTAGTGGTGTGATTTATTGCTGCTTTTAGCTCTTTCCGCATCAGAAGTTTTACCTGAACCGTCGGACGCTAATGCCATCCTTGGCGCGTCCGACACTAGGAGCATCCGGCTCCGTCGCGTCCCAAAAGAAATGTCCTCGCAGCCTGCGTCAGACGGCATCCCTCGCGAATGCGCCGTCCATGGTCAAACGCTATGCCCTCCATGGCGCGTTTGACACTAGAAACGTCCTGTTTCGTCGCCACTTCGCTCGTAGGCAGCGTCCTGCTGCCTATGTCGTCAAACTTATCTGCGACTCCCTGTCTGACTCTCCTTGTCCTAAACATTCTGGAAAAACCTCTGACGCGGGGCTTGGGGGGGACGGGAGGACGTGGGGCGTGGGAAACGAAAGAAGTCATATTTTGGAATACGGCATGCCTGACCTCGAAAATGCGCAACGGACGATAGTTGCCGCAATCTTGCGGCAACTATCGTTATGCATGCAACGTATGACGAGTGGTATGATGAATGCGAAACAAAAAACAACTGGACGGGCAGGAGGAACAGCGTAAATGGAAATCATCGAACAAGACTTGATAGAACTGCAACTAAAATGTGCGGATAAGAAGGCGGCAATTCAACAACTGGCGCAGCGATTGCAGCAGGCAGGGCGGGTCGGTAATGGCGCAGAATTCGTAGCCGCTGTAGAAGCCAGAGAAGCGTTGTCGTCGACCGGCATCGGATTCGGCCTGGCCATTCCGCATGGCAGGAGCGCGGTTGTTCAAACGGCGTCGGTGGCATTTGGTCGCAGCCAGACAGGGCTTGATTGGCAAGCGCATGACGGAGAACCGGTTCAGTTGGTGTTTTTGATTGCGGTGCCGCAGCAGGCTGCCGACAATCAGCATTTGAAAATTTTAGCAGTGCTGTCGCGAAAACTGATGCATGAAGAGTTCCGACGCGAGTTGATGGAATGCAGTGAGCCGACAGCGGTGCTGGATGTATTGCAGGAGGTGTTGAAACAAGCGGAATGCGTTGCCTGATCAAAAAGTAACAATAAAGGGGAGAGGGTGCAAAATGAAAAAAATGATGTTGAAAGCCAGGCAAGATTTGCTGGTTGGGACAAGTCACATGATTCCGTTTATCGTTGCCGGCGGGGTGCTGCTGTCGCTGGCGGTCATGCTATCCGGCAAAGGGGCGGTGCCGGACAGCGGGATGCTTAAGGATATTTCGAATATGGGCATTGCCGGACTGACCTTGTTTATTCCGGTGCTGGGCGGCTATATTGCATATGCGATTGCGGATCGTCCGGGCCTTGCGCCGGGGATGATCGGCGCATTTGTCGCCAATCAGTACAAGGCCGGTTTTTTAGGAGCTATTATTGTTGGGTTCTTAGCAGGATATATTGTGTATATGTTGAAACAAATTAAACTGCCGCGCAATTTAAGCTCAGTCGGGACTATTTTTCTATATCCGTTGGTCGGAACGTTTCTGGTTTGCGGTATTGTGATGTGGGGCATCGGCGGACCGATCGCGGCGGCAATGGCCGCGCTTAATGAATGGTTAATTTCGATGCAGGGGGCATCGAAAGTGATGCTGGGCGCAATTTTGGGCGGAATGACAGCGTTTGATATGGGCGGTCCGGTAAACAAAGTGGCAACGCTGTTTGCCCAGACGTTAGTCGCCGAACATCCGTACTTGATGGGCGGCGTAGGCGTGGCAATCTGTACGCCGCCGCTCGGGATGGCGTTGGCAACGCTCTTAGCGCGCAAAAATTATTCGCCGGAAGAGCGCGAGGCCGGTAAAGCGGCATTGATCATGGGCATGATCGGGATTACGGAAGGCGCCATACCGTTCGCAGCGGCCGATCCGGCGCGCGTCATTCCGGCCATCGTCATCGGCGGCATTGTCGGCAATGTGACGGCATTTTTATTGAATGTGCTGAATCATGCGCCGTGGGGCGGTTGGATTGTATTGCCGGTTGTCGAAGGCAAACTGGGCTATGTGTTTGCGACATGCGTCGGCGCATTGACGACGGCTGTAATCGTCAATTTGCTGAAAAACCACAACCGGGTCGAACGATCAGGCGAAGAGGATAAAGACCTGGATATCGATATTGCAATGTAGAAAGGTGGAAAATGATGAAGATTGTAGCGGTGACGTCCTGCCCGACCGGCGTGGCGCATACCTATATGGCGGCGGAAGCGATCGAGCGCGAAGCGAAGGAACGCGGTTTTTCCGTCAAAGTCGAAACGCAGGGTTCGGTGGGGGTTGAAAATGAAATTACGGCAGCAGATGTAGCTTGCGCTGACTTTGCGATTCTGACCAAAGATGTTTCGATCAAGGGGCGCGAACGGTTTGTCGGAATTCCGACCGCCAATGTAAATTTGGGCGATGCGATCAAACGGACAGCGCTGATTTTTGATAAAATCGTAGCTGCATCCGCAAAAAAGCAATAAAACGGATCGACGAAAGAGACGGCGCTTAGCCGCCTCTTTTCGACATTGAGGAGTGAGAAGGTGGAGCGGGTTGCAGAAATTGCAATGCTGTTGCTGGAAAGCGAAGTGCCGCTTACGGTCGATGCGATCGCGGCAAAAATCGGCGTATCCAACCGTACAGTGCGCAATGATTATTTGAAGTTAGCGGAACTTGCCGCAACGCAGCAACTGGCATTGCGGACCCAAGCCGGAGTCGGCGCGTGGATCAGCGGAACGGAGCAAGATAAGGTTGCGCTGCTGCGGCAATTGCAATGCGACGTGCAGCTGGTAGAGCCCTATTCACCGCGCGGTCGGCAAAATCATATATTGAAATGGCTGCTGATGGGCGGTGCTTCAACAACCATATATAGTTTGAGTGAAGAACTATATATATCGACGGCTACGGTGTACCAGGACTTGAAGCCGGTCAGTGAATGGCTGACGGGATACGGCTTGACGCTGCAAAAAAGAAGAAATCAAGGGGTGGCGATTGCGGGCGAGGAACGGAATTTTCGCAAAGCGTTGTCCGCATTCTTATTGCGGCTGCGTGAAGACCGAGCAGAGTCGGTCGAAGCATTGCCGCTTCAACGCATTGACGGAACGTTGTTGGCACAACTTAACGATGTAGTGAAAATCGACTATCGTCAACTGGAAGAAATCATCAATCGGTTGGAAAATCGTCTGCAGTTTACGCTAGCGCAAGAAGCGTACAGCAGTTTGGTCATGCATATTGTGATTGCACTGAAACGAATTGGTGAGGGGCATTGCGTTCCGCCGACGCCGGAAGTGTTTGACGGTATTCGCGGCACGCACGAATACGAGCAAGCGGCTAAGCTCAGCCGGGAATTGGAACTAGCGTTCAGCACAACGATTCCGGAAGGCGAAACGGTGTATATTGCGCTGCACATCTTAGGCAGCAAACTGCAGGGCAAAGAGCTGGAAACAATGATCGGCGGTTTGGGTGAAGCGCCGGAATTGGAACTGGCTGCGACTATTGCCGCGGACATCATCATGATCGCCAGCGATGCGCTGCATTTGCCGTTGCAGGAAGATAAAGCGCTATTCAACGGCCTTGTGCTGCATCTGCGGCCGGCGCTGAATCGATTGAAATATGGTTTGACGTTGCGCAATCCGATGCTGGAGGAAATAAAAGAACAGTACGGCGATATTTTCGGCGTGGCCTGGATGAGCAGCAGAAGCTTTACTAAGCATATTGATGTTGCGGTGCCGGAGTCGGAGATCGGCTATATCACGTTGCACTTAGCAGCAGCCGTTGCGCGAAATTTACGGCGAAGTCGCGCGATTGTTGTTTGCCATAGCGGAATTGGCACGTCGCAATTGCTGTCGGAGCGATTGCGCGGCAGCTTTCGTGAACTCGAAATTATCGGAGTTGCTTCGACTGCTTCCGTTACGGAATCACTGCTGACGCAAATTGATGTGGTGATTTCCACGGTGCCATTTGCTTGTACAAAACCATTGCTGTTGATTTCACCGTTGTTTACGCAGCACGATGTGCGAACCGTCGAACTGTTTTTAGAACAACAAAAAATAATGCGGCAAGCGACGGTGGAAGTCGTGCTGCTAAGATCGCAGGCGTTGCAGCGCAACGAACTGCTGCTGGAACTCGGTGAAACGTTGACGCAGCGAGGGTATGCAATGGAAGGGTTTGCGGCATCCCTGCTGGAACGCGAACAAATCATGACGACGGAGGTCGGTCAAGGCATCGCGATTCCGCATGGCAACGCCGCGCTGTTGAAGAAATCGTGCATGGTGTTGGTCTGCTTGGCGCAGCCGATACGTTGGAAACTTGAAATGGTTGAAGTGGCGATTCTGCCGCTGCTGCGTGAGCCGGATCTGGCGATAAGCCGACGTTTTTTTCGCAATCTGTGTCGAGAGATGGCGCAGCAGGAACTGGCAAAAACGCTTCGTGGATCGAAACAGGCGGCGTTGGCGATGATGAAGCAAATGCAGCAATAAGAGAAAAAGGGGACGCGTAGTTTGCTTCCTAGCCATTCTTCGTGTCCGTGTCAATATCAACACCGCAGAAGCCGCTTTGCGGCTTGCACGGTAAAACCGCTGAAGCGCAGGGCGATTCCTGTGGCGGCTTGCCGCCTGTGGTTTATCATTCATTACTTTTGTAAATTCAACTTGATCGTGATGTGATTCATTGCTGCTTTTAGCTCTTTCCGCGTCAGAAGTTTTACCTGAACACGGACTCGTCGCCCAGACATAGTTGTCACAGCCTGTAACCTCAAAAATTCCGGATGCATGCGCCCTCCATGGCTTAGCATCCGCGCGAAGCGTCCTGCTTCGCGTTTCTGAGGTTTTGTCTGCGACTCCCTGTCTGGCTCTCCTCGTCCTAACCGTTCTGGAAAAACCTCTGACGCGGGGCTTGGGGGTGACGGGAGGACGTGGGGCGTGGGAAACGAAATAAGGCATATTTTTGAATAATGCATGCCTGACCCCGAGCGTTTGTGGGCCAGTCATGGTTGAAATAGCCTGCGTCCGACTGCATACCAGACGTAATGCGCCATCCGTGCGCAGCGTCTGTCAGCGGCGTCCGTGCCGCTGCTGCTGTCGTACTTGTCTATTTCGCCCTGCCTGGCAATCCTCGTCCTTAAACATTCCGGAAAAACCTCTGGCGCGGGGCTTGGGGGACGAGAGGACGTGGGGCGTGGGAAACGAAATAAGTCATATTTTTGAATAAGGCATGACTGACCCTGAGGGTTTTCAATCAGTTGAAAATAGTAAATGAAATGAAGATATTTAAACGGTGTTGATTTCAGAAAGTCGGATTGATTTAGAATTTGTCAACGTTTTATTGACGGAACATTGCGTTTCAAAACTGCTTGTGTTATTCTGAACAGAGAAGGGGTGGAGGAATATGGCAGGATTATTTACGGAGATTGGCAAAAATATTTTAGCGCGCATGAATCAATTGAGTTTGTCGCAGACTGATTTGGCGGAACAGATTGGTGTATCCAAACAGGTCATGAATAAAATTGTGCAGGGCAATAAAGCAATCAACGCCATGGAACTTTCCCAAATTGCTGCAGTATTGAATATTTCACTGGATGATTTGATGCGGGTCGAGCCTGGAAAAGCGGCGGGAGATCCATTTTTGTTGATGATGGGCAGTGTAAGTAAAAGCAACACCAAAGAAGATTTGCGTTTTCTTTATCATATGATGGATGAAATGATTCAAATCGAAACGTTGGCAAAATAGAAAAGTGGGGTTATCATATGGTTGCAGCGCAGCTTAATGAATTTGATCCGCATGTATTGAAAGAATTAGAAACGAAAAGCCGGAGCAAACTGGGCGAATTGAATAAGAGTGGCCGGGTCATCGGCGAAGAAGTGTTTAAGATTCTCGAGCAAATGGCGATGCTGATCCAATATCCGATTGAGGATGATGAACTATGCGGCTTTGTTTGCCAAAAAGACGATCGCATCGTTGCGTTTGTCAATTCGGCAATTCCACTCGAAAAACAGATTTTTGCCGCCGCCCATGAGTTGTATCACATTTGGTATGATGAAGCGGCCCTGGCCAAAGGCGAAATGGTCAAGGATGAGACGCTGGAGACGTTGGATTTGGACAGCATTGAATCAAAAGCCAACCGTTTTGCGGCGATGTTCTTGGTGCAGCAGCCGTTGATTCGTGAAGAGCTCGACAATTGGTCGGTTCGCTCAGCGCAGCAGCTGGAATTGTCCCACGTGGTCAGGTTGATGGATGTGTTTGGCGTGCCATATAAGACGATTGTTCGGCGTTTGTTTGAAATTGGCTTCATCGGTCGTCAGCAGTGCGAAGCGTTGTTGGAAATTCCCGATCGGGAGGAAACGACGGGCGTGCGGTTGCTGCAAAAGCGGCTGCAAATCGGTGAACGTTGGCAGCTGCGGACGAAGACGATTCGCTTTGATAACTTGGTGGATCATGCGCTGTTGGCTTACGAAAAAGAGCGGATCCCATTTGAACGATTGCGTTATTTGTTGGCAATGGCGCGTACGACGCCGCAGGCGCTTCATGTTGCTGTTGCGGAAACTGCGCCGGATGATGCGGAATTGCGGAGAATCCTGGAAGAGACGGAAGACTAAACAGGCTATGAGGCGATAAGATGGAGCGATATCAAGCGGCGATTCTCGACGCCGATTTTGCGATCCGAGTCGGGCAGACAGAAGTCATCAACGTGATCGGCGAGTTGCTGCCGCAGTTTTGCACAACACTGTATGTTCACCGCTATGTTTTCGAGAATGAAATCTTGTTTCCGCCGCTGGTTCGGCAACGCATAACGGCGCTGATCGAAGCGGGCTTGGCTGCAATTGTCGATCGGGAATATATCGAACGACAGGGCGATTCCCTGGCGGCGGCTGTTTATGATGAAACGGTTCAACTGCTCGGCAGTGTCGATCCGGACACGAAAGTCAGGGGGAAAAACTGGGGCGAAGTCGTGTCGCTGGCTTTGGCAAAAGCAATGAACATACCGGTGTTCCTTTCTGATGAAAGCGGTGCTCAGTCGTTAGTTGATGAATACTTGAATTTAAGCGAGGAGATGCCGGAGGCGGCGGGGAATATTCTCGTCGTGCGGGTACGGGACTTCGTGGCTTGGATGCGAGATAAGGGATTGCCGAGAAAACAGGGCCGTGTTCTCTGGATCGCAGCAGGGAAACCGCGCGATGGTTTTGATCGGATTTGGCCGCCCGGTACTCCGGCGAAACGATAAAAAGAGGCTGGTTTGTCGTAGGACAGACCAGCCTCATACCGTCCATAGGGCGGTTTTCTTTTTTGTCTTTATCCAGCAAAAGTGGAATGAAAAGTATTTGTTTTGCGCCGTAGGTGCTTTCAGCACAACAGAAGCCGCGTTGCGGCTTGCACGGTAAAACCGTTGAATCGCAGGGCGATTCCTGTGGCGGCTTGCCGCCGGTGGTTCAAAATGTTATTCAGTGCTTTTGCAAATTCAACTTGATAGTGGTGTGATTTATTGCTGCATTTAGCTCTTTCCGCGCCAAAGGTTTTGCCGGAAAGATCGGACTGTGGGCCAGTCATGGTTGAAATAGCCTGCGTCCGACTGCATACCAGAGGCAATGCGCCATCCGTGCGCAGCGTCTGTCAGCGGCGTCCATGCCGCTGCTGCTATCGAACTTGTCTATTTCGCCCTGCCTGGCAGTCCTCGTCCTAAACATTCTGGAAAAACCTCTGGCGCGGGGCTTGGGGGTGACGGGAGGACGTGGACGAAGAAAGACGGAGCAAGGAGGTACGAAGAAAATTTGAACCACAGGTGCTTTAGCACCACAGAAGCCGCGTTGCGGCTTGCACGGTAAAACCGCTGAAGCGCAGGGCGATTCCTGTGGCGGCTTGCCGCCTGTGGTTCAAACGTGGAATGTGGAAAAGAGAGTGCATGGAGAAATTGTCGCAAATGTGGTACAATAAGACAAAAGGAAGGTGATTGCGATGAAGACCGCCTATGTTCGTGCACGGATTGAGCCAAAGTTAAAAGAATCCGTTGAAAGCTTATTTGCTCAACTGGGTATGTCCAGCAGTGAAGCAATCAGCCTGTTCTATCGACAATGTGAGCTCAACCGGGGCTTGCCTTTTCCTGTACGATTGCCGGAACCGAACAAGGAAACCATTGCTGCTATGGAGGCCTCTGACAAGGGAGAGGGATTGACTCGCTCTAAAGATGCTGAGGATATGTTTGGAAGGTTGGGCATATAGATGCTAAAGCCGGTCTATGGAAACCAATTTGAAAAAGACGTAAAGCTTGTTCAAAAACGTGGTTTTAAGATGGATCAGCTTAAAGACGTGATTCGAAAGTTAATCACGCAAGAGCCGTTAGAGCCGAGGCAAAAAGATCATGTTTTGATTGGCCAATATAAAGGACGCCGAGAATGCCATGTAGCGCCGGACTGGTTGTTGATCTACAAACTGAATGGTGAAGACATCTTCTTCGAACGCACCGGTAGCCATAGCGATTTATTTAAATGACCGTCCAATAGGGCGGTTTTTCTTTTATCTAGCAAATGAAAAAGTATTTATTTTGAACCACAGGTGCTTTCAGCACCACAGAAGCCGTTGTACGGCTTGGAGATTAAAACTGCTGAAGCGCAGAGCGATTCCTGTGGCGGCTCGCCGCCTGTGGTTCAGAATGACATTGGTTGCTTTTGCGAATTTAGCTGGAGGCTTGTGTGATCCGGGCTGCTTTTACGATCACTTCGACCACGAAGCTGAGGGAGAGGTAGAGTGCGAAGATCAAAACGGATATGCCGACGCCGCGCCAACTGGCTCCGCCTGTTTCGGCCAAGGCGACGTCCGTCTCCTGTGCGGTAAGATTTTGCGCAGTGAGAAGTGCGATCTTTTTCTGCATGTGTTTCAAGTAAAGCGTATTGCCGCCCATGCCGAGCACGGAACTCACTATTATTCCGAGACTCTTGCTGAACGGAATTTGCAGTAGAAACTCAGCGATATCGAACGCCAAAAACAAAGCGGCGAACATCCATACCTCTACATACATCTTTCGGTAACCAAGCCAGAAGAAACCTGCCAGAAATGCGGACCAGTTCCATCCCGCCCGCTTAAGAGGATTTTGGGCTGCATTCCATTTGCTCCAATAATAATCGGCATTTTCTCCGACAAACGTCTTCGCCTGCGCTTCTTCGATGCCGCAAATTTCATTAGCAACTTTCAATGGTTCGCTATTCATTGTCATCATTCGCTTCCCTGCTTTCCATGTAGTTATTTTGCCGCTCGTGTTCCTTGCAAAGTGCAATTGGCTAAAAGCCCTTTTAATCCTATGACAGCATCCTGTATTCGGCAATTATCTTTAAGTTTTATAAATTAAAAAACCCGCAAATTGCAACTGCAAGTTGAACACTTCGGTAAAATGGCAGCAAACTCATGCAGCATAAAGGCTGTCGAGAAATGCATCAAAAAGTTCTTCTGGAGTTTGATAGCCGAGTCTTTTACGCGGGCGGCTATTTAGCTCATCTGCAAAACGAAGTACATCGGCCGGGCTGTATTTTTCAATTGAAACACCTTTTGGGATGTACTGTCGTAAAAGCCCGTTGTGTCTTTCGTTTACAGGACGTTCCCACGATGAATACGGGTGGGCGAAATATATTGAAGAACCCCAGTTTTCAACCGTTGAAAACTCTTCGAATTCAGATCCGTTATCAGCCGTAATGCTCTTGAAAACCGAACTGAATCGCTCGCCAAATTCAGCATGCAATTCTTCCATTGCTTCGATTACCGACTCACTGTTTTTTCCAGGAATGCGGATTGCTAAGTAATTATTGGTCACTCGCTCAACAAGCGTCAAAACAACAGCTTCCTTGCCGCTTTTACGGCCGATTACCGTGTCGGCTTCCCAATGTCCGATTTCTACGCGTTCATCCACAATGGCAGGACGTTCATCAATGCTTCGACCTTTTAAACGCTTATGTTCACGGCCTCTTTTACGACTAGATCTACGCTTGAGGAGTTCAGGAACTTCAAAACGAGATAACGGTAAGTTTCCGGCCGCCAGCTCATTATAGAGCGTTTTAGTACACACCATATTGTTTTCAGCGAATCGGCGATGTAAACGTGCATGGCCTACGCAAACGTCCAACGACCACTTTTTCGTACGTACTTGATCGACTACCCATTTAACGAAAGCGGCGCAATGCAAAATACGATGATGTCTTCTGCTTTGCATCCGGTTTGCTTTATATACGGCTAGTCCACGCTTTGCGCTGTACTCTGGAGCACGTCCGCGACTGCTTTTTCGTTTCGGCGTTCCACGGCGCAGTTCATTTAAAACCGTGCTTGCCGAGCAATTGATTTTCGCAGCAATCGATCGGAGTGAGTATCCAAGTTTTCTTAACTGTTGAATCGCTCCGCGTTCTTCTTGACCCAAATGTTGACCGCGTTTGCGTTCTGATTCCACTGTGATATAATCATGGCAGTCCATAGTGATTGCCTCCTCTTTGGTGATGGTTGTGTGAGAACTCCATTCTACCATTTGAGGAAAAAGTCACTATGGACTTTTTTCTAGGTGTTCAACTTCATTTTACAATCGGCCAAATTAAAAAACCACATATGGAGGCAGATTTAACACGAAGGGCGGAAGAAGGGAAGACAGGAAGCGTTTTTTGAACTACACTTACCGCCTGTAGTTCGGGCTGTCATTTATGGCTTTGGCAAATTTAACTTGATCATGGTGTGATAAGTCGATTGCTTTAGCTCTTTCCGCGTCAAAGGTTTTGTCAGAAAGATCGGACTGCGGGCCAGCAATGGTTGAAATAGCCTGCGTCCAACTGCATCCCAGACGCAATGCGCCATCCGCGCGCAGCGTCTGTCAGCGGCGTCCATGCCGCTGCTGCTGTCGAACTTGTCTATTTCGCCCTGCCTGGCAGTCCTCGTCCTTAAACATTCTGGAAAAACCTCTGACGCGGGGCTTTGGGGAAAGGGAGGACGTAAACGGAATAAGGCTTATTTTTGAATGATGAATGACTGACCCCGAGTGTTCTTTCGATGGCAAACTGCGAAGCGTCTCGGTGCTCCTCGTTCGTCACTAGAGCTTTGGAACGCGGGGCGGTAGGAGACATGGAAAGCGGCATTGGAAATGGCGGACGTATGGAATAAATAAGGCATATATGCGTGCCCCCGAGAACCTCTTCTGGTCGACAGTGATCAATTATTGACCAACGTTACTAGTTAGTTATAGCCCGGCGTCTACAGAACTGCATAGTTGGGAAAAAGTATACAAAAATAAGTAATATTGGTTTACAATGTTTAATAGAGTGTGAATTAATAATGATTATGTTATTTATTCCCTAAAATAACGGTTTAGAAGTGGGCAATCAGAAAGGTTTCAATATTTCAGTATCGGATACATGAAGTTTGATGAACCGCATATAGTTAGTTGGATCGGTGGAATAAAAGAAGATTCAGCAACTAAAGTTACTGAGAAAATACTGGGGGAAATCCGAAGTTGAATAGATAAAAAGAGTAATCTTAATGAAGTAATCATTTTAAATAAATGAAGGGGTGTATTTCTTTGAAGAACACTGAACCTAAGAATGAAACGACAACAACAACGCCAAAAGCAAAAGGGGCTCCTACCAAAGGTTTTTTTATGTGGATGCTGACAAGAGATATTGAACTAAAAGATGCTATTTTAGATTTAATTGACAATTGCCTTGATGGAGTGATGAGGACAAAAGGACGACCGCCACAAGATGGTGATATTGAGTATTATCGAGGCCATGAGGTGAGAATAACCATTTCCCAGGAGCAATTTGTGATCCATGATAATTGTGGTGGAATTCCTTATGAAATTGCAGAAGAATATGCTTTTAGAATGGGAAAACCGGACGAGGCATTAAGAGAAAATGGAGAATTGCCAACAGTGGGGATTTATGGTATTGGTATGAAGCGTGCTATTTTTAAAATTGGAACGACGGCAACGGTTGAGTCAAAAACTTCGGAGAGATCATTTATTGTAAGTATCCCTAGAGAGTGGCAGTACAGTGGAGATGAAGAATGGGATTTTGATATGGCGGAAACGAACATTGATTTTCAGAATTTTGGAACGAAAATTACGGTGACAGATATTCATGATGGTGTAAAGCGAGAGTGGGAGCCAGAGAATAATCGACTTAAATCATTTACAGATAAGCTGCGAGAAGTAATTACTTATCATTATAGTCTTGTTATTGAAAAAGGGTTTAAAATTTACGTTAATGATATTGAAGTAGAAATGAATCCAACACAATTGTTATTAACAAAGGATGAGAAAGGTATTCAACCATTTTTATTTCAAGGCGTATACAATGGGGTTGAAGTAAAAATTGCTCTTGGTTTTTATAAACCTATGATGACGGACGAAGAAATGGATGAAGAAGTTGAAACGACGAGATCGTCCAAGGATGCTGGTTGGACGGTGATTTGCAATGATAGAGTTGTACTATATAACAATAAAGATCATTTGACTGGATGGGGAGAAAGCGGTATCCCTAAATACCATAATCAGTTTATTGGAATTAAAGGTGTTGTTATATTTAGAAGTAAAGATCCGAAGTCTTTGCCGATGACAACGACTAAACGAGGAATTGATCTTTCATCGAATGTATACTCTATAGCCAAAGAGAAAATGAAAGAAGGGTTGAAAGATTTTACGAACTATACAAATCGGTGGAAAGGGTATGGGAATCGTGAAAAAGAGATTTCGCAAAAAAGCGAATTAGTTGATCTGAAGTCGCTTTTGCAACCTATCGAAACGATTAGGGCTGTTCATAAATTGGAATTTAAAAAGAGACGTGGTTCGGATGCTGAATTTTATTATAAACCAAATTTGGCTCTTCCAGAGACCGAAGAAAAAACCGTTTACATTCGATTCTCAAGGATGAACCAAGAAATTCAAGAGATCAAAGCTCATTTATATGATGATGAAGAGATTGATATAAAGCCAGGAGCGATCGGAGAACGTTGTTTTGAAATAGTTTTGAATGAAGCTCGGGGGCAAGGGAGAAATGAGTAAATCTTCGATGTATTATCACATACGTCCAACAAAAGTAATTGATCGGATGTTGTTTTTAGAATTGTTGACTAAACTTAAAGAGGTTTGTCCGATACCGATACAAAAATATCAGTATATTGGCTTTGGGGCAGAAAGCTTTGAGGACTTTAAGCTGGTACATCGTCAACTAGAGATAAACGATATGATATCGCTAGAATTTGATAAAAGAACTTATTTGCGCCAACAGTTTAACAGACCGTATGAATGCATACAACTTATTAATAAATCCAGTGCAGATTTTATAAGAGAATACGAATTTGATAATCCAACTATTATTTGGCTGGACTATTGTGACGCAGGTCAAATTAGGGAGCAGATATCTGAGATATGCGCTTTGATAGGAAAAATGGAGGAAAATGACATATTGAAAGTTACTTTTAATGCAAATCCGAGCGCATATGGAACTCCTAAAAATGAAAAAGATGAAATCGTTATTGAAAATGCAAGACTTGAAGAATTAAGATCGCGGGTGGGGGAATATCTATCTAGCCCAATAAATCATACTGCTGTAAAGAGAAAGAATCTCCCGCAGACTCTGATTGATGCGTTGAAGAATGCTGTTAATAACGAATGCAGTAAAGAAAAACAAATGCTGCCACTATCTACATGTGTTTATGCAGATGGGCAGCAAATGGTTACCTTTACGGGGATGATTTACCGGGATAAAAATAAAGTGATGCCTATTCGGGAGATGATTGAAACATGGCCGCATGGAGGTGATATTGCAGATATTTCTATTCCTGCACTTACAATTAAAGAGCGTATTGAAATGAATGCTCTTTTGCCCGGTGCAACACTGGATCAAATAAAGGGAAAAGAGGTCCGACATGCATTTGAAAAGGATAGTGATATAGAAAACTATATAAAATATTACAAATACTATCCTAATTATCATCAAATTATGTATTGATAAATTTTTTGAAGAATAGTTTCTGCTACGATAGGGCTGACGCTATTCCCTATTTGGCGGAAACTGTGCCATTTTGTTTCGTGGAACACGAACCAATCAGGAAATCCTTGAAGGCGAGCTGCCTCGCGAGGTGTAATGACCCGAGGTTCAGAAAAGTGAATCGGTCGCACTGCTTGAAAGCTTCCTTTATCGGGGCCAGTACCAGCCCTTAGCGTTGGACAAAATCCATCAGGATTAAGTTTTTGACAACGTGATATAGGATCGGTTTCTCCAGGGCGTAAAGCGGCAAAACGTTTAACGACTTCCGGTGTGTGGTTGGTAGAGATGCAACCTGATATTTCTCCTTTTTCCAATAATTTTTCCACCGCTTGCGGAAAGCCGACTTTTTTAGGAATTTGGCCAAACATTAGATTTTCGAAAGCGCTTGAGGAGCTTGTTGGGATTTTTGCGAGCTTTGAAAAATTAAGTTTTCCGCGAGTAGGCGTTGCCAGATTTAAGGGGAGCCCAGAAAGTGCGCGACGAACTAGGACTTGATTTTCGGGAATCAATTTAAGTGAGTAAAAGTCTTCGATGGTAAGATTTTTTTTAAAGCGTTTCGGATTGTATCCGAAAAAAAAGATGCGTGTGCGAGATGTTGCGGCGCCGTATTCATTGGCGCTGATAGTAAAGGGGGGGAGGAGTTCATAATCTTTTTCTATATAAGAAAAGGCAGTTTGACGAATCGGATCGAACTGTGTCTCTAATATTCCCGGGACATTTTCAGCCAGAAAGAAGCTGGGCTGTATTTCGTTAACCAATCTAAAAAAACAAGTAAATAAATCATTTCGAATATCCTTTGGGCAACGGCGTCCTATCGTACTGAATCCCTGGCAAGGAGGTCCTCCGATGATTCCCGTAACTTCGCCACGAGAGAGATTTGCATGCTGAAGCAGGTTGTCGCCGTTTAAGGTTGCGATGTCTAAGGCTAAATGGAGTGAATGGGGAAAATTGGTTGAGTGAGTTAAAATGGCGTGCTTATCGATTTCTACCGCGCAGGAAACGTCAAAGCCTGCCCGCGCTGCGCCTAGGCTAAGGCCGCCGGCACCAGCGAACAAATCGATTACTTTGGGGTGATTGAGATCGGAGCTTCGTTTAGTTGTTCGTTTTTGAGTCATGAAAAATCCCCTATTCACTGCAAAAATTAGTTATATCATAGCGAAGCGTGATAACGTAGCGACTATTATTGTAACATGTGAGAGCAAATAAATTAACAAGGTAGTATAATTAAATTAATCAAAGGCGCTAGCGAAGCAAATGATGGCTCAAAGGAAGCATGGGGACGCGTACGTTGCTTCCTTCTACGAGATTTAGGGTTGATATATTTCATTCCTCAAACGCAGATTAACTACAGATCGGAGAGCATCAATGACGTTCGAACAACTACGTCAATTCATCGCGGAACAAATGAAGATGAGTCATATCTATCAGCCGTTGCTGATCAAGACATTGGTCGAGGCGGGCGGGGCGGCTACGGTGCGGCAGTTGGCGGGGGAGTTTTTGATTAAGGACGAAAGTCAGTTGTTGTATTACGAAAAGCGACTGAAGGAAATGCCAATCAAGATTCTTTCAAAGCGTCAAGTTGTGACGCGCGAGAAGGAATTGGTGCTGCTGAATGTGGGGCGGCTGACGTTGGAGCAGCGGGCGGAGCTGAGTCGGCTGTGCGAAGAGAAGATTCAGCAGTTTATTGTTAGCAGGGGATTGGCGATTTGGGATTATCGGTTGATGGAAGGCGAGCCGATTCCCGATTCGCTGCGATATCGGGTGCTGAAAGAGAGCGGCGGGTTTTGCGCGTTGTGCGGCTGTTCGAAGAATGAGTGGCCGCTGCATGTCGATCACATTTTGCCGCGCTCGAAAGGTGGTAAGAATGAATACGAAAACTTGCAGGCTCTCTGTTCGAAATGCAACTGCTCGAAGGGGAACAAGGACCGGACGGATTTCCGCTTGAGCGGAAAGGTGGGTGGGAAAGGGGCGGACTGCCTGTTCTGCCGTCTCCAATCCAACAAAGACACCATTCTCCTGCACAATGAACTCTGCTTCGCGATCAATGACGCCAACCCGGTCACGCCAGGGCATACGTTGGTGATTCCGTATCGGCATGAGGCGGATTATTTTGCGCTGTCGGTGGCGGAGCAGCAGGCAATCCATGAGGTGCTGCAGGTGCGACGGCGGCAACTCCTAGAGAGCGATCCAACGATCGAAGGATTCAATATGGGCATCAACGCTGGCGAAGTGGCGGGGCAGACGGTGTTTCACGTCCATGTCCATCTGATTCCGAGGCGGCGCGGCGATGTCGATGAACCACGCGGCGGTGTACGCGGCGTGATACCGGCGCGACAGAAATATTAGAGCGAGAAGCACTTGCGTTAATGAGCGTGAGTGCTTTTGCTTTAGTAGTATTTTCCTTGTAAAATATATAGTAAATGAATTCATAGGCGAGACAAGTGGAAAAGAGGCGAAATAGTGGATAAGAAAAGTGAGCCTGTTACAAAATATTTTAAAGCGGCGGTGGCAGCGCAGGTCAATAAAGGAATTAATTTCAAAAATGATGATTATTGTCAAATTTCAATTGAAGAAATTTTAAATGGGAAAACGAGTGCGGATATTTATAATGAATTGACAATCAAAGAAAAAAATAAAGATGCATCAGATGTTGAAGTCATTATTGCGGCTAAAATTGTTAAAACCGTGTTTGAAGAGCAAATTCGTCTGAAATCGGGAATTGAAGAGTTAACTGGGATTTATTTTATTCCAGCGAGCTTAAAAGCGGATGGGGTGTTGGTATATAACGAAGGTAAGTTACCATGGATTCCTAGAGAAATGATGGAACCGATTGTTGAATCGGTATTGGCAGTTGGCAAAACAGAAGACTATGACGAATTTATGAGTAAGAATATGGGGCGAGTTAATAAAATTGAAACATGGGAAGAATATATAAAGTTTGCAGGAGAATTATACAAAAATGTTACCGGAAGTTTTTTGACGGATGGAGCAGTAAAAGAAGTTGAAATGGAAAAAGGTTCATATATCTTTCTCGACAAGACCGTCATGGCAGTTGCTCCAATATTAGATTTGTATGATCAGCTGTTGTTAACGGATAAATCGATGGGCTTATATGAACGATTTATTAGCATGAGTGTTGAGGAAGACGTTCCATTGGTTAAAAACGGGTTGCCAGAAATGAGGAGGCATTGTGGACAGATGGGGGGAGAGTATTCGCTGTCTCCATCCCAGAGGGAATGCATTAATCATTTTACCTGTATGCAGGATGGCGAAATACTAGCGGTCAATGGTCCGCCGGGAACGGGAAAAACAACGTTGCTACAGACGATCGTTGCTAATCTGTACGTGGAACGCGCATTGGCAAAGCAAAAGCCACCGAAAATTGTTGCTTCGTCGACAAATAATCAAGCAGTCACCAATATAATTGAATCGTTTGGGAAAATAGATGCAATGGGTTATTCGAATCTGGAACAAAGATGGGTTACAGGAGTAGGTAGTTTTGCCGTCTATTTTCCTTCAGGGAAAAAAAGAGATGAGGCGCAAAAGAAGGGGTATCAATATACCAATTGCCGTGGAGATGATTTTATTAGCAGTGTCGAGAGCGATGATAATATCAGATGCTCGCGAGAAAAAATGATTGCGCAATGTAGCGAGTTTTTTGGACGGGAATTCGCAACTGTAGCGAAATGTGAAGAGGCTATTTATCAACGATTGACGCAGATTGATCATGCGCGGATCGAGCTGTTGAGTGTTGTTGCAACAGTGAAGGAGTATCCTATAGGAAATAGATCATTGACCAATTACCTGGCCGACTTGGCGGAGAAAAGAAGAAATCAAGAAGCGCTAATGGAGTCTTTGAAAAAGCGGGTAAGGGATTGGGAAGAGCATTTTGCGCGAATGCCCTTTTGGTATAAATGGTTTTCTTTTTTTCCGCTAGTGCGAAAAAAAATAGCAATAAAGAATCGAATTTTTATTCGGAGCGAGGAGGATTTTATTACGGAATATATGATTAGAAGCGAAATTGAAGAAGCGTATAGTCATTTAATAAAATCACATCGGACAACGTTAGCGGATTTATCCAAAACATACGGCGCGGTAGAGGCACTGAAAAAGCGTTATGATGCATGCTGCGATAAGTTGGATGGGCTCAATTTGTTCGTGTTTGAAAAAAATCAAAATAGAGAAGTATGGAATTTGGAGAAACTGAACGAAATATTAGATCGGAAATTGAAGTATGTAGAATATTGGTTGGCAGTCCATTATTATGAGTGTCGTTGGATAAGTGGAGAAGATGGGTTAACGGAAAAGCAAAAAAGAGTGACCTGGGCTGACGCTTTGAAAAAACGGTATAATCGGTTGAGTATGCTTGCACCGTGCTATGTGATGACGTTTTATCAATTGCCGAAGAATTTCAAAACATTTGAGGGGAATTACCTTTGGGGAGAGATTGACTTATTAATTGTTGATGAGGCAGGACAGGTTATGCCTGAAATTGCTGCAGCTTCGTTGGCGCTTGCTAAAAAAAGCGTTGTAGTCGGCGATGAACATCAGATTGCGCCAGTATGGAGTGTGGAGCGAGCGTTAGACAAATCATTGGCTATAGCACATGGAGTGATTGATAACGTAGAAAAGTTTAATGAACTTCTTGGAAACGGATTGAATACATCGGAGTCAAGTGTGATGCGGATCGCATCGAAGGCGTGCAAGTATGTTAAACATGGACAAAAAGGGCTGTTTCTTAGTGAGCATCGAAGATGTTATGATGAGATTATTTCATACTGCAACGATCTTGTTTATAAAGGTAAGTTAGAACCGATGCGTGGGGCGGGAAAGACGGATGAAAAAAATAAGTTGAAGCTGATTCCACAGATGGGATATTACCAGGTCAATGTCGATTTTTCGATTAAACAAGGTGGAAGTCGCTATAATCAGGCGGAAGCGAAAGCGATTGTGGAGTGGATTTGTAGTAATTGGGGTAGTATAAAAGCCGCATATCCTGATGAAACGGTAAAAAATTTAGTTGGAATTGTTACGCCCTTTAAAGCGCAAGCGAGATATGTTGAAGCTGAAATCAGAAGAAACGCAGAACTGCGGAATAATATCGATGTAGGAACTGTGCATACATTCCAAGGTGCAGAGCGTAGAATCGTGATTGTTTCAACTGTTTATGGAGGATGCGAAGAATGCGGGTTTATTGATGCGAACGCAAGTATGTTGAATGTTGCCGTATCAAGAGCGAAAGATAGTCTTCTAGTCTTCGGGGATCAAAGATGTTTAAAAGACGATACCCAGAGCGCCAGTGGGTTGCTGAAAAAGCATACAAAGAATTCGCCACTACAATAGATGGGGAGTTTTTTGCTAAAGCTAGTTGAGCTAAAACGGACCCAAGATAACAGGAGAGGATGATTTTTAATGATTAAAGCAACCAACACGCAAGCGAAGTATCAATGCGTTTTGGATAATGGCAGTGAACAGAACCTGCTCGTCGATCTGCCGTCAAGCAAGGGCGGGACTGGCAATGGAGTTACGCCGCTGGAACTGTTGGAAGGCGCGCTGGCATCGTGCATGAACATTTCGCTGCGGTTACAGGCGGAAAAAGAGGGGATAGAACTCGAATCCGTGCAAACGACCGTTTCAATGCAGCGTGATGAGAACGGCAAGACGACGTTTTCCTATGACTGCAAGTTTGACGAAACGATCGATCCGCAAACGGCGGAAAAGATCAAAGCCGTACTGCAACGCTGCGCCGTTCGCAGCATTTTGACGAATCCGATTGAAGTGAAGGAAGCTTCTGTGAGTAATTAAGTTGAGGCGGAGACAAAGGGACACATACGTTGTTTCCTCTCGATGCTTCTTGAAAATAATTGATCAAAGAACTAAAAAAATGAGCCAACTTTTATCATGACGATAGAAGTTGGCTCATTCGTTTATAAAATTGAATTATCGTTTTATTGCTTCTACAAACTCAATCAATTTTATCAGTTCATTATCATCTAACTTTTCGACGGCGTTAAGGAGACGCTGCAAGGATGGATCGAGTAGATCTAGCTCATCTGCGAAAAAATCGGACATCGAGATATCTAAGGCTTTTGTGATGGCGAAAAGAGTTTCTAATGAGCAATGCTTTTGTCCAGTCTCTAGTGCAGAAATGAAACTTTGTGCGACGCCGATTTGTTTAGCAAGCCAAGAGCCTGTACGATCTTTATTATTTCTAACTTCGCGAATTCGTTCGCCTATGTTTAGCATCATAATGATATCCTCCACGAAATAATATGAAAAATAACCAATAGAATTTAAAAATAGAATTGACAATATAACTTATTGGTGATAAATTAAAAATGGAAATAGAAAATAAATAACCATAAGCAGATCGAAAAGGTAAAAGTAGAACTCTGGGATAGGGCCGTATTATTTCTGACCACTACGCAGCAAGTTTTAAAGGAACACACATAGACTTATTATATCGCATCCAGTTATTTCCGTAAACGCACTTACAGTCAGAATATCGGCAAAAGCAGCGATCCCAGGGAGGCGGGGCGCTGCTTTTCGTTTTTTATTACCACAAAGTACACAAAGAGCACAAAGGGAAATGCAGGCGGCAGATACTATCTGCCGCAAAAGAGAGTGTGAAGAAATTTTAATCTTAGTGTTTTTTGTCGCTGCGGAAACTAATCTGCAACCTAAGTACATCGGTGTTAATGCCTTCTTTGCGCCTTTGTGGTTGAAACATCCCGACCGCAACCATCGTTCCCCGTTTCCTCAAGCCCCGCGTCGAAGGTTTTTCCAGAATGTTTAAGGACGAGGACAGCCAGACAGGGCGAAATAGACAAGTTCGACAGCAGCAGCGGCATGGACGCCGCTGACAGACGCTGCGCACGGATAGGCGCATTGCGTCTGGTATGCAGTTGGACGCAGGGCCTGGCCCGCGACGGAGCCGGATGCTCCTAGTGTCGGACGCGCCAAGGATGGCATTAGCGTCCGACGAGTCCGATCTTTCTGGCAAAATCTTTGATGCGGAAAGAGCTAAGGAAAGCCAATACTCACACCATTATCAAATTGAATTTGCAAAAGTAATCTTAAATAGCATCCCCATTAAGGTAAAGAAAAATTGACCTGATCCGTTTTTCTAAGTACCCCGTACCCCAAGCCCCGCGTCAGAGGTTTTTCCAGAATGTTTAGGATGAGGAGAGTCAGACAAGGAGTCGCAGACAAGACATTAGAAACGCGAAGCAGGACGCTTCGCGCAGATGCTAAGCCATGGACGGCGCATGCATCTGGAATTTCTGAGGTTGTAGGCTGCGAGGACTATGTCTGCCGGACGAGTCTGTGTTCAGGTAAAACTTCTGATGCGGAAAGAGCTAAAAGTGCAAATGACTGCACCACTACCAAGTTGAATTTGCAAAAGCAATGAGTGGCGCTTTGAAACACAGGCGGCGTTGCCGCCACAGGAATCGCTGTGCGATTCAGCAGTTTAAACTTTCAAGCCGCAAGGCGGCTTCTGTGGTACCGATAGGTACCTGTGGTTCAAAATGAATTTTTGCGTCTAAAACATTCGTATAAATCATTATCGATTTCTAAGGGAGGCAAGATTTATGAATCGACTATCTAAAGTGCATCTAAAAATCAACATTCCCGTCGTGAACCGAGTTCAGGCAGTAGAAGCAGCGGGCAAACTTCTTCTCTCTAATGGCTGCGTCACAACGCGCTATGTCGACGCGGTCAGTCGGAACCTTGGCAGCGAAGATTGTATGGTCATCTCTCCTTGGCTGGCGTTGGTGCATCTGCAGGACGAGCAGCACGTGATGCAATCGGGCATGGGCTTGGTCACGCTGCACCGCCCGGTTCCCTTTGACGCCGGGGAGATCAATCTGGTGAAAGTCGTCATGGCGCTCGCCGCGCGAACGGTCACGGAACAGATGGGGCAGCTCGATGCGGTGGCGCAATTGATCGCACGGCCGGGAAGGATAAACCGGATCTGCAGGGCGGAGACGGAGGCGCAGGTGAGGCAAATCTTAAACTGGAAGGAGAGAGGTCGATGAAAAAGTATCATCTACGTCGTTACTTCCTGCGGATGCTGGTTTGCGTACCCACATGTACGCGGCACTGCGCACTCCTCGTCGTGCCTAGTATCTGATGCTTTTTGATCAACCTCAGGAGAGGCCAGTGAAAAAGCATCATCTACGTCGTTGCTTCCTGCGGGTACTGGTTTGCGTACCTACATGTACGCGGCACTGCGCATTCCTCGTTGTGCCTAGTAGCTAATACTTTTTGATCGGCCTCAGGGGGCGGTCGCTGAAAAAGCACCATCTACGTCGTTGCTCCTGCGGATGCTGGCTTGCGTACTTACTTGTACGCGGCACTGCGCACTCCTCGTCGCGCCTAGTACCTGGCACTTTTTGAGCGGCCTCACAAAGACGGCGGCGACTTCGATCTCCGTTCCCCCAAGCCCCGCGTCAGAGGTTTTTCTGGAACGTTTAGGATGAGGACGGACAGACAAGGCGCAACAGACTAAGCGTAGGGAACGCGCACCAAGGACGGTGCGCGCCGATGTTGCGCCTTGGATGGCGCGTATATCGGGTATTCCTGTAGCTGACGGCTGGTGCAACTATGTCTGCCCCACAATCCGTCAGTTCAGGAAAAACCTCTGATGCGGAAAGAGCTAAAAGAAGCAAATGATCGCATCACTATCAAGTTGAATTTGCAAAGGAAATGCTGAACCACAGGCGGCGTTGCCGCCACAGCAATCGCGCTGCGATTCAGCAGTTTTAACCGTGCAAGCCGCAACGCGGCTTCTGTGGTGCTGAAAGCACCTGTGGTTCAAATATAATTTATAAACCAAAAGGAGGAATCTTGCATGGATAAGCGATTGAAAATTGCTGTTGTCTGCGGTTTTGGCGTGGTGAGCTGCGCAGTATTAAAACGAAGCATCGAAGATGTTCTCGAATTGCGCCGCCGTTTTAACACCACCGTCATCACAGCCGATCTGATCCAAGCGGTGTCGCTGGAGTGCGACTTGATCATCACGCCGGAGGTATTCAGCGCGGGGCTGCAAAGCCAGGTCAACATCCCCGTCCTCGGCGTCGCCAGCGTTTTAAATCCGGTTGAATTCGAACGCGAAGGCATCTTGCTGCTGCGCTATCTGGAACAGGAGAGGCAGATTAATTAGAGGAACCTCCTTTCAATTGAAAGGGGTTTCGTTTTATGGAGGCGAAATGTAGAAAGAGCAGAAAGTTTGTTTCAATTTTATGTTTCAATTTTATGTGGGTGGAGGCGGCGGTATGACCATACTTGAACAAATTGCCAAAGGTGAGGGGAAAGTCGTAGAATTTAAAGAGCAACTGCCGTCCTCTGATCAGTTGGCAAAAACGATTGTTGCTTTTTCCAATACTGCGGGCGGGAAAATCTTGCTTGGCGTAAAAAATAATGGCGCTATTTGTGGTGTTGAAGGCGGATTTTTGCCGGATTATATGGATCGCATTTCGAATATGATTCATGATATGGTACATCCGCTGATTGTACCGGATATTTACAGCTATGCGATAGAAGAAAAAAATATTATCGTGATCGAGGTATACCAAAGCCCTTTGAAGCCATATTTTTTAAAAAGTGTTGGAAAAAGTCACGGCACGTATATTCGAGTCGGAGCAACAAATAAAAAAGCGGATTTGGAGTATATTCAAGAATTAGAGCGGCAACGATTAAATTTATCGTTTGATGAAGATCATTGTGTAGAATATGTTGAGGGACAAACGATGACCCAAGAACTGCAAAGTTTGCTTGCGGTACGTCTCCAGCGCGGAATCTCTGAAGAGCAGATGTTCAATTTGAAATTGCTTAAGAAGCAACAGGGGCAAGTTTACCTGACTAATGCAGTGCCGATATTATTGGGACGGATGGATCATGTAGCGATAAAATGCGCTAGGTTCAAAGGTGATGAAAGCGGAGTTTTCATTGATCGAAAAGAGATTGGCGGAGATTTGTTTATCCAACTAGAAGAAGCAATGAAGTTTCTTCTATCGCACATCCATTTAAGCGGTCAGATTGGTCCGGATCATCTGCGGCGAATCGATTCCTATGAGATACCGCCGGATGCATTGCGTGAAGCGTTGGTGAATGCGGTTGTACATCGGGATTATTTAATGTCCGGTTCTGATATAAAAATTGCGGTGTATGATTCCAAGATTGAGATTACATCACCAGGAAACTTCCCCAAAGGAATTACGGTAGAAGAAATTTTAAGCGGCCGATCGGAGATTCGCAATAAAGTCATTGCGCGCGTGTTTAAAGAAGCGGAGCTGATTGAACAGTGGGGGCGCGGCATTCAGCAGATGAATCGATTGTGCATAGAAAAGGGTTTAAGAAAACCGGATATCATAGAATCAGGAATGTTTGTTCAAATCCGCTTTTATCGTAAGCATTATTCTCAGCAACGAGAGGAGAACGTCCAGAAAACCGGACGAAAAGTCCGGACGGAAAAACTGGACGAAAAAACCGGACGAAAAGTCCGGACGAAAAAAATGACGCATAAGCTACAGTACGAAGCTATAAGTGAACACTTGAGTAAATATGGAGGCATTACAGCGACTGAGGCAATGGAATTATTAGGTTTAGGCAAATCACGGACGCTGGAGATTATCGGCGAAATGTTGAGTGATGGTGCTATCGTAAAAGAGGGGAACGGAAGATCGACGTTCTATAGTAAGGGGATTAAACTGGAATAAGGGAGCTATTAATTTGGAAGCGTGCGGCTGTCCGATAAAAGTTAAATACTTTCTTGAAAAGTTTTGGGATTACGCTGCAGGGAAATGAGTTGACGGTAGAAGCTACTGATGCCAATTTTCCACAAAAGAAACATTTCTTAATCTAAGCAATGTTATCAGTAATTAATATTACTGCGTGAAATGAAGACCGTCTCAAGCGACAAGAGCTTTGGGCGGTCTTCAAAAATAATAAAGAGGAATGAATAAGATGGAATTGAATAAGGCAGGGGAAGTAGCGTGGAGTATGCGGAGCTATTAAAGAAATATGAGTTGCTGTCTGCTGAATATGAGAACTTGAAGCAGGAGAATGAATGGCTGCGTCGGCAATTGCCGGTGATTTTGAAAGAAACAAGAAGCCAGGAAGTAAAAAGTGCGGCAGTTGATCGGTCAAACGTTGAGACGAAGCAGAGCGAGGCGCATGAAAAAGTAAAAATGTTCATGTTTTTATTCAAAGGCCGTGATGATGTATATGCCAAGCGGTGGGAGAATAAGCAGGGGAAAGCCGGTTATGCGCCAGTGTGCTGGAATGAATGGCGTTCAGGAATTTGTAAAAAGCCAAAGGGTAAATGCGCTGAGTGTGAGCATAAGGCGTATGCGATATTGGATGAAAACGTGATTGAACAACATTTGCGCGGCAATCTGGTGCTGGGTCTCTATCCGATGTGTCAGGACGAGACGTGCCATTTTTTAGCCATCGATTTTGATGATGATGGGTGGCAGGAAGATGTTGCGTTTGTACGGTCTATTTGCCGGGAAGAGGGGATACCGATTGCGGTGGAACGATCGCGGTCAGGAAATGGTGCACATGCCTGGTTTTTCTTTTCACAGCCGATCGCGGCGAGTGTTGCGCGCAAATTCGGATCGGCGCTGCTTACGTTTGCCATGAATCAACGGCACGAAATCGGGTTTTTCTCCTATGACCGCTTATTTCCCAATCAGGATACGATGCCAAAGGGCGGCTTTGGTAATTTGATCGCACTCCCGTTGCAACCGAACGCACGCAAGGCCGGAAATAGCGTTTTTGTTGACGAAAAATTTGAACCATATGTTGATCAATGGCAATATTTGCGCGATATAGCTAAATTATCGCCGGAAGAAATCGACCATTTCTTTCGTCATTTGTGCAAAGGGGATGAACTAGGCACATTGCGCAAGGAGGTGGATGCCGAAGAAACCAAAGAGCGTCCTTGGGAACCAGGTGCGACGGAGTTGTTTCATGCAACGGCGAAGGATTTTCCGAAGCAAGTGGAGATGGTTAAGGGCAACATGCTGTATATTGATAAAAAGGCTTTTTCGCAACGGGCGCTGAATTGCTTGAAACGGTTGGCGGCATTTCGAAATCCTGAATTTTACAAAGCGCAGGCCATGCGTCTGCCTACGTTCAATAAGCCAAGAATCATTGGCTGTTCGCAGGAAACCGAACGATATCTATGCTTGCCAAGAGGCTGCGAGGAAGAAGTTGTTACGTTGCTTGCTGAATCTGACTCGGTGATTCAGTGGCAGGATGAGCGAAATAGCGGCAAGCGCATACGCGTCGAATTTAATGGGGAACTGCGCAGTGAACAGCAGGCTGCCGCTGCTGCGCTGCTGAAATATGATACGGGAGTCCTTGCGGCGACTACGGCGTTTGGCAAGACGGTTGTTGCGGCAAATTTGATTGCGCAGCGAAAGGTGAATACGCTGATATTGGTCCATCGTCAGCAGTTAGCAGCACAATGGCGCAGCCGGCTGGCAGAATTTTTGACGATTGATGAAGAGTTGCCGGTGTTGGAAGTGAAACGAGGGCGCAAGAAAGAGCGAAGCCTGATTGGGCAACTTGGTGCGGGAAAGAATGCGTTAAGCGGAATCATTGATGTCGCGGTCATACAGTCGATGCATAGTGGCGACGAAATAAAAGCATGTGCAAGAGAATATGGGATGGTGATTGTCGATGAATGCCATCATATTTCGGCCTTCAGTTTCGAGGCGGTGTTGCGGCAAGTCAATGCAAGATATGTATATGGGTTGACGGCTACGCCTACGAGAAAAGATGGTCATCAGCCGATTATTTTCATGCAGTGCGGACCGATTCGCTACCGGGTAGACGCTAGAAAACAAGCGGAGGAACGACCGTTTGAGCATTATATAATACCGCGTTTCACAGGATTTCAAGCGCCAATCGAGAAAAATGAGTCGGATATGACGATTCAAGAACTGTATAATGAAATAATGCAAAGTGAAGTGCGGAATCAATTGATTGTTGACGATGTCATCAATAATTACAAACGAGGTAGGCATGCGTTGATTCTGACGGAACGGACCGTCCATGTGGAAGAATTAAGAAAGCGCCTGCTGCCAGCGATTCCCGATGTCGTTGTCATGACGGGCGGGAAAGGCGCGAAGGAGACGAGAAGGATTCAGACTTTGCTGGCGGATATGCCTGAGGATAAGCCGCTGACGATTATTGCGACGGGAAAATATATTGGAGAAGGTTTTGATGAAGCGCGCCTGGATACATTGTTTCTGGCGATGCCTATTTCGTGGAAAGGAACCCTGCAGCAATATGCCGGGCGGCTTCACCGATTATGGTCAGAGAAAAAAGAAGTGCAGATATATGATTATGTTGACAATCAGGTGCGCATGTTGGAGAAAATGTACAATCGAAGGTTGACCGGTTATGGTGCGATTGGCTATAAAGGAAAAGGCGAGCCGCTTGCGCAGGAAACGGGCAATATCATCTTTAATCAAAACAGTTTTATAGCCGTTTATAGTAATGATTTGACTCATGCTGCAAATGAGATTATGATTGTCAGCCCGTTCATTAGTAAAACTCGAGTTGGAAAGATGATTCAATTTTTGAATGCTGCGTTGGCCCGCAATGTCAAAGTGGTCGTTCTAACAAGGCCAGTTGAAAGCTATACGGGTAAAAGTAGCGTGATGATCAAAAGTATCCATGATAGACTGATGCAGTCAGGAGTGAAATTATTGACGAAAGCGAATATCCATCAGAAATTTGCTATCCTAGATCAGAAAATTGTATGGTATGGCAGCATTAATCTTTTGAGTTATGGAAGTTCGGAAGAAAGTATTATGCGGCTGGATAATTCCAATGTTGCAAGTGAATTGTTAAAGAGTATGAAATAACAATATTAAAATACAGTTGCGTAAACATGCTTATTGTTGTACGATATATTGTACAAGGAGGCGATTGTGATGTTAGCTGTAAATTATTCAAGCGTGAGGGAAAATTTCAAAGCCTATTGCGATAAAGCCAATAATGATTTTGAGACAATTGTTATCACACGAAAACAAGGCGGTAATGTGATCATGTTGTCTGAAGCAGAATACAATAATCTTATGGAGAATCTTTTCGTTCGTAGCAATAAGAAAACGTATGATCGACTTGTAGAATCTATGAATCAACTGAAAGCTGGAAAGAGTCAGTTAAGGAAGCTTTCTGAGGATGAATAGAGTTTTTACGGAAATTGCTTGGGAAGATTATTTATATTGGCAAACCATGGATAAAAAGATTCTTAAAAAGATTAATGAGCTTATTAAGGATATTGAACGTAATAAGAATGAGGGGATCGGAAAACCTGAGCCTCTCAAATATGAATTAGATGGTTTATGGAGTCGTAGAATATCACCGGAACATCGGTTAATTTACAAATTAGACGATGAAAATATTTATATACTACAATGCCGGGGGCATTATGACTGAAGGGAAACTGTGCAACTTATTTTACGATGCACTTTTTCTCTTTAGAAAACAAAAAAAGAATGAAAAAAGCTGTCTCACGATAGGCATAACCTACGTTGAGACAGCTTTTTCATCATATGGGGCGATCGACCGGGCGGCTCTTGTCGAAGGCCATGATCGGAACGCTGATCAAAAGCGGCAGGGTGAGCAGGCCGAACAGGCAATGCAGCCAGCGGCGTTTGCCGAGCGCCTTTGCGGTGCAGCCCCAGAGGTAGGCATAGAGGATGGCCGAGATGAACTTGAGGAGATCAAAGAACCACTGGAAATCCTGCAGACGTCTGAAAGCGAATTCGTTGAAGGAAAAACCGATGATACTCACCATCGCGACAAGGCTGATGCCGACAAGCAGAAGATTGGCAGCGATATAGCGTTTCGGATGAGGCATCACTTCTTTGGCCAAGAGGTACGTGTTCCAGATCGGCACCAAGTTTTCTCCGAATTTTACAGTCGGATCGAATTTGGCGACGATACGGTAGTTGATGTAGCAGATGATCGAATAGGGAATGATGAAGATGGCTAAGGCTACGAAAAACATGATTACACACTCCTAATTATAAAATGGGGAAATGATTATCAAAGTACTATCACTATAGCATAAAACGAATGGTTACATAATTTAAAGAACTTAAACAATACATGAGATAGGCTAAGTTTATAATGATACGATTCATTAGTTGTTCTTGCGCCATACCGTCCTTCAAGCCCCGCGTCAGAGGTTTTTCCGGGATGTTTAAGGACGAGGACTGACAGACAGGGAGAAATGATCAGGTGATGCTGCTGAAAAAGCAGCATCTATGTCGTTGCTTCCTGCGGGTGCTTGCTTGCTTGCGTACCTTCTGGAACGGGGAAAACGTATTTTTACCACAAAGACACAAAGAACACAAAGGAAAAAGCAGGCGTCAGATATTATCTGCCGCAAAAGAGAGAGTGAAGAAATTTTAATCGTAGTGTTCTTTGTCGCTGCAGATAATGATCTGCAGTCTAAGTACATCGGTTTTGATGTCTTCTTTGTGGCCTTTCTGTCTTTGTGGTTGAAACGTTTCGACCGTAAGCATCGTTCTCCGTACCCCAAGCCCCGCGTCAGAGGTTTTTCCGGAACGTTTAGGACGAGGAGAGTCAGACAAGGAGTCGCAGGCAAGACCTCAGAAACGCGAAGCAGGACGCTGCGCGCAGATGCTAAGCCATGGATGGCGCATTGCATCTGGAATTTCTGAGGTTGCAGGCTGTGAGGACTATGTCTGACGGACGAGTACGTGTTCAGGTAAAAATTCTGATGCGGAAAGAGCTAAAAGCAGCAATGAATCACACCACTATCAAGTTGAATTTGCAAAAGCAATGAATGAAGTTATGAACCACAGGCGGCATTGCCGCCACAGGAATCGCGTTGCGATTCAGCGGTTTTACCGTGTAAGCCGCGGCGCGGCTTCTGTGGTGCGGAAAGCACCTGTGGTTTTAAAAACATCAGCAGAAAATAAGCCGGGAAAGATTCCTGAATTCACTTTACTTTTTCTGTGAGGGTAAATATAATTACAGTATAAGTTAAATTCATAGTATTCGGACAAATGTGAATTTAATTATTTGCGCTGCCGTAACGCTCTGTAGGATGAAGCGGTGCGGCGCTACATTTTATAGGAAGCGGGGAATGAGAATGAGTGCGAAAGAGACCATTGCCAAACTGAGAGCGTTGATGCAGGAGAAGAAGATCGACGTGTATGTGATTCCATCGGCGGACAACCATCAAAGCGAATATGTGGGCGAGCATTTTAAGGCGCGCGCTTTTGTCACCGGCTTTACCGGCTCAGCCGGAACCGCGGTGATCACGGCGAGTGAAGCGGGGCTGTGGACGGATGGACGGTATTTCCTCCAGGCGGAGCAGGAACTTGCAGGCAGCGGCGTTACGCTCTTTAAGAGCGGCAATCCCGGCGTGCCGAGCGTGCGCGACTATGTGGCGGCGGTATTGCCCGAAGGCGGAACACTCGGCTTTGACGGACGCTTGATCGCGATGCGGGAAGGCTGCGATTTTGCGGATGCATTGCGCGCGAAACGGGGCAGAATCGAGTATGGCCAGGATCTTGTCGATTTGGTCTGGACGGATCGTCCGAAGCTGGCAACGGAACCGGTGTTTCATCTTGCAGAGCGTTACTCGGGCGAGAGTACGGCGGCGAAGCTAAAACGCGTCCGGGCGGCGATGCACGAAGCCGGGGCGAGCCATCATCTGTTGACGACGCTCGACGATATTGCCTGGCTCTTTAACATTCGCGGACGCGACGTGCTCTATTCGCCGCTGGTGCTCGCGTATGCGATTATTTCCCGGGAAAAGGCGGAACTGTTCATCGATGCGAGTCGCTTGCCTGCGGACGTAACGACGGAGCTGGAGAAGGACGATGTGGTGTTCGTACCGTACAATGCGATCTATGAAGCGGTGAAGCTGTTTGGCAAGAACGATGTCGTGCTGCTCGATCCGGAGCGGCTCAATTACGCGCTCTATCAGAATTTGCCGGGTTGCGTGAAGAAAGTGGAGGCGATGAATCCGACGATCCTTTTCAAGGCGGTCAAGAACGAAGTGGAACTGGCCAATATCGAGCGGGCGCATATCAAAGACGGCGTCGCATGCACGAAGCTGATGCATTGGTTAAAGACGCAGGCGCTTACGACGCGGATCACGGAAATCGGCGTTGCGGAAAAACTGGAGACGCTGCGCAGGGAACAGGACGGCTATCTGTGGCAGAGCTTTGCGCCGATCTGCGCGTTTAAGGAGCATGCGGCGCTGATGCATTATTCGGCGACGCCGGAAACGGATGCGGTGCTTAAGGAGGGGCATCTGTTTTTGGCGGATACGGGCGGCAATTATCTGGAAGGTTCGACCGACGTTACGCGGACGATTGCGATCGGCGAAGTGAGCCCGGAGCTGAAAAAGCATTTTACCGCGGTGGCCCGAGGGATGATGAATCTGGCGCGCGCCAAATTCCCGTATGGCTGTAAAGGCTACAATCTGGATGTGTTGGCCAGACAGCCGATTTGGGAACTGGGCATTGACTACAAGTGCGGTACCGGACACGGCGTCGGTTATTTGCTCAACATCCACGAAGGGCCGAGCGGCTTTCGCTGGTACAGCTCGCCGTCGAAGTATGAGGAGAATGTGCTGGAGGCGGGCATGGTTATCACCGACGAGCCGGGCATTTATATCGAGGGTTCGCACGGCATCCGCATCGAGAATGAACTGGTGATCCGCAAGGGCGAGGCGACGGCGTCCGGTCAGTTCATGCATATGGACGCAATCACGTTCGTGCCGATTGACCTGGATGCGATCGATCCGGCGGAATTGAGCGGCGATGAGAAACGGTACTTGAACCGTTATCATAAAAGGGTCTACGAAAAACTGGCGGAGCATCTTACCGATGCGGAAAGGGAATGGCTTCAAACGTACACGAGGGAAATCTAAAAAAATGGAGGCGTGTTTATGGGAGAAACGGTGGGGGAAAACAGACGGCCGTTCGGATTTTATGTTTGCTGTCTGACGTTCATGTTTGAAAGGATGGCGTATTATTCGGCCAAGTATCTGATCTTTGTCTTTGTTGCCGCGACGGTGGTGACTGGCGGTCTGGGGCTGACGAAAGTCGAGGCGGCGTTGATCCAATCGAATCTGGTTGCGTTTACCTATCTGGCCCCGATCATCGGCGGTTATCTCTCGGATCGTTACGTCGGCGCGCGCTATTGCGTCCCGGTGGGCTTGGCGTTGATGGCAGGCGGGTATTTTATCGGCAGCGGCGCGCAGGACGCGACCGCGATGAATCTGATGATCACGCTGGTGGCGGTCGGTACCGGACTCTTTAAGGGCAATGTTTCTGCGATCAACGGTGCGCTGTTTGAAGACGAAAAGCAGCTCGACTCGGCGTTTTCGGTGCAGTATTCGTTCGTGAATGTCGGCGCGTTTATCGGCACGACGGCGGTGGGCATTCTCGTTGCGACCACGTTTGCAAGCGGCGATGTGCAGGGATTCAGACCGGCGTTTCAATTATGCGGACTTATTTGTGCGATTACGGCGCTCGGGTTCCTGTTCGGCATGCGTTTTTTAGGCGAAGCGGGCAAGAAGCCGTTTAAAGCGGGCAAGCATATCGAAAAGAAAGTGGAAACCGAAGTGAAGCCGCTGACCAAAGTGGAGAAGAAAAAGGTTTTTGCCATCGTGATGGTTTCGCTCTTCTCGGTCATTTTCTGGGTCTTCTGGTACCTGACGTATCTGGCGGCGTATGACTACGGCGGCGAATTTGTGAACATGAACCTAAGTGGCTTTGACGTGCCGTTATCCTGGTTCGATTCGCTGAATGCGTTTGTCTGCATCGCGCTCGGCCCAGTGCTTGGCGTGATCTGGTTCAAGATGTCGAAACGTCCCGGCGGCGATCTGAGCCTGTTTAAAAAATTAGGTCTGGGTCTGACGTTCCTTGGCTTTTCGTTTTTGATGCTGGTCGGCGCTGAAATGTCGCGCGGCGCAGGCGGACCGCTGGCTGCTAAGGCGAGCATTCTCTGGCTGATCGCGTTCGGCGTGCTGCTGAGCATCGGTGAAATGTTGTTTTCGCCGCTCGGCAACTCGTTCGTTGCCAAACATGCGCCGAATAAACTGTATTCGGTCTTGATGGGCGTCTGGATCATCGCGACGTTCATCGCGGGAAAATCTTACGGCTACCTGTATGCGATTGCGACCGCGTATCCGATCATGCAGTCCTATGTCGTGATTCCGATCATCCTCTTCGTGACCGCAGCACTGCTCTTCGCGTTCGATAAGAAACTGGTCGCGCTGCTGGAAGAGGAAGTTCCGGCAGCGGAGAAAGCGGCGGTAAACAAATAATGTGATAAAATGGTGTTTGCCGGAGCCGACAGAACGGCACCGGCAAACACCGTTTTCAATGAGGTAAATCGTCGAATAGGGATGAATATCAATTTGCTAAGAACGGTTTGAACCACAAAGTACACAAAGAGCACAAAGGGAAAATGCAGGCGGCAGATAGTATCTGCCGTGAAATCAATTCGCCCTGCTTTTTGAACTTTGCGCCTTTGTGGTTGAGAAAAGTTTGAACCACAGGCGGCATAGCCGCCGCAGAAATCGCTGCGCGATTTGACTGTTTTAACTGTTAAGCCGCCATGCGGCTTCTGTGGTACCGTTAGGTACCTGTGGTTTAAAATGAAATTCTTCATCACAGTAATGTTGCTTATAAAAAGGGAGGCTACTATTATGCTTAACCAAGAACGGATTCAAAAGACCGTGGACAATATGGCGGAAATGGGGATCGATCAGCTGATCATCAGTGATCCGACGACGATTTTTTATCTTAGCGGAGCCTGGCTTCATACCGGCAAGCGGATGCTGGCGATGTTGGTAGGCCGCGATAAAACCTGCCGCTTGTTCGTGCATGAAATGTTTCAGCAAAGCGATGCGCTGGGCATGCCGGTGACTTATTTTTCGGACATTGAAAGTCCTGTAGCGGTTTTGAATGCTGCTCTTGCCAAGACCGGCGTCGTCGGCATCGACAGCAACTGGACAGCTCGGTTTTTGCTGGAGCTGCAGGAGCTGAACACGACGGTGAAGATGGTGCGCGGCTCGTTCGCGGTCGACGGCGTCCGGATGTGCAAGGACGAAACGGAGCAGGCCAAGATGCAGGAAGCCTCGCGTCTCAATGATCAGGCGATGGCGAAGATCCAAAAAGAGATCCGAGCGGGTCGCACGGAACTCGAAATGGTCGAAATCCTCGGCAAGATTTATAAAGAGCTGGGTACGGCCGGTTTCTCGTTCGATCCGATCATTTCTTACGGCGCGGGTGCAGCCGAGCCGCATCACACGAGCGATGAGACCTGCGTCAAGCCGGGCGACTGCATCGTGATCGACATCGGCTGCAAGAAGAATGAATATTGTTCGGACATGACCCGCACGGTCTTCTATAAGACGGTGTCGCCCGAAGCGGAAACGGTGTACAACCTGGTCAAAGAAGCGAATCTGAGCGCGATCGCGGCGGTTAAGCCAGGCGTTCGTTTTTGCGATATCGACCGTGCGGCGCGCAGCGTAATCGAAGCCGGCGGCTATGGCCCCTTCTTCACGCATCGTACCGGTCATTGCATAGGGCTTGATGTGCATGATTTCGGCGATGTGTCGGCGGCGAACGAACTGCCGGTGCAGGAAGGGATGATTTTTTCGATCGAACCGGGCATCTATCTGAAAGGGAAGTTCGGCGTACGGATCGAAGATCTGGTGCTGGTGACGAAGGACGGCTGCCAGGTGCTCAACGCGCACACAAAAGAGCTTACGATTATCGACTAAAAACAAATTGCCTATAAAAAAACTACGGCGTCGGACAGTATCCGATGCCGTAGTTTTTTTGCTCTGTTTTTTGTTTTTAGCCGTCATTCGCGCAGCGAATCTGTGGTGCGCAGCGCCTGTGGTTCAACTACACTTCTTCTGTAACGGGCATGCATGAGTCTCTGAAAAGCGCTGTTATTTGAAGAGCGGCGGCGAGGAGACGGAAAGCACGCGGACTTGCTGCGCGCTGGGGTTCGACCAGGAGTGCGGCAGCGTCGACGGGTAGTGGATGGATTCACCGGTTTTGACCAAGTGCTGCTTGCCGTCGAGGTCGACGAGCAACGCGCCTTCGAGCACGTAGACGAACTCTTCGCCGGGGTGGCTATAGACCTGACCGAAGTTGGAGTTCGGCGGCAACGTCACCAGCAGCGGCTCAACCGAACTTTCGGGGAACTGTCCGGAAAGGCGCACATATTCGAACGGCGAGCCTTCGATGTTCCATTTTTCCTGTTTTTCCAGGGTGACGTGATAATGATGGTTCTCATGCGTGTCAAAGAAATAGGTGATCGGCACGTTGAGCGTTTCGGCAATTTTTTTTAATGAAGTGATGGCCAGCGAAGAGCTGCCGTTTTCAATCTGCGATAAAAAGCTGATCGAAAGGCCGCAAAGCTCGCTCATGTTTTTTAAGGTCAGGCCTTTGCTTTTGCGCAGCGCGGCAATTTTCTCTCCGATTTCGTTGATCATAGGTACCTCCGTATTCGGTAAAGCTGTTTTAATTGTAGCAAAAATGAGCGGCAAAGTCATTACAGGGGAGAGTGCAATAAGTTTTGAAGAATTTTCATATCGTGAAGGAGAGAACAGAAAGATGCGATCCCTCTTTTCTTTGCAGGCGGCAAGGCATATAATAAGCGTTGAGATCGCTCTAAGGAGGATGCTGGATGAAACGATGGAAACATATTGTCATATTGGTGCTGTTGATGATAGCGGCGCTCGTGCTATGCCGCGAGGCGTTGGCTGCGCCGCGGCAGGAGGCGGCGGAAAGCAGCAATGCGTTTGCCTGGGAGTTTTATCAGGTTGCGCGAAAGAAAGAACCAGATAAAAATCTGGTCTTCTCGCCGTATGCCATTTCACGCACACTGGCGATGGCGTACGCGGGAAGCGGCGGCGAGACGGCGCAGCAATTGAAAAAGACGCTGCACGCCACGCTGGAGGCGAAGACGCTTACGGAATCGTTCGGCAAACTGCATAAGGAACTGCCGCTGAAAGACAACGCGGCGAACCGGTTGCGCATGGGCGATGCGATGTGGCTGGACAGTGCGGTGACGGTGCAACGGGAGTTTTCGACGCTGATGGATCGGAGTTATCCAAGGAGTTTGCGCGACAGCGACTTTGTCGATCATGGCGAAGCGGCGCGACAGGCGGTCAATTTCTGGTTGGAAGACAAGACGGACGGCGCGGTGACGACGTTCCTGCCGCCGGAAGATGCGAAGAAGGCTGTTTCGCTTTTATTGGTCAATGGCGATTCGTTTAAAGGCGAATGGCAGACGCCGTTTAAGGCGAAGGATATGGAACAGCTTTCGTTCCGGCGCGTCAGAGGCGATTCTCTGCTTGTGCCGATGCTGCATCAAAAACTCGAAGCCCCCTATTTTGAAGATGAGCGTGCGCAGGTTGCCGAACTGCCTTATGCCGGAGATGAACTGGCGATGCGGCTCATCGTGCCGAAAGGCGAAGGCAAAGAAGCGCTCGATGGACTGGATCTGGCGAAATATGCGAACGGCCAGAAAGGGATGCATAAACAAGCGCTGGATGTGTTCTTGCCGAAATGTAAAGTAGAAAGCCGCTATAGCCTGGAAGAGGCCGCTTTATTGCCTGCGCTGGGACTGACCGCGGCTTTTGACGCCAAGGCGGCTGATTTTTCCGGCGTTAGCTCGAAACAAACGCTCTTTATCAGCCGCATGCTGCAGCAGGCGGTCGTGGATATCGCGGAAAACGGCGCAGCAGTGCAAAAACAGGCGACTGCGTTGCCAGGTAAAATGGATGCGAACGCTCTTGCGAAGCCTGCGTTGGCGCTGCGTGCCGATCATCCGTTTTTCTTTTTGATCGTACACAAGCCGAGCGGCTTACTCTTGTTCATGGGGCGGATCGTTGATCCGACGCAGGCGGGGCTGACGCTATGGCAGGCGGAAATGGCGAACTATCCGGGACATGTCGAACAGGACGGCCGTCCGGTTATGCGGCCGGGCTATCCGTATTATTGGCATTGGCGGCAATAGCTTTGGTTAAAGAAGAGTAGCAGCAGAGGACATTTCGGTGTAGAATGGACAAATGAGTCAATAGAGGAAAGGCGGTTTCAAGCAAGGATGACGAGGATTTTTTTAATACGCCATGGCGAGACGAAATGGAACAAGTTGAGGAAGTATCAGGGGCAGACGGATATTGCGCTCAGCGAAGCCGGACGTCGTCAGGCCGATTGCCTGGCCGGACGGCTGCGTACGCAATGTTTTGCCGCCGCATATGCAAGCGACTTGGAACGGGCGCACGAAACGGCAAAGACGATCGCCGCGCCGCATGGCTTAGAGGTTCGCGTTGTTTCGGGCTTGAAAGAGATTTCTTTCGGCGCGTGGGAAGGCATGACGCACGAGAGTCTGATCGGCGAAGCGGCGGCGGAAGCGAATCGCTTCTTTACGCAGCCGTTGCCGGAGGCGAAGAGTCCCGGCGGCGAATCGTTTCAGGAGTTGCAGGCGCGGATGCAAGCGTCTCTGGAAGCGATCGTCAGCGCGCATCCGGGCGAAGATGTGCTGGTCGTCTCGCACGGAGCGGCGATCCGCAGCGCCATCTGCGCCGCGCTCGCTATTCCGCTGAGTCAGGTCTGGAATATCCGGCAGGATAACACTGCGCTGAATATCTTGGAATATCACGCCGAGCGAACCATCGTCGCGCGCCTCAATGATGCGACGCATCTGCAAGAGGAAAAGCAGGCGGGCTGAGACGAAACGTATGTGATTTTAAAAAATGAATAAATAAAACAACAAGCCAACCTGTATCATGAGGATGCAAGTTGGCTTGTTATTTAGTGCAGTGTTAGTGTGGGGTGGACTATGATTCGGGCAACGCTTCGAGCAGTTTGAGTTCATTTCCGTCGGCAAAGGTTATGCGACGGACATTGACGTTATAGGTAAGAGCGTTTGGATCGGAGGCGAGAATTTCGTTATGGCCGTCCATAAATTGATTGAGATGGAAAGAGTAATGAAGGATGGGGTTTTGCTCCGAGCTGCTCAGATCGGCTTGAATGCCGCTGGCAAGCAAGGTAGCGCCGCTTTTGTTGGCGATGGAAAGCTGACCGCCCAGGGAGGCCGGTTTGGGGCCAGCGCCTACGGTGACGGGAATGGCGACGCGCAGTTCGCGTGAGAAACCCCAAGGATCGGCGTTGATGACCTGGGCGCGTACAGAACCAAGCGTGAGCGCTGTTTTAATTTTACTTTCGATCGGCGCATTTAGTCGTGCCAGCTTTTCGGCGCGCAGTTTTTTCAGTTGGGCCATGTAGTTTTTGAGGTTGGCGATTTCGGTGATTTTCCAGGTACCGTCATCAAGCTTGCTGAGTTTGAGCTCGACAATGAGCTCTTTTTCCACTTGCTTTTCGAATACGCTAATGCCGACGACGGCGACGTTGCCGTCTTCTTTTGTATAGGAAATGCCCTTGAAAGCGCTCGAGGCAAGACCGGTCTTCTTGCCGATCTCAGCGGCGGAGAAACGCGGTTGTTTATCCGTTTCGCCTTCCGAGGCCTGCGGCTTCTCGAACGCCCCACTTTCTACGAAGCGCTTGCTGGCCTCTTTGGCTACCGCAACGAAAGGCGGCTTAAACATTTGCACGAGGCCCATCGCAAAGGTTTTTATATTGGCGGACTCGCCTTTTTCTTCGGCTATGGATGCGGTAACGATGTCATCGAAAGCACGATTTGCGAGCGATTCGACGTCAACGTGTCTTTCAAATTCTGCGTAGTTATGCGTTTCAACGGCGTTGCGGATCAAACCGAGTGAATAGGCGGGCGTTTTTTTCCAGTAGAAAACATACCAAGCGCCGGTGAAAATGCTGGCGAACAGAATGACGCTGATTAAAACGGTCGCGATAATGCCTTTGCGTGACGTTGGCAGATGCCAGGATGATAAATTTGCCATGGGAATTCCTCCTAAAGATAAGAATGTATACCAATATGTTAACGTAAAAAGAAGCGTTTTGCACGGAAAAATAGAATTAATTTTAAAAATAGAAACAATGCGAAAAAAATGATAGGATGAATTAGACAGTGGTGTGCGGCGTGAGATTTTAAAAAGCGGAGGGTAGCATGGAGAAATGTTTATTTTGCGAGAGACAAGAGGACGAAAAACGCTGGATTGCCAGTAATGAGCTGTGTTTTGCCATTGAAGACGCCAATCCGGTGACAAAGGGACACACGTTGGTGATTCCGCGACGGCATGAAGCGGATTATTTTTTACTGAGTGATGCGGAACGCGCGGCGATCGAGGCGCTGCTTGCGAAGCGGCGTCAGGAACTCTTGGCGGGCGATGCGACGATCGCGGGCTTCAATATCGGCGTCAATGTCGGAGCGGCGGCTGGGCAAACGGTGTTCCACTGCCATATTCATCTGATTCCGCGGCGTGTCGGCGATGTTGCGGAGCCGCGCGGCGGCGTGCGCGGCGTGATTCCGGAGAAGCAGGCGTATTGAATTAGAAGAAGGGGCCGGCCTGGCATGCAAGATGTTGGAATGGCTTCTTTTTTTATCGCAGGAATGCGACTGTAAAAAGAAGGAAGCGAAGTACACCCGACGAATACTCTCTAATAAGTGATTGCAAAAGAGACGGGAGGGTATGCGGTTATGGAACATGGACGAAGATGGCTTTTTTTATGTCTGGGAATCTTTTGTTTGGCGGCCTTGGCTGCGGGGTGTGCCAGCCAGAAGGCGGAAACGCCGCCTGCGAGTGCGCCTGTGATGCTTGGCGAATGGAAAGCGGACGGCATCATCGATGAAAAGGAATACGGTAAGCCGCAGATGATCGGCGACGTCGAGGTCTTCAGCCGTGTGAAAGGCGATACGGTATTGATGGCGCTACGGGCCAAGACAAAAGGATATCTGGCGATCGGCATCGGCGCTGCCGAGAAGATGGACGGGGCAGACATCCTGATGTTTTCGTTTAAGGATGACAAAATTCTGGTCGAGGAGAAATACAGTGCGAGCCTGGTCGGTTTGCCGAAGCCCAAACAGGGCGAACCGACCATTTCGCAGCTGAAAGGCAATTATATGGACGGCGTGATGACAGTGGAATTCGCTCGCAAGCTCGATCCGGGCGGCGCACAGAACAAGGCGCTTGTTCTAGGCGACAACAAGCTGATCTGGGCGATCGGTGAGAGCCAGGTTACGACGCAGAAACACACGCAGCGCGGTGCAGGTGTATTGAAGCTGCAGACGGCGCAATAGCGGCAGGGAAAAGGGAAAAATTGACTTTTGCAGGCGTTTTTGCTATAATTGATGGTAGTGGCAACGTGATGCAATAGGAACAGATGAAGTCTTTATAGGCTTTATCTGTTCTTTTTTTAGGAGGGGAAGCGATGGGCAGCTGTTCGGTGCTTACAATCGATTTGAACAAAATTCGCGAAAATGCGAACCGTATCGTGCGGCAATGCAGCGCGAAAGGCATTGAAGTCATCGGCGTGACAAAAGGATTTACCGCAGCGCACCAAATCGTGACCGCGATGCTGGAAGGCGGCATCGCCGGTCTTGCGGACGCGAGGATGGAAAATATCATGGAACTGCGCAAACGTGGTTTTCAAAATCAGATTACGCTTTTGCGTCTGCCGCGTTTAAGCAATGTTGATAACGTGGTGCGTTATGCCGATGTCAGCATCAATTCGGAACTGAGCGTCATTTCAGCGTTGGCGGCAGCGGCATGCCGGATCGAAGCGATGCATAAGATCATCTTGATGGTGGATGTCGGCGACCTCAGAGAAGGCGTCTTGCAGGAACATGTCATTGCTACCGCTGCGCAGATTAAGAGCATGCGCGGCGTGAAATTGGTTGGGCTTGGCACAAACATGGGCTGTTACGGCGGCGTGTTGCCGAGCCGCGAGAATCTTGGCGTCTTGATCACGCTTCGAGATCTGCTGGAGCAATATCTGGACTATAAACTGGAAGTGATCTCAGGCGGCGGCACCTCGTCGCTCTTCTTAGTGGAAAAGGACGAGGTGCCGGACGGCATTAACCAGTTGCGTATCGGCGAAGGGATTTTGCTGGGGACGGATACGACGAACAACCGCATCATTCCCGGTTTGCATCAGGATGCGTTCCGCTTGCGCGGCGAAGTGATCGAAGTGAAGGATAAACCGTCACTGCCGATGGGAGAAATCGGCAAGGACGCGTTTGGCAACACGCCTCAATTCATCGACCAGGGAACGCGAAAGCGCGCGATCCTGGCATTCGGACGCCAGGACGTATATATTGAAGGAATTCGTCCGGTGGAGGAAAAGTATGCGGTTTTGGGCGCGAGCAGCGACCATACGATCGTCGATATTACCGACGGCGACAGGGACGTGAAAGTGGGCGACGAGATGGAGTTTTCTCTGACCTATCCGGGGCTGCTTTCGGCCAGCGACTCGCGCTACATTGAAAAAGAGTTCAAGGGGGAACGGCGCAATGAAGATTGAACGATTGCGGACGCCAAAAGCAAAGTGGCTGCCTCGGCTTCTCGAATTGGAAAGAGAAGCGTTTGGCGAGGGCGCACTGAATGAGTGGAATCTAGTGCCAATGATCCGGCATGGCTGCGTCCATGTCGCGCTGTTAGGTGAGGAAGTCGTCGGCTTGGTCGAATATATGCGCGATTGGGACAAACCGGAGCGTGCGTACATGGTTGGCGTGTCGGTTGCGCAAGACGCGCGCGGAAAGGGACTGGGCAGCGCCTTGCTGCGCGCCAGTCTCTCGGAGTTGAAAGAAGGCGGCGTGACGGAAGTCGAACTGACGGTAGACCCTTCGAATCAGGCGGCGATCCGCGTTTACCGCGAAAAACTGGGCTTTGTCGAGAAGGAAATGCGCCGCGGAGAATACGGCAGCGATGAAGATCGTTTGGTGATGACGCTAAATTTATGAAGAATGTTTGAAAAAATAGCCGTCTTATTCTAACGTTTCGTAATAAACAGGTTGATTTTTGTCAACACATATGGTTAAATGCTACTGCAATATGAAAAAAAGGAAGAATGCAAGTGGCTAATTCGATACGAAACAAACTGGCGGCGCGGATTTTCATTGCCGGCAGCGTCATTGGCCTGATCGGCTTTTTATTTACCTATAATATGCTGGCAAAGCAGGTCACCGACAATTATGAGCTGCAGGCCAGCCAAGTGGCCGTTTACATGCGCAATTATCTGGAAGAAGATCTGATGTATGTCTCGTTCAATGACATTTCATCGTTGGCTAAAGATGCACGTATGGCGGAAATGATCGATACGGTCGGCGGAAAAGTCTATTTTGACGGTCATGCGTTTACGCAGCATGACATCGAGCCCCTGGCCGATTTTCTCAAATGGCATACGCGCTTGCAGGGGATCTGCGTCGGAACGCAGCAAGGCGGTTATATCGAAATCTCCGAGCGGCCTCTGGTCGCGGCGCTGCAGCCGTATGAACCGCGCGAGCGTCCTTGGTACAAAGACGCTCTTGCGACGCCCGACCGTCCGGTAATGACGGGGCCATACCGCCAGATCAGCGGCGGGATCGCAGTCGCGGTATCAAAGGCGGTCGTCAGAAACAACGAAACGATCGGCGTGGTCTCATTCAATCTTGATCTTGGCGGCATAGAAGAAAGCATCCAGCGCCTGACGCGCAAATGGGAAGGCGATATCGAAATCATCAGCGGCGACGGAACGATTCTCTTTGACCGCGAACACAAGACGCGTACGCTGAAAAACACCAATGACGCAGGCGTCGATGCCGGACACGCGGAAAGCGGTTTTGAAACGATCGTCATTGAAGGCAGAGAGCAGCGCGCCTGGACGGAAGTGAACCGGGAAAACGGCTGGAAAGTCGTCACTGCGATCTCTACGCAGCGGATCAACGAACAAATTCTGCTGCTGATCGTGCCGATCCTTGCGGCGTATCTTGCGGCGCTCTTGTCGGTAATCCTTGTCGTATGCGGCGTGGTGCAGATCCATGTCGTGAACCTGATCGACCGGATTAATCGCCAGACGAAGGAAATCGCAACGGGCAATCTAGCCGCGCGCATCGCGGAGATGCCGAACGATGAGATCGGAAATCTTGGCGAATCGTTCAATGCGATGGCGCAAAAACTGGAATTGAACATCGCGAGCATCAATGATGCGAACAAGCAATTGCTGCATATGGACCGGCTCAATACGGTGGCCGAAATGGCTGCCAGCATTGCGCATGAGGTGCGTAACCCGATGACGACGATCCGCGGCTTCTTGCAACTGATGCGCAGCAAGGAGACCGATACCAAGAAAATTGCATTCTGCGATCTCATGATCGAAGAGCTCGACCGCGCCAACAGCATCATCACGGAATTTCTCTCCCTGTCGAAGAACAAGGAGATTTATCTGCAGGAGCAGCGTCTGGAAGAAATCATCCGCGCCATTTATCCGCTGCTGCAATCCGATGCGGCGATCGGCGGCAAAGAGATCGTACTGCAGCTGGCCGATTCCCCGCCGCTGATGCTCGATGAAAAAGAAATCCGTCAGCTGATCTTAAATCTCTCGCGCAATGGTTTGGAGGCGATGAAGCAGCACGGCAAACTGACGATTGCGACCAGCCTGGCGGAAGACGGGTCGGTGATGCTGACGATTCAGGATGAGGGCGGCGGTATTCCGGCGGAATTCATGGAGAATATCGGCGTTCCGTTCAAAACGACCAAGGACACGGGAACCGGGCTAGGACTTGCGGTATGCTACGGCATCGCGGCTCGTCATAATGCCTATATCTGCGTGAAGACCGGTCTCGAAGGCACGACGTTTTATGTGCAGTTTCCGGTGCGCCAAGCGGAAGCGGAATAAAAGATGGTCTGTAAAAGAAGAACGCCTTGGCCGCTAACGGCCAAGGCGTTCTTCTTTCGTATCCAGTTCGCAAATTAGAATCCACAAGCCGTCGGCAATGCCGGCCAGATAGTGGTTCTTGCGCGAAAAGGCCATTTCCTTCAGGTGGTCGACCTGCGGAACCAAGAGGCTCGGTTCGTTGTGCTGAATAAAATGTGCAGCGTCCTCGAGGCCCTGTTGGTAAGAAGGTTGGGGTGGATAGATCATGTCAGCAGCCTCCTTTCGTTCGTTTTAAGAGTAAAGGGGTCCGAGCGGAGAAGGGAGCGTTTATTTGCTGACGACCATTTCGCAATACGGCGAACCGTCGCCAATTGTAGAGTGAAACGTCAGATCGAGCGGATAGCCGCTGATGATGCCGTAGTCGCCAGCCATCGCAAGTTTGCATAAGCGGTCGATTTCCTCTTGCGTGCAACCGAGGTTTTTCCAGGCGTCGCAGAGCGGGCAGCGATGGAAGCGGTAGACGCCCTGCTTGGCATCCATGCGAATTTCTTCCATCGCAAAGGCCAGACGGTTGGTCTTCGTAGCGAGGCCCTGGAAAAATTCCTGCGGCGTGCGGCAAAGGCCGATCTTTTCCCCGTTCAACTGTCCGGCGGCGAAGACCGCTTCCTGGGCGATTGCGTCCGCGTCCGCGCCGCGCTCTTTGGCCGACTTCAAAAGCAGGTAAAACCAGATCGCGCGTTGCTGGATCGCGGCGCGAACCGCTTCGGTCAATTCGAGTTCCTGTTCGTCGCTGTGAAGCGTCATAGTGAGCCTCCTCGTATCGTTTTGTCCGGCGCAATGCTTCTTTTTATGCGGCAGAAGACGCCGTCTCTTTTTTCGGCAGTCTGACCAGCGACACGGTAATCGCGGTCGCGACGAGCGATGCGGCCATAAACGCGAAAGCGGCGTCATAACCGGAAACGCCGACAAGATGTCCGATGATGATCGGGGATAGGATGCCGCCGATGCTGCCGCCGGAATTCATCACGCCGGTTGCCGTGCCGACAAAACGGCGTTTAACCGATTCCATCGGCATCGCCCAGAGCGGACCGAAAGCCATGCCGACCAGAAAACCGGCGACGACCAAAGCGGTCATAGCCATCGTTTCTGTTTGCGCAGTCACCACCGCATAGAGCGCGGGGCCGGCGGCCAGATTGACTAGGATGGCCTGCAGCTTGCGATGGCCGAGAAAGACCTTATCCGAAAGCCAGCCGCCGAGCGGTTGACCGATACCCAGCGCCAAGAACGGCAGACCGGAGAAGATGCCCATTTTGACAAGCTCGAAGCCGCGCGCCTTGACCAAGTAGCTGGGCAGCCAGGAAAGCAGGCCGAAGAAGGCGCACATGAAGAAGAAATAGGTGCAGGCCAACAGCAAGATGTTCCGGTTCTTAAAGATGCTCATCACGCCGCCGCTTTTTTCCGTCTCTTCATCGAGTACGACTTCCGCCTGGTTGCTGCGGATATAGTCGAGCTCTTCTTGGCTGATGCTCTTGCACTCTTCCGGCGAATTGCTTACCGCATAGAGCCAAAGCGGCAGAATGAGAAAACCCAGACCACCGAAAATGTAAAAGATCGATTGCCAGCCCCAGGCGCTGATGATCGCGACGGCGATCGGCGGCGCAATGGCCGGACCGAACGAGCAGGCTGAGGTGAAGATTGAATTGGCCGTGGCCCGTTCCTGGTTAGGAAACCAGTTGCTGTTTAGCTTGAAGGCGCAGGGCGGTTGCAGGCCTTCGCCGATGCCGAAAAGGATGCGTACGAAGAAAAATTGCGAGAAGCTGCGCGCCAGTCCGGTCGCCATCGTCATGACCGACCACCAAATCAAGGCGAACGTCAGCACTTTTTTTGGCCCGATTTTATCGCCTAAATAACCGCCGGGAATCTGAAACAAAGTATAAGTCACAAAAAAGGCGCTGAATACATAACCGCATTCCTGCGGCGAGAGAGAATACTCCTTGGCGATAAGCGGCATGGCAACGGACATGTTTACCCGATCAAGAAATGCAACAAAAAAGACCAGCCATGAAGCGCTCAGCATAATCCACCGTTTGTACATAACAATCGCTCCCTTTGTTCGTTCGTTCAAGCATGATCAGCGGCGCAGGGCCGTTGAAAATCGGTGCGGCTTTTGCTGAAACCGCGGCTTTGAAGATAGAACTGTGACCGTAAGGAGTGCGTTGGATGAAAACAGTTTTACGGCAATAATAGGATATCGTATGACTCCTTTCTTGCAGTTTGCTAAAGCTCATCTATCTGAAACAGGAGGGAAAAGAAGCGTGTTCTTCGCGCTCTTCCCTTAACCTGACGCAGGGTTGGCGTGGTCTTGTTCGCAATATTTTTATATGCTATATTATACATGTAGACGGTATGACGCACAAGAAAAATGTGCGTTATAACGCTTGAAAGTATTGTGAATAAGACGGAAATCTGGGAGGAATACCGATGAATGACCTGACGCCGATCATTGGCGAAAATCTGGCGCAACTGCGCCGTCAGAAAGGTTTTAGTTTGGATCGATTGGCGGAACTTTCCGGGGTCAGCAAAGCGATGATCGGCCAGATCGAGCGCGGCGAATCGAATCCGACGGTCAATACGCTCTGGAAGATTGCCGCAGGGCTGCATGTCTCGTTCGGCAAGCTGATCAATACGGAAAAACCGGAAGCAGAACTGGTTCGGCTGAAGGAATTGGAACCGCTAAAGAATGACAATGAAGGCCTGACGCTGTATCTGCTCTTTTCCTTCGACCAGGAAAAACGCTTTGAGATCTTTTCCGCGATACTGGCGCCCGGAACCATTCACGAAGGCAATCCGCACGAAAATGGCGCGGAAGAATATCTGCTTATCACCGAAGGCGTGCTCGAAGTGACGGTCGGTATGAAAACGAACCGTCTAAGTGCCGGTGACGCGCTGCGCTTTTGCGCCGATACGCCGCATGTCTACCACAACCCGACCAACAGCGTTACGCGTTTTCAAAATATCATCTATTACGCCTGAACCTTGCGTTGCCGCTCGGAAAGCAGTATACTCAATTATGTAATGAATTAACTCGGGGTATTAGCTCAGTGGGAGAGCGCTTGATTCACATTCAAGAAGTCGCTGGTTCAATCCCAGCATGCCCCACCAGGAAGTTAGAAGCTTTGCAGATTTTTTTGCAAAGCTTTTTTTATATGCGTTTTAAGGATAGTCCATAGCAAAATAAATTTGGCTAGTGGCGTGGACTTCCGATGGCTGTAGCTCTTTTCGCGAAAGTGGTTTTTCCAAGACTGGTCGTCCTTCGGATCAGCCATAGGATGCCGGATGTGCCTTCCTTGGCGCAGCCGACGTCAGGAACGTCCATGTTCTGTTGGAGCAGCGTCCTGTTGCTCGTTTCAGTGTTTTTACTTATTACTCTTTGGCCGACCCGCTGGACGTTATCGTTTCTGAAAAAAGCGCAGTGACGAAAGGGGCGCAGTTAAGGCATGACAAAAGTGCGATCAAGTTTGATTGGCAAAAAGAACAAGATGTTTTTCTGCTTAATGAAAAATAAAAAGAGCGGATGATAAAAAAATGAGGTGTACGGATGTTGATCCGTTCACCTCATTTTTTATTGCAGTGGAAGCGAAAAATTTTTTGAAGCCATTGTTGTTTTTGCTTAACTAACCTGTTTCTTCTCCAACGGAAGTTCCTCGTTTTCGAGATCCTTTTTCAAGATTCTGTAGAAGGAGATAAGCAAAAGTGCGATAACGAAGAGCATCGGAAGCGCGAAGACCGAGGTGACGGATTGGATGGTTTTCAAGACGTTCAGTCCCGGCACCATGTGTTCCAAGAAGAGGATGCCGACAGGCAGGAGCAGGACGAGGAAGGCCCAGAACACTTTGTACCATTTTTGCGGCTCTTCGTCGTTCTTTAAATTTTTCGAGGTGAGAATGGAGACGACGGTGGAGGCGGCGGTTGCGCCGCAGGCCAAGGTGATGAAGACGACCGCCATGTATACGGCGATTGCGAGGCCGGAAAAGGGAAGCGTCTTTAAGACGGCCAGAACCGCTGCGTTATTGCCGCTTTCGCTGACCAGCTGAGAGAGATTGAGCGCACCGGACAGTTCTAAGCTGATGCCGTAGTTGCCAAGCACTGCGAACGCCAGCCAACAGGCGAGCGAGGTCCAGATGCAACGGACGACTGCGATTTCACGGAACGTGCGTCCGTAGGAGACGCGCGCCAGCCAGAGACCGTCGGAGATCGTACAGCCGACGTACCAGGCCCAATAGAAAACGGTCCATTCCTGAATGAAGCCGGTTTGTGCAATCGAATCGGTGTTGAAGCTCATATGGATGAATTCGCGGATATTGGTTCCGATCGCCATGACGAAGTTGTTCAGGATAAAGGATTTGGGGCCGGCCAGGAAAACGAAGAGGAAAAAGGCAATGGCCAGCTTGACGTTAAAGTCGCTGATAATGCCGATGCCCTTGGCGATGCTTTTCGAGGTGGAGAGAATAAAGAAGAGGCAGAAGACGAGGATGACGCCGATGCGCAATTCAAAAGTGATCGGCATGTTTAAGAGGTATCCGGCCAACTCAGCCAGAATAGAGGTGCCTAAACCGACCGTGCAGACCAGGCCGCCGATATAGCCGAACGCGACGACTCCGTCGATGAAGGTTCGTGCGACGCGGACGGGAAGACTGTTTCCTTTTAAAACCGGTTTGCAAAGATCGGATAAGTTCAAAGAATCGACTTTTTTATTCCAATAGAGGTAACCCAACGCGAGCGAAGCGGGCAGATAAATGGCCCAAGCGGAAAAGCCCCAGTGAAACATTCCGTAGGCGGAAGCGTATTCATACGCCTGGATTGACATCGGAGCGACGCCGAACGGCGGCGTTTTTACGTAATACATCCATTCGACCATGCCGAAGATCAGGATGCCTGCGCCCGCTGCGGAACACATATTCATAGCGGCCCAAGTGAAGTATTTATAGTGGGGTTTGGCATCGGAGCCGCCTAAGCGAATATCGCCGTATTTGGAGAACATGATAAAGACCGCGAAGACGGCGCTGAGAAAGGCGAGCATCAGGAACAGCCAGGGGAAGTTCAAGGTCATGATCGAGTAAAAGACGTTGATCACAGCGGCGCTTCCCTCCGGGAACAACGCCATCGGAATGACCAGTGCGACCAACAGGCCGACTGCGATCAGGGCGATCGGCAGATTAATATTTTTGAACATCGATAAGCTCCTCCTTTATTTATGCTTTTTTGAATACGGTCAAGGCTTGTTTGAAATCGGCAATTAAGTCGTCAATGGCTTCAGCGCCTGCGGAAATGCGGATCAGACCTTCTTCCATGCCCATCGCTTTTAGTTGCTCGGGCGTGAATTCATTGCGAAAAGCGGTAGCCGGGTGGGCGATGCTCGTACGATATCCTCCTAATGTACCAAGATATTTAACTAAATTCAACTTATGCATAAAGGCATTTACTTTGGCCCGGTCGTCTTCGACGCGGAAACTGAGCATCGCGCCGCAGCCGTTCGGCAGGAGTTTGGCGGCCAGTTCACGCTGCGGATGGTTGGCGAGCGTCGGATAATTTACGTAGCGGACATGCGGATCGTCCTGCAATGCTTCGGCAATTTTTTTTGCGTTTTCAAACTGTTTCATGACGCGCAATTCCATCGTCCGGATGCTGCGCAGCATCAGCCAGGAGCTGTTGGGGTCGAGACAGCCGCCCAGCAGTAAGTAATCGAAATAGATTTTTTTCATCAGTTTTTTGGAGCCGGTGATCGAACCGGCTGTAATATCGCTATGGCCGCCAAAATATTTCGTCAAACTGTGGATGACAAGATCGGCGCCATGTTCGAGCGGGCGAATCGCAAGCGGCGTGGTGAAGGTGCTGTCGACCAGTACCAGCGCCCCGTTTGCGTGAGCCAGTTCGGACAGCGCATCGATATCGACGACTTCAATCAGCGGGTTGGCGATAATTTCCGTATATACGATGGCGGTATTGGGCTGCAGCGCTGCGCGAACGCTATTCATATCCGTGAAATCGCTATAGGTGACTTCCACATTCAGCTTTTTTAAGATGTTGTCAAACAGTTCGATGGTTTCGCCGTAGAGCGAGCGATTGGCGAGGATATGGTCGCCGGCTTTGACAAGCGAGAGCACGGCGGTCGAAATCGCGGCCATGCCTGAAGCGCAGACGAGAGACTGTTCGCCTTTTTCCAAATAGGAGACGGCGTCAGCCACTCCGTCGCGGTTCGGATTCGCGGTCCGGCAGTAATAATATTTGCCGCCGGTACTGGCAAAGTCGTAATCGTCCATGTCCTGGATGATGTTGGCGGTGGAATGGTAGATCGGCGGCGTCTCCGGGTGTTCGATCGGAAGCTTCGACTCGCTTCCGGCATACAGGATATTCGTTTCTCTGGTTAGCTCATTGAATACCATTTGTATCTCCTCCAAATCAATAGTAGTGCGTATATGCCAAGCGTAAACCTTATGCTAAGAAGCATGTCAAGAAAAATTCGCACAAAACAGAATAATCAATTATAAGGTACTGCGAAAAAAATAAGCGATGCGTCTTTTGTAAAATGAAAAAGACGCATCGCTTATTTTTTTCGTAACGCCGCCAGCGGTGCATGGTTTGAAATTTTATTCCAACAACAGCTGCACTTCATAATCGGCATTCATATATTCGACTAAATTGCCTTCGAATTCCAGCGCGACAATGGTAGAAGGTTTTGGCAACGAATCGAAAAATTTTTCCAAGATGGTCGTGTCCCATTTTTCCTGCAGCAATTTGGTGCGGAAACAAAGGTATTCTCCGGCCGGAAGTTCCTTATACCAGGGCGTGAAAAACGTCGGTCTTTCTTTGAGGTAAATAAAGTAGGTTTTAGGTTCAAACTTGCATTGGAAGAGGCCGGAAGCGGTTATTTCATAGCCGTATTGACGGCGGTAGGAAAGGGAATGCAGCTCGGCGCGGCTGCGGGTTTTGGCCAGTCGGATTTCCATATCCGCCAGTTCGTCGTGTTCGTAGCAGGGAACCTGGATTAAATGTCTCGCATCCAGATGCATGCGGTACAGTACTTTGGAGACATCCATCTTGCTCAAATAGGTGAAGTAGTCGATATACCATTCCACGTCTTTAATCCTGGCCCGGATTGCCTCCATGGCTTGGTTGGCGGCTTGCCACTGTTGTTCAAGCGCGGGCAGCAGACCGTCAACCGTGCCTTTTTTCATGATGCTGCCGATTTCAGAAAGCGATAACCCCAAATATTGCAGGTATTTGATCCGGTCGATGATATGGAACTGGTTGAACTCATAATAGCGGTAGCCGCTGCCGCTTGAAGTATAAGTGGGTTTAAGAATGCCGATTTTTTCGTAGTGACGTAATGTTTGCGTGGTAACGCCGAGAAATTTCGCTGTTTCTCCAATGGTGTAATACTTTTTCATGCGAATAGCTCCTCGTATCAATCATAACGCGCAAGACAGATTACTCCTACAATAAGGTAGAAGTCCTTTTCTAAAAATTTTAAACCTTATTGTAAGAATAAGGTCAATCCTTTTATTCTTTGCAGAGCGAAGAAGTCCTGCCTGCATAAAAAAAGAGTATGAACGTAAAAACGAAGAAGAAAAATTATTTAAAAATAAATTCAAATAACAACCGTATCGTTTTAGCGAAACGCGTTGACTAATGAAATAAAAACAAATGACAACCGGGGAGGAAATGAAAATGAAAAAGAATTATGAATGGAGCATGCTCTTAATCCGCCTTGCTCTGGGCAGCATATTTTTGGCGCATGGCTTGCAAAAAATCAGCGGTTTTGAAGGAATCGTGCAATGGTTTGATTCGATCGGCTTGCCGCCCGCGCTTGCGTATGCGGTGACTGCGATCGAAACGCTCGGCGGAGCCGGATTGCTTTTCGGCGTGCTTGTTCGTCTCTCGGCGCTCGGTGTCGCGGGAGTCATGGTCGGGGCGATCTTTTCCGTCAAACTCAGTAAAGGCTTTATCGGCGGCTATGAATTCGATCTCTTGATCTTAGCGGCGGCGCTTGCCCTGGTACTGTCCGGCAGCGATAAATTCGCGCTGGGCAATCTCTTTAGCCGTTCAGGCAGCGATGATTAACATTATACGCAAAGCAAAAAGCCCTGACTGTAATTTGGGCGGGGCTGAGAGTGTCGACAAAATGAAATCAAGTGGGACGTTTTTTACACGAAGAGTCGAAGAAGGGAAGGTCGGAAGAACTTTTAGTTTCTTCCTTTCTTCTCGCCGGGCCGATAGTATCGGCCCGCTTCGATTCTTCGTGTTATCGTTTCCTTTAATCCTTCTATTTGTTCCTGTTATCGCATTCTATTTTTCAATTGTCTATATTCTGAGCCTTGACTGAGATTAAGTCAGGCTTTTTGCTGCATAATTGTGCGGTTACGGCAAAAGAAACTGGCAATCGCTTTTGAATGTGCGTATAATAAAAAGCAACGAAAGGGGTGTTGGTATGTTTAACAACGATACGACGGATATTGTAGGAAACCGGGAGGTGAATCTGAAATAAGATAGCGGATCAGCCTCCCAAAAGGACGAAGGATTCTTTTGGAGGAAGAGAACATGATCGATATGGAAAACTGGGGGCTAACCCCGCAATTAGTCGCCGAAGCCGAGGCTGCGGGGGCTTATTTGGGGCGTGTTGTCTCACAATATAGAGACTGCTGCCGCGTCGTCACGACGAAAGGCATGATGAATGCGGATGTGTCAGGTAAATTTCGCTTTGCCGTAAAGCGCTTGTCCGAGTATCCGGCAGTGGGCGACTTTGTACTGCTTGACCGGAGCGACGATCAAAGCGGCAATGGCGTCATTCAACAGGTTTTGCCGCGCAGGAGCGCCGTAATCCGTAAAGCGGCGGGAACCGGACAGGCGGAGCAGGTGGTGGCGGCCAATTTGGATCTGGTTTTCATTTGCATGTCGCTGAACGATGATTTTAATTTGCGCCGTTTGGAACGTTATCTCGGCATGGTATGGGATAGCGGCGCGACGCCTGTTGTGGTGTTGACGAAGGCGGATCTTTGCGTTGATTTGGCGGAGCGAATGGCGCAGCTCGAGACGGTGGCGTTCGGCGTCGATGTCGTAGTCACGTCAAGTTTTGCCGAAGACGGATATCAGGCCGTCAGACGTTATCTGGGGCGTGGTCGGAGCATTGCCCTGATCGGTTCTTCGGGCGTAGGCAAGTCTACGTTGCTCAATCGTTTGCTTGGCCGTGAATTTATGGCCACGCAGGAAATTCGGCAAGACGATAAAGGACGGCATACGACGACGAACCGTCAAATGCTTTCGCTTCCTGACGGCGGCGTTATCATCGACACGCCGGGCATGCGTGAGCTTGGTTTGGAAGGCGCGGATCTGGCCAAAACGTTCAGTGATATTGACGCACTGGCTAAGGCGTGCCGCTTTTCCGATTGCGGACATGGGCGGGAACCGGGGTGCGCGGTGCGCCGCGCGATTGAGCAAGGCCGTTTGCCGGAAGAACGGCTGCTTAGTTATCAAAAGTTGCAAAAAGAAGCGAAGTATCAAGGGTTAAATGCAAAACAGATCGAAGCGGAAAAACTGGCGGTCATGTTCGCGGACGTCGGCGGCATGAAAAATGCGCGACGTCTTATACAGGAGCAGGCGAAGAACAGGCGGAGGCACTAAAAGCATAGGAACGGTCGAAGGGCCGACGTTCATCCGGGTGGAAGAACGTCGGCCCTTTGTTTTTGCAGTATCAGCTCAGGCGCAGCGTTTCGCCGAGCAGTGGAAGTTGTAAGGCATCCGGCGGCAAGCCGCGTTGCTGCCAGGCGGTTTTCAATCGGTTGAGCGTTTCGAGCGTCGTTTCATCGCCGAGTGGGAAGGCATCGTGGTGCATCGGCAGGAAGAAACGTGCGCCGCAGTCGAGATACGCTTGTACGGCTTGCTCCGGTGAGGCATGCTGCGTCTGCATGAACCAACCTGGCTCATATGCGCCGGTCGGCGCAAGAAAATAGTCCGGTGCAAGGCGTCGCCCCACTTCGGCGAAACCGCGGAAATAACCGCTGTCGCCCGCGTAATAGACGGTCGGCCCGTCGGCGCTCTGTAAGACCCAACCGCCCCAATGGCTGTGATTGGTGTCCCAAAGCGTGCGGCGCGACCAATGCTGCGCCGGGACGAAATGGAGTGTTAGCCTGCCGAGCGAGGCTGTTTCCCACCAGCTAAGTTCCTGTACGCAGGAGAAGTCTTTGGCGTGCAGCCAAGCGGCGAGACCCGCAGGAACGAAAAGCGGAACATGGCGTCCCAAGCGGCGCAGCGTGTCGAGGTGAAGGTGGTCGTAATGGTTATGCGAAAGTAAGACGGCGTCGATCGGCGGCAGGTCTTTCAGCGCCAAACCGGGTTGCGCCAGACGGCGCTGAAAACCCATTCGTCCGGCCCAGACCGGATCGGTGAGCAAATTGAAGCCGTCCAGTTGCAGCAAGAACGTTGTGTGTCCGATCCAGGTCAGCGTCGGCTCTGTACGATTCGCGACGAGAAATTCACGCTCTTTTTCCGCCGCTTGCGGCATGATATAAGAGTAGTCGCGCTTTTTCCCGAAACGTTCCTTCTGCCAGCGCAGTACGGCGGAAAGCGGCAGAACCACATTGACATCGTCCAGGTTGCGGTAATGATGATGGGCCATGCTTGCTACCTCGTGTTTATAGAGTGACGGAAATAAATTCACTGCCGGAGTTGAGCAAGCGGATCTGTTATTTACAGATAGTCCGCTTCCGAATCCGGGATGGTATTGGTCAGCTGCGATAAATACTGCATGTCCGCGTCATCTATGATAAAGTCGACGTCTGTATTCGCGATGATATAGGCTTCATGCGTTGACTTCGGCAGCGGCAAAACATCATTTTGCAATGCGAATGCAATGCAGAGCTGTGATGCGCTCTTGTCATATTTTTGCGCCATGCGCAGAACATCTTCATTGTGCAAAAGATCGCCGTGCGCAAAAGGCGAATGGCCGATCACTTGAATCTGATTTGCTTTGCAGAGGCGAACCACTTCGCTTTGCGGACAGCCGATGTAATAGCAGATCTGATTGACGTGAGGGACAGTTGTGCCATGTTCGAGCAGGTTTGTAAGGTCGGCACAGGAGAAGTTGGATACGCCGATCGCGCGGATCAGACCTTCGCGATACCAGCCTTCCATCCGCTGCCAAAGGGCAGCGTTTTCCTTATCGTAGTTTGCCTGCGGATCGTCGCATTCATCCCAGGGCACAGGGGAGTGGATCAGATAAAGGTCGATGTAATCCAGTTGCAGGTCTTTTAATGACTTTTTAAAAGCAGCCTCCGCTTGGCGCACATCTTTAATGTCGCCGGACAGCTTCGTCGTGATGAACAGGTCTTCGCGTTTAACGGCAGACTGCTTAATTGCTTTGCCGACGTTTTTTTCATTATCGTAGTCGTTTGCCGTATCGATATGCCTATAGCCGTTTTTTAGCGCATACGAAATGCTGGAAAGACATTGTTTTTCTTTTTCAATCAGCCATGTACCGAAACCGATCTTGGGAATCGCAACTCCATTCGCCAGGCGGAACGTTTCATTCAGTCGTCTCATTTCTATGATCTCCCCTTCGTCATAATCAGGTAAGAAGCGTCTGTCGCAGATTTCTTTTATCCTGTTAATTCTCTCCGGCCGCTTTTTTACCTGCCTTGCACGCTGCGCAAATTTATTCTTCGCCTTTTGAAATATAAAAAGCAGGAGAGAAATACTTGCGAAACAGATAAGAGAAAAGAAAAAAACGAATTGTTAGAAAAAAGAAAAAGAGCAGCAGGAATTTTTTAAGGGGAAGAAGAATAGACAATGTAAACGTTTACGTAAACGTTTACAGAAGACCGGACGCAGGGAGAGTGTCACATTTGGAAATGGAAGAAGAACGTACGAAGCCGGTGACAATTAAAGACGTGGCCCGTGAAGCGGGAGTTTCGATCGCTACGGTATCGCGTTTGCTCAATGGCCTCGACGGCGTTGCGCCGGAACGGGCGCAGCGAATCCGCGACGCTGTGGAAAAATTACACTACCAACCGAATTCAATGGCGCGGGCGCTTAAAATACGCGAATCGCGCAGTATCGGCCTGATCATTCCCGATATTGAAAATCCGTTCTTCCCGGCCTTGGTGCGCGGCGTCGAAGATGCGGCGCAGCTGCACGGTTATGCGGTGATCCTCTGCAACACCGACGGCAAACCGGCGCGGGAAGAAGAATATATGAAGTTTCTTTATCAAAAACAGGTGGACGGTATTTTGTTTGCCGGCAATCTCGATTTTGCCGAAAACCGCCACTGGCTGTCGACGATTCAACTGCCGATTGTGCTGCTCGATCGTCGTATCCCCGGCGCACCTTACAGTGCGGTACTCAGCGCAAATGAAGACGGCGCATATTTGGCGGTGCAGCATTTGATTGCACAAGGCTGTCGCCAAATTGCGGTCATCGGCGGCCGTGCGCGATCGCCAGTCGGCAACGAACGGTTGCAGGGCTATCGTCAGGCTTTGATCGATAACAAAATGGAAGCGGACGAAATGCTGTGCAAAGAAGGGAACTTTTCTTTCGAAGGCGGCTATCAGGCTGCGGAATCGCTCTTGGCCAGCGGAAAGCCATTTGACGGTTTGTTTGCCGCTAATGACATGATGGCCATTGGCGCGCTGCAGTGTTTAGAACGGCATGGCCGCAAAGTGCCGGAAGAGATTGCGGTCGTCGGCTATGATGATATTCAGATGGCGGCCTGGTATAAGCCCGCGCTTACGACGATGGGGCAGCCGGTTTATGAGATGGGACGACTGGCGGTCGCGAAGCTGGTCGAAGAAATCGGCGGAAAGAATGTCGTACGGCAAGAGCAGATTTTACAGCCGCAGTTAGTTGTGCGTCAATCTTCGTTACGAAAGGGGCAGGAACGATGAGTCGGAAGAAAACAGTGCTGGTTGTGGGCAGTTTGAATATGGATCTGGTGGCGAGCGCAGAGCGCTTGCCAGCGAAAGGCGAGACGGTATTCGGAAGTAAGTTTGCCACGTTTCCCGGCGGCAAAGGGGCCAATCAGGCTGCCGCTGCAGGACGACTCGGTGCGGATGTGCAAATGGTCGGCTGCGTCGGCAAAGATGCGTTTGGCGCTGAACTCTTAAAGAGTATGGCCGGAAGCGGCGTTGATATTGCACGGATACGTGAGGTGGAAGAAGCGACCGGCACGGCATTGATTACGGTTGATCCGGCTGGCGCCAATACGATCGTCGTGGTGGGCGGCGCGAATGACTTGTGCAGCCCGGAGGATGCCGAGCGCGCGATCAGGCAGATCGGTTCTGACGGCATCCTGCTCTTGCAGCATGAAGTTCCGCCGGAGACGGTGGCGCAAGCGATTCGCAGCGCCAAGGCGCAGGGGTGGATGGTTATTTTGAATCCGGCGCCGGTGCGCAGCGTAGACGCTGAGCTATTGCCGCTGATTGACATCTTGCTGCCGAATGAAACGGAGATGGCCGTGCTGGCTGGGATGCCTGCGAGCACGCCCGATGCTGCCGCTGCCGCTGCGGAGCATTTGCTGGCGCAGGGCGTCGGTGCGTTAATCATTACGCTCGGCAGTCAAGGCGCTTTATACCGCAGCCAAAGTGAAACAAGGCATGTGCCTGCCTACCGCGTTAAAGCGGTCGATACGACGGCAGCGGGCGACGCGTATGCCGGAGCGCTGACGGCCTATTTGGCTGGGGGGCTAGGAATGGAAGAAGCAATGAAAAAAGCGTCGGCCGCCGCTGCGCTGTCCGTGACGAAGTCCGGCGCGCAACCGTCTCTGGCGTGGCGTGATGAAGTGGAAGCGTTTTTACAAACGGAGGGAAGAATATGAAAAAGCAAGGCGTGCTGAATCAACCGATCAGTCAGGTGATTGCCGGAATGGGTCATGGCGATATGCTGGTCATCGGCGATTGCGGTTTGCCGATTCCGTCCGGCGTGCAGCGCATCGATCTGGCGCTTACGGCAGGCGTACCCGGCTTCATGCAGACGTTGACGACCATTTTAGAGGAACTGCAGGTCGAAGAAGCGATCATTGCCCAGGAAATGAAAGAAGTCAGCCCGGCGCTGGAAGCAGAGGTCGTGCGGCAAATGGGGACGACGCCGCTTGCCCGGATGAGCCATGAAGACTTCAAGGAAATGACGAAGCGGGCAGTGGCGGTGGTACGGACCGGCGAGTGCACCCCTTATGCCAATATCATCTTAAAATCCGGCGTGGTGTTCTGATAAAGGAGGTACGTCTGCTTGTGAATGAGATACCGTTATTACATATGAGAGGGATCACGAAATCGTTTCCCGGCGTGAAGGCGCTGCAAAGCGTCGAGTTCAAACTGGAGCGCGGCGAGATCCATGCGCTGCTAGGCGAAAACGGCGCGGGAAAATCGACGCTGATGAAGATTCTCAGCGGCGTCTACCAGAAAGATGAGGGAGAAATTCTGCTGGACGGTCAGGCGGCGTCGATCGCCGACCCGCGTCAGGCGATGGCGCAGGGCATCAGCATCATCCATCAGGAGATGAACCTGGTGCCGGAACTGACCGTGATGGAAAACATTTATCTCGGCGCGGAACCGACGCGTCTGTTCGGTTTCGTTGACTGGCGGAAAATGGAGACGGCGGCAAGCAACGTGCTCGCGCAGCTCGGTTCTGACATCAAACCGGATGCGGTCGTTTCGAGTCTCAGCATCGGGCAGCAGCAAATGGTGGAGATTGCCAAGGCGCTCTCGGTTGATACGAAGATTTTAATCATGGACGAACCGACGGCCGCGCTGACGGAACGCGAGACGGAGCGTTTGTTCGAGATCGTACGCAAGCTGGCTGCGGACGGCGTCGGCATTGTCTACATCTCGCACCGGATGGAAGAATTATTTGCGCTCAGCCAACGCATCACGGTGATGCGTGACGGTATGTATATCGCAACGGTCGAGACGGCTGCGGTATCGTTTGACGAATTGATCCGCCTGATGGTCGGCCGTGACGTGACGCAGCGTTTTCCAAAACAAACGGCGCAGTTGGGCGAGGAAGTCTTGCGCGTGGAAAAATTGAATCGTCCGGGTTTGCTGGAGAATATCTCTCTTTCGGTTCACGCGGGCGAAGTGGTCGGCGTAGCCGGACTGATGGGCGCAGGCCGGACGGAAATGGCCCGGGCTATCTTCGGTGCCGACCCGTTGGCAAGCGGCGACGTATTCGTCAGCGGTAAAAAACAGTCGATCAAGGATCCGGCCGATGCGATCCGCGCCGGAATCGGCCTGATCACCGAGGATCGCAAGAACCAGGGGCTGGTGCTGAACCTGTCGGTCGGCGAAAACATGGCGCTCGCATCGCTCGACGAACGCTGCAGCGCAGGCTTTGTCAGGCAGCGTGAGGAAAACGATGCGGTGCGCGAAAATATTGAGAAACTGAAGATCCGCACGCCGGGTGCGGCGCAACTCGTTAAGAACCTGAGCGGCGGCAATCAGCAAAAAGTGGTCATTGCCAAATGGCTTTTGACGAAGCCGAAGGTGCTGATCATGGACGAACCGACGCGCGGCGTCGATGTCGGCGCGAAGGCCGAGATTTATCACATCATGAACATGCTGACCGCAGCGGGCGTCGGAATTTTGATGATCTCATCCGAACTGCCGGAAGTGCTGGGCATGAGTGACCGGGTAATGGTAATGCATCGCGGGCGTCTGGCCGGAGAATTGTCTTTGGCGGAGGCCACGCAGGAAAAAATCATGGCTTTTGCGGCAGGAGGAGAATAGACGGTGGCTTTAAAAGACAGTGCACAATCGAACATCATACGAAAAATGGGGCCGCTTTTGGGGCTGGTCTTACTGAGCGGCGCGATGGCACTCCTGTCGGATCGCTTTCTGGATGTCAACAATCTGCTGAATGTGGCGCGCCAGGTCTCCATTAACGCAATTATCAGCGTCGGGATGACGATGGTGATTTTGACCGGCGGCATCGATTTGTCGGTCGGTTCGACGGTGGCTTTGGCAGGCAGCGTCACGGCAGGACTTCTTACTGCGGGACAGGGGATGTCGACCGCGATTCTGGCAGGTCTTCTTATCGGCGTGGTGCTTGGCTGCTTCAATGGCCTGTTGATTACGCGGGCCAATGTGCCGCCGTTTATCGCGACGCTCGGTACGATGACCGCGGCGCGCGGCTTCACGCTGGTCTATACGGACGGTCGGCCGATCACCGGCATGGACGATGCGTTTCGCTTCCTGGGCGGCGGTTATATTGCAGGAATCCCGGTGCCGGTCGTCCTGATGGTCATCGTTTTTGCCGCAGCGTATGTCGTGCTGCGCCAGACGAAGTTCGGCCGCTATGTCTATGCGATCGGCGGCAATGAAGAAGCGGCGCGTTTGTCCGGGATTCATACGAAAAAAATACTGCTTTCCGTATATAGCATCGCTGGACTGTTGGCCGGTTTCAGCGGCATCATCATGGCTTCGCGCCTCAATTCGGCGCAACCGACTGCGGGCGTCAGTTTTGAACTGGATGCGATCGCTGCGGTCGTGCTGGGCGGGACAAGCCTGTCCGGCGGTATGGGGACCATTGGCGGAACCTTAATCGGGGCATTGATCATTGGTATCTTGGACAACGGTTTGAATTTGCTCAATGTCTCTTCCTTTTACCAGCAGGTGGCCAAAGGGGCCGTTATCTTGCTGGCCGTGATTGTTGATAACCGACGCAAAAAAGGAGCGTGATGCCTGGCTGTCTGACGTGTGATGAAAGGGGTCTGCGAAAGTTTCCAAAAGAAAAGAAGAGAAAATAGGAGGGTTTCAGACATGGTTCGATTCAGCGGTAAGAAAAGCATTTGGTCTGTTTTATTATTGGCGGTATTTGTAATGAGCATTCTCGTGACCGGTTGCGGCGGCAACAAACCGGCCGCGGATACGGCGAAAAAATCCGTCGTGGGCCTGTCCGTTTCGACCTTGAACAATCCGTTCTTCGTCGATCTGCGCGACGGCGCGAAAGCGGCTGCCGAAGCAGGCGGCATGGAGCTGGTGGTTATGGATGCGCAAAATGACGCATCGAAACAATTGGCCAATATTGAAAATCTGATTCAACAAAAAGTAGGCGTAATTATCGTTAATCCGGTCGATTCGAAAGCGATCGTACCGGCGATCGAAGCGGCCAATAAGGCAGGGATCCCGGTTATCACCGTTGACCGCGGCGCAGCGGGCGGCAAAGTCGTCTGCTCGATCGCATCGGACAATGTGGCGGGCGGCAAACTGGCCGGCCAATACATTGTCGATAAGTTAGGCGGCAAAGGCAAACTGGTTGAACTGGAAGGCATTCCGGGAACTTCCGCCGCCAATGATCGCGGCAAAGGCTTCAATGAAGCGGCTAAAGCTGCTGCCGGTCTGACCGTCGTCGCCAAACAACCGGCTGACTTTGACCGGGCCAAAGGCATGAAGGTCATGGAAAACATTCTCCAGGCGAACCCGGAAATCAATGCCGTGTTCGCGCACAATGACGAAATGGCGCTCGGCGCGATGGAAGCGATCAAAGCAGCGAAACGCAATAATGTGATCGTCGTTGGCTTTGATGCGACCGAAGATGCAGTGAAGGCCGTCAATGCAGGAACGCTTGGCGCGACTGTCGCGCAAAAACCGAAAGACATGGGCAAGATCGCGATTGAAACCGCGAAAAAAGTAATGGCGAAAGAAACCGTACCAGAAAGCATTCCGGTAGCGTTGGAACTGATCGTTAAGAAATAGTTCGCTAAAAGAAGTAAGGGATGTCTCGAAATGGCAACAGCCATTTTGAGACATCCCTTTTTTGGCGGTTGACGCAGAAGAAAAAGCGGACTATAATATAAAAATAATTAACTAGTTAACTAATGAGGAGAGACAGGAATGAATACAGCGGAAACCGTCATGCACTATTTGTATCAGACGACGCGCAGCATAACGAAGGGAATCAACCCGCGCCTCGAACCGAGCGGTCTTTATAGCTCGGAGTGGGCGGTGATTGTTGCCTTGAAAGAGCGGACGAAAATGACGCAGGCCGAATTGGCTTTGTATATGAACATCGAACCGCCGGCCATTTCAAAGAGCCTCGGTCAATTGGAAAAGAAGGGCTGGATATCGCGTCTGCCCGGCGAACGCGACCGACGGGAAAAATATGTGGCGCTTACGGAGGCTGCGCTCGCCGAATATCCGAAATGGGAAGGCGTCGTCGGGCAGCATCGACAGGAAGTGCTGCAGCGACTGTCGGAAGAGGAGCAGCGGCAACTGGCGAAGTACTTACAGTTGTTATTTGAAAATGCGGAGTTGTGTAAGGAGCGAAAACGATGAGAGACGTAGTAGAAGAAGAACTAGAACTTGGCTTTGAACAGGAACAGGAACCGCTTTGGACGCGCGCCTATAGTCTGACGGTGTTGGCGACCTTGTTTATTTTTATCCCGTATTCGTTGTATTTGCCTGTGCTGCCGCTTTATGTGATGGAGAAGCTGCATGCTTCGGTGCAGATTGGCGGAGCGATGAATGCGGTCTTTTTACTGGCCTCGGTCTTGTTTCGTACGCAAACCGGGCGCTTGGAACTGGTGTTTGGTAAGAAGAGGGTGCTGCAGATCAGCTGCCTGTGCTTTTTTATTACGCATTGGCTTTTCTTGTTGACGGATGATACGTGGCTGCTGCTCCTGATCCGATTTATCAGCGGCGTTGCTTTTGCAATCGTGAATACGTCGATCATGGCATTGGGCAGCCAACTCGCGCCGCCGGAGCGGCGCGGCGAGGGCATCGCTTATCTGACGACGGTGTTTACCGCAGGCTCGGCGGTCGGCCCGTTCAGCGGCTTATGGATTGCAGATAACTTTGGTTTTGAATGGGTGTTCATCTTTTGCGGCGTGGCGACGTTGATCGGCGGTCTGATCGTGCAATTGTTGCCGGTCGCCAATCTGCGCCAGCATTCACGCAAGTGGCTGCTCAGCTGCAAAGTGTCTGACGTAATCGAGCAAAAAGCAGCGCCGAGTTCTTCGGTGATCATGCTGCTCTCGCTGACGTATGCGGGAGTTCTGTCGTTCGTTTCGGTCCATGCCAAAGAACTGGGCCTGGCCGATGCGGCAACCTGGTTCTTTGTCGTGATGGCATCGGCTTCGGTCGCATCACGGTTGGTCAGCGGCAAGATTTTTGACCGCTGGGGCGCGGATGTCGTTATGTATCCGGCCTTTGCCTTGATGACGCTGGGCTTGGCGGTGCTTGGAACAACCAGCACTTCACTGGGTATTTTATCGGCGGCGGTCCTGATCGGCGTCGCCTATGGCGTCGCGGTGCCGAGCGTACAGGCGATCGCGGTGTCAAAAAGCGCGGCCGGGCGGATCAGCATTGTAACAGCAACCTATTTTACCTGTCTCGATATCGGCTTGGGCGCGGGGGCGTATCTGCTCGGCTTATGCGTGCCGTTTCTTGGTTACGGCAATGCCTATCTGGCATCTGCGCCGGTGGTGCTGTTCGTGGCAGGGCTTTATTACCTGCTGCGTTCCAGCGAGCAAAAGAAGGCTCACTGCTGAAGGAAAGAATGCACGAAAAGGATGGAAAAAGCATGAAAGAGATGTTGAAGAACGATTGGCAGGAGGCGCTGGCCGGAGAATTTGCACAGCCCTACTATGGGGAACTGGAATCCTTCCTGCAGCAAGAATATGCTGCCGCTCAAGTGTTTCCGCCGCAAGACGACATCTTCAACGCGCTGAACTATACGGCGCTGGCGAACGTGAAGGTGCTGCTGCTTGGCCAGGATCCTTATCATGACGAACGGCAGGCGCACGGCCTTTCGTTCTCGGTACTTCCCGGCGAGAAGCTGCCGCCGTCGTTGCAGAACATCTATAAGGAACTTAAGGACGATCTCGGCTGCCCGATTCCCACGCACGGCTATCTGAAAAAATGGGCCGAACAGGGTGTGCTGCTTTTGAACACCGTACTGACGGTGCGGGCGCATCAGGCTCATTCTCATAAAAACAAAGGATGGGAGCGTTTTACCGATGCGGTCATTCGCAAGATCAATGAACAGGAACGCCCGATCGTGATTTTGCTCTGGGGAAATCCGGCGCAGAAAAAAAAGGCGATGCTGACGAACGAAAGACATCTGGTACTGACTGCGCCGCATCCGAGTCCGCTTTCTTCCTATCGCGGCTTCTTCGGCAGCAAGCCGTTCAGCCAGGCGAATGCGTTCCTAGAGACGAACGGAGTGAAGGGCGTGGACTGGGAACTGTAATCTTGGGGTAGGTAAAGAAATGAAGGTTGTCTCTTCACATAGCTTGCAAGCTATGTGAAGAGGCAGCCTTTTTTTGTTCGCCGTCTTATCTGAATTGTGCGCTTTTTTATTGCTGCGTCAGCCTGTCTGAACGCAGACGGACAGCCGACCTTTAATTTTGTCCAGAATGACTGTGGACGGATTCGCGTCATCTTTGCGTTGAAGCGCAGAGAGGCAAGCCTTTATAATGAGCCTAACGTAATTCGTTATTTCTGCAGAAATACAGGTCATTACGGAAAATTAAACGGGGGAGGCACATAGTGATGTCTGATCTTTCTTCGACGCCACAGGGAAACGGTGCTGGAAATGCGCAAGAAAAGGTGCAGAAATTTGGGCGCTTCTTAAGCGGCATGGTGATGCCGAATATTGGGGCCATCATTGCCTGGGGCTTGATTACCGCCTTGTTTATTCCTACCGGTTGGGCTCCGAATGAATATTTGAGTAAATTGGTCGGTCCGATGATTATTTATTTGCTGCCGCTTTTGATCGGCTATACCGGAGGCCGGAGCGTCGGCGGCAGTCGCGGCGGCGTGATTGGTGCGGTCGCTACGATGGGGGTAATCGTTGGCGTCGATATTCCGATGTTTATCGGCGCGATGATCATGGGCCCGTTTGGCGGCTATGTGATTAAGAAATTTGATGCTGCGATTGCCGGAAAGGTGAAGCCGGGTTTTGAGATGCTGGTCAATAACTTTTCAGCGGGCATCCTGGGCGGTTTGGTGGCTTTGATCGGTTATACGGCGATCGGGCCGGTGGTACTGTCGCTCAGCAATATGCTGAAGGTCGGCGTCGAGGGAATCGTCAGCGCCGGATTGTTGCCGCTGATTTCGATCTTCATCGAACCGGGAAAAATCTTGTTCCTGAACAATGCGATGAATCATGGCGTGTTAAGTCCGATTGGTATTCAAGAAGCCAAAGAGATGGGACGCTCGATCTTTTTCCTGCTCGAACCGAATCCGGGGCCGGGACTTGGCATCTTGCTGGCCTACTGGATTTTTGCCAAGGGCATGATCAAACAATCGGCGCCCAGCGCGATCATCATTCATTTCCTCGGCGGCATTCACGAAATTTATTTTCCTTATGTCCTGATGAATCCGATGCTGATCCTGGCCGTCATTGCAGGCGGCGCGAGCGGCGTCTTTACCTTCTCGCTGATGGGGGCGGGCTTGGTGGCGACTCCATCGCCGGGCAGCATCTTCGCGTTGCTGGCGATGACGCCGAAAGGCGGTTACTTGGCAGTATTGGCAGGCGTAGTCGTCTCGACCGCGGTCACGTTCCTGGTAGCGGCTCCTTTTGTGAAACGGGCAAATAGTCGTTTGGATGAGGAGGAACTCGAGGATGCCAAGGCGAAGGTCAAAGAATTAAAAGGCGTACCCAGTGCGCCGACGAATGCAGCGCCGCGTAAGGCTGTGAATAAAGTGGTTTTCGCCTGCGACGCGGGAATGGGCTCGAGTGCGATGGGCGCGACGACGTTGCGCAACAAGTTCAAAAAAGCCGGCCTCTCCATCGTGGTCGTCAATCATGCGATCGAAGACATTCCGGCCGATGCGGACATCGTCATCACGCATGAGACGCTGACCGAACGGGCGCGCGGCATCGCGGCCAAAGCGGAACATATCTCGATTACCAATTTCATTGACAGTCCGGAATACGATGCGCTGGTGAAACGGTTGGCGTGACGGGGGACGGGAAGGACGGCGCGAACGGCTAAGGGCGTGTGCCTAATGGCGCATGGCGAACGGCTAATGGAAAACGGCATAATGCCTGACAAGCCACAAGCCACAAGCCACAAGCCACAAGCCACAAGCCACAAGCCACAAGCGAAAAGGAGCGGAATATGCAGGAACAAAAGATGAATCAGCGGGTAAAAAGCATATTGCGCGAACTTTGCCGCCAGGAGGGCTATGTGACGCTGGGGGCGATCGCTGCGACGCTCGGGGTCAGTGCGAAGACGGTACTGCGCGACTTGAGCGCGGTCGAAGAGTGGCTGGCGGAACAGGGCTGGCAACTGCAAAAGAAAACCGGTACAGGCGTTGCGCTTGCCGGCGATGCAAAGACGCGACGCGAGGTGCTGCAGGCGATGGCCGGACAGCAGTCGGTCGAAGTCTATTCGCCGCAGGAACGGCAAAAACGCATTATCAGCGAATTGCTGCAACGCCGTGAACCGGTCAAGTTATATACGCTGGCGCTCGATTTGAAAGTCACCGAGGGTACGGTCAGCCATGATCTGGATAAGGCGGAACAGTGGCTGAAAGGCCAGGGCGTCTTGCTGATCAGAAAGCCGGGCCTTGGCGTCTATGTCGACGGCGCAGAAGAAAAACTGCGCCGGGCCATGGTCAATTTTCTTTATGAAACGGTCGGTGCGGATCAATTATTGGAAGTGATTCGCAGCAATCTTGGTAAGACGGAGCGACTGCCGAGCGGCTGGGCGCAAAGCCGTCTCTTGAATTTGATCGATCAGGATGTGATCGGACAACTGGAAGAGACGATCCGGGAGACGGAAGAGGCAATGGGCGGACGTTTGGCGGATACCGCCTATGTAGGATTGACCGTGCATTTGGCACTGGCCGTGCAGCGTATCCGGCAGCAGGAAAAAATCAGCATGGCGGCCGAGTTATTGGAAGAGTTGAAACGATATCGCGAATACGCGATTGCACGCCGTTTGGCCGATGCAATCGCGGCGCGTTTTGCCATTGCAATCCCGGAGGATGAAATCGGTTATATCACGATGCACTTGAAGGGCTTGAAGAATCGCGACGGCGGAGCCGGTATCGCGCAACCGTCGATCGGCAATTTTGAACTGGTTAAAGTCGCGAAAGAAATCATCCGCGCCGCGGAAGGCGTGAGCGGACAATTTCTGGCGCAGAATGAAAAACTACTGGTCGGATTGGTGAATCATCTTGGACCTGCGGTGAGCCGTCTGCGTATGAATCTGGAAATACGCAATCCGCTGTTAGCGGAGATCAAGGCCTTTTATCCGGAATTGATCGAAGTCAGCCGCCAATGCGTCGAACCGGTCGAACGCCAGTGGAACGTCGTGATGCCGGAAGCCGAGATTGCTTATATTGCGATGCATCTTGGAGCGGCGCTCGAAGACAGTCGGCGCCGCAGCCGCATCGTATACCGGGTTGCGATTGCCTGTCCGACAGGAATGGGCACGTCCCGTCTGCTTGCCAGCAAGATTGAAAAAGAATATGACAACATCATCATTGTCGATGTTATTTCCAGCCTGCGTCTGGAAGAAGGCTGGCTAAAAGAAAAAAAGATCGACTTTATTTTAGCGACGATTCCGATTAGCGATTGCAGTCTGCCGGTTGTCGTCGTGAATCCGCTCTTGTTTGCAGCGGATAAAAAACGCATCGCCGAGTTATTGCAGCGCTTGAAAGGACAAACGCAAACGGAAACACGCGTGCAAACATCGACAATTTCCTTGCAGGAAAAAATCATAACGCTTGGCAGTTATCAAAGCGCGATCCTCGAATTGTTGGAGCACTTCTTCTTGCTTGGCATGGAGACGGCGACGGTGGACGGCATTATCGACGCTGCTGTTCGCTTGTGCGCCAAAGGAGAAAGCGTACAAAGCCAATTAGCGCTGGATTTAAAAGAACGTGAAGCCAAAGGCGGTACGATCATTGCCGGACATGGATTCATTCTTTTGCACTGTCGAACCAGCGCGGTAGAGGAACTTTTTTTCGGCGCAGTCGCGCTAAAAGAGCCGCTTGCCGGAATCCATGGACGGGCAGCGGTTTCGGAAGAAATCCGTTTGGCGGTCATTATGCTCGCACCGCTACAGTGCCATAAGAACGCAATGGAGACCATCAGCTATTTAAGCCAAATGCTGATTGAAAGGCCTGCTTTCCTTGCCGAATTGCGACGGGGCGATCAGGCGGCGGCACGGCTGGAAATAAGCCGTTTGCTTGAAAAACTCTACAAAGGCAAGAGTAAAATGGTGCTGGAGGCGTAAGATGGCAGATGAAATGAAGCGAGAGAAGAGCGGCAAAGCCGGTGCGTGGCTGCAACGATTGGGACGCAGTCTCAGCGGCATGGTCATGCCCAATATCGGAGCGTTCATTGCCTGGGGCTTGATTACGGCGCTTTTCATTCCCAGCGGTTGGATTCCGGATGCTCAAATTGCGCGTCTGGTGGAACCGATGCTCTTTTATTTGCTGCCGCTTTTGATCGGACAGGCTGGCGGCCGGGCGACCGGCGGGAGTCGAGGCGGCGTAGTCGGCGCAGCGGCGACGATGGGACTGGTTGTCGGAGCCGATGTGCCGATGTTTCTTGGCGCAATGCTGATCGGCCCGTTGGCGGGCTATCTGACTCGACGCATGGACTCCTTCATGGCGGAGCGAACCGCACCGGGATTTGAGATGCTGGTCAGCAATTTTTCCGCGGGAATTATCGGCGCTGTATTTGCGGTTGCCGCTTATAAAGGAATCGGTCCGTTGGTTTATCTGTTAAATGAAGCATTGAAGCACGGCGCCGATCAGATCATGCAATGGGGCGTGCTGCCGCTGGCTGCGATCATCATCGAACCGGGCAAGGTGCTGTTTTTGAATAATGCGCTCAACCATGGCCTTTTGGGACCAATCGGCATGCAGGAAACAGCTGTTTCCGGCAAATCGATTCTGTTTCTGCTGGAGACGAATCCGGGGCCGGGAATCGGCCTGCTTGTGGCGTATTGGGTAGCGGCGCAGGGGGCGGCGCGGCAATCTGCGCCGGGAGCGCTTTTGATTCATGCGCTTGGCGGCATTCATGAGATTTATTTTCCTTACGTGCTGATGAATCCGCTTTTGCTGTTGCCGCTCATCATAAGTTCGGGTATTGGTATTGCTGTGTTTGGCGAACTGAATGCCGGATTGGTCGCAACGCCGTCGCCGGGCAGTCTCTTGACCGTTTTGGCGATGACGCCTAAAGGTTCGTATGCTGCGGTGCTAGCTGGCATTGGAATATCGGCTGTGTTGAGTTTTTTGCTGGCGATGCCGCTGATTCGCCGCAGTGCGGACGAAAATACGCCGCCGTTAGATGCTGAAGAGCAGATAAAACGGGTGCTGCCCGTTGGGGAGATTATCCTTGCCTGCGATGCGGGACTTGGTTCGAGCGCGATGGCAGCGTCGATACTGCGCCGCAAATTAGCGCAAGCCGGTTATGCGGTCGATGTGGCGCATTGCGCAGTCGATGAAATTCCGCCATCCGCCGGCGTTGTGATTACACACGCCGGATTGGCTGAGCGGGTGAGACAGACGGCGCTGCAGGCAAAATGCATAGCCGTCGACGATCTTATCGTAAACGATGCGTTTGAAACGCTGCTTGCCGGAGGCTATCTCGCTGCAGCCGAATGCAGTCCGGAAGTTGAAAAAGAGGTGGAGGATGACATGATTTTATTAAAAAGCAACATTCACTTGGGCTTAGCCAGTGTGGACAAGGCGGCTGCGGTTCAAATGGCCGGCGAACTTCTCCATGCCAGCGGTTATGTGAAAGAGGGATATATTGCCGGAATGCAGGCGCGCGAGGCGCAATTGAGCACGTATATCGGTAAAGGCGTGGCCATTCCGCACGGCATCGGCGCGGCGAAAGAAGAAATTCTTCGCTCGGGCATGGTGGTCTTGCAATTTCCGGACGGCGTGCTGTTTGACGGCGAACTGGCCTACCTGGTGATCGGCATTGCCGGGATCGGCAATGAACACCTGAGCATCCTGGCTAATATTGCTACGGTGTTGGGTGAGGAAGAAGGCTTTGAAATAGAAACGTTGTGGCGTACGCAAGACGCGGATATGATTCACGAATTATTCACCCTAAACCGCGAGACGGAATAGGAGAAACGAAGATGATTATAACAGTGACGCTGAATCCTGCCGTCGATAAGACGGTGGAAATTGACGATTGCAAACTGGATGCGGTGAACCGCATTAAAAGCAGCCGCCTGGATGCGGGCGGCAAAGGCATCAATGTCTCCAAGACGATTGCAAGTCTCGGCGGAACGAGCCGGGCAATCGGTATTTTAGCTGGAAAAACCGGCGCTATGATTGAAGAATGCCTGACGCAAAGCGGGATTGCACATGCTTTTTTGCAGGGCAGCGGCGAAACGCGGATGAATTTAAAGATTGTCGACAAGCTGAACGGACGCAATACGGATATCAATGAAACGGGTCCATGCGTCAGTGATGAGATGATTGCGCAGTTAAAAGAGCAGTGTGTGAACAGTTTGCGGGAAAGAGATATTTTAGTCTTATCAGGCAGTGTGCCGCCGGGCGTGGAAAAAGATGTGTACCGGGAGTGGATCCGGGCGGCGAAGGAGAAAGGCGTCAGGACTGTTCTCGACGCTGACGGCGAATTGCTGCAAGAAGGGCTGCAAGCCGGCCCATATCTGATCAAGCCGAACATTCATGAGCTGGAACGTTTGGCGGGACGGCGTCTCGACAGCCCGGCGGCTGCGGCAGAATTCGCCCGTGCGCTTTGCAGCGCTCACGGCATCGAAGTGGTTGTCGTCTCCTTGGGCGACGAAGGAGCGTTATTTGTCACGGCGCAGGAGACGTACCTGGCGCAGGGGCTTCGCGTTGCGGTGCAAAGCACCGTCGGCGCGGGCGACGCGATGGTGGCGGGCCTTGCATTGGCGCTTGAGCGCGAAGCGGATTGGAACGACTTGATTTGCCTGGCGGTAGCCGCAGGTACGGCCAGCGTGATGACGGGCGGCACGGAGCCGGGCGGACGGACGTTAGTCGAAGAACTGGCGAAGCAGGTGAAATGGGAGAAACTCGAGGAACGTGAAAAGAAAAGGAGCAATGAGCGATGAAAACACGTGCAGTCAGATTGTATGGCAAAAAAGATCTGCGTCTTGATGAATTCGAACTGCCGGAGATAACGGCGGATGAAATATTGGTAGAAGTCGTTTCCGACAGCATTTGCATGTCGAGTTACAAAGCGGCCGTCCTGGCCAGTGACCATAAGCGAGTGCCGGATGATATCGCCGAATATCCGATCATTATCGGACATGAAATGGCCGGAAACATCGTGCAGGTAGGAAAGACATGGCAGGATCAGTTTAAAGCCGGAGAAAAATTTTCAATGCAGCCGGCGCTCAACTATAAGGGCAGCATGGATTCGCCCGGCTATTCGTACCGCTACTGCGGCGGCGCGGCTACCTACGTCATCATGCCGAAAGAGGTGATGGAACTCGGCTGCCTGCTGTCTTATCAGGGCAAGGCCTATTATGAAGCGTCGTTGGCCGAACCGATGTCATGCATCATCGGTGCGTTCCATGCCAGTTATCATACCTCGATGGGTTCGTATGAACACCGCATGGGCATCGAGCCGGGCGGCAAGCTGGCGATCTTAGCAGGAGCAGGGCCGATGGGCCTAGGGGCGATCGATTATGCGCTGAACTGCGAGCGCAGGCCGGGGCTGATTGTCGTGAGCGATGTGGATGAAAAACGTCTGGAACGGGCACGCAGCTTGTTCAGCGAAGCTTCGGCGGCTGAGAAAGGGATACGTTTGGAATTCGTTAATACTAAAGGAATTGACGATGTACCGGGGTATTTGAAGAAAATGGCTGGCGGTGACGGTTTTGACGATGTCTTTGTTTTTGCGCCGATCCGTCCGGTAGTGGAGCAGGGCGACCAAATTTTGGGCAAAGACGGTTGTCTGAACTTTTTCGCCGGGCCGACGGATACGAAATTTTCCGCAGCGTGCAACTTCTATAACGTCCACTATGCCGCGACGCATATCGTCGGCACGACCGGCGGCAATACCGCCGATATGATCGAGTCGCTGCGTCTTACCGAACAGGGCAGAATCAATCCGGCGGTCATGGTGACGCATGTCGGAGGACTCGACAGCGCCGGCGAGGCGACGCTTACGCTACCGGACGCACCGGCCGGGAAGAAGCTGGTCTATACCGGGATTAACATGCCGATGACGGCCATCGCGGATTTCACTGAACTTGCGAAAGAGAATCCGAAATTTGCCGCGTTGGCTGAAATTACGGAGCGCAATAACGGTCTGTGGAATCTGGAAGCCGAAGAACACCTGCTGCGGCACTGGAAAGCATAAGAAAAAACGCGTCCGGCGATTGGCCGGACGCGTTTTTTTGGTAAAAAGACTTTTACAGGGAAAGTCTCACGACTTTCAGACCGTCGCGGTGGTTCAGATCGATCAGTTCGCCGTCGCTGGCTTTGACGACCGGCGATTCGAAGGCGTGGTGCGTGTAGATGACTTCGGCAGTCCGCCCGTCGCTGAGCTCGACATTGGCGGTGAAGACGAAGTCTTCCAGATAGCGGTCGAAGATGTCGACGATTTCGGTCGAAATCTTCGTTGCGGCGCTTTTCAAGAGACGCGGCCGGATATCAAAGAGATTGGGCAGGCCCGCCTGTTCGTGAAAGAGCACATCGAAGCGGTTGGCCAGCGCCACGACCTGTGCATAAGGGTGCATCTTGCCGGGCGGCAGGCATAAGGGGAAACCGCTGCCGTCAATCGTCTCGTGATGCTGGAGTAAAATGAACATCGCTTCGCGCGGAAACGGATGTTGCTTTAACAGGTCGTAGCCGATTTGTACGTGGGAACGGTAGAGGTCATTGTTGTGTTCAGTCCGACTGGCTGCGGTCTCGGAATATTGAGGCGGCAGCAGCATTTTTCCTATATCATGGATCAGCGCGCCAAGCGTGATGTTTTGGATCTGTTCGGAAGGGTAACGCAGCAAGCGCGCGAGTTTTGTCGCAATCACCGCAACGGCCAGGCTGTGGCGGGCGAGAAGTTCGACCGGGCCGCCTTCTTCCTCCTGGCGCAGCGCGTAACCGATGGCGCCAGGAGTCGAAAGGACATAGCGGCAGATGATATTGGAGAGCGAATCGAGCTTAGCCGGATCGGTATACAGCTTTCGGTTGCGCAGGATTTCGAGAAAGCGCTGACTGATCGTTTCATACTGCTCCAATGACTTTTCATTAATGATCGAAGGAATCGGCGTTTGCGGCGGAATATCGATCGAGAAGGAAGATTCGTCGTCGTCGGGCTGACTGTGCTGTCTTGTGATTTCGTCAAACTGCAGAGCCATTGCAAGGTCTTCGTCAGTGTCTTTATCTTCCCTGATGCGTACCTCTTCAATGTTCCAACTAAGCAAAGAGGCGATGGCTTTGGCGGTTAAGGTGCTGCCTGCCGTCAACAAGATGGCGCCGTCTTCATTGAGAATGTGCTGGGCGATCACGATTCCGGGTTCAAGTTCGGTGGTGCTCATTTGACGCATAATAATCCTCCTACATCACTTCATTGGCTGAACCTATATAAAAAAGCTTCCTTAAATACAAGACAAAGAATTAAGCGGCTGTGATACGGGCATGCTTACAGCATTCTACAATTTCTATCATAAGCAAAAAAACGTTTCTTTGCCAGAAATAAAAACTAAAAAAAGTAACATAAACGCTAATAAAATCTGAAAGTTGTCAACATTTTAGCAAAATGAGGCAAATAGGGGGAAAGATGAACTGTAAAAAAAAGGTAAAATAAGTTTTGCGGCGAAAGAAGTCGTAGATTGAATGAGAAAAGCGGATAAAGGAGACGGAAAATGCCGGCTTATTTTACGGTAGAGTTTTCTTTTGCCAAAAGCGTCTTGTATGCCGATTTTGTAAAGGACAGCTATCAGATCTTTTTTGCGCAGGGCATGCTTTTTAAGGAAGGTTTTTGGCATGGCAAGGATATGAAGTTGGAGGAAATTATTCGCTGGAATCAAAATAAATTGGAAGCCGGTTTCAGTTTCGGCTTGGAAGAAGACGTAACGCTGGATTACCGCCAGATTACGCTGCTGCATCCGGATTATTCCGAGCTTCGCCTCCTCTGGTCCGGTACGGCGGATGAAATTCGCCTTAGCTGGCTGATCACCGAATCGGATATTATTGTCGGCGCAGAGGAATATGCCTTCCTGGCGGAAAAAATCGCTTATGTCATGCAAGCGGCGCAGGCGTTCTGGCAGACCGGCAAGGCGTCGCTGGTGCAAAGCTGTCTGGAACTAGAAGGCGGCATCAGTCTGCGTCAGCTTGCAAAGGGCGACTGCCCCTGCATCGATCCGTTCGCGTTCGTGGCGAAAGAATGGATGTTGCCGGAAAGTCGGCTCGAAGGCATAAAAATCGAGCGGCTGAGCGACGGCTCTTTTTTCCTGCGGGACGAAAGCCTGCTCGCGCTCCTAAGGCAGGCCGTCGGCTAAAGCGTGAAAATACCTGGCAAAATTCCTGGTTCAAAGTGTAGGCAATTGAAAAATATCTTCCCACCTTCCCTTCTTCGACTCTTCGTGTAAAAAACATCCCGCGTGATTTCGTTTTGTCGACAGCCTCGAACCGGAAAAATGCCGGCTCTTTTTTGCGCGAGCTTGGTTTCGAGCGTGCAAAGCGCAAGATAATGAAAGAAATGGATGGGATATTGACAAGGAGTCTGAGGGCGGCGCGGGGAATCAGGCAGTAAGGCAGACAGGAGGGTATGGTAGATGGAAGGGTATGAAAAAATCCACAAACTGCATGAGCTGATTGCCAGCGGCACGATGGCCGAGTCCAAGGGACCGTACCGGGTCGGCGTCGATCTGGGAACGGCGGATGTCGTATTGGTTGTGATCGATGAAGCGGGCAATCCGGTTGCCGGCAGCATGCGCTGGGCTTCGGTGGTAAAAGACGGCCTCGTCATGGATTTTCGCGGCGCCATGCAGATTGTCGAAGAGTTGAAGGCGGAAGTTGAGGCGATCATGGGCATTAAATTGGAAAAAGGCGCTACGGCGATACCGCCCGGCACGATGGGACGCAACGCGCAGGCGTGCAGCCATGTGATTGCCGGGGCGGGCATCGAACCGGTCGGACAGGTCGATGAACCCGTGGCGGCGGCCAAGGCGCTTGGGATCGAACATGGCATCGTCGTCGATATCGGCGGCGGAACGACCGGTATTGCGGTATTGAAAAACGGCGAACTGATGTTTACCGCCGATGAGGCAACCGGCGGCACGCATCTGTCGCTGGTCTTATCCGGCTCTTATAAGATCAGCTTTGAAGAAGCCGAACTGATGAAGCGCGATACGCGACGCCATAAGGAAATCATGCCGACCGTGCTGCCGGTGATTGAAAAAATGGCGACTCTGGTGCACGAGATGCTAGAAGGGCATCAGGAATATCAGCAGTACCCGGTCTACGTGGTCGGGGGGACGGCTTACCTGGAAGGATTCGAGGCCGAATTCGGCAAGGCTTTCGGGCGTCCGGTCCATGTACCGCCGCATCCGCTTTTGGTAACGCCGCTTGGTATCGCGATGTTCGGTTAAGCGTAAAAAAGAGTGTCAAAGTACAGATTGAGCTGTGCTTTGACACTCTTTTTTCGGTTTGTGTGTTGAAAAAGGCTGAACTGTTTTTATGAAACGTCAGCAAGGCAGTGCAGCTGTGACGGCGGCCATCCTTCTATCCTCTTGCAGCCGATATCAGGCTTTGGCGATTCCCTGCAGATCGATGTCTTCGACGATGCCGACGATCGCCGCATCGACGGCGCTGTCCGGCCTGCCGGTTAGTCGCTGTGCGGTGCTGCCGGAAACGACTAAGACCGTTTCGCCGTTGCCTGCGCCGACGGTGTCGACCGCGACCTGCATGCTGATGGTGTTCATGCCGTCGAGGTTCAACGGCTGTACGATCAGAAGCTTCGCTCCTACCAGGGATTCGTTTTTCGTCGGAGCGACAACGGTTCCGACAATTTTACCTAGCCACATGAAAATTCCTCCCGCCATACGGTATTAGAGGTAGTGTTTGACTTTAAAAGGACAATGTCCTATGTGGCGTCTTGTGTTAAGATAGGAGTTTATTGCGCTGCCCAGGCTGTGCGCAGAATCTTGGCCAATTCGTCGACGGAGCCCTGGCGCGGATTGGTCAAGGCGCACACGTCCTGCAGCGCGTTTTTGGCAAGCTCTGGGATGTCGTTTGGTTCAAAGCCGTTTACCGTCTTTATGCCGCAGGGGATGGAGACGCTGTCGAGCAGGCGGCGCAATGCGCCAAGCAGTACGGCGGCAACCGTCTCCGGCTTGCGGTCAGGCAGCGACAGGCCCATCGCCAGCGCGATATCGGCGTATTTCTCCGTTGCGGAAGGGATATTGAACGCGATGACGTAGGAGAGCAGCATGCCGTTTGCCAAGCCGTGCGGCAGATTGTATTTGCCGCCTAACTGGTGCGCCAGTGCATGGACGTAACCGAGGCTGGCGTTATTGAAGGCGATGCCTGCCAGGTATTCGGCGTAGACCATCATCTCCCGCGCCGCCAGGTTGCGGCCGTCCTGTACGGTCGTTGCCAAGTGGCGGCTGATCAATTCGACCGCCTTTAAGGCTTTGCAATCGGTGACCGGCGTCGCATTCGTCGAGACGTACGCTTCGATCGCATGCGTCAACGCGTCGATTCCGGTCGCTGCCGTCAGTTTGGGCGGCATATCGAGCATCAATTCGGCATCGTTGACTGCGATGATCGGCGTTACATGCCAATCGGTGATCGTCATTTTGCGCTGCTGCGCCGTGTCGGTGATGACGCAAAAACGGGTCAGTTCGCTGCCGGTTCCGGCGGTCGTGTTGACCGCGATCAAAGGCGCCGCCGCGTGACTTGCCTTATTGAGACCGACGTAATCATGGATCCTGCCGCCGTTCGTTGCCAAAAGGCCGATCGCCTTCGCGCAGTCATGCGGCGAGCCGCCGCCGAACGAGATGAGAAAGTCGCAACCGTTGTCGCGGTACAGTTTCAGACCGTATTCCACTTGTTCGACGGTGGGGTTCGGCGAGACGTTGTCGTAAATGATGTAAAAGATGCCTGCCTGTTGCAGGATCGCGGTCAACTTAGCGGCCAGGCCGCTGTCGACGAGGAATTTGTCGCTGACGATAAAGGCTTTGCGGAATTTCATCGGCGTGACGTATTTGATGATTTCCGGCAAACAGCCGCTGCCGAGCAGACTGATCGGGGTCATAAAATATTCAAAAACAGTGGGCTTCATACGCTAAACTCCTTTCGCATCATGTCGCAGTTACCTTGACACTAGCATTATCAAGCGCCTGCGACAAGCGAAATGGACGCGCTTGGCAATATGCTTTCAAAAGAGAACAATGAATCGCTATCCGTATGGCGTATAAGAGCATATTATCGAAAGAAGGAAGTATCTTGTCGTAGGGGAGGAATAAGAAGGGCGTGAGGAGAACTACTGATAGCATTGAGAATCGGGTTGTGCCAAAAGGAGGAATCGCGCTGGGAACGCTATGGACTGATTTTATAACGGGCTTTCAATTTTTTACGCGCATTCCGGTTGTCAGTCAGACGGAATGGTCGCTGGAAAGTTTTGGCCGCAGCGTCAAGATGCTGCCGCTTATCGGTGCGATCATCGGTTTGCTGCTGGGCGGCGGCGCGTATCTGCTGCAGTATTATGTGGATGTGCCCAGACATGTGCTGGCGGCGATGCTGATTGTTGCGGAAATCATCATTACCGGAGGGCTGCATTGCGACGGTTTTATGGACACGGCGGACGGCATCTTTTCCGGCCGCTCCAAGGAGCGGATGCTTGAGATCATGAAGGACAGCCGGGTGGGGGCGTTTGGCGCAATGGCCTTCGCACTGCTGATCCTGACGAAGTATTCCTTTTATCTCGACATCGATGCGGCGCTGCTGCCGCTGGCCTGTTTTGCGATGTCAATCGGCGGAAAAATGGGACTCGTCGTGGCGGTCACTTCCTTTCCTTATGCAAGGCCTGAAGGGTTGGGCAAGATGTTCTTTCAGCATCATGACCGTCATGCGCTGCTGATTGCCGCGCTATTGGCGGCGCTTCTCCTGACGCCGTTCGGCGTCAGGGCGCTCGGCGGCGCAGCGGCTGCCTGTCTCGCGGCTGTCATCGTCGGCCGCTATGTCAATGCGCGGCTAGGCGGATTGACAGGCGATGTATATGGTGCGGTCAATGAAGCGGCGCAGCTGGCGGTATTGCTTGCGTTTTTGCGCTGAGTCAGGAAAGGATGTAGGACATGGGGGCTTCAACGACAATCATTCTCGTCCGTCATGGTCAGACCGAGTGGAACCGGACGAAACGTTACCAGGGACATAGCGACATTCCTTTGAATGAAACGGGGCAGATGCAGGCAAAGCGGGTAGGAAACCGATTGGCTTCCTTTCCGATCCGGGCGGTATACAGCAGCGATTTGACGCGGGCTGTGCAGACCGCAGCGGCGATCGCTTTGCCGCATGGCCTTGCGGTCAGGACGTGCGCTTCGTTTCGCGAACTGAATTTTGGTCTTTGGGAAGGCCTTACCTATGAAGAGATCATGGCCGGTTGGCCGGCCTGGCTTACGGCGATGTACGCGCGCCCGAGCGTTGGCTATGCACCGCAGGGTGAAAGCTTTCCGCTTGTCCAGCGGCGCGCGCTGGAAGGACTCAACGCCTGCGTTGCCGCGCACCCGGGCGAAACGATTGCACTTGTTTCGCATGGCGGTCCGCTGCGCACGCTGCTTTGCACGGCGCTTGGCCGGCCGATCGATGAAGTCTGGTCGTTGAAGCAGGATACGACCGCGGTGAACATCCTTAAATATAGCGAGGGTTTGCTGCAGTTGGTGCTCGCGAACGATACGCTTCACCTGAAAGAGGATGAATAGGATTTTTCTTACCAGATCGTTGATTTTCTTGTCGAGCGTCAGCGGCAGGCAGGAATGACTTTAAGAAAGGCGAATTCGTAAAACAAAACAGAATATGCCACCAAACAGGTGCCTCCTGTAACAGGGAGGAGAATAGGGAAGTTCGAAAGGATGTCTTGCATCCTAAAACGACGCGGTCGCGCCACTGTAATCGGGGAGCTGCTCCTGCATCACGCCACTGGGAAACCGGGAAGGCGCAGGAAAGCGAGGAACTGAAAGCCAGGAGACCTGCCTGTATTGGCTGTCATCTACCCCCGCGCAAGGGGTAATGCCGGAAGGATGGGGTCGCTGTATAGCCGCCTGGCCTTTTGGGCTGGGTGGTTTTTGTTTTGGAAAAAACAAAGGAGGAAGCGAACATGGATTTTGAAACGCAGGTCAGAGAGTGGATCGATGGAGCGGCCAAGCCGGTGAACAGCTTAGGTTTGCTGGAAGAGCATCTGAAGAAAATCGTCATGTCCTGGGGCGAGATCAAACCCGAGCTAAAGCCGTATCATCTGGTCTTCGCCGCCGATAACGGCGTCGTGGAAGAGGGCGTCGCGCAGACGCCGCAGGAAGTCACCTATCTGCAGGCGCAAAATATGGTGGCAGGCAAAGCGACGATCAGCTGTTTTTGTCAGAGCAATCGGATCGATTACGGCGTCGCGGATGTGGGCATCAACTCCATGGAGCCGTTCAACGGTTTCCGGTGCAAAGTGGCGCTGGGAACGAAGAATTTTATCAAGGAAGAAGCGATGAGCCGCAGCGAGTTTGAGCAGGCCTGGCAGGCGAGCCAGGAGTTGGTGCGTGAGCTGGTGCAGGAACGCGGTTACAATATGCTCTCGTTCGGCGAAATGGGCATCGGCAATACGACGACATCGGCGGCGGTCATGCATGGCTTGACCGGCATCCTGCCGGAGTTTGTCGTCGGCTACGGTGCAGGGGTTGAACGGACGGAACTGTTGAAGCATAAACGGCAGATCGTTGCCAAAGGGGTGGCGTTGCATAAGGAAAAGCTGCAGACGCCGCAAGAGGTTTTGCGCTGTCTTGGCGGCTTCGACTTGGTTGCGATCTGTGCGGGCATGCTTGAATGCGCGAAGCTTCGCACGCCTTTCGTCATTGACGGTTTCATTACCGCGGTCGCGTATGCCTGTGCGTCACGCATCGCGCCGGAAATAGAAAAGCATGCGATTCCGTCGCACATGTCCAAAGAACCGGGCATGGCGTACGCGCTTCTAATGGGAAACATCGTGTCCGACAGCGTTTTCATCCGGGCCAATATGGGATTGGGCGAAGGCACGGGCGCGGTACTGATGGTATCGATCATGAAGACGATGCTCTACACCATGCACCACATGGCTCGCTTTTCCGAACTGACGTCGCTTGAAATCCCGGGGAACCGGACAGCGGTCGAGGTGCAAGAGAAAATTGTCGTAGTATAAGAAGATATTGCGAAATGCAGGGATTTGTCTGACGATTAGCCAATACTCCCTCAGTGCAGAGCAAAATAGTCTTACGTCGTTGCAAGAATAGCACACGCGAGGGAGTGGTTTTCGGTGCGAGAAATCAGCCAGTTTGCTTTAGGAGAGATTGTCAATACCGACGTATTGCAGGAAATCCAGGATAAGTTTTCTGAAACCACCGGCTTAGCTGCGGTGATTGTCGATCCGGAAGGAACGCCGATCACCCGGATGAGCAATTTCACGCGACTTTGTCAGTACATCCGTTCAACGCCGAAGGGGATGGCGCGCTGTTCCGGCTGCGATGACAGCGGCGGACGCCGTTCGATCGACCTGCGAAAGCCCGTAGTCTATCGCTGCCATTCCGGCTTGACGGACCTGGCTGCGCCAATCATCGTGCAAGACCAGTATATCGGAGCCTTCCTGGCAGGACAGGTGGTCTTGTACCGTGAAGACGGCGAAGATGTGAAAACGCAAATGTGCAAACGCGTCAGCGATTTGGGACTGGACGAGGCGGTGCTGAGCGAGCTGTTCGATCAAGTCAAGGAAGTCCAGGAAGCCAATATCAAGGCGGCGGCCGATCTGATTTATATCATGGCCAATTATATAGTAGAAATTGGCGTGGCCAACATCGTACAGAAAAAACTGATGCAGGAGCTGCAGGCCAAGGCGGAGCTGGAAACGCTGCTGAAGGCGACGGAGCTGAAGGCGCTGCAGTCGCAGGTCAATCCGCATTTTCTCTTTAATACGCTGAACACGATCGCCCGCCTGGCGATGCTCGAAGGCGCGACGCAGACGCAGGAAGTGGCGTATGCCTTATCGGATCTGCTGCGCAATAACCTGCGCGATATGGATCGTTTGCGAACGGTGGAAGAAGAGCTAAAATCGGTACAGGACTATCTGACGATCCAGAAGGTTCGCTTTGGCGAACGAATCCACTCTTCGATTCAGGTCGAACCGGAAATTTGGACGGCCAGGTTGCCGGCATTGACGTTGCAGCCGTTGGTGGAGAATGCGATCATTCATGGTCTCGAGGGGCGGATTGAAGGCGGCTCGATTAAGATCAGCGGTCATTTGCGCGAGACGGATGTGTATCTGGAAATCAGCGACACCGGCGTCGGCGTAGACGAAGGGAAGATTGCCGCGATTTTTCGCGAGGAAAAACGACAGAAGAGTCAGGGTCAGACGACGGGACTGGGTATCCTGAATGTACATAAACGAATCAAACATTATTTTGGCGGTCAATACGGCATCACGATGCAAAGTTGTCTCGGCAGCGGAACGACGATTGGCATTTGCCTGCCGTATCAGACGGAATAAAAAGAAGGGGTGAAGAGCGTGTATACGATACTGATTGTCGATGACGAACAGCTGGAGCGGCAGGCCCTTCGCTTCATTATAGAAAAGCGGTGCCCACAGATCAGAGTGGTCGGCGAAGCCGGTGACGGCGCGAATGCGATCCGCCTGGCGGCTGAGACGAAACCCGACATTGTGTTGATGGACATTCGCATGCCGGAGATGAACGGCCTGGAAGCGGCGAAGGGCATCCGCGCCTTGTTGCCGGGCGTCAATATATTGATGCTGACGGCGTTTGACGAATTCAGTTATGCCAAACAGGCGCTCACGGTAGGCGCGGTCGATTACCTGCTGAAACCGGTGCGCCCGGAAGAATTATTGAAAGCGCTCGATGGCGTGATGGATCGAATCGGCATCGATCGCTCGCGTCAGGAAGAAGAGGAACGGCTGCGGCAAAGCGTCGAAGCGGCGCGCCCGTTCATTCAGATGTCTTTCGTCTACGACCTGATTTCCGGCAATATCGACGGCAGCGCCAGTTTTCAGGAACGCTCGCGTTTTCTTGGTCTGCGCGTCGATCCGCATTTGGCGCTGGTCGTCGATGTCGATGATTTCAAGAAGCTGACCGTTCATTCGAGCGAACTGGAAAAGCAGATGGTCAAGCAGAAGATTTATCAGGTGATTTGCCAGGCGGTCGGTGATCTGGCGATGGTGACGCCGTTCGGCAGCGACAATGTGATTATTTTGCTCGGCTTTGCCGAACCGGTAAACGCGGACGCGGCGAAAGAGACCGCGAAGAAATTGGCGGCCGCGATTCGGGAAACCATTCAGCGCAGTTTGAGCATCAGCATTACGGTCGGAATCGGACGTTATTATGAGGATTCGCGTGAGGTGCATAAATCATACCATGAGGCGCTGAATGCGCAGCGGCAGCGCTTTTATCTCGGCGACAGCCAGATCATTCATATCGAGGATGTACCGTTTTTAGGCGACGTGCCGTTTCATTATCCGTTCCAGCATGAGCGGGCGCTCTTGGATAAGGTGCGCTGCGGCGATCGAAAACAGGCAAAACAAGAATTGCGCAATTTATTAGAAGAAATTTTTGCGACGAAAAGCAGCATCGAAACTGTAAAAGCGTGCGTCTTAGAACTGTTGATCGTGTTGTCGCGTTCTGCGGTGGAAGGCGGCGCCGATTTGGAACGCTTGACGCTGCTTAATCTGGAATGCATCAGTTTGCTGAACCAGTGCGCATCGCGCAACGAAGTGGAGAACTGGCTGATCGGTTCGCTCGATCAATTTCTCGACAATATGCTGGAGAATCGCAGCAGCATGAATACGCGTGTGATCAATAAGGCGTGCGAGTATATCGTGAAGAATTGTCAGCGTAACCTGCCTTTAGAGGAAGTGGCGCAAACGGTACACTTGAGTCCGTTTTATTTCAGCCGTCTCTTTAAACAGGAGAAAGGCTATAATTTCGTTGACTTCATGACGCAGGTTCGTTTGGATAAGGCGAAGCGGATGCTGCAGGAACCTGATTATACCGTTGTGCGCATCGCAGCGGAAGTTGGCTACCAGGATGCCAGTTATTTTTGCCGCGTTTTCCGGCAGGCGATGCATATGACGCCGAATCAATATCGGGCGGAGAACCGGCGGGAGGAAAAGCCGTTGCCGCCGCAAAAAGAGCAGGGCAAAAAAATCACAACATAGGCGCGGAAAATACCAAGGAGCCCAATTGACCATAACTGAAAAAGGACAAACATGCAAAAGGACTGTGGAAGCACAGTCCTTTTTTGCGTTCAAAAGTGAGGGGAGTCCAAAGCGAAGCAACGAAGTACCATGCTTGTTTTTATGTAAAAAAATGTAAGAAAAGAAGAGCGGGAAAGGAACAAAGTTGTCCGGTGGATAGGCAAAATATGCGCAAGGTAGATTGGCGAAAATAGCTAATTTTTATAAACGTCAGAATTATGGCAAAGATTGCGAGGGAGAAAGATGTCGCTGGAAAAGACTCGCGTGGTACAGGAATATGTGCCAGGAAAACAGGTGACGCTGGCTCATCTGATTGCCAAGCCAAAACAGGAGTTGTGCGAAAAACTGGGCGTCGGCATCAGCCAGGCGATCGGCATCCTGACGATCACGCCGTGTGAAGCTGCGATTATTGCCGCCGACGCGGCAACCAAGACGGCGGCCGTCCAAATCGGCTTCATGGATCGGTTTACCGGTTCGGTCGTCATCGTTGGAACGGTCTCGGCGGTGGAAGAGGCTCTGAAACAGGTGCTCAGCCTGCTTTCAGAAGGACTCGGCTTTACCGCAGCAAAGCTGACGCGGTCGTAAGATGGGCAAGATCATGTTGATTGGCCCGGTTGGGGCCGGAAAGACATCGCTGATTGCGACGCTGCAGCAGGAAAAAAAGTCGGTTGGCAAAACGTCCTGCATCGAGTTTCATGACGGGGCCATCGACACGCCGGGGGAATATGCACAGATTCCCCGTTACTATTCGGCGCTCTTGGTCACTGCGATGGAGGCGACGTTGATCGTTGTCGTACAGGATGCCGCAGATGCCAAAGTGACGTTGCCGCCAGGTTTTGTCGGCATGTTTTCGCGCCCAGTCATCGGCGTGGTGACCAAGATTGACGTTCCCGGCGTTGACAGGGAAAAAGCCAAAGCGCGTCTGGCGGAAGCCGGCGTCAAAGGCGACGTGTTCTTTGTATCGGCTCATACCGGCGAAGGCGTCGATTCCTTATTGGATTATATTGCGGAAAGGGGGTGTATTGCATGAATGAAGCATTGGGCATGATTGAGACAAAAGGATTGGTCGGCGCGATTGAAGCGGCCGATGCCATGGTCAAGGCGGCCAACGTACAGTTGGTCGGTTATGAAAAGATAGGCTCCGGTCTGGTGACGGTGATGGTTAGAGGCGACGTGGGAGCGATTAAGGCTGCCACCGATGCCGGCGCTGCCGCTGCGAACAAAGTCGGCGAAGTCGTATCGACTCATGTCATTCCCCGTCCCCACAGCGATGTGGAGAAAATCCTTCCGGCATTGAAGTAGGCAATAATTTGGAGGTGGAAGTGTTATGCAAGAACAGTTAATCGACAAGGTGATGGATGAAATTAAAAAGCGTATGGAAAGCGGCGCTCCGGCCGAAGCAAAAACAGCTTGCCCGGTGAATCCGGGTCTTACCGAATTTGTCGGTACCGCGATCGGCGACACGATCGGTCTGGTAATTGCGAATGTGGATCCGATTCTGCATGAAAAGATGAAACTAGATCCTAAGTATCGTTCGATCGGCATTCTTGGCGCGCGTACCGGCGCCGGACCGCACATCATGGCGGCGGACGAAGCCGTTAAGGCGACCAATACCGAAATCATCAGCATCGAACTGGCTCGCGACACCAAAGGCGGCGCAGGTCACGGCTGCCTGATCCTGTTCGGCGCGGAAGAAGTCTCCGATGCCCGCCGTGCGATTGAAGTGGCACTGAAAGAACTGGATCGCACGTTTGGCGACGTATATGGCAATGATGCCGGTCATCTGGAATTGCAATACACCGCACGGGCCAGCTATGCGATCAATAAAGCGTTTGGCGCGCCGCTCGGCAAAGCCTTCGGTCTGATTGTCGGCGCTCCGGCAGCCATCGGCGTTTTAATGTGCGATGTCGCGGTCAAGACGGCGAGCGTCGAAGTTTGCGGTTATGCCAGTCCGGCTGGCGGAACCAGTTTTTCAAACGAAGTTATTTTGATGGTCACCGGTGATTCCGGCGCGGTTCGCCAGGCTGTATTGGCAGCGAAGGACACCGGCAAAAAATTGCTTGAGGCGATGGCCGGTCCGGCGCCGTCGGCAACCAAACCTTATATTTAATAGCAGGGAGGGAAGATATTCATGAAAAGACAGAAACGTTTTGAAGTATTAGCTGCCCGCCCTGTGAACCAGGACGGTTTCGTACAAGAGTGGCCGGAGGTCGGTCTGATCGCAATGGGAAGTCCGAACGATCCGACGCCGAGCGTCAAAGTGCAAAACGGCAAGATCGTCGAAATGGACGGAATTCCTCGCGACAAATTCGACTTCATTGATCAGTTCATCGCCGACTATGCGATCGACGTGACGATGACGGAAAAAGCGATGGCGATGGATACGCAGGCGATCGCCAAGATGATGGTCGACGTCAATGTATCGCGCGAAGAGGTCGTCAAAGTATTCCGTGGTTTGACCGCCGCTAAAATCGCTGCGGTACTCAACACGATGAACGTAGTCGAAATGATGATGGCGCTGCAAAAGATGCGGGCGCGCAAAGTTCCTTCCAACCAATGTCATATCACGAACGTCAACGACAATCCGGTCTTGATCGCGGCAGACGGTGCGGAAGCGGCGCTGCGCGGCTTTGACGAAATGGAAACCACGGTCGCTGTCGTACGTTATGCACCGTTCAATGCCCTGTCGCTGATGATCGGCGCGCAAGTCGGCCGCGCCGGCACGCTGATCCAATGCGCGCTGGAAGAAGCTACCGAGTTGGAACTCGGCATGCGCGGCATCACCGCCTATGCGGAAACCATCTCGGTATACGGCACGGAAAACGTATTCGTCGACGGCGATGACACGCCCTGGTCCAAAGCATTTTTGGCATCCGCCTATGCTTCGCGCGGCCTGAAAATGCGTTTCACCTCCGGTTCCGGTTCGGAAGTCCAAATGGGCTACGCCGAAGGCAAATCGATGCTTTATTTAGAAATACGCTGCATCATGATCACCCGCGGCGCTGGCGTACAAGGCCTGCAAAACGGATCGGTCAGCTGCATCGGCGTTCCGGCGGCCGTTCCGTCCGGCATTCGCGCGGTACTGGGTGAAAACCTGACCGCAGCCACGCTCGACCTTGAAGTCGCTTCGAGCAACGACCAGACCTTCACCCATTCCGATATTCGTCGTACGGCGCGTACGCTGATGCAAATGTTGCCTGGCACGGACTTCATCTGCTCCGGCTACGGCGGCATTCCGAACTATGACAACATGTTCGCCGGTTCCAACTGGGATGTTGACGACTATGACGACTGGAACATCATCCAGCGCGACCTGATGGTCGACGGCGGTTTGAAACCTGTCTCGGAAGAACAAGTCATTTCGGTACGTAATAAAGCAGCGCGCGCGTTGCAAGCGATTTATCGCGAGCTCGGCTTCCCGGCGATCACCGACGAAGAAGTCGAAGCAGCCACGTATGCGCACGGCAGCAAAGATATGCCGGGACGCAACGTGGTCGAAGACTTGAAAGCGGCGCAGGAAATGATGAGCCGCGGCATTACCGGCATCGATATCGTCAAAGCACTGGCTAAAGCCGGCTTTAGCGATCTGGCCAGCAATGTTCTGAATCTCTTAAAACAACGTATTTCCGGCGATTATCTCCATACCGCGGCGATTCTTGATAAAAACTTCAACGTAATCAGTGCGGTCAACTGCCGCAACGATTATCGCGGACCGGGCACCGGCTATCGCATGAGCAAGGAACGTTGGGATGAAATCAAAAACATCAGTCAGGCCATCAAACCGTCTGACTTCGATGTTTGAGACGGGGAAAGAGGTGTATTGTAATGGAAATTAACGAACAAATGATTCGTGAGATTGTCATGCAAGTAATGCAGGGAATGGATCAACCGGCCAAAGCGAAAGCGGCTGTCGGCGGCCGTCCGATGACGCTGATTGAAAAAGGCGAAGCCAGACAGGGTACGCGCGCCGATGAAGTCGTCATTGCTCTCGCGCCGGCTTTTGCCAAATTCCAAAACAAAACGATCGTCGATATCCCCCATAGCGATGTGCTGCGCGAACTGATCGCCGGCATTGAAGAAGAAGGCATCCGTGCACGCGTCGTACGCGTACTGCGTACCTCCGACGTTGATTTTGCCGCGCATGACGCGACAAAACTCAGCGGTTCCGGCATCGCGGTCGGCATTCAGTCGCGCGGTACGATGGTTATCCATCAAAAAGACCTGATGCCGCTCAGCAACCTGGAACTGTTCCCGCAATCGCCGCTTCTCGACTTGGAAGCGTATCGGGCGATCGGTCGTAACGCAGCCAAGTATGCCAAAGGCGAAAGCCCGACGCCGGTACCGACGCGTAATGACCAAATGGCCCGGCCGAAATATCAGGCGAAAGCCGCGATCCTTCATATCAAAGAAACCGAGCACGTTGTGCCGGGTGCGAAGCCGATTGAAATCGAAGTTCAATTTTAAGTAGACGGAGGTGACTGCAAACATGTCTCAAGAAAAAATGGTGGAAGATATCGTACGTCAGGTGATGCAATCGATGATTCAAACACCGGGCAGCGCAGCCGCGTCTGCTCCGGCAGTCTCAGGTAAAGGACTTGACCCGCTGCGCGATTATCCGATGGCGGAAAAACGTCCCGAACTTTTAAAATCTCCTACAGGAAAAACATTGAGCGATATCACGCTCGAAAACGTCATCAGCGGCGCCATTAAGTCGGAAGACGTCAGAATCAGCCCAGAAACACTGCGCATGCAGGCTGAAATCGCCGACGGAATTGGTCGCAACCAATTTGCCGACAATCTGCGCCGGGCTGCGGAACTGACCGCGATCCCCGATGCGCGTATTTTGGAAATTTACAATGCACTGCGTCCTTATCGTTCGACGAAAGCGGAACTGTTCGCGATCGCCGATGAGATGGAAAACAAGTACAACGCAAAAATCAATGCCGCTTTTGTCCGGGAGGCTGCTGATGTGTACCAGCGCCGCAATCGTTTAAGAGCGGAGTAAGGTGTGACGCATATGCCTATCGTTGCAGGGGTGGATATTGGAAATTCTACGACGGAAGTGTGCCTGGCGGCTATGGAAAAGGAGCAGCAGCCCCGCTTTCTCGCCAGCAGTCTGGTAAAGACGACCGGCATCAAAGGCACGCTGGCTAATATACCGGGCATCATTCTTGCATTGGAAACGGCGCTGAAAAAGGCAACGCTGCGTCTGGAGGATCTGGCAGAAATCCGCCTCAATGAGGCGACGCCGGTGATCGGCGATTTGGCGATGCAGACCATCACCGAGACGATCATCACCGAGTCGACGATGATTGGGCACAATCCTTCTACGCCGGGCGGCATCGGACTCGGCGTCGGCATGACGATTCCGTTTCACCGCTTGCCGCAGATTGCGGCTGGAGAAAAGATCATTTGCATCGTGCCGCGCGGCATTGATTTTGCGGATGCGGCTGCGGAATTGCGCAAAGCAATGGAACGCGGCGTTGATCTGCAGGGCGCGATTGCCAGTCAGGATGATGCGGTGCTGATCGTGAACCGGCTTGGCAAGGTGATTCCTGTGCTTGATGAAGTGACGTTCATCGACAAGGTACCGCTTAATATGCTCGCGGCAGTCGAAGTGGCCGAAGCCGGGCAGACGATCAAGACGTTGTCGAATCCGTACGGCATTGCGACGGTCTTTGACCTTTCTGCGGAAGACACGAAAATGGTGGTGCCGATTGCGCGTGCGCTGATCGGTAACCGTTCGGCCGTTGTCGTTAGGACGCCGCAGGGCGACGTCAAGGCGAGAACGATTCCGGCCGGCATGTTGAGCGTGATTGGGCAAAAAGGCAAAGGCGAAATTGATGTCGAAGCCGGCGCGGCTAAAGTCATGGAAATGGTGGAACGTTTGCAGCCTGTCAATGATGTGCAGGGCGAACCGGGCACGCATGTGAACGGCATGCTGGAACGCGTCCGCCAAGTGATGGGCGACTTGACGAACCAGCCGATTGCAGAAATGAAGATTCAGGATGTGCTGGCGGTCGACACGTTCGTGCCGCAAAAGGTACAGGGCGGTCTGGCCGGTGAATTCGCACTGGAAAATGCGGTGGCGTTGGCGGCAATGGTGAAGACCAGCCGCTTGCCGATGCAACAGATTGCGGATCGCCTGCAGAGCGAACTGCATGTGCATGTCGTGATTGCCGGCGTGGAAGCGAACATGGCGATTCAGGGCGCACTGACGACGCCGGGAACCGATAAGCCGCTCGCGATTTTGGACATGGGCGGCGGCTCAACCGATGCGGCGATCGTGACCCGTGACGAACGGGTGCTGTCGATTCATCTCGGCGGCGCGGGCGATATGGTCACGATGCTGATCAATTCGGAATTGGGTCTGAACGATTTTGATCTGGCAGAGGATATTAAAAAATATTCGCTGGCCAAGGTAGAAAGCCTCTACCATATTCGACTGGAAGACGGCACAGTGCATTTTTATGAAAAGCATTTGCCGCCGCAAGTCTTTTCCCGGGTTGTGATTTTAAAAGAAGGCGGCATGATCCCTATTCCGATTGATCAGCCGCTGGACCGAATCCGTCATGTGCGACGGGAGGCGAAAAAGCGTGTCTTTGTGACCAACGCGTTACGCTCCTTAGCCAGAGTCGCGCCGACCGGCAATATCCGGCATATCGAATTCGTCGTTTTGGTCGGCGGATCGGCGATGGACTTTGAAGTGGCGGACATGGTTAGCGACGCGCTGGCCGAATACGGCATCGTCTGCGGCCGCGGCAACATCAGAGGCTGCGAGGGGCCGCGCAATGCAGTCGCAACCGGTTTGGTCCTGTCTTATCTTAGCGAAGAGGCGTGATGCAGATGAACGAACATGTCGCGACAAAACCATGTGTTCATATCCGCCTGCTGACGCACTCAGGCTGGGAAGAAAAACTGCGTGAAGTACAGGCCGGATTGGAAGAGGAAGGAATTCCCTGGCGCGTGACGGCAGGCGACTGCGGCGAATTTGTCGCTCTTGGGCATCAAGGCGCCCAGGAATCGCAGCTTGGCGTCGGCATCGGCATCGATGCGAGCGGCATGTGCATCCATTATCAAAAACTGCCGCAGGCGGAGCCGCTCTTTTGCTTACTGGAAGGCGGTGCAAAGGCTGCGTGGCGAAGGATTGGGTATAATGCAGCGCGGCTCGTCAAGGGGATTCCATTTAAGGACGAAGAGACTACCGTGCTGAACGGTAATAATGAAACTGCGATCGCGCTAAACGAAGAGTTGGCGTTAAAGCAGTTGATTGAAACGATTGTCAGCAAAGTAATAGTAGAAACAGGCAGGGCCATGGGGAGGTGAAAGCATGGTCAAAGACGCGTTGGGCCTGATCGAAGCGGTCGGCCTGACTGCGGCGGTGGAAGCCGCTGATGCGGCGGTAAAGGCTGCCAATGTCAAATTAGTAGGTTATGAGCTCAGCAAAGGCGGCGGTCTGGTCGTGGTGAAACTGACCGGCGACGTCGGCGCGGTGAAAGCGGCGGTCGAAGCGGGCAAAGCCGCTGCCGAAAAAGTGAACAAGGTCTGGGCAGTGCATGTGATTGCCCGGCCGCATCATGAACTGGAAAAGATCGTGATGACAAAAGAGACGGCGGGCTTGGCGGCAAAAAAAGAAGCGGTGGAAGCAGTGCAGGCGGTGGAAGCGTTGCCGGTCAGCGAAGCAGTGGAACCGGAAACGGCGCCGGTTGAACTGACGGGCGAAGAGCTTCAGGAGCTGGACACAGAAACGACGCTAGCGCTGCCGGAAGAGGAAAAAGGGGAAATCACCTGCAACTTATGCGGTGATCCGCGATGTCCTCGCACCAAAGGCGAGCCGAAAGTGACATGCTTGTATTACGGGAAAACAAAAAAGGAGAGTGACGTAGAATGAGTGGAGATGCATTGGGCATGGTTGAGACAAAAGGGTTGGTAGGTGCGATCGAAGCAGCCGACGCGATGGTAAAGGCAGCGAATGTCACTTTGGTTGGCTATGAAAAGATCGGTTCCGGACTGGTCACCGTGATGGTACGAGGCGATGTCGGCGCAGTGAAAGCAGCGACCGATACCGGCGCGGCTGCTGCACAGCGGGTCGGCGAACTGGTTTCGATCCATGTGATCCCGCGTCCGCACAGCGACATTGAAAAGATTCTGCCGAAAAGTCTCTAAAAAGTAAAAAAAGCTGGCATAGCGGGGTGCGATGATGGACAAAGAACAGATTGATCAAATTACCCGGCACGTAGTGGCCATACTGGCCAAACTAACGCCGGAATGTGAAGCGGTCAAAACGATTCCGGTTGGCGTGTCCAACCGCCACATCCACCTCTCTGCCGAGCATATGGCCATGTTGTTTGGCTGTGGAGCTTCGCTGACGCATCAAAAAGACCTTAAACAGGTCGGAGAATTTGCTGCGGCCGAGACGCTGACGCTGGTGGGACCCAAAGGGATTCTGCGCGGCGTCAGGGTGCTCGGACCGATTCGCAACATTACCCAGGTTGAGATCTCACGAACGGACGGTTTTTCTCTCGGAGTGAAAGTTCCGGTCAGAGATTCCGGCGATCTGGAGGCTTCGCCTGGGATTGTGGTTGTCGGGCCTTGTGGGGCAGTTACGCTGAAACAAGGCGTGATATGCGCAGCCAGACATATTCATATGCATGACGATGACGCAAGAAACTTTGGGGTTTCCGACGGTCAGCGCGTAACGGTAGAGACGGATGGGGCGCGCGGCGCTTTATTGAAAAACGTATTGGTGCGGGTCAGTCCAAAATTTCGTCTGGAACTTCACATCGACACGGATGAAGCCAATGCACTCGGCATTGGCAACGGCGACGAAGTAAGATTGCGTCGGCGTGAGGAGGGATAGCGTGGGACAGGAAGAGCTGATCGCAAGAATCACTGCAGAAGTGATGAAACGTTTAGCGCAAACTGGGCCGGAAGTTGAGGCGAAGACGGTTGGCAAGGTGTTGGCTCTCATTACCGGGGGTACGATCGGGCTGGATACAGGCCTTGAACAATTGCAGGAACTGCAGAACGCGGGCCTTGAAATCAGTGTGGTACTATCACCGGCGGCGGAGCGCGTTGTCGGTACAGAGCGCGTGCTAAAAGCCCTTGGCAGTCAAGTGCGCGTGATTACTGCGGATATGACGTTTCCTGGCAAAGAACTGCGCGAAGCTGCACTTGTTGTCGTACCGGTATTGACGCAAAACACGGCGGCAAAACTGGCGCAGACCATCGCCGATGGACTGGCGCCAACCTTGATTATGCAAGCGATGTTGATGGGAAAACCGGTGGTGGCTGCCGCTAACGCCGCCGATCCTAAGGATGGCTGGCGAATTAAGGCGCAAATGGGAAAAGGAGCGCCTGCCTTGCAACAGGCATTGCGCATGAACTTAAAACGACTGGACGAATTTGGGATGACGCTGGTGAAAGTCGAAGAGTTGGCGGCGCAGTGCTTTCAGCGTATTGGACTTGCAGCAGGCAACTCAAACGAAGAAAAATCGGCAAAGACGATGAGCGGCAAGAAAGTGGTCGTCGATGCCGCGATGATTCAGGGTGTTGCGGCGACAGGACAGCGACAGCTCCGGCTTGCATCGGGCGCGCTGGTCACGCCGTTGGCGCGCGATATCGCACGCCAGCAAGGGATAGAATTAATCGGCTAAACATATGAAGAACGCAACGGGATGGGAGCGATAAAAATGTGGGCAGGAACAGTAGTAGGAACGGTCGTTGCCACGCCGAAGGATGAAAGTCTGACCGGCAGCAAACTGCTATTGGTGCAGCCGATGCGTTTCGGCCAAGGCGGAAAAACCGAGCTGGTGGTAGCCGTGGATATGATCGGCGCAGGAACCGGCGAACAGGTGCTGGTCGTTGCGGGAAGCTCCGCCCGGTGCGTTACGGGACGAGCGCAGTCGGCTGTCGACGCGGCCATTATCGGCATCATTGACAGCATCGAAGTGAATAACGCTTTGCTCGAGGGGTAATGCATATGAAAGTGTACACAAAAACAGGCGACGGCGGACAGACTAGTCTGCTGAGCAAGCAACGCATCGCGAAAGACGATGTGCGGGTCGAAGCCTATGGGACAGTCGATGAAGCCAACACCGCTATGGGGCTGGCTAAATCGCTTTTAAAGCAGCAGTGGGCGGAGCCGATGATTCAGTCGCTGCAGGAAGAGTTGATCGAACTGAACGGCGATCTGGCGACCGATTTGTCTCAAGGTCAAATGGCTTTGCGCATCAATGATGAACATGTTACTCGGTTGGAACGTCAGATTGATGCGTTGGAAGAAAAAAGAATTCCGCAAAAATATTTTGTCACGCCCGGCGGCTGTCCGGCCAGTGCCGCCCTTGATTTGGCGCGAACTATGGTCAGGCGGGCGGAACGGTGCGTCGTACGTTTGAAGCGGACGGCTGAAATTCCCACTGCGGCGTCATTATATTTAAATCGCTTGTCAGACTTGTTGTTCGTTCTGGCGCGTTGCGTAGAACAGGACGAGATTGTTGCCGCGGCGACGGGGAAGATCATGACGGCGCTGCAAGCGAAAGGACAAAATGCAGGCGGTAAGGATGGGATGACAGTGCTGGATCGGGCAAAGAAGCTGCTTGCAGCTGCGGAATATAAGGCGCTTGAAATCGGCGTGCCGATGGTCATTGCCGTTGTTGATGACGGCGGCAATTTGGTAGCGCAGCAGAGGATGGACGGTGCGCTGCTGGCCAGTATTTCTTTGGCGCTTGATAAAGCGTATACTGCTGTCGCGCTCAAACTGCCGACGGATCAAGCCGCGGCGGTCGTAACGCCGGGCCGTGAATTGTTTGGACTGAATACGGCCGGCAACGGACGCTTCATTGTCTTCGGCGGCGGCTTTCCGATTGTCGAGCGGGGCGTTGTCATCGGCGCGATTGGCGTGAGCGGCGGCTCGGTACATGAAGATATGCTGGTGGCGAAAGCCGCGTTGGCAGCGTTGTGATTGGAAGGGGGAACTGGAATGAATATGGACAAGGATTTGATTGCAAAAATAACGGCTCAGGTCGTGGCGCAGATGAAAACGGGTGAGCAGCCTATTTCCAGCGACGGCGTTGACGGGGTGTTTGAAACGGTTGACCAAGCGGTGGCGGCTGCGCGTATTGCTTATCAGCAACTGAGGCAACTGAGCAAAAGCCAGCGTGAAGTATTGGTTCAGGCAATTCGTGACGCTTCTGATGCGAACGCCGAATATATGGCTGAACAGGCCGTCAAAGAATCCGGCATGGGTCGGGTTTCGGACAAGATCATAAAAAATCGCTTGGTTGCGCAACGGACGCCTGGCACGGAAAATTTAAGCAGTACTTGCTGGAGCGGCGATAACGGGCTGACCGTCGTTGAAATGGGGCCATACGGCGTCATCGGAGCGATTGCGCCGACAACCAATCCGACTGAAACGATCATTTGCAATGGCATTGGCATGATTGCAGCCGGCAACAGCGTATTTTTCAGCCCGCATCCGACCGCTAAAAACATTTCGATCTGGACGATTCAGCTCTTGAATCGCGCGATCGTCAAAGCCGGCGGACCGGCCAACCTGATGACGACGGTAGCCGATCCTTCGATTCAGGCGGCCAATGCGATGATGAAACATCCCGGCATCAATATGCTGGTGGCGACCGGCGGGCCGGGCGTCGTCAAAGCGGTCATGTCGTCGGGTAAAAAAGCGATCGGCGCTGGCGCAGGAAATCCGCCGGTTGTCGTCGATGAAACGGCCGATATCGCCAAAGCGGCGCGTGATATTATCGCAGGCTGCTCGTTTGACAACAATCTGCCTTGTATTGCCGAGAAAGAAGTCATTGCGATCGGCTCGATCGCCGATCAGCTGATCGGTCATATGCAGCGTCATGGCGCTTACTTGGTTTCGGCCGCGCAAGTTGAGCAACTGATGCAGGTTGTGTTGACGACGCGAGAAGAAAAGATTGCCGAGGGGTGCACCGAACGAGTTCGCACCGTGTACGGCGTCAATAAGGATTATGTGGGCAAAGATGCAAAATATATCCTGTCAAAAATCGGCGTAGACGTGCCTGATAGCGTAAAGGTTGTGCTTTGCGAAACCGAAGCGGATCATCCATTTGTATTGGAAGAACTGATGATGCCGGTATTGCCGGTCGTACAGGTCAAGGACATTGACGCGGCGATCGAGCTGGCGGTAAAAGTGGAACACGGCAACCGACATACGGCGATGATTCATTCGAAGAATGTCGACAACATGACGCGTTTGGCAAAAGCGATTGAAACGACGATCTTCGTTAAGAACGCACCGTCTTATGCCGGGATCGGCGTAGGCGGCGAAGGCTTTCCTACTTTCACGATCGCCGGACCTACCGGCGAGGGGCTGACCTGTGCCCGCACATTCACGCGCCAGCGGCGCTGCGTGTTGGTTGACGCGTTCTCAATTGTCTAGGAATGGGAGATGAAGATCGTGAGTGAAGAAATGCGGGGGCAAATTGTCGCAGCCGTCAAAGCGGCCGGCGTCGTCGGAGCCGGCGGAGCCGGATTTCCCACCCATGTTAAAATTGATGCCAGCGTCGACACCGTCATCGTCAATGGAGCAGAATGCGAGCCTCTCTTGCGGGCCAACCAACATTTGATGGCGGCAGAGAGTCATCGTCTCCTGCTGGGATTAAAATCGGTAATGTTGGCGACAGGAGCGCGCAAGGGCTACATCGGCTTGAAGCAGAAATATGCACAAGCGGTGGAAAAACTTAGTCAGGCGTTAGTTGAAGAAAAGGATCAGAAAATCGAACTGTTCTTTCTGCCGGATATTTATCCAGCAGGCGATGAACAGGTTCTCGTCTATGAAGTGACCGGACGCATCGTGCCGGAAGGCGGGATTCCGCTGCAGGTCGGCGTCGTCGTCGCCAATGTCGAAACGCTGATTAATGTTGCGCAGGCGCTGGAGGGAAAACCGGTTACGGATAAATATCTGACGGTTTGCGGCGCGGTTAAAAGGCCGCTTACGCTCAAACTGCCGGTCGGCATGCCGGTCGCGCAGGCAATCGAGCTGGCAGGCGGTGCGACCTGTGCAGCATACGAAGTGATTGACGGCGGCCCGATGATGGGAAAAATTATCGCGGCGGACGCGGTGATCACGAAGACGACGAGCGGACTGTTGGTGCTGCCGTCCGATCACTCGCTGATCCATCAGAAACAGGCGCCGTGGCAGCAACTCGCCAATCGGGCGAAAGCGGTCTGCTGCAACTGTGTGGAATGTACGGACGTATGTCCGCGCAACTTGCTTGGTCACCGTCTGCAGCCGCATCGCATTATGCAGGCGATCGGTCACGGCAATGTCAATGATTCTGCAGTATTGAACACGGCATTCCTTTGCTCCGAATGCGGCGCATGCGATAGCTTCGGCTGTCCGATGGGCTTGTCGCCGCGACGGGTCAATGCTGAAGTCAAAAAAGAATTGGCGAAAAACGGCATAAAAAATCCGTGCCACGATGCTCCGGCGCAGGTGCGCGCCAATCGGAACTATCGCCAGATTCCGACCAAACGGTTGTTAGCCAGAATCGGTTTGTCAGCATACGAAGACAAGGCGCCGCTTAGCGACGTTGAATCCGGCGCAAAATTCGTCAAGATTCTGTTGCGCCAGCACATCGGCGCTCCGGCGCAACCGATAGTGGAGGTCGGAGCAGTTGTTGCCAAAGGCGACTTGGTGGCGGCGATTCCGGACGACGGTAAGATGGGCGTCAACATGCACGCCAGCATTGCCGGAAAGGTAGTGGCCGTGACGGATGGGATTACGATCCAAGCGTTGTAACAAAGCGGGGGTAAGAAGATGAAACGTGCCATCGGATTATTGGAACTGAAAAATATTACTCGGGGAATTTTGGCGGCCGACGCGATGTTGAAAGCAGCCAATGTGGAGATTGTCATGTCGCAGCCTCTTTGCCCCGGCAAATATGTGGTGATGGTGGCTGGCGATGTCGGCGCGGTGCAAAGTTCGGTGCGCAGCGGCAAAGCGGCTGCCAAAGACGAGAATATCGTTGATGAATTCGTCCTGCCGAATATGCATGACAGCGTGTTCGCCGCATTGAGCGGTTGCAGTGAAGTGAAGGCCATTCATGCGCTTGGCGTCATTGAAACGTATTCGGTTGCGTCGGCGATCATTGCCGCCGATATGGCGGCCAAGGCGGCAAATGTAGAGCTGCTGGATGTTCGTTTGGCGCGCGGCATGGGCGGCAAGGCTGTCGTGACGCTGACCGGGGACGTCGGCGCGGTGAACTCGGCGGTGCGCGCCGGAGGACAGGCGATTGCAGCCGGCGGCTTCCTGATCGATACGCTGGTACTGGCTTCGCCGCATAAGGATCTGCATAGCGCGCTCTTTTAAAAATAGGGATTGACGCTTAACACGAAGGCGCCTTCGCCGTTTCTTCGTGCCTTTGCTCTAAAAAATAAACTGGGGAGGGTTTTTTCATGGCTAATCGGATTGTATTGAATGAAACCTCGTATTTCGGACCAGGAGCAATCAGCGTGATTCCGGAGGAAGTAAATAAGCGCGGCTTTAAAAAAGCGCTTATTGTCTCCGATAAAGATTTAGTGAAGTGCGGCGTTGTAAAAAAGGTATCCGATATGTTGGCTGGCGGCAACATTCCTTTTGAAATTTATGACAGCGTTAAGCAAAACCCGACGATTGCCAATGTACAAAATGGCGTAATGGCGTATCGGGATGCCAAAGCGGATTTTATTGTGGCGATCGGCGGCGGATCTTCGATCGATACGGCTAAAGCCGTCGGCATCATCATCAATAACCCGGAATTCAGCGATGTGAAATCGTTGGAAGGCGTTGCCGACACCAAAGCGAAAAGCGTGCCGATTATTGCCGTGCCAACTACGGCAGGAACCGCCGCAGAAGTGACGATCAACTATGTGATCACCGACGAAGAAGCGGTAAAGAAGATGGTCTGCGTTGATCCGCATGATATTCCAATCATGGCAGTCGTTGATCCTGAATTGATGACCAGCATGCCGAAAGGACTTACTGCAGCGACCGGGATGGATGCGCTGACGCATGCCATTGAAGGCTATATCACTAAAGGAGCCTGGGAAATGACCGATATGTTTCACCTGAAATCCATTGCCTTGATTGCTCGTTATCTGCCGCAGGTGGTTGCTGAACCGGCTGGCATTGAAGGTCGTCAAGGCATGGCGCTCGGACAATACATTGCCGGCATGGGCTTTTCCAATGTGGGACTCGGCATCGTGCATTCGATGGCGCATCCGCTGGGCGCGTTTTACGACACGCCGCATGGCGTGGCCAATGCTCTGCTGCTGCCGTATGTCATGGATTACAATGCAGCGGCCAGCGGCGATAAATATCGTGAAATCGCGCGTGCGATGGGCGTGGCCGGGGTCGACCAAATGGATCAGGCTGCGTATTGCAAAGCGGCGGTTGAGGCGGTCGTGAAGCTGTCGAAGCAAGTCGGTATTCCGCAACGCTTGCATGAAATCGGCGTCAAAGAAGAAGACTTGCCGCAACTGGCAAAATCCGCTTTTGCCGATGTCTGTACGCCGGGCAACCCAAGAGATACAAGCGTGGAAGAAATATTAGGCATCTATCGGACTGCGTTTTAAGCAAAAAAGAAAAATCCGCCGGACAGCAAATGCTGCACGGCGGATTTTTTTCTTAAACAAACTGGTCGGATATAAAAAAGAAAAACTGTCCCTTGACGACAGGCCTGATTAGGAGTACATTCAAAGTGGTAGTTTGCGATAATCGGCTCATTCAAGGGAGATTGACAATGAAGAAAACTGTAGTACCTCGGGTGGCGGCGGTACATGACCTGTCCTGCGTCGGACGCTGCTCGTTGACGGTAATCATGCCGCTGCTCTCCGCGATGGGGGTTCAGGTCTGTCCGTTGCCTACGGCGGTATTAAGTTCCCATCTGGGTGGTTTCAAAGAAATGGCATTCTGTGATTTTACCGAACAGATGCCGTCGTTTTATGAACATTGGAAAAAAGAAGGCATACTCTTCGACTGCATTTACAGCGGCTTTGTCGCATCGCAACAGCAGATGGGCGTTGTGCAAAATTTTATTGATGCTTTTTCCGCCAACCGGCCGCTGGTGCTGGTTGACCCGGTGATGGGCGATGAGGGGAAGCTGTATTCGACCTATACGCCTGCGATGCAGGAGGAAATGAAGGTACTGGTCAGTAAGGCCGACGTCATTACGCCGAATTATACGGAAGCCTGCTTCTTGCTGGGAGAAACGTATGATGAGGCGACGCAGGAACCGCAGCGGATGCAGGAGTGGTTGCTGCGGTTGGCGGAGTTTGGGCCGGACAAAGTCGTGATGACGGGAATCGCGATGCCGGAAGACGTTTTATTGAATATGGGCTATGACAAGAGTACGGCAACGCATTGGCAGGTGAGCGCCAAACGGATTCCGGTGCGTTATCCGGGAACCGGCGATGCGTTTGCCAGCGTCTTGGCAGGCGCGCTTTTAAATGGCGATGACTTGCCGGCTGCGATAGAGAGGGCGACCGATTTTGTTTCATTGGCGGTCGGTATTACCTATGCTGCCGGGACGCCGCAACGCGAAGGGATCTTATTGGAGAAGGCATTGCCTTTTCTTTACAGGAAAGAAGCAGGCCAAGAAGAGGGATGAGGAGTGATGGTTATGACGGATAAACGCAGTTTCACGGTGCGTGATATGACTTATGTAGGAATTTTGGCGGCGCTGTGCATTGCCGGGACGATGATCAAAATTCCGCTCGGCACAGGAGCGATGGTGCATTTGGGTACGGCTGTCGTCTTTACGAGTGGGATCCTCTTCGGCGGCGTATATGCCGGTTTGGCGGCGGCGATCGGCTCGGCGTTCTTTGATCTGCTGATGGGCTTTTCGCCGTATACGATATGGTCGTTTGTCATCAAAGGCGGCGCCGGACTGATTGTCGGCACGGTTGCCAAAGGATTGTGGCCGGAAAGCTCCGGCGGCAATGAGAAATGGCTGCTACGTGCGGTGTTTGGCTGTTTGCTGGCCGCTGCCTGGACGCTGGGCGGCTATGTAGCTGCCTGGACGCAAGTCATCGGCAGTTTTACCGTTGCGCTTGGCAATATGCCGGCGTCGCTTTTGACGTCGACTGCCGGTTTCATCGTGGCGATGGCGCTGGCGCCAAAGCTGCGCAAAGCCATTAAGCGTTAACGGCTTTAAAGCCGCTTCACCGAAAGGTGGGGCGGCTTTTTTGCGTACATATAGAATTTTATGATGAACAAGATAGGCGATAACGATTTCCTCTTTTGCCGACAGCGTACTACCATGGAAGTAGCAAGAAGACATGCGCAGGGGCTGCAAAACGAAATGGAGGAATCGAGATGAAAGCCAATCTGCCAATCGGCATTTTTGACTCCGGCGTCGGCGGACTTACTGTCTACGAAAAGCTGCGTCGGCGTATGCCGAAGGAAGAGATCATTTATTTTGGCGATACGGCGCGCGCGCCTTACGGTGCGAGACCGGAGGCGGAAATTCGCCTCTATGTTGACGGCATTTTGCGCTTGATGTCATTATTTAACATCAAGCTTGGCGTCGTCGCCTGCAACACGATCACGGTGCTGGGAACGGAAAAAATGAGCGAAGGCTATCCATTCGACCTGATCGGCAACAGCAGCGGAACAGAGGCGGCGCTGGCGGCGAGCCGCAATAAGCGCATCGGCGTCTTGGCGACAAAGAACACGATCGCCAGCGGTATGCATAAAAGGGCAATCTTGCAGCGCAATCCGGCGGCAACGGTGTTTACGCAGGCCTGTCCGTCGCTTGCGCCGCTCATTGAGGCGGGCGATTTATCGAGTCTGCGCCTGCGCCATGCGTTACGCCGCTATCTGTTGCCGCTCTGCAAGGCGCAGGTGGATACGGTCATTCTCGGCTGTACGCATTATCCGTATCTGACGCCGCTGCTAAAGGAAATGTTAGGCGAAGAGGTCAGGCTGATCGACCCGGCAGAGGAAACGGCGCAGCAGGTCGAAGCGTATGTGGCGCAATACAGGCTGAAAAATGAGAACGGCGGCGGGGAAAGTTCGTTTTATTTTTCGGCAAAGGCGCAGCAGGCGAAAGCAATGGCGCAGCGTTTGTTTGACGTAGGCACGGCTTCGTTTGCGCAACTCGATTTGACGGAACTGGAACGTTTTTGCCGCCAACCTGCGCTGTGCAAAAATCTGGCGCGATACTTCGGCGCGGCACAGAGCAGGGAAATGCTGCAGCAGGTGGAATAGAAAATAAAGAAGCGAAAGGCGAGTGATGAAAAGGGAAAGGCGGAATGCGTGGTTGGACATACAACTTTTTCAAACGTTTCTCAAGGTGGCCGCATTAGAGAACATCAGTCAGGCGGCGGAACAGATGAATTTTACGCAGCCGACGGTCACCGCGCAGATTCAGACGCTGGAACGATACTTTGAGGTGCAGTTGTTTGAACGGATCGGCAAACGGATCTTCCTTACCGAGGCCGGACGCCAGATGGTGCTTTGCGCGGAACGGATGCTGCAGGAGTTGGCGCTGATCCGGCAGGAAATGGAAGCGTTTCAAAAGACGCGTCACCATCTGTCGATCGGCATATCGACGCAAATGATCAATCATCTCCTGCCGCCGCTCTTGGGCAAGGTGCAAAGCCGCGTACCAGGAATCCGCGTCAGCATTGAAGTGTGCAAGAATGCGAGCGAAGTGATCGGACAGCTTTTGGCCAATCAGATCGATCTGGGGATTATTCACGGCGAACAGGCGCATGCGCAGGTGGTCGGTTACAACATCCTGCGTGAACCGATCGCCTGGGTGGTTGAAACGAAGCTCTATGCGCAATACGGCAAGAGCGAGCAGGTACTCGACTATCCGATCATCAACTTTACCCGGCCGGGCAGCGTGTTTCGCGCGAGTTTTGACGCGGCGATGAAGGATGCGACGTTCGTCTCGGAAATTGAATGTAGCGATTCGGAAGCGGTCAAACAAGCGGTGCTGAACGGACTCGGCGCGGCCTATCTGCCGAAGGTGCTGCTGCATGAACCGATTGCCAGCGGCGCGCTGCAGGTCTTACGCGGTCCGGCAATGCATCTGCCGATCTCGCTTGTCATGCATAAGAACAAGCCGGTCAGCGCGGCGCTATGCGGTTTTCTCGGCGTGGTCGCCGATTTGCCCGACGTCGATTCGCGTCTGTGTTCTTTCCTTGCGAAGCTGCAGTGAAAATGAAAAAGAGACTGGCGATCCAATCGAGCGTCAGTCTCTTTCGCTTGCTACGGCTGCGTACCTACGCGTTCGAGAAAATGAGCTTTGCCGCTGCGCAGTTCAATAATGACAGCGCTCTGCTTGCCGTTATGCTGCTCGTCCATGCGGACCGGGCCGGAGACGACGCGCAAATCGCTTGTCGTTTCCAGCGCGCGGCGCAGTTCGCCTTGTGTTTTTCCTCCGCCGCTGCGCACGATCGCGTCAAAGAGCAAGCGCGTCGCATCATAGGCCAGGACGGCGCTTTGCGTCATCTCGACGCTGGGCGCGAAGGCGTGAAAGCGTTCGGCGAATTGTTGCACCGCCGGATCTCCTTCAGCCGATGTGAAATGAGTCGAGTAATAGGCGTTATTTAAAAATCCGTCTTTGACCAAAGGGCGGAGCAGGCCTTCTTCCCAGCTGTCGACGCCTAAGATGGGGCCGCTATAACCGCGGCTGCGTATTTCGTTGATGATTTTTGCCACTTCGGGATGAAAGCCGGGCAGAAAGATCACATCCGGTTTGCGGGAAAGGAGTATTTCGGCCTGCGCGGCAAAGTCGCTTCCGTTCGGCTTGTAGCCGTCCTTAAATACGACTTGGCCTCCTTCTTTGAAAAAAGAGCGTTCGAAATAAGTGGAGAGGGCATTAGAATAATAAGCGGTGTCGTCAACCAATGTCGCGGCCCGTCTCGCAGGCAGACGTGCCGCGAACTGCCCCATGACCGTGCCTTGAAAAAGATCGTTGAAGCAGATGCGAAAGGCGAACGGTTTGGTACGCCCGTTGTCGTCCACGGTGACTCTGGGATTGGTGGCCCAGGTCGCGATGAAAGGAATCTGATGCGCTTCGGCCAGCGGATTGATCGCGATACCCATCGCGGAAAAATTAGGGCCGATCACGCCAAGCAGGCCTTCGTTTTGCGCTAAAGCGGCGAATGCTTTTACCGCTTCGCCTTCCTCGGATTTCGTATCGCCGATCAGAAGGCGCACCGGCCGTCCGCCGATGCCTCCGGCTGCATTTTGTTCAGCTATCGCCATTTCGACGCCTTTGACCGCGGGCAGACCGAATTCGGAATACTTGCCGCTTTGTTCAAAGAGTGCGCCGATTAAAAGCGGCGCAGGCGGCGCGGCTGGAGAAGGCTGCGTTATGCAACCGCAGAAGAAGAGAAGGGGGAAGCAGAGGAGAAAAAGGCGCATGACGCCACCACCTTTGCGCTGAGATACTGATTGTATTCGCGCAGTGAAAAGTCAATTCCTTCCAAGAAGTGGCGGACGCGCAAAAGTTGTGATATTCTTGAACACAGAGACGAAATGCAGATAGGAAGTGACGCAAGATGCGCCAGCGCTTGGGAAATTTATTTTTCGGACTGTTCTTATATGGCCTGGGGATCGTCGTGACGCTGCGCAGCAATTTGGGAACTACGCCGTGGGATGCGTTGCATGCGGCATTGACCGCGTATATTCCGCTTACGATGGGGCAGATCGGACAGGTTACCGGTCTGATTATTATTCTTTTGAGTATGCTGATCGGCATGCAGCCGGGCTGGGGAACGCTTGCGAATATGTATTTTATCGGCGTGTTCATCGATTTTTTTCTCGGACAGTCCTGGCTCAGTGCGCCGGATACGCTTTGGGGGCAACTGGCGATGCTGCTCGGCGGCGTGTGGATCATCGGCTGGGCCAGTTATTTTTATATGAACGCCGCTCTCGGCGCCGGGCCGCGCGACAGCTTCATGGTCGGTGCGGTACGCAAAAGCGGCTGGCCGGTCTGGAAAATTCGCACCGCGATCGAGGGCAGCGTCGCATTGAGCGCCTATGCGCTGGGCGGTCCGGTCGGAATCGGCACCGTCATCATTGCGCTGACGCTCGGCCCGGCGATCCAGTTTTCTTTTCGCCTGATGGGCAAACGGGCGCAGGACATCGAACACGAAGGCTGGAAGCCGAACTGGCGGAAAAAGACGGGGAGCGCCTGAAAAAAGAGGCAGGGATTTGACGAGGGAATCTTGTATTTACTTATTTATGAGAGATAAAAGAAGGGATGAAGAAATATGGAACAGGAATTGATGAAAAAATATGCCCGGTTGATTGTAAAGACTGGGGTTAATGTGCAGAAAGACCAGACGCTGATTATCGTTTCGCCGATTGAGTGCGCCCCGTTTGCCAGAGCGATGGCGGAAGTAGCGTATCAGGCAGGTGCACGTGATGTGGTAATCAGCTGGCGCGATGAATTATTCGCCAAGCTGCGTTATCAAATGGGGCCGGAGGAAATTTTTGATGAGTTTCCTTCATGGCAGAAAGATATGTTTGTCAATCTGACGCGGCAGGGGGCCGGCGTGATCAGCATTGCAGCCTCCGATCCCGAATTGCTGAAAGATGTCAATCCGGATCGGGTGGCTCGCGCGATGAAAGCCAGCACGAGCGCACTTAAGGAATATCGCGAACGGATGATGGCGCATCGCAACGCCTGGTGCGTCGTTTCGATGCCGACCAAGGCTTGGGCGGCCAAAGTGTTTCCGCAGCTTGATGAAGAGGCGGCGCTCGAAAAATTATGGCAGGCGATCTATCAAGCGGTACGGGTGAACGAAGCCGACCCGGTCGCGGCTTGGCAACAGCATCAGGCGCAGCTGCAAACGGCGATGGATTTCATGAATGGGCATTCTTTTCGCTACCTGAAGTATAAGAATAGCCTGGGGACTGACCTGACGATTGAACTGCCGAAAGAACATATCTGGCTGGGCGGTTCCGAACGTACGCCGGGCGGCGTGGAATTTTTCGCTAATATGCCGACCGAAGAGATCTTCACGCTGCCGCTGAAAAGCGGCATCAGCGGAACCGTTTTCAGTGCGAAGCCGCTTAATTATCACGGCAATCTGATTGATCGCTTCAGACTGACGTTCGAAGCAGGCAAGATTGTTTCGTTCAGCGCCGAGCAGGGGTATGAAGTGTTGAAGGGGTTGCTCGAGACCGATGAAGGCGCCAGCTTTATCGGCGAAGTGGCGCTGGTGCCTTTCGATTCGCCGATTTCGAACTCAGGCATCCTCTTTTACAACACGCTGTTCGATGAAAACGCCTCCTGCCATTTGGCGTTCGGCAAAGCGTATCCGATCTGCATCAAAGGCGGCGAAAACATGTCGCCCGAAGAACTGGCCGAACGCGGCGTCAACGATTCGCTGGTGCATGAAGATTTCATGATCGGCACGGCCGATTTGTCGATTACTGGCATCACCGCCGATGGCCGTGAGGTTCCGGTTTTTCGGCAAGGAAACTTTGCTTTTTAGAGGAATGAAGTGAGGGGGAACAACGATGCGATTTATAGCGATGCTGTTAATGATTTTTGCCTGTTGGTCAGGCGGCGCGCAAGCGGCGACGGACGACAAGCAGGCGCTTGATTACTGGCTGGCACGTATGCCGGAGCGGGAGCAGGTGCTGATGAGCGGTGCGGAGATTGTACAATATAATGAAGAGTTGCGCAGCAAGCAGCCGACGATCGTTTATGATCTGCTCCGTTATCCGGCGCAAGTGCCGGGAACGGCGTTAAAGCAGTGGCTTTCCGAGTGCCGGATGCCGGACGGCTACGTGAACGGCAAGCCGATGACGAACGAGTGGAAGCGGCAGGTAATGCTGCGGACCAACACGGACAAGGTCAAGCCGATGAATGCGGTGGAATACGGCCTGATCACCGTACGCAGCCATGTCCGCGCGGTACCGACCGCGACGCCGGTCTTTGAAAGCGCGACCGACAAGGAGTTTGACCAGAATCAAAGTACGATCCTTAATCCGGGCGAAGGCGTCGTGATTTTGCAGCGCAGTCCGGATGGTTTGTGGCTGTTCGTGCAAAGCGAAAACTATCGGGGCTGGCTGGCGGCCGATGTCGTCGCTGTAGCGGCGGAGCGCAAAGCATGGCAGGAGTATCTTGCGGCGGAACGTTTCGTCGTGGTTACCGGCAGCAAAGCGGCTCTGACGCTTGATGCGCAGACCGTGCTTCTGGAAATGGGCAGCCGCTTGCCGTTGGCTAAAAAAGAGGATGCATCCGCGCATACGGTGCTGCTTCCGAAACGCGATGCGGCAGGCGGCGTTGTTTTTACTGAATACCGCTTAGCCGAGAACGCCGATGTGCAAGTCGGTTATCTGCCGTACACCACTGAAAACGTATTGCGCCAAGCCTTCAAATTCAAAGGCCAGCCTTACGGCTGGGGCGGACTGAAGGACAGCGTCGATTGCTCGAGTCTGATCATGGACGTCTATCGCACGTTCGGTTTTAGACTGCCGCGCGATGCCGACCAACAGGAAGCGTCGATCGGGAAGAATTATCCGGTCACGCCGGGCGGCGCGGCTGCGGTATTGGATACGGTCAGACCCGGCAGCACGCTTTATATGCCCGGACATACCATGCTTTACTTGGGTAAGGCAGACGGCCTCTACTATGTGATCCACTCGCTCGGTTCTTCCGGAGCGCCTGACAAGTTCGGCAAGTACCAGCGCGTGCCGGTGATGCAGGTAGTGGTCAGCGATCTCAGTCTGAAACGAAAGAGCGGTCGTTCGTTCATCGACGGGCTGACGACGGTCAAGGAAATTATGCAATAGAAAAACGGCCTCAGGCGAAGCGGAAACGTTTGCCGGAGGCCGTTTTATTTTGTAAAGGGAAAAGCTGCAAAGAAAGCGGCTGCGGCATCAAAATAGCCGCCAGCGTCAGCGATTCTCTAAAGGCGCTGGAGAAAGGCGCTATTTCCCGCGTTAGGGGCAAGGAATCCGTTCGACAGCGGCGCAGGCAAAAGCTATAATGAAGACATTGTGAATAATCATGAAAAGTTGCGCCAAACGATAGATGCCCGGGCTCTCAAACCGGGCGGGAGGTTGAAGGATGAAACAGGTATTGACGGTCTGCCCGTACTGCGGTACAGGTTGCACGCTCTACCTTCATGTTGAAGGGGAACGGATCAAAAAAGTTACGGCCAATAATGCGCCGGAAGCGGTAAACCAAGGCAAACTTTGTTCGAAAGGGCATTTTGGTTTTGACTTTGTGCATCACCGCGACCGTTTGACGACGCCGCTGATTCGAAAGAACGGTAAACTGGTAGCGGCCAGCTGGCCGGAAGCGCTCGGACTTGTCGCCGACAAAATAAAACAGGCAAAAGAAAAACATGGGCCGGACAGCATCGCGGGTTTCAGCTCCGCACGCTGCACGAATGAAGAAAACTATCTGATGCAAAAATTGATGCGCGCCGCGGTGGGAACGAATAATATCGACCACTGTGCCCGTCTCTGACACGCTCCCACCGTGGCCGGTCTGGCCACAGCATTCGGCAGCGGCGCAATGACCAACTCGATCAACGAACTTGATCGCTTGGGGCCGCAAGATGCCATGTTTGCCATTGGAACAAATACGACGGAATGCCATCCGCTGATTGGTCTTTTCATGCTGCGCGCCAAAGAACGGGGCGCCAAGCTCGTCGTTGCCGATCCGCGCGAGATCGATCTGACGCATGCCGCCGATGTTTGGCTGCGTCTAAAGCCGGGCACTGACGTTGCGCTTTTAAATGCGCTGGCGCAGGTGATTATTGCCGAAGGAATGGGCGATTGTGATTTTATCAAATCGCGTACGGAAAATTATCCGGCTTTTGCGGCGGCGGTGCAGGATTATACGCCGGAAATGGCGGAAACGATTACGACAGTACCGGCCGCTAAAATCAGAGAAGCGGCGCGCATCATCGGTCGCGCAGCCAATACCGCGACGTACTATACGATGGGAATCACGCAGCATACTAGCGGCGTTGACAATGTTTTGGCGGTGGCGAATCTGGCGCTGCTTACCGGCAACATCGGCAAGGTGAAGGCCGGCGTCAATCCGCTGCGCGGTCAAAACAATGTGCAGGGTTCCTGCGACATGGGCGCGCTGCCCAATGTGCTGCCCGGTTATCAACCGGTTCAGGAGGAAGCGGTGCGGCAAAAGTTTGAAAAGGCTTGGCAGGTTGAACTTTCCGCGCGGCCGGGCTTGACGATACCGCAGGTATTGGAAGCGATCGAAGAAGAGAAGGTCAAAGTGCTCTACGTGTTTGGCGAAAATCCGCTGCGCAGCGATCCTGACATCAATCATGTCCAGCACTGTCTGGAACATGTCGACTTTCTCGTCGTACAGGATATTTTCCTGACGGAGACGGCCGAAATGGCGGACGTCGTTCTGCCGGGTGCAAGCTTTGCGGAAAAAGAAGGCACCTTCAGCAATACGGAACGCAAGGTGCAACTGCTGCGCCAGGCAATAGCGCCGATCGGCGACAGCCGCCCGGATTGGCGCATTCTCGCGGATCTGCTCACGGCGCTGGGACGGCCGGAAAGCTATCGTTCGCCGCAGGATGTCTTTGACGAAATGCGGCGTCTGACGCCGAGCTATGCGGGGATTTCTTATCAACGCCTAGCGGAAAAAGGGTTGCAATGGCCGTGTCCGAGCGAAGATCATCCCGGCACGCCGGTGCTGCACATCGGTCAATGCAATCGAGGTCTGGGGCGTTTTTCCGCAGTCGGACATCGCGATCCGGCTGAACTGCCGGATGCAGAATATCCGTTGATGCTGACGACCGGGCGGGTGGTGGCGCATTATCACACCGGCACGATGACCAGGCGCAGCTGGGGCTTGAATGGTACGCATCCGAAGGAAGCGCTGGAAATCAATCCGTTCGATGCCGCCGCGCTCGGAGTTGAGGACGGCGATGCGATCCGGGTGACCAGCCGCCGCGGCGTTGTCGACACCGAAGCGCAAATCACCGATCGTGTGCCGCCGGGTCTGACGTTTATCACCTTTCACTTCACGGAAAGTCCTGGTAACCGTTTAACGAACAGCGCCGCCGATCCGGTGGCCGGTACGCCGGAGTTCAAGGTCTGCGCGGTGCGGGTGGAAAAGATTACGCAACCGATCGTTGTTGAACCACAGATGCCTTCGGCATCACAGAAGCCGCAACGCGGCTTGCTGGTTTGAACCGTCAAATCGCAAAGCGATTTCTGCGGCGGCTTTGCCGCCTGTGGTTTATTTACGCCATTATTAGGGAGGAATCTTGATGCTGGAGCAGATTACGCCGATCGTGCTGGCGGGCGGAAGGAGCAGCCGCATGAGGCAGGATAAATCTTTCGTTTCGCTGGCTGACAAACCTTTGATCGAACGGGTCTTGGACGGTTTGCGGCAAACCTTTTCACGTCTGCCTCTCCTCGTCACCAACCGGCCGGACGAATATGCACATCTCGGCTTCACGATGGTTGGCGACAAGGTCGTTGGACAGGGGCCGCTTGGCGGCATTCATGCCGGACTCTGCCGGACGGAAACCGAGCTGAATTTTATCGTCGCCTGCGATATGCCGTTTTTACAGCCGGCTTTTATCCGCTATATGGCCGAGCAGGCGAGTGGCTATCAGGTGACGATGCCAAAAGACGGCGACGCCACGGAAGCGCTGCACGCCTTTTATACGAAAGATTGCATTGCGCCGATTGAAGCGTGTCTGGCTGCCGGGGGAAAGCGCAGGATTGTCGACTTTTTGCCGCAGGTGAAGGTGCGTTATATTGAAAAGGCGGAATACGAGCCATACCACTGGGCGCAGCAGCCGTTTTTCAACGTGAACAATTCTGAGGATTTGCTGGCGGCGCAGCGTTTGCTGCTGAAACGCGAAAAATTCTGGGGCGAACAAGAAAAGCAAGGAAAGAAAGAGGCGTCGTCATGAACAATTCGTTAAATTCCTTTGTCATCGCCGATCCGCACAAATGCATTGGCTGCAAAGTGTGCGAGCTGGCCTGCGCTGCGGCGCATGCCACTTATCGGGGAAAAACCGTCGGTTGCGTAACGGAACCGCTGCTGCCTAAACTATACTTGGTTCATACGGCGGAAGTCACGATGCCGGTGCAATGCCGTCATTGCGAAGACGCGCCCTGCGCCAATGTCTGCTCGGTCGCGGCGATCCGGCAAGCCAAGAATGCAATCGTCATTGATGCGGAGCGTTGCATGGGCTGCAAGACCTGCATGCTGGCCTGCCCGTTCGGTGCACTCGAAATGACGCCGCAATACCGCTATGGTGAAGTGGTGATGCAGGAAATTCTTAAAGAGGAAGCAGCTGACGGCTTACAGGGAAAAGAAAAACTGGTTGCCAGCAAATGCGACCTGTGTACGCAGCGACTGACAGGCCCGGCTTGCGTGAACGCCTGTCCGGAACAGGCTCTGACGCTGATCCGTCCGGCGGAAACGAAAAAACGGCGCAGCACCGAAGCGGCGCTGGCGACGCTTGACTCGATGAAAAAATTCCTAGGCTAAGAGAGGCGGTCAATGATGATGTCTTCCAGCATAATGATAGATCAAGAACTTTGTACCGGTTGCAGGCGCTGCGCGAAAGCGTGTCCTGTCGATGCGATTCAGGGAACGCAGGGCGAGCCGCAACGGATTGACGAGAGCCGCTGCGTTTTGTGCGGGCAATGCGTCCAAACCTGCAGTGCGTTCGATTCGCTGTCAGCGGAAGAAACGACGCCGCGCAAGGAACGGCTGGCGCAGCGCGGCATGCCGCAAGGCGTCAAAGAACCGCTCTTTGCCGCCTATTGCCAAAGCTCTCTTTCGAAGGTCAAGGCGGCGCTGGCCGATGCCTCGCTGCATACCCTTGTGCAGTGCGCGCCTGCGGTACGGGTGGCGATTGCCGAAGATTTCGGCCTCGAACTGGGTTCGCTGACGCCTGGCAAACTGGTCGCCGGGTTAAGGCGACTCGGCTTCGACCGCGTCTACGACACGAATTTTGCCGCCGACCTGACGATCATGGAAGAAGGCAGCGAACTGCTGGCGCGTTTGCAAAACGGCGGCGTGCTGCCGATGTTCACGTCCTGCTGTCCCGCCTGGGTCAAACATGTCGAACAGGAATATCCGCAACTGATCCCGCATCTGTCGAGCTGCAAATCGCCGCAGCAGATGGCGGGCGCGCTCTTTAAGACGTACGGTGCAAAAATTGACAATCTCGAGCCGCAGCAGGTCTACAGCGTGGCGATCATGCCCTGCACCTGCAAGCAGTATGAAGCGGCTCGTCCCGAACTCGCGAGCGAAGGCCGCCCCGATGTCGATGCGGTACTGACGACGCGCGAGCTTGCCTATCTTCTGAAAGAGGCGCAGATCGATTTTGCTGCGCTGCCCGATGAAGAAGGCGATGCGACGCTCGGTCTCTATAGCGGCGCGGGACACATTTTCGGGGCGACCGGCGGCGTGATGGAAGCGGCGCTTCGCACAGCCTGGGAACTGGTGAACAAAAAGCCGCTCGACAAACCGGAACTCGAATTCATTCGCGGCGGCGAAGGCATTCGCAGCGCGAGTCTTATGGTTGGCGGACAAGAAGTCAAGGTAGCGGTCGTGGCCGGACTGCAGCATGCAAAACCGCTGCTCGAACAGGTCGCCGCCGGTAACGCCGACTATCATTTTATCGAGGTCATGACTTGTCCGGTCGGCTGCGTAAGCGGCGGCGGGCAGCCGAAGGTCTTGTTGCCGGAAGATCGTGCGCTCGCCTACGAAAATCGCACGGTGGCCACGTATGGCCACGATGCGCAGCTGAAAACGCGCAAGTCGCATGAAAATCCGGCGATTCAGCAGCTCTACAAAGAATTTCTCGGCGAACCGCTGGGGCATACGTCGCATCATTTGTTGCATACGACGTATAGCGACCGGAGGAAACCGTCATGAACCGGTTTATCGTAGCCAATCCGCGCCGCTGCATCGGTTGTAAGGCGTGTGAGATCGCCTGCGCGCTTGCGCATCTCAGTGTTGACGTGAATGCGGCCAATGAAAATCAGTTGCCGTTCATACCGCGCCTTTCGCTGGTGCGCGCCGCGCGGGTGACGATGCCGGTGCAATGCAGGCAATGCGAAGATGCGCCGTGCGCCAATGTCTGCAAGGAAGGTGCGATCGTCCAGAAAGACGGCTGCAATATCGTATATGACGAGCTTTGCATCGGTTGCAAAAAATGCATGGTCGTCTGTCCGTTTGGCGCGATTGACGTCAAGCCGCTGATCGTCAATGATCGGACGGTAGCGCAGCACGGTTTGCAGGCGGACGGCGAAGCGAAGGAAGTCTTCGTCACGCAAAAATGCGATTTGTGTTTGGGGCGCAGCGAAGGCCCGGCTTGCGTAGCCATTTGCCCCGGCGACGCGTTCGTCATCGTCGATGACGAAATGCTGAAGGAAACAACCAAGAACAAACGCTTCGCGGCGGCGAAGGAGATCGGCAAGCTTTGAGAAAACACTTTGCTCAGACGAGGAGGTGGCTGGTGCGGTGAAAAAGAATAATCCGGATACGCGCCAGCCGCTGGCGGTCGATTATCGCACGGCGCTGCGCATCACGAAGCAGGGCGGCGTAACAATCGATGCGCCGATTTCGGAAGAAATGCCGTTGACGCTGTATCTGAACGGCAAAGAAATCGTCACGATGCTCTGCACGCCGAGCGAGGAAGAAGAGTTGGCGCTCGGCTTTGTCGTTTCGGAAGGCATGATCAAAGACAGCGCGGCGCTGACAAAGCGGACGCTTGACCGCGAACGGGGCATGATCTGGCTGGAGGCGGACGAAGCCAGAGCGGAGATCGCAGGGCGTTATCTGAAACGCTGCCTCTCTGCCTGCTGCGGTCGCGGCCGCGCGGAATTTTATTTCGCCAATGACGCTGCGGTCAGCAAACATGTCGAAAGTGAACTGCGCATCCAGGCGGAGATGGTAAACCGCTACGCGCATGCGCTCGAAGCGGCGGCTGCCACGCATCAATTGACGCACGGCGTTCACTGCGGCGCAGTGGCTGCCGAAGGACGCTTCCTCGCTTACAGCGAAGATATCGGCCGTCACAACGTCTTTGACAAACTGTACGGGCGTTGCCTGAAAGAAAAGTGGACGATGCAGGACAAGGCGATCGTCTTCAGCGGTCGCGTCTCGTCGGAAATCCTGCTCAAGCTGAGCAAGATGTCCGTCCCCATCGTGATCGCCCGCTCCGTGCCGACCACGCTCGCGGTGGATCTGGCCGAAGAACTCGGCATCACGCTGGTCGGCGCGGCAAAAGGCAACGGCTTCACCGTCTACAGCCATCGCCAGCGGATAACGGAATAAAAAAGTTGATCTAAAGCGAAAAAAACTGTTAATTATTGCAGCAAAGAGTGGTATAATATGTAATGTAGGTAGTGGGGGCGTAGCTCAGCTGGGAGAGCGTTTGGCTCGCATTCAAAAGGTCAGGGGTTCGATCCCCCTCGTCTCCACCAATTTTAAAGCAAGAGATGAATGAAACCCGCGAATTTCGCGGGTTATTAGTTTTATCCGTGATTTAGAAACGGTAGGTTAATAGTTAAAGGCAGGAGGGGGTAGCGACTGATGAGGATCGCCATTTGCGAGGATCTGAACGATGAAAGGCAATATTTATCCACGAGCGTTGAGGAATATTGCCGCAATAATTTCTATAACGCAATCATTATGGAATATGACAGCGGCGAAGCTCTGTTGGAGGTGTTTGCTAAAGAAAAGTTCGAGATTGTTTTCATGGATGTCTATATGAAGAGTTTGAGCGGCATTGACACGGCTAGGGAGATTAGGGCGATCGATCCGGATTGCCTGCTGGTCTTTGTGACCGGCAGCAGGGAATTCGCGTTGGATGGTTTTGCGTTGAACGCGCTGCACTATCTGCTTAAACCGATCAACGGAGAAAAAATCGCTGAAGTTTTTGCGCGTGCAAAAAAAATCAAACATCAATTGCAAAAATACATCGAAGTGCTTTCTGATCGGATCACAGTCAAGATTTTGGTCAACTCCATTCAATATGTCGAGGTGTACGACAAAGCCTGTTTCATTCATAAGAAGGATGAAAAGCTAAAGACCTATCTTTCGCTGGATGAACTTGCACAAAAGCTGGAGACCGACTCTTTCTTGCGCTGTCATCGCAGCTATATCGTCAACATGCAGGCCATCGTCAGTGTGGAAGAGAATGATTTTCTGCTGCAGTCAGGTGTGAGGGTGCCTATCCGTCAGTCGGAAAAAAGAGCGATCAAGCAACGGTACATGGATTTCCTGTTTGCCGTAGCCAGAGAGGAATAGGATGTTGGCCGACTTAAGCGTAGTCTTCTACCTTTTTATTTATAATGTGCCGTTCGCTTTTTTGCGCTACTACCCTTTTTTCGATAAGCTTCGCTTTCCACTCGTGCGTTGTTGTTGCATCTACGCCAGCGTATTCCTATTTCAGCTCATCAGTTTTTTTATTTACAGGGAAGAATTGCATAACATGCTCTTGCTGCAGGGGTTTCGTGTTAAATTCGGTTTCGTTTATCTGCTGCTTTCCTTTTGGTTGATCAAGGAGAAGCCGGGCAAGCATTTCTTCGTATATCTGATGATGTTCACCTATTCGGCGATTGTCGGCAACACGGCTAACATCATCGAGGTGCTGCTGGAGCCGCATTTTGCTTTGCCGCCTTATTTCATCACCGATGTTGTGATCGTGATCCAGTTGTTGTTGACGTATCCGCTGATTTATCGCTTCATCAGGCGGAAGCTGATGCCGCTATTGGCGATGAAAGAGACCAAGGTCTGGAATTATATCTGGATCATCCCGTTCACGGTGCTGATCATCGCCGTCATTTTCGGCGTCGAGATCTCGAAGGAGAATCTGATGGACTGGCGCTACTATCTGACGCGCTGTATTTTGGGGATAAGCTTTTTTTCGATTTATTTCATCTTGATCAAGGTGATGGAAGAAACGGATAAGAATGCGACCTTGCATGAGCATATCAGGATGACGGACCGCTTGCTTGGCGCGCAAGCCAATCACTATAAAGCCCTGACGGAGCATATCGAAAGCGCACGGATGGCGCGGCATGATTTGCGCCACCATATTCTGGTCCTGCAAACATATCTGCAGCACGGACAATATGAACAGCTTGAAACATATCTAAAGAAATACGAGGTCCAGTTGCAGACGAGCGAGCAACCGGCGCTCAGCCGCCATTACATCGTTGATGCAATCCTGCAGCATTATAAAAACGTCGCAGCAGCAAGTGAAATCGCTCTCACGCTCAAGGCGGATATTCCGCCGGCGCTTGCCGTCGCTGATTTTGACGTCTGCATCATTCTGGGGAACGTATTAGAGAATGCGATCGAAGCTTGTCGGCGCATGACAGAGGGAGAGCGTTTCATCAGTCTGCACATCAAACAGATCGGGCGAATGCTGGTGCTGACGCTGGATAACAGTCATGATGGTATCGTCAAAGCATCGGCTGCGTCTGAAGCATTGCTTTCCCGCAAACGTTCCGGTGACGAAGAGGGCGTCGGTCTGACCAGCGTTCGGTCGATCATCGCGAAATATCAGGGCGTGCTTGAATTGAAGTATACTGCGGAGATTTTCAAGACTTCAATCATGTTGAAGCTGCCGGAGGAAGCCTCTGTTTGAAGTAAATGCAAAAAGTCGAAACCGATCGTAATAATGACCGGTTTCGACTTTTTTCCGTCTGGTAGGATAGTTGATTAAGTTGATTACGAAGGTGTGGATGTTCACGGAAGAAAAGTCTCGTTTACGGAAGGTCGCTTGTTTTTTTTTGGCCGGAAATTTAAAGTCTAGGGTGGAGTGTTTATTTAAGGCAATTTGCAGATGCGATTTTTTATAGATGAAGGAGGCTTTTTTATGCGACGTAAATGGAAGAGGACCTGGCAGCGGGAGGCGCTGCGCCAGGTCTTGGGGGGCTTACTGGCCGGGACGCTGCTGCTCGGCAGCTCCGGCACGGCGCAGGCCGCGCCGGAGGGCGGCACGGTCGCGGCGGGAAACGCCACGATCAGCCAGAATGGGACGCTGACGACGATCAACCAAGCCAGCAACAAGGCGATCATCAACTGGAACAGCTTCAACATTGCCGCGGGCGAGACGGTACGCTTCAATCAGCCGGGAGCGTCGGCCATCGCGTTGAACCGCGTCACCGGCAACAATGCCAGCGCGATCTACGGCACCTTGTCCGCCAACGGTCAGGTCTTCTTAATCAATCCCAACGGCGTGCTTTTCGCCAAGGGGGCGCAGGTCAACGTCGGAGGCTTGGCGGCGTCGACGCTCGGACTTTCCGATAAAGACTTTCTGAACGGCAACTATAAGTTCAGCGGAGCGAGCGGCCAAAGCGTCGTTAATCAGGGCGAACTGTCTGCCGCCGCGAAAGGCTACGTAGCGCTTCTTGGGGCGAATGTCGCGAACGAAGGGGTAATTGTGGCCAAGGAAGGGACTGCCGTTTTGGGTGCGGGGAGCCAGGTGAATCTCGATTTTAGCGGCGATGGTCTGTTGCAGCTGTCGGTAGACAAAGAGGCCGTGGCGGCGCTGGCGAGTAACAAGGGACTCATCCGGGCTGACGGGGGTCTGGTGGTGATGAGCGCCAAATCCGCCGATGCTCTGGCAGGTATGGTGGTCAACAACAGCGGCGTGATTGAAGCGAAAAGCATCACGGCGAAAAACGGCGTGATCCGCCTCGAAGGCGGCGCGAACGGCGTCGTGCGCAACAGCGGCAGCCTCAACGTCTCTGGCCTCGAAGCGGGGCAGACTGGCGGCACAGTGAAGGTGTTGGGGGACAAGGTGTCCTTGAGCGAAACGTCGGTCATTAACGCTTCCGGCGATGCTGGCGGCGGCACGATTCTTGCGGGCGGCAACTATCAGGGCAGCGGCAGCGAGCAGCGGGCCAAGGAAACCACTGTAGCTGCGGGCGCGTCTCTTATGGCCGACGCTGTAACTAACGGCAACGGTGGCACGGTCGTCGTCTGGGCCGACAAAAATACCACCTTCGGCGGCAGCATCTCCGCCAAGGGCGGCAGCGAAGGCGGCGACGGAGGTAAAGTGGAAACCTCGGGTAAGCAAACGCTGACCGTGGCAGATTCCGCGAAAGTCGATACTACCGCGATCAAGGGGAAAACCGGCAGCTGGCTGCTCGACCCGGAGGACTTCACGATCGGTACGGGGGCGACGGGAACGAACTATTGGAATAACAGCAACCTGCAAACGGCCCTCGGTTCTTCCAATATCACCATTACCACCACTCAGAATCAAAATACGGCCAATGGCGCCACCTACAATACAAGCGGCGGCAGCGGCAACGGCGACATCAACATTATCGCGCCGCTCTCCTGGAACGCCAACAAGCTGACCCTATCGGCGTACCGCAACATCAATATCAAATCCACTCTTTCCGCCAGCGGCACAGCCGCTCTGGAAATGACCAGCGGCACGAAAGGGGCGCTCGGCGTTGACGGCGTCATCGACTACGGCCTGACCGCGTCCGGCTTTACGGGAAAAGTAAACTTCGGCACGCGCTCCGGCAACGGCTTTTTGCGCATCAATAATCAGGATTACACCGTCATCACCAGGCTGGGCGCGGCAGGCAGCACGACCGGACTGGATTTGCAGGGCATGAACGGCAATCTGAGCGGCAAGTATTTTCTCGGCGCGGATATCAATGCCTCAAGCACCGGCAGCTGGAACGGCGGTGCGGGCTTTGCGCCGATCAATAACTCGTTAAACCGCTTTACAGGCATCTTCGACGGCGGCGGGCATACCATTTCTTCCTTGACTATCAACCGGCCGGGTGAAAATACGGTTGGTTTATTTGGCTGGACCCAGGGCGGCGGCGTGTTGCTTGCCAATGTGGGCTTGACGGCGGCGAATATTAAAGGGTTCAACAATGTCGGCGGTTTGGCTGCGTATATGTCGGGCGGTACGATCCGCAGCAGCTATGTCACCGGCAGCGTGACCGGGACGGGATATTATGTCGGCGGTCTCTTGGGAAGCGGCATTAAGGTAGCAGGCGCTGCAAGCGTTATTACGAAGAGCTATGCCAATACCAGCGTAGAGGGAAAATACTATGTCGGCGGTCTGGCGGGAGACTTGAGCGGCGCTATTAGCGACAGTTATGCCACAGGCGCGGTTACCGGGGTGCGTTGGGTAGGCGGCTTAGCAGGACAGCTGAGCGGCAGCGTCAGCGGCAGCCACGCTACAGGTGCTATTACCGGCACAGTCGTAAACATTGGCGGAGAAGGAGTCACGATTGGCGGCCTGGTTGGCGAGTTATCCGGCACTATGGATACTAGCTACGCCACGGGCGCTGTCAGCGGCGATTCTCATGTCGGCGGCTTGGCAGGGGAGGTGAACAGCGGCAGCAGCATCACCGCGAGCCATTACACGAACAGTACGGTAAGCGGACGCAATCGGGTGGGCGGTTTGACGGGATACCTGCAAGGCAGTATCAGCGACAGCTACGCCACAGGCGGTGTTACCGGCACACTCAGTGAAACCGGCGGATTGGCGGGAGCTATGGACGGCGGACAGATTACGAACAGCTACGCCACGGGCGCTGTCGGCGGAAATATCGGCGTCGGCGGCCTGACGGGGTCGATGGGGAATGCCAGCAGCATTTTAGGCAGCTATGCTGCTGGCAACGTCACCGGGACGGGGTCTTATGTCGGCGGTCTGGCGGGGAAGGTGCAGAGCGGCAGCATCGCCTCGAGCCATTACATGACAGGCACAGTCAGTGGCGGCGGGGGCGTAGGAGGCTTAGCAGGAACGTTAAAAGGCAGTATCAGCGACAGCTACGCCACAGGCGGTATTACCGGAACAGGCAGTGAAACCGGCGGATTGGCGGGAGCGATGGACGGCGGACAGATTACGAACAGCTACGCCACGGGCGCTGTCGGCGGAACTACCAGAGTCGGCGGACTGACGGGGTCGATGAGGAATGCCAGCAGCATTTCCGGCAGCTATGCTGCTGGCAACGTCACCGGGACGGGGTCTGATGTCGGCGGTCTGGCGGGGATGGTGCAGAGCGGCAGCATCAGCGACAGCTATGCCACAGCCAATGTCACCGGAAGCTCAGAGCGTGTAGGCGGCCTGGCGGGAGAGATGGACGGCGGACAGATTACGCGCAGCTACGCCACGGGCGCTGTCGGCGGAAATACCAGAGTCGGCGGACTGGTTGGTATGGTCTTCGGTAATAGCAGCATTAGCAACAGCTATGCTACGGGCAACGTCACCGGGACAAATGGTTATACAGGAGGAATGGTAGGGCAATTAAGTAATAGCAGCATCAGTTTCAGCTATGCAGCGGGCGCTGTAAGTGCGCCAAGTTACTATCCAGGCGGTCTGGTGGGGAACGCCTATCAAGCAACTATTACCAGCAGTTATTGGGATAAAAATAAGACGGGCCAGACAACGAGCGCCGGCGGCGGTATCGGATTGACGACGGCGGAGATGAAGGTTGCTGGAAAGTACAGTGACTGGGATACGAGCGCGGTCTGGTATCTTAACGGCGGTCAGACGGCGCCGCTTTTGCGCAGCTTTTTGACGCCCCTGACGGTCTCGGCGACTGCGGCGACGAAAGAGTATGACGGCAATGCCGCTGCCGGACCAGCCGGTGCGGCGTATACGCCGGACAGAGGAGCCTATGATGGCGCTAAAGTAAGCGGAGTCTTAAAATGGACCGAAAACACGGATGCGGGAACATATGGGCTGACCGGCTTATATACGAACAGCCAGCAGGGGTATCTCATCACCTATGCGGATGCTGCGAAGCTGACCATTACGCCGAAGGCGCTGACGCTCAGCGGCAGCCATGTATATGACGGTACGACAAGAGCGGCAGACGGCGATTTTACGGGCGGCGTCATTACCGGCATAAACGGACAGACGCTGCAGCTTTCCGGCGCGGGAACCATGGCAGGCAAGATCGTGGGAGTGCAAAACCTTACGGATGTAAGCGGGTTAACGCTGGCGGACGGCACAGGCAAGGCGTCCAATTACACGCTGTCCGGCGGCAGCGTGACGATTACGAAGCGGCCGTTGACGGCTTCGGCAACGGCGGTGAACAAGGTTTATGACGGCACAACCGCTGCGACCATTAGCGGCGTTATCGATCTAAACAATCTCGTCAGCGGCGACACGGTCAGCGCCAGCTACAACAACGGCGTATTTGCGGATAAAAACGTTGGCAATAACAAAACAGTTACGCTAAGCGGCATCACTCTCAGCGGCGCAGAGGCGGGCAACTATTCGCTGACGGCGAACAGTATTACCTCCAGCGCCGGCATTACGCCGGCGACGTTGACGATCACGGCTGTTGCCAATACCAAGACCTACGATGGCGGCATGAGCGCGTCGACAGAGTCGACGGTGACCAGCGGTACCGTCTATGATGTCTGCACACTCAGTGAAAAATATGGCGATAAAAAGGCCGGCAGTAATAAACTTCTGATTCCAGAGATTACTTTCGCTAATGCGTCAGATGCGGCGAACTATGCCGTTACGGCGGTTAATGCCAACACCGGCGCAATCGATAAGGCACCTCTGACGGCCTCTCTGAGAGGCGAAGTGGAGAAGCTCTATGACGGCAATACCACGGCGACGCTGACGAACGCCAACTTTAAAGTGAGCGGTAAAGTTTCTGGCGATGAAGTCATTTTCGCCGGAAGCGGAAGTTATGACAATAAAAATGTTGATAATGGTAAAAGCGTAACTGTGCCGACCTATACACTAGATGGCGCGGACGCTGGCAATTACTACGTGCAAGGCAGTATCGACGGCAGTGTCAGCGGCAAGATTACTGCTCGCCCCCTGACTGCCTCAGTAACGGCGGCGAACAAAGTCTATGACGGCACTACTGCCGCCACGATCAGCGGCGGGATTACCTTGGGCAATTTCATTGCCGGTGACGATATCAGCGCTAGCTACAGCAGCGGCGCCTTTGCGGATAAAAACGTCGATAACAACAAAACGGTTACCTTGAGCGGCATCACTCTCAGCGGCGCAGATGCGGGCAACTACTCGCTGACGGCGAACAGTATTACCTCCAGCGCCGGCATTACGCCGGCGACGTTGACGATCACGGCTGCGACGGACAGTAAAGTTTACGACGGCACGACCGGCGCGACGGCGACTCCGACCTACACCGGTCTGATGGCTGGCGACAGCTTGAGCGCTCTGGCGCAGACCTATGCTAGCAAAAACGTATTGGGCGCAGGGGGCAGCACGCTGAACGTCAGCAGCTACATCTTGAACGATGGCAAGAACGGCGGCAACTACACGGTGATCACGCAAGGAGCCAGCGGTACGATAACCCCTGCGCCGCTGACGGTCTCTTTAACCGGCATGGTGGAGAAGGTCTATGACGGATCGACAGCGGCGATCCTCAAAAATAGCAACTACAGTCTGAGCGGCGTCTTTGGCAGCGATGTAGTGACAGTATCCGGCAGCGGCAGCTATGACGATAAGAACGTCGGCAACGGCAAAACCGTAACCGTTACAGGCGTCAGCTTTTCTGGGGCGGATGCGGGCAACTATAGCTTGAGCAGCGTTAACGGCGGCGTCAGCGGCAGCATTGCTAAAGCGGCGCTGACCCTTACCGCAAACGACGCAAAAAAAACATATGACAAGCTGCCTTATAGCGGCGGCAACGGCGTGAGCGGCAGCGGTTTTGTCGCCGCTGAAGGCCTGGGAGACCTAGCTGGGACGCTGCTATACGGCGGCAATTCCCAAGGGGCGGTCGAAGGGGGGAAATACGGCATTTCCGTGAGCGGCTTAACGTCGACCAACTATGACATTACCTTCCAGGACGGCACGCTAACCGTGAACAAAGCGGCCGTGACAGATCCTGCCTATGTCGGCGCGGTGCAAAATTCACAGCAAGGCAATGCGACCGGAGCGCAAGAACGAAGCGGCGTTAATGCGTCAGGCGTCGCAGCGCAGACAGCCAGACTTCGTTATGCCGACGGATCCTTGGGCCGAACGTTGAACGTCAGCGGCGGCGAAGTTATTATCGGCGGCGGATTACTGCAGGTGAATATGGGAGATGCTAGCGGTGATGTGGCAGTCTATACTTCAGGCGGACAGCGAACGGTATATCGCTTTGATGCGCCTCATAGCGTGTTGTCGATTCGCGAAGCAAGCAATGTTGCGGTTGCTGTGCCGGTGACGATGTCGGGGAGCAGTAAAAACGCGTCGTTCGAGCTGATGGATGAGCTAGGGAATACGGCAAGCTTCGTCTTGGAACATTATGGCTCAGGGGCGAAGGTGATGGCGAAAAATGAGGCGGCTCAAAAAATGTTGAACCAGCCGCAGCTGCTTGTGGCGGCAGCGCTGGAGGCCGGGCGGGAGCAGCTGGGCCTGAAGGCTGACGAAATGAAAGAACTGTTCTTGCTATAAAGCGACGCTATAGGGAGCGGGAGAAACGGCAACAAAAAAGGAGGATTTTTATGAAAGCAGCAACTATGTGGCGGAAAAAGAAGATGGTTTTGTTTGCGGTAATCCTGGTGTTATGCCTGGGCGTATTTGGCGGGGCGGCTCAAGCGGCTCCGGCGGATTTATCAACGGGTGTGGTGGATGTGCTGTATTTGATCAACAACCATCCGGATGCGGCGAAAGCGAACGAGGCGTTGAAAGTAGCGAGTGATGCGCTTTTGAAGGAGTTTCAGACGAAGTCTGCGGGGATGAATGATAAGGATAAGCAAATGCTGGATCGGCAACTTGGACAACAGATTGAACTGAAGCGTCAGGAACTTCTCAAACCGATTGTGGAGAGTGTAGGCGAGGCGATGAAGGCGGTAGCTGCGGAAAAGGGATTGGTTATGCTTATGCATAAAAACAGCGTGGCTCTTGGCGGTAATGATATTACAGGCGAAGTGCTGCAAAAGCTGACAGGGCATTAAGGCGGGCAAGGCAGTAATGCGCTCAGAGTGACGGATGAAAAAGTTCTGTGACTCTGAGCGTGTTTTATTGGCATTGTTTTTTACGGAAGGTAACTTGCTTTTTTGTGCTGGAACTTTAAGATGTAGGCTGGAGTGCTCATTAGGATGCAGTGTTCAGTTGTTCTTAGGCTGGGTGAATGTAGGAGAAATGGCGGCTTTGAAGCTGGATGTTTAAGAGGATGAAGGGAACAGGGGAGCTGAGATGTCCGGTGCAAGTCAGATTGGATAAACGGAGGTTGAAAAATTGCTGAAGATAATGAGAATGAAGAAGCGAGTCGTTTATGGCGCATTGTTGGCGGCGATTTCGGTTCTGCCGTTGACGGCGGAGGCGGCGACGCCGGAGGGAAAGGAAAATACGACTACGCAGGGCGGGATCAAGGAACATTTGTTGCCGCTGCAGCCGACGGCTAAACCAAAGTTGGAGCTGGAGCCGGAGGCGGTGCGGTCGTTGCCGCAGGAAGGAACGAAGCTGCGGGTGGAAAGCATCCGTATCACCGGGCAGGAGCTTTATACGCAAGAGGAGCTGCAGCCGTTGCTGCAGGAGGCGTACGGAAAGGAGTTGACGCTGGCGGAACTGGAGCAGTATGCGCGAAAGGTAAGCCGTTATTTTCACAGCAAAGGCTATCTGGTGGCGCGGGTGATTTTACCGCCGCAGTCAATCGAAAAAGGCGAGGTGGAAATGAGGGTGCTGGTTGGACGTTACGGCAAGATTCGCGTCGACAATCAGTCCCGTTTTGACACGAAGAGCGCCGAGGCTTTGCTGCATGGCCTGCGTACGGGGGACTACATACAGGAACAGGAATTGGAACGGGCGCTGCTGCTGCTCGGCGATACGGCCGGACTGCAGAGTGCGGCCAGCCTGACGGCGGGAGAGGAGACCGGCACCGCGGATTTATTGGTGCGTCTGACTGACGGAGTGCGCAGCACCGGTCAGTTGTATATGGATAATCACGGCAGTCGCTATACCGGAAAGAACCGGATTGGAGTTAACTGGAATTTTCTGAATCCCGGCGGCCGGGGAGACAGTTTGAGCGCTGGAACTATCTGGGGCGAGGACCGTGCGGATTATAACGTTTCCTATCAGCGGCCGCTAGGCGATGCTGGAGCAAAATGGGGCGTGTCCTATGCGCGGCAGACATATTCGCTGGGCGATGCGTTCGTCGCTTTGAATGCGGATGGCGTTTCCGACGCCTGGAGCATCTTTGCGACCTATCCGTGGACGCGTTCGCGCGATCACAATCTTAACGGACGAATTTCCTTTGAGCATAAAAAGCTGGAGGATCGCATCGGTTATGTCGGAACGAGCAACCGCAAGCAGGCGGACGTCCTGACGTTGGGTCTGAGCGGCGACAGCCGCGATTATTTCTGGGGCGGCGGTTATAACAGCTTTGCGTTGAATTTGACGCATGGGCGTTTGAGTCTGGAGTCGGCGGATGCTGTCATGAACGACGCGGATGCGCGGACGGAAGGCAGCTACACCAAGGCGAATCTCAGCTTGTATCGGGTGCAAAATGTGAACCAGCGCCTGGCGCTGCATTTGTCTTTTGCGGCGCAGGCGGCCAGCAAGAATCTAGACTCGTCGGAAAAAATGTCCTTGGGGGGGCCGAGCGGCGTGCGGGCTTATCCGGTGAACGAGGCCTGCGGCGACAGCGGCTATGTAGCGACCGGCGAGTTGCGCTGGAATTTGCCTGGGCCGAATTTGCAGTTGGCGGCCTATCTTGATCAGGGGCATGTGAATCTGAACAGGGATCCTTGGACGGGAGCGGGGGCTAACGGGCGTACGTTAGCCGGTGCCGGTGTGGGATTCATTTTCAGTCGGCCTGGAGATTATGCGCTGCGCCTTGATTACGCTTGGAAGCTTGGTTCGGAGGAGGCTCTGGCGGCGCCGGACAGCAAACAGCGCATCTGGGTGCAGGCGGTGAAGTATTTCTAATAGGCCGGAAACGGATGGCGGTATAATACGGGGAAGATGAATTTGCAGGAGGATGGACTATGAACAGAGAGATTTTTGCCGATGCGATTAGTGCGGTGCATGTGACAGGGAATGTGGTGCGTTTTGATTTGATGACGCTGCAGCCGCAATTACAGAGCGAGAACGGGCAGCCGGTGGTGGAGATTAATCAGCGGTTGATTATGCCGTTGGACGGTTTTGTGCAATCGCTGGCGGTGCAGGAGGATTTGCTGAAAAAGCTGATTGCGGCGGGGGTTTTGCAGGTTAACCCGCAGACGGCAGGAAAAGCGGAAGTTGCTGAAGCAGAGGCGTAGACGCAGCATAGTACGTGAAAAACGGCAACCGCCTGGCGAGCAGAGCAGCGGTTGCCGTTTTTTTGTCGGATTTGTGTTAAAGTATTTATCTTTCATCATAAAGAGATGAAGCGATGACGCTGGTTGTTGAGGCAGAGGTTTTGATTCCGTTGGAGGTTTATGTGGGCGAAATGGAGGGCTGCTTAACCAGATGAAAAATCAGGAGGCGTTTTTTAGTATCCGCAAGATAATCCCGTCATTTAACAAAATGATAATAAAAAATGTAAACAAAGCGAAAGGTTTTTGCGAAAGCGCAGAGAATAGTAAATGCAAGCGCAATCGCAGAGAAGCGAAGAAATCTTATAGAGTCAGGACTGAACAAGGTTTACTTAAGCAGCGAAGCTTGACGCCTTTGTGCCGGAGACGGGACAAAGGCGTCTTTTTTTGCAGAAGGGAGTCGGATAAAAGGAAAAAGTACTGACAAACGCGATGGAATGAGCGATGAGGGGGAATTGTTATGAAATTACGCGGCAAACTTACGTTGATCTTCTCGGTGCTGACACTGCTCGTGTTGTTGATTACATCGATTGTCGGTTACAAATTTGCCGAACAACAAGTGACGAGCGGGATTGAGAAGGAACTGAACGAAAGCATCAATGCGCACGCGAACAAGTTGGATGGTTGGCTGATCAGCAAGGCGAAAATGTTGGAAATCACGGTGGGAACGCTGAAGAGCGCGGTTGGCGACGGTGAAATCACGGTGCCGATGCTGGCGGGATATAAGACGGTGGACAAGGAATTATCCGATGTGTATTTTGGCTCGGCGGACGGGAAAATGATCGACGGCAGCGGTTGGAATCCTCCGGCGGACTATGACCCGCGCGTACGCTCCTGGTATAAGGAGGTAAAGGCGCAGGACAAGTTGATCTTTACCGACCCGTATCTGGATATGGTTACGAAGAAGATGGCGGTTTCGGTCGCAATGCCGGTGAAAAACGCCGCAGGTCAATTGCGCGGCGTGGCGGCGGAGGACATTCTGATGCAGACGCTGGTCGACAGCATCAAGGATATCAATCTGAACGGCGAGGGGTATGCCTATCTGATTGACGCCAAAGGCGTGATGCTGGCGCATCCGGTAGCCGAACTTGTGAATAAGAATGTGTTGAATGATGAAAGCGACAAAGCGTCTGCGGCACGCACCAAAGAAATGCTGAGCAATGAGCGGGGCTTCATCAAGTATAGCTTCAATGATAAGGATGTCATGGTCGTACATAAGAAAGTACCTGCAACAGGCTGGGTGTTGGCGATTGCCGTGCCGCAAGAGGTAGTGTACAAACCGCTGGCAGCCCTTAAGTGGCTCTATGCGGCGCTTACGTTGGGTGCGATGATCTTAGTGCTTTTGGTCACGTTCATCACCGCAAAGCGCATGACGCAGCCGATGGAACTTCTGGCCTCGCAGGTGAATGTCGTGGCGAACGGCAATTTGACCGTGCAGGCATCCGTAAGCGGCCAGGACGAAATTGCTTCTTTGGCAACGGATTTCAATAAGATGGTAAGAAATTTACGCAAGCTGATTCTTGAAGTGAACCAAAGCGCCGAACAGGTGGCTGCGTCTTCGGAAGAACTGACAGCCAGCGCGGAGGAATCGGCTAAGGCGTCGAGCCAGGTGGCCGGTTCGATTACCGATATTGCGCAAGGTACGGACGAACAATTGCGAGCTGTAGAGCAGGCGGAAAAAGTGGTCAAAGAGATTTCGGCCGGAATTGAGCATATGACAACCGATGCGGACAAAGCGGCGCAAAAATCGGCGCAGGCGGCCGAACGCGCTAAGGCGAGCGGTCTGTCGATCGACAAGGCGGTGCATCAGATGCAGTTGATCGAAGAGACCGTCAACACGTCGGCGAATGTCGTGGCGAATCTTGGCGAACGTTCGAAGGAAATCGGCCAGATCGTCGAGACGATTTCCGGCATTGCCGGGCAGACGAATTTGCTGGCGCTCAATGCGGCGATTGAAGCGGCGCGTGCCGGAGAGCAAGGGCGCGGCTTTGCCGTGGTGGCCGATGAGGTTCGCAAATTAGCAGAGCAGTCGCAGGAAGCCGCCAAGCAAATTGGCGCACTGATCGGTGAAATTCAGGACGAAACGGCGAAAGCGGTGGCGGCGATGGACAGCGGCACACGTGAGGTCAGCGTCGGAACGCAGGTCGTCAACGAGGCGGGCGGCGCGTTCACGGAAATTGACGGCTTGGTGCGGCAGGTAGTAGAAGAAATCAATGGCTTCTCAGCTGCGATGCAAAAAATCGACAATGGAAGCCAAAGCATCGTTTCGTCGATGAAAACGATTGATGCGTTGAGCAAGAAGGCGGCCGGGGAAACGCAGACGGTGTCGGCTGCGACCGAAGAACAGTCGGCGTCAATGCAGGAAATCGCGTCGGCGAGCCAAAATCTGGCCGAAATGGCGCAAAAACTGCAGGAGACGGTGAAGCAATTTGAGGTGTGAGGCTTGTTGCAAAAAAACAGGCTAAAAAAAGAATGACGCAAGTTAAAACAGCAGCCCTCGGCTGCTGTTTTAACTTGCGCTTTCCGGGGCGATTCGTGGTAAAATAAAAAGCGAAGTGGAGGAGGGATAGAGTGAAGCCATTGCAAAAGGCGGCCGCGTTCCTGGTGATGATCGGTTTGGAACGGGGACGCAGCGTGCTCGATTTGATGGATAGTGATGAAATAAAGACTGTGGTGGACGCGATCGGCAAGTTGCCGGCGTTGACGCCCGAGCTGCAGCAGCTGGTGTGGCGTGAGTTTGCTGGTTTGGGTTATAAGGAAGAGTTGAATCCCTCGGATACGCTGAATGCGATCAGGGGATTATTTAACGGCAGCAAGATCAGCGAAAGAGCGGCTGCCGGTTGGTTCCCGAAGTAGCGGCAGGAAGTTTGGCGTCGGGACAGAATACTACCGGAGTGTGGTTTTTCTGGTCAGCGTAAAAAGGAAAGGATGATGAATGAAATGATATTGGGCGTTATTGGTGCGATGCAGGAAGAAATCGAACTGTTATTGACGAAGGTGAAGACCGAGCAGACCGTTGAAAAGGCTGGACTGAAATTCTTCGTCGCAACCTATAAGGGATTAAAAGTCGTTATTGTAAAAAGCGGCATCGGCAAGGTCAATGCGGCGCTTTGCGCACAAATCCTGATTTCGGAATTTGCCGTGACCGGCGTCGTCAATGTCGGCTGCGCGGGCGGCGTGATTCCAAGCCTGGAAATCGGAGACGTTGTCGTGGCGGACGAGGTTGTTGAACACGATTACGATTTGAGCACGGTATGGCCGTCGTTCAAGGTGGGGCAATTGCCGGAGATTGGCCAGTTCATGCAAACCGATGCGACGTACCGCCAGGCGGCGATTAAAGCGGCGCAGTCCATTACCGATATCGGCGTCTCGACCGGACGAGTGGCGAGCGGCGACACGTTCGTCAGCGATCCGGCGCTGCGGCAGCGGATCGTCGACGCGGTCGCACCGGCCGCTGTGGAGATGGAAGGCGCGGCGATCGGCCACGTCTGCGTCTTGAATAAGGTTCCGTTCGTCGTGATCCGTTCGATCTCCGATAATGCATCGACCGGCGCGCATAGCTCGTTCGAAGAGTTCCTCCCCAAGGCAGCCGCGAACGCGGCGGCCATCCTGCTCGCGATGCTGGACGGCTTTGCGGCGCAGTAAAACGCGACGCGCAGTCCATTGACAGAGCAGAATGGATTCGGTACAATAAGAGCGGTGAACCAATGGCTCCGTAGCTCAGCTGGATAGAGCACTTGACTTCGAATCAATAGGTCGGGGGTTCGAATCCCTCCGGGGTCACCATTTAAAACAAGACGTCCCAGGCTTAGGCTTGGGACGTTTTTTCTATCAGGCTGTTGATTACGGGACGATGTTAGACAAACGGAAAAACAGGGGCGATGTCTTCTCGGGCGGCGCCCCTGTTTTTTATAGAAATAAGCGGTAAGAATAAGTTTATGAGGACTTCCTCTTTGTTGCGCAACAACATCAGGCAGAAGGTTGCGCTTCCATTTTTTTCTGAAACCCTTGGCGAGTCATCTTGCCCCAGGACGATGCACGGCGCAGCGCGCTGAAGTAACCGGTTACGCGCCAGAAGCTGATGATCTGACGGACGCCGAAATTTTCCAACACTGCGTACAGCAAAATCGTCGTCATATAGGGACCTGGAAAATAGTTATTGTCTTTTTCGATGATGACCAAGGAAAAGACGGAAACCAAGATGCCGAGCAAGATGCTCGAAATGAAGAGCAAAAGTGCGATTTGCATATTGAGCAGACCGAGCAGCGCGGCGGCGGCAACCATCAGATATCCTTGGAATTCGATGAATGGTCCGTACGTTTCAAATAGGAAATAGTAGGGCATAGCAAGCAGTCCGATGCGGCCGTAACGCGGATTTAGCTGCATTTGCTTATGGAAATATAAGATATCGATTAAGCCGCGTTGCCAGCGATCGCGCTGCCGATAAAGCATGGGCAGCGATTCGGGTACTTCGGTCCAACAATTTGCGTTGTAGCAGTAGAGGACGCTGTGCGGCAGACGGTTACTGTGCATATGACGAGTCAGGCGGACGACCAGTTCCATGTCTTCGCCGACCGTATCTTTGCGATGACGTTCGCTGCTGGTCAGATAGCCGCCGATTTCAACGACGCGGTCCTTACTGAAAAGACCGAACGCGCCGGAAATAATCAGCAGTGAACGAAGGTGCGACCAGCCGAGACGTCCGGCCATAAAGGCGCGCAAGTATTCGATTGTCTGAAAGCGGGCCAGATGGCTGGCGGGTATGTTGACTGAATCGAGACTGCCTTTGTCGACGCGACAGCCGTTGACCGGGAAAATATTGCCGCCGATCGCGATCGGCTCGCCGGGCGCGTCGACGATCATTGCGGCTAGCTTGGTCAGCGAATCCTTTTCCAGCAACGAATCGGCATCGATGCCGCAGTAATATTCTTTTTGCGACAGACAGATGCCGACGTTTAACGCATCGGCTTTGCCGCCGTTGGCTTTGTCGACGACGAAGAGGCGGGGGTGTTTTTTGCTGATATAGACGCCGCGTATCGGTTTGGTTTTCAGGCGCGGCGGGACGAAACGGTCGATTCGCTCCAGTTCGAATGCCTCGATCAGGCGGTGCAATGTCTCATCGGTCGAGCCGTCATTGACGACGATGACTTCGTAGTTCGGATAATGTAGGCTAAGTAAGGAACGGACGCTTTCGACGATCGTTTCTTGTTCGCGAAAGGCGGGCGCAATGACTGAAATCGAGGGCAGAACGCGCGGACGGAACAAAAATGCCATCTTTTTTAAGCGCCAGTAGTGGGACTGGCGGTTCAGCGCCAGCAGTGAAAATACTAGCAATAGCAGATAGCTGCCGTTTACGGCCAGCGAATAATAGGCAATGTAATAATTGAAATCCAGCACGAATTGAAGTAAATGCGTAGGGAGATCCCATGTCTCTAAATATTCGCGATAGCGGAAAAGATATACTGCCGGTACGGTTAAAAACGCGGCTGGAAGCAGGAGGCGAAGATGAAGCAGCTTATTTTTTTCCAGTGAAGGGGTCGGTTCCGGCGGCGAAGGCAGAATGGGCTCTTCGCCAAGTTTGGCCAGAATGCGTTGATCAAGATATAGGCGTAGCTCGTGCAACGTTGATGCGCTAAAACGAGGCAAGAGAGGGCGTAAAAAGGTTAGCACGGCGTTTTCCAATTCAATGTTGCGGTTCTTGTTCAAAAAACCGATCATGCCGCTGACTTTACCGCGCAGTATGGTTTTTTCCAAGAGTTTTGGCGCCTGCTCATCGTGGGCTAAAAGCATGTGCGTCAGTAAGTATTCGATGCGATTCGAAAAAACCTGCGCCAACCCATCCAAGACGGCGGGGTCTTCTTCTTTGCAAAATAGGCGTTCCAGTTCGGTAAAATAGCGCGGCTCTTTTTGTAAGATGCGTGCGATAGCCGCGGCGGCTGCTGATTGGTTGCGAGATTCCGTCAATAGCGGAAGAATTTCTTCAACTGTATGCCAGGTCGGCCAGCGCTCGGCCGCCTGCAATGCAATGTTGCGGATTACCGGATCCACATGGCAGAGAAAATCGTGCTGCAGCAGTTCCTGCGGATAATGAACGCCCAGGTTGCGGCAGGCGCGGTAGGCGATATCCGGCTGCGGCGCCTGCGTTTTTTGCAAGAGGTATTGCTTTAACTCGGCTGACGGATACTGCGCGGCAAAATCGATCAGCAAACTTTGGATCTCAAGTTCGTTGCGCTCCAACAGTTTACTTTCAATCACGTGCTGATGAAAATCGCGCCCGAACGAGGCGAGGATCATATTGATTCGCGTTCGATACCACTGCGGTGCATTAGGCAATGTTGCGACGATCTCGGCAAAGGATTCGCGGTCATCGGTGGCTGCTAAGGCTGAGCAAAGATGGAGTTTGACGGGCAAGCTGTTTTCGCGGCGCAGCGCCTGTCGTAATGCCTGATGCGTATTAGTGCAGGGTAACGCGCTAAGGTGAATGGCAGCATCCATACGTTTGCGGCGAAAAACGCTGCGCAGCCGTCGGTGGTAGTACGTTTCAACCGATGTGCGGCGGATAATATCGATCAACTGGTTGCGGCTGTCGAGATGAAGCTTATGATTCTGGCTTAGTTCAACCAGCAATCGCAGCGCTGCTTTCGGCGATCCGGTGACGGTGTTATCCAGCATCCGATTTGCTTCGGGCGTAAAACCGTGCAGCAGTCCGTTAAGCAGGCGTCGTTGCATGACCTGGCGGCGGCGAAAGCGTAATTTGAAAATAACGATGCAGCCGCAGCCGCCAGCAATGAATAGCAGCAGCGCAGCAATTACGAAAAACAGTTCTCTTTCCGAAAGTTCCATGCGAACCCCTCCTTTTCGCCAAGCGGCGCTACAGTGCGCTGCGGGCTGAGCGTTGGCGAAATTTTAGCTCGACTAAGGCCAACAGTTCGGGAAGTAAATACGGTTTTTGAAAAAAATGTTCAATGCCAAGCGCCAATGCGCGCAGACTGCTCTCCTCGGTTTTTTGAAACGAAGTCAGAATAAAAGGCAAATCGCGATTGGCGGAATGCAGTTGAATCTGCTCCCAGAGAGCGAACGCATCCATTTTCGGCAACATGATTGCACAAATCACCAGTTCCGGTGACTCGCGCTCAAAAAGGTCCAACGCTTGTTCGCCGTCATATGCGGTGAGAACCAGGTAACGATGAATACGAAGCTGCGAGGCCAGTACTTCCTGATGAAGTTCATCGGTATCCACCAGCAAAATTTTGCCGAGCGGCGGCGTTGCGTCCGATTCCTCACTGCTGCAGAGTTGGTTGCCGCCATGGCGGCGTGCTGCATTCAGTCTGGATCTTGCTGAGCCATAGACCTGGTTCGCCAGCTTTTCCGGCGGTGCGTCGAGGTCATACGCAAAATCATTGAAACTTGCCAGTCCGACAGAAACGGTTAGTCTTTCTAATAAACGTTCGGATAACGCGATTTTGTTGCGGAACGCTTCGCCCTGACGCAACGCAGCGTCCTTGCTGCTATCGGGCAAGAAACAAGCAAAAACCGGTCCGCCAATCTTGAAGAGCAAATGACTGTCATGCGCCGCTTCTTCGAGCAAGACGGCAACGACGCGCAACGCTTCATCACCGGCAGCGTTGCCGTAACGCAAGTTGAAGCGGGCCAGATTATCAACGCCAACTAAGAGGAGTGATGCGCTGAAGTCGCCGACCTGATAGGCTTTGCAGCTTTTCTCCAGATAGCGTTGAAATACCCGCTCGTTCGAAAGTCCGGTTATCGGACACTGGAGCAGTTCGGTCGAGGTTTGCGCCAGATTCTGCGTCAGGCGCTGATTTTCTTTCTGCAGCTGCTCGTTTTCTTCTGTGAGGCGCATTGCGTCTTGCTGCAGAGACAGCAGCAGCGAAGCATAAATTGGCGGCATTTCGACGCCGTAGTCTGTAGTCAGCTTTCGCACCAATGGTTCTAAGTACGTTAACGCGTCGCCGCCTTGGACGTGTAAAATTTCAAAAAACTGATGCCAAAGCTCTTCGCCGCTGCAGGAAAAGTCGGCCACCAGACCGCTTGAAGGGTCAAGAGTTATCGTACTGTTTTGGTAGTAAGAAAGTATGGTCTGTTTTTGATAAGCAAGAAACAAGCGTTTCAATAGCTTATTTAGTAACATCGTATAACCGCCCAATGTCGGAAAATCGCGACGCAGCGGCGTTAGAAAGGAACCGCATTCCAGTTCGCGCAGCACTTCGATATGATTCTTGATGTCGCGGCGGATGATCGAACCGTGCTGCGGTGCGATCATCCGAATGTCGAGCCGCTCCAATTGCTGCATAACTGGACGCAAGATTGCATTGCCGGGCATATAGTGTTCATGAAAACTGGCCATCGCGTCTAAATAGTTCTGATCTTTGGGCCACTCGTCAGCAAACAGCGGCGCGTGTTCGGAAAAGGCGCCGAACAAGTCGCTGGAAAAAAGAATTTTGCTGGCGGCATCATACGTGACGATTGCGCCGGGGAAATGCAGGTATGGCGTCAAATGAAACTCCAAGCGACGTCCATTGCCGAACGTCAATTGCAATTCCTGTTCGTTGACGATGTAAAACGGTGATGTAATGCCGTAAAAACGGATCAGTTGTGCGGCCCTCCAGTGGGTGGCCAACTGGCCGCAAAAACCGTGCTGCTCGAACAGCGGCGTAGCGGCGCAAAAATCGGGGTCTTGATGTTGCAATACAATGTAACGCAGCTTGGCGAGTGGGATCAATTGCTCTACTTTGCGTCGAACCACCGCAAAATCGAGCGGCGAACCGGGATCGATCAGGACGCCTTCGTCGCCGTCGAGAATCAAGTAAGGATTGCAGTTGAGCTGCGCCGGTTGCGTATCATCGCCGACCCAGTAAATTCCAGCGGCCAGTTCGACCGGTTGTAAAGCGGAAAGCGTGGGCATGGAATCCCTCCCCGTCTTGGAGTAATCTAAACGCTCTGTACTTATATGATACTACAAATGTATGGAAAATTAGTAAATTGAGGAAAATATAGTTGTAATAGAAGGTAAAAAATGGAATAGCAGGGAAGTGAATAACAGCAAAGTTGCTGATAAAAGACAAGGAGATGAGAAATATGGAACGAAAAGCTGTTGCAACGAACTTTTTCGCTGACCGATCCGGCGCGGCAGATAAAATGAAAATTCTATTTCAGGCGGTACAGCAAAGCACGAACGTTGTGATTATTACGAATCGACAAGGAAGAATTGAATATGTGAATCCGCAGTTTTGTCGCGTTACCGGATATACGGAGCAGGAAGCAATTGGCGAGAATCCGCGGATTTTGAAATCGGGCAGCCAGCCGGACGCAGTATATAAAAGCCTTTGGCAGACGGTAATGAGCGGTGAAAGCTGGAGCGGAGAATTTCATAATCGGACGAAGCAAGGCGGTTATTATTGGGCCAATGCCGTGATTTCGCCGGTGAAAAATGAAGCCGGCGAAATCGTTCACTTGATGGGCATTCAGGAAGATATAACGAAGCGAAAAGTAATCGATCAGGAACTGCAGCGCAAGACGGCGGAACTCGAAGAAATGCTGCGGAAATTGCAGCAGACGCAAGGCGTATTAATTCAACAGGAAAAAATGGCCGGACTCGGTCAATTGGCGGCCGGGGTGGCGCATGAAATCAATAATCCGCTCGGTTTCATCATGAGCAATTTGAACACGTTGCAGAGCTACGTGGCTAAGATCAGTGAAATGCTGGAACTTGGGCGGCAACTGCGCAGCCGCGTTTTAAAAAGCGATGTCCGCGAAGCTCGTCTTTTAGCGGAACGCATTGAACAACAGGCGCAAGCGGCGCAACTGGCGTTCATCTTAGATGACTTGCCGGCGCTGTTCAAGGAATCCGGCGAAGGCATGGCGCGGGTCGGGAAAATCGTCAAAAGCTTGCGGGCGTTTGCCAGAATTGATCAGCTTGGCGAAAAGGAACCGTACAATTTGCTGGAGGGAATTCGCAACACGCTGTTGATTGCCAACAGTGAGGTGAAATATGTTGCCGAAGTTGCAACGCAGCTGGAACCGGTTCAGGAAATTGAGGCCTTGGGCGGCGAAGTCAATCAAGTGCTGCTGAATATTATCATGAATGCAGTGCAAGCGATCAAGAAACGCCAGTCAGGAAGCGCCTTGGGACGAATCACGCTGAAAAGCTGGCAAGAAGCGGAGTATGTTTGCTGCAGCATTGCCGATACCGGCGGCGGCATCAGTGAGGAGCATTTGACGCGAATTTTCAATCCGTTTTTTACTACCAAACCGGTTGGTGAGGGAACGGGACTGGGACTTAGTATTTCGTATGATATTATCGTCAATCGGCATGGCGGAAAGATTTGGGCGGAAAACAAAAATGGCGGCGCGGTTTTTTATATAAAATTACCGAGTAGTCCAATGCCGACGGAGCAGGAAATAGTAAACGGATAAGGGAAGCAGGGGAAACGGAAATGGCATCAGCATCAAGGAGTAAACAAAATGTAGGTCGTGGTGTTGCGATCTTCTTATGTCTATTGCTTTGTCCATTGCAAATGATTGAGGCCACCCATATGCAGTGGAGTGAGCGCACGTTGGATTTTGCCGGATACCGCTGGCAGGTCAAGGAAGGATATACTTATCCCGGCCGCAATGATTGGATCGGAGACAATGTATGGCTGGATGATGAAGGGCGGCTGCATTTGGCGCTACGCAAAAGGAATAACGGTTGGTATTGCGCCGAAGTACGCAGTGAGCAGGCTTTTTTTCAAGGTTTGTTTCGCTTTCAAATTATCGGTCCGCTCGACAGATTGGATCCGCAGGTTGTGCTCGGCTTATTTTTGTACGAAGAAGACAGTTTAGCGGAAGTCGATGTGGAATTTTCCCGTTGGGGAGAAGCGGGAGCGGCGAATGGGTTATACAGTTTATATGGCGCGAAGGGCAAAGTGGTTTCCCAAAATTTCTTCGCATATTTACCGGAAGGGGAATATAGCACGCATAGCATCGATTGGAAGAGAAACGGTTTGACGTTTCTCAGTCAATATGGGCATCGCAGCGATCAAGAGGCGGTCTTGTCTTACTGGCAGCCACGAATACCGACGGATGCGCTGGCGTTGTTGCAGCAACCGCTGCGCGTGCATATGAATCTTTGGCTGTATGAAGGGCGAGCGCCGCGGGATCGAAAAGATGTGGAGATTATTATCCGTGATTTTAGATATCTGCCGGAGAAAGGAGGCGCGTTTTGATGAGGAAAATGATGGCTCTTATATGGAGTTTACTTTACTTATGTCTGTTGCCGAACGCTGTGCAGGCTTATAATCAGGTCGGGGGCATTGAGCCGGAAAAACCAAGCCAGATAAGAACGATTGATAACAGCGGCTCATTTCAGACAGCGGTTGAAGACCGCTATCAGTTTTCCGGCATCAGCGGGCCGCATGAAAAGACGATGGTTCGTGCAGCGGGGCAGCAAAGTTGGGCTCGATACAGTCAGGGCGGACGCAATGCGATGGCGGTGTTGGTAACGGACGATAAATCGGATTGGTTGGGGCTTGCACATGGCTTGAAAAGCATAGGCGTTCCGTTTGTCCTGACGCGTGATTACCGGGAAGCGCTGCAGCATAGAGCATTAATGGTGTATCCTGCGTTATCGGGAGGCAACCTGTCGGCGGAAGCGGTGGCGGCGCTCGCGGTTCATGCCAGAACGGGGGGAACCTTACTGGCCGTTCAGCCAATGGGCCTGCTCAGTTCCTTGATCGGATATACGGAAGCCATTCCGTCACGCCAACACACAAGCGTACAGTTTCAGGCGGGCAGCCAACCGTTTTTGCCGGCGGATCAGAGGGAAACTTTCATTAGTCTGCGCGGTGAACAGTCGAAGGATTTGTTTGGTTGCTACAGCTTTCTGTTTCCGCAGGGCCAGGTGGTCGCCAGTTATGAAGACGGCAGCGCCGCTATTATCAAACGACAGTACGGTGCGGGAGCGGCCTATGCTATCGGCATGGATATCGGGCACTGGCTGTTGAATGGCTATAATAACCGGGCGGAAAGCAGCGCCCGCAGCTATGTGAATGAATATGAACCGACGCTCGACGTGTTGCTGCAGTGGCTCAAAATGATCTATCAGAAAGCGGAAAGCAATGCGGTGACGCTTGGAACGGTACCGAAGGGAAAAAAATTATCGCTGCTGCTGACGCACGATCTCGACTATGGTCAGTCTACCATTAATGCGCTGACGTATGCCGAATTTGAAAAAAGCATGGGCATACGCGGCACATATTTTGTCCAGACCAAGTACGTGCGGGATTTTTATGACGACGTTTTTTTTAATGAGACCTATGTGCCGTATATTAAGACGCTGCTCAAGCAAGGCATGGAAGTCGGCAGCCATACGGTGAGCCACAGTCGCGTTTTTTCTTATTTGCCGCTGGGCAGCGGCGAGGAAAGCTATCCTTCTTATTTGCCGTCAATCAGCGGTTTTTATTCGATCCACAATGCGACCGTGCTGGGCGAAATCAGAGTCAGCAAATATTTGTTGGAAAAAACAGCAAACGCCGGAATTCTTTCGTTCCGGGCAGGGCATTTGCAAAATCCTCGTTCACTGCCGGAAGCTCTTGAAAGTTGCGGTTATCGTTATAGCTCGAATGTCACCGCCAATTCATCGCTGACGCATTTGCCGTTTCAACTGACATATGGACGCGACAATGGCGATGAAGTGGATGTATATGAATTCCCGATTACGGTTGAAGACGAATTGGATTCGCCGATGGAGGCCCGTCTGGATAAAGCGATCCTTCTCGGGAAAAAACTATCTCGCTATGGCGGCACGATGAATGTGTTAATCCACCCGAATGTCTTGGGCGGGAAACTGGTTTTTGAACAGGGCTTGGTGGCTGCGTTTCGCGATACGGCCTGGTTTGGCAGCGTAACAGACTATGGTCGATGGTGGGCGGCTCGCGATCAGGTGACGCTGGATGTGACGGCGGAAGGAAACTTGCGCAATTTGAAACTGAACGTGCCGCTCGCACTCGATGGTTTGACGCTGCAGGTGCCGTCAGCCTGGAAACTGCAAAGCGCGAATGCCAGCCAGCAAGGGCAGCAAGTCTTGGTTGACTGCGCAAGCGGCGAAACGGCGCTGGTATTTCAGTTGCAGTAAAAACAAACAGAGTCATTGCCTGAAACGGGCAATGACTCTGTTTGTCTGCGAACTGAGGACGCTTTGCAGCGTCCCCGTTTTTTCTATAGAAATAAACGATAATCCAAGGTGTAGTTACGTGAATTATAATCTCCGTCGCGTAAGAAATGAAATCCGGTGGTGAAATGACCGGAATGGTAGTTGATGTCAACTTCGTGATGCGTAAGGCTGCCGTCTTTATTTTTGGCCCACAATGCTTTTTGCAGCGTTAAAGATAACGTGCCGTCGCCGAGCGGCATGGAATAACGCGGCGCAATGCTAAATGTCTGTTCCTGTTGCGGTACCCAGTAGATGCCGGGACTTTCAAACTTGGCGTCGTGATAGGAGTAGACCGCACTCAAATCGAAGCGGCTGGATAATTGTTTTTTGTAGGAGAGTTGGTACTGCTGTTCACGATTTTGGTCGCTGTAGAACCAATGATCCGCATTGACGCTTAAATAAGCGCCAGGGGCGGTCTTCCATTGGTAAGCGGACGATACACTGCGTCGGAACAATCCCTGGCGATTGGCGGGAATGGTACCAATACTTTCACGGCCTGCGCTTAACCAAACATGCTGTGTGTCGGAGACGCTCTTGTCATACATAACGGCGCCAGGGACAAAACTGCGCAAATCATTTTTCAGATAGCCGCCCCACACCGTTAGATTGGCTTCTTTGGCAAGTGGGCGCACCCATTTGAAGACCAATGTTTTCTCCGTGATGTCCGGTTGAAACTTTTGCCCCAAGCGCGTGTAATAAAACGTATAAGTCAGCGGACGACCGGTATTTGCGTCCGTCATTTTCATGCCGCGGCTCGTGACGCCGTCGCTGTCATTGCTGTATTGGAAAGTGAAGTTCGTTTCGCTTGGCGTTGTAGTGCTAGAGGCAGGTGTTGACGGCGTCGTGGCGGGCGGCTGCACTGCGCGCGGAGCACCCGCCGCGCTAGCGGAAAGTGAAGGCAGTAAACAAAGGGAAAGAAAGAATAAGCATAAGCGAAGCTGCATGAAAAATTCCTCCGTTATCCTAAAAATAATATAATTTGACAATATTAAAAAGCTTTCGTGCTAAATAAAAAAAAACCTGCTGTAAAAATGAAAAAGCAAGAAATGGTCACGGTGAAAGGAAAAGAGTCGAAGGAAATGGACAATTTCTTTGGCATCGTGTATAGTGTAAGTGACGATACCTGCCACGCTGCGGTATGGCTTTTGCCCGTACTGCGAACCTGGCGGGTTGTCTCTTTTTCTATTTGCAACGAAGGAGTATACATGAACGAACAAGAACAACGAGAAGAAATAAAGCGGCTGGCGCGCACGATGCAGCAGCTGGAACGCCAGCTGACGGTTAGTGAAGATTTGTGCAGCGAAAAACATTCGGAAACGCACGACACGCTGCTCGACTACTGGGGCTTATGCGGCGGAAATATTGCCGATGAGGCGCAGTTGGTGGAGACGGCAAACCGGCAACGGGCGCTTTCGACGATCGTGCACGAACTGCCGCGCAATTTGCGCAAGATGCTCGATGCGCCTTATTTTGGCCGGATTGACTTTGCAGAATTCGAAGGTTCTGTCCTGGGGATGCCGGAGGCGATCTATGTCGGATTGGCATCGCTGAGCGATGAGGAGAGCGGGGCATTTCTCGTGTATGACTGGCGGGCGCCGGTCGCAGGCATGTTTTATGATTTCGGCCTGGGCAAGGCCGCTTACGAATGTCCTGCCGGCCGGATCGACGGAATGATCAGCTTGAAACGGCAGTATAAGATCAAACAGGGACAGATGCAGTTCATGTTTGACGCCGACTTGAAAATAGATGACGAAGTGTTGCAGGAAATCCTCGGCAAAAGCGTCGATAACAAGATGCATACGATTGTAAACAGCATCCAGCGTGAACAAAATGAGATCATCCGTGACGGAAAACACAGGGCGCTCTTTGTCGAAGGACCCGCTGGCAGCGGCAAGACTTCGGTAGCGCTGCACCGGATCGCTTTTTTACTCTACCGCGACCGTGCCAGCATCAATGAGAAAAACGTGCTGATTCTTTCGCCGAACCATGTGTTCAGCGATTATATCTCCAATGTCCTGCCGGAAATGGGTGAAAAAAACGTCCTGCAGATGACGTTTCAGGATTATGCGGCTGAGGTGATGGCGGAACAACCGGTTCGTTTTGAGACCCGCACCGCGCATCTGGAAGTCGTCCTTTCCGCGGCCGGAGGCGATGCGCAAGCGGTGAGAGCCGCCAATATCCGTTTCAAATCCTCCACTGACTGGGAAACGATCCTGCAGGAGTATCTGGGCTGGATGGAAAAAGATCTGGTCGACGATTATCCGGATATCATGCTGCGCGGCAAAATAGTTTTCAGCAAGGCGAAATGGCGCAGCTATTATAAGGAGATGTTTGCGACGATGCCGCCGCATGTCCGTTTGGACAAAATCAGACAACTGGTGCACGATGCATTGCGGCCGCTGATTCATGAAATTCGTGCAGAAGAGGAAAAAAAGATTCTGGCGACGACGAATGAAGTGAACAAGAAGACGATCAAGGCGATGGCTCGCATGGCGACGCAGAATGAGTTGCGTCCGCTTTTTGAACGCCTGGATAAATTGACGCGTTTGACGCCGCTTGCGGCATATCGCAGACTCTTCAAAGGAACCTGGCTGGCGGCGAAATTTTCGCGCAGTGCAGAGTTTCCGGCGGAGTGGACGGCCATTCAGCGACAGACGCTGACGTTTTTGAATAACGGCATTCTGACGAATGAAGACTTGGCGCCGTTCTTGTATTTTCAAGGCATGTGGCAGGGCTTTGCGGTGCGACGCGACGTCAAGCATTTGATCATTGACGAGGCGCAGGATTATACGGCGCTGCAATTCAAGATCTTAAGCCGGATGTTCCCGGAGTGCACCTGGACGGTGGTCGGCGATACGGCGCAGGCGATCCATCCTTTTTTACGCACGGCCAGCTTTGGAGAAATGCGTGAGATTGTCGCATTGCCGGATGCTCATACGTTCCAATTGAGTCGCAGTTATCGTTCGACGCGCGAGATACAGACATTTTGTCAGGCGTTGCTGCGTCAGACGCCGCCGCCCGATTCCGTCAACCGCAGCGGTCTACTGCCGGCGTTGACGAAATTCTCTGCACCGCATGCGTTAGCGCCGACGCTGCTGGCGGCGATCGAAGAGATCCAACAGGCGGGCTGGCGTTCGATCGGCATCATCGGCAAGAATATTGAGAGCTGCCGGCGAATTTTCGCTGCGCTGAAAGGAAAAGTGAACGTCAATCTGGCGGTGGAAGAGGACGGCGGTTTTTATCGCGGCATCGTCGTCATCCCCTCTTATCTGGCAAAAGGCTTGGAATTTGATGCCGTGCTGGTCGTTGATGCCGACGCGATTCATTATCGGCGCGAAGAAGAGCGCAATCTTCTTTATACGATCTGTACGCGGACTTTGCATGAACTGCGTCTTTTTTACCGCAACCAGCCGTCGCCGTTTTTGGCAGGCTTGGACGAAACATTATATCGCCGCCTGAGCGGCTCTTGAGAAGAAGTCCCGTCTCGCTTTTAAGCGCTGCGGGATTTCTTTTTTTGGAAATGTATACATGCTTTTAAAGAAACAGAGACAGGATAAAAATTGAAAAAAAAGAATATTGAATAATATGAGGAGAAGCGCAATATCTCTGCTTTGAAAATTACTTTAGTTACACAATGCTTAGAAAATATGCGAAAAGAGAACGGAGACAGGGGAAACATTGTCAAGTAGAGAAGTGTAACTTAATTATGTACATTAGAAGAAAGCTCGGAATGAAAAAGGAGGTTTCATTATGGAGAAGAAGATCGCAATCGGCGGAATACGGGGAAAGCTGCTAGGCGTCATGCTTTCCTTGTTAGTGCTGGCGTTAGGCGTTTCAGCCGTGCTCAGTTATTATTTCGCCAATCAGTATTTGAAAAAAAGCATCGACGACACGGCGATGGCGGTGGCGTCGGATTATTCGCAGCGAATCCAGGGCGATATCGAAAATCTGACGATACAACTGTCGGAACTGGCGAATAATCCGACGCTTGAGACCGGAAAGGATTCCCCTGCGATACGTTCTCTACTGACCGATTTGAAAAAGCGGCAGCCTCGCTTTGACAATGTGAACTTCATCCAACCGGACGGCAATGGCTTTCGTAATGACGGAAGCGTGACAAATGTCAGCGACCGTGATTATTATAAAAAAGTCATGGAAACGAAAAAATCGTATGTCTCCGATCCGCTGCTCTCACGCTCAACCGGCAAATTAGCCGTGATTATCGGCGTGCCGGTACTTAATGGACAAAATCAGCTAATCGGGATGGTCAGCGGCAATTTATCACTCGATAGAGCCAGTGAAATGTTGAAAGACCTGAAATTTAAAGAGACTGGTTATGGTTTTATGGTCGATGACGGCGGTCTGGTCATTGCGCACCCGAAGCGCGCGGAATTGATCGGCAAGCTTGATTTGAGCAAAAAGGAAATCGATCCGGCCGTCAAGGCCGCCACAAAAGAGCTGGATGAACGTTTGATGAAGAATTTCGCCGCCGCGAAAAGCGGCAAAGTGGTGCTGGGCGAGTATGCGGCCACCGACGGAGTCAATCGTCTGGGCGTCTTCGCGCCCTTCCAAGTTTCAGACGGGCAGCAGTGGGTCATGATCGTGTCCGCGCCGATGGAAGAGGCGACGCGCGAAGTGAATACCCTGACGAAGATCATGCTGGGCGTCGCGTTTGGCGCGGTGTTGCTGGCGTCCATTGTCATCTGGATCGTCAGTGGCAAACTGGCGATGCCGATCAGCCGGATGCGCGACGAAGCGATGCTTCTGGCGGAAGGCAACCTAAGGCGGCGCGATATTTTGATCGATTCGAACGATGAGATCGGGCAGCTTTCGAGCGCGTTCGATGTGATGAGCAAGAACCTTAGAGAATTGCTTACCAAGGTGCAGTCGCAGTCGGATACGGTTGCCGCATCGAGCGAAGAACTGACCGCGAATGCGCAGCAATCGGCCGATGCGGCAAGTCAGGTTGCCGATTCGATCACGAAGATTGCCGGCGGCATCGACAGCCAGGCTACGGCGGTCACAAACATGTCGGCCGTGGTGGAAGAGATGTCCGGCAGCATCGAGCAGATCGCGGCGACCGGAAAGCTGATCTCGGACATTGCCGCACAGGCATCGCAAAATACCAGCCAAGGCGGCCGCGTCATCCGTCAGGCGCTTGAACAAATGAAAGAAATCGGCAATGGTTCGCAGGCGGTGGAACACGCGATTGGCGAACTGGCAAAAGGATCGCAGGAAATCAGCGAGATCGTCAATCTGATTTCTTCGATTGCCGGGCAGACCAATCTGCTGGCGCTGAATGCTGCGATTGAAGCGGCGCGCGCCGGTGAACAGGGACGCGGTTTCGCGGTGGTTGCCGAAGAAGTGCGTAAACTGGCAGAGGATTCCAATCAGGCGGCGCAGCGCATTGCCGGATTGATCCAAAAAAATGAACTGGACATGGCGGAAGCGATCCAAGCGACCCAGTCCAGCAGCAAAGGCGTCGTCGCTGGCGTCACGATGGTCGGCGAAGCCGGCGAAACGTTCAAAACGATCGCAGGCGCGGTCGAGACCCTGTCGATTCAGATCAAAGAAGTTTCCGATGCAATCGATCAGATTGCCGTCGGCAGTCAGGATCTGGTCGGTTCGGTGCAGCATATCGACAGCATCAGCAAGACCAACGCCGATGAAGCGCATACGGTCTCGGCCGCGACGGAAGAACAGTCGGCCAGCATGGATGAAGTCGCCTCGGCCAGCTTGGCTTTGGCGACGACCGCAAGCGAGTTGCAGTCGGCTGTGGCAAAATTCGAGGTCTGAGTCAAAAGCAGAAAAGCCTGTCTCGCAAAGAGGCAGGCTTTTTCTTGTGTCCGGCGCTTGATTGACGCAAAATAGCGGGAGTGATAAAATTATGTCTCATTAGCAAAATAAAAAATGAGTTGGAAAGGAAAGAGCCGTATGAAGATTGATGTTGCGTTATTGCCTGGCACTGTCAAAGAAAGAGAGTTATCGTCTACGGTCTGCATTGTGCTCGATATATTCCGTGCGACGTCTTCGATTGTTACTGCACTGGCCAATGGCTGCGAAGCGATTTTACCCGCCCTTTCGATCGAGCATGCAAAGGAGCTGGCGCAGCAAAGCGGTGCGACGTTGTTTGCCGGTGAGCGAAAGTCGATTCGGATAGAAGGCTATGATTTCGGCAATTCGCCCTTGGAATTTTCGCCTGCGAAGGTGAAGGGACATCAAATCGTGATGACGACGACGAACGGTACGAGCGCGATCAAATCGACCGAAGGCGCATATCGTACGCTGATCGGTTCGTTTTTGAATGCGGCCGCCGTTTGCGCCGACGCCGCTGCAAGCGGCAGGGATATCCTGATCGTATGCGCCGGAACGGACGGCCTGTTTTCACTCGAAGACAGCCTGTGCGCAGGCTTGCTGACTGAAAAGCTGACGGCCTTGGCCGATGCGGAGCTGAGCGATGCGGCGCAGGGCGTCCGCTTGCTCTATCGGGCGGCGCAAGCGGACTTGGTGACAAGCGCGGTGACCAGCCGCAACGGCAAGCGCCTAGAGGATCTCGCGCTGATGGACGATGTCCGATACTGCTTGCGCCAAGATGTGCTGAGCGTCGTTCCCCGCTATGCGCAGGGCGTGATACGTTAAAAAGAGAGAGGCTGTCTCCGTAGAGACAGCCTCTTATCTTATTCCTCTTGTGCGGTCAGGATCAAGGGGCCGGCTTCCGTAATTGCGAGCGTATGCTCATACTGCGCGGAACGGCTGCCGTCGACCGTACGTGCGGTCCAACCGTTCTGATCCATCTTGCATTGCCAGGCGCCGACGTTGACCATCGGTTCGATCGTGATGACCATGCCGGCTTTCAGTTTTGCGCCCTTGCCCGGTGCGCCGAAATGCGGCACGGCCGGATCTTCGTGCAGGTCGCGCCCGAGGCCGTGGCCGGTGAAGTCGCGTACGACCGAGTAGCCTTCGGCTTCGACATAACTTTGAATCGTGTGCCCGATATCGCCGATGCGATTGCCGACGACGGCTTTCTCGATTCCTTTATAGAGCGCCGTCTTTGTGACTGCAAGAAGACGCTTTGTTGCGGGCGAAGGGGTACCGACCGCGTAACTCCAGGCCGAATCGGCAAGCGCGCCGTTCAGGTTTACGACCATGTCGATCGTCACAATGTCGCCGTCGCGCAAGGCCTTCTTGCCGGGAAAGCCATGACAGATTTCATCGTTGACCGAAGCGCAGGTCGCGTAAGGGTAACCATGATAGCCTTTTTGTTCGGGCGTTGCGCCATGCTTTGCCAGATAGTTTTCGACGAAAGCGTCGATGGCCAGCGTGGTGATGCCGGGCCGGATCAACTGCGCTATTTCTTTATGGCAATCAGCCAGCAATTTTCCGGCTTCCTGCATCAATTTAATTTCCCGTTCACTCTTTAAGATGATCATGAAAAACAGTACCTCGATTTCTGTAAAAATCCATCTGACTTTCATTATAGCACTGATTGGCGAACAATATGGCGACGCTTTTAAAAAAATCCTAAGGCGGCTTAACGCAAGAAAAAGTCCGTGCCGACAAAACGTGCGACACGGACGGAAAAAATAGTCTTAAGCAATGTTTTCGCTGTCGGAAGAATTCGCTTTGCCCTGGCGTCCATAGAGGACGAGCGCAATGATTGAAAAGACGGCCGGACCGGCGATCATCCAGATCGTGTCGTCGATTTCGCCGTTCATCGCCGGTTCGATAATCGTGAAGAAATTAGCAAAACCGACGGTCAGCGTCACGATGACGCTCGCGATCAAGGCGCTGCGGTAGCTTTTGAAAACTTCAAAGGGTTTATGGATTTCCTGTTTCTTTTTAAAGGAAGCGAAGGCGCCGGACAGGAACATGTACGGGAGCGTCATCGCGACATTGGTCATCAGGACTAACTTATTAAAGAATTTCGAAGCCCCCTCGCCGCCGAAGGTGATCATCAGGATGAAGGAAATGATGATGCCGCACTGCGCCCACATCGCATTTGCCGGCATGCCGGTCGTTTTGTGAAGGAGCGTCAGTTTTTTCGGCCACAATTGGGCGGGCGTTCCTTCAATCATCTGCTTGAGCGGAGCGTAGCAGAGCGTAAAGAAAGCGCCGCTTAGGCAAAGAAACATGGAAAGACCGACGAAACGAGCCATCCAAATGCCAAGGAGAAGCGAAGTCGGCTCGGCGGCGCCGAAACTGTGGCCGAGCTGATAGCCGAGATTTTTCATCAGGACATAAGCGACGTTGCCCATATGGACGTTTTTTGCAGAGAGTACGTCAGCCCAGTTGGTGAAGAGACCGCAGAGGAATACGCCCAGCGAGTACGCGATCGAGATGATGAAGGCGGAAATCGCAACGCCGCGCGGGAAGGTTTTTTCCGCTTTTTCCGTCTGATCGACCAGACCGCCGACCGCTTCGATGCCGCCGTAAGCAAAGAGCGCAAAGACGAGAAAGGAGAGAATGGAAAGACCGGATTGATATTTAGGGTTCGGGGCATGGAAAAAGCCGTTGCCTGCGTCGCTTAGTACCGGTTCGGCGAAATGACCGCCGTTGGCCAGCAGTACCGCAGCAGCGCCGAGCAGCAATACGATGTTGAGCAGCGCGACAAAGGTGCCGCCGATCGAGGTAACCTTTGTGATGTTTTTTAACCCTTTATTGGCAATGTAAGTGACGCTGAGAATCCAACAGATGCCGAGAATGCCTAAGACCTGCGTCGACTTTAAGCCCATGACGCCCCAACTGGCGGTGACGTCGGAACCGAATAAGGCATTGGAAAACGGAATCCAGATGGCGGAACAGATGTTGACCATCCAAACGACATAGGAAGCATACCACATAAAAGTACCGATGAAGGCATATTTGGGGCCGACGGATTTTTCCATCCAGGAGTAGATGCCGCCGCGCTCGTTTTTAAAGGCGGCGCCGTATTCGGCCATCATGAAGGCGAACGGCAAAAAGAAAGTGAACGCCGACAAGATATACCAGGGAATCGCGGCGTAACCCATCAGATAAAAGGAACGCGGCATGTTGGCAAAACCGAAGACGGAAGTGAAAATCATAAGGACGAGTGGAACCAGGGTCAGCTTGTTCTGTGTTTGTTCAGACATAGTTTACCTCCTGTAATTTATAGTAGTTATGATTACTATAAGTATTATATGTAACAAAAATGTTGTTCGCAATAGTGCGAAAATTAATGCGGAGGCCAGATTAGAAGCGGCTTTGAATAACTATAAGAGAAGAAAAAAACGCGGCATCTCGTGGGAAATAATAGTTGTCCTGTTAAAAAGTACAAATTAAACGACGGGAAAGAAATGCCTGTAAGGGGCCGGGTAAAAAAGAGCATGCGTCGAAGCAATGCTTCTGAAGAAAATGAAAACTTTTCCAAGGAACGGCGCGCGGAAAGAAAAGGGTTTTGCGTAATCAGAATTTCGAATGTCTTCTGGTAGTGGAAAAAGTCCGCAGAAAATGAAGTAAGACGAAAAGTGTAATCTTGCTATGCGTTAAAAAAGCGCGAGGCTAGAAAAAACAAAGGGTAATGCGGCTTTGTGCGATGAAAAAAGGAAATCTTATTTACGTAAAAATGCGTACAATTAAATTTATATGCGCGCTTAAAATGGTTATTTTTTATCTGCTGGCAAGCTTGCGCAGCGCAAAGTGATACAGTATGATGCAAATAGTGAATGGTTCGAAGGAGCAAAAACGTGAAGAAGAGTTTGGATTTGCAGAGCAAAATTATTTTGCTGGGCTGCGGCGTAGTGGCGATTGCGCTATTGGTTTGCAATCTCCTGGTGTCCAGGCTTGTGGCCGATGAAAAGGAAAACGATCTGTGGCGGCAGACGGTCAGCGTCGCACGGATGGTTGCCAAAGCGCCGGTCGTGGTGCAAAGCTTGGGGCGCAGCGGCGATGACGGCGAGATACAGGCCTATGCCAGCCAAAGCATGTTGGATACGAACGTCCAGTTTATTACCGTATTTGATATGGAGGGGAAGCGGCGTTCGCATCCGAACCCTGAACTGATCGGTCAGCGTATTGCCGGAGGTGATGAAAAAGATTCGCTGCTCGGTAAAGAATATCGTTCGATTGCGCAGGGCACGCTCGGTTATTCGCTGCGTGCCTTTACGCCGGTCATCGACGCTGAGGGTCGACAGATCGGCGTCGTGCTGGTCGGGCTTTTGATGGACGATGTACAGGTGGCGACGCGGCGGATGCAGGTGCTGCTTTTGGTGGCCAGCCTGCTGGGGCTGGCGGTCGGCATTACCGGCGCGGTGATGCTGGCGCGCAATATCAAAAAGACGCTATTCGGTTTGGAACCGGAAGAGATCGCGTCGATGCTCGAAGAGCGTAACGGGATTTTGCAATCGGTGCGGGAAGGCATCATTGCAATCGGCAGCGACGGACGGATCACCCTGATCAATGAAGAAGCCAAGCGTCTCTTGAGTCTTTATGGCGTCGCCGGCGAGCCGGTCGGGCAACCGGTCAACCGTTTCGTGCCGAATAGCCGCTTGCTGGAAGTGGTGCGAACCGGGATGACGGAACTGAATCAGGAACAGGATTTTTGCGGCGTTTCGGTGCTGACAAACCGGGCGCCGTTACTGGTAGACGGCAAGATCGTCGGAGCGATCGCTTCTTTTAAAGACAAGACCGAGATCAATCAACTGGCGGAAGAACTGACCGGCGTGCGCGAATATATGGAGGCGCTGCGTTCGCAGTCGCATGAATTTATGAATCAGTTCCATGTCGTCTTGGGCTTAGTGCGCTTGGAAAGTTACGATTTGCTGGCGGAGTATGTTAATAAAGTGGTCAAAGAACATCGGACGGAAGTCGACTTCGTCAGACGACGGATCAAGGATACGGTAATGGCGGGCTTTCTTCTCAGCAAGTTGAGCGCGGCGCGTGAGAAAGACGTCGTGATGCGCTTGGCGGAGGAGAGTTGGCTGCCGAAATTGAAACCGGACACGGTGGTGCATGAGCTGGTGACAATTATCGGCAATCTGTTGGAAAATGCGTTTGATGCGCTAAAGGATGCGGACGAAAAAGAAGTCGAACTGAATATTCGTCTGGTAGAAGACGGATTGAGCATCATGGTGCGCGATACCGGAACGGGAATCCCAGCTGAGCTGGGAGAGGCGATTTTTCAGCGCGGCGTTTCCGGAAAAGGACCGGAACGGGGCATCGGTCTTTATCTGGTAAAACGGAGCCTGGAACGCTTGCATGGCGTCCTCGATTATGACAGCGCTCCGGAAGACGGCACCGAATTTAGAATCATCATCCCGTATCAAGATGCGCCGGGCGGCAGCGGGACGGACAGTAAGGGGGAAGCAAATGATTAAGGTGTTGATTGTAGAAGATGATCCGATGGTCGCCGAACTGAATCGGCGCTATCTGGAACGCGTGCCCGGGTTTGCGGCTGCGGGGCTGGTGAAAAACGGCGGCGATGCGCTGGTCTTTCTTGAACGGCAGCCGGTTGATCTGATTTTGCTCGATATTTTCATGCCCGGTATGAACGGGTTGGATTTATTGACTTCGATCCGCGGCAAAGGCTATAAGGTGGATGTGATCTTAGTGACCGCGGCCAGTGACCAAGACAGCATCGAAGCGGCGCTGCGCAGCGGCGCGGTGGACTATATGATCAAGCCGTTTGAGTACAGTCGTTTTCAGGCGGCGATGGAGGCTTATAAAAAGAGGCGTAGATTGATGAACAGTCAACAGCGTCTCGATCAGCAGGAACTGGATGAATATGTTTTGCAGCGGCGCAGCGCTGTCGGCGACATGACGCTGCCGAAGGGCCTGGATCGCAATACACTGCGAAGGATCTGGGCGAAAATTTCTCAAAACGAAAGCGAATTTACCGCCGACGGCATGGCCGCGGAAGTCGGGATTTCACTGGGCTCGATGCGCAAATATCTGAAATATCTGCAGCAGTTGGAACTTCTCGCAGCGCAGGTCGGCTACGGCAGCGTGGGGCGGCCGGTCTACCGTTATCGCCGCCTGGCGGGAAGCTTTGACATTGATCTCTAATAGGAAATAAGGCAGGGAAATGAAAGACTATACCGAAAGATAGCAATAGATGGTTTTCGCGGTAAAGGAGGGGAAGCAAAGTGGAGACGAGCATGGTCTGGAGCGTGCTGCTGCTTGCGTTTGGCGCAGTCGCGGCCAGTATTGGCTTTGTTTGGCTTTCCCGCCGCCGGATGGCGCAACGCCTCCAAGCGATGGAGGAACGTCTTGCGCTTGCCGGCAAAGAACGGGATGCCGTCAGTGAAGCGCTGCTACGGGCGTATCGCGAAATGGAAGAAAATAATCGGACGTTGGAACAGGAAATCTTCGCCCATATGCATGCGGAACGGTCGATGACGGAATCAAAGGATAAATTTGCCACGGCCTTTCGCTGCAGCGCCGATGTGATCGGCATTGTGCGGGCGACCGATATGAGCAATCTCGAATTGAGCGATGCTTTTTTTGAAAAGTTCGGTTACGAAGAAAGCGAAGTGTTTGGGCGCTCGTCGGCAGAGTTCGGCCTCTGGCTGCACCCGCGCGAGCGCGCCGAATATTGGCGGCAATTGTTTGACAAGAAGATGGTGCGCGATCTGGAGGCGCACTGGCGGACGAAGAGCGGTGAAGTAAGGATCGGTACGATGGCGGGCGATTTGATTGAACTGGGCGGCAACCGTTGCGTCTTGTTCACCTGGCATGACATTACGGAGCGGAAAAAAGCGGAAGCTGATTTGCGCGAAGCCAATGAACAGCTGGAGCGTAAAGTGAATCTGCGCACGCAGGAGTTGCTGGGAAAAAATGAAGAACTGGCGCAATTGCTGGAAGAGCTGCGCCGCACGCAGGAATTTCTCCTGCAGTCGGAAAAAATGGTGGCCATGACGAATATGGTGGTCGGCGTTTCGCATGAACTCAACACGCCGCTCGGCGTGGCGATCACGCTGGCTTCGCATTTGGAAGAAAGCGCGAAACAGTTGCAACGCTGCGCGCAGCAGGAAAGGATGCGTAAATCAGAAGTGGTGCGCCTGATCCTCGAGCAGCAAGAGGCGGCGCAAATGCTGCTGAAAAATCTCAATCGCGTAGCGCGCTTGATCGGAACGTTCAAGCAGGTGTCGGTCGATCAGATGAAGGAAACGCGGCGTCCGTTTAATTTGCGCCTGCATTTGACGGAGATTCTGCAGAATCTGACGCCGCTGCTGCATAAGAGCGGGCATCAAGTGAGCGTGGAATGTGCGGAAGAAGAAGAATTGGATGGCTTTCCGGCCGCTTTTTCACAGGTCATCGTAAATTTGATCAACAATTCGCTGTTGCATGCCTACGAAGCCGGACAGGCTGGGCATATTAAAATTTTCGTACGACGTGAAAACAGGCGACTCGATGTGACGTACCAAGACGATGGCAAAGGCGTAAGTGAAGAGCTGTTGGGTAAGATGTTCAATCCCTTTTTTACGACGCGGCGCGGACAGGGCGCGCTCGGGCTGGGGCTTTGCATCGTCTACAATCTCGTCACGCAGCAGTTTGGCGGTACGATCGAATGTTGGAGCCAACCGGGTGAGGGTCTGAAAATCAGGATGAGTTTTCCTGATCGGATATAGTGCATGAATGCGGTGATTTTGATATGATAGGGAATGGATACGATGCATTCGCTGCAAAGAAACAGGTGATTGGAATGAAGGATAAAAAAACGACACATCTGCGCTTCGATTATGACATTGGGCGCTTCAAACCCGTGACCGTGGTGGAACGCGGCTTTCACTGCCCGTTTTGCGGCCGGGAGCAGCTGGAAAATATCCTGGCGCAGGAGGGTTCGATCGTTTGGCTGAAGAACAAGTTTCCGGTGCTCGAAGATACGCTGCAAACGGTGCTGATTGAAACGGAAGATTGCCAAAGCGAGTTGTCCGTTTATGCGAAGGAACATTTGTACCGCGTGATCCGTTTTGGCGTCGAAAAATGGCAGGAACTGGTGCAAAGCGGCGAATATTCTTCGGTGCTGTTTTTTAAGAATCACGGTCCGTATTCCGGCGGTACGATTCGTCACCCGCATATGCAGATCATCGGTTTGAAACATTTGGACTATCTACCGAAGATACCGCAGGAGAGTTTTTGCGGCGATGTGATCGTCAAGGAAGCCGGCGTTGAGCTGAATCTGGCGACATTGCCCAAAATCGGTTTTATCGAGTGCAACATCCGTTTGCGCGATCCGGCAAAAATTGATGTGATGGCGGACTATATTCAGGCGGTTGCGCATTATCTTTTGCATCATTTTCATAAGAATTGCAATAGCTATAATATCTTCTTTTATCATCTGGAAGAGGAAATTGCGGTCAAACTGGTGCCGCGCTTCGTCACGTCGCCGCTTTTCATCGGCTATTCGATACCTCAGATTTCGAGCAGAGGCGTCGAAGTGGTGCGTGAAATCCAGTTGCTGTATTTTGCGGAAGGCGACGCCGCGCTGCGGGCAGAGGGGAAAAGTTCATAGAGGAAAGGCGTCGTCTTGTTGAGGCGGCGCCTTTTATATAAGGTTCAGGAAGTATTATCCATAAACTTGTTAGAGAAATGGTGTTTTTTTGTTATAATAGAGAAGAGTTTTGTCCTTTACGAAAAAGGACGCGGCTGCAATGTGTTTGGCTAGAAGAGGCGGGAAGTCTGGAGATGACGATATGTTGTTAAATGAGCGGTCCGTACGCACGACCTTGATCGCCTGGGTGCTGCTGGCAAGCGCTTTGTTTTTTATGGCGGGCGCTTTGTATACGTATAAGGTGGTTCGTGAACAGGTCTATCAGGATTTTACAATGCAGTCGAAAGAAGCGATCAGTCACATTCATGCCCGGATTAAAGAGGGGATCACCGGGCCGGCATTTGCGGATGTCCGGCAGATGGCGTTTGATTATCGGACTTATCAGCTGATGCAAGGCATCGGCGCGGAGGCGATTGACGAAAAATCCGCGCTGACGCCGTTTTTGTATCAGCCGCTGGATGCGTTTGTCAGAGCGCACAAACATACGCTTGGCGTCGGCGTTGGCACGCAAGAGGGCGGTTATTTTGAATACCCGCGTTTCTTTGTCGAACGCGGCTACGATCCGCGCGGTCGTTTTTGGTACCAAGAGGCGCTGCAGCATCCTGGACAGCCTTATATTACGAATCCGTACGTCAGGGCGACCGGCGAGTTGACGGTCGCGGTGGCGCAGGCGGTGGAACAGGAGGGACGGATTGCCGGTGTGGTCGTGTTCGGCTGGGACATTCAGGAACTGGCCAAAGAAGTGGAAAAAATGAAGATCGGCTCGAGCGGCTATATTACAGTGCTCAGCCGTGATGATAAGATCGTCATTTATCCGCAGCATGCGACGTGGCTAATGCTGACGCCTAACGAGATCGGCGTCAGCGATTTAGCGGATCTGAACGAGGACAGCAAAGAGTTCAAGTTGGTGCGTGTTGAAGACAAATGGGAATTGATGTGGGGCGTCGTGGACGAGACAACCGGCTGGAAAGTGATCGCCCTGCTTGAAGCGGTTGAGATCGAAGCGCAGGTGATGCACGTATTATGGCCCATTCTCGTCTTGTACTGCCTGACGTTGCTGTCGGTGTTGGCGCTGATCTTTGTCATTGTCGAACGCCAGGTGATTGCGCCGATCCATCAACTAAAGCAGGGGGCGTTGAAAATCGCAGCGGGCACGCTGACGGCACGAGTGAATATTTCTGCAAGAAATGAATTTGGCATGCTGGCGACCACCTTCAATGAAATGGCCGGACAGTTGCAGAATAATTTTACCGCGATTGAAGAGGCTAACCGGGAGCTGTTCAAGCGGGAACGCGAATTCAAAACACTGGTTGAAAATGCGCAGGACATTATCCTGCGTCTCGATAAGGGCTGGAAAGTTGTCTACGTCAATCCGGCCATTGAGCCTTATGCGTCGCTGACGGCGACCGAGCTTGCCGGAAGACCGTTTGAGGCGAGCGACGTGCCGGAGCCGTTTTGGCGGGCGGTAAATGAGATTCTGGCGGAACAGGAGCGTGATCCGGCAACGAAACGGCGTCCGCTCGAATTTGAGATGTTGCTCCGCGACGGCGCGGTCGTCTACTTTCAAGCCGATATCATTCCGGAATATGCGGATGATGGACAGCTCGAAACGGTTCTTTCGATTATCCGCAATGTAACGCAGCAGAAAATGATGGAAAAGCAGTTGCTGCGTTTGGATCGCCTCAATACGATCGGCGAAATGGCTGCCGGGATTGCGCACGAAGTGCGCAATCCGATGACGACCGTACGCGGCTTTTTGCAGATGATGTCGCAAAAAGAAGCGGATGCGAAAAATGTTTCCTTTTATGAGCTGATGATTGAGGAATTGGATCGGGCGAACGGCATCATTTCTGAATTTTTGTCATTGGCGAAGAACCGGCCGGTCAGTTTGGAGCGGCGCAACATCAACGACATCATCAGGGCGATCACGCCGCTGTTGCAGGCGGATGCCGCGGTAGCGGACAAGTCGATTGAATTGCAACTGGAAGAGGTTGCGGAGTTGCTGCTCGATGAAAAAGAAATCCGCCAACTGATTATCAATATGGCGCGCAACGGCCTCGAAGCGATGCAGAGCAAAGGCCTGTTGCGAATCAGGACCTACCGGGAGAAAGACGGAATTGTGCTGGCAATCCAGGATGAGGGCGAAGGAATTTCGCAGGAGATTCTCGATAACATAGGAATTCCGTTCTATACGACAAAGGCCAGCGGCACAGGACTTGGTCTGGCTGTTTGCTATAGCATCGCGGCGCGGCATCATGCTAAAATCAATGTGGAAACGGGCAAAGAGGGAACGGTATTTCAAATTCGATTTTGTTTAGATGAGTGAGGGAGCAGAAGGGAGCAGTAAAGTGGGGGAGAGAACAAGTTTGGAAGAAGCAGGCTATCAATGGAGTTTTTTGGGCGAGGAACATCTGCCGCAGGTCATGCAGCTGCAGCATCTGGCGGCAAAGGAAGCGGCAGTGCCCGGCATGTTTCACCCGATGCCGGAAGACTATGTCATGAATCAATTGAAGACGGGGCGAAACGGCATCGGCGTATTTCGGGCAGGGGAACTCGTCTGCATGCATTTGATTTCCTTTCCGCGCCGGCAGGAGGAGAATTTCGGCAAGGATGTCGGCTTAACGGGCGAGGAACTTAAGAACGTCGCCCATATGGGCGCGGTGGCGATTCATCCCGCACACCGCGGCAAAGGGCTGCATCGGGAAGTGGGCGATTGTCATCTGCGTCTGATCAAGCGCAGCGGCTGCCATCACGTATGCGCGACGGCGTCGCCTTACAATTATCCGAGTCTGCGCTTTTTGACGACGCGCGGCTTTCGCATTCGTGAGCTGCGTGAGAAATACCGGGGACAGTTGCGCTGCATTTTGCATTTGGCGCTGCAAGAAGCGGTACCGGAGTGGAAAATGACGCAAGAGGTGGACAGTCGCGATATCGTGAAACAAAAACAATTGCTGGAAGACGGATGGCAGGGGTGCGGCGTGGAGCGAGCGGCAGAGGGTTTTTCTTTTTGCTTTGCTAAAGAATGAAGGCGAGAGCGCGCACGCAGCAGGAGTTTTCCTGGGGCATCCAGTATTATATAAGAGTGATGTAACGGTTCTGAAAATTGGAGGGACTAACGGATGGACAAGGATGTCGATATGCTGCAAAAAAATGCTGCACTGCAAGCGGAAATGACGGTCTTAAAGCGAAAACTTGAGGAAACAGAGGCGGAGCTTGCCCGTCAAATGGAGCGGCAACAGCGCTTAGGCGATATAACCGACAATTATTTGATGCTGCACTATTTAAATAAGAATATACAAGAATGTCGGACGTCGCAAAAAGTATGGGAAACGTACCTGCATAATATCGGCGAACGCGGTTTTCGTTATGCGAATGCCAGTGTCCTGCTGCCGGATAAGCGCGGCGAGTTTCAGGTTAAGCTAAAGCTTGATGAAAAACAGGCGAGTGTGGCGAAAGAACCGATCGGCGAGGAGTTTTTGCAGGAACATATCCGGCAAGCGATCGTTCGCAAGGTGGTGCGCTTGTCGACGGACAATCTGCGCGTGGCCGTTCCGATGGTTAATAACCGAGGCGCCATCTTGGCGCTCTTGTGTGCGGAGAAAGAACGCGGCATTTTCTTTGAAGACATTCAGTTGCTTGAAGTATATGTCCAGCAGACGGTAGCGACGATTGAAAACATTATTCTCAACGAACGCCTGACGCATTATCAGGAGCTGCTCGGTAAGCAAATGGATCAATTTGTCATGCTGCATTATATTGCCCAGGAAATAAACGGCGCCAACGATTACTTCGATTTGCTGGAGCGCTATTTGAAAACGCTTTGTTCGACGATGGGCTTCAATTTTGTGAGCGGCTTTATGTATGTGCTTGACGACGGGCAAGTCCAGCGCGCCAGTCTGGATGACGACAAACTGTTGCTGAGTGAGATGGCGGAAGTCGACAATGAGCTGGCGCGTTTAGCCTTGCAGGATAAACGGACGGTGCTGGATGAAGCGCGTTGTCAGTTGGCGATGCCGCTCAACCTGTTCGGTAAAGTCAACGCGGTGGTTCTGGTGATGAATGAAACGGCGATTCCGCCCGATCAGGTACAGGTGCTCGAAACGTTTGCGATTCAAACGTCGGCTACGCTGGAAAATACACGCTTAAACATGAACCTGGAATATTTGAGCCAGCATGATCCATTGACGAAATTGCACAACCGATTCTTTTTTGAAAAAGAAATTCGCCGTGTCGAGGCGGATCAGTTGTTTCCGGCCGGACTGATCATTTGCGATATTGATGGTTTGAAAATGGTCAATGACAATCTGGGGCATGATGCAGGCGATCGCCTCTTATGCGAAGCGGCGCGCCTGATTGAAAACGCCGTGCCGGATTGCGTGGTCTCGCGGATCGGCGGCGATGAATTTGCCGTGATTGCGCTATTTGCTGTAACGGCGGAAGTGAAGGCGGCCTTGCAAAGCATCCAAGAAGCGCTGCTGCACTACAATCAGGCGTCGCCCAAAGTGCCGCTTTGGATATCGTTGGGCTGGGCTGCCAGCGAGCAGCCGATCGCGATGGCGGAATTAATCAAAGAAGCCGACCGGCGGATGTATGAAGATAAGATGACGCATGGCGAAGAACGGCGCGGTGACGTGCTGCAGGCTGTCCGTCGCATTCAGGGACGAAAAACGCTCGTTTAAGCGGGCTCGTTTTAAAAAAGAAGAGCAGGATCTTAGATGAAGGAATGGTTGTAATGAAGAAGTATATTGTTAGCGCTGTGATTGCGGTAAGTATTGTGACGGGGCTGGCTTCTCAAGCGTCAGCAGAAAAAGTGGTCACGGCAAAAGCGAGCGAAACGACAAAGCGCACACGGCAACTTGACCGGATGGTTTTTCGCCAGATGGTGTATAGCGATATCTCGATCCAAGGCAATGCGGTAGCCAGTTTGGAACAGTGCATCCGTTACCTGCGCAAACAAAATCCGACGCCGTATCTGGAATGCACGATTCGTGAGCTGGTGGAAATTTATTATGAAGAAGGCGCAAAAGAAGGCATCCGTCCGGATTTGGCGTTTGCACAGGCTCTTTGGGAAACGGGACATTTTCGCTATGGCGGCGATGTGGTGCCGTTTCAGAATAATTATTGCGGCTTAGGCACAACCGGCGGCGGAGCCAAGGGCGCTTGGTTTCCCACGCCGCGCATCGGCGTGCGCGCGCAGATTCAGCATTTGATGGCGTATGCGACAACGGAAGCGCCGGTCAATGAAATCGTCGATCCGCGCTATGAACTGCTACGCGCTTCGGATCGTTTCGGAAAAAATAAACGTTGGACCGATCTTAACGGCAAATGGGCCGTTCCGGGAAACAGCTATGGACAAAATATCCTGATGATTCATGCGCGCATTCTTGAATCATAGCAGAATGGACAGCGTAAAAAACACCTCTTTATCTGGTAGCGTCGTTGCGAAATGACGTTAGCATAAGAAGCAGGTGTTTTTCTGCAATTTTTAACAGAGACAGCCGTTGCTGGATGTTAAAAACAAGCAAATGATAGAGCGCCTTCGCTTTTGCTGGCGCTGGCTTAAAATGATCGGGAAGGCGGAGGAAATTCATGCAAGAATATGTCGTTCGAATCGATTTTATCGATTGTCTGGGCCTTGGGTATGAGATTTTTAAAATTACGGAAAAGAACAGCATTGATAAAATAGCGATGGAGGTCATTCCGGGCCTTGGCATGGTCATCAAATTTCGCTGTCCGCTCGAAAGCCTGGTTAAGAAATTCGTGGAAGAATTAAGAGCGGTAGCCGGAATTACGGCTGTTCGTTTTTCGGAGCAGATGCCGTATGAGGATCGGGAATATAAATTGCGAACGATTTTGAATTCGGTGAGCGAAGGGATCATTGCTGTGGATGAAAAAGGCGATGTCACCCATATCAATGACGTTGCCTGCAATATCTTTCATTGTGACGCGAGCAAGGTTGTGGGCTTTGCGGCCGATGAACTTCTGGACGACGCGGCTTCCCCAATCGATACGCTGCATACGGGCAAGAGTTATAAATTGCAGGAGCGGCGAATTAAACAGGGCGAAAAAAAGATCCATGTCTTGATCAGCTGCATTCCGGTTAAAAGTGATCATGGACAAATTATCGGAGCGGTCTACACCGTGCAGGATTTTCATAAAGTGAAAAAAATCATCGCGCAGGTGGATGAGAAAAAGCGCCTGACGACGTTTGAGGATATTATTTGCCAAAGCCAACAGATGACGGAGCTGATTGCCTCGGCGCGTACCGTGTCGAAAAGCAGCTCGACCGTTTTATTGCGCGGCGAAAGCGGAACGGGCAAAGAACTGTTTGCGCGCGCGATTCATGCGGATAGCGGTCGGTGCAAGGCGTCCTTTATTGCGATCAACTGCACGGCGCTGTCGGAAAATCTTTTGGAAAGTGAATTGTTCGGTTACGAAGAAGGGTCTTTTACCGGCGCGGTTAAAGGCGGGAAAAAAGGGCTGTTTGAACAGGCGGATGGCGGAACCTTGTTTTTGGATGAAATCGGCGAGATATCGCATAAGCTGCAAGTCCGTTTGCTGCGCGTATTGCAGGAAGGGGTGATCAGACGGATTGGCGGAGACGCTGAAATTCCGGTTGATGTAAGGATTGTAGCTGCCACGCATCGTAATTTGGAAGAAATGATGCGTGCCGGAGAGTTTAGGGAAGACTTGTATTATCGCCTGAATGTGATTCCGCTTACTATTTTCCCTTTGCGCGAACGCCGCGCGGATATCCCGCTCCTGGCACAACATTTAATCCGTAAAATTTGCAAAAAGTTGGCTAAGCCCGAAGTTCATTTATCGCACGGCAGTGTGGAGTTTCTGATGCAGCAGGAGTGGCCCGGCAATGTGAGGCAATTGGAAAATATGTTGGAGCGCTTGATTAATCTGGTGGATACGCCGGAAATCAGCGTGCGTCATCTTCGCTTATGGGGCGATGTGGCAAATCCTGTAAGAGCGGCGGCGGAGGCGGCCGCGTCAGACGATAAGCGGATCGAGGTTGAGATTCCAAATGACGGGAAGTGGCCGCAACTCAAGGAAATCGTAGCCGATGTGGAGAAAAAAGTGATTCGTCAGGTCCTAAAAAAATATCCTTCCTCCAGAATGGCCGGACAAGCGCTCGGCGTCTCAAATACGACGATACTGAACAAGATAAAGATATACGAACTCTAAGAGACTGAACTTTCATTATTTTTACTCTATTTGGCATGTGATTTGCATAATTTGAAAGACGGAGATGCTTTTTATGCAGAATCTAATAAGCGAGAGAGGGAGTAAAAAGAATGAGTACACAAAGCCAGAGTGCGCAACGAGTTGAAGCAATGAACACAGAAAGTCAAGCGATGCATCGTGGTTTAAAAAATCGACATATCCAGATGATTGCGCTTGGCGGAGCGATCGGCACAGGGCTGTTTTACGGATCAGCGCAGGCAATTCAATTGGTTGGACCGGCTATCATGCTTTCTTACCTTATCGGCGGTGCGGTTATCTTTTTTATCATGCGGATGCTTGGAGAAATGTCCGTTGACGAACCTGTCTCCGGCTCTTTCAGTCATTATGCCAATAAATATTGGGGCGAATTCCCCGGTTTTTTGGCCGGATGGAACTATTGGTTCAATTACATCATCGTTAGTATGGCGGAGCTGACTGCGGTGGGCATTTATGTGACGTTTTGGTATCCGGATATACCTCACTGGCTTTCGGCATTGGTATGTCTGGTTGCCATTACGCTGATCAATTTGGTGAATGTCAAATTGTATGGCGAGTTTGAATTCTGGTTTGCCATTGTAAAAGTGGTTGCGATCGTTGGCATGATTTTGCTGGGCACGGCCATGATTTTCACGGGGATCGGAGGTGCGGCGACCGGATTCAGCAATCTTTGGCTGCACGGCGGATTTATGCCGAATGGAATATGGGGTTTGCTGCTTTCGTTGGTCACCGTCATGTTTTCCTTTGGCGGGATCGAGTTGATCGGTATTACGGCTGGTGAGGCTGAAAATCCTGAAAAATCGATTCCGCAAGCCATTAACCAAGTCATGTGGCGTATTCTGATTTTTTATGTGGGTGCACTGAGCGTCATGATGATTATTTATCCTTGGAATCAGGTTGGCGTAGATGGCAGCCCGTTTGTGCAGATTTTCTCGAAAATGGGTATTCCGGCAGCGGCTACGATTTTGAATGTTGTCGTACTGACGGCCGCGCTTTCTGTATATAATAGCGGTATTTACAGCAATGCCCGCATGCTTTATGGTTTAGCGCAACAGGGAAATGCGCCGCAATGTTTTGCAAAATTGAGCGGAAATGGCATCCCGGTGGCGGGAGTGCTCGTTTCTTCTGCGCTTACCTTAGTGGTTGTTTTTCTGAATTATCTGATGCCGGGCAAAGTGTTCATGTATTTGATTTCCATTGCAGTCGGGGCGGCGGTAGTGAGTTGGATCATGATCGTTGTGGCGAATCTCCGCTTTCGAAAAAGTAAAGGCGCTGCTGCGGCTAACTTAAAATTTAAAACGCCGTTTTATCCCTATACGAACTATCTTTGCCTGGCGTTTTTAGCGATGATCGTCTTGCTGATGACGCAACTCGATGAAATGAAGCTGGCGATTTATATTTTGCCGGCTTGGATTCTGCTCATGTGGATTGCCTTTAAAGCCAAGAAGTGATAACTTTTCTTTCTAACTGATAAGAAAAGTTGTCAAGAAAAGTTGTCGGAGAGATTGGAAAGAGGCGTACGGCAAGGTTTTTCCAGTTGGCATGAGAATTGCTGTAATAAAAAGCAAGAATACTCATACGAATTAAAGTGAAGATGCACTTTAAAAAAATGTAACGGAGGAAATCAGCATGGCAATCGAGTATGTAGCAGAACCGTTTCGAATCAAAATGGTGGAAACGATCAAAATTCTAAGCGCGGCAGAAAGAGCGCAAAAAATCAAAGAGGCGAATTACAACTTATTCAACCTTGCGGGAGCCGATGTCTATATCGATCTTCTGACGGATTCCGGTACGAATGCGATGTCCGACAATATGTGGGCCGGCGTGATGAAAGGCGACGAATCGTATGCGGGATCGTCGAGCTACTATAAACTGGTGGAAGCCGGCAAAGACATTTTCAATTATGGCTATATCCAGCCGGTTCATCAGGGGCGTGCGGCGGAAAAAGTTCTGTTCGGCACGATGCTCTCGGAGGGCAAGGTCGCGATCTCCAATATGTTCTTCGATACCACCAGAGCGCATGTCGAGCTCTGCGGCGCGCGTGCGATCGATTGCGTGGTCGAGGAAGCGAAAGATCCTGCCAAACGGGTGCCGTTCAAAGGCAACATGAATGTTGAAAAGATGGAAAAGATCATTCTCGAACAGGGCCCTGAAAAAGTTGGCCTGGTCGTCATGACCATCACGAACAACTCTGCGGGCGGGCAACCGGTATCGGTGAAAAATATCCGCGACGTAGCCGCTGTTTGTAAGAAATATAATATTCCGCTCGATATCGATGCGGCGCGTTATGCTGAAAATGCGTACTTCATCAAGCAACGGGAAGAAGAATTCAAAAACAAATCCATTAAAGAAATCATTAGAGCGATCTTTGACTGCGCAGACATGTTCACGATGTCCGCCAAAAAGGACACGCTGGTAAACATGGGCGGACTGATTGGCGTCAAGGATGCAAATTCGCCGTTGATCCTGCCGATTAAAGCACGCTGCATCTCCTATGAAGGCTTTACGACCTATGGCGGTCTTTCGGGACGAGACTTAGAGGCACTGGCGCTTGGCTTGTATGAAGGGTTGGACGAAGACTACCTGAAATATCGCATCGGACAGATGGAATATCTGGCGGCGCGCCTGGATGATGCAGGCATCACCTATCAAGCTCCGGTTGGCGGCCATGGCGTATTCGTGGATGCTAAGGCGATGTTTCCTCAAATACCGTATAACGAATTCCCGGGGCAGGTTTTGGCAATCGAACTGTATAAAGAAGCGGGCATCCGTACCTGCGATATCGGTTCGTATATGCTGGGCAATGATCCGGACACCAAAGAACAACTGGAAGCCGATTTTGAATTCACGCGTTTTGCCATACCGCGCCGTGTATACACGCAGGCCCATATCGACATCATGGCTAATGCGTTGATCAATATCAAAAAAAGAGCGGGTGAACTCAAACGCGGCTATAAGATTACCTGGGAACCGCCGATCCTTCGTCATTTCCAAGCTTCTCTTGCACCGATCGAATAATTGCATTATGGTTGACTGGCGGAGCTGCTGTTGATAAACTAAGAAGGTGGCGTTGCCTGCGAAACCATGAACCGGATATGTTTGTCTGGAGTGGATTTCATTTATCAAAATGCGGGCAGTGGCTTTTGTTGCTGCCCGCTTTTGTCGTTAGCTTCGCTGACATAAAGTTCAAGCAGAGAATTGGAGGAATGAACATGAACAAGAAATGTATCGTTACCACAGGGGCGCCTTCCGCTATCGGACCTTATTCGCAAGGCGTGCGCACCGGCAATATGGTGTTTGCTTCCGGTCAATTGCCGCTCAATCCGGCGACCGGTGAACTGGTTGCCGATATCAAGGCTGCAACGAAGCAATCGCTGGAAAATGTGAAGGCAATCCTCGAAGCAGGCGGCGCATCGATGGCCGGCGTCATCAAGACAACCGTCTTTTTACGCGATATGAATGATTTTGTCGCAATGAACGAAGTATATGCGACGTATTTCCCGGAAAATCCTCCGGCGCGTGCTGCGGTTCAAGTGGCGCGTTTGCCGAAAGATGCGATCGTGGAAATCGAAGCGATTGCGATTGCCGAATAAGAAACAAGAAAGGGACTGTCTCAAATTTGAGACAGTCCCTTCAGACCGTAGACAAAATGCACTTTACGCAAAGCGTAAGGTGCATTTTTCAATTTCGGATATCCAATTTTCACCGCAAAAACGCAGTTTTTCGAAAAAGCGTTGAAAAACAGGCGGCAACATACCCCTGCGTTTCTTCCAGGTCGCCAGCTTTTTCAAATTCATGCATGCAAAAGTAAGCGTCACCTGCATTTTCACTTTCTGCAGGCCACGCAGTTGCGTATAGCGCATTGCATGCTTTTCTTTTGCATCCGCGAAGACGCGCTCGATGGTTTGCGAGCGCAATTTGTAAATATCGCGATACATTGGCATGTGCCGATACTCTTCAGCAAGTTCTAGATAGGATTCCCATACATGACGTTGAACTTGCTTTTGATGCGCTTTGCTCTGTGTGCATTGCTGTAAATGCGGACACACTTTGCATTGTTTGGCATCGCTTTTATATTCCTGGTATCCTTCACGATTCGTCGTACTGTAGCCAAGCGCCTGGTTGCCTGGGCAAATCATGCATTCATAATATTCGTCATACACATATTCATATTTTTTGAAAAAGCCTTCTTTGGTCATGGGACGCTTGTAGGGAACGACCGGAATTCGACCACTATCGATGATTTGTTTCATGATCCAAGGCGTTTTATACCCCGCATCGACGGCAACGGATTCGGTTTCAGGAAAGCGGCTGACGATTTGTTGGTACAGTTCATCGAACGAACGACTGTCGTTGACATTGCCGGGTGTGACTTCATAACCCAATATGAAGTTATGCCGGTCGCAAGCTGTGTTGGTTACGTAGGCAAAGCATTTTTCATGCTCACCTTTATGAAACAAGCCGCTTTCCGGATCCGTCGTACTTTGCGTGATGGTTTTACCTTGCGGTGGATTTTCATCGTCGTCTTTATCTTTTAGCGGTTTCTTGCCATGGTTTTCGCGATCGGCTTGAATTTCCGCATGTAGTTCATCCTGATATTGCTTGGCCGGAATCGGCACAAACACTTTTGCGCTTTTCTTTTTGTTGGCTCGTGCTTTGATATGGGTTCCGTCAATGAATACGGAACTTGCATCAATGAAACCGCAGTTTACTGCTTCGTAAAGGATGCGCATGAAGATCCGCTCAAACACATCGGTTCCTTCAAAACGCCGGGTATAATTCTTGCCGAAGGTTGAAAAGTGGGGGACTTTTTCGGTAAGGCCGTAGCCGATAAACCAACGATACGCCATGTTTACTTCGATTTCTTTCATGGTTTGACGCATGCTGCGAATGCCGAACAGGTATTGAATCAGTACGATCTTAAACAGACTCACTGGATCAATTCCTGGTTTGCCTCGTTCGGAGTCGCTATATAAACCGTCGACTTCGTCATAAATGAAACGAAAATCGATGGCGCGTTCGATGTCTCGTAATATATGCTCTTTCGGTACTAAATCTTCTAAGCAGAAAAATTCAATTTGGCTTTGCTGGCTTCGATCTTTTTTCTCGTACATAAAAATCACTCCCTTTAATGATTTTATCATATCATTAAAGGGAGTGGGGTTTTGTCTACAGTCTGAAGGGACTGTCTCAAATTTGAGACAGTCCCTTTTAACATGCGTTTTGACCACAGGTGTTTGTTTTACCCGTAAGCCGCAGTGCGGCTTCTGTGATGGCGAAGCCATCTGTGGTTCAAATCATCATGTTGAATTATTCTGCGTCTTTGCGGAATTGACGGGCGGCTGCGAATTTTTCCGCGAGCGTTGCCGGGGCGGACCAGACAGACTTAAAGAGTTCGGCTGTTTTAAACGTGCTGCTCCACTGGAATGCCCCTTCGGCGCTGTAACAGGCAAAGACGAGCGGCTGCGTGAGGCTTGACGGCACCCGGCCCTCGGCGTCGCTAAGCAGACCGTATTCACTGTCTTCATCGATTTCGGCAAACAGGGCAGTCATGTTGTCTTCCACTTCAACTTCTTCAAAATCCAGATCTTCAAAAAAATCCAGAATCTCATTATGAATATCATTTTCTTTCATGCAATCATCTCCATTCGTTTTAAATCCCTCTCTCTTTAGAATAGCATAGAAAGGGGGGAAGAGGCTAGTGCAGTCTGTTCTTTGGCCTCTCTTTGCTTTGACAATTCGGGCCTTGTACACTACAATATGAATGCTATACGATTCTTAGGATGAAGAGGGGCAAGGAAGAATGAACGGTTATGTGTGGGCGATTTTGCTGTATGCATTGCTCTTGATTGTTGTTGGTCTGTTTATTACCAAAAAAGTAAAAGGCGCGGCCGATTTTTTTGTCGGCGGGCGAAAATTTGGCCCGGCGCTGTTATTCATTACGCTGGTCGCGCCAAACATCGGCGCCGGATCGACGGTCGGCGTCGCCGGACTCGGTTATAAGGTCGGCATTTCGGCGGCGTGGTGGATTGCGGCATCGGCACTGGGTACTTTTTTCCTGGCTTTCTTTGTCGGCCCGGCGATTTGGCGCCTGGCGAAAAAACATGATTTTTATACCTTGGGCGATTATCTCGAATACCGTTACAACCGCAATTTCAGAGGTTTGGTTTCGCTACTGATGGCGGTGGGGACGATTGCGATCTTTTCCGGACAACTGATGGGAATCGCCTGGATCCTTTCGGCGGTGGCCGGCATATCAAAAACTATGGGCGTTTTGATCGGCGCCGTGGTCGTGGTACTCTATTTCGGCGCAGGCGGCTTGCTGACCGCAGCGTATGTCAATATCATCGAAGCGGCAGTCAAACTGATCGGATTCCTGATTGCGGTGCCGTTCGTCCTGCATTTCGTCGGCGGCTGGGATGGGCTGCAGGCAAAGCTTGCCGCCAATGTCGGCGCGGAAGCGGCGCAGGCCTATTTCAGCGTCGATGGTGCGGGTGTTTCGACGATCATCGGTTTTTTCCTGATGCTGACGCCGTCGTTTTTTATTTCTCCCGGCCTGATCGGAAAAATATATAGCGCCAAGGATGAGAAGACGGTGAAGTGGGGAACGATGCTTTGCGCGCTTGTTATGCTTGGCTTCGCAGTGATCCCCGCCTTCTTAGGCATGGCAGCGGCGACGCTTGTTCCGAATTTGTCCGAGCGCGAGATGGCGCTGCCTTTGGTCATGAAAGAATGCATGCCGTTTTGGGCTTCGGCGCTGGCTTTGGCGGCCATCTTTTCCGCGGAAGTCAGTGCAGCTGATGCGGTGCTGTACATGATCACCTCGTCCTTTTCCAAAGATTTGTATAAAGGATTTTTGCGCCCCAGTACGTCCGATGTCCAGCTTTTGAAAGTGAGCCGGATTGTGGCGGCCGCGGCGGGCGTCCTGGGCGTGAGCTTGGCGATTTTACTGCCGAATATCATAACGGCGCTGTCCATCTTTTATTCGCTGATGTCGGTATGTCTCACCGCGCCGTTGCTGTTTGGCCTTTTCTCGCGTCGTCCCAGCACCTCGGCTGCTTTTATTTCGGCGCTTGCCGGCGTTGCTGCGATGATCTATTTTCAGTTTTTCAATAGCGGCAAAGGCCTGGGGCTGCTGAATGGGCAATCGACGGCGATCCTTTTAACTCTCCTTTTGATGCTGGCGTTGATGTACCTTCGTCCGGCAAAAGGGCACGAAAAATAAGCGCGTCGCATTAACATCCCGGATTTTTCCGGGATGTTTTCTTGTAAAAAAAAGGAAAACGAATTGACTCTATGACGCCAAATGTTATAATTAAAACAATGAACGATGAGATGCTGCCTTTGACTTTGGGCAGCATTTCGTATCTTTTCTTCGACCTCCCGGTGCTGCAACAGGCGGTTAGCGAAAACGGCGCAGTTACAAAATGGTGCTAGGAAAAAAGAAAGCAGGAAGGTGAACGTCATGTCGAAATGGAACGTTGCGTTGCTGATCCTCTTTATCGCCTCATTTATCGCAGGCGTAATCCTATGCGGCTAAATAACGAAAAAACTCCGGTTTGAGCCGGAGTTTTTTCGTTAGCATACTTAAATAGACAATACTGTAATTACAATAAATATGATTTGAAAGAACGAAAGCTTGCTGCGCGTACGCGAAGAGGCGCGAGAAAGAGAGGGGAAGAAGGCATGTTGGAAAAGGTTGATTTGAAAAAAAGTCTGAATAAAGAAGAGTATAAGGAGATGATCGGGCCGCTGCAGGAGCGGTTGGGTGAGCTGCAACGCTGGGCCAAGCAGCGAGAGATCCCGGTGCTGATCGTATTTGCCGGCTGGGAAGCGGCCGGCAAGGGAACGCTGATTAATGATTTGATTCAGGCGCTCGATCCGCGGGGCTTTGACGTCCATACCGGCGGCGACGAGAAAGAGGAGGCGGTGCATCGTCCGTACTTCTGGCGCTTTTGGACAAGAACGCCGCGCAAAGGCCGGATTACGATCTTTGATCGCAGCTGGTATGCGCCGGTTTTGTCGCGTTTAGCGAAGCAGGAAGAGAAAGACGTGCATCTGCATGACCTGTTCAAAGACGCATTGTCTTTTGAACAGCAATTGTCGGATGCGGGAACGCTGGTCATTAAGTTTTTCCTGCACATCAGCAAACGGGAACAGAAAGAGCGCATGGCGAAATTAGAAAAAAATCCGGCGACGGCATGGCGGGTAAAAGCGGAGGATTGGAAACAAAACCTCCATTATGAAAAATACCAGACGGCAATAGAGGAGATGCTGCGTCAAACCGATACGGAGCATGCGCCGTGGACGATTGTGGAAGCGCATGACCGGCGTTTTGCAGCGGCGAAGATAGCGGGAAACGTAGTGCAGCGCCTGGAACGGATCGTGCGCGCAAAAGCCGAAGGACTGAAGGCTGCGGAAACGAAACGCAGCGAGCCTGCGCTGGCGAAAGTCTTTACCTCTTCGGTGCTGAGCGATGTCGATTTGACGCGAGACCTGAGTGAGGCGGAGTATCAAGAGCGTTTGAAAAAAGGCCAGAAGCGTTTGCGCGAACTGGAATACATTTGCTATAGCGAACGGCTGCCGGTCATCATCGCGTTCGAAGGCTGGGACGCGGCGGGAAAAGGAGGCTGCATCCGCCGTCTGACGGAAAATATGGATCCGCGAGGTTACAGCGTCATACCGGTTGCGGCGCCGACGGAGGAAGAAAGAGCGCAGCATTATTTATGGCGCTTTTGGCGACAGATGCCGAAAGCGGGGCATATCGCGATTTTTGATCGGACCTGGTATGGGCGCGTGCTGGTGGAACGGGTGGAAGGCTTTTGTCAGCCGGAGGAGTGGCGGCGCGCCTACCGCGAAATCAATGAAATGGAAGAGCAGTGGAGTGAATATGGCGCGGTGCTGGCAAAGTTTTGGCTGCACATCGATCAAGCGGAACAGAAGCAGCGCTTTGAAGCACGGATGGCCGCACCGGAAAAACAGTGGAAAATCACCGAGGAAGACTGGCGCAATCGGGAAAAATGGACGGAGTATGAAGAGGCCATCAATGAAATGTTTTTTCGCACCAGTACGACTCACGCACCCTGGACGATCGTCGAAGCGAACTCGAAGCTCTATGCCCGGATAAAAGTGATTGAAACCGTCATTACGGCGCTTGAGGAAAGCTTGCAAAAGAAAAGGAAATAGCCCGTTGCTGCGCTGCGGCGAGAAAAACGAAAGACACGAAACCGGAAGGGTGCACTCCGGCCTCGTGTCTTTCGTTTTTTTCGTCTTCTTCTTAAAAAACGCGTCGTCTTTAATAAATGCTCAGATCGAGGCGCTTGGACAAGTCTTCGAGCACCTTGATTCCGGCAAGACTGTTGCCTTTTTCATCCAGGGCAGGACCCATGACTCCGATGCCCATGCGGTTAGGCGAGACGGCCAGAATTCCGCCGCCGACGCCGCTTTTGGCAGGCAGGCCGACCGAGGTGGCGAAGAGGCCGGAACCGTTGTACATGCCGCAGGTAGCCATCACGGCTTTGACGATCCGGCAGATGTCTTTCGGAATGACGCGCGTCTCGAAACCGGGCAACAGGCCATTGCCCGCAAGAACCGCGCCGATACGGGCGATATCGTGACAGGTGACTTGCAGTGAGCAAAGCCTGAAATAGGCGTCGACCAATTCTTCGACATCATCGCGGATGATATCGGTGCTTTTCATATAATAAGCCAGCGCCCGGTTACGATGTCCGGTGCGCGATTCGGAAGCGTAGACGTCCTGATCCAAACACAGCGTTTCATTGCCGGTCAGTAGTTTGGCAAAAGAAAAAACACGCTGGAAACGTTCGGCGTACGAGTCGCCTTTAACCAGACTGAGCGTGGCGATGGCGCCGGAGTTAATCATCGGATTAAGCGGCTTGTGGGTATTTTTGATTTCGAGGCTGGAAATCGAATTAAATTCATCGGACGTCGGTTCTAAGCTGATGATCTTTGAGAGTTCGTCGAACGGCGTATCCATGAGTGCGCAGGTAAAGGTCAGGATTTTTGAAATGCTTTGGATCGTGAAGAGTGTTTCATGACTGCCGGCAGCGTAACTTTGATTGTCGGCTGTGATAATGACAATGCCGAGCGCTTCCGGGTTTGCTTTGGCCAGTCCGGGAATATAATTCGCCACTTTGCCCTGGCGCGTCCAGGAGCGATTGGCTTCAATGATGGAATATAACAACGATTGCACGCAAGCACATCCTTTCTCTGATGCAAAACGGAACATAATGCTATTCTATCAGGCAAAAAGAAAACTGTAAATATGAGGAAGGCGTACGGCGCGTTCAATCCTTTTCCTGTGCTTCGGACCAATGCAGCATGCCCTCTTTCATGCTGGCAGTGTTTTGAAAGCCCAGCTGCTGCAGGAGCAGATTCGCCTGGGCGCTGCGCCGTGCGCTGCGACAGACCAAAATGACCGGGCGATCTTTGGGGATTTCGGCGAAGCGGCTTTCCAACAAGGGCAGCGGCAGCAACTTTGCGCCGGGAATGTGTCCCTCGCTGAATTCCTCTGCGCTGCGGACGTCGATGAAAACGGCGCTTTTATTTTGCCAGGCCGCGACCGCATCGGACAGGCTGATTTCGCAAATCGTCAAGGAGCCGGCTTGCGAAGGGGTTCCGGCGCCCGGGGGGGCTTGCGAGCAGCCGGCGGCAAGGGTGAGGAAAAGGTACAAGGCGGCAAGCGTCAGAAAGCGTTGCAGCATGAACAGACCTCCTTTTGCCGTAAGCAAATATAATGCACTGGTTCGACAGTGAGCGGGATAAATCCTTTGACGCGGGGCGGCTTAAATTTTTCCGCTGATAGGAATTTGCCGTTCGGAAGCGAATACTAACAAGGTGGTTTCGTAAAGGAAAGAACGAAGAGGAGGACTGAATATGGAGGAACGAATAAACGCACTGACGCATGGCGTGGGGACGGCATTGTCCGTAGTCGGTCTGATCACACTGGCCGTCGCGGCGTACCACTATCATAGCGTTTGGCATCAAATGAGCGTCTTCATATACGGAGGTTCGCTAGTGCTTTTGTATCTGGCATCGACGCTGTATCATAGTTTTAAGGATGAAAAGATTAAGTATCGTTTGAAAATCTTCGATCATTCGGCGATCTACCTGCTGATTGCCGGTACGTATACGCCGTTTACGCTGATTCCTTTGCATGGAACGCTGGGCTGGTCGATCTTCGGCATTGTCTGGACGGTAGCCTGCATCGGGATCGTACTGAAGCTGTTTTATGCCAGGCGTTTTAAACTGTTGTCTACGCTTTGCTATCTGGCGATGGGCTGGTTTATCGTTTTGGCGATCAAGCCGCTGGCGGCAGCGCTGCCCGATGGCGGTATGAGCTGGCTGGTGGCCGGCGGCGTCTTTTATACGGTTGGCGCCGTCTTTTATCTCTGGCGAAGAATGCCCTACAATCATGCGGTCTGGCATCTGTTCGTGATGGCCGGAAGCGCGGCGCATTTTGTTGCTGTGCTCTATTATGTGCTGCCGTTGCCGGTCGCGGTATAAAGAGATGTTGCAGGTAACGGCGGGATTGATCGTTTTTGCCGGACGCATCTTACTCGCACAGCGGCCGCAGGGGAAAAGACTGGGCGGCCAATGGGAGTTTCCCGGAGGCAAGGTCGAAGCGGGTGAAGCACTGACGGCGTGCTTGCGGCGCGAGCTGCAAGAAGAACTGGAACTGAGCGGAACGGTCGGCGTCAAATACGCAGAGTCGGTTTATCGTTATCCGTTCGGTGACATTTGCCTGCATGCCTATTGGTTTGCGAGCGAAAACGAGAATGTGACGCTGCACGAACATCAGGCAGTCGTTTGGCTTACGCCGGAAGAACTGAGCGATTATGAACTGGTCGCCGCCGATCGTGAAATCGCAGCGCGGCTAAAAAACAATTTCATGGACAATTCATTGCGCAGATGTAGCGCAAAGTGAGAAGCAAAAAGGAAGCGGAGAATGATCTCCTCTTCCTTTTTTCGACTCTTCGTGTAGAAAACGTCCCACTGGATTTCGTTTTGTCGCTTAACTTTTGATTTGTTTTTCGATGTTGGGCATGATGGCGCGCACGCCGCGCTCGTAGAAAAAATACTCCCAGGCCCAGTTCAAGAGCACCATCAGGCGATTGCGAAAGCCGACCAGACGAAGCACATGGATGCCGAGCCAAAGAATCCAGGCAAAGAAGCCTTGGAACTCCATGTTGCCCATTTTGGCGACGGCGGCATTGCGGCCGATGGTTGCCAGGATGCCGGGGTCTTTGTATAAAAACGGACGCAGAGGCTTTCCTTCGAGGATGTTCTTAATATTTTGCGCTGCGATGACCGCGCCCTGGTTGGCTACCGGTGCGATCATCGGCAGCGGGCGTCCATCCTGCTCGAAGTGTGCGGCATCGCCAATTACGAAGATTTCTGGATGTTCCGGCACCTGGAGAAACGGATTGACGATGATCCGTCGCATACTGCCGAGCTTGAGGCCGCTGGCGGCTGCAAAACTGGCTGCCTGAACGCCGGCCGCCCAGATCAGCGTGCGTGCGGGGATCACTTCATCGCCGCGCAGTGTTACCTTTTCTCCGTCGAAATCGGTTACGGTCGCGCAAAAACGAACCTCGACCATTTTCGCCAGCAGCGTGTGGTAGGTAACGTCCTGCAATCGTTCCGGCATGGCCGCCAAGAGATGAGCGGAGGCTTCCAAGAGGATGATGCGTACTTCCTTGATGTTGAGACGCGGATAATCTTTTACCAGCACCAGACGAACCAGCTCAGACAAGGCCCCCGCACTTTCAACGCCTGTCGGGCCGCCGCCGACGACGACAAAGGTCAGCATCGCGCGCCGCAGGTCGGGATCCGGTTCCTGCATCGCTCGCTCTACCATGCTGAGAATCTGGTTGCGCAGACCGACGGCATCTTCGATATCTTTTAGACCGAAGCCGTTGGTCGCGACCGAATCGAGCCCGAAGAAATTCGTGGAGCCTCCGACCGCGACGATCAGATAGTCATAGGGAACTTCTCCGGCGCGCGTTATGACGCGTCTTTTGTCGACATCGACGCCGGTCGCACGCGTCATGCGAAAGTCAAGATTCTTTTGCTTGCGCAGAATCGTCCGAACTGGATAGGCGATGTCGCCTGGTTGTACGCCAGCCGTAGCCACTTGATAGAGGAGTGGCTGAAACAAGTGATAGTTCCGTTTGTCGATCAACGTCACATCAGCCTCTGCGGCGTGGAGTTCCTGGGCGGCATTGAGACCGCCGAAACCGGCGCCGATGATGACGACATGGGGGCGCGTCTTGCTTTCCATGCTCGTTCCTCCTTGACCGGGTGTAATCGGAGTTCGGGATTTGCCGGGCGCGATACTAAAAAGTGAAGCTGGTTGGAATATCTTCTGTAGCCACGTTGCGCTCTTCCTGCTTTTCGGAGCTGAGACGTTTTTCCTGGCCGGCGATCGTCGTCTGCAAGTTGACCGGTCTGCCCCAAAGCGTCGCGACATACTTCAGCGTTTCCGCGGCGTAGGTCAGTTCCAATTCGCGGCCGTCAAATTCGTGCTGTAGCTGTAGGCAGCCGTTTTCGACCGCGCTGACGCGAATCACAGGAATACCGGCCATGCCGACCGATGAAGCCAAAAGATCGCGAACCGATTTCCAACCGGCTTCGTCGGACACGTCGCTGACAACGAGGCCCATTCCGTTTGATTCATAGGCGAACAGGTGCATCGCCTCGCATAACTCGCGATTCAGATAGCGACGCAGAAACGATTCGTCGCGCTCTTCGGAGCGGATCGCGAGCGCTTTTTCCAAACCGTGTTCGCGAATCAGGTAATCAAACATTTTGTAACCGACAAAATAAGGATTGATTTTGCCGTCAAACGGCCGTACAACCAGGTTGTGGCGCTGGAGAAATTCGAGATGCAGTTGCTGCGGCAAGCCGAGGCGATTTAGGAAGGTATAGTGCCAATAACTGGCCCAGCCTTCATTCATGATTTTGGTTTCGATCTGCGGCAGAAAATAGTAGGCCTCCGCCCGGACGATTTCAACCAGGTCGCGTTCCCAGTCCAGCAAATTTCCTTTCTCGGCCAGGAATCCGAGCAAGTCTTCCGCCAAGCGTTCCGGCACAGGCTGCTGCCGTTCTTCGCTCTCTAGCTTGCGGTCGGGAAGCTTGGGCGCGCCGCGCCGTCGGATGTGCAATTTGAGTCCGTGCGCGGCGTCAAGAATTCGTTCCACTTTTTCCGGCCCGATGCTGGGGTCCTGAACGTAAGCGCGTACCCGGTCGGCGTGGGCTTTAAAGGTCTCGACCGTGAGTTCGGCCCGCGTTTCATTGCGAAAGAGGCGGTTGTTTTTAAAAAAGTCATTATGCCCGTAGACGTGGGCAATCGTTAAAATTTGCAGCAGCAGCGTGTTATCGCGCATTAGATAGGCCAGACAGGGATTAGAGTTGATTACCAGCTCATACGGCAAGCCGCTCAAATTGTACTGGTAAAAGGTGCGCTGCCGCTCATAGGACTTGCCGAAACTCCAGTGCGGGTAGTGAGACGGCATGCCGATATAGGCTTCATAGCAAAGCATGTCTTCATAGCTGACAATTTCAAATTGCTGCTCATAGCAATCGAGGCCGGAGGCGGCGACGAGCGCTTCAATCCGCTCGTTCCAGCTTTGCAGATCGCTTAGGTTATAATCGCTCACTGCAACTCACCTCCTGCTGGATCGCCTTCTTTTTCCAGGATGCGCCGGAAACTTGTCCAAATATCTTCCTTGCGGTTAATATTGACCATCACGAAATTCTCCGCCTTGACCTCTTTGGCCAACAGTTCGCGAATGCCGTAATTGTAAGCGGCCATGACCTGGCCATAACCGAAGAGATTGCAAATCTCGCACAGCTCTTTAGCGAGCGCAACGGTCTTGGGGTTATCCTCGGTCCAGTTGTCGCCGTCGGTGCAGTGAAACGCGTAAATGTTCCAGACGCTAGGGTTATAGCGCTCTTCGATGATCTCGAGCGCTTTGGCGTAGCCGCTGCTGATGTAGGTGCCGCCGGATTCGCCGTGATGGAAAAATTGGCCTTCGTTAACTTCCTTGGCTACCGTGGAGTGGGAGATGAACACGACTTCGACTTGCTCATATTTCCAGCGCAGAAATTGATGCAGCAGAAAATAAAAGCTGCGGGCCAAATATTTTTTTGTCTGATCCATCGAACCGGAGGTGTCCATGATGCAAATCGCCACGGCGTTGGAATGACGGCGCACGTCTTCTTTGACGCGAAAGTAACGCAGGTCGTCAATGCGAAACGGAATACGCTGCGATTCTTCTTCTTCATTTGGTACAGGAGAAACAGTTTCTTCTTCGGCTGCACGACGGTGCATAACTTTGCTGCGCTTGATCTTTTCCACCATCGTACGTTTCTTGGCCAGACGCGGTGCGATGCCTTTTTTTTGATAACCGGCGCGGCGAAAGAGAGCTTCTTGTTCGAGCGCGGCGAAGCGTTTGCGCTCGAGATCGGGCAGCTTCAGATCGTCGAACAGATAACCAATCAACTGATCGAGCGTAATCTCCGTTTCGTAGACATCTTCGCCGGGCTCGCTGCCGGCGCCCTGCCCGACGCCTTGGCCGCGCGCCGGGTCAGAGCCGATTTTGTCGATGACCTGCCCGCGTTTTTCGCCGCCTTGGCCGCCTGCGACGCCGGGCGAGTTTGTGCCGTACATGAAGCGGTATTCTTTGATGCCCTTGATCGGAACCTTGATTTTTTTATCCTTACTTTGTCCGATAATGCTTTCTTCGGCTACGATGTCGCCGAGATTTCTGCGAATGGCGTCTTCGACCAGTTCACGGTGACGCTTGCGATCTCCTTGTGAGCGGTCGGAGTGACTGGCGCCGCCGTCTTTGAAAATAGCCATCGCTGATGCCCCCTTTTCGCGCGTCGCTCAATCCTTCCATAAATTATTGGCCGCATATTTGAGCACGACATTGCAGCAGTGCGCGCAGTAACCGTTGCGGCTCATTTCATCGACCATTGCATTGTATTTGCCGTCTTGTTCCTGGTCGCGAACCCGCGCCTTGGTGATGACGCGCGACAATTCTTTGACTGAGACGGTCAATTTCTTTTCAATCGCTTCTTTTAACGGTTCATAGCAGCAGTAGTCGATCTTGCCGCCGGTGCGCATCACCGAGAACATGTAGGACGTGACGTCCTGACGGAAGCCGCTGGCTGCGCTGCCGCTGATGCCGATCTGTTCTTCGATCGATTGCAGGAACTTGACGTCCGGCTCCAGTTCCTCGCCGGTGTTGCGGTCTTTGATCTTCGTCGAATTGGCAAACGCTTCAGCGTGATCAAGATAACTGTTGAACAGGCTTTCCGCCTGATCGCGGTAGCCGTGAATAAAGGCGCGGGTTACTTCTTTTTCTAAAATGAGATTGTATTCTTTTTTGATGTCGTCCTGTAAAAAAGCCAGATAGCGTTTGCGTTCGTCTTCGCCGATTGCCATTTCTTTCACGGCGCGGATCAGCGTGTCGATGATGGCGATCGGATTGATGCAATTGGTTTCCGATTCGGACAGCGCGGTGTCGATCGCCTTCATGATAAAGCGGGTTGAAATGCCGGACATCCCTTCGCGCACCGCTTCGTCGCGCAGTTCCATGATGTCGAGCTTTTTCGTCGTACCCTGCTCGACGATTTCTTCGCCGTTGTAGATTTTTAATTTGGTCATCGGCGATACTTTGGCGGACGGTGAAAGGCGCGAGAGAATCGCAAAGCGCGAAGCGACTTCGATCGTGTGCGGCGCGATGTGCGCGTCAAAATTGCTCTGCGCGAGAATCTTGCGGTAAATCTTGACTTCCTCATCCAGTTCGAGACAATAAGGAACCTCCACTTTTACGATGCGGTCGAGGATCGCTTCGTTGGTATGATCGGCTTTGAATTTGTTCCACTCCGATTCATTGGAATGTGCAAGGATCACGCCGTCAAAATACAGCATCGAACCTTTGCCGGGTGAGGGGACTGATTTTTCCTGCGTCGCGGTGATCATTGCGTGCAGATATTCGACGTCGTTTTTAAAGACTTCGATAAATTCGACGATGCCGCGGTTGCCGACGTTGAACGCGCCGTTCAACGAGAGGACGCGCGGGTCATCTTCCGGGTAAAGATCGAGTTTTGAAATGTCGACCGAACCGCATAATACGGAGGTATCCTGGTTGTTAGGGTCGACCGGCGGCACGACGCCGATGCCTTTGCGCGAACGGATAGAAAAATCGGCGGTCGTAATCGGGAAGCGTTCATATTCGCCTTTGAATTCGTTTTTCAAGCGATAGCGGCAAATCGGGCACAAATCGCCTTCGATTTTGACGCCAAGCAGTTCCTCAAAGCGCGGTCGCAGGTGCTTCGGAATCAAATGAAGCGGTTCTTCGCGGATCGGGCAACCGTCAATCACGTAAATGGGCGGACTCATTTCGAGCGCCTTTTTCAACGCCTCGACGATCGAGGATTTGCCTGCGCCGACCGGGCCGACGAGGTAGAGGACCTGGCGCGATTCCTCGCCGCGCATCGCAGCGGAGTGAAAATAACGCATGATCTTCATGATGCTTTTGTCGATGCCGAAAAAATCGCGGTTGAAATAATGATAGCGCTTTAATGTTTCATTGCCGTAAATTCGTTTTAAGCGCGGCGTTTCTTCGGCTTTTACCAATTCCATTCCGTCGGCGATCAAAAGTTCATAAAGCCGCTGATGCGCCAGATCGACCAATTTCGGATTCTTCTTGACGAGTTCCAGATAATCGAGCAGCTTGCCGGTAAAATGTTGATAGGTGCGTTCTTCACGATCTTTTAAAATCAAATCACAAAATTTGGCATCTGATTTAGCCATGTCGACACCTCCATTGGAATATGAATACCGTCACTCTAATTATCGGTAAAAAATGGAAAAAGAGCAAGAGAAAAAGCTCACGCAGGGCAGACTTTTTCATCGGACGTTCTAATTTGACACTCTAGAGGATACAGTCTAAAATATAGAAAAAGAAACGCAAAGGGCAGGCCGAGGAGCGGGGCTGCCCTTTGCGCTTTGGAAATGCGTTAGCCAGGGAGGGCGGCTCTACATGTTCAAAAAACCAATGATCTCGATCTTCAGCATCGCAGTTACGTTGTCGAGCACGCTTAATTTAGTGATGCCGAAAATGGCCAATCATAACCGACAGGTTGCGTTTATCGCGTATTTATTAGGCGAGGAATTGAATTTTTCGCTGGAAAAGCGCAGGGAGTTGTTCCTTGCCGCTGTGATGCATGATATCGGCGCCATTTCACAGCAGGAAAAAATGGACAATATGGCATTTGAAGTCTTGAATCCGCACCGGCACAGTGAGATCGGCTATCGCTTGCTCTGCCAATTTCCGCCTTTTGCCGCGATTGCGGATATCGTGCGTTTTCATCATGTCCGCTGGGCGGATGGCGAAGGGCTGCGCTTCAATGGACATGATGTCAGCGAAGCGAGCCATATCATTCATCTTGCCGATCGAATCGCCGTTATGCTGCCGGAACAGGGGCGTGTGCTGGGGGCGGCAAAGCGGATCGTCGAAGAGATAGGCCAATATCGCGGCAGCTGGTTTAAGCCGGAATTCGTCGACGCTTTCGCCAATCTGGCGGGCAGGGAACATTTTTGGCTGGATGCGACCTCGACTGCGCCGACGGAAACGCTGCTTGACATCGTGAACAGCGACAGCGTGGAATTTGATATTGCGGTGCTGCAAGGACTTAGCCATATTTTTGCCCAGATTATAGATTTTCGCAGTTCTTTTACTGCGACGCATTCGACGGGCGTGGCCGCAAGCGCGGAGATTCTCGCACAACTGGCCGGATTCAGCGGCAACGAACTGTTGATGATGCGAATGGCCGGTCATCTGCACGATTTGGGCAAAGTCACGGTGCCGACCTCGATTCTGGAGAAAGCCGGCAAACTGTCGGCGGGCGAATGGGAGAGCATGCGTGCACATACCTATCATGGCTTTCGCACGCTGCAGAAGATTCCGATTTTGGAAACGGTAAACATCTGGGGTTCGTTGCACCATGAAAAACTGAACGGCAGCGGTTATCCGTTTCATCTGAGCGCTGACGAATTGCCGCTTGGTTCGCGCATCATGGCGGTGGCCGATATCTTTGCCGCACTTACGGAAAATCGTCCGTACCGCGAAGGGCTGCAACCGCAGCAAGCGCTGCAGATCCTTGGCGGCATGGCTAAGTCCGGAGAGATCGACGCTCATCTTGTCGCGCTGGTGCAAGACAATTTAAAGGAGATCGATGCATGCCGCCAATCGGCGGTCGGCCAGGCGACTGCCGATTACTGGGAATTGTTTCGCATCTCGAATTTTTAGCGGAAATAAAAGAAGAAATCGGATTGCAATCCGGTTTCTTCTTTTATTATCAGCGACGCGGCGCTACTAAGCAGCCGGTCTAAACCAGCGTTGGCCAAAGACATGCATAACCAGGCCTGACATAACGAGCAACGCACCGACGCATTGCCAGATAGAGAGATGTTCCTGCAAAAGCAGCGCCGAACTGCTCAGACCGACGACCGGAACGAGCAGCGCAAATGGTGCGACGACGCCGGCGGGATAACGCGCCAACAATTTGCCCCACAATCCGTAACCAACCAGGGTGGCCAGATAGGAAAGATAGAGAATGGAAGCGGCGCTGTTTAGACTGGGATGAAGGAATGCGGCCTGCCAAGCGGAGGGGCCTTCAATAAGCCAGGAAAGCAGCGCAAGCGGAAGAATGGCGACGGCTCCAGCCCAAACGATTAAAGATAGAATAGAAAAAGGTGGTACGCCCTGTGTAGCCCTGCGCATGACGACGTTGCCGGCGCCCCAGCTTGCGGCGGCGCAAATGGTCAGCCAAAATCCGGTCATTGTCATGCTGCCGCCTTGTTGCGAACCGATTACACTCATGCCCACTGCCGCGATCGCAAGTCCGAAGATGTGATGCCAGCGCCAATTCTCGTGCAGCAAGAGGACGGCGACAGCGAGCGTGAAGAAGGCCTGCGCTTGCAAAACCAGTGAGGCGAGGCCGGCCGGCATGCCTAGTTTCATGCCGAGAAAGAGAAAAGCGAATTGGCCGACGTTGATCGATAGACCCAACGCGATCAGCCAGCGCCAGGCAACCGGCGGACGCGGCAGAAAAAAAATAACCGGAAAAGTGGCGAAGAAAAAGCGCAGTGCGCCCAACAGCAGCGGCGGCACATCCTGCAACCCCACTTTAATCGCGATAAAATTCAAACCCCAGATCACGATAACGACGAGTCCAAGTACAATGTCTTTTGCTTTCATAATAAGAGCTCCTTTGCAGTCGAAAATGGTCATGACTATTCCTATTCGTGAAACGGCGAATGAATCCTGCCGCAATCGCGAGCATTGCCAAGCGCGGCAATGCTTGTTATAGTAATAAGCTAAGGGGTTTACCAAGATTTTATTTTAAGTGCAAAGCGAAGGAAGTGCGAGGACACTAGATGAAGCTGTTTATAGCCGAAAAACCAAGCATGGCGGCGGAAGTCGCCAAATGTCTGCCCGGTCCGCTGCAGCGCAAGGACGGGTATATCGAAACCGGCGCGGGAATCGTGACCTGGGGCTATGGCCATATTTTAAGGCAGGCAGAGCCTGGTGAATACGATGAGAAATATCAAAAATGGCGGGTGGAAGATCTGCCGATCATACCGGAACAGTGGAAACTGCTGATTTCCGAATCCGCACGCAAGCAGTTTGCGATCGTCAAAGGTCTGATCGAAAAGGCGACGGAGATCGTCCATGCCGGTGACCCGGATCGCGAAGGGCAACTATTGGTTGACGAAGTGCTCGATTATTTGGGCAACGAAAAACCGGTAAGCCGCTTACTCTTAAATGCGCTTGATGAAAAGAGCATTAAGAAGGCGCTGGCATCGACGCGCAACAATCAGGAGTTTCAAAATCTGAAATTTTCTGCGCTTGGACGGCAACGTGCCGACTGGCTGGTAGGCATGAATCTGTCGCGTGCCTATACGCTGGCCGCGCAGCGGGCCGGGCATCGGGTCGTATTGCCGGTTGGCCGTGTTAAGACGCCGACGCTGGCGCTTGTCGTGCGGCGTGAACGGGAAATCGCCGATTTTAAACCGGCCGATTACTACCTAATCAAAGCGGAATTCCGTCATGAAAACGGTTCCTTTAAAGCGGCTTGGCGCGCCAAAGATGAACAGCGCGGCATGGATAGTGAAGGCCGTTTGGTTGATGCGACGATTGCCGATGCATTGCTGCAAAAATTGACGAATCATTCGCAGGCGGCGCGAATCGTCAGTTGTGAGACCGCGGAAAAGAAAGAGGCGCAGCGACTGCCGTTCTCACTCTCGGCACTCCAGGTGCTGGCTGGCAAAAAGTTTGGCTATGATCCGCAAACGGTGCTTGATACCGCACAAGGCTTGTATGAAAAAAAACTGACCACTTATCCGCGTTCCGACTGTGACTTCCTGCCGGAATCGCAGCATGGCGACGGTGAAGCGATACTTGCCAATTTAAAAGCGATTGCACAACCGGAACTGGCCAATTGGGCGGCGAAAGCCGACAACTCAATCAAGAGCCGGGCCTGGAACGACAAAAAAATCACGGCGCATCATGCGATCATTCCGACCGGAGAGCCGTGCAACTTTGCCGCGCTGCGCGATACGGAGCGCAATCTCTATTTTCTGATCGCGCAGGCTTATATCGCGCAATTTTATCCGCTGCATGTGTATCAACAGACAAAAGTCGAAGTCGAATATGCGGCGGAAGATTTTGTCGCCAACGGACGCGTCATCGTCAAAGCAGGCTGGAAAGAATTATATGGTGTTGAAGCGGAAGAAAAAGAAGATAAGGACGGCAAAGAAAAAGAGGACGACGACAGCGCGAATGGAACGCTTCCCGCAATGAAAAAAGAAGATCCAGCCGATTTTATTAATGCGCTCATCGATAAAAAGACGACCAAACCGCCGGTGCGATTCACGACGAGTACGCTCTTGCAGGCGATGAAGGAAATCCATAAATACGTTAAGAATCCGGAACTGAAAAAGAAGCTAAAAGATGTGTCGGGCATTGGCACAGAAGCGACGCGGGCTACAATCATCAAGGAACTGGTTGATCGCGCGTTTATGCAGGAGAAGAAAAAATATCTATATCCGACAACGGTCGGCAATATGCTGATCGATGCGTTGCCGGAAGAAATGAAATATCCGGATTCGACCGCGGTTTGGGAAGAAATTCTCCATCGCATGGCGGGCGGCAGCGAAAGTCTGGACGCGTTTCTCGCGCAGCAAATCCGCTTTGTGAAATCGTTATGCGCAAAAGCGAGAGGAGAAGCGCGCATTCCGCCGTCGCAAGACGGCATTCCCTGCCCGCGCTGCAAGCGCGGCGTGATGAAGCCGCGAACCGGTAAGAATGGAAACTTTTGGGGCTGTTCGCGTTATCCCGACTGCCGCTCTTCCTGTGATGACAAAGACGGTAAGCCAGACTGGAAGAAATGACGAGATGCCGCGCTAAAGTGCGGCATTGCTTTAGAAGCAAATGCGTTTAACACGAAGACGAAGAAAAAAAGAGCGGAAGGTACTTTTGTAGGAATATCCTTCTTCTCTTCCCTAGCTTCGTCTCTTCGTGTTAGAAAATAAGGCTGTCCTTAAAATGAGGTGATGCTTTGCTGGGCTTACAGGGCTATGATAAGACATTTAAGCAAATGATCGTGATCGATATGGGCTTCTGGCTCAGCGTGTATCTATTTTTGCCGGTGCTGCCGCTTGCCTATCGTGCGCTGGGGCTGCCGGATCAGTCGGTCGGGCTGGCGGTCGGTGCGTATGCGCTGGGCGCGCTGGCAGTGCGCCTGCCGGTCGGACGCTTGATCGACCGGTTCGGTTGTCTGCCTGTGATCCGATTCGGCCTACTGCTTTGCATTCTTGCGGTGGCCGCCTATCCGTTTGCGCAAACCGTGCTCGGTGCGACGCTGCTTCGTTTTTTACACGGCGTTGGCGGCGCTTCTTACAGCACGGCGGCGATTACCTGGGTGACGCTGCAATATGGCGACGGACGACTCAAAGAGTCGATTGCGCTTTATACTTTGTGCATCATGCTCGGCGTCGGTGCAGCGACCGCGGGCGGCAGTTGGCTCTACCAGTATGGCGGCTTTAACGGCATCGTGCTGCTCAGCTTGCTTGGCGCGATCGCTGCGCTGCTCGGGTTTCCGCAGCAGGGCGGACGTCCGCGCGGCAGGGCAAGCGATGCGCCGTCCGCCTGCAGCGTGCTGTGCCGGCCGTCGGTCTGGCTGCCGACGTTGAATCAGTTTGTCGTATATGCCTGTTATGGGTCGATGACGACCTTTCTGCCGCTGCAACTGGCGGAGTCTGCCGTGTTATGGCCATTTTATCTGGCTTATGCGGCGGCTGTCTTACTGAGTCGCTTGTTTGCACTGCGCCTCGGACGGCTGCTGGGAGATCACGCAGCAAAAGCGCTGTTGCTTTTGGGCGGCGTCACCTGCTTATGCCCGCTTTTGCTCAAAGGCGAGCTGCTCTTGTGGCTAAGCGGCGCGGGGGCGGGATGCGCGGTGGGCTTGGCCACGCCGATTCTGACCGGCCTGGTCGCAGCCCATACAGAAAGCAGCATCAGGGGAACCGCACTGGGCCTGTTTGGCGTTGCGATGGATTTAGGGCTCGGCGTAGGCGCGATTGTCATGGGCGTCGTAGCGTCGCAGGCGGGCTATCCGGGGGTGTTTGGCACGATGTCCGGGCTTTGCGGCGTGGTTTTTCTGATCAATTTTTGCCAAAGCAAAACGGAAAGAAGTGCTTGTCAGAAGTGACAAATAGAAAGTGCTATTTTTGTGCAAAGATGACAGGAACGTTGTACGGCTTGGAATCGCAGGGCGCTTAACAAAAAGCGGCGAATAAAGCAAACGTTATTTGCGGATGTTGCTTGATTGTGTAAACCGGATGGGAATGTTACAATAACAATCGACAAATGTCTGAAAATAAACGCAGATGGAGGGTATGTATGGGCGCTGAAGAAGCAAAAAAACTCAGATGGTATAACCTGACCCTGATGTCGTTCGTCATGGTTTGGGGATTTGGCAACGTCGTCAACAACTACGCCAACCAAGGTCTTACCGTCATCGTTTCCTGGATTCTGATTATCGGACTTTATTTTATTCCATATGCACTGATGGTAGGCGAAATGGGCTCGACCTTTAAAGACGGCAAAGCCGGGGTCAGCACCTGGATCCGCTCGACGATGGGCGCCACGATGGCCTATATGGCCGGCTGGACTTATTGGGCCGTTCATGTGCCGTACCTGGCGCAAAAGCCGCAGTCGGTTTTGATTGCGCTTGGCTGGGGAGTGTCGCAAAACGGCAGTTTCATTAAGGCGTTCAGCCCGATGGTGCTGCAGTCGGTCATTTTGCTGTTGTTTCTGTTTTTCCTCTGGCTGGCTTCGCGCGGTATGACGTCGTTGAAGCGGATCGGCGCAATTGCCGGCATCTCTTCGCTGGTCATGGGCTTCATGTATGTGCTGCTGATGCTGGCGGCCCCGGTTTTACGCGGCACGACGCCTGCGGCGATTGATTTTAGCCTCAGCACGTTTATGCCGAACTTTGACTTTACTTATTTTACGACGATTTCGATGCTGGTCTTCGCAGTCGGCGGTTGTGAAAAAATTTCTCCTTACGTAAACAATACCAACAACCCGACGAAAGAGTTTCCGCGCGGCATGATCGTGATGGCGATTTTGGTTGCGCTCTCGGCTTTGCTCGGTTCGATTGCCATGGGTATGATGTTTGATTCGCACAACATTCCCAAGGACTTGAAAATGAACGGTCAATATTATGCGTTCAAGATGCTCGGCGAGTATTACGGCGTCGGCAACTTACTGCTCGTACTTTACGCGTTCACGAACTTTGCCGGTCAGATTGCGGCACTGATGTTCTCGATCGACGCGCCTCTCAAAGTACTGTTGGCTGAGGCGCAAAGCGAATCGCAATTCATACCGAAAGCGCTCGGCAAGACCAATGAATTTGGCGCGCCGATCAATGGCTACAAGATGACCGCGGTACTGGTTGGTACGCTGATTATCGTTCCGGCGCTCGGCATCGGTAATATGAACGACTTGTTCAACTGGCTGCTGGATCTGAACTCCATCGTCATGCCGATGCGTTACATGTGGGTGTTCCTTGCCTATATGGCGCTTCGCAAGGCGGCAGGAAAGTATTTTTCCGAGTATCGTTTCGTGCAAAGCCGCATGTTCGGCATGATTGTCGGCGGTTGGTGCTTTGCATTCACCGCGTTCGCCTGCGTGATGGGCATGTTCCCGAAAGGCGTCGCACTTTATACGTCGCAATGGTACTTCCAACTCTCGATGAATCTGGCGACGCCGATTGTACTGATCGGCCTTGGTCTGATCATGCCGATGATTGCGAAGATCACCAACAAAGGCGAAGTAAATTCAGAAAAGATTGGTTAACGTTTACTTTCTAAGCACCCGCATCCGGCAATTGTCGCAGTGCGGGTGCTTTTTATTATTACCAGGTAGGAATCTGCCGAAGGACAGCGAACCATTAAGGTAGAGAATGGATGCGAAAAGAGGTGGCAGGCGATGAAATTAGTGATTGTTGACCGTGATTCTTCGCATTTAGCCGAGCTTGAAGAAAAACTGAAGCACTGGGAATATGACATCACCACGACGAGCGATAGCCTGGAGGCTTGGGAAATCCTGCAGAATGATCCGGAGCCGGTCATGGTGCTGCTTGATTGGCAGAGCCCGATGATGAACGGAGAATCCTTCTGTACGACGCTGAAAACCAAGCGGCCGAATCGTTTGTGCCATGTGATCATGATTGCCGACTGCGGCGATAAGGAACAAATTGCAACGGGTCTTGCTGCCGGAGCCGACGCCTGGGTCAGTCGCCCGATCCATCCTCAGGAATTGAAAAGCGCGCTGGCGCTAGGCAAACGAGTTTTGGAATATCAATATATGATTGAAAAACTCAATGAGGAATCGCTGCAGGAAAAATGCAAGCTGGAGACGTTGACCGGCGTTGATGCGCTGACCGGCGTTGCGAACCGGAAGCTGTTTGAGGAACGTTATCTCGAAGAATGGCGGCGCGCCGAACGCGACGGATTGCTCCTCTCTTTGGTGCTGCTTGATATCGATGATTTTCGTCAATATAATGAAACGTACGGCTATATGACCGGCGACGAATGCTTAAAAAAAGTCGCCGAAGCGATTGAGGCGACCGCGATTCGAGCAGGGGATCTGGTGGCGCGCTACGCAGCCGACGAATTTGCGATTCTGTTGCCCAATACTGATGCCGTCGGAGCGACCGTGGTGGCGGAATCGCTAGGCGCTGCGATTTTACACCTGAATATTGAACACCGCCAGTCGCCGCGTCAAATTGTGTCGGTCAGCATCGGACACGCGACCGTCTGGCCGCACAAAGAGGCAAACGGCGCGCAAAGTTTGCTGGATAAAAGCACGCATATGTTGACGTTAACTAAGGCGGCCAATCGGACAAGAAACCGGGAACTGAAAGTCAATAAGAAATGAGCGCTTCCCCCACGGCTGCAACGGCTGTGGGGGAATTTAGCGATAAGGGGGCAAGAAGATGATTCGTTTTGGCGTTATCGGCACCAATTGGATCAGTGAAGCGTTTTTAACTGCGCTTAGTCAGGTGGAAGGCGCATGCGTAACAGCCGTTTATTCGCGCACACTGGAAAAAGCGCGTGAATTTGCCGCGCGATACGGCGCACAGCATTCTTTTTCGGAGCTGGCGGATTTGGCCGCGAGCGATGCACTCGACGCGGTGTATATTGCCAGTCCCAACTCTTGTCATGCAGCGCAGGCGATTTTTTTATTGGAACGCGGCAAACATGTGCTGTGCGAAAAGCCGATCGCTGCAAACAGCAGGGAACTGCAGGCAATGATTAATGCGGCGCAAGGATCGGGCACGCTGTTGATGGAAGCGATGAAAAGCAGCTTTTTGCCCAACTGGCAGGCGGTGCGCGACAACATCGGTCGGATCGGCCAGGTGCGACGCTTTGTCAGCGTCAAATGCCAGTATTCCTCGCGCTACGATCTCTTTAAGGCCGGCCAGCCGACCAATACGTTTGATCCGGCGTTTGCCAACGGTTCGTTGATGGACATCGGCGTGTATGCGTTGTATCCGATCCTCAGTCTGTTCGGCGAACCGCAAGAGGTGCAGGCGAGCGGACTGATGCTTTCCACAGGCGTCGATGGACAGGGCAGCGTCATGCTGCGCTATCCGACAATGGATGCCGTGGCGCTTCATTCCAAAGTGGCGGACTCAAAGTTGCCGAGCGAGATACAGGGCGAACAGGGAACAATCAGGATCGATAAGATCTCGACGCCGGGTAAAGTCACGCTGCTGCTGCGCGACGGAAGCAGCGAAGATCTTTCGCGTACGCAGGAGAAACATCTGATGGCCTATGAGATTGAAGAATTTTGCACCTTGCTGCGCGCCGGACGCACGGAGTCGTCTGTTAACAGCCACGCCCTGGCCTTACAGGTGATGCGTGTGCTGGATAAAGCCCGAAAGCAGGTAGGGGTTGTTTTTCCCGCCGACTAGCAAGTTGGCGGAGCATTGTTCAACAGTAAATGAAAAATTCCTGCTTGCTGGCGGGGGAATTTCATTTTTGCCCGGCTATTTCTGGACTTATCCTGACAGATATGCTAAACTTCTACCTTGTGGAGTCTGCTCAGAAAACCCCTAAGCAGCCTCGATCAATATACGAAAAAGGCTGGTAGATGTGAATGATTAGTACAAATAAACTGACTCTGCAATATGGCAAACGGATTCTTTTTAAGGATGTAAATATAAAGTTTACGCCGGGCAACTGCTATGGCTTGATCGGCGCGAACGGCGCCGGCAAGTCGACATTCCTAAAAATCCTGGCGGGAGAAATCGAGACGACCAGCGGCGACGTCGCGATTACGCCGGGTGAGCGTCTTGCGGTACTGAAGCAGAATCATTACGAGTTTGACGAATTCGAAGTCATGCAGACCGTCATTATGGGGCATGCGCGTTTGTATCAGATCATGCAGGAAAAGGATGAACTGTATGCGAAGCCGGAATTCTCCGATGAGGACGGCATCAAAGTTTCCGAGCTGGAATGCGAATTCGCGGAACTGAACGGCTGGGAAGCGGAACCGGAAGCGGCGCGCATGTTGAACGGCATGGGCATTCCGGAAACGCTGCATAATGTGAAGATGGCGGAATTGAGCGGCCAGGATAAGGTAAAGGTTCTGCTGGCGCAGGCGTTGTTCGGCAACCCGGACATTCTGCTGCTGGACGAGCCGACAAATCATCTCGATATGGAAGCGATCAACTGGCTGGAAGATTTCCTCTACTCCTTCGAAAACACCGTTATCGTCGTATCGCATGACCGTCATTTCCTGAACAAGGTTTGTACGCACATTGCCGATATCGACTTTGAAAACGTGCAGCTATACGTCGGCAACTACGATTTCTGGCTGGAGTCGAGCCAGTTGGCTCTGCAACTCGCTAAGGACGCCAACAAGAAAAAAGAAGACAAGGCTAAGGAATTGCAAAGCTTTATCCAGCGCTTCAGCGCCAATGCATCGAAATCGAAGCAGGCGACGTCGCGTAAAAAACAGTTGGAAAAACTTACGCTCGACGATATCAAACCGTCTTCGCGCAAATATCCGTACGTCGCGTTCAAACCGGATCGCGAAGCGGGCGATCAGCTCTTGACGGTTGAAAATCTTTGCAAGACGATTGACGGCGAAAAAGTGCTTGATGACGTCAGCTTCACGATTGCCAAGGGCGATAAGGTCGCATTTGTCGGTACCGAGGGAATCGCCAAGACGACGCTGTTTAAAATTTTGATGGGTGAAATGGAGCCGGACAGCGGTTCGTTCAAATGGGGTGTTACGACGACGCAGGCTTATTTCCCGAAGGACAACGCGGAATACTTTGACGGCGTTGAACTGACGTTGGTTGACTGGCTGCGCCAGTTCTCGATGGAACAGGAAGAAGGCTTCATCCGCGGCTTCCTCGGCCGCATGCTCTTTTCCGGCGAAGAAAGCTTAAAACAGGCCAACGTACTGTCCGGCGGCGAAAAAGTCCGCTGCATGCTGTCGCGTATGATGCTCAGCGGCGCGAACGTCCTGGTGATGGATGAACCGACGAACCATTTGGACTTGGAATCGATCACCTCGCTGAACAATGGTCTGATCAGCTTCACCGGCACATTGCTCTTCGTATCGCATGACCATCAGTTCGTCGATACGATCGCCAACCGGATCATCGAAATTACGCCGCAGGGTCTGATTGACCGTCGCATGACCTATGAAGAATACTTGGAAGCAGCCGCTGCGCTTAAAAAGGCGGCGAAATAAGAAAAACGCTCCGGCATTGCCGGAGCGTTTTTGCATTTAGGGCAGGCGGCGGAGAATCAGCTTCGTCGCCAGGCGCCGCAGCCCAGGCTGACGCCCGAAAGAACCAGGAAAAGCGCGACGATATAATGCCAGCCGAGCGGTTCATAGAGAAAGAGTGAGGAAGCGAAGATCCCGGCAATGGGAATGCCGTTTTGAAAGAGCGAGGTGTTGGAAGCGCCGATGCGTTGAATGCCCCGGTTCCAAAGGTAACCGCCCAGCGCGGTGCTGCCGAAGCTGGAAATCAAAAGCATGATGAGCGGCCATGCGTCTTTGACGTTGCCGTAGCTCCAGGCGTCGCCGCTAAAGAGCGTCAGGACAATGAGTCCGGCGGCGGCCAACGGATGGCTATAGGCGGTGACAATCAGAGGCGAGACGAGGGAAGTGGCTTTTTTTACGCAAAGATAACCAAGCACCGCGGCAAGGGTGGCCGCAAAGATTAATGCGTCGCCAAACGGCGTGGCGATCGAGTGCGTGTTGCCTGAAACGACCAGTAATACGCCGGAGAAACCGAGAATAATGCCGATGATTTTAGCGGCGGACAGCGGCTCGGCGGCGTAGCGGCTGGCCAGTAAAGCCGTTACCAGCGGATTTAAACCGAGCAATAATGAGGCATGCGTTGCGCTGGTATTGGCCAGGCCGAACGCGAGAAACAGTTGATGGACTAAAATCGAAAAAAAGGCGACGCCGATAATTGGCCACCAGGCGCGGCGCGGCACTGCCAGTTGCGATGAGCGAAGAATGGCGGGCAAAAGACTGAGCGCTGCCAGCGTCATGCGGATCGTCGCCAGCGCCAACGGCGGGAAATAGCCGAGCAGGTATTTAATCATCACGACGTTGACGCCCCAAAGAATGACGACGAACGTTAAGATGGCGTAGGTTGTACGATTTTTTTTCATGCGAGAACTCCGTTTCTGCGTTAGTGGGAAATGGCGCTTTTCTTAGCGCGCAGTGTGATCGATTGGTTAAGCAAGAGACCGCAGGCGATCAGAAGCCCGCCGAGCACGCGCGGCCAGGGCAGAGGAAAGGCACAGTAATAGTCGAGCAACAGGCCGCCGATCCATTGGCCGAGGAATAAGAGAAGCGATGAAGCGAGCAGTGCGGTGCGCGGCAAGAGGTGATTGAGCGACATTACGACAAGTACGCCGAGCGAACCGCCGGTCAGCGTCCACCAAGGAAGCGAGCCCAGTTCGGTAAAAGGATGAAGCGCTGCCGGAACGGCGAGGAATAAGAGCGCGGCGGCTGCGCTGCCGACGACATGGTTGATGAACGAGCCTTGCAGTGCACCGATTCGTCTGGCGAGCGATAAATTAATCAGCCAGGAAAGGACGCCGATCGCGCCGCTGGCCAGGCTGAGTAAAAGATAAGTTAGCATGCGATCACTCCTTTCTAAGCAAGACCGAGCAGGACGATGCCTGCGAGAATGAGGGCGAAACCCGGCAGATGGAGCAGCGTCACCGGTTCGCGCGTTGAACCGCCGAGACCGAAATGACCTGCCGCAGCAGCGCACAGGGTCTGTCCGGCGAGCGCTCCCGCGAGCGTCAGCGTCGCGCCGGCGAATTGCAGACAAAAGCTGCTGAGCCCGACCATCATAACGCCAAGGAAGCCGGCGCTATACAAGAGCGGATTGCAGGAAAATTGCGCAGCGGACGGCGCAGGAAAGCGAGCAAAGCCGCTGCGCAGAGCGTGCCGAAGCCATGTACCCAAAAGACGGTAAAATACAGATTGCTCTGTGCTGCCAGTGTTCCGTTGATCGTTAGCATCGCGGCAGACAACAGGCCGATGCAAAAAAGAGCGGCGTAATGCAAGAAGATCGCCTCCTAGAGCAGTGTTACTGGTTTTTATTTTCCTGGTGAAAAAGCCAGGCGGAAATTAAAGCAGTCAGCGGGATCGAGCAAATGAGACCGATACTGCCGGTCAGCGCGCGCGCGACCTCTGTTGCGATCAGACTGAGATTGAATATCTTCAGCGGCGAGATCTGCGGCTGCGACATAATCAGAAGGACAAGCGGCAGTGAACTGCCGACATAGGCGAGAATCAGCGTGTTGGACATCGTGCCCATGATGTCGCGCCCGACATTCATGCCGGAGACGAAGAGTTGTTTGCGACTGATTTCAGGATGGGCGGCCGAGACTTCGCGCAGCGACGAAGCGATGGAAATCGAAACGTCCATTACTGCGCCGAGCGCGCCGAACACCATGCCGGAAAAAAGAATGCCCTGAAAATCGACCTGGGATAAGGTAGCTGCTTTGAGCAGCATCGCCTCTTCGCTGTCGAGACCGGTCAGATGCATCAGCTTGACGCAGGCGATCGACAATAAACCTGCGATGATTACGCCGCTCATCGAACCAAGCAGTGCTGCGACCGTTTTACGCGACCAGCCGCTGATCGGCAGATGGGTGAGTACTGCGATTACTGCGCAGACGCTGACGGTAAGCGCCGCTAAATTCCAAGCGCCGGAAAGGACCTGACTGATATAAAACTTGAAGATGATCAGCAGCGAAACGCCGATCACGATGACTGATTTCAAACCGACGATGCGGGCGAATACCAAGAGCACCAGGACAAATAATCCGACCAGATAATAGATATAGTCGAGGCGGTCAAAGTCGCTGATGTTGTATGCGGTCTTGCCGAAATCATGGCTGACTGCGACAATGACCTTATCGCCTGCCTCTACTTTCATTTCATAGGCGGATTTGCCGGAGACGTAATTGATCGTGTCGATTTCCTTGCCGGAGTCCGGGCCGCTGGTCAGGCGAAAGTGAACCATCATGCCTTCGCCAAGCGCCGCTTTTTTCTGCGCGGACAGTTCGAGCGGCGTGACGCTCAGTACAAGACCTTTTTCATATTCGATGGCTGGCGCCGCAGGAGCGGCTTCGGCCAAAATGGAAAACGACAGGCTGAGCAGTAATAGCAAGAGGACGGATAAACGTTTCAAAATGGAATTCCCCCTTAGTCAAGATGGTCGCAATGCCTTTTTATCATAGCATATCAGGCTTTAGGTTCCTATGCTTTCGGCGATTTTTACCGGGGGTGCTGACAACGCGCTAAAATCGTGGTAAGGTATGGACTATGAGATTTATCTCACGTAAGGAGGTGAGCAGAGAATGAAAGAACTTACGGTTACGTATCTGGAACATAGCGGTTTTACCGTGCGTTGCGCTGACGATCTGTTGGTGTTCGACTATTTCCGCGATCCGGCCGAATGTTTGCCGGCGCTGCTTGAAAAGGCGAAGCGGGTTTTGTTTTTCAGTTCGCATGCGCATAGCGATCATTTTGTCGCTACGATTGGCAATTGGCAAAATCAGGTGCGCGCCTATATTTTAAGTGAAGACATTCATGCAGTTAGCGGCATGGGCAGCGTAGCGCAGGAAAAAATCATTTACTGCAAGCCGTATCAACGCATTGCGGTCGATGACCTGGCGATAGAGACGTATGGCTCGACCGATGCCGGCGTTTCCTTTAGTGTTGCGTTAAACGGCTGGCGAATTTTTCATGCCGGAGATCTGAATCGCTGGCACTGGAGCGGCGATACGCCGGCCAATCGCAAACAGGCGGATGCCGCCTGGCGGCGGGAATTGGCGAAGCTTGCCGGCTTGTCGCTTGATCTGGCTTTTTTTCCTGTCGACCAGCGCTTAGGCGAGTACCGTGCTGCAGGCGTGAAGGAGTTTTGTGATCAGGTCAGGGTAAAGCAACTGGTTACGATGCACAGCAACGGCGCGCCTTGGCAGCCGCCGTTTGACTTTCCCGTTCCGGTCTGGAGTCCATTGCATGCCGGAGAAGAATTTGTCATGCAAAGATAAAATGAGGATGAAGAAAGAGGTATTTTTATGAAGAAAAATATAACCGCGTTACTGACATTACTGACGATGAACCTGCTGTTTTTGACGACCGGCTGCGCAGGCGTGCCGTCGCAACCGGCCAAACCAGATAAACCGGTTGAACAGGCGCCTGTGCAAACGCCGAGCGGCAAGAATCCGATCGCGGTATTTGAAACGTCGAAGGGAACGTTCAAGGTGGAATTGAATGCCGATAAAGCGCCGCAAACGGTGAATAATTTTGTCTCGCTGAGTCGCAAAGGCTTTTATGACGGACTCATTTTCCACCGTGTCATCGACGGCTTCATGATCCAGGGCGGCGATCCGAAAGGCAACGGTACCGGCGGACCTGGTTACAGCATTCCGGATGAGTTCAGCAAGGACTTACGTCACTCGGGCGCGGGCATATTGTCGATGGCCAATGCCGGACCGAATAGCGGCGGCTCGCAGTTTTTCATTACGCTGGCGCCTACGCCTTGGCTGGACGGCAAGCATGCGGTGTTCGGCAATGTGAGCGAAGGGCTTGATGTGGTAAAAATGATCGGCAAGGCGAAAACGGGCTCGCAGGACAAACCGGTCGAAGATATCGTAATCAAGAAGATAACGATTCAAGAAACGCCCTGATGAGTGCTTACGCCTATTTGCTGCGCTGCAGCGACGGTAGCCTCTATGGCGGCTGGACGACCGACTTAGAGAGCCGCATCGCAGCGCATAACCAAGGCAGCGGCGCCAAATATACCCGCGGCCGCGGCCCTGTCACGCTCGCATACCACGAAGAATTTGCCACGAAACAGGCTGCGCAGGCGAGAGAATATGCGCTTAAAAGGTTAACGAAGCGCGAAAAGGAAGCGTTGGCGGCGGCCTATGAGAAAAAGGAGTAGTTCCGTGCGGAACTGCTCCTTTTTCTCGGATAGAGGAATTTTGCTAAATGAGACGGAACTAGTAGGAAAATGGAGTGAAGGAGAGAAGCGGTGAAGAGTAGAGGAATGAAACGGCGAAGTGTAAAAATGATATATGCAGCCATACTAATTTTTAGTTCGATGTTTTCGATTGTATCGGCTGCGGGGCAAGAGGAAAAAGTGGAAGCACGACTGAACAGCATGTCGCCCGAGCAAAAGGTCGGGCAACTGATGATTGGCTTTTTCCGCGGTCCGACCGTCTCGGAGGAGTTGGCGCAAAGGCTGGCAACGCTCCACCTTGGCGGTGTGATCTTATACGGCGTCAGCGGCAATATAGAAAATCCGCGCCAAGTTGCCAATCTGACCGATTCACTGCAGCAAAAAATGCAAGAAAAGGGCGAGGTGCCGCTCTTTATTTCGATCGACCAGGAAGGCGGTCGGGTGACGCGGCTGACGCAGGGCGTGACGGTCTTTCCCGGCAACATGGCGCTGGGCGCGACAGGAAGTGAGGAACTCGCGGGCAAGACCGCACAGGTGATGGCGCGCGAACTGCATATCATCGGCATTAACATGAACTTTGCGCCGGTCGTCGATGTGAACAGCAATCCGGCCAATCCGGTGATCGGCATTCGCTCGTTCGGATCCGATCCTACGTTGGTCGCGAAAATGGGAACGGCGATGCTTGCGCCTTATCGCAGCGAGCAGGTACTTTGCGTGGCCAAACATTTTCCCGGACACGGCGATACGGCGGTCGATTCCCATCTCGGATTGCCGTTGGCCGGACAGACGCGCGCAGAAGTGGAAGCAATGGGATTATACCCGTTTCGCCAAATGATTCGCTCCGGCGTGCCGGCAGTCATGACCGCGCATGTCGTCGTACCGGCGCTTGACGAAAGCGGTCTGCCGGCGACGCTTTCGCCGACGGTCGTCGGTTTATTGCGCCGGGAAATAGGGGACGGCCTGATCATAACCGACTCGCTCAGCATGGGAGCGATCGATCAGCGTTGGGGCATGGAAGAGGCGGCGATACAGGCCTTTTTAGCCGGTGCGGATTTACTGCTCTTTGGCGCAGACACAAAACATGAACCGACCGAGCAGGCGGCGATTCACAGTGCGCTTTTGGCTGCGTTAAAGAACGGACGAATAACAGAGAAGCGATTGGATGAATCGGTACGGCGCATCTTAGAGAGCAAGGCGCGCTACGGATTGTTAGATGCAGCGCCAAAGGCGGCCGATGAAGCGGCGTTGAAGCAATTGGCTTCGCCGGAGCATTTGGCGGCGGCGGAGGAATCTGCAAAAGCCAGTATTACATTGTTGCGTGACAAAAATCATTTGCTGCCGCTTGCGCAAAGTGGGAGCATTCCGCTGCTTTGGCCGGAGGAATATCGCGCCGCATTGCCGCCGCTTTTGAAGGCGTGCCCGAATTTGAAACCGTATTTACTGCCGCTCAGCGCAACGCCTAAGGACGTGCCGCTTGCCATTCGCCAGGCGCCGCTGCTCGTTGCCGGGTCGTACAACCTATATCGCAACCGACAGTGGCTGCAGCTGCTGGAAGCGCTGCCGCAGGAACGAAGCATTATAGCGGCGATGGGCGTACCGTATGACAGCGAGTATCTACCCGTCGCTTCGACTTTTTTTGCGGTTTATGGCGATCAGGCGGTGAGCGTTGCGGCGCTGGGTGAGGTTTTGGCCGGTCGTCAGCCTGCGCCGGGTCGTTTGCCGGTTGCGCTGGGAAAATAATCTGTTGGACAGGCAGGAGTTTCTCTCTCGGGGAGTAAATTAAGAAAGAAAGACGGCGTAAAGGTGGAGGGGACACAGGATGGTGAATTGGGCGCACAACAATGAATTTCTTGAAAATTTATATGATGGTGTCTACGGCGTCGACGACAGCCGGACGATCTTGTTTTGGAACCGTGCGGCGGAAGAACTGACGGGCTATAAAGCGGCGGAGGTCATTGGCCGTTTCTGCTACGACGAAATATTGTCGCATCTCAATGAACGGGGTGAGCGACTTTGCGGCAAATCGTGCCCGATGCTCAAGACGATGGCGGATCAGATTGTACGCGAAGAACAGGTCTATCTGCGCCATAAGCAAGGGCAGCAGATTGCGGTGAATATGCGCTTTATTCCGGCGACCGATGATCAGGGCAATGTCATCGGTGCAATGGCCCTGTTCGTCAAATCCGGCACGCCTACGAATCCCAGCCAGATCAAGGAATTGATGCGCAAGGCCTTTCTCGATTCGTTGACAGGTTTGGCGAATCGAGAGTATATGGAAAACAAAGTGCGCATGCTCCTGGCTTCGGAAAGTGAACGCGGCAGCCGTTCCTTTAGCATGCTCTTCTTTCAGCTGGAAAACTTGCGCGAAGTCAATGATGAATTCGGCATGAGCGTAGGCAATGAAGTGCTGAAGATCATGGCCAAGACGATTGCAGAGAACATGGATGACGGCGATATCCTCAGCCGCTGGCAGGGCGGCTTGTTTATGTTGCTTTGCTATAAGAGTCAAAAGGGAATGTTGCTGAACTGGGCCAATAAGGTGCGCGACCTGATCCAAACGGCCGGGCAAAAATATAAGGAAGAACTCGAACTCTTTATTTGCGTAGGCGGCGCGATCGCACATACCGGCGCGACGGAAGAATATTTGTATAAGACGCTGGAAGAACAGATCAAAGCGAGACGCCATCAGGATAAAGGACTTGAAATTGTAGGTTAATGGTTTGCCTCTTATTCCGGATGTGGTAAAGTAGATAAGCGGGATAGGGTAGGAATAGGAGAAACAGGAATGATGGCTAGGAAAATCATTGTCAATCAAACGTTAGTGACGACGCTGCTCCAGACGAAGGTGGAACGGATTGCCGACGAATGCGGCGTGAGCGCTGTCTTTATTGAGTGTCGGCTGCGCAAGGACCGTCGCTGGCTGAATGAATTTGAGATTCGCGGCGAAGCCGGAAAGGTTGACGGCTTCTTCGTGCGGATTAAAGACTTGGAAGTGCATTAAGAATCGGTTTGAACAAAAGGCGGCGTCGCGGCGAAATAGTTGCGACAGCGCCTTTTGTTTTAATGATATTGTAATTACTGTTTTAACAATGAATATTATTTATAAAAATGGCGCTTCTAAGAAGCGAGAAGGAAAGGGTGAGATAATGCGGGAAATTGATATGAAAAGTTGGCCGCGTAGGGAACATTATCAGCTGTTTTGCAGCTATGCCAAGCCGTATTTCAGTTTGAGCGCAACACTCGATTTGACGCAGTTTAAGGCCTGGCTGAAAGAGACGGGACGTCCGTTTTTCCCTTGGATGGTCTATCTGGTGAGCCGCGTGGCTAATGAAATGCCGGAGTTTCGGCAGCGCATACGCTCCGGAGCCGTCGTGGAACATGATGTCGTGCATCCCTCGTTTACGCTCATGCTGCCGGATGAGCGCTTTTGCTTTTGCGCGGCGCCGTATCAGGAAAGGGGCGATGCGTTTGTCGAAGTTGCGCAAGAACGGATGGCGGCTGCGAAGAACGGCGCGCTGCTCAGCGACGATGACGATAACCTGCTCTTTATCACCAGCGTACCCTGGGTTGCCTTTAGCGGCATCAGCCACGCGATGCGAGGCGATGACAGCGATGCCGTGCCGAGAATTGCCTGGGGAAAATATGAGCAGGTCGGTGAAAGTTGGAAAATGACGCTGTCGGTGCAGGTGCATCACGGTTTGGCGGATGGTCTTCATCTCGGCCGGTTCTTTATGCGCCTGCAGGCTTTCTTGACGGAACCGGCAAAATGCGTTGAAGGATGCAGTACGGTATGATAAGCTAAAAGGAAAGAATAACCAATGCGTAAGAATGGGGTGATCGCTATGTTTCCGGCTGAATCGATCTGTGTGGTAGGCAATGCAAAATCTTCGCAACAGGGGCGTTTTTCCATTTGCTTTATTGTGGATAAGGAATCGGGACTTATCGTTGATTCAAGCAGCACGACGGCGATGGAACTGACGCGGGATTTTCTTCGTTACCTTTTTATCGGCAAGAGTTTGCAGGGCGATGAAATGGCGACGATTGCCGAAATCGAAAGCCGCTATTTTGGTTCTTCCATTAACGCGGTCGTTACGGCGTTCAAGGATGCGCAGCGCAAATTCGCCAGCATCAAGCGCGGCATTCCGTTGCATCTGACCGAATAACAAAAACGGATCAAAGGCTGGGAAAGCATCGCGTCTTCCCGGCCTTATTGCTATAACGGCAGGAATTTGCCGGCCGGGCGAGAAGTTAGCGGCAAGAAGAGGAGAAGCGAGGGGGGCTGCGCCTATGCGACGACCGGGATATGGCTTCATCATAGGGCGCTTTCTGACCGGAATCCGTTTGGTTCTGCAGATTTTCTGGCGTTTTTATCGCCTGAAGCTCCAGAGTCTCTTTAAAGATAAGGCCTGGATCGCGCTGCGGCGTGAAGCGCTATATGTGCAGGCGGCCAGGGAGTTTTGCGGCGCGGCGGCAGCGATGGGCGGGTTGCTGATCAAACTGGGCCAGGTGCTAAGCTCGCGCGTCGACTTGCTGCCGCGCAGCGTGCTGAGCGAATTGGCCCACTTACAGGATGAGGTGGCGCCGGTCGCGCTTGAGGATGTAACGCAGGCTGTTGAAGCCGAGTTCGCACGTCCGCTCTTAGCCGTCTTTTCATTTTTTGATGCGACGCCGCTTGCCTCCGCGTCATTAGGCCAGGTTCACCGGGCCGGTTTGATCAGCGGTGAAGAGGTTGCGGTCAAGGTCATGCGTCCTTATATGGAAACGATTATTGCGGTCGATCTGACGGTGTTGGCGCAGGCGGTGCGTCTGATCAAACTGTTTACCGACTGGGCGAATTTTATCGATATTGACAGGATTCACAGCGAAATCAACGAGACCTTTTGGCGTGAACTGGATTATCTGCAAGAAGGTCGCAGCGCCGAACTGATCGCTGCTAATTGCAAAAGCGATCATGGCGTGCGCGTGCCGAAAATCTACTGGGCTTATACGACGCGACGCGTTTTGACGATGGAGTATATGCAGGGCGTCAAGATCACCGATTATGAAGCGCTGCAAGCGATCGGCGTCGATCGGCGTGCGTTGGCAGCACAGCTGATTAAGCTGTATGTCGGACAGATTTTGGTGGACGGTTTTTTCCATGCGGATCCGCATCCGGGGAATCTGTTTGTCGATGCACAGGGGCGACTGATTCTGCTTGATTTTGGCATGACCGGCAGCATCACGACGCTGACGCGTGAAATATTGGCGGAACTGGTCGTCGCTGCAGTACGGCGCGATTATCTTCAGGTCGTGCATCATCTGAAACGTCTGAACTTCTTACTGCCTGGGGCGGACAATGAAAGCGTGGGCAAAGTCGTTGGCCAGTTGATCGAACATTTGCTGGGCGATGAACGCACGCTTACCGATGCAGCGCTGCGTGAATTTATTGCGGATCTGGAAACGATGCTTTATGAACAGCCGTTTCAATTGCCTGCCAGCTATGTTTTTCTCGGCCGGGCGCTTGGTACCGTTTACGGTCTTTGCCTCGGACTGGACGCGGAATTTAAATTTCTTGATGAGGCCAAGCCCTATCTATTGCAGTTTTCCCGCAGCAATGAGAGCGTCTGGCAGGAAGCGATGAAAAAATCGATGCAGGCGGCCGTTTCCCTTTTGGAATTGCCGCCGTTGGCGGAGCGACTGCTGCGGCGCGCCGAGCGGGGCGAACTTTCGGTACGCGTGCCGCTTACGCGATTGGAAGAGCATTTGGGCAATATCGTGAAAATGTTGCAGGCGCTTGTCTGGAGCGTACTGGCGGGCGGGATGACGATCGCCTGCGCCTATCTGTATGTGCATGGCTTCGAGTTTGAGGCGAAGAGCGGGGCCGCACTTCTTCTACTCTTGATTCTTTGTCTTTTGCGTCGTGAGCGTGTGACTAAGCGTCGGTTTTTTAACGCTGGATCAACGCCAAAAGAATAAAAGATTTTTTTGCCTGAGATAGCAGCGCAAAAAAAAGAGAAGGGGGCATCACAAAGCCATGTGATGCCCCCTTGAAAATTTTGAATGGAAAAAATCAGGCCAGTGTTTTTTTGAATTTTAGCAGACTGAGAAATAAAGTGGCGACAATGAAGGCGGCGAGCGCAGCGGTCTGCGACCAGAGAAATTCAATACCGATTCCCTTGAGTACGATGCCGCGCATGATTTCAAGATAGAAGGTCAGCGGCAGCAGCTGGCCGAGATGAAAGAAAAAGTCCGGCATTGCTGCGCGGGGAAACATGAAGCCGGAGAGCAGTACACTGGGCAAAAAAACGGCAAAGGAAAGCTGCATCGCCTGCATCTGCGTCTTGGTCACGGTCGAGATCAAAACGCCGAGCGAGAGCGAGGCGACGATGAAGAGCGTCGTCAGGATGTAAAGAAGCGTGAGACTGCCCAAGAGAGGCATGTCAAAGACCAAAATGCCGATCATCAAGGCCAAGGTGGCCTGGACGTAGCCGACAAAGATGTAGGGAATGATTTTTCCCAGCATCAGTTCATACGATTTCATCGGCGTGACGATCAGCTGTTCCAGCGTGCCGCGCTCGCGTTCGCGCACGATGGCCATCGAGGTGATCATGACCATCGTCATCGTCAAGACGATGCCCAAAATGCCGGGAACCATGTAGTAAGCGGAAACGAAGTCCGGATTGTACCAGGGGCGGATGCGAACGTCGTAGGGCTGTTCGAGCAGGCGTCCGCCGCTGTTTTGCAGGCGTTTCGTCAATACTTCCTGCGACTTCAATTGTCCGATCATTTGCGCGGTGCTGATGGCGGAAGACGCGGACATCGAGTCGGAGGCGTCGACGATTACCTGCAGCGCCGCGCTGCGTCCATGTTTGACGTTTTCGCTGAAGTCGGGCGGGATGATGATGCCGACCTTGCAGCGACCGCTTTCGACTGCGGAGGTCACGTCCTGATAGTTGGCCGCGGTCGTTTGGATGTCAAAATACTGACTGGACTCGAAGGCGCTGAGAATATCGCGTCCTTCCTGTTGCAAGGACTGGTCAAAGACAATGGTCGGCAAATGCTTGACGTCCGTGTTGATCGCGAAACCGAACATCAAAAGCTGAAAGATCGGAATGCCGACCAGCATGCCGAAGGTCAGACGGTCGCGGCCCATCTGAATGAATTCTTTTAACAATAAAGCGCGCAGCCGGATCATTCGATCAACTCCTTGCGATTGCTTTTTACGTAATGGACGAACACGTCTTCGAGGCTGGGCGCGATCACGCGCGGCGCAAACGGAGCGAACGCGGCCGCCTGCTCCTCTTGCACCAAGGCATGCAGGCTGGCGCCGTAGGGGTATAAATCGAGACAGGGCAATTTATCGGCTTTGATGGAATCGAAGAGCGCCATCGGCGTTAGGCTGGGCAGTTCAAGCAGCGTACCCGGCAACTGTTGCTTTAAAATTTCCGGCTTATCGTCGGCGATCAGTCGGCCTTCGAAGAGGAAGCCGATCTTATCGCAATGCTCCGCTTCATCCATAAAATGAGTCGTTACCATCACGGTCGTCTTGGCGGAGGCCAAATCGTAGATGATATCCCAAAATAAACGGCGCGATTTTGGATCGACGCCGCCGGTCGGCTCATCAAGAAAAAGCAACGGCGGCTGGTGCAGAATCGAGCAGCCGAGCGCCAAGCGCTGTTTGAAGCCGCCGGACAGACTGGCGGTCAGAACCTGGCGTCGGTCCTGCAGACCGGACATGACGAGCATTTCATCGATGCGCGCTTGTTTGCGTTTGCCGGCTAGATTGTACATTCCGGCGTAAAAAGCAAGGTTTTCGTTTACGGTCAGGTCATCATAGAGGCTGAACTTTTGCGACATGTAACCGATGTGCTGGCGGATTTCTTCCTGCTGTGAGCCAAGCTTCAGGCCCAGAATCGTGCCGCTGCCGTGCGACGGCGCGAGTATGCCGCAAAGCATGCGAATCGTCGTTGACTTACCGGAACCGTTCGGGCCGAGGAAACCATAGATGCTGCCGGAAGGGATGGCAAGATTCACCTTGTCCACTGCGATAAAGTTGCCGAAGACGCGGCTAAGCTCATGCGTGTGCAGTGCAAGCGTCAAAGCATTTCCTCCTTTCCCGAGAGCGCTACGAAGACATCTTCCAGCGTCGGCGCTATTTCGCGTAAGGAAAGAAGCGGAATGCCGCTTGCTGCCAGCTGTGCACGGATCAACGGAAGTGCTTCGTCGGGCTCCTTGACGGCGAGGTGGTATTTTTCACCGAAGGAATCGATATCGAGCAGATAGTCGCCGTGCAGATGACGCCGGACATCCTTTGCCGCGGCGTGAAGTTCGAGCAGGCGGTGCGGATAGGCTTGCTTTAATTCAGCGGGCGTGCCGAGCGCAGCCAGTCTTCCCTGGTGCTGAAACGCGATGCGGTGGCAAAGTTCCGCTTCTTCCATGTAGGGCGTGGAAACGAAAACGGTCATGCCTTCTTGATTTAGATGATAGAGCATATGCCAGAATTCACGGCGTGACACCGGATCGACGCCGGTTGTCGGTTCATCGAGAAAGAGAAGTTTTGGACGATGCATCAGGCCGGCGGCCAGCGCGAGTTTTTGCCGCATGCCGCCGGAGAGGCGATCGGCCAAACGGTCTTTGAACGGCAGGAGATTGGTAAACGTCAGAATTTCCTGGCCCAAGCATTCGATCTGTTCTCGTTCGGCGCCGTAGAGCGCGCCAAGCAGACGGATGTTTTCCATTACGGTAAGATCGCCGTACAGGCTGAAACGCTGCGGCACATAACCAAGCTGACTTTTGACGGATTCCGCATCGCTGCTTGCCAAAAGGCGGATCGATCCGGAAGAAACCGGCAGCAAGCCGAGAATCAGACGGATGAGCGTCGTCTTGCCGGCGCCGTCCGGGCCGACTAAGCCGAAAATTTCGCCGGGCCGGACATGCAGTGAAATGCCGTCTACCGCCGTCTGGTCGTTAAATTTTTTAACGACTTGCTCCAGGCGGATCATGGGATGACCACATCGGCGGGCATGCCCGGCTTTAACAGTCCGTCTGCGTTGTCGAGACGGACCTTGACTGCGAATACCTGGTTGGCGCGTTCTTTTTGCGTGATGCTTTGTCTCGGCGTGAATTCGGCGTTTTGACTGATTTCTTTGATGCTGCCTTTAAACACGCGCGCCGGAAACGAATCGACGCGCACGTCCACCGTTTGGCCGATGCGCAGCAAGCCTAATTGTTCGGACGCGATGAATATCTTTACCCAGCAATCATCCATATCGCCGATTGTTGCGATCGCCGCGCCTGGATTGACGTATTCACCCGCTTCGAAGTTTTTCGTCAGCACCAGACCGGAGAGGGGGCTTACGACAACAGCATCTGCCAAAGCAGCTTTGCTTGCAGCGACAATGGCCGCGGAACGTTCCACTTCGAGGCGCTGCACAAGAATCACGTCGCTGCGGTTGCCGGATTGGAGCAGACTTTGCCGTGCGCGGGCAACGGAGAGGGCATTGTTCGTCACTTCATCGCCCACGCGCGCCGCGTCGAATTGCTGGCTGGAAATTGCTCCGCTTTGATAGAGTCGGCTATAGCGCTCAAAATCACTGTGCGCTTTTTGGTATTGCGATTCGGCGGCGGACAGATTGGCCGCTGCTTCATCCAGCTCCTGACTGCGGGCGCCTTTCTCCAGATCGGACAGCTGAGCGCTTGCTTTACTGAGACCGGCTTCGTCGCGCAGCAACTGCGCCTCCAGATCAGGGCGAGAGAGGACGGCAATGCGCTGTCCGGCTTGCAGCGCGTCGCCTCTTTGCAGCGTGAACTGCGTCAGATAGCCGTTCGTTTTCGGCATGATGTCGGCGCGGGTGACTTCAATCGTTCCGGTCGCAGTGATGCCGGTCGGACGATTGCCGAGCAGCTTGTAGGCGGTAGCCGCGCCTAACGTGACAAACAATAAAACGGCGATGATGATTTTTTTTCTGTCCATGCGATTACCTCCTAATACCGTTCAGATAAATACGTAAGGCTTGCTCGATATAACGGACGTCGTGATCCTCTCGCTTGGGGAAAAAAGAAGTGGCGAGCGGTTTGGCGATGAAATAGAAATTCAAAATGCCGACAAGCGACAGCGCGGCATACGACGGATCAATATCTTCTTTGAACTCGCCGTTCGCACTGCCGCTGGAGAGCGAAGCATGCAGAAAAATGTAGAAGCGCTGGATATGTTTTTTGACAATGCTTTCAAAGCAAGGCGTAGGATTGGCCAATTCGTTGTGCCATAAACGAAGCAGATAAGGATGACGGCGATGAGCCGACAGGATGATCTGCGCGTAACAGGAAAGGCGCGCCGTCATATCGCTAGGCAGATCGTCCGGCTGCGGCAGGGAGTTCGATACGCTGGAAAACTGGCTTTCCAATACCGCGCCATACAAGCCTTCTTTGCCGCCGAAATAATAAGAGATCAAGGCGCTGTTCACTGCGGCGGCATCGGCCAGCTGGCGGATGGAGACCCCGCCGAGACCTTTTTGCGCAAAGAGCGGCGTCGCTGCGTCGAGCAGACGGATGCGGGTGTCTTGTTCCATGTTGGCCTCCAATTAATTAATCGATTGATTAAAAGATACTGCGCTTACAAAAAAATGTCAATTACTTTAGGCTTGTTTCTTAAATAATAAAAAAGAAAAACCAAAGAGGCACTCGGTTGAGGCCTTTTTGGTTTTTCTGATTGGCAATGCTTGTTTTCTTAGTTTGTGAGAACTGTGAAAGCGAATTTGCTCAGAACTTAGCTGTAAGCGCGTCGAGCTGACTTAGCGCGACGTCGAAGCTGGCGTCGCCCAAGCCCATATTTGTGCCTTCACAGACCAAGGTATGAAAGTTTTGAATGCCAAGGAAACCGAAGACATGCTTCAGGTAAGGCGTGGCATGGTCGAAGGTGCTGAATGGAATTTCCTGATAAAGACCGCCGCGCGCCTGAATCAAAAGGATCGGCTTGTCGCTCAGCAGACCAACCGGACCGGTTTCGCTGTAGGAAAATGTTTTTCCGGCGATGACCAGATTGTCGATATAAGCTTTTAGCATGGGCGGGAAAAGAAAATTCCACATCGGGGCGGCAATGACCACTTTATCGGCTGCGAGAAATTGTTCCAGCAACTCGCTCATTCTGCCGACTAATTTCAATTCAGCGGGTGTGTGTTTGTCGGTCTTGCCCCAGGCGGAAAAAACCGTCGCATCGATAAACGGAATGTCGACCGCGTACAAATCGAGCGTTTCGATGCGGTCTTTCGGATGCTTTGCGGCGTATGCCGTAAGGAAGGCCTGCGTGAGACGCAGTGTATACGAGTTTTCGGTCGCTTTCGGATTGGCCGTTACTACCAGTACTTTTTTCATGATGATGCCTCCTTTGTTTTAAAAAACTAGGCGATGGCAGCCGATGAGTCATACGTTAATTTTAGTATCGCTTACAAAAAATGTCAAACGGTACTCTGCGCCTGTTTTTAAGCATTGGCAGGTATTTTTTTGTTGCAGGTAGAATATTATTTCTAATCAGCAAGATAGTTTTGCCAAATTGAATTTGTGAAATGGAGACGGATTGATATGAAAATCAAACGAATGGATGCGACGATCAGTACCGATAAATTACAGGAGTCGAAAGAATTTTACATGAAGCATTTTGGCTTCCGCTTAATATATGAAGGCGATTGGTATGTTGAACTGCTCTCGCCGACGATTAATGCCGGAATCAGTTTTACATTGCCGCAGCGGGAAGCGGGAGAATTCTTTAATGGACGCGGCCTGATTTTATCGTTTGAAGTGGAGGATGTCGAAACGGAATTGCAGCGTCTGAAAGACGAAGGATTGCTGATTTACCAGGACTTGCAGGACAAGCCTTGGGGGGAACGCAGCTTTATTGTAAACGATCCTAATGGCGTTCATCTCTATGTTTTCCAAGCCATCGAACCCACGCCGGAGTATAAGGAAATTTACGCGTCGTTTCAAAATAAATAACGCAGGCGAAAAAGCAGACGAGTGACAGGAGAGAAAATCGATGACCTTGACAGAATTTACGATCCGCATCGCCTGCTCCTTTTTACTGGGGGCGGCCATCGGATTTGAAAGGCAGTGGCGGCAACGGATGGCCGGGCTGCGTACCAATACGCTGGTCTCCACAGGCTCGGCGCTGTTTGTTGCGTTGGCGGTGCTGACCGTTAACGATGCCAGTCCCAGCCGTGTCGCGGCGCAGATCGTCTCGGGCATCGGTTTTTTGGGCGCCGGGGTCATCATGCGCGACGGCCTTGATATCAGGGGATTGAACACCGCGGCGACGCTTTGGTGTTCGGCGGCCATTGGTGCATTGACCGGTTCCGGTTATCTGGTGGAAGCGATGCTGGGAACCGGCGTCATTTTGGCGGCTAACGTACTGCTTCGCCCTTTGGCGCGCAAAGTGAATCGTCATAGCGTGATCACTGGCGAAGAAGAAATCCGCTATTCGATCACGATCATTTGTGATGCCGGGCATGAAGCGCAAGTGCGCGGCCAGATGCTGCAGGCGTCGGAAGGCGATGGTCTGTCGCTAATCGGTTTGCATAGTCAGGAGCTGCGCAATGATGCCGCTCAAGTCAAGGTGGACGCCAAGATGGTCTGCGTCGGCCGCATTGATGCGGTCGTGGAAAGCCTGGTGGGGCGGATCCGCTTGACGGAAGGTACGGCTGCGGTCAGCTGGCAGGTCGACTTGTAAAGAGACTCTTGTGTTCTTTTTCTGAAACAGGTATAATCCAATAATGTGTCATCGGCGACAAGGCGGCTGCGTCTTGTCGTTTCCGTTTGTCAGAAAAGAAACGATGAAGTGATGGAGCGTTGCATGAAAGAACTGGTTACCCTTTTAGCATATGGAACTTACTTATTTATGGGCGGTATTGGAAGCTTGAACAGCCTTGCGATTCTTGAAATGGGAGAAACGTTTCAGGTGGACAGCGGCGTGATCAGTTATTGGTTGACGCTTGGTTCCATTGGGACGACATTGGCCGTGTATGCCAATGGTTATTTGCTGAGTCGCATCGGGCCGCGCCAGATTGCGCTGACCGCGACTGCCTGCGCCGCCGGCGGTTGTCTGCTGGTGGCGCAGGCAGGCAGTTTGCTGATGTTGGGGGAGGGAATCCTGCTTGGCGGCATCGGGATCGGCTTGATGTCTTCGGCGGCCAACTATCTGCTCGTGGCAACGCATAACGAGACGGAGCGCACAGGGAAGCTGATGCTGGTCAATTTCTGCTACAGTTTGGCTGCGATTTTAACGCCGCTTTGGGCCGGCTGGTTACTGGCCAAAGAATGGAGTTGGCAACCTCTTTATCAAGGTTGTCTGGTTTTTGTCGTGTTGTGGCTTGCACTGGCCAGACGTTTGCCGAAGCGGCCGCTGCCGCAGACAAGAAAGGAAGAGAGGGGCGGTCAGGCATGGCCGGTACGCGTCTACCTGGCCGGGATGATTTTCGTTCTTTACGTCATTGCCGAAGTTACCTATTTTAGTTGGCTGGTTGTTTATTTGCGCGAAGCGGCTGCGCTCGATGTGAAAAGCGCAGGTATTGCGCTGTCCCTGTTTTGGGCTTGCATGGCGGCCGGACGCTTGACGTCCGGGCTGTTGGGACGTTGGCTGCCGCTTAGAACCTATCTGGCAATATCGCTTTTAGTGGCGACGTTTGCCTATCTCGGCCTGCTTTTGGCGCCGGGCAATCGTGTGGCCTGCTTTATCCTAACGGGGCTGGCCGGACTCGCGTGCTCGGGGCTCTATGCGGCGTTATTGGCGTTCGGTACGCAACAGGCGAAACTGGCGACGCCGTCGCTGATCTCATTTTTTCTGGGCGGCGGTTCGGTCGCGGGCATTGTCTCCGGCGCGCTTGGCGGTTTTTTGAAACAAAGCGGCGGCGTCGATGCCTGCCTGGCGTTGAGCGCCGCGCTGCTGGTCGTCGTTTTGCTGCTCTTTGGCGTTGCGCGGCATTTGGAAAATGCGGAAGAAGAAGAGGGCGCTGCACTTTCTTCCTCATAAAAATGAAAGAAACGGTCTCCGCGCAAACGTGCGTGCGGAGGCCGTTTCTTTTTAGAAAAAACGTTCCAGCAGACTGGCAAGCGAGGGTCCGCTGATTTCCTTTAAATCATAGCGCACGCGCAAGATCGGTTTGGCGATAGAAAGAACGCGGCGCAAATCGATTGGCGTGGCGGATAAGATCAGATCGCACGGACAGTTGTCAATCGTTGCGGACAAATCGGCAAGTTGGGCGCTGCTGTAACCCATCGCCGGCAAGGCTTGTTCAAGATGCGGGAAGGCGGCATAGGTGTCGCGTAGACTGCCTACGGCGAAAGGCTTTGCATCGATGATCTGTGCGCCGGATTGCCGGGCAGCGATGACGCCCGCGCCGTACGGCAATTCGCCATGCGTCAGACTGGGGCCGTCTTCGATGACCAGTACGCGTTTGCCTTGCAGCAGCGATTCGTTTTCCACGCTGAGTACGGAAGCGGCGTGCAGGATCGCGGCCTGAGGCGCCAGCCGACGACAGTTGTCCTCCGTTTCGGCTATCGCTGCGGCAGCGGCGATATTTGTCTTGTTGATGATGACGGCCGCAGCCATGCGCAAGTTCGTTTCACCGGGATGATAGCTGATTTCGTGACCGGGGCGCAACGGGTCGGCCAAGACGATGTGGAAATGGGGCTGGTAAAAAGGAAAGTCGTTGTTGCCTCCATCCCAGACAAGGATATCCGCTTCCTGCTGCGCCTCTTTTAAAATGGCTTCGTAGTCAACACCGGCGTAGACGACCGTGCCGGCGTTCAGATGGGGTTCATATTCTTCGCGTTCTTCAATCGAACAGCGGTGCCGATCCAAATCAGTCAGCGTTGCAAAACGTTGACAGCGTTGGAGTAAAAGATCTCCGTACGGCATGGGATGGCGGACGACGACGACTCGCTTGCCTTTTTCCTGCAACAAGGCAGTAATGTAGCGGGTGGTCTGACTTTTTCCTGCGCCGGTGCGGACGGCGCAAACCGAGATGACCGGCTTTGTCGCGTGCAGCATGGTGCTAAGCGGACCGGCCAGACGAAAATCGGCGCCGGCCGCTAAGATGCCGGATGCGATATGCATCAGATTTAGGTGGGAAATATCACTGTAGGCGAAAATAACCTGGCGGACGTCATAGGCGGCAATGAGCGACGGCAGCTCCGCTTCCGGCCAAACCGGAATTCCGTCAGGATAAAGAGGCCCGGCCAATTCGGCAGGGTAGATGCGTCCGGAGATGTTTGGAATTTGCGCTGCGGTAAAAGCGACGACCTGATAACTGGCATTCGTCAGAAAGCAGGTATTAAAAACATGGAAATCGCGTCCGGCAGCGCCCATGATGATCACGCGGATTCGTTCCATAGAAAAACCTCCTAGCGGACGGGTTTATATTGGCTAAGGACGCCGAGAAAGGCTTGCATGTAAGCGGGCAAATCGGGTGGTCGGCGACTGGAGACCAGATGCTCGTCTACGACGACTGCTTCGTTAAACCAAAGCGCACCTGCGTTCATCATGTCATCCTTGATGCCGGGCGTGCTGGTGACGCGTCGTCCTTTAAGGATATGGGCAGAAATCAGGACCCAACCGGCATGACAAATTTGGCCGATTGGTTTACGCGCCTGATCCATGCTGCGAACCAAGTCAAGCACGGCCTGGTCGCGGCGTAATCTGTCCGGCGCCCAGCCGCCCGGAACCAGCAATGCATCGTATTCGTCGGCGCGAATTTGCTGAAAGGAAATGTCTGAAGTGGCGGGAACGCCGTATTTTCCGTGGTAAATGGCGCCGGCGGATTCTCCGGCGAGAATTACTTTGGCTCCGGCTTCACGCAAACGCAGCACCGGATACCAAAGCTCCAGGTCTTCGAAATCGTCGGCAATGAGCTGTAGGATTTTTCGCGGAGCATTTGACACGGCGGATCGCCTCCTAAAAATAACAGATAAGGAGTAGTTCGCGCCGCTCATGGCAAAACACCTGCCGTTATGGAAAAAAATACAAACGAAAAGGAGCTGGAAGCAGCGCGGCGAAAAGAGTAAATAAAGTCAGAGCGGCCGCTTTGCGCCAAACTAGGCGGGCAGCTTGGCTTGAGGAGAAAAACTGCCGAACGGCAGTGAGGAGAAGGATATGAAGCGAATGTTGCGCTGGCTTATTCGAGTTTTGTTTGCAGTGCGTCTGATTCATTTTGAAAAGTTGGCGTTGCGCGGCCCGAGTCTTTTGCTGCCAAACCATATTTCCCTTTGGGATGCGATCTTCCTATATCTGTTTTTACCGGAGAATGCATGCTTTGTTGCCAGTCGTGAAGTTGTCAAACAACATCCGATGGCTTTTCGTCTCGTTAATTATGTAGAGCTAGAGCCGTTTGACATCTATTCGCTTAAGAAATTGGCGGAGTTGGTGCGCAGCGGACAATTGGTGGTCTTGTTTCCGGAAGCGCGGATCAGTACGACCGGAAGTCTGATGAAACTCTATAGCGGCGTCAGCTTCTTAGCATTAAAAACCCAAGCCAGCATTTATCCGGTCATTTTTTCCGGATTGGAATTTTCTAAACTGTCCGGCGTCAAATCGCTGATGAACTCGCGCTGGTTTCCTCAGGTCAGCATCTATCTGGGCCGTCCGGCGACCTTGCCGCTACGGCATGGCGTGAGCTTTAAGCGGCAAAAGGAAGAAATGGACAGCCGCGTCATGACAATCATGCAGGAAGCGGTCTTTGAGGCGCACAACCTGAGAAAAGAAGTCAATCTGTTTCATGAGCTGCAAGAAGCGGCGCTGCGTAACGGTACAGGCAAGATTGCCGCCGAGGATCCAAACGGAACGATCACCTACAGCCGAACGATCATCGGCAGTTATTTACTGGGAGGCAAGCTGAAGGCTCTGCTTGGCAAAGAGGCGCGGGTGGGCGTGCTTTTGCCGACATCCGTCGGGCACGTGGTGACTCTGTTTGCCTTGTTTTATCTGGGCAAGACGCCGGCTGTCCTGAATTTCAGCGCCGGCAGCAAGAATAACATCGACTGTGCGGCGCTGGCGGGCGTTACGACGATCCTGACTTCGCGCCGCTTTGCGGCAAAAGCCGGACTCGAAGAACACGTCGAGCGTTTGGCGGCGGTGTATCGAATTGTTTATCTGGAAGAACTGCGCAGGACGATTTCGCTAACGGACAAACTCAAAGCCTATTTGCGCTACAAGTGGGGCTGCCGAAGCGAGGCGCGCAGCGGCGAAGTCATCGTCTTTACCAGCGGCAGCGAGAGCCTGCCGAAGGGCGTTGTCCTGTCGCACTACAACATCATGACGAATATCCATCAGATCGGCAGCGTGATTGACTACACGCAGCGCGATATTCTGCTGAACCCCCTGCCGATGTTCCATGCCTTTGGCCTTACAGTGGGAACGCTTTTGCCGCTACTGGAAGGCATGAAAGTCTATCTGTACCCGAATCCGCTTCAATACAAAGCGATTCCGGAAATTGCTTACCAGCAGAATGTAACCATTTTGCTTGGAACGCCGACGTTTTTGCTTGGCTACGGCAAAAATGCGCACAACTACGATTTTTACAGTATGCGCTACGTCTTGGCCGGCGGTGAACGCTTGAAAGAAGAGGTACGCCTGTTATGGGAAGATAAATTTGGCCTGCGCATCTTGGAAGGCTATGGAACCACGGAAGCGGCTCCGGTGATCAGTTTTAACAACCCGATGTTTTATCGCAAAGGTTCGGTCGGACGTTTTCTGCCGGGGATTGAGTGGCGCAGCGAAGCGGTTGAGGGGATTGAAGCGGGCGGAAATCTCTGGATCAAAGGACCCAATATCATGTGCGGCTATTTGCTTGCCGGACGCGGTTTTGTCGCAGTCGACGCTTGGTACGACTGCGGCGATGTTGTGACGGTCGATCAGGATGGCTTTATCGAGATCAAGGCCAGACTGAAACGCTTTGCTAAAATTTCCGGGGAAATGATCAGCCTCGATGCGGTGGAAAAAATGGCGGAAGACTGTTTCGGCATGGGGCAAAATGCCGTAGTCAGTGTCGCCGACAGCAAAAAAGGCGAACGTCTCATTTTATATACGCTGAATACGACGGCGAGCAGGACCGCTTTTAAGGCTCATCTGCAGCAGCAAGGACAAAGCCTGCTGCAGTTGCCGTCGCTGGTGGTTGTGCTTGAAACCTTGCCGCTGCTCGGCAGCGGCAAGATCGATTACGTGTCGCTGCGTGCGCAGGCGGAAAGCGGTAAAAAAACAGAGGCTGCGCTGCAATGACGCTGGGGAAAGCGGCGCGTTCAGCAAAAGGCTGCCTCTGCTTGGCTTTTTCTTATGTTATAATAAAATAGCGGGTCAAAGCAGAAACAAAGGAGCGAAGTTGCATGGCAAAAACACCGAAGATACCAAAAGGACGCAGCGATAAAGATATGTTTGTCGGGTTTTCCGAAACGCCAAGTTTTGAAAATCAGGTGCTGGCCGAAGAAACGGCGCAGCAAAAGGTGAAGCCGACGACTAAAAGTGCGGATGAAGGATTTTTGACGTCATCGCTCAAGGAAAAGGTGGAGCGAGCGCTTTTGGAACAAAAGCTCTACTTATATAAGCAGGGAATGGTCGATTATGAAATCAAAGTGAGCTGCCAGGCGGGCCAAGTGCTCCTGACGGCAGTGGCCAAACCGCCACGAAAGGGGTAATACCATGGACGGGAAACAATTGGATTGTTTGACGCAGTGGTTTACGGCGCACGTGCAGACTTTTGACGGCGGCGATGCCGACATGAGGCTGCATATCGGTCTGAAGGAAGCGCATACCAAAAGAGTAGTGGAAACGATCAGTGAGCTTGTTGCGGAGCTGGAATGGGAGCCGTCACGTCAGCGCATCGCTGCCGCTGCGGCTCTGCTTCACGATGTCGGGCGGTTTTCCCAATACTCCATTTATCGCACTTTCAATGATGCAAGATCGATTAATCATGCCTTGCTGGGGACGCGAATCTTGCGGGAGGAAGGCGTGTGGGAGTCGGCAGGGCTTTCGGAACCGCTTGTTCCGAAGCTGGAGCGGGTAATCTTGTATCATAATGTGCGCGAGGTGCCGAAGAAAGACGCGGAAGAGGTGCTTGCGCTGGCCCATTTGCTTCGCGATGCCGATAAGCTTGATATCTACCAATTGATTGCAAGCGAAATGATGCCGCCGTCGAAAGAACTGAAAAATGTCAAGATCGCTTCGAATGCGATTGTACAGGCGATTCTGTCCGGACGCATGGCGCATCGCCGCGATATGCTGACTTCACTCGATCAATTGCTCTTTCGCCTTTCTTGGGTTTATAACATCCAATACGCAGCGACCCTGCGTCGTTTGGTCGACAGCGGTCTGTGGCAAAAAATATCGGAAATGGTGCCCAACCAACCGGCCGCGCGCAAAGTGCTGGCACATTTGCATCAATATGTGATCCGGCGGGCGAAGGAAAAATAAAAAGCCGGCAGATAATAGCGCGAAAATATGTTTTTATGTGAATTTAATTTACATTCTGCCTTTAAATGAACGATAATGTGTGAATTAAAAAATAAATATGTAAAATTGAAGCAGGATTTTATTTTTTGAAAGAGAATAATGAATTTTGCATACAAAATAAATAAAAGGAAGAGGGTGGATTCGAAAGTGACTGGCGTGATATTAGCACTTATTGTAACCGTACTGGTCGGCTTTTTGATTGTGAAAAAGTATAAGCCGCAACCGGTTCTCGTGATGGGCGGGATGATCCTGATGCTGTGTGCGGTCGGTTTCCATTTGGGAACGATCTTGCCGGCAAAGGAAAGTACAGGAGCCGTGTTCTTCGACTTGTTTGAATTTATCAAGAAAACCTTGAGCACACGCGTTGCCGGGTTGGGTCTCAGCATCATGGCGGTGGGCGGTTTTGCCCGCTACATGGACCAAATCGGCGCCAGCAAAGTGTTGGTGCAACTGGCGATCAAACCGTTGCGCAAACTGAAGGCTCCGTATGTGATGCTTTCCGCTTGCTTTCTGATGGGACAGTTCCTCGGTCTTTTCATCAACAGCGCATCCGGACTCGGCATGTTGCTGATGGTGACGATGTTCCCCGTCTTGGTCAGCTTAGGCGTCAGCCGTTTGTCCGCTACTGCGGCGATTGCAACGACGATGTGTCTGGACTGGAGCCCGACCGATCCCGGCAGCGTGCTGTCGGCAGAAAAAGCAGGCATGAGTATTGGCGTGTACTGGCAGGAATATCAGGTTCCGGTCGCGCTCACGGTCATGGCGTTTGTTGCCGTCCTGCATTACTTGGTACAGCGTTGGTTCGACCGTCGTGAAGGCCACAAGGTCGAAATCATTGCTCCGGCCGCAACGCCGGCCGATGCGGAAAAATTGCCGCCGGTCTGGTTTGCTTTGCTGCCGATGGTGCCGCTGATCCTGATCTTGACGTTCACGATGGCGATCAAAAATATCAAAATGGATCTGGTCAATTCAATGCTGATCAGTTTGTTTGTCGCGATGGCTTGCGAATTTATTCGCAGTCGCGATCTGAACAAGGTGTTCGCTGACATCCAAGTGTTCTTTGACGGCATGGGCATGCAGTTTGCCGCAGTCGTCACACTGGTGGTTTCCGGTGAAGTGTTCGCGCAAGGTCTGCGTTCCGTAGGCGCGATTGACAGCATCATCAGCTCGGCGCAAAATGCCGGTTTTGGCGCTTCCGGCATGATTTTGGTCATGGTCGGGATCATTGCGGTCTGCTCCGTCGTTATGGGTTCCGGCAATGCGCCGTTCTTCGCGTTTGCGGCATTGGCGCCCGTCGTGGCAGCCAAGATGTCGATTCCGCCGGTCTTGATGCTGCTGCCGATGCATTTTGGCGCCAGTATCGCGCGCGCCGTGTCGCCGATCACGGCGGTCATCGTTGTTACGTCCGGCATCGCAGGCGTATCGCCATTTGATTTGGTGAAACGGACCGCGATTCCGATGGCGGGAGCACTGATCGTCAACGTGGCTGCGACCTTCCTCTATTTTTATCGCTAAACGGGCAGAAAATCCCCGGGCAGTCTTTGCCCGGGGATTTTTTTGCCTTGAATTTTCCTGTTTGGCAATAATTTTGAGTTGCAAGAAATATATGTGAATTTAATGGTTGCTATCAGTTGCGTTTTTGAGGATAATAAGGGGGAGAGAAGAGAGACGGTTTTTAGCTTTGGAAGATAGCTGATGGGGTTGAACGAAGGAGCAGTGTTGGCAAATGAGAGTACTGATGTTGAATGAAGTCAAAGAGAATATGATCTTAGAAGAATCTATCAGCAGCCCGGATGGCAATATGGTCTTGGGACAAGGCACCGTCTTAACTACGCATTGGATTAGCCGGATGAAGGACTGGGAAGTTGACCGGATTAAAGTTACGCTGCCGAAAGCCGAAGAGGCCTTTGACGTTGAAAATTTAGGCGATATGTTAAAGGATTTGTTGACGAGCAGTCGGGATACTGCGCCGAAGCAGCAAAGCGGTTTAGCCAAATTTAAAGAGACGCGCGATATCATCAAGAAGGATTTGCAGCGCGTCTTCGTGCAGACGCGCTACAGCGGCGAGGTGCCGATTACGGAAATGCAGCGCTTGACGCTGCTGATCGTGCAGAAGCTGCTGCCGATTAAGGGCGGCATCTGGTATGTGCATGAACCGGGGCGCGGCGAAGAATATTTATATCGCCATGCACTCGACGTCGCCGTCTATACGGGTTTGTTGGCGACCTGGCTTGGCCAGTCGGAAAATGAAATCAAAGAAGCGGTCTATGCCGGTCTTTTGCATGATATCGGCAAGAGTCAGGTGTACCATGAAATACTGACGAAACCGGAAAAATTGAGCGTTAAAGAGACGATGATGGCCAAGGTGCACGTAACGCACAGCTATCGTCTCCTGAATGAGTTGCCAGGCGTGCCGCCCCATATCTCGAGTGCGATTTTTCAGCATCATGAACGGCTGAATGGCGAGGGGTATCCGCGTGCGTTGTCGGGCGAGGCTATCTCGCCGTTGGCGAGAATGCTGGCGATTGCCGATGTCTATGATGCGCTGACCAGCGACCGGCCGTATCGTAAGGCGATCTCACAGCTCAGTGCGGCGCAGGTGATGTGGACGCAGGAACGAAGCGGACTTGACGAGCAGCTTTTGATGCTCTTCATCGGCAAGATCAGAGAAAGTTTGCTTAATGAAGAAGTCATCCTGAGCGACGGTCGGCGCGCTAAAATTGCCGTGTTTCCGGAACTGCCGGAAACGAAGCCAATCTTGGAACTGGCAGATGGGACGAGGGTCAATTTAGCGACCGATTCGCATCTTTCGGTGAAGTCCTGGCTCTGGCCGGATGGGGCTGTTATCGCCATGCCTAGCGACAGTCCGGGAAAATAGGGCTTTTCTCAAAGACCGTTTTATGATAAAATTCATTCCTGTATATGGTAGGCCGGATGGTCTGCAAAGAGTGTCGCCCAGGAGGGCGAAGCAGGAGGAATGGTAGAATGGATTTATGGTTTACAGAGTTTCAGACGAAGAATCTGGGTATGAAGGTTCGAGTGAAAGAAACCTTGTATATGGGAAAATCGCAGTTTCAGGACGTGGCTGTGATCGATACCGAGCAGTTTGGTCGTATGCTGGTACTCGACGGCGTGTTTCAGACATCCGTCAAGGACGAGTTTACTTATCATGAAATGATTGCCCACGTACCGATGCTTACCCACCCAAACCCGAAGAGGGTCTTGGTCATCGGCGGCGGCGACGGCGGCACGATTCGTGAAGTTGTGAAGCATGCTGCGCTGGAAAAAGCGGAAATGGTCGAGATTGACGGCGTTGTCGTTGAAGTTTCCAAACAGTTCTTACCGGAGATCAGCGAAGCCTTGCTGAATAACCACCCTAAGCTAGAACTCAAGATTTGCGACGGCATTCAACATATGAAAGAGGCGGACGGAATCTACGATGTAATCATCGTCGACTGCTCTGATCCGATCGGGCCGGGCGAAGGACTGTTTACCGGCGCTTTCTATAAAGACGTCTATAAGGCGCTGAAGCCGGACGGCTTGTTCGTCCAGCAGACGGAATCGCCGTTTTTCCATCAGGAATTGATCCGCTATCTGCACAAGGAAATCTCGGCACTCTTTCCGGTTACGCGGATGTATCTTAGCAATGTGCCACTTTATCCGGGCGGAATGCATTCGTTTACGATGGGTTCGAAAAAGTATGACCCGCTGGCTGTCGAAGTGCCGGAAACTCCGTTTGCCACGCGCTATTACAACAAGGACCTGCATAAGACTTGCTTTAGCCTGCCTGGTTTTGTCAAAGATTTGACCGGCAGCAAATAGAAATAAAAAAGACAGCTGCGTTTTTATAACGCGGCTGTCTTTTTTATTTCTATGCGAGTGCTTCCGGATTCAGTCCGGCCAGTTCGTCAATCACGAAACGTCCGTCTTTGCGGATTAGGCGGTCATCGAACCAAATCTCGCCGCCGCCGCATTCTGCGGTTTGGATGCAGACCAGATCCCAGTGTACAGCGGAACGGTTGCCGTTGTCGGCGGATTTGTACGCATTGCCCGGCGTAAAGTGAAAGCTGCCTTTGATTTTTTCGTCGAATAGCGTATCTTTCATTGCCGTTTTGATATGCGGATGGATGCCAAGCGCAAACTCGCCGATATAGCGGGCGCCGGGATCGGTATCGAGGACTTGGTTGATGCCGGCGCTGTTATTGGCGCTGGCCTTGACTATTTTCCCGTCCTTGAATTCAAAGCAGATATTTTCATAGGTCACGCCCTGATAAACAGACGGCGTATTATAGGATAATGTGCCGTTGATCGAGTTCTTGACGGGCGCGGTGTAGACCTCGCCGTCCGGAATATTGCGCAAGCCGCAGCATTTGACGGCGGGAATGTCTTTGATCGAAAACGCCAGATCGGTACCGGGGCCGACGATGCGTACGCGATCGGTTTGGTTAAGCAGTGTAACCAGCGGATCCATCGCCAGCGACATTTTTTGATAGTCGAGATTGCATACGTCAAAATAAAAATCAGCGAAGGCTTCGCTGCTCATGTTGGCCAGTTGCGCCATCGCGGCGTTGGGGTAACGTAAGACGCACCATTTGGTCTGGTTCACGCGCAGTTCGGAATGAACCGGATGCCACCAATGGCGCTGGTATAAGTCCATTTGCGTGCCTGGCACATCCGACAATTCGCTGGCGTTAAAACCGGCGCGTAGGCCGATGTACGCGTCCATTTCCTTCATGCGGGCGGCTTCCCAAGCGGCGATGCTGTCGAGTTGTTCGCTTGTGGCGTCAAGCAACAGGGCGCGCTGGATCGCATTGTTCTTGATGGTTACGAATGGCAGACCGCCCGCCTGGTAAGCTTCTGCTACAAGGGCTTTGACCAGAGGCAGTCCGTCGTCGTATACTTCGATCAGCACTTTTTCGCCCGGCTGCAGCGATACGGAATAGTGGATTAGGTTTTTAGCAAGTGTCTTGATACGGGGATCCATAGCAATTCCTCCTTTTATGACAAACGAGTAACACTAATTCTAGTATAGTAGATAAGGCGGGATTTTAAAATGCAGTTTTTTTATGAAAACCTATTGCGGTTTTTTGTGCACTTTGCTATAATTATCAATGTCGTTCCTCGGTAGCTCAGCTGGTAGAGCAATCGGCTGTTAACCGATCGGTCGTAGGTTCGAGTCCTACCCGGGGAGCCATGGCCCGTTGGTCAAGCGGTTAAGACACCGCCCTTTCACGGCGGTATCAAGGGTTCGAATCCCTTACGGGTCACCAATATTGCGGGGGATTAGCTCAGCTGGGAGAGCGCCTGCCTTACAAGCAGGATGTCGGCGGTTCGATCCCGTCATCCCCCACCATAACACAAAAGCTTTTGGATAGCATCCGAAAGCTTTTTTTTAGTGCAAATGCGCTTTAGCGTCACTAATTTGTCGAGTTTAGGCAGAAGATAGCAGGAAATGACGGAAAGTTGACGAAATTTTCATTCGTAGGGATGTGAGGTGTAAACGGTGGAAAATGGCGTGAGTCGCAAGACAATGATACGGTTGCTTTTGCTGGTACTTGGAATTGCGCTGCTCTGCACGATGGCAGTGCAGTTTTACAATAGCCAATATCGGCAGGTTATGCGTCAGGAACGCGTGCGCTTGCAGACGATGCAGCGACAGATCGAAGCCGAAGTGGCGATGCGTTTGATGGCGTTGCAGACACTGGCCAGCGATGAAGGGATCTGGGAACTGGAGCCGCAACATGTGGCCAACGGACTGAAAAGGCCGCAGCAATTATTGGGTTTTTTACATATGACAATCTACAATCGGACAGGAGCCATTCTGGCGCAGACGATGCCTCCGACGGCGCGCGTCAATGTCGATGATGACCGGCAATATATCGATCTGGTCTTAAAGAATGGGCGTCCGATGGTGACGGAACTGCGTCGCGATAAGGTGACGGGCGCGAATTACTTCAGTTGGCTGGCGCCGATTTTTGATGCGCAGCAAAAAGTCAATGGCGTGATCATCGCGGACATGGCAGCGCAGGAAATGACGCGCTGGCTGCCGGAGGACAAGCTTGTGCCGGGTGAGCATTTGTTTGTACGCGACGACCAGGGACAGTTCATCTATCATCCGGGCAATGCTGCGCCGCAAAGCGAACAGGAAGCGCAGTGGCTGACGCAGGATCAGGGCTTGGCGCTTCGTCTCGGAAACGATGGCACATTGATCATCCGCCGGGTGGAAGAAGAGCGTCTTTACTTATATGCGCACCTCGAGAATGCGCCGTGGCAGTTTGTTCTGGCGTCGACGATGCAGCGGATTTATTTGCAGGTGTTTTGGCAATCCATCTATCAGGTCGTCTTCTTTCTCTTGGTGATCGTCTTGATTCTCCTGCTGTACCGCTATTTGCAACAAGGCCAGATCTATGAGGAAAACATGCGGCGGATGCGATTGGAACGTTTGTTGAGCGTAAATCAGATGGCTGCTGGTCTGGCGCATGAGATCCGAAACCCCTTGACCACGATCAAAGGATTTGTGCAATTGAGGCTGCAACGCTCCAAGCTGCAAGGTGAGCAAGATGAGCATTTCCAAATCATTCTGGGTGAGATTGAACGACTCGACAAATTGGTCGGCGAGTTCCAGCAATTGACCAAACCGATGGAAAATCCGCGTTTTGTCCGTTTGGACTTAGGACGCTTGGTGACGGATGTGCTCTTGCTGATGGGGCCGCAAGGCGTGGCGAAAAAGGTGCGGATCATCGTCAAGCCGATGGGGCTGCCGTCCGGCGCGCCGGTCTATATGGACGTCGCGGATGCGTTGACCGCCCGCCTTCGCTGTGAAATCATCGGCGATGAAAGTCAGTTGAAGCAGGTCGTCATCAATCTGGTGAAAAACGCGATCGAATCGGTTGACGAAGGCGGTTGCGTGGAGGTCGGCGTAGGGATGCAGGAGGGCATGGCCGCTCTTGTCGTGCGTGACGACGGCGCGGGCATGACGAGTGATGTCGTCGCACGCCTTGGTACGCCTTTTTTCACGACGAAGAATGACGGCAATGGCCTGGGTCTGTCCATCAGTTATAATATTGTCGAGAATCATGGCGGACGCGTAGTCGTAAAGAGTCAGCCAGGACGGGGTGCGGTATTCATCGTGTTATTGCCGTTAGCCGACCGATAAGAAAAACCCGGTTTGCAGCATTCGTAAGAGGATGCGTGCAGACCGGGTTTAGCATTAAAAACCTAATTCCTCGCCGATGATGATGACGGAGATATCGCTGCTTAACGGTTGTTTATGCAGGATCGACGTAATCGTACAGATCCGGCTGGCGCCTTGGCAGTCGCTGCATTGGCCGGTGGCTACGCAAGGATTGGGACGGTTAAGCCGCTTGTTGTTGAGCGGCGCAGCCAAAAGACGGATGCGTTCCTGCGCCGCGGCGACATTTGTGACAATTTTGTTCGCGCCGGTTACGACGAAAACCTTGCCGGGCCCGAACGTCATTGCGGCGACGCGGTTGCCGGCGCCGTCGACGTTGACCAGTTCGCCGTTTAACGTCAGTGCGTTCGTGCTGGTGAGAAAGATGTCGCAAGTCAGCTGCTGACGGCGGATGGACAAACTTTCTTCCGGACTTAGACCGGGCTTGTTGTGATTCAAGAGGCGCTGGCCCCGCTCTTCCAGTGCTTTGATCAGGCCGATTTCCTGCAGCGTCCAGGATCCGGCAACGCCGACGGTCGCCGAAAGCGGAATGGCTTCTAAGAGTTCGGCGACCGCGGGAGCCGCTGTCGCGTGGTAGCAGGCCTTAAAGCGGTTGCTCTGCAGTGCGCTCACCGTGCGAAGCGAAAGTGTTTCGTTATGCCAGGGTTGAAATGGATTCATGGCGAGACCTCCTTGTGAATTGCAATGCTTTTTATGCTAAAGGTTCGCAACAAGAGAAGCATAATCCTTCCGGCAAAACACCATTGCGAAAAAAGTAACGGGAAAAACAGGAATTATTGCCTTAGTTGACGTATTATCTAAAGTTATGGGGTGATGCGAGTGCAGTTAGGACAATTGAGAATCACATTAATTACATTTACGGTGATCTTGGTGATCGGCATAGCCGGAATGATGCTGATCGAACACTTGTCGTTTATTGATGCGGCATACATGGCGATTGCGACGGTAGCGACCGTTGGTTACGGCGATATTGTGCCAAAAACGATTCCCGGCAAAATTTTCGCGTCGCTGTTTATCTTGGCTGGGGTTGGCATGTCGCTGTATACGTTTACGTTGGTCGTCAGCATGTCGATCGAAGGTCGTCTAAAAGATATTTTGGGGAGGAAAGAAATGGACAGACGGATTGCCGGATTGCAGAATCATATTATTGTTTGCGGCGCGGGACGGGTTGGCTCGAATGTCATTAAGAATCTGCAGCAGGAAGGCCAGACGTTTGTGGTGATTGAAAAGGATCAGGAACGCTTTGACGGTTTATGCGAGAGAAAAATTCTGGCGATCCACGGCGATTCGACGTTGGACGAAGTGATCCTGCGCGCCGGATTGATGAATGCGCAGGGGATCATAACGGCGCTGTCGCATGATGCGGATAATGTGTATGTGACGCTGACCGCCAAAAGCTTGAATCCCGGCATTCATATTGTAGCGCGGGCCGATCGGCCGGAGGCGGAAGAAAAGCTGCGACGTGCGGGCGCGGACACTGTCATTTTTCCCTCGGTCATGGGCGGGCGGCAAATGGTGTCGGCGATGACGCGACCGGTTATCACGGATTTTGTAGAAAACCTCTTTTACAATCAGGACTTGCATATGGACATCGCAGAGATTGTGGTCGGCATGGATTCTGAATTGCTGGGCAAGACATTTTTAGAAAGCGACATTAAAGGACGCTATGATTCCATTGTCGTTGCGATCAAGCGGGGCGATCAGGTGATCACCAATCCGCGGGCCAGCGATGTTATCTGCGGCGGCGATATTATGATCGTGCTGGGGCAGCGGGAACCGTTAAGCCGTTTGAATCAGCTGGCGGTCGGACATTCGGCTGGGTAAGGGGGAGAAGCGATGGATGCAAAAAAAAGAAGGCAGGCTCTGCTTGTCTTATTGGAAAAAGCGACGACTCCGCTTACCGGAACTCAATTGGCGCGCGAATTAGGCGTCAGTCGCCAGGTTATTGTCGGCGACTTTGCACTCTTGCGCGCCGCCGGTGCGGAAGTATACGCAACGCCGCAGGGCTATTTGCTGCCGAAGCGGTCTGTCACGCAGCAGGTCACGGCGACGCTGGCTTGCAGGCATGCGAGAGAACGGCTGCATGAAGAACTGGCCATCATCATCGATAACGGCGGCAAAGTCGTCGACGTGGTGGTGGAACATCCTATCTACGGTGAGATCAAGGCGACGCTGATGCTGTCGACCCGGCGCGAGCTGAATCAGTTCCTCGCACAGCTGGCCGAGAGCAATGCCGAACCGCTTTCGGCGATTACCGACGGCGTTCACTTGCACACGGTGGAAGTGCCGGATGCAGAGACCTTGGAACGGATAAAGAACGAGTTGAAGGAAAAAGGAATCCTACTGAACTGAAAGATAAGAAGAAACGCCGTCTCGAACAAACGAGAAGTTTGTGTTGAGGCGGCGTTTTTCTTTTTCTCTCCGGCAAGATGTCTTGTCAGCGCGACGGAATGAGTCTATAATATGACAAGATAGGTGTAAAGACAGCTTGGAATCGAGGCGAAGTAAAGAATGAACCACAAGATGCAAAAAGAAATTGCGTTTTGGAAAGAAAAACGCCGTGCGGTAATTTTTGCTCATTACTATCAGAGGCCGGAAATCCAGGAGATTGCTGATTTAGTAGGCGATTCATTGGAGTTGGCGCGCGCCGCTGCGAAAACAGAGGCGGAGGTCATCGTACTCTGCGGCGTTCATTTTATGGCGGAAAGCGCTGCGCTTCTTGCACCCGGCAAACGGGTACTGTTGCCGGAGGCAGGTGCGGGTTGTCCGATGGCGGATATGGTGACGGAAAAAGCGCTGGCCGAATGGAAAGAAAAAAATCCGCAGGCGGTTGTTGTAGCCTATGTTAACACGTCAGCTGCCGTCAAGGCGCTTAGCGATATTTGCTGCACTTCGGCGAATGCCGTCAAAGTAGCGGCTTCTTTGCCGGCGGAACAAGAGATCTTGTTTTTGCCGGATCGCAATCTCGGCGGCTATGTCATGCGTCAAACCGGGAGGCGGATGGAGCTTTGGCCGGGCTGGTGCAACACGCATGAATCGGTGACGCAAGAGGACGTGCTGGCGGCAAAAAAAGCGCATCCTGATGCTCTTGTGCTGGTTCATCCGGAATGTTGCGCTGCGGTCGCTAATTTGGCCGACCATATTGCGAGCACAGCCGGAATGGTGCGTTTTGCCGCGGCGAGTGCAGCGACGGAATTTATCGTCGTTACGGAATCGGGCATTTTAGAGCGGTTTAGTAAAACCTGTCCGGAGAAATCATTTTACCTGGCGACGCCCAAACTGGTCTGTCCGAATATGAAGCTGACGCGTTTGCCGTCGGTACTGCGTGCGCTCGAAACCATGAGTCCGGTCATTCGCGTTTCGGAAGATCTGCGCGCACCAGCGCTGACAAGTTTAACCAGGATGTTGGAACTGGGGTGAGCGGATATGGAGCGACGCTATTTGCGGAATTTCGATTTGCGGCAAATCGAACAGGAAGAAACGATGTGCCTAGTCATCGGCGGCGGCATCGCCGGGCTTTGGGCGGCGTTGGAACTTGCTCGCGCCGGAACGCAGGTTACCGTAGTCGTTAAGGGTGGCGGTAAGGACAGCAACAGTTATCATGCCCAAGGCGGCATTGCCGCTGCCGTCGGTGAGGATGATTCGGCGGCGCTTCATGCGGCCGATACGCTGATAGCCGGGAACGGTTTGTGCGATCCGGCGGCGGTTCGTCTGGTGACGCAAGAAGGGGCGGCGGCGATTCGCGCTTTGTCGGCTGCGGGCGTTCGCTTTGATACGGCAGACGGCATCTGGCAACGCGGTCGCGAAGGCGGGCATAACCGACGGCGCGTCTTGCATGTCGACGGCGATTCGACAGGGGCGGGCATCATCCGGCAACTATGGCATCTGGCGGAGGAACAGCCGAATATTAATCTTTTGACGTCCTGCATCGCGGTGGATTTGCTGCGTGAAGGCGGACGCTGTCGCGGCGCACTGCTGCAAAGGGACGGAGCGGATTCCCTTTCGGCGGTTTACGCGGCCAACACGATTTTAGCGACCGGCGGCGTGGGGCGTCTCTACCGTAATACCAGCAATCCGGAAGGTGCGACCGGAGACGGCGTTGCAATGGCTTACCGGGCCGGAGTTCAGTTGACGGACTTGGAGTTTGTCCAGTTTCACCCAACGGTGCTGGCCGCGTCGCATGCGCCTTCTTTTTTGATCTCGGAGGCGGTACGCGGCGAAGGGGCGCGGCTTGTGAACGGCGCAGGGCAGTATTTTATGACGGGCGTTCATCCGTTGGCGGAACTTGCGCCGCGTGACGTGGTTGCGCGGGAGATGCATCGCCAACGTTTTGCATTAAAAGAAAGCGTCTTCTTAGATGCGACGCGTCTGACTAATTGCCAGGAACGATTTCCGGGCATTTATCAGACCTGCAGGCAATGGGGCTTTGACATGAAGCGCGACTTGCTGCCGGTAGCACCGGCGGCGCATTATTGGATGGGCGGCATTCGAACCGATCTGATGGGGCGTACCAGTCTTTCCGGCCTCTATGCCTGCGGCGAAGTGGCCTGCAGCGGATTGCACGGCGCGAACCGTTTGGCCAGCAATTCACTGCTGGAAGGCATTGTGCTCGGCGGACGGGCGGCGGCTGCAATCGGACGGGAAAGAAAGCTTCAACAGATAAAACTTACGGCATCATCTCAGGAAGCATTAACGTCGTTGAGCGACGGAGAGTGGCGGCAACAGATCAGCGCTTGCATGGAAGAACATGTCGGCGTGGCGCGCAGCGCTGCGTCGTTACGAAAAGGCGTGCAGTTTCTTACGCAAACCGCGCAGGCGCTGCGCGATGTTAGCGCGGACACGGCGCAGGCCGTCGAAGCTTGCAATATGCTGACGGTGGGACGACTGATCGCGTTGGCGGCGCTCTGGCGGCAAGAAACGAGGGGCGGGCATTGCCGGACCGATTATGCGCAAACGAACGGGAAACCCTATCATGCGGCGCTTTGTTGGCGCAGAGGAGGCGGAAGAAGATGGAGACAGGGAAAATAAAAGAAATGCTGCGCGTATGGCTGGAAGAAGACATCGGACACGGCGATCTGACGAGCGAAAGCATCGTTCCGGCTAGCTTGCGAAGCAGCGGCGTCATTCATGCTAAAGCACCGGGCGTGATAGCGGGACTAGAGGCGGCGGCGGAGGTGTTTCGTCTGCTTGACCCGGAAATCGATTTTCGCTCTCGGGTCAAGGACGGCGACGCAGTCGCTGCAGGAACTATTCTGGCGGACATACACGGCTCGGCCAGAGCGCTGCTGAGCGGCGAGCGGCTGGCGCTCAATCTGCTGCAGCATCTTAGCGGCATTGCGACAAAGACTGCCGCCTGGCAAAAAGAATTAGCGGGGACGCAGACCAAATTGACGGATACGCGTAAGACGCTGCCCGGTTTGCGGCAACTGCAAAAATACGCCGTGCGGGTCGGCGGCGGTTCCAATCACCGTTTCGGCTTATATGACGGCGTATTGATCAAAGACAATCACATCAAACTGGCTGGAGGAATTGCAGAGGCCATCCAAGCGGCGCGCGCGCGTGTGCCGCATACGATTAAGATCGAGGTGGAGGTTGAAACGCTGGATGGCGTCGAAGAAGCGCTGGCAGCGGGAGCCGATATCATCATGCTCGATAACATGGAAATCGAAACAATGCGGCAAGCGGTTGCCCTCAATCGTGGGCGCGTGCTGCTCGAAGCATCCGGCGGCATTGACGGCAAAAAACTTGCGCAGGTAGCGGCGACGGGCGTCGATCTGATTTCAGCCGGCGCTTTGACGCATTCTGTGACCGGACTCGACATCAGTCTCGATATCGGCGAAGCGAAAGGGGGACGCTAAAGAGATGGCGTTAGTAAAAGAAAGGAGAGCGACGATGGATATTCTTAGTCGGATGGAGAGAATTCCGCTTGGACGCTTTCATTATCGATTATTGGCTTTTACGGGTTTCGGCTGGATGTTTGATGCGATGGACACCGGCATTATCGCCTTCGTCTTGCCGACGCTGGCGAAAGCGTGGGGCTTGAGCAGCGCGCAGATGGGCTATATCGGCAGCGCCGGACTGATCGGCATGGCGCTCGGCGCAGTATTGGCCGGTACGGCGGCTGACCGGATCGGACGGCGGAATCTCTTCGCCGCGACGCTGGTGCTTTACAGCATCGCTACCGGACTTTGCGGTCTGGCCTGGAACTTCGAATCGTTGCTCGCGTTTCGTTTTCTCGTCGGCTTCGGGCTCGGCGGACAACTGCCGGTGGCCGTCACGCTGATGACCGAATACTCGCCGCCCGATAAACGCGGCCGCTTCATCGTCCTGCTGGAAAGTTTCTGGGGGCTTGGCTGGCTGGCGGCTGCGTTGGTCGCTTATCTGGTGATTCCGCACTACGGCTGGCAGGCGGCGTTTCTGATCGGTTCCTTGCCTGCGTTGTATGTGTTTCAAGTATGGCGCGGCGTACCGGAATCGGTACGCTATCTGGTGGACAAAGGACGCGTGCAGGAAGCGCATCATTTGGTTTGCCAGTTGGAAAAGGCGGCTGGTCTTGCCGTTGCCGATGAGGCCGTGCTGCCGCCGAAGCAGGAACAGACGCGGGCGGCGTTCAGCGATATCTGGGGGCGCGCCTTTATCCGGCGCACGTTGATGCTCTGGCTGCTATGGTTCGGCATCGTATACTCCTATTATGGGATTTTCACCTGGCTGCCGTCGCTGTTGGTCGGGCAAGGCTACACGGTGCTGAAAAGTTTCGAGGCCGTGTTATGGATGACGCTTGCGCAGCTGCCCGGTTATTTTGCCGCCGCCTATTTGGTCGACAAGATAGGCCGCAAACTGACGCTGTCCGGATTTTTGGCCGCTTGTGCGCTTTGCGCGTATTTCTTCGGTCAGGGCGGCAGCGAAACGATGCTTTTGGTCTGGGGCAGCCTGATGTCCTTTTTTAACCTCGGTGCGTGGGGCGTTGTTTATACCTATACGCCGGAATTGTATCCGACGCGCATCCGGGCGCTTGGTTCCGGCTGGGCCGCAGCAGTCGGACGGATCGGCGGCATTCTGGCGCCGACGGTGGTCGGATATATGATTGCCGGACAAGGCGGCTTTGAAAAAATATTTGCGATGTTCACGGCCGTGATGCTGGGCGTCGCGCTGATCGTGATGCTGCTTGGCGAAGAGACAAAAGGACGGACGCTGAGCGAGATCAACAAGGGATAAAGAAAGAACCGGCTGCGTCCGGTTCTTTCTTTATCTGCGGCGAAGCTTCATGCTATAATCAGAGCAGAAAGCGGAGGAGGGACGACGATGGAGCGTTTGCTCGCATTACTGGTGGATGATGACGTCAAGATTACGACGCTGTTGTCCAGCTATTTTGAAAAAGAAGGTTTTTCCGTTCTGGTGGCGCATGACGGGCCGGGGGCGCTGGCGGAACTTGAGGCGAAACGGCCTGATATCATGGTGCTCGACCTGATGCTGCCCGGCATGGACGGGTGGGAAGTCTGCCGCCAGGCGCGACGGATCGGCGATGTGCCGATTATCATGCTGACGGCCAGGGACGATGAAGTGGATCGTCTGGTCGGCCTCGAGATGGGGGCGGACGACTATGTGACAAAACCGTTCAGTCCGCGTGAAGTCGTTGTGCGCGCCAAAGTGATCCTGCGCCGCAGTCAGGGTAAGACGGCGGAGAAAGAAAAAGAGAACAGCGTGCGCGTCAACGCCTTGACGCTGGATCGCGATGGTTTTCGCGCATGGTATGCAGAGGGGGAACTCGAACTAACGCCGACCGAATTTCGCATCTTGGATCTTTTGGCATCGAGTCCCGGCCGCGTCTATAGCCGGATGCAAATTGTCGAACAGGTGCAGGGATATGCGTTTGAAGGCTATGAACGGACGATTGACGCACATATCAAAAACCTGCGGCGCAAATTGGCCGAACACAGCGGCGAACTGCAACTGATCCAAACCGTGTACGGCGTCGGTTACAAACTGGCCGGTGAAAATCATGCGTAGCATTTTGCACCGGATTGCCGGATTAATGTTCCTGTCGATTGTTGCGACCATACTGCTCTTGGTTTATCTGGCGAACTATCAGATGGATCGCCAGTTCGGCGAATATCTCACCGTTCAACACGGACATATGCAGGAACGCATGGGCGGCGGTATGATGATGGGACAAGGACAAGGACAAGGACAAGGACAAGGACAAGGACAAGGACGGCGCTTGCCCGAACTGATCGGCGCGGCGGAGCAGAACTTCATGGAATCCTATCACCGCTCGCTGCTTTGGGTCGGGGGCGGGATTTTAGTGATCGGTCTGGTCGGCAGTTACTTTGTTGCGCGCAGCATCACAGTGCCGCTGCGCAGACTGAGCCGCGCGGTCGATGCGGTGGGGCAGGGACGCTACGGCGAACTGGTCAAGATACAAAGCGAGGATGAGGTCGGCCACTTGGGCGCTGCGTTCAATACGATGTCGCACAGCCTGGCCGACAACCAAAGACTCAGACGGCGGCTGCTCGCCGACATCGCGCATGAACTGCGGACGCCGCTGACGATCATCCAAGGCAATCTCGAAGGCATGCTCGAAGGCGTCATTGCACGCGACGACGCCCAGTTGGCGTCGCTGCATGAAGAAGCGGCGCAGCTCGGTCGCCTGATCACCGATCTGCGCGACCTGTCGCTGGCCGAAGCCGGACAGTTGACGCTAGACATACAGCCGATCCGTATCGAAGCGCTGCTTGGTCGGGCCGTCGGTATGCTTGCACCGCTGGCCGAAGAAAAAAGCATCCGTCTGCTCGAACGATACGAAGAAAGCCTGCCGCTGATCCGCGGCGACGCCGGACGCTTAAACCAAGTCCTCTATAATTTGCTGACCAATGCACTGCGCTATTCGCCGTACGGCGCGACGGTCGTCGTTAGCGCGGCGCTTATCACCAAACCGCAGACGCGCTGGCTTGAAATTGCGGTCAGCGATCAAGGGCCGGGCATTGCGCCGAGCGATCAACCGTACATCTTTGAACATTTCTACCGCGCGGACAAAGCGCGCGATAGAGAAAGCGGCGGTTCGGGACTTGGCCTTGCGATTGCCCGCCGTCTGGTCGAAGGGCACGGCGGCTCGATCGGCGTCGAGAGTGAAGTGGGGCAGGGCAGCCGTTTCTGGCTGCGTCTGCCGGTTGCGTAATAAAGCGAAAACCGTTTCTGTTTATGCCAGACTACGCATAAACAGAAACGGTTTTTTTACGATGACAAAAAAGAAGATTCTGCCGGAAAACTTCTTATTTCCTTCATACTCCATTCACACTCTTTCGCTATACTTAAGACAAGCGAAAGGGAGGTGACAATCATGATGATGGGATATGGCTTCGGCAGCCCGTGGGGCGTCGTAGGAATGGGAATCTCATTTATTGTTCACGCTTTGTTTCTCTTCCTCCTGATTTTGGCCGCGATCTGGCTCTTCCGTCAAGTGTTTCGCAAAGATGGCGACGGCGAAGCCACAGCGCTTGAAATTCTCAAACGGCGTTATGCCGGCGGCGAAATCGATCAGGCGGAATATGAACGAATGAAGCTGGTCTTGCGCAATCCAGAATAACAGAAGTTCTTCAAAAAACATTCACCGGTTATTCACAATTGGTCGTTAGTATTGAAAATAGAAAACAGATAAAACAGGAGGAATTGAAAATGAAAAAAGCATTCGTAATGGTACTGGCAGTGGCAATCTTGGCGATGGGCAGCGTGATGGCGTTCGCAGCGACGCCGAATCCGATGCCGGCGGCTTGTCCCGGACAACAGCAAATGGTTGACCGTCTGGTGCAGGATAACGTCCTGAGCGCAGAAAAGGCAAATCAATTCGTCACGTACATGCAAGCCAACTGCCCGATGCTAAAGGGTGAAAATAAAAATGGCGGCGACATGGCGCAGCTTCACAAGAACATGATGGACAAAGTGGTGGCTGACGGCGTGCTGACCAGCGAAGAAGCAACGAAAGTAAATGAATATATGACCAAGAATTGCCCGATGATGAATGGCCATCACGGCAAAGGCCACATGATGATGGGCGGCGGCCAACGCGGCGGCTGCATGATGAACCAAACCAGCCAACCGAACCAATAACAGCTTAATAAAGCGCTTGTCAGGAATTTGCCTGGCAAGCGCTTTTATTATGTAATATAATAGCGGTAGAATCGGTCGGTGCAAGAGGAGGCGGTAAAAAGGTGTTAATGTGGATGATCATCATCCTGGCGGCGGGATATTTATACTATACGCGCAAACAGGCAAAAGAGAGAGCGGCGCAGATGAAACGAAAGCCGACGGAAGATTACATTGAAGCCGAAGCCAAAGTCGTCGTTGAAATTCCTTGCTCCCAATGCGGCAAACTGGTCGAAGACGATTTTCGCCACTGCCCGTATTGCGGGCAAAAGATCAAATAAAGTACCGAAAGCATTAGACAGCTTAGCGATGTTATGTTATAATGCTATTTGTGACTAATGCTTACTGCGCCTGTAGCTCAGTGGATAGAGCACCGGCCTCCGAAGCCGGGTGCGCAAGTTCGATTCTCGCCAGGCGCACCATTTGAGAATCAAACCCTCCAGCGAATTTGTTGGAGGGTCTTTTGTGTTTATGGGGCAATAGAGAAGTGGCGATAAAGACATTTATTGGTGTGCAATTTTGGCGTGCGTAAAAACTGTGACTATTTCATTCCGTTTATATCCTTTATTTAGTTAAAAAATGGGTATTTTGCTTTGATTATGTTATTATATAGCATATTGTTGTAAGGAAAGGTGTGAATTATCGCAATGGCGGATATGGTGTTAGTTACAGTAATATTATCGATGACAGTGGGGTTAGGTGCAATACCTGCTTTTATAGCGAAAAATAAGGGCCGTAATTTATGGGTTTGGTGGTTATATGGCGTGTGCTTTTTTTTGATTGCGCTTATTCATTCGCTCATTATTAAGAAAAATGAACAAAGCGAATAAATATAGTAGCAAGGAGAGGTGAAGATATGTGAGTAGGAAGATATCTTATTTTATCTTAGCTATGTTTTGTTGCTTAATATGGACGCAAACAGTGGAAGCGGTAGTTTATAAGCAAATGGGCTGTACGATAAGGTTTCCTGAAAAGTGTGATACGATCTGGAATTTTACCAATGGTATTGAAGCCTCCTCCTCAAGTGGAAAATATCGAATAGCTTTGTTCCTGCCCGTTGCATTAAAGGATGAAGAGAAGCAGATCTGCAATGGGAAAAAAGAACTTAGCCAGATGAATGAAGACGAATTAGAGCAGCTTTCTCTGCAGTTATTCGAAGAATATAAACGACAAGATGTCTTGCTGAAAAGCGTGGTTGTAACTGTCGGCGATCGCCGTATTCCGATGATTTACTTTTCAAATGGGAAAGGGCAATGGAATATTGAAGCGCAGCTTATCGCGAAAGGCTACTCATGTATAATAACGTGTAATGCTTCAGAAAAATATTTTAAAGAGGCTGAACGTGATTTTATGACAGCGGTCGAAAGTTTTAAAATGGAATAGTGTTTATTTAGCCGTCCGAAATGGCGGCAATTTTTTTTGAAAACAACGGAATAATTTCTTTGTTTGGATGAAAAAAGCATATATGCATGCCTGACCCCAAGCGTCTAAGCGATCAATTTTGTTGTGTTTTAAGTTAAAAAATACATAATAAGTAGGTGGATATGTTAAAATATAGCAGTTGCAAAACGGAAAATTAGTTTAAAAGTGAGGGAAATAAATGAAACGAAATAGTATAGTAATACAGATGTTTTTTTGTCTACTATGTTTTTTTGCATTGGTGACAGGGGCAAATGCGGCTGAATTAACAAAAGAACAAAAAGCTGAAATTTTTAATGATGTTGTTAGCGAACCGATTTGGTGTGAAGCAACAGTTAACTCGTCAAATCGTACCTATGAAAAAAGCAAGAAAATTGCCTTGATGGGTGTGGAATTTGATTCAAGGCGAATTATTAGGGGGAAGGTGATAGAAACAAGAAGTTTACAAATTCCCCAGGGCTCGGTCGATTTTTCAAGCATTATAAAAGTTATAGACGAAGATACTTCTGGTAACTATGGGAAAGAAATAGTAGTGATTGAAAACGGAAATGAAGTACCGAAAATTACATTTCGGTTTAAAATGCAGTGCCAAGAAGTGAAGGATATAAACCCGTTTATTAGTAAGGAAGCAAACTTGGAAAAAGGGTTTATTAAAGATTTTAAGGAAACAGAAAGTTATTGGGAATTTGTTGGCGTTGGGCATGGTTTTTATGAAAGTTTTGAAGATATAGACTCGAAAAATAGGCTTGCTGGTAAAATGGCTAAAGATAGCGGTTGTGAAGCGATAATTAATAAAGTTATCGAACTAGGTATAACTGATAAGAACGTTCACGAAAAGATGGTAGAGCAGATAAAAGCAAAGCGAAACTATGGTGGTATATATTGGGTTCGAGGGTGTGGAGTGAAATTTGATATGTATTTACCGATAAGGATTAGCAAGGAAGATTATTCGGTTTCGTTCTTATACAATTAAGAGATACATTGAGGGCGTGAAAATAGTGAGTGAACATTATACAGTTATCCATAATGGGGAAAACCTATACAGCTATAAAATGAATCTGCAAGAAAAAGAGATAGTGGAGGCGTTTCGCCTAGAACTAATTGATATTTGTGATCGGTTGGATATTCCAAGAACAAAACGGATGGATGGAAGCCTATATATGGGGCGCTTGCTAGACGATGAAGACTTTGTTTTAAAGTATAAAGCAGACGTAGGCTTTATTGTTTTATATGGCGAACGTGGCGTTTTTCAGATGGGCAAAGAATTTCCAACGCTAGATAGAGAACAAGCAAAACTCATTATGCTGAAAACCGAGTTTCAAAGCGGTGGTTTTACGTATGAACTTAATTTGCGAAAGACATTAGAAATAGCGTGGAAAGAACGTTATAAGGGCGAATACGATTCGCGTAAAGCTGCGTTTGAGTTTGCTATTAAAATGTTAATGAGGCATACCCGATTTGCCGGACACAGGGAAGTTAGAGTATTCTAAACCTGTGGAGGTGATGAAAATGGCAAACAATACTGGAAAAAGATATAGTCCGGAATTCAAAAAACAAGTGGTTGCACGAGTGCTTGAAGAAGGCGGTAGTGTTGCTGGTACAGCCAAAGATTTTGGTCTTTCTGAGCAGACGGGAGTGTAAAATAGTTTGTGCTTTTGCCAATACCTAAATAAGGCTATAAAATTAAACTAGAGGGGGCGGCAAAAGCATGGGACTATTAACACGAGAACAAATTCGCGGATTAATGAACGCAACATGAAAACCACGGATGACATTTCTGCGATGCTGAAAGACCTATTTGGCGATACTCTGCAAGAGATGTTGGAAGCAGAACTCGATACGACCCTTGGCTATGAGAAAAACGAGCCTTCTAAGAAAAACGGAACCAACCGCCGAAATGGCCATAGTAAAAAGACCGTGGTCAGCGAATATGGCGAAAGCGAAATGGCCATTCCTCGCGACCGTGACGGCGAACATGAACCGCTGATCGTAAAAAAAGCACCAGAAAAACATGACCGGCATCGAAGAGCAAATCATTGCCTTATATAGCAAAGGAATGACGGTACGCGACATTCAAGATCATCTGTCCAGAATGTATGGCGTGGAAATTTCACCAACCTTGATTTCCAACGTCACGAACAAGCTAATGCCGATCATTAAAGAATGGCAAAGTCGACCACTAGAACGAATCTATGCTGCTGTATTTCTTGATGCCATTCACTACAAAGTCCGCCAGGAAGGCGCTATTGTTAACAAGGCTGCCTATATGGTAATCGGGATTGATATGGACGGAAGAAAAGACGTTTTAGGCATGTGGATCGGCGAACATGAAACCTCGAAATTCTGGTTGGTTGTGTTGAATGAATTGCGTAATCGCGGTGTTCAAGATATCTTGATTTGCTGCGTTGATAATCTGAAAGGATTCAGCGAAGCGATTTCAGCCTGTTTTCCTGAAGCTGAGATTCAAAAATGCGTCGTTCATCAAATTCGCAATTCGGTTCGCTACGTTTCCTACAAAGACGTGAAAAAGGTACTTGCCGATTTGAAGCCTGTATATACGGCGGCTTCAGAACCGTTGACGCTTGGCGCTTTGGATACCTTTGAATCATGTTGGGGAGGGAAATACCCGTTAATCGTTACGTCCTGGCGAAATAACTGGGCCGAGCTATCAACCTTTTTCAAATATCCCCCGGAAATTCGGAAAATCATTTATACTACCAATATGATTGAAAGCTATCACCGGCAATTACGCAAAGTAACTAAGGGAAAGAGCATTTTCCCCACTGACGAATCACTGCAGAAAATGCTCTATCTTGCCACGATGGATGTACTTAGAAAATGGACGGTCCGTATTCAAAACTGGGGACAAATCTTGCTGCAGCTATCGGTGTTTTTCCCGGATAAGGTAAAATCTACACTATCCTAAATTCGGTAAAAGCACAAAACTATTTACAGACCCCGTTAATCCGTTCACCTCTTTTTTGTCGCAATGCGTTTTTCGTCATCTGCGGCCTTCTGATCCCCGTCGCTGCGGTTTTTTCAGAACGTTACGTCCGAGGAGAGGCGGACTGGTTTGGCGGGCAAAAGAGCGGAGACGTGCGACAGGGATGTCGCACGCCAGCAGAGGGACATGGATGGCCCTTATGCTGGGAATGTCGGCGATTGCAGAACGCCAAGCCTTGGCCGACCCGCTGGACGTTTTTAGTTCTGAAAAAATTGCAGCGACGAAAGGGGCTTAGCTGTCGATGAACGAAGCACGATCAAGTTTGAATTGCTAGGCAATATAAGCACGTTGAGCGATTGGAACTTGCGCCGATTATTTCCTGGGGAATGCAGGATGCGGAATGTTTTTCGCGCTTATAAAACGAGCGGTAGCGAAGAATGAAAAAAGAGGTGAGCGGACGTTAATCCGTTCCCCTCTTTTTTGTCGTAAGGAGGGACGTTTTTCATTTTGAAAAAATCGAAGGCCTGGAAGCATCAGGGCAGCTTCTTCGCTTCCGCCTCTGTTCGCAGGTAATAGAGCGTCAGGGCAACGCCGAGCATTGTGCGTCCGGTAAAGGCGTTGATGGAAAAACCGAGTATTTTTTCAATGCTTTGTTTGCGTGAAATGACGGTTTTATAGTGGATAAACAGCGCATGGGCAACATCCTGCAAATTGGTTTTTAGCAGAATCATTTCCATGGTATGAAAAAGATCGCTGCCGGTGATCCGGTCGTGTTCGAAAAGTTTGCCGATTGTACTGTCGATCAGAAGGTCGATGCTTTGTTCATTTATGTATTGATTGAGAAACGGCAGGAAGCCGCTGTCGGAAAAATGATAAACGCCAATGTCGGGCGAAATGCGCAGGCCAATCGCGGCTGCGTTTCGCGCCTGCAAATAGCGTTCGGCAAATTTTTCGGCATTGCTCTGGCGTTCCGCTATGCCGACGGCAACGGGCAGGTCGGGAAAATGTACGGCGGCCATCGTCTTTAGATGGCTTGCGATCGCGAGTTCTTCGTTTTTGCAGTTGGGTGAGGCGGCCAGCGAATAGTCGAGAATGCCGATGCCCTGCTCTGTTTGCCAGGCAAGCAGACCGGGGCGTTTTTGCAGTTCGTCCATAAAGGACTGCTCCGCTGTCGTGTTTATATTTTGGCGCTTGGCAGCGCTGAGCAAGATGTGGAAAAAAGAGAAGGAGTGATTAAAATCGATGCCGAGGACGGTGGCTTGCTGTGCAATTTCTTTGGGGTCGACAAGTGAGTTGTCAAGCAGTCGGTTGAGGAATTCACTTTTTTCCTGCTGCATTGCAAGAGGTTTTAGCGTAAAGCGTTTTTGCGCGATCCGACTCATCGTTTGGTTCAAACGCTGGGGTGAGACGGGTTTCATAATGTAATCGCAGGCATTGACCTCGAAGGCTTCTACGGCAAAATGGTTGTAGGCGGTAACAAAGACGATTTCGATTTCGGGCTGCTGTGCGAAGATTTTCCGGGCGGCGGCGATGCCGTTTAATTTTGGCATTTCAATATCGAGGAAGACAAGGTGGATATCGTTGCTTTCGATGGCTGCCAAAGCCTGATCGATGTCGATAAACGCACCGACGATTTCTATCTCAGGGTAAGACGACAATAAATATTCCATCGCTTTTAGCGCCGGGCGTTCATCATCGACGAGTATGGTTCTAATCATGCGAAGCTTCCTCACTTTCACAAGGGATCGTAATCGTTACGAGTGTGCCGCTGTTTGTTTCGCTGCTGATGGAAAGGCCATGTCCATAGAGGCGTTTTAAGCGGCGGTCTATGTTCATCAGGCCGACGCTGTTGCCGGTCGGGCGGGTTAGGAGCGTGGCGAGTTTTTCCTGCGGGATGCCGATGCCGTCGTCTTGTACGGTGATGCAAAGGGAAGCGGCCTGCTGCTTGATCGAAATGATCACGGTGCCGCCGTCTTTTTTGGGCAAGAGACCGTGTTTTATCGCATTTTCGACCAGGGGTTGCAGCATCAGGTTGGGGATCATTATGCCGTCCAGGGGAATGCTGATATCATAGCGGCAGTTTAGTTTTTCCTCAAAGCGCGCTTTTTCAATCGTCAGGTAGGAACCGACAAACTCCAGCTCTTTTTCTAATGAACTGAATTGATTCATGTTGTTGAAGTTGAAGCTGCTGCGCAGATAGTTGCTTAACGCAAGGAGCAACTGCCCGGCTTTTTCTGCATCGGTCCAGCAAAAGGCAATGATCGTGTTCAGTGCGTTATAGAGAAAATGCGGTTTGATTTGCGCTTGCAAAAAGGCCATTTCGGATTGCAACGCCTGCTGCGCTGATTTCTTCAAATGAAGCAATGTCTTCATCCTGGCTTTCAGCTCGCTTGAGTCGAACGGTTTGTCCAAGAAATCATTGGTGCCGGAGGCGAAACCGGCCAGCATGCTTTGCGCGGAATTTTGCGCGGTCATCATTAGTACCGGTAAATCGGAAAGCGAGTAGGTTTCCCTGATTTTTCGGCAGACTTCGTGACCGGACATGTCCGGCAGCATGACGTCAAGAATCACAAGATCGATGTTTATATTTTGCTCCAGTATGGCTAACGCGTCGCGACCGGTTGTCGCGGTGATGGAGGAATATTGCTTCGTTGCTAAAATGTTAATCAAGGCCTGCAAATTCACATAATCATCATCGACAATTAAAATGGTGAAGTCGCCTTCGAGCGAGAAGACCGATGGCGGGTCGAAATGGAGCGGCATTGCCGCATTGGCGCTTTGCGGATGAACAGAGGCTGGCTTAACAGAACTGGCAGGGATGCTGAATGTGAAGGTCGAGCCTTTGCCAGGCTCGGAAGCGACCCAGATCTTTCCGCCCTGAACTTCGACCAGATATTTGGTGACGCTTAGGCCGAGACCTGTGCTGCCGTAATGATCGGCGAGCGACATGTCGAGCTGTTCAAAGGATTTAAAGACCGCGTCGAGTTTGTCGGCGCTGATGCCGATGCCGGTGTCTGTTACGCTGATTTCGAGCATTTCTTTGTTTTGCACGGCGGAAATGGTGATGCTGCCCTGTTCGGTGTATTTGATCGCGTTGCCAAGCAGATTATAAATGATCTGGGTGATGCGGTTTTCGTCCGCTACAATATAGGGGAGTTCGTCGGGGATGCGGTTAATTAATGAAATCGGTTTGGCGAAAATCAGATATTTGACGACTTCCAAGGTGGCGGGAATGATTTTACGAATATCGACCGGCTTTGTATGCAGTTGGATATCGTTGTGTTTGAGTTTTTCGTAGGCCAGGATGTCGTTGACCAGATAGGACAAGCGTTTGCCGCTGGAGACGACCAGTTCCAGATTGTGCTGTTGCTGCTGGGGTAAATGGTGCGCGGCGGTTGCCAGCACCGATTCGGTGATGGCGATGATGCCGTGTAAGGGGGTGCGCAGTTCATGCGAGGTATTGGCTAAAAAATCATCCTTTTGTTTATTTAAGGAAAGAAGGCGTTTGGACAGGATATCCACTTCGGCAAAGGAGTTGGAGGAACGCTGCGCCAGAATGAAAGCCTGAGCGGAAAGCAAGCCAAGGCTGACAAGCGGAAAAACGCCTTCGTAGTGGCTGTTGCGGATTTTCCAATAATAGGAGACATCGAGCAGGAAAGCGCCGATTGCGAAGGTGATGGCGCTAAAGAGCAACACTGCGCCGCCGCGGTTTTTTAACGCGGCCTTCCAGGCAATATAGGTATAATAAAGCGTAACGAGAAGAAAGTGAAGCTGAAGATATAAGAGAAACTTTGTATAGAAAGCAATCGGCGTGACGGCTGCGATCAAAGTGAGCGTGACGGAGATGCCTAACAATACGTTTGTGACTCTGTTCGAACACTCGTCGGGATAGAGTTCACGCATAAACAGAGCTAATGCCGTACTGCCCCAATACATTGCCGAATATTGAAGAAAGACCAGCCAATAAATGCTGAGTGATGGAAGGAGAGGTAAGATGACGTATTCGCCGCGGCAGGCGATAACGATAAAAAATAATACAAGGATCAAGACAAGATATAGTTCGGCTCGATACTGATAGCGCCGCTGCAAAAAGAAAATTGCCAGGTGATACAGAGCCATGATGAAAATCGCGCCCAATAAGAGCAGATCTTTCTGCTGGACTTGGTCACGTAAGGCGAGGATCTGTTGATCGGTTCCCAGATAAATGGAATACCAGGGGCCGCCGCGGGCGAAGGTAAAGTTGGCTACATGGAGAATGATTTCAAAATCGCGTTCGCCGGTTTGGAAAAACGCGATTTGAGGTTTGTATGCGGGATGGGTTGATGCGGCGTCTTTGCCGACGATTCCGCTGGCGGCTACGAGGGTGTTGTTGACGCTCAGTGCATAAGCGCTGGACATGGTCTTGATTTTCAGCGCTTTGATAAGAGCAGGGGTGTTTGTCTTTACTTTTAAACGATAAGTGGCGAAGCCTTCTCCGGGCAAGCTGTTTCCTCTGATGAGGGTGTTGTTCCAAATGCTGGGGACGATGGCGTGCTGCTTAGGCAAAACGGTTCCGTCATGAAAGTCGGAATACGTTAGAAGTTGATTCCAGTAAATTTCCCACTCGCCATCGAGCGGTACCACGCCGTCTTTTTCAAAATCCCAGTTGCTGAGATCGATCATGCCCTGCAGCGCTCGCGGCGTTTGATTGGGCTGCGTTGAAAACTGCATTAACAGATAGACGAAGAGCAGCGGAGGTAATAGCAGCGTTAAAAATAAGCCTATCTTTTTTCGCGTATATTGCGTCATTGATTTGGCGCACTCCTTTTTGCTTACTGTAATGCAGTATACTCTGAGTTGCGAAAGGATTCAATCTTTTATCGTGCTCGTTTCTAAGGCGAATAAAAGGCAAGAATAGCGCAAAAAGCACAACTATCCAATTAGATAATGAACTTCATCTAATTAGATAGTTAACATTTAAGAGAATTTGTGATAGATTGTATATATTGGTGGTTTTGCCAAATAACAAAAGACGGTAGAGAAGCCGTCATTTTTTTCGCAATAATAAGTGTTGACATTTTATGTTAAGGGAGTTTAGTCCTATTTTTCACTAAGTTAATGGTGGATATAAAAATGAATAAGGCAAACCTGTTGAAAGATAGGGACGCAAAGCTATGGGTCTAAGGACGAAGGTCTATGACTGCCAAGTTGCCGGTTTGTAACAAACTGTACAGCATTGGCATCAGTCTAGCATTAGATTGGTGTCATCTGTTTTTATAGATAGACGGAGGGACGTTCATGCTCGAAGTGTTTAAGGCGGTTGAAAAAAAGTGCAAGGAACTGGAACAATTACGGATTATCATTCAGGCGACGGAAATCACATATCGCCAACGCGGCGAGCGGTCTATAGCAGAACACGTTAAAAATTTAGAGGAGCAGGTGGCGAAAGCGGTTCGAATTTTGCGCACGGACGCGTGAAAGGAATCTATCAGGGGCTTTACCATCGGGAGGGTTAGATGGAGATTTCGATTGATTTATATGTCAGATTCGTGGGGAGCGTTTTAGTGGGAGTATTGGCGTGGAATATATACCGAAAGGTCTATGTTCCGAAAAGCATGTTCCGAAAAGAACTCAAATATGTGGAGATACGTTCGTGGGAGAGCAAGGGGATGGGCGGCAATAGAGAGCGGTTGTTATAACCGTGAACTGGATTCATGATGGATGTTTGTTGCGACAACGGGAGGACAATGAATGAATTTGATTTCAACAAAAGAGTTGGTTCCGGGCATGTGCATCGAAAACGATGTGGTCGATGCGGAGGGATTGGTGAAGCTGCTGGCCAAAGGCGCCGTACTTGATCAGGCGCAGATTGAAAGGCTCAGTAATTGGGGGGCGTTTGTTCGCGTAGATGATGCCGAGGCGGCGGCGCGGCGGCAGGAACTTGCGGAGCATACGTCCCGAACGGAGTTTGTAAACAGTTATAAGGAAACAATTGAGAAAATAACGTATACGTTTCGGCAACTGGAAAAAAATAGATCGGTTCCGATTGTGGAAATGCTGGAGATCGTTGATCAAAAAATTAACTTTTTAGTGGAATCGATTGGCGCGCTCGATTATCTGCACGACATACGTTGTCATAGCGAGCATACGTTTAATCATGCTTTGAATGTGGCGGTGCTGAGCGGCATTCTTGGCAAATGGTGCGGCTATGAAACGGCTACGTTGCGGGACTTGATTTTAGCGGGCCTGCTGCATGACCTCGGCAAACTGGTGCTTCCTTTAGAGGTGCTCGATAAACCAGGATGTTTGTCGGCCGAGGAGTTTGCCATCATCAAGACGCATCCGCAAGAAGGCTATCAATTCGTCGAAGCGGATGCGCAGATCGTCGAAAGCGTGAAGCGGGCGATTTTACAGCATCATGAAAGAATGGACGGCAGCGGATATCCGTTAGGCCTATTCGGCGCTGAAATTCATGCGGCGGCAAAGATCATCTCTATCGTCGATGTCTATGATGCGATCACCTCCGACCGACCCTATCAGAAAAAAGCGACGCCGTTTAAGGCGCTCGACATATTGCACGAAGAAATGTTCGAGAAACTCGATCCAAACATCTGCATGATCTTTCTTAACAGTATGCGCGATTATTTTACCGGAAGCCGGGTACTGTTAAGTAATGGAGAAAAAGCGAAGATCATTTCATTTACGGCGAACGTCAAAGGATTTACGCAACCGGTTGTCTGTATGTCAAACGGCGTACTTGTCGATTTGCAGAGCACCGAGCTATATATAGTAGAAACCGACTGCTGAATGAGCAGTCGGTTTCTACTATATATAGCGGAGTCGCGCTGTTTGTGTTTTGGCAATAGCCTTTAAGCATAAAAGAAATGACGTTTTTATGAAGAAGATTATCTTGCGAAGAGGAAAAATAATTCGCGTAGGCAAAGCGGTTGTGCTTTTGGAAAATAATTGTTAAGGTATGTGAGGTGACGGCGGATAGCTGTTGAGGCGATGCGGGACGGTGGTTGGCGTGGACAAGATGTTTCAGGAAATGATCGATCTGGTTGAACTTAAAGATCTGATGGACGCTTTTTTTAATGTTACGACTATACCCTGTGCAATTTTGGATATGGACGGAAACATTCTTATCGGGATCGGCTGGCAGTCGGTTTGCGTGCAGTTTCACCGGAAAAATCCGGTTACGCAGCAGCGGTGCTGTACAAGTGATCGTGCGCTGTTGTCATTAACACCGGGCGAAAAACTTTATCACTATCATGTATGTCTTAACGGGCTGGTTGATGTGGCATCGCCGTTGTTCGTAGGCGGCGTGCAAGTCGGCTCGGTTATGCTCGGCCAGTTCTTTTTTGAAGAACCGGATCTTGAGTGGTTCAGACGTCAGGCTGCTCTTTATGGCTTTCCGGAAGAGGAATATCTCGCGGCGCTGCAGAGTGTGCCTGTCTTTTCAAAAGATAAGGTCGATAAGGTCATGAAATACTATATTAAGTTCGGTGAAATCCTGGGCAATCTGGTCGCTGAGCGAATACGATTTTTAGAACTGCAGAAAATGTCTGCTACCGACGGATTGACGGGGATTGCCAACCGGCGCTGCTTTGACGCTTTTTTTGAGCAAAGCCTGCGCACCGCCGGACGAAAGAGGGAATCGCTGTCGTTGATGATGCTCGATGTGGATTGGTTCAAGCAATACAATGACAGCCAGGGGCATTTATACGGCGATGATTGTCTGAAGGTGATTTCCTCGGTGCTGATGCGGGAGATGAAACGCAGCGAGGATTTTGCCGCGCGTTACGGCGGCGAAGAATTTGCCGTTGTGATGCCGAATACGGATGAAGAAGGCGCGTTGCTCGTTGCGCAGCGGGTCAAAGATAAGATTGCCGCACTTAAGCTGGAGCATCCGAGTTCGCCGTATGAGTTCGTCACGGTGAGCATCGGCGTCGTTTCGACTGAAGTCGATCCGCTGACGAAAAGCTTTTGGCTTATCGATAAGGCGGATAAGGCGCTGTATACGGCCAAGCAAAACGGCCGCAATCGAATTGAATGTTGCAGCCAGTGAGCGCTGTATGAAAGGACCTTCAACGAGAACGAATGAGGGCCTTTTACAATATCCGCTGAGAGGAGAGTCAAAGAAAGGGGCGGCGTAAAAGAGAAGAAGGCTTTGTTGCGGCGCTTAAATTTGCTATAATGATCGGTAGAAAGAAGGCTAGTTTTATTTTTGAAATGAGGGTTGGCGTGAAAAAACGGATGAGTATGCAGGTGATGACGGCGCTGCTCTGTTTATGCACCTTGACGGGTGTGGCCAGTGCGGCGGAATTAAATAAGGCGGCAAAAGCCAAGCTGTTTACGGAGATCGTGGCGACGCCGGTTTGGTATGAGACGACGGTCGATCTTTCGCAGCTTAAGGAGCGCGGCGAGAAACGCAAGGAGAAGGCGCGCGAGCTGGCGTTAAGCGATGCGGAAAACAAAGTGAATGAGCTCTTGATTGCCAAGGTCGTCGCACAAAAAGAATTTGAAATTGCAAAAGATGCGGTCGATTTTGCTTCGCACGTCAAAATCGTCGAAGAGGACAAGAGTGAAAAATACGGCAAACCGTTCAAGGTTGCAGAAAACGGCAACAAGGTGTTGAAGGCGACCTACCGTTTCAAGCTGCAGTGCCAGCAGGTCGATGAAATCAATCCTTTCTTTAACAAGACGATAGCGGAAAGCAAAGGAAGCATCAGGGCGTTTAAAGAAACGGACGAGTATTGGGATTTTGTTGCGACCGGCTATGGTTTTTACGAAGGCTTTGAAGACATTGACACCAAGGTGCGTATTACGGCGATGCGCGCGCTCGACAGCGGCTGTGAGGCGATTATTGCCAAAATCAGCGATCTTGGCATCAAAGAGGAAGAAACCCAGCAAAAGTTGCGCGATAAGATCAAAGAAAATCGCAATTATGTTGGAGAATACGGCGTTCCCGGTTTCGCCGTCAAAGCGGAAATCGTAATGAACGTGCGGATCAGCAGAAAGGATGCGACGATTTCGTTTCTTTAGGCGTTGAGAACAGGGGCTATGGCGAAATTGATCTGCCGTGGCCTTTGTCTTTGTTTAAGTAAGTTTTTAAAGGCGGTATGCTTTTGTTTAAGTATTTTAAGCGAGGAGCCGGGCAGGAGTGCTGGGACTTGTACAGAAGTGAAGGGAGTCAAGAAAAAACGGTTTAAAAGATAAGCTTGCGTTTAAAGGAGGCTCAGTAAACGAAGTGACGAATGATGTGGTGAAAAGCGATCGAATTCTTAAACAAATTACGCAGGGGAGCTTTACGGAAAAGGTCGTCGAAGTGGATGAGGAAACGATCAGTTTGCTGATTGTTCAGTTGGGCGAGCACTTGTTTGCTCTTTTGGGCGCGGAAGCGCGGGAAATTATGCCGTTCAGCGAAAGCACCTGGATTCCGGGGGCAACGCCGGTATTGCCTGGGGTGATGAATGTCCGGGGCGATGTGGCGGCGGTGATTGACGCCAAGCAAGTGCTAATGATGCCTGAAGCCGGAAGCGGCGCAGGCAGTTTTTTTGTATTGCTGCGCCACGGAGACGGGCGCAGCGGAATTCTGGTGGATAATATTGTGGATGTCGCTGAAGTCTCGGTTAACGAAAATAAGCCGCCGCTTCCCAGTTTGGATGTCGGCTGGCAGCGTTTTGCAGTCAGCCAGTTTGAGTATCGGGGGCGGATCGTTACGTTGCTGAAAGTGGAAGAATTGATTGCAGCGGTACGGGGCTGATGAAACAGGCTGAACTGGAAGTGCTTATTTTTTGCAGTGAGAAAAGTTGTTACGGCATCGATATTGAACAGATTGCCTGTTTGGCGGAGCCGGAAAACGACGCGAAGACCGTCTTCTTTGAAGAGATGATGACGTCAAATGTTTCGCCGCAGGGACGCCGGAAATGGATCAGCGTCAAGGGCGGTGAAGCGATATCAATTTCCATTCCGGAACCAGAAACGCTGAGCCGCCTTTCTTTGTGCGATATCCGTCCGCTGCCCGCGCTCTTTGAAGCGGCGCGGTCGCTAGGTGTTTGGGGCTTGGTACGGCAGGCGGAGCGCTTGATTATTTTGGTCGATCTTTATAAAAACGACCGTTTCAAGGAGCTTGTGCGGGAAGCATGCAATAAGGAGAAGGAGAAGAATAAATGAAGAGTAGTTTGAAGGTTAAAATTATCGGGATCATGGCCCTTTTTATGTGTTGCCTGGTCGCTTTATTGTCGTATATTTCGATCTCTGCGACGCTGCAACGCGGCGAAGCCCGTTTGCATGAATATCAAGAGACGCTGTACAAACAAAAAACGGACAATATGAAGAATCTGGTGGAGGCGGTTTCCAGCACAACAACATCGATGTCGGAAGCGGAAGCGAAGAATTTTGTGCGCAATGCCCGCTATGGCAGCGACGGTTATTTTTTGGTGCTGAATAGCAGCGGCAATCTCGTGGTTCACATCGATCCGCAGTTGGAAGGTAAGGAAGTTGCTGCCGTACGGGATGCCAATAATAACGCGTTCTTATTGAAACTGCTTGAGCAGTGCAGGGACAAAGGCGAAGGCAGCGTCGAATATATGTGGATGAAGCCTGGTGCGGCAAAGGCGGAAGCGAAATCATCCTACGGAAAATCGATCGGCAAGTGGAACTGGATTGTAGTTACGGGCATTTACCTGGATGATGTAGAGGCGGCGGTTCAGAAAGAAGAAAGTTTGATTCATCAGGAAATCTGGAGTACCGTACAGCGTTACCTGATGATCTCGGCGTTGGCGCTGTTGCTGATTGTGGCAATGGCCAGTTTCTTTATCAATCGCTATATTACCCAACCGCTGGCGGGTGCGATCAGCAAGGTGAACGATTATGCGGCTAAGATGGAGGACACGGTGACGAACCAAGCGAGTTTTTCGCTGGAACTTTCTTCTTCGGTCAGTGAGATATCCGCGACGATGGAGGAGTTTTCCTCTTCGGCGGTTCTGATTGCCAATCACAGTCAGGGCGTAGCCGACAGCGCTGCACAGACGCTGCAGCGGACGCGCGAGGGCGTCGCGGAGGTGGAAGGCCTGATGGGAAAAATGAAAGAAATATATACGGATAATCAGGTCAATATCCAGGAGATCGTCGCTTTGGGACATAAGTCGAACGAGGTCGGCAAAATTATGGAGTTCATCAATAATATCGCCAACCAGACGCGCTTGATTGCGTTCAATGCGGCGCTGGAAGCGGCTAGTGCGGGGGAAGCGGGAAAACGTTTCGGCGTGGTCGCCCTTGAAATCAGACGGTTGGCCGACAGTGTGATGGAATCGACCAAAGAGATTGAAGGAAAAATCACGGAGATTGTCGCCGCCGTGAGTCGCCAGGTGGTCGCTTCGGAAAAAAACACGAAAGGCATTGAAGAAGGCATGGCGTATTCGGAACGGACTGTGTCGATCATTTATGATATCGAGAATGCTGCCGATCAGACGACGGATGCCGTCAGTCAGATCGTTCTGTCGATTCAGCAGCAACAGACTGCGGGCGAGCAAGTGCTGACCGCACTGCGCCAGATTAAACAGGGAACCAATGAAAACACGACGATGATTCAACAAACCAAGAGCATCAGCAAGGAATTGAGTGAGTTGGCGGAAGAACTGGAGCGGGTCGTCAAGCGCGGCAACGAAACGGCAGCGCGAAAAGGATCGGACGCTTAGGAGGAACTGGCATGAATGTGGGAAAGTCATGGATCGGGGTTCTGATCATCGGCGAGCTTTCTATGGCAGAAAGTGAAATGGCGGCAGCCGGCATCCGCCTGATTGGCGTGACCGGGCAGCTGAGAGAGGGCTTGAACCTGACGCGCCGTTTATGTCCGGACGTAATTCTGCTCGCGGTCGAAAAACCGCAACGCGCTGATCTGGAAGCGATTGAATGCATCATGAAAAATCAGCCTACTCCGATTCTCTTGCTTGCCGGCTGCTGCGACGAGTACCTCGCCCGTGAAGCGGTGAGACGGGGCGCACTCGAAGTATTTATAAAAGCAGAGTTCGATTCGCCTTGCCGCCGACAATTGCTGCACAAACTGCGCATTTTGGCCGGGGTAAAAGTGATCCGCCATATCAGCGCAAGCGAGACTTGTGAGACGACATGCGTCAAAAGGGAAGAAGAACGTTTGAAAGCGGTAATCATTGCCTCATCGCTGGGCGGTGCGGCAATCCTAGACAACATCTTCTCGCAATTGACGGCCGATTTTCCGGCGCCGATCGTAGTGGCGCAGCATATTTCGGAAGGGTTTGCCGAAGAACTGGCGGATTGGTTGGATCATAAGACGGCGCTGACGGTGCGGGTCGCGAGGCACGGCGCACGGTTGCTGCCGGGACTGGTCTTGATCGCACCGCCCGAATATGACGTCACAATTGCAGCGAAAGAAACGATGGTGCTGTCGCCCTGCCTGCCCGGCGTGATTTATCATCCTTGTTGCGACAGTCTGCTTTTTTCGGCGGCGGAAGTGTATCGAAACGCTGCGCTCGGCGTCATCCTTACCGGGATGGGAGCGGACGGGGTCGAAGGGATTGCCGCGATCAAAGCGGCCGGAGGGCTGACGATTGCGCAAGATGAAAAATCTTCTTTGATCTATAATATGCCGCGCCTGGCGATTGAACGTTGCTTGATCGACAAGATTGTCGCCGCGGATGCGATTGCTGCGGAACTGAAGAAGGCGGTTCTTGCATGTTGAATCAGAAAGAGATGCTGCAGCGACTGGAACTGGAGCGAATCGGGCAGCACATCAATCAGCGTTACGGTTTGGAATTTTCGCACAGACAGCTGGATTTACTGCGTGAAGCGGTGAGAAAACGTTGCAAAACGAACCGCTCCTGCAATCTGGCGCAGTACCAAGAGCTCTTGGAGCAGGAAGAGGAATCGCTGGCTCTAATCCAGTTGTTGACCGTGCATGAAACGTATTTTTTTCGCGAGGCGGCTCAATTTGATGTTATGAAGCAGCATGTGCTGCAATTGACGAAGCAAAAGAATACGCGGCCATTGTTTCGCTTTTTGAGCGCGGGCTGTTCGACTGGCGAAGAAGCGTATTCGATCGCGATGGCGCTTCTTGATCTGCCGGGAGCGGGATGTGAATGGGATTTCGAAGTAGTCGGCGTCGATGTGGACCCGGCGGCGATACGAAAAGCACAGCTTGGCAGTTACGGCGCGTATTCCTTTCGCGGCTGTTCGGCGGCGCTGCGCAGCCGTCATTTTCAACCGCTTGGCTCGGATCGTTTTTTAATCAACGAAAGGGTAAAAGAAAAAGTGCGTTTTGAAACGCTGAATTTATTCGCACCCGATTATCCGGAATGGTTGGAAAAAATCGACGTCGTCTTTTATCGCAATGTATCCATTTATTTTTCAAAACTGCAGCGTGCGCAACTTTTTAAACGCTTGGCCGGATTGCTCACGCCCTCAGGATGTCTATTCGTCAGCTGTACGGAAACGTTATATCATAATACGCAACAGATGGAGCTGGTGAACAGCGGCGAAGTCTTCTATTATTGCAAAGAAAAGAAAACGGACGCACCCAAAGCGGCGGAAAAGAAAGCAGCCGATACGGTCTCTTTCTGCCGCATGCCTTTGCAAAAGCCAAGACGCTTAAGCAAACCGACAGCGACTGAACGGCAGCGGGCCATGGAGAAGAGCGAAGCGGCATGCGCCGATCCGTTGGCGAAGGTGCTGGAAATGCTTGAGGAAAAGCAATACGATGCGGCCCTTGCCCGCCTGGAAGAGTGGATCGCTTGCGAACCCTTATGCACAAAAGCGTATACGCTGAAAGCCAATATCTTGCTGAACCGGCAGCGGGTAGAAGAAGCGGCGGAAATCTGCCGCACGGTGCTCGTGATGGATGTCTTTTGCCTGGAAGCTTATTTGCTGCTCGGCATGGCGGCGAAAATTGCCGGGAAATTCGAAGAGGCCATACAGCGGTTAAAAGAAGCGGTCTATGTATCACCCGAGTGCTGGCTGGCGCATTTCTTTTTGGCGCAGACGTATCAGCTGCGCAAAGAAAGCGCATATGCGAGACGTGAGTATCAAGTGACCATGCGCATTTTGGAGCAAGGCGGCTTTGCAGAACATGGGTTGAGTTCCTTTCTGCTGGCGGTTCAACTGGACGACCTGATTCGCTTATGTCGGCATCAGATCGCCGCTTTAAACGAGTAATACCGCTGTTATCTGAAATGAAAAGGGGATACGCTTTTGGATGTGAAGGTTTTTTTAATGCGATTTGCGCTTGAGTCAGCCAAACATTGCGATCAGATGGAAAAAGAATTGCTTTCATTAGAAAAAGAAAGTGCTTCCCGGCAGAAATTCGATTCGATTTTTCGTATTGCCCATACGATAAAAGGCGCAGCCAGAATGTTAAAACTGACGCCGATTTCTGAAGTGGCGCACCGGATGGAAGATGTGCTCGAAGAACTGCGCAGCGAACGGCGCTTGCTGTCGCAGACGCTGATGGATCATCTTCTCGCGGCCATCGACGAAATCAGGGCGATGCTTGCCAAGCTTGGCGAGGGAAAAGCGCTGCCGGAAACACTACCGTTGGTCTGTGACGAACTGGAAGGCTGGTTGACAGGCGAAGGTGAGGCGGAGCCGAAGGAGCAAGCTCTTGCGCCGGACGTTCTGCAAAAAGCGCGCACCGTGCAAGAAGAAGTGAATGCGCCGACTGCGCAGCAGGCCGACTTCGTTCAAATCCGTTCGGATCGTCTGGATGAGCTGATCCAACTGATGGGCGAGCTGGTTTCTTTTCAGTATCGAAAAAAGATGCAACTGGACAACATGCGGGAACTGCTGCAATTTTCGACGGCTTCCCTGGCGGAGCCGGAGAAGAAGCGCGCAGCGTCCGGGCAAGAAGGGCAGGATGCCCTGGCGGCTATCCAACGTCAGGTGCGGCAGGTACATGATTTGCTGCGTGATGATATGGTTGTCGAAAATCTTTTGACCAGCGATTTACAGGAACGTACGCTAAAGATTCGTATGCTGCCGATTTCCACGATTTTTGACAAAATTAATCGCGGCGTGCGCGACTTTGCGCGGGCAAACGGTAAAGAAGTCGAATTTCGGGTGGAAGGCGGCGAGACCGAGCTGGATCGAAAAATTATTGAACAGCTCGGTGATTGTCTGATCCATATGATTCGCAATGCCGTCGACCATGGCATCGAGACGCCTGCAAAGCGGAAAGAGCAAGGGAAGGCGCTTTGTGGACAGATACGCTTGACGGCCTTCTATGACGGCGGCGGCGTTACGCTAGTTATTCATGATGACGGCAGCGGCATTAATCTGGTTGAAGTCAAAGCGACGGCGCTAAAAAAGGAACTGATCAGTGAGGCCGCGGCGGATACGATGACGGAGATGGAATTGCTGGATTTGCTTTTTCTGCCGGGATTCAGTACGAGTCCCATCATTACGGATGTATCCGGTCGCGGCGTCGGCATGAATGTCGTGAAAGAGACGATTGTCGAAACGTTAAAAGGATCTGTCCGGATTCAAAGCATTCAGGGCGAAGGTACTTCTTTTTTTCTTAAAGTGCCGATCACGCTGGCGCTGTCGAGAATGCTGATCGTGGCTACCGGAAAACATCGTTTTGCACTTCCGTCGTATTCGGTGCAAGAAGTGCTGACGCTGGCTAAGGATGAGATCATCGAGGTCATCAATAAGCGCGCCGTGCGCGTGCGTGAACAGATTATTCCGCTTGAAGAAATGGAAACTCTGCTCGCTTATCCGCAGCGTGCGCCGCGTGAAGAAACGGAACTGGTAGTGGTCTTGTTGGCTTCCGGATCGGATCGTTTGGCTCTAGTCGTCGATTCCGTGGTCAGTGAAGCTGATATGGTGATAAAATCGCTGCCGGAGTCGATGGCGAAATGGCCGCTGCTTGCCGGATTCACCGTAGGTGGTCATGATGAGGTGATTAGCGTGCTAAGCGTTGCGGCGTTGCTGCAGCAAAGCAGGAAAAGTAAAAGCGCGCAGGTAAGGCCGGTTGGCAGTGAGCCTGCTTTGCTGGGCAAGAAAATTCTGGTCGTCGATGATTCCGCTAATACGCGCGAAATTGTGAAAAGCATTCTGGAATCCTATGGCTACCAGGTTGATCTGGCGGAAGACGGGCTGGAGGCGCTCGAGAAAACCGGACGGAAACTGTATGATGCGGTTATTACTGACGTTGAAATGCCGCAACTGGACGGCTTTTGTCTGACTGCGCATTTGCGGCAGGATGATCGCTACCGTCAAATTCCGGTGATTATCGTAACGTCGCGGGAAAAGGCGGAAGACAAGCGGCGTGGAATTCAAGTCGGGGCGAATGCCTATATCGTCAAGGGCGCGTTCGATCAGAACAACCTGATCGAAACGCTGCAAAACCTGATTGGCTAAACGAAGTGAAAGTGGAGGACACTGCAGATGAAGATACTGTTGATTGAAGACGATGCGTTGATGCGCGATATGATCACGATGGTTCTCTCCATTCAGGCGCATGAAGTGAGCGGCGCTGCGACCGGAGAAATTGCCTGCGCCCTGTTCGGGGCAGGCGGTTATGATGCGGTAATTTCCGATATGTATTTGCCGGATACCGATGGATTTGCCCTGTTTGCTGAACTGAAAACGAGACAACCCGATCTGCGCTTTTTACTTTTGAGCGGCGAAACGGATGAAACCGTGCTGCGCAAAGCGGCTGCGCTTGCCATTCCCTATATTGAAAAAGATGAGAACTTTGCGGAAGCGATAGCGGCGGCGTTGCAGTGAAGCGTGGCGACTGAGGTGAGGAAAGGAGTTGGCGCGATGGAGAACGAAACGATGTCGGCGAAAATGATTCACGATTTGAATCAGCCGCTTAATTCGATCAAGATGATTTCAGGCGGAATCTTATACATGCTAAACCAAGGGAAGAGCTTGCCGGAAGAGGAAGTGGCCCGCTGCATGAAGGAAATATCGGCGCAGGCCGATCGCATTGCTGCGATGCTCGTCGACTTGAGAAAATAAGCGTCGTGCAGGACGAAGGAAAAGAGGCAAACGCATGAAGATATTGCTTGTAGATGATGAACGGCATAGTTGTCAGGCAATGCTGTGGTTTTTAAGACATCAGAACCATGAAGTGACCGAATGCGCCAGCGGGGAAGAGGCGCTGGAAAAGTTCGCCGCAGGGCAGTATCCGTTGGTGTTGTCTGATATCCAAATGCCTGGCATGTCGGGCGTTGATCTGGCAGCTGCCATAAAAAAACAGCCTGACGGCTGGCAGACCGATGTGGTTTTGTTTACCGGTCATGCCGACATCAACGCGGTGATCGGTGCGCTTAGGGTCGGCGTCTATGATTATTTGAAAAAACCGGTCAATCCGGAAGAACTGGCATCGGTGATTGAACGTGTCGCCGAGCACCAGGCGCTATTGCGGGAAAACAAGCGCTTGACCGAACGGTTTCAAGATGAGGTGCATGCCGCGACCGCAGAGACGCGTCAGGAACTGGTTCAGATGAAACAGTTGGTCGCAGAGTCGACGATTGGCGCAATCGGACTCTTTTCCGATTGCATGCGCAAAATTGCCAAGCAGGCCGAGCAGTTGCACAAGGATCGTTCGATCCCCGTTTTGATCGAAGGCGAGACCGGAACCGGCAAAGAAGTGGTTGCAAAGCTGATCCATTACGGCGGCTGTTTTGACCAATGGAGTACGGCTTCGTTCGTCGACATCAACTGCGCGGCGCTGGCGCCGACTTTGTTTGAAAGTGAGTTGTTCGGCTATGAGGCGGGTTCGTTTACCGGCAGCATGGCGAAAGGCGCGAAAGGGAAATTCGACTTGGCATACGGCGGAACGTTGCTGCTCGATGAAATCGGCGAAATTCCGCTCGAACTCCAGGGGAAACTGCTGCGTGTCCTGCAGGAAAAAGAATTTTACCGGGTCGGCGGACTGAAAAAGATCAAGACCGATATCCGACCGATTTGCGCTACGAATATTCCATTGGCCAAACATGTCGAAGAAGGCTCGTTTCGTAAAGATTTGTATTTTCGTCTTAAAGTGGCTCATATCGTCATACCGCCACTGCGCGAACGCAAAGAAGAAATTTTGCCGATGGCCCACTTGTTCCTGCAGAAATTTGCACAGCAGAAGAAGAAAAAATTTGCACAGATTGAACCGGAAGCGGCAAGGCTGCTTACAGGATATGATTGGCCGGGCAATATCAGGGAATTGCAGAATGTGATCGAATATGCCGTCTTTGCTTATGATGCGGAAATGTTGAAAAGCGAACATATCAGCGGCTTGTTGCGACAGAACACAGCTCCGCTGCCTGAGACGTCGCCGCAAGAAAGTATCCTTGCGATACCTCTTCCGCCGAACGGTTATTCGTTGAAACAGTATACGGCGGACGTCATAGCGAAAGTGCTGGCGGCGCATGACGGGAACCAGTCGGCCGCGGCCGCTTACCTCGGGATTTCGCGCCGCGCCTTGTCATATCGTTTAGAGGAAATGCGCAAGAAAAAAGAAGAGGGCAAAACGTAACAAAAACTTCTCACAAAAACTTCCCGGCTGGGAAGTTTTTGTGAGAAGTTTTCTTTTTTTTTTGCGCTGACGCCTACGGTAAGGGAAAAGCGTTCTTTAAGAAGCGGGCCGCGCATGACAAGGGGCGTGCAAAAGAAAAAAGAGAATAGATATTCTTGGCACGAATCTTGCAATAAGAGTCTTACTGTCTGAAAAACGAAAGGGAAAACTTCAGGGTTAAACAGTAAGGGGTGAGCGGGTTTTGACAGAGATGATGTTGAATGCGGATTTAGATACGCTGAAGAAATATTATGATGTTGCAAGAATCATCGAACCGGCGCATGGTTGTGCGGACGGTTCGCGCGTAGCTGTGAGCGAGCCGATAAGAAAGCAAGGAGACGACGTTTGCCGTCATTTCGGCCATAAAGGGCGAGCGTGTCATTCGTGTCTGTGCTTGCAGGCGATAGAAAACAATGAGACCTTTGTGAAGACGGAAGTGTTGGACGGCAACATCTATATGGTCACAGCGATGCCGCTGAAGAAAGACGGACGCATCGTGGCGCTGGAATTGATCAAATTGATCAGTGAGCGGACAATCGGCTTTTTGACCGAACTGCCGCAAGAAAACACGCGCCTGTATCATTCCATTGCCAAGTTGCATGAATGGGCTACCAAGGATGCGCTGACCGAAATTTACAATCGGCGATTTATTGATGAACGTCTGCCTAAAGCCATAAAAGAAGCGAGGCAACAGTGTGAACCGTTTTCCATCGTGATGGCCGATATCGACTGGTTCAAATTGATCAACGACCGTTACGGACACGGGGTCGGAGACGAAATACTAAAACGGTTTGCCGCAATGATCGAAAATAACATCCGGAGCGAGAGCGGTGACTGGGTTGCGCGTTACGGCGGGGAAGAATTCTTGATTTTTTTGGATAACTGTTCGGAAAAGTGCGCCTATAAGATCACGGAAAAACTGCGACGCATCATCGAGCAGACGCAGTTATTTACGAAAGCCGGCGTGTTGCATATTACCGCGAGTTTCGGCATCCATACGTTTGGCGAGAGGGATGAAGTATTGCAGCAATTGATGGAACGGGCGGATCAAAATCTCTATCAGGCCAAGCAATCTGGACGTAACTGCACGGTGGCCGAAAATTATCCGAAGCGACCGGAACCGCTCTGCCGTGAAAATTGCAAATATGCAAAATGATGCCGCAATAAACGGATTGGAAAAAGGAGATATCGCTGGTGAAAGTTTTTGTTGCCCGCCAACCTATTTTTGAACAAGGCTTTCGTGTTTTTGCTTATGAGATGCTGTTTCGTCAAGGTGAGGCCAATGAATATAATGCGGCGAATGGTGAGCAGGCGACCGCGAGCGTTATCACCAACAGCCTTTGGGTCATGGGACTCGATTATCTTACCAATGGAAAGAAAATATTCATTAATGTGACGGAAAAGATGCTGAAAGAGAATGCGCTGAGTTTGCTGCCGCCGGATCAGGTTGTACTTGAAATATTGGAAACGGTCGAGCCTGATGCGGAAGTGATTAAAAACTGCCGTAAATTAAAGAGCCAGGGATTTATGTTGGTGCTGGACGACTTTGTCTTTCAGCCGCGTTTTCAGCCGTTAGTTGAAATTGCCGACATTATCAAGGTCGATTTTTTAACGACGGGGCTGCTTGAGCAAAAGCGTCTAATTCGACAATGTGAAAATTTGCCGGTTCGGTTTTTGGCGGAAAAAGTAGAAACGAATGAGCAATATGAGCAGGCGCTTAGTTTAGGGTATGATTATTTTCAAGGCTATTTTTTCAGCAAGCCTGTGGTCCTGTCGGCGAAAGACATTCCGGCCAATAAGCTTAGTGTATTCAAAATTCTGCAGGAAATCCGGCGGCCGGAATTGCAGCTGGATAAGCTGCGCGATGCGATTCAAAAAGATGTGTCGCTGGCGTATAAGCTGCTTGCCTTTATCAACTCGGCCCATTTCGGTTTTAGGAGCCAGATCGGTTCGATTCAGCAGGCCTTAGCCTTGCTCGGTAAAAAAGAAATCGTCAAGTGGATGTCGCTGGTCGCGCTGAAAGAAATTGCCGAAGGTAAAAGCGACGAACTGTTGATGAACTCGCTGGTGCGCGGACGGCTGTGCGAACTTGTGGCGGCCGAAATCGGCCTGGTGCGCCATAGGGATGAAGCCTTTACAATGGGACTATTTTCTTTGGTGGATGCGCTCTTGAATAAACCGTTGGCGGACATTTTAAAGCTGCTGCCGCTGCCGGAAGCCGTCCAAGAGGCGCTCTTGGGGCGGGAAAATGCGTTTTTTCGTTTGTTGGAGCTGGCTCGGGCTTGCGAACGCGGTGATTGGCCGATGATTCAAACTTACGCGAAGCGAATGGATATCGAATTGGCTAAGTTGTGGGAATTGGTGCTGTTGTCGATCAAATGGAGCAAAGAAAATGAATAAATGTCTGTCGCGTCACAGCGACGCGCGAGGGTAGGATATTTATGCAAGATAAATATAAAATACGCAATTGCAAAGAGAAGCAGGAGGAATTTTCAATGAAACAACGTATGCCGATTGGCGCTCAATTAGGTATTCTGATGGGAATCGCACTGACCTTGATGGTGGTATTGCTGAGTGTGATTCTCTATGAATTCAAAGAAACCAGCATGGCTTATCAAACGATGCTCTCCGGCGCGGTACAGAGGACGATGGCTTTGCAGGCGGCGCAGGATGATTTTCATGAAGGGATCAGCGAACTGCGCGGCTATATTGCATACAATGATGCCAAATATGCGGCGGACACGATGACCTTGTTCAAGCAAAGCGACAGTGCGGTAAAAGAATTCAACGCCGCGGTGCCGACGCCTGCAACCAGGGCCTTGGGAGAAAAATTGCATGAAGCAATGGCTTCCTACATAGCGGATATTCAGGAAGTGGTGCGTCTGAAACAGGGCAACGATCCTGCCTACCTGACAGTTTTGTCAGGCGCGCGCAGCAAGACCGAACTTGTCAACAAAGCGTTTGAAGAAGTGATGGCTTCGCAGGATGCGATGCTGAAACAACGCGTCAAAGAACTCAATGCTCGCCAGGCAACGCTGTTTACCAGCGTCATTGCTGTCAGTTTGACGGGCATTGCGCTGATCATCGGCTTACTGATCTGGTACAGCCGTCAATTGGCGGGCCGGATTGGCAATCTGCGCAGCGATATCGTCGCGCTGAGTGAACTCGACTTGTCGCGCGCGGATGTATATCCAAGTCGCAATGATGAGATTGGCGACATGGCGGAGGCTGTGATTAAAATGAAACGGGCGTTGCAGGAGATAGTCCGCCTGCTCCGGAGCAACGCCGAGACGTTGGCGGCTTCCAGTGAAGAATTGTCCGCTGCGGTGGAAGAACAGTTGCAAGTGTCGGAAAATATCGCGAAAACGATAACCGAGGTGGCTGGCGGCGCCGACCGGAACACGAACCACATCGGTGAAATCAGCGGCGTGATCCAGGAAGTCGGCGCGCGGGCGGAAGAAATAAGCGCCAGCGCCGTTCAAGTCAATCATGTCACGCAGGATGCGGTTGGCGATGCAGATCAGGGAATGAAGTTGATTCACAGTTTGGTGGCGCAAAATGAAACGATCGGCAAGTCGATGGTCGACATCACCAGAGTGTCCGAATCCTTGGTCAAAGGTTCCGATGATATTCAAGACATTGTGATCACGATTCGAAACATTGCAGGGCAGACTAATTTGTTGGCGCTCAATGCGGCGATTGAAGCGGCCAGAGCCGGCGAAGCCGGACGCGGTTTTGCCGTAGTAGCCGAAGAAGTGCGCAAATTGGCTGAGCAAAGCGCCGGAGCCACAAACCATATTGAAGAGATCATCAGTAAAATGACGACCGACATCCAGTTTTCCGTCGATGCGGTGGCAAAAGCCAATGGCGAAGTTGTCGCGGGGGAAAAGGCAACCGGCGAAACGCAGCAAGGCTTTCAGGCCATCTTAGGTAAATTGGAAAAAGTGAAAGAAGGCATCGAACAGATCGGCCGTGCCGTCGAAGAGACGGCCCATGGCATGCAGTCGGTGGTTAATAATGTGCAAAATATCGGATCGGTGGCAGAAGAGACGAGCGTCAGTGCGCAAACGGTAGCGGCCGCGGCGGAAGAACAAAGCGCCAGTTTTCACGAAGTGAGTTCGAACTCCGACGCCCTGGCGCAAATGGCGACCGAACTGAATGGAATCACGGCGCGATTTAAAATGTAATGATGTAATGATCAGGGGATTTATCGCAAGTGTTTTTTGAGGCCGAAGCGGTCTGTCATCTTTCTGACAAACCAGACACGAATGCGCAGAGGGTTTTGACAAGGTATTTTGATTAGAGTACAATAAATAACGGCAATAACGATGACGGCATGCCCAGGGCGTGCCGTCTTTCATTCGATAAAAGTGAGGCAGTAATGATGGTAAGCGTAACAGATAAAGTGCGATTCGTAGAAACGGATATGATGGGCGTCGTCCACCATTCCAATTATTTTCGCTGGTTTGAGATGGCGCGTGTAGCTTTCCTTGCCAAAGCCGGTCTTACTCTGAGCGATTTTTTGACCGCCGGTTTTCTTTTTCCTATCGGCGAAGTCAGCTGTTCGTATAAGGCGCCGGCGCGCTTTGACGATGCCATACGCATCGAAGCGACGCTGGAAGAATTCAGTCGGGTCAAGATGGCGTTTAGTTACCGGGTGGTGCGCAGCACAGATGAAGTGTTGCTGGCGCAAGGGCGCACGCAAAATGTCTTTACCGATCAGTCGGGCAAGATTTGTCGTTTGCCCGACTGCTACTACCTGCCGCTGGCGGCGCTAAAGGAAAAGGAAAGACAGGAGGACGGTCATGACGGACGATAAAAAGAAATTACCGATCGGCGTGTTTGATTCCGGCATTGGCGGTTTGACCGTGGTAAAAGAACTGCGTGAATTGCTGCCGGGCGAAGATATCATTTATTTCGGCGACACGGCCCGGGTTCCGTATGGACCAAGACCGCCGCAGCAGATTCTGGCATTTATGCAGCAGATCCTACGTTTTTTTGCCCTGCAACCGGTCAAACTGGCGGTGGTGGCTTGCAACACGATGACGGCGCTCGGCGTGGAGGAAAATCAGGGGCGCTATGCCTTTCCATTGGTCGGAGTGGATACCGGCATGGCGGCTGCGCTGGCTTACGGGACAAAGATCGGTCTACTGGCGACGCAGGCGACGGTGGCCAGCGGCAAGCATGCCGAAAAGGCGCGCATGTATAACGCCTGCGCCGAAGTGACCGGCGTGCCCTGCCATGATTTTGTACCGCTGATCGAAGGCTGCCAATTAAGCGGTCCGGCAGTGGAGGCGGCGGTTGCGGACTATATTGCGCCGCTTCGCCAGGCTGGCGTTCGCTCGCTGGTACTTGGCTGTACGCATTATCCGCTTTTGACGCCGCTGATTCGCGAAAAAGTCGGCGATGCGATGGCGATTATCAATCCGGCGTTGGAAACCGCCGCTGCGGCGCGGGAGTTGCTGCGGCAGCAGGAGCTATTCGATTCTTCGCTGCGTAAGGGTACGACTCGCTTATGTTTTTCTGCGCTGAATGATCAGGTGCGTTTGATGGCGACACAAATTTTAGGCGGAGAGTGCAGTTTGGAAGAGGTGGAATTGCCCGACTGAATTTGCTATACTAAAAGAATGTGATTAAAAGAATGGGATGGGGGCCTGAGCGTGAACGTAGTATTTCTGGTAATTGGCTTAATAGTCCTGGTGGCGGCAGCCGTGCGGCTGTACATTGCCAGTCAGGGCGATGCGGAATTTGAATTCCAGGTAAAGAAGCGGACGCAATTTGCCGTGAGTGAAGAAACGGAAAACTATATGGAACTGACCTGCCGTGTGCCGTTTATCAACAAGGGGAGTCAGGACGGAACGATCATGGATGCGTATCCGCGCACGCTGCTGCCGTATGAGCAGTTTGACAAGCTGGAAGCGGTTGGGCGATTGGAACTGGAAGATGCGCCGCGCGTCGATAATTATTTCGAAGCGGTGATCATTCCGAAAGGCACGGGCCAGGCGGTGAATGTAACGCTGCGTCTGACGGATCGCAAGAACGTGGGCTTGCGCAATGCGCTGGAAGCCATGGTGGAAAATCGCGTGGATCTGCCGGTTGATGTCGTTTATCAGGTGGTGGCGCGCAGCGACTGGTATATCAACAAGAACCGCTTGGTGCTGACCTCGGAAGAACTTGCGGCGGCCTTGGCTGCAAAAGGGGGAGAATGAGCATGGCGGAATTGGAACTGGTGCCGGTAAAGACGCGGATCCTTACCGATAAAGATGATATCGTCGATATGATTGAAAAATATGCAAGGGATCTGATCGGGCCGGATGACGTCATTTCGGTGGCGGAAAGCGTGGTCGCAATCACGCAGGGCGAGTTCACGCGCCCGGAGGATCTGAATCCCGGTTGGCTGGCGCGCATTATGTGCCGCTTTGTGCCGCAAAAGGGCAGCCTGTCCAGTGTCTACGGCATGCAGGCCGCGATGAATTATGAGGGCGAGTGGCGTATGGCTTTTGCGATGCTGGTTGGCATGGCGGCCAAATGCATCGGTAGGAGCGGCGTCTTTTATCAAATGGCGGGACGTCAGGCGGCGTTGATTGACGACGTCACCGGTACGATGCCTCCGTTCGACAAGTGCCTGGTGTTCGGACCGAAAAACCCGGTTGAAGTCGCGGAAGCGATCCGCGAACGCCTTGGCTGCTACGGCGCGGCCGTTGCGGACGTCAACGATCTGAAACGGGCCTTGATTGTCGGCGTATCGCCGGGCGTCGATCCGAAAGAGCTGTCGCGCATCCTGATCGACAATCCGTTCGGCAACGCGTCGCAGAGAACGCCGGTCGTCATCATAAAAAACTATGCCAAGGTATTGGCAGGGAAATAAGAAGCGGTTGAAAAAACCATGATTTCGTATTACACTTACAACTAACTATAAGGCTGGAGCGTTATAGGACGTTTCTTGCCGGCGGATGCTTGCAGGGAGGATAGGGAAGTGAACTATCCTCTTTGTTGCGTCCGTCAGTCGGTTGCCATTTACAATGCAAGGGGGCGGGCATATGGCGCGCATCGGTGTTACGACCACCGTTCCGGTGGAGATTATTCTGGCGGCGGGGCATGTTCCCGTGGATTTGAACAATATATTCATCACGCATCCGGACGCGAACCGGATGATCGATATGGCTGAAGATGTCGGTTATCCGCGCAATCTGTGCGGCTGGATCAAAGGTCTGTACGGCGTTGTCATGGGACAAAAGGACATCGATACCGTCATTGCCGTTACGCAGGGCGACTGCAGCAACACGCATGCGCTGATGGAGACGTTTACGCTTGCGGGAATCGATACGATACCGTTTGCCTACCCGTATGACCGGGATTATGACTTGCTGAAGCTGCAGATGGAAAAGCTGATGAGTGCGCTGGGTACCGACTGGGAACAGGTGATGGCGGTGAAACGCAGACTGGACTCTTTGCGCGGCAAAGTGGCCGAGCTCGATCGCATGACTTGGCAGGACAATGTCGTCAGCGGCATGGAGAATCATTTGTATCAGGTGTGCTGCAGCGATTTTAACGGCGACGCGGTCTTGTTCGAAACAGAGCTGGATGCGTTTTTAGCGCAAGCAGCCAAGCGCAACGAATTTACCGAGGATTTGCGTATCGGCTATATTGGCGTACCGCCGATCTTCACCGATTTATATGATTATATGGAAAGCATGGGCGCGCGCGTCGTCTTTAATGAAGTGCAGCGGCAATTTGCGATGCCGTTCGGCATCGAGGACCTGGTTGAACAGTATCGTCATTACACGTATCCGTATGGCGTGTTTGATCGAATTGAAGACATTCAGGCGGAAATTGAGCGGCGCAATCTGGATGGCATCATCCATTATGTGCAAAGTTTTTGCTTTCGTCAGATTGAAGATATGATTTTTCGCCAAAAGTTGGATGTACCGGTTTTGACGGTCGAAGGCGACCGGCCGGGAAGACTGGATGCCCGGACGCGATTGCGTCTGGATAGTTTTCTAGAAATGCTGCGATGAGGTGCAAGATATGTTTTGCGGATTGGATTTAGGCAGCCGCAGCGTGAAACTGGTGCTGCTTGATGAAACGGGAGTCAAAGAAAGCCGGGTGTTTGCTACGGTCGATTTTTATCGTCAGTATGGCAGGCGTACCGATGAAGGTTTGGTGGTGGACTTTGCCGCAATCGGAGCCGGCGGCGTGGAAAAAGTCGTGGCGACCGGTTACGGCAGAAATACGCTGGACTTGGCAGGCGTTGAAGTGATTGCCGAATTGAAGGCGCATACCAAAGGCGCGGTTTGGCAAACAGGGTTACGCGACTTTACGTTGCTTGATCTGGGCGGGCAGGATAGTAAGGTCATCAAAGTTAAAAAAGGTCGCATGGTCGATTTTGCCACGAATGATAAATGCGCCGCCAGTACCGGACGTTACCTCGAAAATATGGCGGCGGTTCTTGGCGTAAGCCTTGAAGAGCTGAGTAGCTACAGCGAGAACCCGGTCGAACTCTCGGCGACCTGTGCGATTTTCGGCGAATCCGAACTGATTGGCCGGATCATCGAAGGACATAGCGTTCCGGCATTGGCGGCCGGCGTCAATTATACGATCTTTAAACGAATCAAACCGATGTTGAACTCTTTGCGCAGCGAAGTGATGGTCTTTACCGGTGGCGTAGCCTTGGGGCAGGGCGTACGCAGACTCTTGGCTGCAGAACTCGATCTCGAAGTCGTCGTACCGACGTTGCCGCAACTGAACGGCGCGATCGGTTGCGCCGTATATGCGATGGAAAAGAGGGGATAGCGATGCTGCTGGGCATTGATGTAGGGGGAACGTTCACCGATGCGGTGGCGATCGCGGACTCTCGTGTGTTGGAAACGGTCAAGGTGCCGACGACGCATGAGAATCTGCTGATCGGCATCTTAGCCGCGCTCGATCACATCGTGGCGCACTGCTCCCGGCCGATCAGCCGGGTTGCGCTGTCGACCACCTGGGTTACGAATGCGGTGGTGGAAGATAAACTGGATGCGGTTGAACTGCTTGTCATGGCGGGGCCGGGCTTGAACCTTGAAGGGTTGCTGCCGACGCAGCCATGTTTTTTGACCGGCTATGTCGATCACCGCGGCATTCAGGTTCAGTCGCCCGACGGCGCTGAACTCCAACGGCGCATTTTGCAGCAAGACGGCGCCGTGTATGCGGTATCCGGCAAGTTTTCCGTGCGCAATCCTGAGGCGGAGCAGCAAGTAAGCGCTTGGCTGAAAGCGCATCGTCAGCCTGAACATGTAACGCTGGGCGGAAAATTATCCGGCTCGCTTAATTTTTTGCGCCGTACGAACGGCGCTTATTTCAATGCTGCGGTCTGGCGGCGTTTTAAAGCGTTTGAAGCCGCGATACGACAGGCGCTTCTTGCACGTAAGATTACGGCGCCGCTCGTGATCTTGAAGGCGGATGGCGGGACGATGCCGTTAACGGCGGCGGTCGAATCGCCGGTAGAAGCGATTTTCACCGGTCCGGCGGCCAGCGTCATGGGAATACAGGCGCTGACCGACTGTCGCAAAACGATGGTTTCGCTCGATGTGGGCGGTACGACGACCGATCTGGCTCTCTGGCAGGATGGGCAGCCGCTTTTGGCCGCAGGAGGCGCGTTTGTCGAACATTATCCGACGGCGGTACGCGCGTTTCAATTGTTGTCTGTCGGAGTTGGCGGCGATAGTGAAGTTCGTTTGGTAGACGAAAAAGTGGTCGTTGGTCCTTTGCGCCGCGGCCCGGCGATGGCGAATGGCGGGAAGGCGCCGACGCTTTCCGACGCGATGATTGTGCTTGGCGAAGCTTCGTTCGGCTCGCCGGAGCTGGCGAAAGCGGCAATGGAACAATTGCCGCTTCCCGGTCTGACGATACGAGAAAAGGCGGAAGCCGTGCTGCAGGCAGCGGCGCTGCAGGTTGTCGCCGCGATTCGGCAGATGCTGCTGCGCGAGGAGAGTAAGCCGGTTTACCGGGTGGCGGAGATTACGCAGCCTGTGATTCTTACGCTAGAGGGTATTATCGGCGTCGGCGGCGCGGCCGCTCCGATCGCGAGACGGGCGGCAGCGCTGCTTGGCGCGGCCTGCGTTTTGCCAAAACACGGTGAAGTTGCGAATGCGATTGGCGCGGCGGTCAGCCGACCGACGCTTGAAATCAATCTGCGCGCCGATACCGTAACTGGTCGTTATTCAGTCGGTGAGCTCGGCATCGAGGCGGCGCTGCCGCTCAATGTGAGGACGGTTGCCGCCGTGACGGATTTTGCAAAGCAGCTTCTTTGCCAGCGGGCGGCTGAATTGAAAATGGGACAAGGCGAGAGTGAAGTGGTTTCGTTGGAGTCCTTTCCTGTTGTCAAAGGTTTCAATCGCAGCGGCTGGATCTATCAGTGCCGCATGCAATTGACGCCTGGCGTCTTAATGCGGCTTGAGGAGGCGTGAATATGGAACGCAAAGAATTGGGCTTGGTTTTTTTTCCGGCATTCGACTGGGCGATATCGCAGACGCATCCGGAACGTCAGGAACGATTGCTTTATACACGGGACCAACTGCTGGAAGAAGGGGTACTGGATCTGCCGCAGATCCGGGAATATCGTCCCGGCATGGCCGAGTGGGCGGATTTGGAACGCGTGCATATCGGTGTGCCGGGGCTTGAAAGCCTGGTCAAGGATGCGCATCGCGTCGCGGCGGGCGGCGCCATTGAAGCAGGTAAAGCGGTGTGCAGCGGTGAAACGGCGCGCGCCTTTGCCTTGGTGCGCCCGCCTGGACATCATGCGATGCGGGTGGTGCACGGCACGCGAGGTTTTTGCACGGTTAACATGGAAGCGATCATGGTTGAGCATCTCAGACGCCAGCATGGCATCAAACGGGTGGCAATCGTCGATACCGATGTGCATCATGGCGACGGTACGCAAGATATTTACTACCATGATCCGGACACGCTTTTTATTTCTTTTCATCAAGATGGCCGCACGCTTTATCCGGGCAGCGGCTTTGTCGAAGAACTGGGCGGTCCGGCGGCGTTCGGCACGACGTTTAATATTCCGCTTCCGGTCGGTACCGGCGATGCGGGATTGCACCGCGTGCTTGACGAAGTCGTCTTGCCGATATTGGCTGATTTTAAGCCGGATCTCATTATCAACTCGGCCGGACAGGACAATCATTACAGTGACCCGCTGGCGAACATGTCAGTCACCGCCCAAGGTTACGGGCGTCTGGCGGAAAAACTGCGCGCCGATGTTGCGGTGTTGGAAGGCGGCTATTCGATTGAAGGCGCGCTGCCGTACGTCAATCTTGGCATTCTGCTGGCCATGGCCGGACTGGATTACAGCCGCGTGATCGAACCGGATCGGGAACGTTGTCCGGTTCAGTCGGCAGAAGTCACTACAGCGATTGAAGGGCTGATACAGGAACGGCAGCAGACTTGGCGCGAACGCGAAAGTCTGAAACGGCGCGAAATAGCGCGTTGGGGTGATGAGTGGCAGCGTCAACGCAACATTTATTATGATGACAGCGGTATTGAAGAAGAACAGCGGGAAACGGCGCGCCTTTGTCCGCATTGTTATGGCTGGCAGGGCATCGATACCCGTTCGCGCGGCAGCTTTGGACGCAAAAGCGCCTATGCGGCGATTATTCCGCAAAATGCCTGTAAACGCTGCCGTCAGGAAGCGCAGGATGCCGTATGGGCGGCCAAACAGGCCGGGCGGCATCAATATTATTATTTACAGAACCGCCAGACGGATTGTCTGGAACGGATAGGAGGAAAAGAATGAAGCGAATAGACGGCCGTAAGGCTGATGAAATACGACGAGTGAAGATCATCCGCAATTATTTGAAATATGCCGAAGGTTCGGTGCTGATTGAACTTGGCAACACCAAAGTCATCTGCGCGGCGACTGTGGAAGAGAGAGTGCCTCATTTTTTAAAAGGAACGGGCAGTGGCTGGGTAACGGCGGAGTATTCGCTCTTGCCTCGCTCGACGCATACCCGAAACCAGCGGGAAGCGGCCAAGGGCAAAGTGACCGGGCGAACGCAGGAGATCCAGCGCCTAATCGGTCGTGCGCTGCGCAGTGTCGTCGATCTCAAGGCGCTTGGTGAACGGAGCATCACGGTGGACTGTGATGTCATCCAGGCCGACGGCGGTACGCGCACCGCGGCGATCACCGGCGCTTTCGTCGCGCTAGTTGACGCGATGGACAGTTTTTATGATGCGAACCGGACTTTTCCGGTCAAAGATTTTTTGGCGGCGACCAGCGTCGGCATCGTAAACGGCGTAGCGGCGGTCGACCTTTGTTATGAGGAAGACTCGAGCGCGATTGTGGATATGAACGTTGTCATGACCGGCAGCGGCGAATTTGTCGAAGTCCAGGGCACCGGCGAACAACGGCCGTTTTCGCGTCAGGAAATGGCGGACATGCTTGCGCTTGGTGAAGCGGCCATTGAAGGGCTGATCGATTACCAAAAAGATATCTTGGGCGCGCTGACCTGGAAAGTGGGGCGTGAAGCATGAAAGAAATCGTAGTGGCGACTAAGAATGCGAAGAAGATCGTCGAACTGAAGGCGGCGCTGGCTGGATTGCCGGTGCGCTTATTGTCGTTGACTGAAATTGGCGACGTGGAAGAAGCGGTGGAAGACGGCGTTACTTTTGAAGAAAATGCGCTGAAAAAAGCAGCGTATTATCTGGCTGCGACCGGACGGGCTTGCTTGGCTGACGATTCAGGGCTCGAGGTAGATGCTCTGGAGGGTGCGCCGGGTGTTTACTCGGCTCGCTATGGCGGCGAAGCGGCGAATGATGCTGCGAATAATGCGAAACTACTCGGCGCTATGGCCGCTGTGCCGCAAGAAAAGAGGGCGGCTCGTTTTCGCTGCGTACTGGTCTTTCTCGATCTCGACGGGCGCAAATTAGTCAGTGAAGGAACCTGCGAGGGCGCCATTGGCTATGAGGCTAAAGGAGAGCATGGTTTCGGCTATGATCCGCTCTTTCGTTTGGCAAACGAAGAACGTTCGATGGCGGAACTGACGATGGCGGAAAAGAATGCGATCAGTCACCGCGGCAATGCAGTGCGTGCGATGGCGGAAAAGCTCAAGGAGGTTCTGGGGTGAAAATTGGCGTCGTTAGCGATTCGCATGGTCAGCGTGCGGCACTGAAGGCGGCGGCGCGGGCGCTAGGCGAAGTCGACCTTTGGCTCCATGCGGGCGATTGTAGTCAGGATGCAGCTGTGTTGGGAGAGGTTTCGTCCGCGCCGATCATTGCGGTAAAGGGAAATTGCGACGGTTCGGTTCAAACGAAGGCGGATGAATTCATCACGCTGCCTGGTTGCCGCCTTTGGCTTACGCATGGGCACCGGCATGGCGTGAAGTGGAATTGCGACGAACTTTTGTGGTGGGCGAAAGAGTATAAGGTTCAGGGCGTGATTTATGGACACAGTCATTTTGCGGATTGTCACTGGGAGGACGGAGTGCTGCTCCTTAATCCAGGCAGCGTCGCATTGCCGCGTCAAGGAAGAGCGAGCTGCGCACTGCTTGAAGTGACGGATGCTGGCGTTTTGCAGGCGCGAATAATTGAACTGTAAAGGAAGAGGCTGAATGTGAAGCAGTGATGCACATTCAGCCTCTTCTCTTACGACGAAAAGGTAAAAAAAGGAAAATGCATAATTGTGTAGAATATAATCTTCACGAGTGACAAGCCATCGGGGTTTACTGCTAAAAGGATGAAGAAAGGAATGGTTGTTATGAAATGTCCTTCTTGCCAGGTTGAAGTGCCGATGGAAAACAAATTTTGCCAAGCATGCGGCGCTAAGATGGAAACTCCGTTAAATACGACGAGTTGCCCGCTGTGCGGTGAACGGATTGCGACGGAGGCGAAATTTTGTAGTGCCTGCGGTGCACTGAAAGATGGGCCGCCGCCAGGAGTGCCGCCGCTTAAAGTTTTTGCCGGACGTCCCGCCTTTCATGGTAAAGGCGTCGGCGTCGGAATGCGTGCAGTCGCAACCGTGCTCGACTTGATGATTTTATTTGCGATGTCCTTCGTTTTGGCGATCTTTTCCGGCGGCAGCAGTGCGACGGGATTCGCTTTACAAGGAGGACCTTTTTTTCTAATGAGTTTTACTGGTTTTGCTTATTACACCTTTTTCGAATGGAAACTGGCGGGCACGCCGGGAAAATTAGCGCTGGGCTTGCAAGTGGTCAAAGTGGACGGAACGGCCTGCGATTTGCAGGCTGCCTTGATCAGAACGGTAGCGCGTATCGCGGATGGTTTGTTCTTCTATCTGGTTGCGGCGGTGGCTGTCTGGAGCAGTGAAGCGAACCAGCGTCTCGGCGATCGCATTGCCGGGACGATCGTAGTGCGGCGCGAAGTCCGGCAAACTTGGAAGCAAATGAAAGAGGAAGCCTTTAATAGCGATGACGAATAGTCGGAGTGCATAAAAAAACTGTGCGCAGCGAAAAAAATAAGACAAACCTGTCGACATTGTCGATGGGTTTGTTTTTGAATAGAGAGGAAAAGCAGCACGCCGGCAAGGTGATGCGAGGGACGGAAGAGGCGGCGGAAAAAATAAAAATGTTTTATCAGAAAATTGTTGCCAGAGTCAGGAGTCTGTGGCATAATAATAATAGATTCGCAAATTGGACTGATCCATTGGTCCAATGGCCCAACCTTGGAGGGTAGCATATGGTTTTGCAACGAATGGGCGTTCCAATTTATCTTCAGGTAAAAAATCATATCCTGGAAAAAATTCGTAGCGGTTTTTATCAACCTGGCTCTAAACTTCCGACGGAAAGGGATTTGGCAACGGAACTCGGCATTAGTCGTAATACCGTCAGCGCTGCGTACAAGGAATTGCTCCTGGAAGGGGCGCTGGAGGCCAGACAAGGCAGGGGGACGTTCGTCAAAGGTGCGAATACCGGCGAGGAGACGGGAGGGCGACGGGAACGGTTGCTGAGAATCATCGATGATGCGATGGGAAAAGTCGTTGAACTGGGTTTCTCGGTGGAGCAGTTTGCCGCGTTTGTGACCATCCGCGCCAAAGAGAAAGCGGAAGCGGTACGCGAACTGAGGGTCGCCGTTGTGGATGTGACGCATGAATACATTCAGCGTTATATTTCGCAAATCGGCCAGATGGCGCATTTGCGTTTTGAACCGTTGCTCTTGTCGGAGCTCGGTGCAGAACAGTCGGCGGAACTTTTGAAGGTGTGTCAGCTGGTTGTTACGCCGCTTGAGCATCAAGCTGCTGTGGCGGCGATCACGGACAATCCTGCGAAAGTCGTACCGGTTGCGACGATGGCTTGCTTGGAGGCGGTGGTGAAAATCGCTCGTCTGCCGGCGGAAACACGTGTGGCTGTTGTTGCCGATCATCGCGAATTTATGGACAGTCTGACCGCTTTTTTGACGAAGATGGGTCTGCAGCAAATCAAGATGGAGTTTGTCCCGAGTGAAGGCCGGGCTGCACTGCGTGATTCGCTGGCGCCGTACCAAGTCATTGTGGCCAGTGAGGCAGGGGAGAGGCTGGTTGGCCCGTTAGTCACCGCAAATCAGAATATCATCGTCTTTTACTATGAAATCGACCGTGGATCATTGAATCAGTTGCTGACGCGACTGCTCAACTTTACGGTTTGAATAAAAATTCCCGGTACCATAGCAAAAATGCAGAGAAAAGGAGACATTAGGGATGGAAAAGGAAAAAGTAAAGGTTATCTTAGGCGTAATCGGCGCCGATTGTCATGCAGTGGGGAACAAAATTTTGAACCATGCACTGACTGCTGCTGGATATGAGGTTGTTAATCTTGGGGTTCTCGTACCGCAAAACGAGTTTGTAAGCGCAGCAATCGAAACCAATGCGAAGGCAATCCTGGTCGCTTCCCTTTATGGCCATGGCGAAATTGACTGCCGCGGCCTGCGGGATCGTTGCAAAGAAGCCGGTATCGGCGACACGCTGCTGTATGTCGGCGGCAATCTGGTCGTCGGAAAAACCGATTTTACCGAAGTTAAAAACAAGTTTCTGGCGATGGGGTATGACCGGGTCTATGAACCGGGCATTCTTCCAGATCAGGTCATTGAAGACCTGAACAAGGATATGGCCTCCCGGGGGGCGTAACCATGCATAACGTTCTGCTGATTGATTTCGGCAGTACCTATACTAAAATCACCGCAGTGGACTTGCTGAAAGAAGAAATTCTGGGTACTGCAAGAGGAATCACGACAGTGACCACCGATATCATGGATGGTCTTAACCAAGCTTTGGAGGATTTGTTTTCGCGCACGGGCAAGCTTGAATTTTCTAAAGTGCTGGCTTGTTCCAGCGCTGCCGGTGGGCTAAAAATGGTCGCCATTGGCTTGGTGCCCGAATTGACAGCCGAAGCTGCCAAACGGGCGGCGCTTGGCGCCGGAGCCAAGGTGCTGGGCGTGTTTTGTCACGAACTCAGCGAGTATGAAATCGAAGAGATTGCCGCGTTGGAACCGGATATTCTGCTTTTGGCAGGCGGGACTGACGGCGGGAACAAAGATGTTATTTTGCATAACGCGCAAATGCTTACGCAATTAGGCAAAGACGTGCCAACCGTTGTGGCCGGCAACAAGTCGGTCGCGCCGCGTGTCGTCAAACTCTTGTCGACGGTGATGAGTGAAGTCGAGCATACGGAAAATGTCATGCCGCGCTTAAACGAACTCAACATTGAACCGGCAAGAAATACGATTCGCAACGTGTTTTTGAAGAAGATTGTCGAGGCCAAAGGACTGAACAAGGCGAACAGCTTTGTCGATCGTATGGTGATGCCGACGCCGGCTGCCGTGTTGAAAGCGGCGGAACTCCTCAGCGCCGGCACCGCGCATGAGAAAGGCTGGGGCGATTTGATGGTGGTGGATATCGGCGGTGCGACCACGGATATCTACTCGATTGCCAAAGGGAATCCCAGTAAATCAAACGTAGCCTTGCACGGCCTGCCCGAACCGTTTGCGAAACGTACGGTCGAAGGCGACCTGGGCATGCGCTACAGTGCGACCGCTCTTTTAAAGGCTGCGGGAGCGCCGTTGATCGCCGGTTATGCCGGTGAAAGCGAAGAGGCGGCGGTCGATTACATTCACAAGGTGGAGAACCAGGTCGATCATCTGCCTGAAACAACGGCGGAAAAAAGACTGGAAATTGCGATGGGCAAGGCGTGTACCCGCTTGGGGGCCGATCGCCACGTCGGACAGCTGGAAACGATGTTCACGGTACATGGGCCCGTGTTCGTTCAGGTTGGCAAAGATTTGACCAATGTGACGCGTGTCATCGGCACGGGAGGCGTCATTGTGACGCATCCGACGCCGGAAGCGATTTTGGCGGGCATTCAGTTCGGCGATGACGCCGCGCATATTCTGAAACCGGAAGATCCGGATTATTATGTGGATAAAGAGTACATTTTGGCGGCCATGGGGTTGCTGGCTGAAGAATCGCCGGATGCGGCGGTGCGGATGATGAAAAAATATATCATACGGAGGGAAAAATAGTGGAACTTAAGAATAAAAAGTGGTCTTTAGACCAGTTTCATGCAGTGAGAAAAGACGTACTGACGCAATGGCCGACTGGCGCCGAAGTTGACTTCGAAGAAGCGGTTAAATTCCATCAAACGATTCCAGCAAAAAAACATTTTGCCAAGCGTTTGGTAAAAGCGAAAAAGAACGGTGAGACGTTGACGCAGCCGCGTGCGGGCGTTGCTCTGCTTGATGAGCACATCAACCTGTTGAACTTCCTGCGTACGGAAGGCGAAGCGGATCTGCTGCCGACAACGATCGACAGCTACACCCGTCAAAATCAATACAAAGAAGCGCAAAACGGCATTGAAGAAAGCCAACGTGCCGGACGTTCGCTCTTGAACGGTTTCCCGGGCGTAAATCATGGCGTGAAAGGCGTGCGCAAACTGATCGAAAGCGTTGACGGACCGCTTCAAGTGCGTCACGGCACGCCGGATGCACGTCTCTTGACTGAAATTACGCTGGCTGGCGGTTTCACTTCGTATGAAGGCGGCGGCATCTCGTACAACATCCCGTACGCAAAAAGCGTATCGCTCGAACAAACGATTCGTGACTGGCAATATGCCGACCGTCTTGTCGGTTTGTATGCTGAACATGGCGTTGAAATCAACCGCGAACCATTCGGCCCGTTGACCGGTACGCTGGTTCCGCCGAGCATTTCACATTCTGTTGCCGTAATCGAAGGCTTGCTGGCGGCTGAACAAGGCGTTAAGAATATCACGCTCGGCTACGGTCAGTGCGGTAATCTGGTGCAGGATATTGCGGCCATCAAGGCGCTGGAACAATTGGCGGAAGAGTATTTTGCCAAACATGGTTACAACGACTGCGTATTGACGACGGTCTTCCATCAATGGATGGGTGGTTTCCCGCAGGATGAAGCGAAAGCGTTCGCTGTTATTTCCTGGGGCGCTGCCGCAGCTGCGATGGCAAAAGCGACGAAAGTTATCGTTAAGACGCCGCATGAAGCGTTGGGCATCCCGACGAAAGAGGCGAATGCACAAGGCTTGCGGACTACGAAACAGCTTATTAACATGTTGGCGGACCAGCCGTTCCCGATCACTACCGATGTTCAAACGGAGATCGATATGATCAAAGCGGAAGCCCGTTGCATTTTGGACAAAGTCTTTGAATTGGGCAATGGCGACTATGCTGTCGGCAGCGTCCGTGCTTTCGAAGCCGGCGTGCTTGACGTACCGTTTGCACCTAGCCAATATTCCTTGAATAAAATTTTGCCGGCACGCGACAATCGTGGTGCGGTTCGCCTCTTTGACGTCGGCAATCTGCCGTTCAGCAAAGACATCATCGACTTCCACAAAGGCAAGATTGACGAACGCGCTAAAGCCGAAGGCCGTAGCGCTAGCTTCCAAATGGTTATCGATGACATCTATGCGATTTCGAAAGGCCGTTTGGTAGGTCGTCCCCGTTAAATAAAAGTGACTGCCGTCCCTGGTTTTTGTCGGATTCTATCCGGTGAAAATCGGGGATGGCAATATACTGACGTAGCGATGAGAATAACAACAAATTTTAGAGAGCGGAGTGAAGAGAAATGAAAATTGTTGATGTAGTATGTTCTAAAGGTCGTACGGGATTTTATTTTGATGACCAGCGTGCCATTAAAGCAGGCGCTAAGCATGACGGTTTCAATTATGTAGGCGAAACGGTGACGCCTGGTTTCCGTTCCATTCGTCAAGCGGGCGAAGCGGTGTCGGTCATGATCGTACTCGAAGATGGACAAGTCGCATACGGCGATTGCGCAGCTGTTCAATACAGCGGTGCAGGCGGACGCGATCCGTTGTTCCTGGCCGATGATTTTATTCCAGTAATCGAAAAAGAAATCAAACCGATGCTGGTTGGCCGTGAACTCGATTCGTTCCGCAAACTGGCTGGTGAAGTGGACAGCATGAAAGATGCCAAGACCGGCAAATTGATCCATACCGCACTGCGTTACGGTATGAGCCAAGTGCTGCTTGACGCGGTCGCTAAAAGCAAAAAGAAACTGATGTGCGAAGTGGTTGCCGAAGAATACGGTACGACGGTTAGTGAAGTGGCGATTCCTATCTTCACGCAATCCGGCGATGACCGCTATGACAATGCGGACAAGATGATCATCAAAGGCGCGCAGGTTCTGCCGCATGCGCTGATCAATCATGTTGCCGATAAGCTGGGCAACAACGGCGAAAAACTGCTGGAATACGTTACCTGGCTGCGCAACCGCATCCTGAGCCTGCGTCAGTCGAAAGAATACAACCCGGTGCTGCATATTGACGTATACGGCACGATCGGCGCTGCGTTCAACATGGACATGGATCGTATGGTCGCATATTTCCGCGAGCTGGAAAAAGCGGCAGCCCCGCTTCATCTGCGCATTGAAGGACCGATGGACGTGGAAGAGCGTGAAAAGCAAATGCTGGCGCTTAAAGAATTGACTGCCCGCCTGCATGCGGAAAAAATCAATGTCGAAGTGGTTGCTGACGAATGGTGCAATACGCTTGACGATATCAAGTATTTTGCAGACAATAAGGCAGGCGACATGCTGCAAATCAAAACGCCGGATCTCGGCGGCATCAACAATACGATTGAAGCGGTCATCTATTGCAAAGAAAAAGGCGTCGGCGCTTACCAAGGCGGTACCTGCAATGAAACCGACCGTTCCGCGCAGGTTTGCGTACATGCAGCCATGGGCACGCAGCCGGTACAAATTTTGGCTAAACCGGGTATGGGCGTAGATGAAGGCTTCATGATCGTGTATAATGAAATGGAGAGAATTTTGGCTTTGCGCCAAGCACGGAAAGGATAAGATGCCGCGATGAAATCGGTTATGCTTGAACAGTTGATGTACGCCAGTTATTTTGCTCCACGGGGACGCGCACGCATGTATATTTTGGGCCAGCAGATCAGTGAACGCTATCTGTCGCCGCTCGACCGTCTGATCGGCGTCATCGGCGATTCGGGCGCCGGGAAATCTTCGATCATAAAAGGGATGTTTCCCGGTCTCGAATTGACAAACGATGATGATGGAGTGAATGTTCGACCGCTTCCGCTTTTGAAGAATATTGACAAGGGGTTCTTTTCCAGTCATACCTATCATGTGGATATCCGGTTCGAAATGGCGTTTACCCAGCTGCATGCATTGGCCGATGCGGTTCGTCAGGCTTTAGCACATGGAAAGCGGGTCATCGTAGAGCACTTTGACCTGCTCTTCCCGGTGCTCGGTATGAATGCCGATGTTATTCTTGGCGTGGGGGGCGAAGTCATCGTCGTACGTCCGAATATTTTCGGTCCATTGCCCAAAGAGGTCGTCGATGTTGTCGTCAAGACGCTGCGCTTTCGAAAGATGGCCCATACGGCCGAGGATATCGTGCAGCGCATGCTGCTCAAGGACTACGGCGCGATCCTCCCATTTGGACATCGCGACGTTCATAACGGCTTTGTCCTTGAGTATCCGATCGAACTTGGCGTCGATCTGGTCGATTTGGAACGAAAAGTCAAAGAGGTCATCGAAGAAGGGGTCTCGGTCAGCTATTCTGATGAAGGACACATTCGATTGGGTGAAGATACCTGGGAATGCACCGGGCCGCGTATTCATGTGAAGAACACAGAAGACATCGAGAACTTCCGTCTGGTTCATGAATACAAATTTGACAGCAAGACAAAAACATATCTCATCATTGGTTTAGTCGGTCCATCAGCTGAAGATTTGGACGGATTAGCCGTGTTGACCCAAGCGGCTGCCTTTTAAAAGGCAGCCGGTTTATCTAAGACAGAAATGGAGGAGACAGGGATGGGCAAAGTAACGAAAATCGCCCAAGCCGGCACTCTCGAATCCAGTGACGTAATGGTCACCGTAGCTCCGGGAGAGGTTGGCAGCGGCGTTAAGGTAGAAGTGGAAAGCATTGTGATGGCGCAATACGGTGCGGAAATCAAGCGTGTGCTGGAAGCGACCGTAGCAAGTCAAAATGTAACGGATGTATATGTGAAGGCGGCCGATCGCGGTGCGCTTGACTGTACGCTAAAGGCCCGGTTGTTGACCGCGTTATCGAGGGCTGGCGTTGAAGTAAAGGAGGGTGTGCTATGCTAAACGATTTGCGTCGTAGCCTGCTCTTCATTCCTGGCAATAGTCCGAGCATGCTGCAAAATGGCGGCGTGTTTGAAGCGGATTCCGTTATTCTCGACTTGGAAGATGCCGTGGCTCCCGGTGAAAAAGATGCGGCGCGTTTTTTGATTGCCCATTCGCTGCGCACCGTGGATTACGGACAGAGCGAAAAGATGGTCCGCATCAATCCGCTTGACACGTTTGCCGCCGCCGATATTGCGGCAATTGTGCCTTGCGCGCCGGATGCGCTGCTGGTGCCCAAAGTGGAAAGTGCGGAGGATATTCTGAAAGTCGTAGCGATGGTGGAAGCGGCCGAACAGCCGGGCCAAAAGCCGGTCAAGCTGGTCGCGCTCCTGGAAACGCCGCGCGGCATTGTCGAAGCCTATCCGATTGCCAAATCGCATGAACGTGTTGTTGCGTTAGCGCTTGGCGCAGAAGATTATACCGCGGGTCTTGGTGCGACGCGCACGCGTGAAGGGCAGGAGATTTTCACTGCGCGCACATTGGTGATCAATGCTGCGGCAGCTGCAGGAATTCAATCGATCGATACTCCGTTTACCGATGCCAATGATGATGAAGGCCTCAAAGCTGACACCGAACTATGTCGCCATCTGGGCTTTAACGGCAAATTGTCGATTAATCCGCGCCAGATTGATGTGATTCATGGCGTCTTCAACCCGAGCAGCGATGATGTCGATTGGGCTGAGCAAGTGTTGCAGGCGATTCGTCAGGCAGAAGCGGAAGGTTCTGGCGTGGCGTCGTTGAATGGTAAAATGGTCGACCTGCCTATTGTCAACAGGGCCAAACGGACGTTGGAGTTAGCTCGGATGGTAGGTCTCACGGGGAGGGACGAATAATGAAAAATGCAATTGGACGGGAAATACCGCAAGCATTAGCCGGTGTTGCCAGTGTGAAACCATTTGCTGGCGCGTTTGCTACGCCGCCGGATATGGCGCGTCGTGCGCCGCTGGTAAAGACGCTAAAGCCTCAGACGGGAAAATTGTTAAATAGCTTAGAAGAAGTGTTTGATCGGATCAAGATTAAAAACGGCATGACGCTCTCTTTTCATCATCATTTGCGCAACGGCGACGGCGTCGTCAACATGGTGCTCGAACTGGCCGCTAAACGCGGTCTGAAAGATCTCACGGTAGCGCTTAGCTCGATTTTTCCGGTGCATGCACCGTTGATTGAACATATTAAAAACGGCGTGGTAAGCGGTCTTGACACTAACTATATGTCGGGCCCGGTTGCGCAGGCCGTATCGCGCGGCTTGTTGGATAAACCGGTCGTTATGCGTACGCATGGCGGACGGGCCAGAGCGATCGAATGCGGTCAGATGGTTGTCGATGTCGCCTTTATTGCGGCGCCGGCGGCTGATCCGTACGGCAATCTGAACGGTGCGCAGGGTTCGGCGGCTTGCGGTTCGATGGGCTATGCGTTCCCGGATGCGCAATACGCGCAAAATGTTGTGGCGGTTACCGATCATCTGGTCGAATATCCGCTCGCGCCGATTTCGATTCCGCAAACAAGGGTCGATTACGTGGTCAAGGTTGACAAGGTCGGCGATCCGAAAGGCATCGTATCCGGCACGACTAAGATTACAAAAGATCCGGTGGGACTGAAGATCGCCTCGTTGGCGGCCAAAGTGATCGAAGCGGCGGGATTGATCAAAGACGGTTTCTCCTTTCAGACCGGAGCAGGCGGCGCATCATTAGCAACTGCCCACTTTGTTCGGCAAATGATGGAGAAAAAATCGGTCGTCGGCAGTTTTGCATTAGGCGGCATCACCGGCTATATGGTGGAAATGCTGGAAAAAGGCCTTTTTCGTCGTTTACTCGATGTGCAAAGTTTTGACCTCGATGCGGTCCGTTCGATGGGCGAAAATGCCGATCATCTGGAAATCGGCGCGGACTTTTATGCAAGCCCTTTTAATAACGGGTGTGCGGTCAATCAATTGGATGCGGTTATCTTGGGTGCGACCGAGATTGATACGGCTTTCAACGTCAATGTCGTCACCGGTTCCGACGGAGTGATCATGGGCGGCAGCGGCGGTCATTCCGATGCGGCTGCCGGTGCGAAAGTCACGATTATCGTAGCCAACTTGCTGCGTGGTCGTCTGCCGATCATCGTAGACAAAGTGCTGACCGCTACGACGCCGGGAGAAACGATTGACGTGCTGGTTACCGAACGCGGCATTGCGGTTAATCCACAGCGCCACGAGCTCAAGGCGCAGCTCTTGGCTGCAGGCTTGCCGGTAAAAGATATTGCTGAACTGAAAGCGCTGGCTGAAAAACTGGCCGGAGCGCCGCAGGCGATTAAAACCGGCGAAAAAATTGTCGCCGTGGTGGAATATCGCGATGGCACTGTCATCGACGTAGTCCGCCAAGTGGAGGGATAATCATGTTGTGGGGACAGGTTGAAGAACGAAGCATCGACCTTGCCAATCAACGCCAAGTGGGTCAGGTACGCGAGTTCCTGGCCCCTTTTTCCCTGTCTTTCGATGGTTTGGTCGATTATACGGTTGGTTTTTATCGGGACGGGAAATTGGTTGCGACAGGATCGAGAAAAGGCGAAGTCTTGCGCAACATCGCCGTGGACGAGTCTTTGCAGGGCGAAGGACTTACGGCGAGCGTCGTCAGTCATCTGATGAAGCAGGCAAGCCGTCAGGGCATACATCATTATTTCTTGTTTACCAAGCCGTCAACCGCGGCGCAATTTACAGCGTTGGGCTTTAAAGAGATCGCCCGCAGTGAACCCCATGCCGTTTTACTGGAAACGGGCATGGGTTCTGTTGCTTCTTATTGCAAAGACCTCGCGGATAAAGCGGCGATCTTACCGAAAGGAAAACGGGCCGCTCTTGTCGTGAACTGCAATCCGTTTACGCTGGGGCATAAGGCGGTGATTGCCAAGGCTGCGGCAGAGAATGACGCGGTTCTTGTCTTCGTCGTTAGTGAGGAAGGTTCGCTGTTTCCGTTCGCGGTGCGTTATCGCCTAGTGCAGGAGGGCGTGCGCGAATATAAGAACGTGTTGGTTTTACCGGGCGGCCCCTATATCATATCGGCCGCCACTTTTCCGGCGTATTTCACACGCGGCGATGCAGCCGTTACAGCGCAGACGCGACTCGATGTGACGGTTTTTGCCCGCCATATCGCACCGGCGCTTGGCGTTACGCGGCGTTACGTGGGGACGGAACCGTACTGCGAGGTTACTGACGCATACAATCTGGCGATGGGGGACATTTTGCCGGAATACGGAGTTGAATTGCGGGAAATGCCGCGTGTAATGACAGGGGACAAAGTGATCAGCGCGTCTACAGTCAGAGAACTGATAAAAAAAGATGCCTGGGAAAATCTGCGAGAACTGGTGCCTGAAACAACCTATCAATACCTGATTTCAGAAGAGGCGGCAGAGGTGATTCGCAAGGTGAAGGGCAGTGCGTCGCGACACTGATGAACTGTAAATTAACTAAATATTTTAAAATGGAATTTTGTATACAAAATACAGGTGGCGTGATATAATAGGGCTGAAAAACCATGGAGGTGTGCTTTATGCGTATAGAAAAAGATTTTCTTGGAGAAATTGAAATTCCGGACAATTTGTATTACGGAGTGCAAACGACACGAGCTTTGCATAATTTTGCCATTACGGGTCACACGCTCAATGAAGATTTTATCGTGGCGCTGGCAATTGTTAAAGTGGCGGCTGCGCGTGCAAATATGCGTACCGGCCGCATGCCGGCCAAAGTCGGCAAAGCGCTTGTTGCGGCAGGAGAAGAAATCATTGCCGGAAAATGGCATGATCAGTTTGTCGTTGACTGCATCCAAGGCGGCGCAGGTACTTCGATGAACATGAATACCAATGAAGTCATGGCCAATCGCGCACTGGAAATCATGGGCGAGCAAAAGGGCAATTATGCGCTTGTTTCACCGAACAACCATGTGAACATGGCGCAATCGACCAATGACGTCATTCCGACGGCGATCCGCATCTGTACGATTCGCAAAGCGAAGAAGCTGATTGATGCGATGAACGGTTTGGCGCATGCATTTGTTGCCAAGGGCGATGAATTCAGCAGCGTGCTGAAGATGGGCCGCACGCATTTGCAAGATGCAGTGCCAATTACAATGGGGCAAGAATTTTATGCGTATGCGGAAGCGGTTAAGCGTTCGATGCGTCGGATCCAGGCGATTGTCAAGAATCTGCACATCGTCAACATGGGCGCGACTGCTGTCGGTACCGGCCTGAATGCGGAACCGGAATACATCCAATTCGTTGCGCAAGAGTTGTCGGATCTGACGGGCGAAGCGATCATTTCCGCCAACAACCTGGTTGACGCAACGCAAAATACCGATGAGCTGGCAGAAATCTCGGGTAGCTTAAAAGTAGCGGCCTTGGCGCTTTCTAAGATTGCCAACGACTTGCGCCTGATGGCTTCCGGTCCGCGCTGCGGCTTGAACGAACTGGCTCTGCCTGCAATGCAACCCGGTTCCTCGATCATGCCTGGCAAAGTTAATCCGGTTATTCCGGAAACCGTGAACCAAGTGGCATTCCAAGTAATCGGCAATGATCTGGCGATCAGCCTGGCCGTTGAAGCCGGTCAGTTTGAACTGAATGTTATGGAACCGGTTATGGCGTACAATCTCTTCAATTCGATGACGATCCTGACCAATGTGGTCAATACGCTCAATCATAAGTGCATCCAAGGCGTGAAAGCCAATGTGGAACGCTGTAATGAACTGGTCGGCGCAAGCGTCGGCGTGATGACGGCTTTGCTGCCGCATATAGGCTATGAACAATCGTCTTTGATTGCGAAAGAAGCGTTAAGCACAGGCCGTCCGGTAAAAGAAATCATCTTGAGCAAAGGCTTGCTCAGCGCGGAAAAATTGGAAGTGATCCTTTCGCCGAGCGAAATGACGAAACCGGGCATTGCCGGCAAACAATTCCTCGCAGCTGCGGAAGTCTGCAAGTAATCGCAAAAAACGCTTGGCAGCGTAAGAAAAATTGAAGTGGGTGAAATATACATGGGCTTGCACGAAGATGCACTGAAATTCCATCGCGACAACCATGGTAAATTAGGGATTTGCAATAAAGTCCCGCTCAAGAATGGACATGATTTGAGCCTGGCTTATACGCCGGGGGTAGCCGAGCCTTGCAAGGAGATTCATGCTGACAAGGATTTGTCGTTCGAATATACCTGCCGCGGCAACATGGTGGCCGTGGTCAGTGACGGCACCCGCGTCTTAGGACTTGGCGATATCGGACCGGAGGCGGCGATGCCCGTCATGGAAGGGAAAGCGATCTTATACAAGGCGTTCGGCGATGTGGATGCTGTGCCGATCTGTCTCGATACAAAAGATGCAACGGAATTTATCCGCGCCGTGCGTCTGTTGCAGCCTTCTTTTGCCGGGATTAACTTAGAAGATATTGCTTCGCCCAAATGCTACGATATCGAAGACGAACTCAAAAAAATCATGGACATTCCTGTTTTTCACGATGACCAGCATGGTACTGCGATTGCTGCGGTGGCTGGCGTTATCGGCGCGCTTCGTTTTGTCGGCAAAGCGATCAATGACTCCACCGTCGTCGTCAATGGCGCCGGCGCTGCCGGAACTGCGATTGTAAGCCTCCTTTTGAATGCCGGCGCCGGTGATGTTATCATGATGAATTCCAAGGGTGCGATGTATGAAGGCATGGATATGGGGCGCGTCAACCGCGTGCAGGCGGCTCTTTTGCCTAAGACGAACAAGGCGGCGCGCCGCGGTTCGCTGGCCGAAGTCGCCAAGGGCGTCGATGTACTGATCGGCGTTTCAACGGCTGGCGCGTTTACGCCGGAGATTGTCGCTGCGATGGCGGAAAAGTCGATCGTCTTTAGTCTTTGCAACCCGGATCCTGAAATCAGTTATGCCGACGCTAAGGCTGCCGGTGCGGCTGTGGCTGGAACGGGGAGATCCGATGCGCCGAACCAGATTAATAATGTCATCGTCTTCCCGGGGATTTTCCGCGGCGCCATCGATGTGCGCGCGCGTCAGATCAATGAAGCGATGAAATTGGCGGCGGTATATGCCATCGCAGGATTGGTCGCGGATTCGGAGCTAAGCGACGATTTTGTCATACCGGATATCTTCGACAAACGGGTCGCTCCGGCGGTAGCGGCCGCAGTGGCCAAGGCGGCGATGGAAACGGGCGTGGCGCGAATTAAGGTCGAGCCCGAAGAAGTTCGCCGTTTGACGGCAGAACGGATTGGCTTGCAACCGTCTTGCTGAGATAAAGGCATATAGAACGATAAATCGGACTCGAAGAATGCTCTTCGAGTCCGATATTTTTAGAAAATTGCATCTTTTCCCCTTTGCGACAAAAGGGGCTAATAAAGTAGTCTTGCTCAGAAGATTGTGATATAATACACGATATGGTATGTCTTAAATACACCATTTTTTCTGAATAGGAGGATTCGAATGCGTACGATCGAAGTGGAAAAAGTCACTGAAGCCATTGCCAAGATGTGCGTGGACGCCTGTTACTACCTAACTCCGGACGTCTATGATGCGCTAGTGGCCGCGAAAAGCACCGAAGAATCTCCCCTGGGGAAAGAACTCCTCACCCGTCTGGTGGAAAATGCCGACATCGCTCGCGAAGAGCAAATGCCGATCTGTCAGGATTGCGGCATGGCGGTAGTTTTCCTGGAAATCGGACAAGACGTACATTTTACCGGCGGCAATCTGGAAGATGCCGTCAATGCAGGCGTAGCAAAGGGTTACACTGAAGGCTACCTGCGCAAGTCCGTGGTCAGCGAGCCGCTCTTTAACCGCAAGAACACCGGCAACAATACGCCGGCTGTCGTGCATTTGAGCATCGTACCTGGCGACAAAGTAAAAATCAAGATGACGCCGAAAGGGTTCGGCAGCGAAAACAAGAGCGCACTGAAAATGCTTGTTCCGGCCGATGGTCTGGAAGGCGTCAAGAAAGTCGTGCTCGACACGGTTAAGACAGCCGGATCAAATCCTTGCCCTCCGATGGTTATCGGCGTCGGCATCGGCGGCACGATGGAAAAAGCCTCGCTCCTGGCGAAAAAAGCTCTGATGCGTCCGGTCAACAAGCGCAATGCCAATCCGGATTACGCTAAGCTGGAAGAAGAGCTGCTGACGATGGTCAACAAGAGCGGTCTTGGTCCGCAAGGACTCGGCGGCACTACGACCGCGATCGGCCTCAATGTCGAATATTATGCAACCCATATTGCCGGCTTGCCGGTCGCAGTCAATATCAGCTGTCATGCCACGCGGCATGCCGAAGTTGAGCTGTAAGGAGGAACAGAATAATGCCAGAAGTGAAACGTATTATTACTCCCTTGACGGAAGACGTCTCCCGTTCCCTGAAAGCTGGCGACACTGTACTGATTTCCGGCACGATCTATAGTGCACGTGACGCGGCGCATAAGGTGATGACTGAAGCATTGGACCGTGGCGAAACCTTGCCGGTCGACTTCACGAATCAGATTGTTTATTATCTTGGGCCGTCCCCGGCTAAACCGGGTCGTCCGATCGGTTCGGCCGGTCCGACTACCGCCGGACGTATGGATGCGTATACGCCGAAAATGATCGAACAAGGCCTGAAAGGCATGATCGGCAAAGGCTATCGCTCCGATGCGGTTGTAGACTCAATGAAGAAGCATGGTACGGTGTATTTTGCAGCGATCGGCGGCGCAGCCGCTTTAATTGCAAAAACCATTAAAACGTATGAAGTGCTCGCTTATCCTGAGCTTGGTGCGGAAGCACTGGCTAAATTGACGGTAGAAGATTTCCCTGCGATTGTAGTTATCGATTGCGAAGGCAATAATTACTACGAAGAAGGACAAAAAACTTACCGTAAAATTTAACGAAGCAATGGCCGGCTCTCTGCGACAATGCTTGTTGCGGCAAAAGCGCAGAGCGCTGGCATTCGTTTTCTTGCTTTGTTTAAGAGGAAAAAACAAATTTATGTCGAATAAACCTTATCTGTCAGTCGGCGTTGATGCGCCGTAATATGGACTGACAAATTTTATAGGAGGTAAAAGCATGCGCAACATGGATTTCTGGATTCGCCGTATTCACTCTCTATTAGGGTTGGTCGCCGTCGGGGGGTTCTTATTGGAGCATATCTATACGGTCTCGACAGTGATGGCTGGTCCTGCTGTATTTGACAAAAATGTAGCAGCACTCGCGGCTATGCCGTTCCTTGTTCCAATTGAAATCATCTTTATCGGAGCGCCGCTCGCATTCCATGCGATCTTTGGCGTTATCTATGCACTGAAAGCTCGCAACAATCCTACTAGCTATGGTTATTGGAACAACTGGATGTTTTGGCTGCAACGCATGACTGCGTATATTGCGTTCGCATTCATTCTGTACCATGTATGGACCCTGCGTATTGTGGGCAAAGCAATGGGGCATCAGCTGATCGGCTACAATTTCATGCATAATGTATTGGCAGACCCAATCGTTTATGCGGTCTACTGTCTCGGTTTATTGGCTTCCATTTTCCATTTCACCAATGGTTTGTGGGCGGTTGCCATCACCTGGGGCATTACGGTTGGACCTCGTGCGCAACGCCTCGTAAGCGTCGGCACCATGGCCCTTTTCGTACTCATTTCCAGCGTCGGTCTCACTGCGCTGAGCCATTTCGTGAAATAATTAAGCAATAAGGGAGAGAACCTACGTGAAAAAGAAGATTATTGTAGTTGGCGGCGGCTTGTCGGGCCTGATGGCTACCATGAAAATCTGCGAAGCTGGCGGCGAAGTAGAATTGTTTTCACTCTGTCCGGTGAAGCGTTCTCACTCCGTATGTGCCCAGGGCGGCATCAATGCGGCTATGAATACCAAAGGCCAAAATGACTCCACAGCGGAACATTTCGACGACAGCGTCTATGGCGGTGACTTCCTCGCCGACCAAACCGCTGTTAAAGGCATGGTCGAATCGGCGCCGAAACTGATTGAAATGTTTGATCGCATGGGTGTTACGTTTACCCGTACGGCGGAAGGCCTGCTGGATCTGCGTAACTTCGGCGGTCAAAAAAATAAGCGTACCTGTTTCTCCGGTGCAACGACCGGTCAGCAATTGCTGTATGCGCTCGACGAGCAAGTTCGTCGTTATGAAACAAAAGGCTCGGTCAAAAAGTTCGAAGGCTGGGAATTTTTGAAGATCATCAAAAATTCCGCCGGCGAATGCCGCGGCATGCTGGCGCAAAACATGGCGACGATGGAAATCGAAGCGTTCCCCGCTGATGCGGTTATCTTGGCAACGGGCGGTCTGGGGCTGGTCTTCGGCAAAAGCACGAACTCGACGATTTGCACCGGTGCTGCTGCAGCTGCCGTTTACCAACAGGGCTGCGCGCTCGGCAACAGCGAATTCATCCAAATCCATCCGACCGCTATTCCTGGCGACGACAAACATCGCCTGATGTCCGAGTCGGCACGCGGTGAAGGCGGCCGGGTTTGGACGTATAAAGATGGTCAACCGTGGTACTTCCTGGAAGAAAAATATCCGGCATACGGCAACTTAGTGCCGCGCGATATCGCGACCCGTGAGATCTTCCATGTCTGCGTAGACTTGAAATTGGGCGTTAATGGCGAAAACCAAGTGTATCTTGACTTGTCGCACATTGACAGCGATTATCTGAACCGTAAACTGGGCGGCATTTTGGAAATTTACGAAGAGTTCGTCGGCGACGATCCTCGCAAAGTTCCGATGCGCATCTTCCCGGGCGTTCATTACTCGATGGGCGGCATTTACGTAGACCGTCACCATCGCACCAACATTCCTGGCCTGTTTGCGTCCGGCGAGTGCGATCATCAGTATCATGGCGCCAACCGTTTGGGTGCGAACTCGCTGCTGTCGGCAGCTTATTCCGGTACGGTTTCCGGCCCGAGCGCGATCAAATGGGTATCTTCCGAACAAGAAGGGCCTGCTTTGACGGAAGCGGAACTGAAAGCGGCGAAGGAAGCGGAAGTCGCTGCCTTTGAAAAGCTGATGAGCATGAACGGCAGTGAAAATGCATACCAACTGCACAAAGAACTGGGCGACGTGATGTTGGAAAACGTAACGATCGTTCGCGTAAACGAAAAATTGCAGAAAACCGACGAAAAGCTGCAAGAGCTGCTGAAACGTTGGGACAATATTGGTCTTTGCGATACAGGCCGCTGGGCTAACCAGGAAGCCATGTTCGTGCGTCAATTGCGCGGCATGATCCTCTTGGCTCGTGCGATCACGCTGGCTGCCTTGAATCGTAATGAAAGCCGCGGCGCGCATTACAAGCCGGAGTTCCCGGATCGTAATGACGCAGACTGGCTGAAGACCACCGTCGCGAAGTTCAATCCTTCCACTATGGCGCCTGATCTAACATATGACGAAGTGGACATTTCTCATATCAAACCGCGTCCGCGTCGCTATGACGTTGTCAAGGAGGTTAAGAAATAAATTATGAGCAATCAAAAAACAGTTCATTTTATTATTGAACGGCAAGATTCTCCGACGAGCGCTCCTTACACGGAAGAATTTGTTCTGCCTTACCGTCCTGCGATGAATGTTGTTTCTTCGCTGATGGAAATTCAAAAAAATCCGGTAACCAAAGACGGCAAGAAAACCACTTCCGTCGTTTGGGAATGCAACTGCTTGGAAAAAGTCTGCGGCGCTTGCATGATGGTCATCAACGGTAAAGCGCAACAAGCTTGCGCGGCTTTGATCGATCATTTGCAACAACCGATCAAACTGCAACCGGCCAGAACGTTCCCCGTCGTACGCGATTTGATGATCGACCGCGGCGTGATGTTCGAAAGCTTAAAAAAGGTTAATGCCTGGGTGGAAGTGGACGGCACTTACCCGGTAGGTCCGGGGCCGCGCCAAAACCCGAAGACGGCTACCGAGGCTTATGAGATTTCGCGCTGCATGACTTGCGGTTGCTGCATGGAAGCCTGCCCTAACGTAAACCGCGGTTCCGAATTTATCGGACCTGCGCCGATGGGCCAGGCACACCTCTTCAATCTGCACCCGATTGGCGAATATCAAAAAGAAGAACGCATGGAAGCATTGATGGAAAAAGGCGGCCTCGCTAGTTGCGGCAACAGCCAAAACTGCGCCGAAGCCTGCCCGAAAGACATCAAGCTGACCACTTATATTGCCAAGCTGAATCGTGCGGTGAACAAACACGCGATCATGAGTCTGCTGGACAAATAAGAATACGATCGAAAGATCCTCGACATCGGCTTTGCCTGTTGTCGGGGGTCTTTCTTCTTTAGCGGTGTTTAGATGCTTGAGAATTGGAGTTAAGGCTCAAGAAAGAAAAAAAGTTCATAAAAGTAGTTGACGATAAACTGTTATGGTGATATAATAAATCTTGTCGTTCGGGGCGTGGCTCAGCTTGGTAGAGCACCTGGCTTGGGACCAGGGGGTCGCAGGTTCGAATCCTGCCGCTCCGACCATCCTTATAAAATGTGCGGGTGTAGCTCAATGGTAGAGCCCTAGCCTTCCAAGCTAGCCACGTGGGTTCGATTCCCATCACCCGCTCCATTTTTGCGCCTGTAGCTCAGTTGGATAGAGCAACGGCCTTCTAAGCCGTGTGTCGAGCGTTCGAATCGCCCCAGGCGCACCAGCAAATAAGCACCTTCCGACGATTAGGTCGGAAGTTTTTTTATGCCTTGGGTGCTAAATGGGTGCGAATGCATATCTGAAAAATATAAACTAAAGAGATTTTTTTTGACAAATATGATAAAATGTAATAAAAGAGAATGTATAGGAAAAGGAGGGATGCTTCATGAGATGCAAAATTGCAAATGCGGCAACGGATTTACGCGCGCAGCACAAAATGCAGGACGCTTTTCCTCTTGATCCGATAACTCTTGCGAACAGGATGGGGATTGAGGTTCGTGCTACCAAATTCAAATCGGATTGGATCAGCGGCGGAATCCACAATGAGAAAGGGAAAGCTGTTATTTACATCAAGGCGAATGAACTACCGACAAGGCAACGTTTTACGGTAGCGCACGAATTAGGCCATTATGTTTTACACATGAAAGAACTTGAAAAGGGATTGCTTGAGAAGGTTGATATGTTTAGGAGTACAGAGACATCACAGCGTGAGGTTGAGGCGAATGAGTTTGCTGCAGCTCTTTTGATGCCAGAACCGGCTGTGAGAAAGTTTTGGAATTTGTACGGATCAATCGAAATATTGGCGGATATGTTTTGCGTCTCACTTTCTGCGATGTCGTACCGTCTTTATAAACTTGGATTGCAGGGTGAATGGTGAGCGTGACTTGCAACACTAATGCAGCAAACGGTGGCGAAGCAGATGCTGAGGAAAATAATATTTCATTGGGTGACGAGATTCAGGAAATAGATTTTTCAACTGAAGAAACTGGTGACAATTGGGAAGAGGTTACAGAATCGACAATCAGTACTTGTATGGTTGAAGATCAAGTTATTTCTAACGGGAATGTAGCGTTGTATATTGCTTCCAAGATCATTAATTGTTGGGAGCAACAACATCAGTCAGATCAAACCATGAGGAAAACATATGCTAAGTCACTGATTTGGGTTTTAGTTGCTCAAGTTGTGTTAAGTGGTGCGATTTTCATGGGAATCGGCATAAAATTTCTTACCTATGATAATTTTACAATTAACTTATTTGTTTCGGTAGCTTACGTGCAGGCGTTAGGTTTGGTGTACATAGTCGTAAAATACTTGTTCTCAAAAGACGGTCATGTGTCAATTAAAGATTTGACCGAATTCGTGAATAAATCGGTTGCCACTGATAAAGAAAAAGCCAGTTCGAAATAATTTCGAGCTGGCTTTTCTTATTTTGTTTCAATATCCAGACTATAAATTTCCTGCACACGGTCTCCCATTCCGTCCGCGAGTTTTGGCATGGCGTGGCCGTAGAGGTCGAGGGTGATGCTGGGTTTGGAATGACCGAGGCGACGAGAGACGTCGATGAGTGGGACGCCAGCGGCGAGCAGCCATGTTGCGTGTGTGTGGCGGAGCGCGTGGAATTTCTTGCGCAGCTTTTGTTTTTCGGCGATTAAGGCCTTGTATTCAGCTGATGCGATGACTTCTTTGTATTCTGGTGTTCCTCGTCGTTTTCCGGACGTCAGTTTGCTGATTTTTTCATTGATTGTTACGCATTCGGGAATCGTTAATTCCTGCGTCTTGAGCCACCAGCGCTCAAAGTTGGATGGATGCATTGGAGAGCCGTTCTCGGCGGTGAAAACCAAACTCGCGCCGATCCGGACAACATCTGCGTCATCATCTTTCCCGTCTGCTTGTTTTTTGGCTTCTGGCTTCATCTTTTTGATCAAATCCATAGTAGGGGAGGGGAAAGTGATCCTTCTCTTACTGTGCTTCGATTTTGGGGCTTCTGTGATGTATCCTTTGGTATCGGAGTAGTGAAGTGTTTGATTGACATTCAGAGCATTGTTCTCGATTTCCACATCCATCCATCGCAAGCCAGTGAGCTCGCTCAGTCGCATGCCTGTTTCGGCTGCGAGTTTGACAACTAAATAATTTCTGTGTCCGCTGGCCGCCTTTAATATGGCGGCCAGTTCTTTTTTCTCGAAGGTTTCGACTTCTTCGCGAACGACCTTCGGCGGCTTGACGCTTTTAAGAGGATTGCTGTCGATTATTTTATTGGCGACGGCCTGATCCAGCGCCAGGCTGATCAAGTTATGCACTTTTTTTCGTGTCTCTCCGGATAAATGTCCCATCTCTTCGGCGTAAAGGCGCTGCAGCGCGTGCGGAGTAAACTCCTGCACCTTTGTTTCGGCGATCGTAGTAATGTGATTGACGAGCGATAAATAGCGCTCATAGGTACGCTGACGGATGTTTCCTTGGGCATATACTTCCAAGTATTCCAACAGCCAATCTCCGAGCGTGATGCTGGAGGGTTCAATAAATTTCCCTTTGCGCAGCATGTAGCGCTGATCATCCAACCAGTTTTTTGCATCGCTTTCTGATTTGAATCTTTTGCTGATCCGCCGCCCGTCGTCTAGGTATAAGAGCGCCTTGTATGAGTCGCGGGCGGTTTCGTAAGATATACTTCCTTCGTTATTGCGTCTGCGGGCCATGTGGATCACCTCGTTTTGAATCTTTGGTTCATCCATGCGACTTGTTTTAGAACTAGCGCATTAAGTGTTTCAATGGATAGTTGCTTTGTTTCGCAGAATTGGCGTTTAATTTCTGCCGGATCTTTTCCTAATTGCGTTGAGGAGAAGGAGGCGAAAGACGCCCACGTTTTTACTTCTTCAGGTGTAAGTCGTTTTGACCAGTCCTTGGAAGGAATATTAGCGTCATATTTTCGATCGTCCTTGGTATAGGTTATGATCCCGAGAGCTGCACCTTTCCCGACGAATTCAGGATAGTCGTTGAAAAATATCGTAATTTCTTTGTAGCGAGAATCGTCATCTAAAGCCTTGTCGACTGCTTCCTTGGCGATTGAAGAGAGCTGTGGTTCGGAAACTGTCGTGTCGGATTGAACGACAACGGATACAACAGCCTTGCTACCGGGAAGGGATTTTAATTCTGCGATGGAGTAGGGCGGGTGCGAATCGGCTTTTGAAGAAGAGCTGCAGCCTGATGCTGCAAGCGTGAAAATCAATGCCGCAAAAAGCAGTAAGGATAACCGTTTCATCATGCGTCTTAGACCTCCTGCAGTTGTCCTGTTTTTAAAAATTCAACGAAATGGTTTTGAGTGCATTTTTTTATCTTTGGAGGTAGTGGCGACTGTGTAATAGGGTCGACTTTAAATAAAGAAAATGTTACTACTCCATAAGATATTGTTGTGCTATTTACAAGCAATCCGTTATCAAATAGGACTGTTTGTTTGGGAGAAGAAGGTGTGACGGACTTTATTTGAACAAATTGCTGAATATAGGATAATGCTTCTTTCCAACTTTTTTGATATGCAAGTGAAGTGTCGTAATAGACTGATCCGGATTGAAAATTATATAAAGATCCTTGTGTAAGGACGAGTTCTTTATCACCTTTACTTTTTTCGGATTGAGATACTCGTGGTGTCCATAAAATATCGAGCGCTGCAAATGAAGACGTTGGGATAGCGAATTTCCAGTCCTTTGCAAAACCATCGCTAAAATCGGCAATTAATTCAAGGCTACGTTGATTTGACGAAAATTTAAAAAGATCGAGCTTGCTTGCTAAGTGATACATGTGTTTACACGGTAACTTGCGAGTTGAAAAGTCTAAGCAACTGCAAGCAGAAAGAGTTATAAAATGCTCTGTCGAAGAAATGCCGGACATAGCGGCTTTGTCAAAAGAACTTAAAACGACTTCTTTGCTGGAAAATTGCCTTGTAATTTGATCGTCTGATTGATGAAGTGGAAGTGATTCTTCTGTAAAAAACATAGTGTATCTCCTCTCTTCTATTTACGGCGTGCAATGAATTGATAAAACCCGGCGTTCTTATTCGATGTCTGAACGTTATAGGAAACGTTATCCCGCGTTAAAATTTGTCCGTCGATCAGCGTTTGAAACTATTTATTCATAGAAGGGGGTTATTGCTTATCAAGAAGACCTAGCTCGGATTTTACAGTGGAAATTCCAATTGCTGCTTTGAGCGTAGTTGCGTCGCTGCTTTGAAGGGTTTGCTTTAGCTCTTCTACCTTACTTGGCTTGAAATCGTTATTATCTAACATGTCCAGTGCTTGTTGAGCTGCCATTTGGCGAAGCGATGCTGTATCCGAAAGACTTGACATGGATGTTGAAATGGCATCTCTGTGACTTTTTGAAAGTCCTTCAGGCGGCTTTGTATCTTGGAATTTTGAGGAGAAAAGACCGAGATTTTTTTCTACACGTTTTAATCTTGAATAGGCATCATATTTTGATAGGGTGCCATTGGACATACCGTCGAAAGTTTTTTTCCACTCAGCCCAGGTGCTATCAAAACTGTTTAAGTCTTTTTCAACGCCTGAGTACCATTGCGTAAATGCGGCTTGTTGGTCTTTTTTGATTTCTTCTGGCGTCTTTGCAGGAATTGCCGTTGCCGTTTCCGTGGACTGAACTTGCTTTGCCGTTGAAGAGTGATCGGCTACGTCCGATTTGGGGGAAAAGTAAATTGCAACAGCAAAAACAATAACACTTAAAAGGATTCCGCCATTCCATGCATCGCAAGCGTCTTTCGGTTTTTTCTTGAATTTAGCCCACAGACGACCCAGAATACAGACGAAGATAGACCCAAAAGCGACTAAACCGATAAAAGCTACCAAAATAAACACGTCCCTTCAAAATTGTTGTGCGTGGATTTCAAAACACTTGAAATTAGTTGCCATTAAATAGGGGAGATGGTAAAATAAATTCACAATACGAACATATGTTCGTATAAGCGAACGAAACCCACAGTATTTCAGGTTTGCTCATTATACGTGCAACCCTGCAAAAACTTTTCGCTATAACCCGAGCGAATGTGGCAGCATTGTGCATCTATCGACAAAAAAGAACTAATTTTCACGTGCTATTTGTAATAAATTAAAGAATTGTGACGAACGAAAAATCAAGGATTTTCACAAACCGTCCGCAACTACTATACATTTCAGGGGTATAGGGGGTTGTATTTTGCACTTATGGAGCGGCTAGGCGAAAATCGAATCGAACCAGTGGCAGGACAATACTCGAAATCTGGAGGCGTAGTTATGGACGTGGCAATAATCGAGGAAGAAGAGAAGACCTCCGAAGTTGTAATAATAAAAACGGCATCAGCTTCGTTGCTGGTGAAGTTTTTGACTACTGCATCGAAAGTCTATAGTGAATAAGAAGAGGGCCGCCGAAAGGCGGTCTTTATTTATTTAACGAGCGCATTTAGTGAGAAAAGCGGCATCAATTACAATTCGGTTGTCAACTGTTTGCAAAAGGTGATCATGAACGGTTTTTAGCGGGCCGTGAAACAAGTTGACGATGACACCTTCGTTTTTGGCTATTTGGATTGCCGGGATCAGGTCGCTGTCGCCAGCCATAAGGTTGATATGTGTTACGAGTCGCTTGGAACTAAGGGTTGCGATGTCGGTAGCTAGCATAACATCGACTCTCTTTTGTTCAAAATAAAAAGTACCGTCAGGGTTGGTTCGCCTTTCCAAACGACCAAGGCGACATTCGAAGTGAGGAAGCTTCTGGAGGCTGCTGCTAAAAGTATCGAATCCGCGTTGTCGAGTAATTTCATCAGGTGTTGGAGACGGACTAGTGAATGGCGGGCAATGATAAAAGTATGTTCTCAGGATGTCCATTCCACTAGCCATTTCTTGAGCGAACAAATCATGTTTGATTCGAATACTTCCTTGATCTTTTTGAATTCTTGCGAGGTAACCACCATCAATCATACAAGCGCAACGAAACAAAATAAAACCTCCCATCGAAAATAAAAATAAAAGGCCCGCTCCGAAGAGCGGGCCGGCCTGCACTCCTCAGAAACATAGTTCTGGAAATACAGGAATCATTAACAATGTCAAGACGAGGTAATGAATTACCTTGTGACATCATTTTAGCATCTTGGCCCGTAGATGTCAAACATTTAGAAAAGTGTGTTTGGGTTGCTCTCTGTCAATCATCAGTATTTGCAATGAGTTTCAGCAATTTTCGTCGACCGTCGCGGCTCAGCGACTCAACCAGATGTTTCAGTTGGTCGTCGGTCAGTTCGCTTAAAGACGCGGCAGCTTCCTCGTTAGTCGGTTCATGCAACTCGAACTGAAGAATGCCGTGGGCATCAAAATAGAATCGTTTGACCAGCTCATTAAAAAATACTTTTTGCTGCTCAATCGGAAAGGTATCTATTTCGTCGCACAGTTTGACTGACGGAGCATCGGGGCCGAAAGTTTTGATTGTTTCTTCACGAATGTGAGGGATCACAACTTCGCGAAAAGAACGGAGGACGGCTACAGAGATATCGGGAGAAGAAAAATTAGGCGTATCAGACGCGCCAAGAATATAATCAGTAGTTACATTGAAGAAGCTGGCGATAACAGGGATGAAATCTGGATCAACTTTGCGACGCTCTTGTTCCCATAAAGAAAGAGCAGATCGACTAACGCCAAGTTTTAAGGCTAACTCTTCTTGAGTTAGTTCTTTTTTTGTTCTTAAAAGTGCAATTCGCTTGCCTATCAAATGAATCCCTCTCTTTCTCACGTTTATATTATGCTTCAAAAAGTAGCATTTCGAAATAGAATGATTCAAAAAGTAGCAAAACCACTTGACTGATTCAATATGAATCTGATACAATTTGAATCAAAGGAGGGGTACTATGTTAGCTCAAGCTCGTAAAGATAAAAAGATGACTCAAGTTAAAGTAGCGAAAGAGCTTGGTATTAGCCGTTCTTTTTACGGGTTAATTGAAACCGGGAAACGAAGACCTACATATGGAATGGCAATTACCTTAGCAAAGTTATTTTGCGTACCTGTAGAAGAACTTTTTTTTGACCTTGAGGGATTCAAAATGAATCGTAAAGCTGAGGGGAGGTGTGCATCATAGACGAGATCATGAAATGTGACTGCATTGGTTGCGACCAAGAGGCGATCGACAAAGTCGCTGCAAATGACGGTTCTGGACTCACTTACAATTTATGTTCAGACCACCGAGAGGTTTTATCTACTGTGATTAGTGTCCGGTGTGAGCAAGAAATAGCAAGCCTGATAAAGGGGCAGGATAAGGTGCGGCAAAATGCGCGGTTGTTTAAAAAAGGAATAATTGATTTAAGGCAAGCCCTTAAGTTGATTGATGATTCAACGAATCGAATGCTTAATGATCTTCGTTCTTGGGAACCAGTTCGTAGTTTCCGGCAAGCCACTCGTGATACTCAAAGATGAGCTCAAAAGTGTTGTTTATAGAGGATTTGCAGGCTAGTTCTTGAGATCTGAGGATGATTTGAAATAGGTAATCATTGTCGGTAAGATTCATTTCTTTTTTTGTGACGTTCAAATCAATAAGTGCTTGTTTGAATTCTTGAGCGTTCTTGTGTAGCAGATCTTCAATTACAAATTGCTTTGCGTAGTCAATGAAGTTTTTAAATAACGGATCATTAATCAAAGGTATTTGAGGGGCGTTTTGTTGTTTGGTTTTTTCACTCATCGTGAAGCCTCCTGAAAATTTATCTAAACTAGATGATTTCTAGGATGGCGACAAATAATCCTTCCATGTGTTAGGAGGTGATCATCATAGGAGACGGGATTCGTAAAATTCGTAAGGCGAAGAAGAAAAGTTTGGATTGGCTTGCTGAGGAAACTGGAATCAGCCGGCGGAAGTTAAGTGAGATTGAAACCGGCGGTGTCGAAGCGCATCCGACAGAGATTGAGCGGATTGCAAAAGCACTTCAAGTCGATGTTCCTGATCTAAAATATCGGCATCGCAAATACAAAATCTGATCGAAAGGGGGCGTATCCGGTGCAATTGGAAATGCCGGAAATCTGCGATGTTGCAGAACTTGAAAAATGTTTTACCGATTCGGAAACGGGTCGCATCTATGTAACGGCCAGGGAGATTCGCGAAGATTGCCGCAAGCAGTGTTTTCCGAACCGAAAGAAAGGCAAATCGTACTATCTGTATAAAGAAGCGGCGATTGCGTATTACAAACAAAAGTTTGAAACGTTTGACGGTCACGAAAGCAGACCGGAAAAGCAACCTCGTCCGATGTCACAGCGACAGAAGGTCGTTGCGAATAAGCGGTTAGCTACATATGAGCCGCCAACGTCGAAAAAAACGCTTTCAAAAGAGGCTGCGTTCAAAGAGCGCATTGCGGCATTGAAGCGGCGATCGGCTGGATAGGGGATTGGTTATAAAAATAGCTCGCCGGGGCAATGGCGAGCTGAGCGGGTAAGAGAGGCGGGGCGGCCTCCTTGATACCATGATAAATCAAGTATAAGCAATGTTCAATCTGTCAGTAAATTGCATTTTGCAAAGGTGGTGAAAATATGGATATAACAGCAATGTTGCCAAGTCCGGATATGGTTGCTTTCGGGCCAGACATTCTCAATTTGATCGAAATCGAACTCCAATCGCGCAAACTGACGTACAAAGAAATTGCCGGAAAAGTACATACAGCAACGGGTACAGTAGGAAGTTGGTTTTGCCGCGGCGTCATTCCTCCAGACAAAATATTTGCAGTTGTTTCAGCTGTTGGTAGTGCAAAACTATGGATGCAAGTGGCGGCTAAGATTCCGGGAAATGTCTTTGCGATGGAGTTTCTTGACTCGACTGACGATCACCCTTTTACGACACTGGATGATGCAGTCGAAGCAGCGGAAGAGTTTTTAAGAATAGCTCACGACAGTAAGACGCTGATCAAACATAAAAAACAAGGGCATTTGTTCGAAGAGCGTGACGAGCGTGCAATCCAAGAACTAGAGGATCGTATCGCGGATCTGATTGTACAAAACAAAATGGTGTTGATCCGTTTAGAAGATCATTTCGGACGAAATGTCCTTGTAGTGATGGAGCGATTAGCGAAGCGAATGCGTGATCGAGGATTCGTTCGGGACGAAAAAAAGAGATCGTCTGTGTTGGAGCACAAACGATCTTAGTGGGAAAGAAAATCTTAACTTGCTCTTAGTCTAGCATATGCAAGACTTATGAGTCAATAACCGGAGGTCGTAGAAATGAAAGTTATGGCCGTAATAGCAGCCAGCGCCGGAAATTCGCGGCAATTTGGACAAGCATTGCAAAATTGGCGGATGCCGAAGAAACCGAAAGACGGATTGTTTGCTGATTATTTAAGTGCAGCAATAAAGAAGCCGGGAGGTAAATGCAATGGATGATTACGAGTCAGGTCAACGCTACGTAAGGCGGATGAATACCTTTTGGACCAAATTGACGGTAGATGAAATTCAAGAGATGGTCTACAGCTTCGCCGTCGTTGGTCATCGGTACGGAGATAAAGGGGCGCTAGGTATGGCAGATGCCTTGGTTGATGTGATGGATCAGCGAAGGGCGGTAGCGTGATGGTCCCAAAATCAACTGAATTAAAAACAGTTTCCCGTTGCCCGCAGTGCAAACAACAGGGATGTGTGTGCAGTGTTGGTAAGCAGGTTTCAACCAAATTAGTGTTTGTCAAAATGCAATGTGATTGTGGTATGACGTGGCAAACAATTTCAATTCGTTCCTGAGCGGGGGCCGCTTAAAAATATAAAGGGGGCAAAAACAATGGCAGAAGTACGAATGGAACTGGCAAATGTTTGTGGAGGCGAGTTGGAAGAAAAGTTTCAAGAGTTGGTTCCGGCGCTTATCGCTTCGTTAGGAGACGAACAGAAAGGGGCTATCGCAATCAAGATTGAGTTTAAGCGCCTGCCCAATACGTCCAGCATGGTGGGGACGTCATTCACAATAACTCCTCGGTTTCCGGCGAGCAAAAAAGCTTCAATTTGCCAGATCAACGGCGAAGACTACAGCCTAAAAACCGAAGAGCCAATTCAAAAGCCAAAACTGGTAAATATGTTTGAAAAAGTTGAAGGAGGAAAAATGTAATGGAAAAGATTCAGTTAAACGTAGGGGAATTAAAAGGCAATGAGTTGATTGTTCGCCAAGGAAATGCAGAAAATATATTCCAGTATGACGGGTTTAACTATTCGGCGTATTCTACGGATAGCTTGATTGCGTTGGTCAAATCAAAAGGCAGCGCGGCAAACTCCGTTATTGCATATGACGAAACAGGCGTGAAAGTTATTATCGATGACAAAGTGGTTGAACGTGAACAGTCTCGACTTGATTATCGGTTCCGTGAATCTATCCAATTTCGCGAGTGGAAAGAAATTCTACGCGGCGCGACGCTTGATCAAAAAACATTCATCAAATTTTTGCAACGGCGTGAAGAAGGCGAAGTTCACGATATTGAAAATTTGATGGCGGCCTTGCAGAATTTCAAATTCGTCACCAATATTACCGGCGACTTTTCGTATGATGACCGCAATAATTATACCTTTGCATTTAAGGTCGGCGATGCGGAAGGCATGCTGCGGTTCCCGCAAAAGATTTACGCAAATATCGAAATCCTGAACGAAAGCGGCTTGATGCAGGAAATTGAAATCGAAATCGAAGTGATCAAGCCGCGCAGCGAGCAAGATAAATTGTCCTTTGAATTGTCCTGCCCGAAACTCGAACGGTACAAACGGCAAGCTGTTGACAATGAAATCAATAAGATCAAAACCGAGCTGGAAGAGCACCTGATTGTGACCGGCAATATCTAAAGGTTGTCAGGGCGCTGGGTAAACTAGCGCCCTATTTTTACTGATTTGGGGGCGGGAAACGTGAAAAGACGACATGACGGATATTTCGGCAATAATCGGCGGGCCTACGTGGATGCGCCAAAACGGAAAATGACAAAATTGGAGCGGGATTTGGCGGTTGGACGCTTTGTGACGAAGGGGGCGGGACGGTGAATCCGTATCTGGCTAGAGAAGAGAAAAGTAATTTCGTGCGACTTACGTCGTTGATCCAATTAGTTGAAGATGTACTCGAGGCATATTCGAACGCCAAAAATGTCGACCCTGCGTTTATGAAATATTTGCGAATGGGCAAGACGTTTTTAGAAAAAGCGATCATAATACGGACTGAATACCTGGATAGAACGGCAAAAGATGAACTGTTGAAGCAGTGCGGTCGCCTGGAATTTATTTGCGTACCGAGCCTGGAAGCAAAAAAAGAAATGAAAGCGACGTTGGCGCTGCAGTCTACGATCCCGATGGAAATGCAAGATTTTACCGACTGGTATTGCGAAGTGATTGAAACCACATGCAAAACATGCACGCGGGAAGCATATGAGGAATGCCAGATCAGGCGCGTGCTGACGAAATACGGCGTCTATCCGATTGACGCAAGCACAACGAATAAATGCCAATACAGCTACGTCGGTACGCCCGAAGCGGAAACGCTGGTGGAAGTCGAATCTGACGCGGTGCCGGCCGAAAAATATAATCAGGCGGTTGTCGAGCTGACTGCAGCGATAGAGCGGATTGAAAATGCTGAGAAACAGTGCGGCAAGCTATCAATAGAACTAGAGCGGTGCAACGTCGGGAAAGCTGATACTGCGCGGATCGAAGCGGAATATAGAGAGTTGGCAATCAAATTTGATGATCTGAGCATAAAAGTCGAATCGGAATATCTTCCGGAAATCGAGCGGCTGCGGAAGCGTAATGAAGAAATGGAAGCGGCTAATGCCGCGGTGATTGCCGCAGTGGCTGCTCATGAAGTTGCGAAAGAAAAGATGATCGATGCAATGAAGAGTTTGCTTGAAAAACAGGATGACGTTCCGGCGCCAAGGAAAGAAGAAGCTAAGCCGCCGACGCCGATCCACGCGGTAGAGCGGCCGACATCTGCAAGTCAGCAGTACCGAGTCGAGTGCAAGTGCGACGCTGAATACTTCTGCCGGATGAATCCTGGACGGCAAACAGCTGGATGCAGAGATTGTTCTGCGCCGGTCTACGTCGACCTGAATGCCAAAGGTATTAAAAATCCATTCGGCGACGGTGATGTCGTATTGCTGACGAACCGGTACCGGACCGAAAGCGTAAGAGCAATGCCGGCGAAACAGTTTAGCGGCAAGGAATATCAGGAGCCGGTTGGATTATGAGCGGAGAAAGAATCGGACTTGTGCAAGTCGATGGCAAGCTACCTAATCTGGCGTTGATGAAGATCAGTAGTTATTACAAGGCAATCGGAGCGAAAGTCGGTTTTGTGGAAGATGGGCAAAAATATGACAAGGTTTTTGCAAGTGTGCTTTTTACATGGAACCGAGACAAAGCGTTGGAACTAATAAGGCGGCACAATAATATCGAGATTGGTGGCACAGGATACGATCTGACGAAGACGCTGCCGGCTGAAATCGAGAGTTGCCGGCCCGACTATGATCTATACACACCGGAAGCGATATATGCCCAAATACAGCGTGGAATAAAGCGAAAAGAAACCGTTAAGAAAAAGGCGATCGATATCGCAAACATGGGGATTGGATTTACAAGCCGGGGGTGTTTCCGTAAATGTGGATTTTGCTTTGTTCCGAGAAAGGAAGGCGCATTACGGCAAGAAACTTCAATCGCGGAAATCATTAATCCAAGAAGTCGACTGATTACGTTATATGACAATAACATGACTGCAGATCCGGATTGTATTGAAAAGTTGGAAGAGATTAAAGCGCGCGAGCTTGTTGTTGATATTTCACAGGGTGTTGATGTAAGAATTACGACCGATGAAATCGCTCATGCGTTGTCCGAAGTGAAGCATATGCGATCGATTCATTACGCGTGGGACTTAATGGCTTACGAAGAGCAAGTTATGGACGGTATAGCCACATTATCAAAATGGATTAAACCGTGGCGTCAAATGTGTTTTGTATTAGCCGGATATGATACCACTCACGAGGAGGACATGTATCGAGTGATGAAACTGGCGGATATGAAAATATCGCCATATGTCATGAAATACAATAATCGATCGGATGACCTGTGGTTGAATCATTTTGCAAGATGGGTAAATGGGCGATTTTATAAAGCTTGTGACTTTGAAGAATATCTACCGTGGAAGAAAGCATCGCAAGGAGGCATAGCATGATATTGCATTCAAACAGTCGATCAGGACGGCGGCAGATTTACAGTCGTGAGCAATGGAAAGGCAAGACGATTCGAAATGGAGGCGCAAAGGTTAAGGTGCGTGTAGTAAAAGAGGTGAGAGCCAATGGCAGTAAGTTGGATTAAGCTTCGTGTCGACATGTTCGAGGATGAAAAGATTGACTATCTGGCGTCTCTGCCGGAAGCGGACGGGCTGATTCTTATATGGATTCGATTGCTGACAATGGCTGGTAGGAGCAATGCCTGCGGGTATGTGATGTTGACGGAATCGATTGCGTATACAGATGAAATGCTGGCGCACAAATTCAAGAAGCCGATCACAACAGTAAAAATGGCGCTAGAGTTGTTCCATCGTCTCGGAATGATAGGAATAGACGGTGACGGTATACGGTTGATAAATTTTGCAAAGCATCAATCTCATGGGAAATTGGAAGAATTACAGGTGCGTGAAGAGGCCCGGAAAGAGCAAAATCGACTTCGCCAAGAACGATATCGAGAACGATCAAAACTCCAAATGTTGCCATCGCCAGAAAATGGCGGTTGCGTTACGGACATCGTTACGGAAGGCGAAAATGAGAAGACAACACCGATTGAACCGAGCGAGGAAAAACAAGGGATTGCGGCAAGTAACGTTACGAGTGACGCAACAGATAACGCATTGTATAACGGCGAAATAACGCATTTTGTATCTAATGAGAATAAGAATAAGAGTAAAGAGAAAGAAGGAACGTATGTCCCGACTGATGCCGGGACGCCCGATCAACCACCCAAGTCAAAATACAAATATGACGAACCGCAAATGCAATTGGCAGAGTTGTTGCGTGACAAAATTCTTGAAGTCAATCCGGGAACAAAGATTCCAGAAAATCTGGACACGTGGGCAAACACGATCCGCCTGATGGTAGAACGGGATAAACGAGAAGTTGATCATATCAAAGCGGCGATTGTGTGGTGCTCGAAAGAAAATTTTTGGTCAAGTGTTACTCTCAGTGCGGATGCGCTGCGTCGAAACTACGACAAGATGCTTGCACAAGCCAGGAAAGAGAAAAAGGTGCAAAAAAGCACCCGAATGGATGGAGCAATTGCAGGTACGAAAACGTTCCTCGAAAAGTTTGGAGGTGCGACAAATGGCGACAGCGGGGAAGATTGCAGAACTGGGGTTGAAGGTGGCAATCAACTACAACAAGAGCCTGACCGAGGAGGAAATATCCCTGCGAAACGGGATATGGTATCAAAGTTTCTCAAAAATATCGGATGACATTCTTGAAGCGGCGGTTGATGTGGTCATAAAACAAAACATGTTTTACCCGAACGCTGCTGAAATCATGAAAGTTGTCGAGCAGGTCAGAAGTGAAATGAGGCAGGCGGAAAGGCAGTTAGTGCAACGGCCATGTGCAGAGCTACCGACAGCAACAGTATTGCCGGAAATCGTTGAAAATCTGAATGAACTGATACAGAGCGGGAAGCAAAAAGATTATCTGGGGAAACGGGATATATCGCGACTAATGGCGGTTGCCAGAGTGCATTTTCCGGGGATTGAAGAAGAGACGGTCAGGGCAAATCTGATTGAGTTTTCGGAACTGGCGCAACAGGAAGACGGTTGCTGGAATTGCAGGACGAGTAATTATTGTCCTGGCGGTGGAGCGAAACTGATTCCGGTAATGCATCCAAACGGTTACGTAAAGCTCGAGGCAACCATTTGCCGAAAAGCAAAGGATCATCGGATTGCGTGAAAGGGGCGGGAATTGTGAGTAAAAAAGAACTCGAAGAAATGTTGAAAAAGCAATTTGGAGCAAAGCTGCAGCCGGTAACGACGGCCATTAAAGGGCGAGAGAATAAACGCCTAACTTCTGGCCTTGGATGGCGAACCGTAGGCAAGTGGTAAAAACGCATAGGAGGCGGGGCAAATGATCGATATCGGAGCAGAAATGATTGGCTTTGGAATCGGGTGTTTAGTAGCCGGGCCTATCGGGGCGGTAGTAATGGCAATTGTGGCGGGCGGGACGAGAAGTGAAGATCCGTGCATGAAGTGTGAAATCACGTTAGACCAGGAAGCGGATCGGTCGTACTGCATGGATTGCGGGATAAAGAAAACGATGCAGGGGGCGAGAGTGTGAATAGCGCAGAGATTGAAAAAGAAATACGGGAACGTTGGTTTAAAGACCACATCGCAACAGTGAAAGAAGAAGGGAATCTTAAAACGCTAGTGTGGGCAAAGCCGGGAACTGGTTATTGCCGAATCAGATACGTAATGGATGGCGGGATGCTTTATATCTCTGGCGATCTTGGTGATGCGATGTTTAGACTGACGTGGAATTCGGCGGCAATCAATTCTTACGATATTTCACTCGGTTACTTCACAGAGAAGCTGGTTGCCTATTCTGGGAAAAAGTATGATTTTGATTCAGAAGAGGCCGTCAAGGAATTGAGGGAATGGTTGAAGCGGCTCAAAGAAGATGAATGCAAATATGACCATGAAAGAATGCGCGATTTGTTCAGCCTTGCGCGTGAATGTGACAACATAGAGCAATGGGGATGGCGTTTGCAAGAACATAGCGACTTTTTGTCGAGCGTTGACATTGACTATTGGGAATGGATCGGCAGCATCGGAAGAGTAACGCCGCCAAGAATCAGAGCATATCTAATTGGGTTGCAAATGGCAGCGGAACAACTGGAAAGGAAAAAAGCGAATGAATAAAGTCATATTAGTCGGGCGGCTCGCCCAAGACCCAGAAGTCCGATACACCCAAAACGGCAACGCAGTGGCGACGTTCAGTGTCGCAGTAGATAGCGGGTTTGGAGAGAACAAGCGAACGGACTTTATACCAATCGTCGCATGGAGAAAGCTGGCCGAAGTATGCGGCAACAATCTCACCAAGGGACGGCGTGTGCTCGTGGAAGGTAGCCTGAACATCCGCTCTTACGAAGCGCAGGACGGTCAAAAGCGTCGCGTGACGGAAGTGATTGCCCAGAATGTAGAGTTTTTGGACAGCAAGAAAGCAGAGCCGGGAAAAGAAACGAATCCGAATAACCAAGGTTTTGATATGAATCAGTTTGGAACCGAAGTCTTCCCGGAAGAAGAAGTCCCGTTTTAAAGGGCCGCAGTAAACGGGATAAAGCGACGGCGAAAGCGGCAAAGTTAAGTAAGCGATAACGGGGGCGGGAACATGCGAAAGAAAGTATACGTTGCGCATCCCCTTCGTGGGGACGTAGAAACGAACGTCACAAAAGCAACTGAGATTTGCAGAATCATATCAGAGCGGGGCGAAGTCATTCCGTTTAGTCATTGCATGCGTTCGGGTATCTGGACACGGCAGGCGATCAATTTGCGGCGATGCAGCATTGCTTTACGCTACTAAGTCAGTGCAATGAGATTTGGGTATTCGGAGACTTTTGGAACTCGGAAGGGTGCAAAGCGGAAATTGCATTTTCGACTTGTCGCGGTATGGCAGTGAAGTTTAAAGACATTGAGGGCGGGAAAGTCGTTGATCGTCACGGATTCGAACTGTACGGAGGAAAAGCATCATGAAATTGTGGCCGGGCGTAATAATCCGGCAATACCCGGAAAAGACCGTTTGGCATCCTGTGATGTATTGGGCGGGAAAGCGGCGGTTCGTGGCCAGCGAGCATACAGAAAGCGGGTTTGTCGAATGCGACACACAAAAAGCCGCTCTCAAGTATGCGAAAGACTATATTGCGGAGCTGGAGGCTAAAAGAGTGAACGATTTAGGGGCGGTATTGGCAGGGGTTTTGTACACGGCGATGGTTGTGGTGGCTGTGAAGAATATCGGATAGGGGGCGGGAACAAGTGGAGCGGATTAGTGATAACGAGTTAAATGACGCCATAAACGGCAGCGAGGTTTTACGGTTTGGAATTGAAAAGGACTTGGCGCTCGATCTGCAGGATGCGCGGAAAGAACGCGACCACTACAAGTGCATAAGCGGAGAACAAGCTGCAAAACTTGAACCTTATATCGACCCGAAAGGAAACGTCTGGATTGTCCAGACAGCCGAGGCTTACTACTTAGCGTGTACTGCGTTAGAACGTAACAAGGTAGCCTTACGGTTGGCCGCAGAAGAAATGATTGAATGCCCGGCGTGTGACGGTAGAGGTTGCGCAAAGGGAATGCAATCGGTTTGCACTGGCGAATGTGCCAATGAATGTTGGGTTGATTTATGGAGTAGAATCGCAAACCGGCAACAGTCTGAGCAGGCGGAGGTGGCGGACAATGGCTGAGTGGATCAGCGTTAAAGAGCGGTTGCCGGAAGTCGGGAATATGGTGTTGATTTTTTACGATGGGCAACCGGTTATTGCAATGTTTCGTAAAAGCGAACATTGCAGCGGGTGGTTTGAAGGATATTGCCATATGTGCGAGGATTCGGAAACGTATTATCTAGACGATGTGACGCACTGGATGCCGCTGCCGGAGCCGCCGAAGGAGGTGCGCAGAGGTGACAGTAAAAGCTGAACTAAAAGCGTGTCCATTTTGCCGTGGAAAGGCTAGTTTTGTTGATGAAAACGACGATCCTTGCAGCGTGCGAAATGATTGGTCTGTAATGTGCGGAAGGTGTTTTGCAAAGATTGCGCCGTGTGAAACGCGCGAAGAAGCGGCTAAATGGTGGAATCTCAGAAGGAGGACAAAGAAATGACTGAACAAGACAAAGCAGCACTAGCTGCGGCGCGGGTACTGAAAGAGTACGTTAAAGAAGTCAAATGCAAAGAATGCAAACTAGAATTTCTATGCGGCATTTATCTTAACCATTGTCCTGTGCGGTGGCCTATTGATGAACAGGAGGTGCAACCGTGAGCGAATGTAAACGTGATTTTGCAGCGGATCGGAAACTGTGTGAGGCGGCGACGCCGGGGCCGTGGAAAATTGACGGTGATGTGCCGACGGTTGTGTGCGGCAAAGATGTGATGTTTAGCGCCGACGATAAGGATGACGCAAAATTTATCGCCGCAGCGCGCGAAGGATGGCCTGCTGCGTTGGATCGGATTGCGGAACTGGAAGCACAAAATGCGGTGCTGCGGCAGGTGTTATGGTTTTATGCAAATCGTGAAATCTATACGCATACGTCAGAATTGCCTGCGGAGATATTTGAGGATTGCGGGGAACGAGCAAGGAAGATCGTGCAGGAAACACCATCTGACGCTGCGAAACGGGTCGGGGCGTTGGTGGATGCGCTGCGGGTGGCAAAGCCGTATTTGGATATGGCGGCCAATTATGACCGGTTTGTAGAGTTTGGCGTGTCGTGGAAAGATCCGGTGGCTACGCAGGTGCGCGATAAAATGGCAGATGCGCTGGCGAAGTGGGAGGGCAAGTGATGAAAAAGATATTACTGTTTCTGGCTGTGGCGGTGCTGACGCTAACCGGATGCACATTCGGAAAACAGTCGGGAGAAGTTTTGGACAGTTCAACACCGCGAATTGTAGTTATCGAGCAGTTGAGTATTCAATACTACATTGTGGCGGACATGGAAAGCGGGTATGAATATTTTGCATCGCGGTCATATAACAACGCTTACGTCATCGGCGGAAATGTGCTGGACAAAGACGGAAAGCCTGTGAAGTTTGAAGGGGGCGGCAAGTGATGGAAAAGTTTGAAAATCTCGGGATAACAACGATTGTAACCGGCGATAAATTAAAATTGGAAATATCAATCAGTGGTCTTGTGTGCGGCTTTAACGGGTCTCCGAATAACGATGTAATGAGAGTGAAGAGAGGCAAACGGAAAGAGTTTGCAAGGTGGGTTGCGCAAAAGATTATTGATCCAAGTGATCCAGAAACGGGCGAATCTCCGGCAATGGATATGTTTGAAAAGGTGTTCGCGGACATATTCGAGGGAAATGACATTGAAGATGAAATATTCGAAGAAACGGAAGAATACTAACCAATTCGCTCACATGGGCGATATGGTAAGGAGGGCGTATGAAAGAGCCGGTATTTAATCACACGGCGCACAGGCAACTGTGGTACTGGATTGCTGGTTTAAAAGCTAGTCCGGACGGATGTGCAGAATCACCGAATGAGTTTTGGTTACAAGCGAACAAGCATGAGCCTATGCGTAATCACTGTTTCGCGTGTCAGTACGCATTGGAAAAATCGGAAAGTAGTCGCTGCAAGTGCATTTGCGAGCATTGCCCGTTGGATTGGGGAACGCACAACTATTGCCTACATCCGAGCGGGAACACGCTGTACCATAAACGCACAAAGGCAAAAGTTTTTAGTGCGGAATGGCGCGAATTGTCGATGGCTATTGCGACGCTGCCTGTTAAAGATGGTGTGAAGGTGATTTGACGGTAAGGAGGGCGTATGATGGAAGCGTCAAAGGTTAACATGCGGACACGACATATTCCTGCGGGTAAAACAATATTCGACAAGTTGGGAAATGTTGTTGATGGTGGGTTTATGGCATTTACTAAGCATATTGTAATCAAAATGCCATACTGCGGAGCGTGCGGGAAAAGCATAGACGATGCTGGTCACAAATTCTGCGGATGGTGCGGAGTGTCGATAGATTGGAACAGGGAAGGTGCGGATTAGATGCTTAGATGCGAAACCTGCACGACAAAGTGCGAAATCAGGAATAAAATGATCGCCCAAGAAAAAGAACTGGCGATCCTGCGGCGGATGATTGACATAGGGACAAGAGAATATTACAAAGCTGCGGTCGCTCTTACCGGAGATTGGGTAGCGGAAAAGGACGAGCCGGAAGTATATCGTAGATTTGCGCAGGAGTGGCGGGGACGGGCGGGACATGGGGTAACGAACAGAGATAAATGATAAATGACGTAATACAAATAGCAATAGGAATCGCAGCAGCGATCATAATACATATCACGATAGGGCCGATCTGCAAATGGGGCGGGAAGAGATAAGGGAAGGGGCGGGATAGATGCCGGTTGACGAAATGGAAGAACCTATGGAAATGTATCTCGTAGGCGAAGATGGCAAGAAAGTGCCGATCAAGGGGTTTGAGGATATTGAGATAAAGATAGATCCAGTCGAAACAGTGCCTGCAGCTAAGAAATTTGATATTAGCGTGGCGATCGCTGTGGCGTTCAATAAAGTGAAGATGATAGATATGCTTAAGTGTTTGCTGTTTCGGGGGTGGATAAACAAGCGAAAACGTCGCTATAAGCAGCTTGAAAGGGCGGCGCGATTAATGGAAAGACGAACGTTTACGTTTACGCCGCCGATGCCGGCGAAATGGATTGTATTGTCGGAGGACATTTTTGTTGAAAAATAGCTTTATGGCGATGCGTTACAGTCTCGAAGAAAAAAAGATGATGATGGAAATCAAAAAAAATAGTGTGAAAAACTAGGTGAGGGAGTGTTCGAGATGACGTTATGCAGAGAAACACCAGAAATAACGGAAAAAGACTGGCACTGTGTGGCGAATCATATCAATGAACTTGTTAAAAACCATTGGCAACATGGGGACAAGCACATTAACGCATGTGAAGCGTGCCGGAAAATTGAAGAATGCATGGGTGGAGGAAAGTTGCTTGATTGTTGGAGGACATTTAAAAAAATAACTGAGATTACTGGAGTTGATATCATGCTACGCAAGTAGAAAGAAAGGAGAAAATAAGATTGGACTCATTGGAACGACAAATCATAGAAGCAATGCCGCAAAAGGCAGACCGGATAAATAGGATTCGATTTGGATCAATCGAAATGGTCGTACAAGATGGAAAGTTGATTCGATTTGAATATCATGAAAAAGACAACGTAATACAGAAAGCCTGACCAGGCATCTGGGGGCGTCAGTATCCGGGGGCGGGTATTGACGCCTATTTATTTTATAAGGGGGCGGGAATGTGTACTGTTGCGGGCAAACGATGCTGAAAGGAAAACACTGCAAAGAGCCAGCACGAATCTGCATGATATGCGGGCGGGCAACGCGACTGGACTTGAAACGCGGAGGAATAATCATAATTTGGGCGGGGCGTAAGAAACGAGTAGGATAAAACAGGAGGGGCAAACACATGGATTGCATTAGAGAGGCAGAGAATTATTTGCGGTACTACCGGGAGCTGCAACAAAGTCTAAAGCACTCAAAACGAATGATTGCAAAACTGACATGGCAGACAGCTCCGAGAGAAGTAGGGGCAACAGCAAACGACGTGACCGGTGTTCGAGCTGAAAAAGTAGCAAATACGCTGAATCAACTTTATCAGCTGCAGATGTGGCAAGAAATGAAAGACCGGACAGAAGAGGCGATTGCAGAAGTAGATGAAACACTGGATGTGATCTGTACTGATCCTGACTGCGAGCGGTATAAGGAAATGTTGCAAATGTGGTATGTTGATAAAAAAGATAAAGATGAAATCGCAGATGCGTTTGGATATAGTTCACGCCAGTCAGTCTATGACTTGAAAGGTAAAGCTATCAAGAAGTTTGCAATATCTCTATATGGCATTACGGCACTCAAAGCGGTGTGACTGGAATTATTCTAGACACTTTTTTGACTTTGGCTGTGGTAATATGATAGCGTGGAATAAATAGATGAAGCCGCTCTGAGAGATCAGGGCGGCTTTTGTATTTGACAGGAGGGGCGGGATGGATAAGAGCACAGTAGTATGCGATATGAAAGATTGCGTCAATCACGAAGTCAGGGGAAAGTATTGCAACAAAGGCCGGGTCAATATCACGGAAGACGGCTGTAAAGATTACGAGCCGTTTTCGAAGATGATGCAAGGCCGTTCTGCCAGTTGCCACAAAGAGGGCGGGAGATATAAATCCAAGCACCTGAGCCTGATCAAATGAAATATCCCAAGCATAAGACGATCAAAGATCTCAAGCTGAGGAAGAAAATCAAAGAAGATGCGAACGGACACTGCGAATTTTGCGGTGTCTTTTCTCGTTGTCTGGAAACAGCGCATGTAATAGCCAAAGGCATGGGCGGGTGCAACGGTCCTGACATAAGAGAAAACCTACTGGCGCTCTGTGGGCCTGCTGCAATGGGGGCGGGATGTCATGGCGCTGAACACAGGGGACGGATCAGTGAGGCGGAACTGTTTGAGATCGTTGCAAGGCGCGAGAAGAAAACGGCTGAAGAGTGCCGGGTGATTGTCCGGCAGGCGATGGGGTATGACGTGGAGGTGCGGGATGAAGAGGTGGTTTGCTTCGCTCAATGATGAGAGGATAGGCGTTTGCATAGGATCGGCGTTACCAATGATTTTGCATTGGGTCGGTGATAGTGCTGGGGCTATCGTGAGTGCGATCTGTTTTGTCGGGGTTTGTGTATATATCAAGGGCGAGGGGCGGGTTAGAAAATGGGGCAGAAGGTAGTAGTGCCGGATAATCCGACACCGGCGCAATTAATGCATCTGCTTGCGGTGTGCAGTAACGAGATCGCGACGTTGGCGGATAAGGTGATGTCCTATCGTCAGGATGCTGCGCTGAAACAAACAGCGTTGAAACGGGCAATGGCGCGGGCAAAGGTTAAATATAGCGGGTCGGGAACTGTTGATATCGTTCGTGCAAAAGTGGAGTTAGATCCGGCGGTTGTCCTGGCGCAGGATGAGTATGATATTGCAGATTGTGTCTATCAGATTGCAAAGGGCGAGTTTGACGGATATGATGCGCAATTCACAGCGCTTCGGAAACAGGCGGAGATTCGCAAGACTGAAATGAGCAGGATAAACGGATGATGAGGGCAAGAGAGGGCGGGGATATGGATATTGATAAACTTATTGATGCTGATAAGATGCCTAAGTTGTTGTTTGCAAGCGATGGCCTATCGAGCCGGTTATGGGTAGATGGTCGCGAAGTATCAGACATGATTGCTGTAAATATAACTGCGCGGCACGGATGGATTACGAATTGTAAAATTGAGTTTGCAGTAGTGCCGATTTAGTTGTGGTGATTGCTGCGTGGAGGTGGGTGGTTTGACGTAATGGCCGAGAAACATGAATTGGCAAAAGTGGACTATATTGCAGGTATGAAGTATAAGGATATCGCTGAAAAATACCAGGTGTCGTATGAAACGGTTAAATCGTGGCGGAAAAGACATGGATGGCAGCGTCAGAAAAGTTGCACCCAAAGACGAAAAAAAACTGCACCCGAAAAGAAAAAGGGGGCGCGCACAAAAGTTGAAAAAGGGTGCACTGGAAGTGAGAAAAAAACAACTGCTCTTCAGGTTGCATATATGGAGTCGGAAGAGAATGAAAAATTAACGGAAAGGCAACGTCTTTTCTGCATATACTTCGTAAATAATCGCAATGCTACGCAGGCGGCAATTCGGGCGGGGTACTCGAAAGATACTGCGAGGATGATAGGGTATGAGAACCTTACAAAACCTTACATTCGAAACGAAGTGGAACGCTTAAAGGCGATGACAGCGCAGGCGATCATGTTTGGCCCTGAGGACATCGTAGAAAAGTACATGCGAATTGCATTTGCGCAAGTGACGGATGTTACGAGGTTCGGGATGCGCGAGCATGTCGAGTACGATAAGAACGGCGCGATTATGTTGGACGAAGAGGGAAATGTGAAGACGTATAAGACGCCGTACTTAGAGGTAATGGAGTCCGATGAAGTTGACGGCGGCTTGATCAGCGAGGTTAGTTTGGGGCGGCAAGGCTTAAAGGTGAAGATGCTGGATCAGCAAAAGGCTTTGGAATGGCTGTCGAATTATTTCAATATGAACCCGATGAGCCGACATAAGCAGCAATATGACAATGCGGTGCTGGAGTTGCGCCGCCAAGAAATGAATAACAAGGAATGGTAGTATGGCACGAGCATTTGCACGAAAACTGTATGCGTCAAAAGAATGGATTGCGCTGCGGCGGAATCTGATTATTAAGCGCGGCCCGGTGTGCGCGAAATGCAAACGGGTGATCGTCGACACGTCGCGGTTGATCGGCCATCATATTACCGAGTTGACGCCGACGAACGTGAATGATCCGAACGTTGCGCTCAACGAAGACAATGTGGAGTTGGTTTGTTTCGATTGCCACAATGTCGAGCATGGGCGGTATGGTTACCAGAAAGGTCATGAAGTGTTTATCGTTTACGGACCGCCATTGTCCGGCAAAAAAAATCTGGTAAATCAAATGGCTGAATACGGCGACATGATATTGGATTTGGACACTCTTTTTTCAAGTCTCAGCGGACAGCCGCTTTACAGCAAGCCGGAAAACCTTCGGTTCAATGTGTTCGCGATACGCGACAAAATAATCGATATGATCAAGTGCCGTTACGGAAGTTGGCGCGATGCCTACGTAATAGGCGGTTATCCAGAGCGGTTAGAAAGAGAGCGTTTGATGAGGGAGTTAGGAGCTGAGTTAATAAGCTGCCAAAGTAGCCGCGAAGAATGTTACCAGCGTGCGGCTGAGTTTGGAGAGGCGGGATTAGAGTGGCGAAAATGGATTGACAAATGGTTTGACCGCTCCAACTAATTGTAGGACTACGCCCCCCTAGAACGGCTTTTATAAAAATTTTCCCAAGACCGGCGCTCGAACAAAAATTTCATGCAAACTGAGTTTTTGACTTTTCTAGTGACAGTTTTGAAAATAGTTTGAAATGGGGTGAGAAGGGTGCAATGCGAACAAGAATATGCAAGAATTAAGGCTCTATTTGCTGGTGTTGATGAAAATCAGCTACAAATGGTTGACGGCGCGATATGGGAGGCGGCTCGCCTTCGCGTGGAACTTGATGGGCTACACAATGTCGTTAAGAAAACAGGTCTGATCAAGATGCATCCGGACAATCCAACGATGCAGAAAGAGCTGCCGGTGAGCCGGATGATCGTCAAAGCGCGTGCAAATTATCTGAACTACATCGCGAAATTGTCGGCTGTTCTCGGGCGCAGCGTCGATGATGATGATGACGAGCTGGGTGATTACGAGTGATTGCAGAACTGATGGCGCGTTATCCGGAGTCAAGTCTGATTGAGTATTGCGCCCGGTGCAAGTCCGGCGAGATTGTCGTCGGGCAGGAAATGATGCAGCAGATGGAGTTGCTGATCGACGATCTGAGCAATCCGGATGTGCAGTTTGATTTGCCGGACGCGCACAAGAGAATCCGCTTTATCGAGCAGGAGTGCAAGCATTACGAAGCGCCGCATGCTGGCAAGCCGTTCTTGTTACTGCTCTGGCAAAAAGCGTTTATCGAAGCGATTTTCGCAATAAAAATTCATGACAGCGAGTTGGCTAAGCGCGTCCGAAAATATCAGGATGTGCTTTTTTTGGTTGGTCGAAAAAACGGCAAGACGCCGCTGATCGGAGCAATCTGCTTGGCGGAGTGGTTTTGCGGAGAGATGGGGAAAAAGATTCTCTGCTCCAGCAATGACTACGAGCAGGCTGACTTGATGTTTCAGGCGATCAATTCAATGCGTGAAGAGTCGCGGCGATTGGAACGTTGCACACGCAAAAACATTCGCGGCATATTCTTTGGCAACCCGGCGCAGAAGAAAAAGAAAGGCAAATTCAGCTATCAAAACAAAGGCAGCATCAGGAAGTTGTCGGCAAAGACCGGCGCAAAAGAGGGGCGTAACATTGCAGTTGGCGCCGTTGATGAAGTGTTTGAAATGAAAGACGATAGTCTAGTGATGCCGATTCGACAGGCGTTATCTACGCAGGATGAGCCGCTGTACTTCGAATTGACAACAGAAGGATTTACTGAGGATGGATATCTCGATCATCGTCTGGCTGATGCAAGGCGGGTGTTGCGTGGTGAGTTGGAGCGACCTCGCTGGTTGATATGGCTTTATACTCAGGACAATGAGGAAGAGGTATGGCAGGACGAGCGGAGCTGGTGTAAGAGCAATCCTGGCCTAGGTGTAATTAAAAAGGTGTCATTTTTGCGGCAAATGGTCGAGGAGGCGAAGACGAGTACCAGCACCAGGGCGTTTGTTCTGGCGAAAGACTTCAACGTTAAGCAAAACGCGTCGAGCGCATGGCTGTCTGATGCCGACGTTGTCAATACGGACAAATTCGATTTGGCGGCGCTGGCCGGAAAACGTTATATCGGCGCACTGGACTTTGCCGAAACAACGGACTTGTGCAGCGCGAAAGCGCTGGTGCTCGATAAGGCATCCGGTAGGATGTTGACGATAGGGATGTACTTCATTCCAGAAATCAAGGCGGATGCGCTGTTGGAAGACGATAACAAGCTTAATCCGGAAAAGAAAAATTACCGAGAGTGGGCGAAGCAAGGGCTGGTTACGATTTGCCCAGGTAGTGAAGTTGATCCGCTGGCGGTTGCACAGTGGTTTTACGGCTTGTATCAGCAATACGGCATGTTGCCATTTAAGATCGGCTATGATAACTGGCACGCCAAAGACTTCAAGCGACTCATCACCGAGTATTTCGGCGAGGACGTTCTGGAGCAGATTCGGATGGAAGTAGCTTCGCTGTCGGGGCCGATGCGAGTTGTTGAAGCGGAATTGAAAGGCAAGCGAATTGTATACAACAACAATCCAATAGACCGTTGGTGTTTGAAAAACGTGTCAACGAAGGTCGATAACTTGGGTCGAATCATGCCGGTTAAGTTGCAGGGGCAGTCGAAAAACCGTATTGACGGTGCGCTTGGGTTCATTATCGGCTATGCGGCATACAGTCGGTATAAATCCGAGTACATGGGGATGGTGTAAAGGAGGTGAGCGATTGATTTTTAATTATTTGCAGGGCGTTTTGAACCGATACCAACAAAACCGTAAGCAAACGCAGCTGACATCTATCTTGAATGACGGACGAGCTGTTTTTTCAGCGTTTGGAGACAACGTTTATTTGTCCGACTTCGTAAATAATTGTATCGACCGGATCGCGACAGAGGTTTCGAAGATCAATATTGTTTCCGTTGTGCAAAAGGCGAGCATGATTCGTCAGCAAAACGATGATATTACACGGCTGTTCCGTTTTAAGCCGAACCCGCTGCAAACGACGAAAGATTTTCTTGCGTGTTGCGAGTGGCTACGGCGTAAAGATCACAACTGCTTCATTTATCCGCAATACGAAACGGTCTACGACATGAAAGGGCAGCCAGTGCGAAAGTACGTTGCTTTTTATCCGCTTAATCCGACAAGAATTGAGATTGGCGTTGACGAGCAGACTGGCGACGTGTGGGAGGTTAAGTTTTGGTGGCGTGATGGAAGCTGTGACATTTTGCCGTATAGCGATATTGTGCATCTGCGCTGGCGGCGAGGGAAAAACACCATCGTCGGCGGCGGAAACGATAACGGGCGACCGGATACCGAAGATTTGTTGGACGCTGTGACAACATTGGATAAGGTTATGCAAGGACTTCCAGCAGCAATTGAATCTAGCCTGAAAGTCAACGGCGTTTATACAACGAAAACGTTGGTCGGAACGGATGCGCTCAAGAAGACGCGGGACGAGTTCGAAGAGCATATCCGAACAAGCAAGTCAGGCATTGTGGCGCTGGATCTGGCCGGAGATTTTACTCCGGTTAAGGTGAACCCCGCAACAATCAATCCGGAAGTATTGAACTTTTTGAAGTCAATCATTCGAAACCGCTACGGGATATCGGAAGCGCTGCTGTCAGGAGATTATGACGGCGAGCAGCACGCTGCATTTTATGAGACGTGCATTGAAGATTTCATTACCGAGTTCGAACAAGGCATGTCGGCTTGTCTTTTTACTGGACGCGAGCAGGATGTTGGGCATCGCGTCAAATGTTATTACAACCGACTTGAGTATATGTCGATGGTCAATAAAGTCGAACTGGCGAAGTTGGCAACAAGTACCGGGATTATGACGTTAAATGAGATTTTGGGAACGCTGCTTGGCATGGAACCGTTCGAAGGCGGTGACAGGCGATTACAATCGCTGAATTACGTTAATACACAGATCATCGACACATACCAATTACAAAACGCAGGAAGTAAAGGAACACAGGAAGGGAGCAATGACAATGGATAGAAAAGAAGCGGACAGTTTATTTGTGCGGCGAGGATTTCGCGTCAATGACTTTCGGGCGGCGAATCCAGTTGAAGAAAAAACGACTCGGCAAGTGTCTGGTCATCCGGCAGTCTACGATTCGGTAGTCGATATCGGCGGATATTTTGAAGAGGTAATTGAGCGTGGCGCTTTCGATGCATGCGATTTTAGCGACGTGCTTTTTTGTATCAATCATGATTTGGACCGTATTCCGCTGGCGCGAAGTCGGCGTAATAACGGCAACAGCACGATGCTGATCAGCACAGATATGACAGGTTTGTATATGTCGGCTGAACTAGATGTGGCAAACAACAATGAAGCGCGTCAGTTGTGCTCTAGTATTGATCGCGGCGATATGGATGGAATGAGTTTTTATTTCCGTGTTGCAGAGCAAAAATGGGAGCGCCTTGATACAGACTTACCCTTACGGCGTATTACGAAGGTTGCGAAGGTATATGAGGTATCAGCGGTGAACTGGCCGGCGTATGAAGAAACCGATATTGACGCTCGCGGCAAAATGGCGTTGGATAACGCTAAAAATGCGCTGGATAGCGCACGGTCGCAGGGGCTGGATAGCTCTGATGAAGCGGAAGTATATAAAATCAAAAATCAAATTTTGGGGGTAAGCTGATATGTTGGAGAAATTGAAAAAACTGCTCAAAAGCAAAGAGGAAGCGCGTGCGGCGTTGGTGGCCAAGTCGGAAAAGACGGAAGACATTACTGAACTGCGCAGCATTCACGGTCAGATGGGTGATTTGGTGAAGGAACTTGATGAGCTGCGCAGCATGATTGCTGAAGCCGAAGCAGCCGGAGCGGCCGGAGCGAATGGCGGCCAAGAAGAACAACGTACTGCGGCGGTCAATCAGCCTGGCGAGCAGCAAAACGAACAGCGCCAATTCAGTCCTGCCGGCGGATTCAAGCCGGTGCCGGGCGGCGGTGTGGTTACCGACGAAGAACGCTCCAAGCAAACGAAAGAAGCGGCCGAAAAACGCGGCAAAGATTTGATGGAAGGGCGCTCGGTGACGTTGGCAAGTGGGAATATCGTCATGCCGAAAGTGGCGTCGGCTACGATCAATCCGACATTCCAACAGGTGTCCAGCTTGGTTGACGGTGTTGACACGATGATCTTGCCTGGCGGCGAATCGTTCAGCCAGCCGTACGAAAAAACGACTCCGGACGGGAATTACACGGATGAAGGAAAAGCGTCGACAGATACGGATATCGGCTTTGATTATGCCAGCATCAACAAAAGCAAAATCACGTCGTACAGTGAAATCACCAACGAAATCAAAAAGTTGCCGGCTGCGGACTATGAAGGCGTTGTCACGCAGGGAATTTCGCGATCGTTGCGCAAAAAACTGGCGAAAGAAATCCTTACCGGCGATGGTACAACCGGTCATTTGACCGGCATTTTTTCTACCAACGCAAAGGCGATTGATCCGGCAACGGATCTTTCGATTGCGTCGATCACGAATACGACGCTGAATGACATCATTTTTAGCTACGGCGGCGATGAAGAAGTCGACGAGCAGGCGGTGCTGACGCTGAACAAAAACGATCTGAAGGCGTTCAGCCAGTTACGCACGAATGATGGGAAGCCGTTCCATACGATCGTTACCAAAGGAAATTCCGGTACGATCGACGGCATTCCGTATATCATCAACAGTGCCGCCAGTCCGGTCGCGTCTACGAAGACTACCGGCGGAACGTACTGCATGGCGTACGGTGCGCTTGCGAATTACAAATTGGTCGTGTTCAGTGACCTGGATGTCCAGCGATCGACCGATTACAAATTTAAAGAAGGTATGATCGCGCATCGCGGCGAGGTTTATGCCGGCGGAAACGTCGTTGCGTACAACGGCTTTATTCGCGTCAAAAAAGCGGCGTCGGTATAATCTGACGGAAAAGGGACGCCTGGCGAAGAACTGGGCGTCCTGGTTTTCCAATGCGGTCGTGAAGCAATATCAAGAGGGGGAATCGTTATGAAAGTGCGAGTTGTTGAAGCGTTTATCGACAAGGAAACGAGTGAGCCGTATAACTGCGGGGACATTTTTGAAACGGATGACAAGGAGCGGATCACGGAGCTGCGCAAAGGAGGCTATTTGGCGAGCCGGGCTGAGCCGAACGGGGGAAGGCAGGGCGATAATCCGCCGGGCGATGCCCAGACGGTAACCGATCCGTCTGCGGATCCGCCGGCAAGTACGCAGCCGTAATGCTGCATGATCGAGGGGGCGCGGCGATATGGAGTTGAAAGATTTGAAAGCGCTGCTGCGCATCGACGGTGACGACATGGATCCGCAATTGCAATTGTATCAATCGGCTGCAGAAGAATATTTGACCGGAGCCGGTGTTGCGAAAAACTATAGCCGCTGCTTGTATAAAGTGGCGGTCAGCGCGTTTGTCGGCTTGCTGATTGACAATCCGAACCTGGTGACGTCATGGCGCGTTGAAGGCGACAAACTTGGCGTTACGCTGAATGGATTGATCGCACAATTGCGGTCGTAGGAGGTGCGACGTGGATCCAGGAAAACTCAATAAGCGAGTGACGCTGGTCGGCGCTACGGAAAGCGAAAATGCAATCGGGCAGACGGTTCTGCACGATGGAGATATCGCGTCGATGTGGGCCAGTATTGAACCGGTGCGCGGTCGCCAGTATTACGATGCAAAGAAACTGCGCGATGAAGCCGCGTATAAGGTGACGGTTCGTTACCGCAAAGGTGTTACGCGCGAAATGCGGATCCGGTTTAAAGATCGGACTTTTGAAATCAAAGACATAATCAATCCGTACGAATCAAACCAGTTTTTGGAGTTGATGTGTGCAGAGAAGGTGCAACATGGCGAGTCGGTATGAGGTGCGCGGAATGGACGAGCTGCGATCGCTGTTTGCCGAAGTGGTGAAGGAATACCCGTATGAAGCGGAGCGGCGGCTGCAGACGGTGGCGCGAAAGTTTCGCCGTGCGGTCATTGCTAAGACGCCGAGCGGACCGGGAAAGCACAAGCGTAAATTGGTTAAGTCGTACAAACTGTCAAAACCGAAGGGCTATCACGAGGAAACGAAGGTGGAGTTTTGGAGCAGCGCGCCACATTTCCATTTGATTGAGCGCGGGCATGCCAAAGTGACAAAGTCCGGCCGTAACGTCGGATTCGTGCCGGGTCGGCACATGGTGGAACGTACGGTACAGGAATTTGTTGATGAAATGCCTGCGGAGGCGGCGAAGTTTGTGCAAAAAATGGCGGACAGGATGAGGTGATGCAGCCATGGTAAAGAAAACGGATATTGCTGCAGCCGTAACGGCGGTGCTGACAAGAACATTTCCGAATTACAAAGTCTATTCGGATGAAGTCAAAGAAGGCTATAAGACGCCTTCTTTTTTTGTTGAACTGATTAGCACTGTGACGACGGAAACGGTCAACTTTTGCTCCGTCAAGTTATCGGTGATCATCACCTATCTTCCGTCGTTGCGTCAACCGGCGCTGGAAGTGATGGACATGGAAGACCGACTGCGCGAAGCGTTCGGAATGGTGCTGAAGGTTGGCAATCGTCAGCTGAAGATCACGTCGCTTCAAGGCGCGAAAACCGGCGAGGACAACGATATTGTCCAGGTGACGTTGACGATTGATTACCTGGATTCTATGGCTCGCACGGAGAGCGCGGACGATATGATCCGCGAATTGAAATTTACGATGAAAGAGGGGAATTGATATGGGGTTGCCGTCTATTGTGATCCGCTTCAAAGAGGCGGGCATTACGGCGATTAAACGCGGGCAGCGCGGCATTGTTGCGCTGATTCTGCGTGATGCGGTACCGGCGAAAAATCCGGCGATCGTATATACGCCGACCGACATTCCGGCGGGGCTGACCGATGCGAACGTCGAGCAGATCAATCTGTGCTTGATGGGCTATCAGACGCCGCCGAAAAAAGTGCTTGTATATGTGATCCCGGCCGACTCCAAGGATTATTCGGCGGCGCAAAAGGCGCTGGAAGGCATGCGCTGGGATTACGTTGTGGTCCCGGAAATCAAGCCGGCCGAAACAACGACGTTTGCGACTTGGATCAAAGCGTTGCGTGATACGAAAGACATTAAAGTCAAGGCGGTGCTGCCGAACGAACCGTCTGACCATGAAGGCGTTGTCAATTTTGCGACGGCTGCGATTGTCACAAAGGCCAAGACTTACAACACGGCGCAATACTGCAGCCGTATTGCCGGCATGCTGGCAGGCACGCCGATGATTATTTCGGCAACGTTTGCGCCGCTGCCGGAAGTGCTGGATTGCGATCGGATGGCGCGCGACGAAATGGACGCCGCGATCGATGCCGGCAAAATGATGCTGTACAACGACGGTGAAAAAATCAAGATTGCGCGGGCTGTCAATAGCTTTGTGACGACGATCCAGGGCAAGCTCGACAGCTTCAAAAAATGCAAGCTGATCGATGCGATGGATATGATCCATGACGACATCAAGAAAACGGCGGAAGACAGCTATCTCGGCAAGTACGCGAACAGCTATGACAACAAATGCTTGCTGATCAGCGCAATTCAAGGCTATTTCGATCAGTTGGTTCTCGATGGCATCCTGGATCCGGGCAAGAACAACGTGTTTATCGATGTCGAGCAGCAGCGCGTGTGGCTCAAATCGACCGGCGTCGCTGTGGAAAATATGAAGGAACAAGAAATCAAGGAGGCCAACACCAAAGACAAGGTGTTCTTGGCCGCCAACATCAAGATCCTGGACGCGATCGAAGACATCACGTTCGGTATTACGATCTAAGGAAGGGGGCTAGGGCATGGAAGGGTATCGTCCCGAACAGGTTGTTTCCGGCACATGGGGTGAGTTGTGGATTGACGGCGACAAGATGGCAGAAGTTACGGCGTTTGAGGCAAAGGTAACGCTGGATAAAGCGGAAGTCAATATGACCGGCCGCTTGTCGAAGGGCTATAAAGTTACCGGCATGACGTGCAAAGGCAAACTCAAAATGAATAAGGTGTCGTCGTATTTTATCAACAAGATGTCGGCGAATATGAAGGCCGGCAAGCAAACGGTCTGCACGATCATTTCAAAAATCAATGATCCGGACGCGATCGGAGCCGAACGTGTGGTGATCAAGGACGCGGTCTTTGATGATCTTACGCTGGCGAACTGGGAAAGCAAAAAATTGGGCGAAGAGGATATGCCGTTTACGTTCAGTGATTGGGATGTTCTTGATAAGATGGGAGGCTAAACGCGATGGGCGTAATTGACAAACTGTTGCAAATGGATGCCGGCAAGGTGCAGGCGTTGCCGACGAAAGAAGTGGAAATTGAACGACTGACCAAACTGGCCGGCGAGCCGGTGAAGTTTGTTTGCCGCGCCGTGGATGGCGAAAAGTATGCGGATAACCAGCGCATGGCGGTCAGCCTGAGTAAAAAAGGCGGCATTAAGGAATTCGATTCGTACGAACTGCAAGTTCAAACGGTGCTTTCCGGCGTCGCGGATCCGTCGCTCAAGAGCCAGGAGTTGCTGCAGCATTTTAACGCGGCAACGCCGAAAGAACTGGTCGGGAAAATGCTTCTGCCGGGCGAAATCGCGGAACTGTACAACGTGATCAATGAGTTGTCCGGCTATGACCGCGAAGAGGACGACGAAGAAGTAAAAAAGGAATAGAAACGGACGGGGAGGTACAGTTGATGTACCTCCTTTTCCGTTATCATCACATTTTGCCGAGCCGGACATATCGACTGCCGGCGGGAGAAAAGAAAATCCTGCGCGCCTTTATGCAATATGAAATGAAGGCGCGAGCGCAGGAAAGGGAGGCGAGATATGGCGAGAGTGATTGACGCCATCCTGAGCCTAAAAGATAATTTCACGCCGACGCTGCGGCGCGTCAGCGATCAAATGCAAGAGCACAGCCGCGTCCACCAACGCCTGGGCAAAGATATCGAAAGTACCGGCAAGTCGCTGCAAAGTTTCAGTAAGTCAATGGCCCTTGTGTCGGCCCCATTGGTTGGGGCGGCGATGGCTGGCATGAAGTTGGCCAGCGAGTTTACGAATGGCATGGCGAAGGTGTCGACGTTGGTTGATACCAATGTCGTTGACATGAAAGCCATGCGCAAAGAAATCACGGAGTTGTCGAATGCGACAGGGGTGTCGGTTACCGACCTGGCTGCGGCGCAGTATCAGTGTATGTCGGCCGGCGTAGAGGCTGGAAAGTCGGTTGCGTTTTTGGGAGTTGCTACGAAAACGGCAAAAGCTGGTTTTACAGACGCAACGACGGCAATCAATGCGTTGACGACGGTGCTCAACGCTTACGGGAAGAAATCTGAAGAAGCGATAGGAATTTCTGATCAATTGATGGTTGCGCAGAACTTTGGCAAGACAACGATCAATGATATGGCGCAATCGCTCGGTAATGTTATTCCGATTGCGGCTGCGTTGAATGTTTCGACGGAAGAACTTTTCGCGAGTATTGCAACGTTGACACGAAACGGTATTGGCACAAGCGAAGCAATTACCGGTTTGAAAGCAGCTTATTCGAATATCATCAAGCCATCTGGTGAAGCGCAAAAAATGGCGGCGGAGCTCGGTATTGAGTTTAACGGCGCACATTTAAAAGCGGTCGGATGGGCTAAATTCTTGCAAGAGGTATCGACAGCGACCGGCGGCAATACGGAGCAAATGGCGCAATTGTTTGGCAGCGTTGAAGCATTGAATAACGTGTTGGTGTTGGCTGGCAAAGGTTCCGGAGATTTTGCGGAAGCGTTAAAACTGATGAAAAACTCAGCTGGAGCGACGCAGGAAGGCTATGAAAAGCTGAAGACGCCGAGCGAAGAAACAAAGATTGCGCTGAATCAGCTGTACAATGCCGGCATGGAGTTGAGTGACGGCCTGGCGCCGTTTTTGAAAGCGACAACGATGGCAATGAAGTCGTTGGCCAAGGTGCTGAATGACTTGACGCCGGCGCAAAAAGAAATGTTGACGACGACGGCGCAGTTTATCATCATGACGGCTATTGTCAGCGGCGTGCTTGGGAAAACAATCAGCATGGTCGGCGGTATGGTGACGAAGTTCGGTAATTTGTCGGAAGCAATCCGAAAGGCCGGAAGCGTGTCGGCCTACTTGTCCGGAAGGTTTAGTCATATTGTATCTCTTGCGAAGTTTATGGGTAAAGGGATTGCCGGCGGCTGCGGGATCGCAGTACGTGCTGGCAAGGCGATGTCCGGAGCTTTTGGCGCGTCGGTGCGTGCCATTGCAGCGATCGGCGTGAACAGTTTTAATCTGCTTGTCATGGCCGGTAAAGCAATGGGGGGCGGGTTAATGACGGTCTTTCGATTCGTCGGAATTGCGGCCAGGGCGATGTTCATGAATCCGATCGGATTGGCGATCACTGCAGTAATTGCAGTGGCGTTGCTCCTGATCCGGAATTGGGACATGATCAAAAATTCGATGATGGGGACATTGGTTCAAATCGTATCTGGCATAAGGCAATGCTTAGGCGGAATTATTCAGTTTGTGACCGGCGTGTTTACCGGCGACTGGACGATGGCATGGGAGGGCGTTAAAAATATTTTTGGCGGCGCATTCAATGCGCTTGCCGGGATTATGAAAGCGCCGCTGAATGCGGTGATCGCGCTGATCAACGCGGTAATCACTGAAATCAACGGCATTAGTTTCACGGCACCGGATTTTGTACCGGGCGTTGGCGGCCAAACATTTGCGCCGCATGTGGCGACGATTCCGATGTTGGCCAAAGGCACGACAAACTGGCGCGGTGGTCCGGCGATGGTGCATGACGCCGGCGCTGAAATTATCGACCTGCCGTCGGGCAGCCGCGTCTATCCTCATGACAAAAGCCTGGACATTGCGCGCGCGGAAGGCGCAAGAGGATCTGGCCGCGAGGTCAGGATCGATAAGATTGCGGATACGATCGTGATCCGCGAAGAGGCTGATATCCAAAAGATTGCACGGGCGCTGTCGATGGAATTGCAGAAAGCGTCACTAAATATGGCGTAGGAGGTGCCGGCATGATTATAAGCAAAAATCCGATCATGAAATACTTGCTCAATTTCCCGCGCGAAACGTCGATCGATAAGATGCAGCTGCCGGTGCCGCCGTCGGCGTATGAAATCAAGGTCGCGCATAATAACAACGTGGTGCAGGTAGCCGATATTGGCGATATGAATTTTGTAGGCACGAGCGGGCTGATGACGATCACGCTGGAGGGATTTTTCCCCGCGCAACATTATTATTTTTGCCAATGCGCTCCGCTCGCGCCGTATTTGTATGTGCGGCAGATTTTGGAGTGGAAAGAGAGCGGCAAACCGCTGCGACTGATGGTGACAGGCACGAAGGTAAATCATTCGTTCGCGATCGAGTCATTTGATTACGCAGAAAAAGACGGTACCGGCGATGTCTATTTTTCGCTGGGGCTAAAGGAATACCGTTACATGGACGGCGCATCGAAAAACGCGATCGACGAAGATACCGGCCTAAACGGTCGACCGGATGAAAAGCAAAAACCGGAGTCGATTTGCGTTATGCCCGGTGATGATTTGATGGATGTTGCGCGGCGCGCGACTGGCGGGGACGGCGATCAAATCAAGTATGCAATGGCGCTTGTGAAAAGCGGCGGCGTAAAACCGGGAGATGTGCTGCAGGCGGTGAAGAAAAAATGATCACGTACAAGATGGGCGATAAGGATATCACGCATTACGTTGAGTCGGCGACCTGGTCCGGCGATTCTGGACAGGCGGCGCGAAAGTTGGAGTTTGCGATCGCTTATTCGACCAAAGATAAAAACTTTACCAACATGGACATCGCGATCGGGCAAATCATCTACGTCTATAGCGACAACAGCGAAATATTTCGCGGTGTTGTGTTTTTTCGGCAGCGCTCCAGCGACGGAAATACGATGCAGTTTACGGCGTATGACTTCCTGATTTATCTGGCGCGCAGCAAGACAACGCGCAAATTTTCCGGAATCACGGTCGAGAGTGTCTTGACGCAAGTTTGTAATGAATTGGGTGTTGTGGTCGGGGACGTCGTGCCGATCGGCGTCTATGTCGATTTTATTGCCGATACAAAATCGGGAATTGAGATCATAAACGAAGCATTCCATCTCGCGTATGCAAAGAAAAAAGAACAGTACCACGCGTTCATGCGCGAGGATAAACTCTGCATCGTACAAAAAGGAACGGTCGTTGAAAACTATACGGCATCGTCGCTGAAAAACGTAAAAAGCACGACGTACTCGGAGAGTATCGAGGAGATGGTTAACCAAATCCTAATCACCGACGAGAACGGAAATTCGGCCGGATATATCACGAACGGTGACGATGTGCGAGATTACGGCTTACTGCAGGATGTCTACAAGATCGATCGGAAGCAGGACACGCAAACGCAGGCAAAAGCGTTGCTGAAGAGAATTGCGCGATCGGCGAGCATGAGCGCCATGGGCGACGTGCGCTGCCGGACTGGCTATTCGATCGTTGTGGAAGATGATCAGTTAAAAGGACGGTTTGCAATCAAGAGCGATCGGCATTCGTTCAAGAACAATTTGCACACGATGGAGTTGGAATTGGAATTTGAAACGGTGGTGAGTGCAAGTGGCGCAAAATGATCCAATGACGGAAATCCTGGGCGTAATGCGCGAAGTTGGCGCGAAAGACAATCCACCAACTATGCTGGTTGGCGAAGTAATTGCGCCGCCGCCGGCAATTCAGATCCGGATCAACGACATTGTGCTGGATAGAAAAGATGTGTGGATCAGTGAGTATCTGTTGGCCGGATATCGGCGTGAAGCGCGCGGGCATATCAAGAGCGGGACGCAGCCTGCATCGTGCTGTACTAGTCATGCGCACGGCATAGACAACGACTACACGGACGATGTCGTCTATACCGACACGCTGAAGCCTGGCGACAAGGTGTCCGTGATGCCGATGTCCGGAAGTCAGCAGTATATCGTGCTGGATAAGGTGGTGCATCTATGAGCGTTTTTCCGTTCATGACCGGCGGCAGCGCAACGTCAAGCGCGAATGCATTGCCGATTTTCCGCGAGTATGCGTGGGATTTTGAGCACGATTGCTTCATTTATCGCGATGGAAAGCATGTGATCGTCGAAGGAAAAGAAGCGCTGAAAGTGTGGATTTACAAGACGCTTAAAACGGAGCGGTACCGGCATCCGATTTACAGCCGGTCGTACGGCGTGGAGTTGGAACAGTACCAGGGCAAGCGAACAAACAACGATGAAACGGAAATGGAGGTCGAACGCTATGTGACGGAGGCTCTGCTGGTAAATCCGTATATCCGGCGCGTCGTGTCGATCGATCACACATGCGAAAAGGACGTGTTGTCGATGGACATCACGCTCGACACGGAATATGGCGAGGTGATCATGAGTGGCTGAGTTTCAAGTGCCGACAAAAGAAGAAATTGCGGCGCGAATAAAAGCAAGTATTGCAAACCCGGTGTCGACGGCCGAAGGAACGTTTAGCGCCGACGTGTCGAGCGCGACGTCGATTGAATTTCAAAAGGCTTATGCGGAACTGGCGTTGGCGCTGGAAGCTGGCTTTGCCGTGACGAGCTGGGGCGACTGGCTGACGAAGCGTTGCGCCGAACTTGGAGTCGATCGGAAAGCGGCGACTTGCGCGCATGGCGTCGTACAGGTTTCCGGAACGGCTGGCGCAGCGGTGATCAAAGGCAGTCTGTTCGGTACGGAAACCGGCACACGGTTTTTGACAACTGCCGACGCGGTTGTCGGGGCTGACGGTAAAGCAAGCGTGCCGGTGATCGCGGCCGAGCCGGGCAAAAGCGGCGTTGTCGGCATTGGCGCAATCGTCAAGGTGCCGATGAGCATACCGGGCGTGACGGCAGTGAGCAACGCTTCGGAAACGTATGACGGCTTTGACGCTGAGAATGATGAAAGCCTGCTGGAACGCTATCTGTTGAAAGTCCGGACGCCGGCGACGAGCGGAAACAAATATCATTACATCCAATGGGCGCGTGAGGTTGCTGGCGTCGGGCGGGCCAATGCAATACCGATTTGGGCGGGAAACGGCACAGTGAAAGTGATCATCGTCAATGCGAACGGCGAGTCGGCCAGCAATGACCTGGTCGCTGCGGTGGCGGCGCATATTGAGGAAAATCGGCCGGTTGGCGCGCAAGTGACAGTGGTGGCTGCGGTGCCGAAAAAAATCAAAATCACGGCGAGCGTGCGGCGCATGGCCGGCGTGACGATGGTCGACGTGCAGACGTTTTTTGCGGCAAAGTTGGACGAAATGTTCCGGAGTGACACGTTCAAAACGAATGTCGTGTCGATCGGCAAAACGGCCAGCCTGCTCATGGCGTCGCCTGGCGTGTCTGATTATGAGTACGGCAGTCTGAATCTGAATGGCGCATCGACGAACGTGCAGATCGGTACTGACGAGCTGCCAGTGGCGGAGGTGGTATTGAGTGATTCGCAATAATCCCTGCGATATTTCACGCTATGTGCCGGACTTTGTGTTGAAAGATCAGGCGTTTGCCGAAAACTGCGGCGCGCAGAGCGCCGAGCATGAACTGCTGCGGCAACGCATCCAGGACGTGCTTGCGCAATTCTACGTCGACACGGCGACGTGGGGACTGGATATTTGGGAAGATACATTGGCGCTCCCACGAGGAAAAGATGCGTTTGAGTTGCGCCGAGCGCGCGTGAAAAGCAAATTGAAAGGGACTGCTACGACAACGACGAAAGTGCTAGAGCAGATCGGAGCCGCGTTCGTCGCATGCGAAAAGGTCAGCGTACTTGAACAGTACGCTGACTATTTTTTTAAGCTGCAATTTACGAACGCGACGCGCGGCATGGTGAATTGCGCTGAAATGGTCGACCGGATTGAAGAATTGAAACCGGCACATTTAGGGTTTGGACTGTCGGTGCAGCAAATTTGCGCCGGCCCGCTGATTTTTGGGGGGGCTGTTTATACTCACCAGCACATTACGGTGCAACCGGCTGCGTTTAATTTGCCGCAGGCGACGATGTTGGAGTATATCGGGCAAGCAGTAATGGTGACGAATCACGTAACGATAGGAGTTGGTAAATCATGAGTGGAGCTACAGGCACGGTATTGACTGCCCAAGGACGAGCATTGCAGGCAAAAGCGCAGGTCGGTGCGCAATTGCAGTTTACGCGGGTCAAGCTCGGAGACGGCGTACTGCCGGTTGGCACGGCATTGGACAGTTTGACGGATATGGTCAGTGCGAAATTGACGGTCGCGATTCAAGACTGCAGGGTCATCGGTGATGGCACGAGCAGGGTGCGCGTCATGGCTACTAATGAAAGCGTTGATACAGGATTCCCTGTGACTGAAATCGGTCTTTTTGCGACTGATCCTCAAAAGGGAGAGATATTATACAGTATTGTATATTTCGGAGATCAGACTTATTTCATGCCGGGTAAAGGAGGCAGCGTAGTCGTAGACCAAACTTTCGACTTGATCACAGTTATTGGCAATGCACAAAATGTGGTCGCGGTAATCAACGAACGGGTAACATTGGCGACGAAAGAAGATATAACGGTTTCAATCGAGGAGCACGACAAAAACCCGAACGCACACAACCTTTTGACAGCGCTGCACTTGTGGCAAAAAGGCGAGGTTGTTGCGCAAAATGAAATTCGCTTTTCGGCGAAAGCGAGTGTTTTGAGCTACAAGTTTTTCGAGTGCACTGTGGGCGGAACGTGCGGCGCGACAGAACCGAACTGGCCGGCAGTCGGCCAGACGATCGTCGACGGCAGCGTGACATGGCGCGTTCGTGACTTGCGATCTGGCAGCGGCATGCCTATCGGACATACTTTTCAAGTGCTGGCGACAACGCCTCCGCCGGGGTGCTTGGATATTAGCGGCGGCGCGCTGGTCAGTCGGGCAACTCATCCCGATTTTTGGGCATGGGTGCAAACGTCGGGTGTGCTGATTACAGAAGTTGCTTGGCAAGCACAGGCCGCTGTGCAGTCATCGGTCGGGTTTTATTCGAGCGGTGATGGATCTACTACCTTTAGGTTGCCTAAGCTTACCGACTTCGCATCTGGTACTGATACAGGAAGGGACTCTGGTACATGGAGAACGGATGACCTAAGGAAGCATACACATAGATTAAATGTAGCTACTCTAGGAACTAACGTCTCTGGGGGAGCAACATCCATGCTGTTCCCTCAGAATGACAGTACCTCTACCTTGGATGCTGGTGGTACAGAGACTCGTCCGAAATCGATCAGTATGATGTGGTGTGTAAAAGCGTTTGACGCGCCAACGAATCAGGGCTTGATCGATATTACTGCGATGGCAAATGATCTTGCAGCTTTAAAAACTGCACAAAATCCAACTGTGTCGGTACGGCAAACAGTTTTGTCGTCCAGCGTTGATATTAACGGAAATCCAAACTACATTACACCGGCAAGTGGTCTTGCGGTTAATGTTGCGGCGACAGCGATTCCTGTTTTGCTTACAGCGGCAAACGGAGAAATGAATAGAAACGGCAAATTAGTGTCTGATACAACGATTAGTGGGCTGACCAATGCTGCAATAAACTACCTGTATGCTGACATTGCAGCAGACGGATCAGTGACTCTTGGCGCGACGACATTAGCGCCGGTTTATCAAAATGGCGGTACGTTTTCGGTAGCAAGTGGGCAATTTACGTTCAATATCTCGACAATGACGCAAGGCGTTGGAAATGGCACAACATCGAATCTAAGCTATCGCGTTTTTATCGGCGAAGCGGTGTGTAGCGGTGGGGCGGTTGCGGCTGCAGTTAATTATGCGCTTAAGGGACAGGCTTTTGTACCTTTAACGGCGCTACCGACAACTGGAACTTTTTCAAATGCTAATATCAACATCGGTACGACGGCAGTAACCGTTTCGGGAGCATTGGTTTGTCAGGTTTCGGAGCTTGGCTACGCGATAGGAGATGAAAAACCTATGTTTGGTACCGGCAACGGGGGTTCGTTTGATAATGCTTTCTATATGACAGCGCGAGGGTTGGTATTAGGGGTTGCGAATTGGAGTTCATTTCTTGTTGAGAACAGGGCTACGGCTGGTGGGGCGCTAATTACACTCGCAAACTGGAAATGGCGAGCCGTGGTAAGGAGGGCGTGGTAAATGTATGTAACGAAAGATGGGATGCTTTACAGCGGTGATCGGCAAGGCTGTTTTGTTGACGGTGTTTGGATGTGGGACGCTTTGGCTAATACAGATGATTTGATTGTAGCGAAAGCAGCATCATGGACTGCTATAAAAACCGAGCGCGACCGGCGCGAGCGTTTACCGCTGGATTATCTAGACAAAAAACTTGATTTTGATTCGTTATCGTCCGATCGCCTAACTTGGGCGATTGCCGCAGCGAGGTCAGCTATCGCAAACGGAACGAAAGATTCCAGTCTGGAATGGACCTGTTTGGATGATTCGATACTGACGATGACTGCACAGCAGATTGTTGATCTGCCGATCGCGGTGGCGCAGCGAGCAGACGGATTGCATCGACGAGCGCGAGAATTGCGGGCGGCAATCGACGCGGCGAAAACGGTCGAGGAAGTGCAAGCAATCAAGTGGGAGTAAAGATAAAAAGCGGGGGTGGAATATGGATAAGATGTGGGATACGATCGGGGCTTGCTGGCAGGTCAAGGTGCTTATAAGCTGCTTTGTGACTTGCTTTACTTTTTTAGTGGGTGAGATCGAGGCACCGTTCATTGCGCTCTGGTTGTTGGTCATGATCGATACAATGACAAAGTGGGCGGCTGTTAGTAAAAATACACTGCAGAAAAATGGCCTCGACGATCACAGTATTTGGTATGGATTTTACTTGTCTTGGCACAACGGCGACTTGAGCAGCAGGGAAATGCGTCAAAAATTCGCAACGAAGGTATTTGCTTACTTCATGCTGATTGTAGCCGGGAATTTAATTGCAAAGATAATTCCCGGACTTGTGTTATTCGGCAGTGATATCTCAAAAATTCCGGGTGGCTTTGTGTATTCGTTTTTGGCAGTAACGGAGCTAATGAGCATCATCGAAAATCTTATTGAAATGGGAATGGATGTTTTGAAGCCGCTGGCCGTATGGGCTTGCCGAAAACGGGATGATATGACCGGGGGAGGCGGTCGGGTTGGTTGATATTAAGGCTGGTGTTGGGATAGTTTATGGTCGACATCAAATGACGGTCGATGAGGTTCAAAGTTTTGTTGAGTGGTTGGAGGCTCGCGGTCTAAATTATGGCCGCGGGCTTTCTCTATGGAAAGCCGGAAGTTGCGAATATAACGCGATATGGCTGTCCATGAGTGCGCTGCTGCTGGGTGAATGGGAGCAGCTGCAGCAACAATTCATAAATGAAAGGGTAGGTGTTGAATGATGAGAATTTTTATTAATCCCGGCCATGCGCCGGGCGGAAATCCTGATCCAGGTGCAGTTAGTCAGAATGGGCTGCGCGAATCTGATGTGGCAGCGAGTGTTGGCGCGGCAGTTGTTGGGTATTTAAAGGCTGCCGGACACGAAGTGGAAATGCTGCAATCGGATAGTCTCGGTGAAATCTGCCGCACGGCGAACGGCACTGATATCGGCCTATTTGTATCAATTCATTGCAATTCGACAGGAAGTGACGCGGCCAACGGTGCGGAAACCTGGTATTGTTCCGGCTCGAGTGATGGTGAAAGTGCGGCTCGATTGATTCAGAGCCGCATCATCGAAAAGTTAGAATTGGTCGATCGCGGCATCAAGTGCGCGACGCCTGGTGTGAATGGACTGTATGTGCTGAGCAATACGGATGCACCGGCGGTATTGGTTGAAATGGCGTTCTTATCCAATGCGAATGACGAAGCGGCTCTGTGCGATCGACAAGACGATTTCGCTCGTGCGATTGCTATCGGCATCACTGATTATTGCGCACTCTAATAAAAATGAAACGGAGGAAACGAAGATGATTAACAGTGAACAATTGCAGAAACTGAAAGACGCTGCGGCGGCGCTTGAAGCGGCCGGCGCGGATATTTTTAACGCAGAATTGACTGCGATAAAGGCGCGTATTGTGGACGAAGAGGCCCGTATCGTGGCCGAGGTTGAGGCTGCGGCGAATGCTGCACAGGGGGCTGTGAATCAGGCTGCCTCTGAAGTTGAGGAACATGTAAGTGTGCCGGTAAAAAACTGGTGGGCGACGTCCGGCCGGAATCATTTGCAGGACGTCGCGACCGCACTGGTGGCAATTGCAGCGATAGTGCACTTGATCAAACAGGTGCTATAGGGGAGGGAACTGATATGAATAACGTATTGACGCCACGCGGCAAAATCATGCTGTCGCTAGTGGCGGTTTGCATTGTCGGCTTGCTGGTCGGCGCAGTTGCATACCACTTCCACCGCGCCGATCTGGCCGAGCAGAAAGCGAGTCAGGCACATGTGATCAGTCAACAACAAGCCGAAAGTCTAGCTTTGTTGCAAAAAGAATTGCAGACGAATAGAGGGAATACAGAAGCAATGATGCAACTCATGGCGCGCGCGCAGCAAGGCAACGCGCCTGTAGTAAATCACTTTACCGTTACAGCGCCAAACACGCAAGCCGCCGCCGAGCAGGTAGCGCAGCGCATCAATGATCGCGATCCGAAGCTTCCACCGGAAGCGCTGGAAAAGACCGATACGACTGCAGTCAAGCCAATGACGAAAACAGCTGATCAGCCGTATGATGTGGGCGTGTTTAAACAAAACAATTATCGCGGTTGGGAAGAACGCATTGGCTACGGTCGGCATGGCGGCGACAGCTACATTCCGATTGAGTTGCAGCGTAACTTTAGCAAAGATGAAGCAGCATCGATTGAATATCACGCTGGCGGCCGAGAAAAAGGCTATGAGCTAAAATACACGAAGATGACGGATAAACCTTTTATCCTGTTTTGATCAAAAGACCCGCTCGGCTCCCTGTTGGGAATCGGGCGGGTCTTTTTTATTTGTAAAAATTTAAGAAAAAGTTTGTTTAAGTATTGCAAATTTGTACCACGCGTGGTACAATAAAAACAGTTAAAGAAACAAACAACGCGGCGCGGCGACAAGCGCGAAAGGGGTACTAAAATGAAAGCGACTCGCGAATTTAACTGGACTCTTCGGGACGGGAAGAAAGCTACCTGCAAAATCGAAGTGACTCGTCAAGTGGTTGATAAAATTGCTTACGCAGACGGCGAAAATATTAATCTCGGCAAAGAAACCTACAAAAATACCACGATTGAAATCATCCGCGACGGAAAAGTGGTTGCAACTGGTAATCGTATCGATACCAACATCAGTGCAGATGCAAAAAAAGCTGGTGGCTACGCTCAAGTCGGAAGTGCGGTACTGCTCAAAGAGGTTTGCGAAAAAATCGCCGCACTGATCATCGAGGCGACTGAAGAAGCTGAAAAAGACGAAGAATATACTGAAGTGAAAAATGAAGAAACCGAAGCCGATGAAAAGGAAATGGCGATCATCAGAAACGCAAAGCCGGAAACGCGTGGATCTGGTTGGTGCAATAAATGTAAATCATACTGCTACGGAGACTGCGAGTCTTAAATAAATCAAGCCGAGCCGGGCGGCTAATCCCGGCGAAGCGAAAGGAGAAAGATGTATGGAAAAACTAATCGGACTGAAAGATGAAACGTTTGAAGTTATTGCCGTAAAGCCTGGTACGACAACAATCAATCCGCCGTTTAATCAACCGGTAACGATTCCTTGCTATAATGTAAAAGCCAAAGGCAATGCCTGTGTTGCGGAAAATGCGATCATCGATAAACTGGGCGACGAATATAAGGCTTGCGCTATTAATGCGAGCACAGTGAGCGTTTATGCAGTAGCTGATCTTGACGCAGCTCTTGAGGTGTCTCCGGCGTTAAGTGGCATCACAATCAATAATGCCTGGTATGTCCAATCATTGCCGCGGCATATCGTTGCCGAGCTACCTACTGGCGAGACGGTTATGTTTTATATTGATCCCATGCGCATTGTCAAAGAAAGTGAGTTGCGGCCGTACAAGGGCCATCATCCGCGCAAAGTATCTGCTCAACCGCTGCCGGATTATCTCTATCGTTTTTACGGTCTTGTCAAAAATGAAGAGACGGCTAGCGAAGTGATCAGAGTCCGCTTGCGCCCGTCCGAAAAAGATAAACTTGATCAGGCGGCAAGGGTTGCCGGGAAAAATGTGTCTGAGTTTGTTCGGAGCTTTGTCCAAGGCTTATGATTAAAAGTTGTATTGTTTGCGGTGATGAATTTAAATGCTCACCATCCGACAAAAAGATAACCTGCGGTGCAGCTGCTTGCGTGGCGGAACGGCGCAGGTTGTCGCATGTCGGAAAACGTAATGCGTGGTCGGATGAGTCGCGCTGGGAACTGGCGGCGAAAGGCAAAACAGCAAATTTGCAAAAAGGCACGGCAGCCGCGCGGGTCAGTCCGATTGCAGGGCCGTTTGAAACAAATCGCAACGCGCTGACGTGGACGCTTGAAGCGCCGGACGGCCAGCGGTATACGGTTCGAAATCTCAATTTGTGGCTGAAAAATAATGCACCTTTACTGGATGGTACTCCTGAGCAGGCGCGGGCGGGAATTATGCAGATGAAACGATCGGTGGAAGGAAAAACGAAAAGGGCGGTTTCGCAGTGGAAAGGATGGAGACTAATCAAATACGAAAAGTTGGATGAGTGAAAATCAATAAGTTTGATTTAAAGACAAAATGCTATTATAATGAAGGGAAATATATTGTGTTGATGCATGGAAAACAATGTGATGAACCAGTGGGTGCTAAATGGGTGCGTAATGATAAAAAATGATGGTTTGAAGCGGCATTTCACCGTTACTATAAAAACCGTTGAATAAGAGTGAACAGGCTTGTAAATGCTAGTGCGGAACCTGTTTTTGTGATAAAAAGGTGCGGCCTTCTAAGCCGTGTGTCGAGCGTTCGAATCGCCCCAGGCGCACCAAATTTAGGATTTCCGGTTCTAGCTTTGCTAGAGCTTTTTTTGTTTTCAGCGATTTTCCTGCGTCTTGCGCTGCGGGAAAACGCGGCGCCGCGAGAAGGCTTGCAGGATGAATGATAATAAAGTAGAAGCTTTGTTTTTATAGGGCGAAAGAGAGGACGTTATGACGCAGCAGATAAGCAAAGAGCGGGACTTTTTAGTGATGGACTTTGAATTCACTACGCACAAAAGCATGATCGGTAAGCCCAGGGCTTTTTTCCCGGAGATCATTGAGGTTGGTGCGGTGCGCACTGCGGCGCCGGAATTTTTACTGGAAGAGACGTACCAAAGCTTTGTCAAACCACGCTTTTTTCCGCGTTTGACGCAGGAGTGCAAAGACATTGCCATGATCAGTCAGGCGGATGTTGATGGCGGCCAGACGCTTGAGGAAATGATTACCGCCTTGTGTAATCTCTATGAACCGGGTAAAACGCTCTTTGTCGCCTGGGGTGAGGCGGATCGTCAGGTCTTGTTGGAACAATGCCGTCGCTATAAGATTGACTATCCATTTGTCGAAGCAGACTATCTTGATTTAGCGGTCGCTTATAAAGAGTTTTACGATTTACCGAGACGGCATTCGTTGAAACACGCGATCGAGGAACGGGAGATTGAAAGCCATGGTTTTTGGCATATGGCGATCAACGATGCGGTGAATACGGCCAAGGTGTTGCAGCATTTGATCGCTGCAGGCTGGCGCTGGCAAGAGCCGGAAGCTGTTTTGTAAACAGCTTCCGGCTCTTTTGTCTGAGCGAAGATATTTCCGGGGAAATGCGATAAGTAAGCGAAGTTTTTGCGTCTACAGGATTTTTTCAGGCGAGCGGGAATATAGAATGATAAATAGACTGCTTAGCGAAAAACGATAAAGCTGAAGCGGAGACTTAAAAACGAAAGGAGCAGACGATGAAAGTATATGAAAATATCACGCAACTGGTTGGCAATACGCCGCTGTTGGAATTGAAAAATTTTGCCGCGCGCAACGACTTGAAAGCGAAGGTGCTTGCAAAGCTGGAATATTTCAATCCGCTGGGCAGCGTTAAGGATCGCGTAGGCTATGCGATGCTTAACGCTGCGGAAGAACAGGGGCTTTTGCAACCGGGCGGCGTATTGGTGGAACCGACCAGCGGCAATACCGGGATCGGCTTAGCGTTCATGGCGGCAGTACGAGGGTATCGCCTGATTCTGACGATGCCGGAAACGATGAGCGTGGAACGACGCAATCTGCTGAAGGCCCTTGGCGCTGAGATTGTTTTGACGCCGGGGGATAAGGGGATGAAAGGAGCCATTGCCAAGGCGCAGGAATTAGCTGAAACGCAGCCGGGCGCGCTGATGCCGCAGCAATTTAAAAATCCGGCGAATCCTGAAATCCATCGCAAGACGACGGCGGAAGAAATCTGGCGTGATACCGAAGGACAGGTGGATGTGTTTGTTGCTGGAGTCGGAACGGGCGGAACGATTACCGGCGTCGGCGAAGTCTTGAAAGAGCGCAAGCCGGCAGTGCGGATTGTCGCGGTGGAACCGGCCGATTCTCCGGTCTTGTCGGGCGGCGAGCCGGGAGCGCATAAACTGCAGGGGATCGGCGCGGGTTTTGTTCCGGAAATACTGAATGTGAAAATCATCGATGAGATCATTCCAGTGCAGGCGAGAGATGCATTCAAGAGGGCGCAAGAACTGGCGCAATGCGAGGGCGTTCTGGTGGGGATTTCGAGCGGCGCTGCTCTTCACGCGGCTGCTCAGCTGGCGGCTAAAAAGGAGTATGAAGGGAAGAACATTGTCGTATTGTTTCCGGACGGCGGTGAACGGTACTTGTCAACGGCGTTATTTCAGGAAGAGGACTGAAAAAAGAAGATAAAATGAAATAAAGTTATTGACAAGATGTGCTAAAAAGAATATAATCAGCAAGTAAGTTATTCAATGGCTCCGTAGCTCAGCTGGATAGAGCGTTTGACTACGAATCAAGAGGTCGCAGGTTCGACTCCTGCCGGGGTCACCATTGGAATGTAAAGGTCTGCAATTTTGCAGACCTTTTTTGCTTTTACAAGAAGTTAACTGAGGAAAATATTTACAAAAAAAGCGGACTGCGCTATCATGGAATTAACCCATATAGGAGCAAAAAACATTTTCGGTACACTTATGCTACTTTTTTGCTACACTATAAGGAGGAAAATTGTCTTTAATGTATAATAATTTATAAGTCTGAAAAAATGATAAAGAGAGAGGTTTGATGGCAGGCTTAGGCTGTAAGGAAAATAGCCTTAAAAGAGGAAGCAAAGGGGGAGCTAGTTTATGGGAAGCAACAGCTTAAAGAGTCGATTAGTGTTATTATTTATTTTATTTGCCTTGATTCCAGCGGCGATTGGAGGCGCGATCAGCGCTTATCTGAATTTATCATCGACAAAAGAAGCTTCTGTGCGCAGCAATGGCAATGTGGCCGAACAGGTGGCGGCGCATGTTGAGTTGATGGTGGATGATTCGAGAGGTTTAGTAGAAGGGTTAGCGGCATCCTCAACGGCGAAAGCGATGGATGCGGCGGCTTTGAAGGAAACCGTTTTGGCTATGCAAAAAGCGAATCCTCAGTTCGAGTTGATCTATGTAATGGATGCGACCGGCATGCAGATCGCCAAAACATCGGGAGCACTGGGGCCGCGTGGCGATCGCCCTTATTTTAAGGAAGCGGCCAAGGGCAGCACGTTTATCACCGATGCTTATATTTCTACCGCGACCAATGCCCCGACCGTAACGGTTGCGTCGCCGATTAGAAACGCCAGCGGCGCCGTCATTGGCGTATTCGCGGCGGATATCAGCCTCAAGTCGTTTGCCGAACTGACGGGCTCGATAAAGATCGGGCAAAAGGGATATGTTGAAATTGTTGACAACAAGTCGATTTTACTGGCTTATCCGGATGCGGAAAGAGTCATGAAACGCGACAGTATTGATAAACTGGAGTATGCCCGCAAAGTGGCGGAAGGGAAAAGCGGTTGGTCCGAAGGCAATTCGAGTCGCGGGGATAAGACGTTAGCCAGCTATGCCGCGATTAAATCGCTCGGCTGGGGCGTTATCGCGCATGAGCCAAGTTCAGAAATAACCGCTGCGGCGCTGGCTTCGGTCAAGGCGCTGGCGATTGTTTTGTTGTTATGCTCGATCCTGGCGATTATTACCGCGCTTTATATTGCCAGGGGCATTGCCGAACCGATGCAGAAAGTTGTCGGCGTTGTTGAAAAAATCGCTGCCGGAGACCTGGCTGTCGACTTGAAAGCGCGAGGCGTGCAGGAAGTCAACCAGCTGGTTGACGGGATTAACCACATGACGCAATCGCTGCGTGACATTATCCGTCATACGACGGGCGTTTCTGAATCGGTCGCTGCGGCGTCAGAGGAACTGGCTGCGTCGGCGGCTGAAGTCGGCAAAGCTTCCGAAGAAGTGGCGCAAACGATCCAGCATGTCGCGACCGGTGCGAACGATCAGGTTAATTTGTCGGAACGCTCCAGCCGTGTGATGCAGGAGATGCTTACGTCGATTTCCGATACGGTCAGTGCGGCAGGACGTGTGGCGGCTGTTTCGAAACAGAGCGAACAAGCGGCCGAGAGCGGAATTTCACGTATTGAGCAGGCGGTCAATCTGATGCAGGCTATTCATTCGGATGTGGATTCCACCGCGAAAATGATCCATGCGCTCGGCGAGAAATCGCGGCAAATTGGTCAAATCGTCGAAGTGATCACGAATATTGCCGGACAGACGAACTTATTGGCTTTGAATGCCGCGATCGAAGCGGCGCGCGCCGGAGAACAAGGGCGCGGTTTCGCGGTCGTAGCCGATGAAGTGCGCAAGTTAGCGGAGCAGTCGGAAGAGGCGGCGAAGGAAATTGCACAGATCATCGGTGCGATTCAAAGTGAGACGGTTCAGAGCGTGAATGCGATGGATCGGGGAAACAAGCAGGTTGCGCAAGGCGTCGAAGTGGTTGCTTCTTCAGGAGAAGCGTTCAATGAAATCTATCAGGCGATCAAGCAAATGGGCTCAGAAGTGCAGGCGATTGTCGGTCTGATGGAACGTCAGCAACATAGTAGTGCGGAAGTCGAACGTTCTTTCGGCGGTATTGCCGATTCGGCGCGCTTGAATGCCGCAAGTTCGCAGGAAGTGGCTGCAGCCAGCGAAGAACAAAGCGCTGCTGTTCACGACATTGTCCAAGCGGTCGATAATGTGGCACAAATGGCTGAATCGATGCAGGTTTCGGTCAACCGCTTCAAATTGTAGTTGTATGGAAAGCCCGGCAAAATGGCCGGGCCTTCTTTTACTCGGAGAAAGACGTTTTTCACACTTGTTTTGTGAAAAAGTTTTAAAAAAATACGCTTAATGGTTTGACATAATGAATAGGATGTGCTAAAATAAATTTCGTCGCTGGTGAATAGCGTCGAACAAATGGTGGCTGTGGTGAAGTGGTTAACACGGCGGATTGTGGCTCCGTTATTCGAGGGTTCGAACCCCTTCAGTCACCCCATTCTTTTTAAAAAACTAAACCTGTAGGGGCGTCGCCAAGTCGGTAAGGCACGGGACTTTGACTCCCGCATGCGTTGGTTCGAGTCCAGCCGCCCCTGCCAATGTGACCTACTAGCTCAGTTGGTAGAGCACCTGACTTTTAATCAGGGTGTCGATGGTTCGAGTCCATCGTGGGTCACCACTTTTAAAAAATGTTGTGCGGGCGTGGCGGAATGGCAGACGCACCAGATTTAGGATCTGGCGGGAGACCGTGGAGGTTCAAGTCCTCTCGCCCGCACCATATACTTGCAAATTAGACCTTTGGAGATTACTAGCTCCAAAGGTCTTTTCTTATTGGCGCGCCTGCTGAAAAAGTGCCATCTTCGTCCCTTTACATGGCGCGACGAAGCATCCGTCCATCTAACGGCTGACGCCTTTTGAGCAGGCTTTCGGTATAAGCGCTGAAAAAGTATAATCTAGAGTCGGTATTGCGCTTTAAGGCGCTTCTCTGTATTCTAAATGCACTGTGGTGCGCGTAAAGGCGGATTTGCGCCAGGAAAGGACGCCTGGAGAGGAAAAGGTTGTTTCCATAACGTAAAAGCGTCAAAAAGGGAAAACGGCGCGCAAAAGGCCTGAACAAGATGTTCAGGCCTTTTGTTATTTGGTCAGATGATAAGGGATTGTTGTGACGATGACGTTTTCACGTAAAATCAGCAACGTCCTAAGAATCCAACCGGTTTGATTGTGCAGCAAGCGGTGCCAAAGTTTCTTTGTCTCAAATTCAGGAATCAAGACGGTGATGTAATCCTCGGGGTTCTTTTGCGTTTCCAACTGACTGATGTAATCGAGAAGCGGTTGAACGACCAGCCGGTACGGTGAGTATACGGTGACCAATTCGATGCCTGGATCCCAGGCCTGCCATTTTTCCGCGACGCGTTGTCCGACTTCTTCATCCGTTGCGATATGCAAAGCGACAATATCCTGACTGATGACCTTGGCGTAACGCAAGGTTTGGGCGACGACGCCGGTGGGCGTGGAAATGGGGACGATGACCAGGTTGCGCCCGACGATGCTGTCGGCATTTTCCTGTAACCGCAACTCGTCCATCGGCAGATGCAGTTGTTCTGACATATCGCGATAATGCTTGCGGATTTTGAGGAAGATAATCATCATTGCCGGAATGAAGACCATGACCATCCAGGCGCCATAGAAGAATTTTGATACGGCGATGACTAAAACGACCAATCCGGTTACCAGCATACCGGCGGCGTTGATGCAGGCGCGGGTTTGCCAATGTTCGCCTTTTTCGCGCCGCCAATGGACAATCATGCCCCATTGCGCGATTGTGAAAGAAAGGAATACGCCGATCGCGTACAGGGAAATCAAATCATCGGTGTTGCCTTGGTAAATGACGATAAGAGCGCCGGCTACCAGACTTAAAAGAACAATGCCGTTGGAAAAGTTGAGGCGTTCGCCGCGCGCGCCCAGGTAGCGCGGCATATAGCCGTCCTTAGCCAGAATTGAAAGAAGCGGCGGCAGGCCGTTGAACGAGGTGTTGGCGGCCAGATAGAGAACGACCATCGTGGTAATTTGAATGTAATAGTAGAGCCAACCGCGTCCGAATGTTTTTTCTGCTAATTGCGATAAGGCGGTGATGCCTTCGAGCGGCATTACGTGAAAATGCATCATCATAAAGCCGATGCCGGCAAACATAAAGGCCAAAATGCCGGACATCCAGTAAGTCGTTGCAGCGGCATTCTTTACTTCTGGTTTACGGAACATCGGAACGCCGTTCGAGATCGCTTCCACCCCGGTCATGGAACTACAGCCGTTGGCGAATGCCCGCAGTAAAACGAAGAGCATCGACCAATGCCATTCACGCTGCAGTGATTCGGCTGGAATAACGGGGGCGGTTTGCGTAAATGCCTGAAAGAGGCCGCAAACGATCAGGGCGACGATGCCGAAGATGAATGCGTAGGTCGGATAAACGAAGGCGGTTGCCGATTCGCGTACGCCGCGCAGATTGATCAGCATCAGCAGGCCGAACAGTACCGCTAAGTCGATCGCGACTTCATATTGCAGCAGTTCGGGAAAAGCAGAGATGATGGCGACGGTGCCGGCGGATACGCTTACTGCGACAGTGAGCGTATAGTCGGCGAACAAGGCGGCGGCGGCGACTAGCGCCGGTTTTTCGCCCAGATTCTTGATGGCGACCGCATAGGAGCCGCCTCCTCCGGGGTTGGCATTGGCGACCTGAACGTAAGAAATCGTGACGATGGCCAGCAAAACAAGGATGGCTATCGAAACAGGCGCCAGAAAACCGTAGGCGATAAGACCGGGCAGTGCCAAAACCAGCATGATCTGTTCCGGACCATACGCGACAGAGGAAAGAGCATCCGAAGAAAAAATAGCCAGGGCCTTCCACTTGGGAAGTTTTTCGTGAGCCATTTCCTGGTTGTGAAGCGGTCTGCCAATCAGCAGGCGACGCAGGATTCGCATCATAGGTTGAGCTCAACCTCCAATCTGTACGTTTATAATGTTTTATAAAATTGCGGATAGAACCCATTATATCCTGTGCGGCTGTTAAAATGAAAGGGGGGATTATACGGGAAAAAGCGGATTTAAGGCAGGCCGCGGAGAGAAAAGCGCTAAATATTATGTTTCCCCATAGGCGCATGCGTGTTTGCGAGCTTTAGCGACGTTTTTGACGCGTGCTTATATATTAAGCTTCATTATAATAGAAAAACGAGCGGGAGAAAGTAGGGCGGCGGCAGTGGTTTTGGCAGCGAAGCAAGAGTGCTGCATTTTTCCGTGCAGAAGGAGTAAGGTGCAGAAAAGGGCGGCGGGATAAAAGTAAGAAAAAAACAAAGAAATGGTGTTGACAATAATGATGAAAATCGGTATAATCAATTTTGTCGTTAAACGACAGCGGGTTGCAATGATGCGGAAATAGCTCAGCGGTAGAGCATCGCCTTGCCAAGGCGAGGGTCGGGAGTTCGAATCTCCTTTTCCGCTCCAAACAATTCAAAAGGCAAACTATTGCGGAAATAGCTCAGCGGTAGAGCATCGCCTTGCCAAGGCGAGGGTCGGGAGTTCGAATCTCCTTTTCCGCTCCAGAAGACATGTAAGGCTCGGCTTTTTGCCGGGCCTTTTTTTCGTTCGCCTTGTACTTGGCAATGGGTTATGTTATGATATATATCATGGCGTGAGGAATGTCGCGCTAAAACAGCGTTTTGCGTATAAAATTTTAAACACAATACAGGAGGCAACGGTATAATGAAAGCAACGATGGAGAAGATAGACAACCATACAGTGGTGTTCGAGGTCGAAGTTCCGGCCGCGGAACTGACAAAGGGCATGGAGCGCGCTTATCAGAGTCTGGCGAGCAAAGTCAATATCCCTGGGTTTCGCAAAGGAAAGGTTCCGCGCAATGTTTTAGAAAAGCGGATTGGAAAAGAAGCTATTTTAGATGAAGCCTTTGAATTGGTAGCAACGCCGGCGTACAACAAAGCGCTGGATGAGCATAAGGTAGAACCGGTGAGCCGTCCGTCGATCGAAGTTGTTACGCTGGAAGTTGACAAAGACGTCGTTTTCAAAGCGAAAGTGACCGTAAAACCGGAAGTGCAATTAGGACAATATAAAGGTCTGGCTGTGAGCAAAACCGTGGATGCGGTCGATGAAGCGGAAATCACCAAGCAAATCGATGCCTTGCGTGAGCGTCAATCGAAACTGGTCGTTGTAGAAGGCGCAACGTTGGCTGACGGCGATTTTGCCATCATCGACTTTGAAGGTTTTGTAGACGGCGTGGCATTCCCGGGCGGCGAAGGCAAAGGCTATCCGCTGCAAATCGGCTCGAACACCTTCATTCCTGGCTTCGAAGAGCAACTGATTGGTTCGAAAGCCGGCGAAGCCAAAGAAGTGAAAGTGACGTTCCCGGCGGAATACCATTCCGAAGAGTTAGCCGGAAAAGAAGCGATGTTCAAGGTGACGGTTCAAGACGTGAAACGCAAAGAACTGCCGGTGCTTGACGACGAGTTCGTGAAAGAAGCCAGCGAGTTCAATACCGTTGAAGAAATGAAAGCGGATCTGCGCAGCAAGATGGAAGCGGCTGCCGCAGAAAAAGCCGACAAAGATTTCAAAAATGAAGCGATCAAACAAGCGGTGGATAATGCGACGACCGATATTCCTGCTGTAATGGTAGATGCACGCGTTGACAGCATGATGGAAGATCTGAAATCCAACCTCGAAAGCCGCGGCATGAAACTGGAACACTATTTACAATTCATGAGCAGTTCTTTGGAAGATTTAAAAGGAAAATACCGGGAAACTGCCGAAGTTAATGTTAAAACTGACCTGACGCTCGATGCGATTGCAAAAGCGGAAGCATTAGAAGCCGGTGAAGCAGACATTAAAGAAGAGCTGGAGGAAATCTCCAAACATTATGGCGCTTCAGTGGAGCAGGTGCAAAAAGTTTTCCTGGCGCAAGGCCGCATGGGTATGCTGCTTGAATCGATTCTGCGCCGCAAAGCTGCAAACCTCATCATTGAAAGCGTAGCCCAAGCCTAAAATTTACTTCTCGGACAGGGGTGATACGTATGAGTTTTGTGCCAATCGTAGTAGAACAATCCAATCGTGGAGAACGATCCTATGATATTTATTCCCGTCTTTTAAAAGACCGGATTGTCTTTATCGGCGGCCCGATCGATGACCATGTAGCCAACTTGATTATTGCACAGCTGCTGTTTTTAGAAGCGGAGGATCCGGAAAAGGATATCCATCTCTATATCAACAGCCCGGGTGGTGTCGTGACGGCAGGTCTTGCCATTTATGACACAATGCAGTACATCAAGCCGGATGTCTCGACGATCTGCATGGGTTCGGCAGCCAGCATGGGCGCTTTTCTCTTGAGCGCCGGCGCGAAAGGCAAACGTTTCGCGCTGCCTAACTCTCGGATCATGATTCATCAGCCGCTTGGCGGCGCTCGCGGACAGGCTTCGGACATTGAAATACAAGCGCGCGAAATTCTCCGCTTGCGGGAACTTCTCAATGAAGCGCTTGTAAAACACACCGGACAGTCGATGGAAAAGATTCAACAAGATACGGAACGCGACTTTTTCATGTCGGCCGAACAGGCTAAGGAATATGGCCTGATCGACGCAGTGGTGGTACGCGGGGAAAAACGTCAGGAAAGTCCCAAATAGCGAGGTGAAATAGATTATGTTGAAATTTGGGGATGACAAAGGCCAGTTGAAATGTTCTTTTTGCGGTAAAATGCAAGAACAGGTTAAGAAATTGGTGGCCGGGCCCGGAGTTTATATTTGCGATGAATGCATTGAGCTCTGCAACGAGATCATTGCAGAGGAACTGAGCGGCGAAGAAGTCGAACTCGAGCTTCGCGACATTCCGAAACCGCAAGAAATCCGCGGCATTCTCGACCAGTACGTCATTGGTCAGGATGAAGCGAAAAAAAGTCTGGCGGTCGCAGTGTACAACCACTACAAACGGATCAATCTGAACAGTCATGTGGCTCATCCTGCGCCAGGCCATCGCCAGGGCGCAGGCGCGCATCATCATGAGGAAGTGGAATTGCAAAAATCCAATATCATCATGCTCGGACCGACGGGCAGCGGCAAGACGTTGTTGGCGCAGACGCTGGCTAAAATCCTCAATGTGCCGTTTGCGATCGCAGACGCGACTTCATTGACCGAGGCCGGTTATGTGGGCGAAGATGTGGAAAACATCTTGCTAAAGCTGATTCAGGCGGCTGATTATGATGTGGAAAAAGCCGAAAAAGGGATTGTCTATATCGACGAGATCGATAAGATCGCCCGTAAATCGGAAAATCCGTCGATTACCCGAGACGTATCCGGCGAGGGTGTGCAGCAGGCTTTGCTGAAAATCCTCGAAGGTACGGTTGCCAGCGTACCTCCGCAAGGCGGGCGCAAGCATCCGCACCAGGAATTCATTCAGATTGACACTACGAACATTCTCTTTATTTGCGGCGGTGCTTTTGACGGCATCGATAAGATCATCAACTCCCGAACCGGCCAAAAAGGTCTTGGTTTCGGCGCTGAGATCCGCAGCAAAGAAAAGAAAATGATGGGTGAGCTGCTGAAGAAAATTCTGCCGGAGGATCTGCTGAAATTTGGCTTGATTCCGGAATTTGTTGGACGTTTACCGGTCATTGTGACGCTGGATGCGCTCGATGAAACCGCATTGGTACGCATTTTAAAAGAGCCGAAAAACGCTTTGGTGAAGCAATACCAAAAATTCCTCGAGATGGACAATGTCCAATTGGAATTCAAGGAAGATTCGCTGCAGGCCATTGCGCAGGAAGCGATGAAACGAAATACCGGCGCGCGCGGATTGCGTTCTATTATTGAAGCAATTATGCGCAACGTGATGTATGACGTCCCCTCGCGCGGCGATGTCGTCAGCTGCACGGTGACCAAAGAAGTGATCCTGAATAAGGAAGAGCCTTTGCTTGTTACCAGTGAGGTTGCTAAAGCGAAGAAGAAAGAAGAATCGGCATAAGATAAAAAAACAAGAGAGTTTACTCTCTTGTTTTTTTGAAGGTGTTTATCGTTTTACTACGAATTATTATAAAGCAAGGATGAGTCTTGCAAACGTTGCAAGTGTAAGGAGGGGTGGATATGGAAAGCAAGAAACGTACAATACCGCTCTTGCCGCTACGCGGCATTTTGGTATTTCCATATATGATTATCCATTTGGATGTGGGACGCGAAAAATCAATCAGCGCGCTGGAAGAAGCGATGGTCGACGACCGCATGATCATGCTGGCGGCGCAAAAGGATGCGCAAAATGACAATCCGGAGCCGGATGATATTTTTACCGTCGGTACGGTTGCGGAAATAAAACAGCTGCTCAAACTGCCGGGCGGTACGATACGCGTACTGGTTGAAGGACTGCACCGCGCTGAAATTGTTGGATATAGCGACATGGAACCTTATTATCAGGTTGAAATCCGCGAATTTGAGGAGCCGCAAGGCAAGACTGCGGAAGTTGAAGCGCTGACGCGTACGGCGGTGAACCAATTTGAACAGTGGGTCAAACTAAGCAAGAAAATCCCGCCGGAAACCTTGGTTTCTGTTGTTGTGGTCGAAGAACCGGGCCGTCTGACCGATTTGATCGCCAGTCATCTGTCGTTAAAAGTCGAAGACAAGCAGGCGCTGTTGGATGCCATCGACGTGCAGGAACGTCTGGAAAAACTGTGTGAAATACTGGGCCGGGAAATGGAAATTCTCGAACTGGAAAAAAAGATCAATGTCCGGGTACGCAAGCAGATGGAAAAGACGCAGAAAGAATATTATCTGCGCGAACAACTGAAGGCGATTCAAAAAGAATTGGGCGACAAAGATGACCGTACGGCGGAAGTCGATGAATATCGCGAGCGCATGAAGGAACAGGAGTTTCCTAAAGACGTACTGGAAAAGATTCAAAAAGAAATCGAACGCTTGGAAAAAATGCCGCCTATGGTTGCGGAAAGCGCTGTCATCCGCACCTATCTGGACTGGCTCTTGGCGTTGCCGTGGTCGAAGGAAAGCGAAGACCGCCTCGATATTGATGTGGCCGAAGGTACGCTCGAAGAGGATCACTATGGTTTGGAAAAAGTCAAGGAACGGATCTTGGAGTATCTTTCGATCCGCAAACTGACGGCGCAAATGAAAGGACCAATACTCTGCCTGGTTGGACCGCCCGGCGTCGGCAAGACGTCGCTGGCGCGTTCGGTAGCGCGGGCGATGGAACGTAAATTTGTCCGGGTCTCGCTCGGCGGCGTACGGGATGAAGCGGAGATCCGCGGGCATCGTCGAACTTACGTGGGCGCATTGCCGGGACGGGTTATCCAGGGCATGCGCACGGCGGGTTCGAAAAATCCGGTCTTTTTATTGGATGAAATCGATAAGATGAGCGCGGATTTTCGCGGCGATCCCTCTTCGGCGTTGCTCGAGGTCTTAGACCCGGAGCAAAATAACACCTTTAGCGACCATTATGTGGAACTGCCGTTTGACTTGTCGCGCGTACTTTGGATCGTTACGGCCAATGTCATGCACAACATTCCCCGGCCGCTCCTCGATCGCATGGAAATAATCCATATTCCGGGGTATACGGAAGAAGAAAAAGTGCAAATCGCTAAACGCTACCTGGTCGACAAACAAATCAAAGACCATGGTTTGACGAATAAACAGATCGTATTTTCCGAAGGAACGCTGCAAAAGGTAATTCGTGAATATACGCGCGAAGCCGGTGTACGTGGTTTGGAACGCAATATTGCGGCAATCTGCCGCAAGGTGGCCCGGCAAATCGTACAGAACAAGAAGAAAAGCGTAAGAGTGACGGCGCAAAACCTGCATACGTTCCTGGGAACGCAAAAATACCGTAATCGCCAAGCGGAACTCGAAGACCAGGTCGGCGTCAGCACAGGACTGGCTTGGACGGAGGTCGGCGGAGATGTTTTGGCGACCGAAGTGACCGTGATGAAAGGCAAGGGAACGCTGCTCTTAACCGGACAATTGGGCGAGGTCATGCGCGAGTCGGCTCAGGCTGGATTCAGCTACATTCGCTCGCGGGCTGCGGAACTGGGGATTGAAGCCGATTTTCAGGAAAAAACGGATATTCACATTCACTTGCCGGAAGGGGCGATTCCGAAAGATGGTCCTTCGGCCGGCATCACGATGGCGACCGCGGTCGTTTCCGCGCTTACCGGACGGGCCGTGCGCAGCGATTTGGCGATGACCGGAGAAATTACTTTGCGGGGACGCGTACTGCCGGTTGGCGGCATCAAAGAGAAGATGCTGGCCGCGCATCGCATCGGCATCAAGACGATCCTGATGCCGAAAGAAAATAAGCGGGATCTTGAAGAATTGCCGGCGAACGTGAAAAAAGCGATTGAATTTATCCTGGTGGAACATATGGATGAAGTGCTGGAAAAAGCCTTGGTGAAGCCGAATGAGTGAGACGGCGGCGAATATTATCAAGGCTAACTATGAAGCATCGGCGGTGCGGATGGATCAGTATCCGCAAGATGGTTTAACGGAAGTGGCTTTTATCGGCCGCTCCAATGTAGGGAAATCTTCACTGATTAACTCGCTGTGCCGCCATCATGGTTTGGCGCGCATCAGCGGGCAGCCGGGCAAGACGCAAACGATCAACTTTTATCGTTTGACTGCGAAGCTCTCGGAAGAATCGCGCCAGGAATTCTTCCTCGTCGATTTACCGGGCTATGGCTATGCGAAGACCGGCGTCGCCAATCGTCGCTCCTGGAGCAAGTTTATCGAGGAATACTTGAAGAAAGCGCCGCATTTAAAGCTGATCTGCCAGCTGATCGATATTCGCCATACGCCGCAGGCTGGCGATTTGGCGATGCTCGAATGGCTGCGCCAAAACAAGCTGCCGGTACAGCTGATTCTGACGAAGACGGATAAATTGTCGAAGACCGCAATTCAGAAGCAATTGGCGGTCTTGGCAAAAGGCTTTGGCGTCAAGAGTAGCGACTTTATCCCTTATTCTGCGGTTAAGGGAACGGGGCGCGCAGAGTTGCTTGACGTGATATGCCCGCTTTTGTTACAATGACATTGTGATTTTGAAAAGGAGGACAGCGAATCTGTTCTCCTTTTTCTAGTGGTTTTCGCGCTAAAGAGCGCAGGAATGAAGAATTTTGAACGTTGGAGAGATGGCATGCTGACTGATTTTGATAAACGATTGTTAAATCGCATCCAAACGCATTTGCCGCTGGCGGCCCGGCCGTTTGCCGTGTTGGCCGAAGAATTGGGCGCGGATGAAGCGACTGTGCTGGAGAGAATACAGGCGTTGAAAGACGGCGGCTTTATCCGTCGGATCGGGCCGTTCTTTGATTCGGCTAAGATGGGCTATGCGGGAACCTTGGTCGCGCTAAAAGTCTTGCCGGAAGCGATGGCTGACGTAGCGACGCATATCAACGGCTATGCGGGCGTTACGCATAACTATGAGCGCGAAGGCGAGTTTAATCTCTGGTTTACCTTGATGGCGCCGAATCAGGCGGTGTTGGAGAAAACCTTGGCAACGGTGGCGGCTTTGCCGGGCGTCTCACGTTTGATCAGTCTGCCGGCAACGGAAAAATTCAAAGTGAGCGTTCAATTTACGCTATGAGGTGGTAAGATGCTGGATCAGTTGGATAAAAAGATCATTGCAGCGATGCAGGATGATTTTCCGCTTGTAGCCGAACCCTATCAGCAAATTGCGGCTGGTTTAGGAATCAGTCAGGACGAACTTTTGCGTCGCCTGGCTTCTTATGTGGAGAGCGGAAAAATAAGAAAGATGGGTGCGGTGCTGCGGCATCGCGAGGTCGGCTATGCGGCAAATGCATTGTGCGCCTGGATTGTACCGGAAGAAGACATAGGAAGGATCGGCAAGCTTTTTGCCGCGGAAGCAGCGGTGACGCATTGCTACTCGAGGATTGCGCCGCCGGATTGGCCGTATAATTTTTACACGATGGTTCATGCTCATGACCGTGAAGAGTGCAACAAAATTGCCGCTCGCCTCTCAACGTTGTCGGGTTTGCAGCAATACATCATGCTGTACAGTACGCGGGAATGGAAAAAAAATAGCATGCAGTATTTCAGGGAGGGTGAAGAAACCATATGAAAAGTTTTTCCGAAGTCCTGGAAGCAGTAAAAGGCCGCCCGGCTAAAAAAGTCGTTGTCGCGGCAGCGCATGACGAACCGGTTCTAGAAGCGGTGAAGGATGCCAGAGTGCAGGGAATTGCCGAATTTATCCTGATCGGCGATTGCGCGAAGATTAAACAGCTTGCCGCACAGCTGGAGATGAGCCTCGAAGGCTGCGAACTCGTTGAAGAAGCGAACGACCGCAAGGCCGCCTATCTGGCGGTCAGCATGGTGTCGAGCGGCAAGGGCGATGTTTTGATGAAAGGGCTTTTGAGCACTGCTGATCTGCTGAAGGCCGTCCTCGACAAAGAAGTCGGTCTGCGTACCGGGCGCGTGCTCAGCCATGCGTATGTCTTTGAACTTCCGGGCATGCAGCGCCTCTTGCTGGTGACCGATGCGGCGGTTAATATTGCGCCGCAGTTGAAAGAAAAAGCGGATATTATTCAAAACAGCGTTGGCCTAGCGCATGCGCTTGGCATTAAGCCTGCCAAAGTGGCGGCGTTGGCTGCCGTTGAAGTGGTAAACCCGAACATGCCGGCGACGCTCGATGCGGCGGCTTTAGCTAAAATGGGGGATCGCGGCCAGATCAAAGGTGCGATTATTGATGGTCCGCTGGCGTTTGACAACGCGGTCAATTTGGAAGCGGCTCGTCATAAAGGCATCGAAAGCCCGGTGGCCGGCGTCGCTGACATCATCATGGTACCGGATATCGAAGCCGGCAATATGATGGCCAAGGCGCTGACGCATTATGGCGGCGGTCGAATTGCCGGTCTTGTACTGGGCGCGGCAAAACCGATTGTATTGACTTCGCGCGCCGACACGCACGACACGAAGCTGATGTCGATTGCATTCAGCACGCTGATGTAGTCTGTGCGTCAGGCGAAAGCCGAGATGCATCGTGCATTGTTTTGCCTCTATCCCTGTCAATTTTCAGCTCACAGCAAAAGACAAATCTCTCGTTTGCCTGACGGCAAATGAGAGATTTGTCTTTTTACTCTGAAAATTTGTATTGCGCGGAAGAATCCAAATATGGTATTATATTGCCAAGACGAGATTCTACAATAAACGACAAAGAGTGTCAAAAAACTGTAGAAGAAAAAGTCGAAAAAAGAAGAAAAAGAATGGGAATCGACAAATGGAGAACGCGTTTGGCGACGCCTAAAGTGATGAAAGGAGGACGAGAAGCAGTAGGCGGAAGTGAATAGTGAAAATCATGCACACGAAATACGAAAGAGAAAAAAGAGTAGATGGAAGGGGTGCATTCAATGACCTGGACTCAGATTTATGATCCCATGGGCAACATGGCATTGTCGTCCTTTATGGCTGCGATTCCAATCATTGTAGTATTTTATTTGTTGGCGGTTCGGCGGACGCCCGGACAAATCGCAGGTGTAATCGCGCTAACTTCAGCAATTTTGGTTTCTATTTTTGTTTACAAAATGCCTGTGAATCTCGCATTGACGGCGTCGGGCATGGGCGCCTTGTACGGAATATTCCCGATCTTCTGGATCGTAGTTACTGCAATCTTCATCTATAATATGACGGTGGAGACGGGACAATTTGACGTCATCAAGGATTCTATCGCGACGATAACAGACGATCGTCGTTTGCAAGCATTGTTGATTGCTTTCGCATTTGGCGCGTTTTTGGAAGGCGCCGCAGGATTTGGCGCCCCGGTTGCCATTTCCGCAGGTATGTTAGTGGGGCTTGGTTTCAATCCGCTGTATGCAGCAGGCTTGTGCCTGATCGCCAATACGGCGCCGGTAGCGTTTGGCGGCATCGGTATTCCTATCATCGTAGCAGGCCAGGTTACCGGTCTTGACACGATGAAGATCAGCGCGATGGTCGGCCGTCAATTGCCGTTCCTGTCGGTAATCATTCCGATCTGGCTGATCGTGCTGATGTCCGGTTGGAAATCCACGATTGAAGTATTGCCGGCTTGTCTGGTGGCAGGGGTTTCGTTTGCTACCTTGCAGTGGTTTTCTTCTAACTTCTTAGGCCCAGAACTTCCCGACATCCTGTCCTCGCTGGCGGCGATTATTTCGCTGGCGATCTTCCTGAAAGTCTGGAAGCCGAAAAACATTTGGCGTTTCCCTGGTGAGACAAGCGCGGCGGAAGTCAAGAAAACGGTTAAAAGTGAATTGACTTTCGGTTCGGTTCTTAAAGCCTGGTCTCCGTTCATCATCCTGACGGTCATGGTTATCCTCTGGGGTCTCAAACCGGTACAAGCGGTTTTGGACAGCGTGACCTACAAATGGCTCGTACCGGGTCTTGACAAGATGATCATCCAAGTGGCGCCGATCGTTAAAGTGCCGAACGGCATGGCGGCTCTTTACAAAGTGAACTGGCTGAGCGCCGCAGGCACTTCGCTGTTCATCGGCAGCATTTTCTCGGCTATGATCCTGGGCGTTGGCCCCAGCCGTTTCATCGCGATCTTCAGCAAAACTTTTTCCCAGTTGAAAAAACCGCTGATCACGATTCCGAGCGTACTGGGTCTGGCGTATATCATGAACTTCTCCGGCATGAGCTCCACGTTGGGCTTGTTCCTCGCTCACACCGGAAACTTCTTCCCATTCTTCTCGCCGTTCCTCGGCTGGTTGGGCGTGTTCCTGACCGGTTCCGATACTTCGGCGAACGCCTTGTTCGGCAACCTGCAGTCGGTTACCGCGCAGCAGGTCGGCATGGATCCGGTGTTGGCAGTTGCGGCTAACTCTTCCGGCGGTGTAACCGGCAAGATGATCTCGCCGCAAAGTATCGCCGTTGCTACGGCTGCTACCGGCTTGGTCGGTAAGGAAGGCGATCTGTTCAACTTTACGGTAATCCACTCCTTGATTTTGGTGGTTATCGTCGGGGTCATGACTTATGTTCAATCCTACTATTTGACATGGATGATTCCCTAAAACGATGCATTGACGGGCGGCTGCGGCCGCCCGTTTTTTCTTTCGATTCTGTAAAAAGGCATGGACGAGAGTCTGACCGATAGTGTATGATAGACAGAGACTTTACATGTGGGTGATTACGATAGTGAAAAATTCCATGTTTGATTTGATAAGCAAAGACTTAGAGCAATTGGAAGACGAGCTGATTACGGTAACTCAATCGCAAGAAGAGTTGATTCGTGAGATCAGCAGCCATTTGGTACAGGCGGGAGGCAAGCGCTTGCGTCCGGCTTTATATTTTTTGTCGGCGCGTAGCGGCGGCTGCCATGAAATGACGGAAATGATGCCGATGGCGGCAGCCTTGGAATTGATCCATATGGCGACGCTGGTGCATGACGACGTGGTCGATCATGCGGCGACCCGGCGCGGCATTGCAACGGCAAATGCGCTGTGGGGAGGACATTCTTCGGTTTTGACCGGCGATTATCTTTTTGCCCGCGCATTTTCCCTTATCGCCAATACGGTCGATAGCGCCCGTTTGGGCGTGTTGGCCGAACTGATCTGCGCCATGAGCGAGGGCGAAATCAACCAAAGCGCCAGTGCCTATGACGCGAACCAGACCGAAGCAGAATATCTGGTGCGGATTGCGCAAAAGACGGCCGATTTCATCGCCGCCAGTTGCAAGCTTGGCGCGATGTCGGCGCACTTGAGTCCGGCGGCGACGGAAGACTTCCGCCAGTACGGCTACTGCCTCGGCATGGCATTTCAAATCACGGACGACATTCTGGATATGACGGCCACCAGCGAACAGTTGGGAAAACCGGCAGGGCATGACCTGCGTCAGGGCATGATCACGCTGCCGGTGATTTATGCGTTGCAGCAAAGCTTGGCGAAGGATGAACTGGTGCAGATTGTGACCGACCGGGCGATGAGCGATGCGAAAGCGGAGCGTGGGCTGACGATCATCCGCGAATCGGGCGCACTGGAATACAGTTATAAAAAAGTGGACGAGTATCTGGAAAAGGCGCGTCACATCTTAGCGGCGCATGTGCCGCAAGAGTTTCAAGAGGCTTTTCAGGAAATTGCCGACTTTGTCGCAAAGCGTGAGTATTAGGAAAGATAAAAGACTGTCTTGGTTTTTGACCAGACAGTCTTTTTATCTTCAATGCCGTAGCGCGGAAAATGGAAAGTATAAAAAACAAGAACTGAAAAAACGATATGCTTGCGAACTATCGCTTGGCGGCGTAACTGAAAAGGGTAAATTGTATTTTCTGCGGGGAATAGGTATAATAATAACAGCAGAGTAAAGAAAGGGGCTTATTTCATATGTTTAGTTTTAGTATGCCTGAATTAGTACTCGTTCTTGTTATAGCATTAGTTGTCTTTGGCCCGGGGAAATTGCCGGAAGTAGGCAAGGCGATCGGTAAGAGTCTCCAGGAATTCCGCAAGGCTACCACCGTAGAACCGGAAGCGGAACAAAAGGTGGAGGCGAAGAAAACCGAAGAAGTAAAGAGCGAGGAGAAAAAGTGAGGGTGACGAATGTCTGATTTGATCCAGCAGGAAACGGAAGAAGAAGCGAAGCGACCGGAGGCTGAAGCGCAAGAAGAGCATGAAGCGATAGTCGGCGACATGTCGCTGGTGGGGCATCTGGAAGAGTTTCGCCGCCGTTTATTGATTTGTTTGGCCGCTATTGCGGTAGGCAGTACCGGCTGTTATTTTTATGCCGCTCAGCTGGTTCATATCATCACAGCTCCGGCGGGCAAATTATATTATATGAGTCCGGGCGAAGCCTTTTTTACTTATCTGAAGGTTTCTTTTTTTGCCGGATTCTTACTGGCATTGCCGATTGTTCTCTATCAAATGTGGGCGTTTATTGTGCCGGCGCTGAGCAAGAAAGAACGCGGCACAGGGCTGTTCTTGGTTCCGGCCTCGGTGTTGCTGTTTTTTATCGGGCTGGCGTTCGGCTACCTGCTGGCATTGCCGGCGGGCATCAAATTTTTTATGGGCTTTGCGACGGAAGATCTGCAACCGCTCCTTTCGCTCGGCGAGTATTTATCGTTTGTCATTTCCTTTCTCTTGCCGTTTGGCATTGTCTTCGAATTGCCGCTGTTCATCTTGGTGCTTGCCAAGGTGGGCTTTGTCGGATCGGCTTTTTTAAAGAGCAAACGCAAACATGTTCTGGTACTCTCCTTTGTGATCGGCGCGGTATTGTCGCCTACGCCGGATGTTTTTTCGCAGACGATGGTAGCGGTACCGATGATCATCTTATATGAAATCAGTTATTGGATCGTACGTTTTATTATGAAGAAGTAAAGAGTTGAGAGGAGTTTCATTCGTGGCATTTAATGATTTGCGAGAATTTATTCAGGCGCTGGAAAGTCGCGGCCTGTTAAAACGGATTACGGAACGGGTCAGCTGTGAACTTGAAATCACTGAGATCACGGACCGGGTTTCCAAAATGACCGGTGACAAGAATGTTGCCTTGCTGTTCGAAAATGTCGAAGGCCATACGACGCCGGTGCTGATGAATGCGTTCGGCAGCATGGAGCGCATGGCGATGGCGCTCGGCGTTGAAAAACTCGACGATGTGGCGGAAGAAATTCGCTCGCTGCTCAAGATTCCGTATATTTCGATTCAAAATAAATTAGACTTGATTAAGTTGGTACCGCAGGCGAAGCGGGCCATTCATTTTCCGAAATACGTCAGAAATGCACCGTGTCAGGAAGTGGTGATCAAGGATCAGCCGTCGCTGGACGCGTTTCCTATTCTCAAATGTTGGCCGGGCGATGCCGGCAAGTTCATTACGCTGCCGCTCGTATTTACTAAAAATCCGCTGAACGGCAAACGAAATGTCGGCATGTACCGACTGCAGGTATTTGACGGTCAGACGACCGGCATGCATTGGCATATTCATAAGAACGGCGCGGAAAATTTCCGGGCGCATCGCGAACTCGGCAGGGACCGCATCGAAGTGGCCGTTGCAATTGGCGGCGATCCGGCGGTGACGTATGCGGCGACCGCACCGCTGCCGAAAGACATCGATGAAATGATCTTTGCCGGTTTTCTGCGCAAGAAAGCGGTGGAACTGGTAAAATGCCAAACGGTTGATGTCGAGGTTCCAGCGCAGTCCGAGATCGTTCTCGAAGGCTATGTGATGATGGATGAACTGCGGCGCGAAGGCCCGTTTGGCGATCACACCGGCTATTACTCGCTGGCCGACGATTATCCTGTCTTTCATATCACCTGCATCACGCATCGCAAGAATCCGATTTATCCGGCGACCGTGGTCGGCAAACCGCCGATGGAAGACTGCTATATGGCTAAGGCGACGGAACGTATTTTCCTGCCTCTTTTGCAAATGAACATACCGGAAATCGTTGATATGAATTTGCCGCTCGAAGGCGTATTCCATAACTGCGCGGTCGTATCGATCAAAAAGTCGTATCCGCAGCAGGCGAAAAAAGTCATGCACTCGATTTGGGGCATGGGGCAGATGATGTTTACCAAGATGATTATCGTCGTGGATGAACATGTCAATGTGCAGGATATGAATGAAGTATGGTGGCGGGTCTATAATAATATCGATGCTCGGCGGGATGTGGTCATGGTTGACGGACCACTTGACGTCTTGGATCACTCGTCGCCGATGCCGAATTGGGGAACCAAAGTGGGTATTGATGCCACAAAAGCATGGCCGCAGGAAGGCTATAGCAGAGAGTGGCCGGATGAAATCACCATGTCGGATGATGTGAAAGCGATCGTCGACAAGAAATGGAAGGAACTGGGTCTTGAGTAAACTGAAAGCGCACTTGGATAATATCGTTTTTTCGCATTCTGTTTTTGCTTTGCCTTTCGCTTATATGGGAGCTATTTTGGCGGCCGGTGGGATTCCCACCGGCCATGACCTGTTCTGGATTACCCTGGCCATGGTTGGCGCGCGCAGCGCAGCCATGGCCCTTAATAATTTCATTGATCTCAAATATGACAAATTGCATCCGCGATTCACGCAGCGCCCGATGGTTACCGGTGAAGTCAAACCCAAAGAGGCGGTGCTGTTTATCGCCTTTAGCCTGGCTCTTTTTATTTGGGCGGCCGCGAATCTGCAGCCGCTTTGCCTCAAATTAGCGCCGCTGGCACTGGTGCCGCTTTCGATTTATCCTTATATGAAGCGTTTTTCCTGGTCATGCCACTTGGTATTGGGCGTCGCTCTTGGCGTAGCGCCAATCGGAGCCTGGGTTGCGATACAAGGCGTAATCGGCTGGCCGATTCTTTGTCTTGCATTGGCGGTCTGTGTTTGGATTGCCGGATTTGACGTCATTTACGGCTGCCAGGATGTCGAGTTTGACCGCAAGCATGGTTTGCATTCGATGCCGGTTCGATTTGGCGTAGCAGGTGCGCTCCGTTTATCAAGGTTGATGCACTTGGTGAGCGTGGGACTTTTCTTTTGGGTCGGACAACTGTTTGCCTTGCCGGCGCTCTATTATCTTGGCGTTTCGCTGGCTGGCATCGTACTCGTCTACCAACACAGCATCGTGTCCGCAGGCGATTTGAGCCGTGTCAGGCAGGACTATTTCATGCGCAATGGTATCGTGGGAATTGCCTTGTTGGTGTTTACAGTGCTGAGCATTGTGTTATAATGGTTGATAAATGTTTTCGACATAATATGCCTAGGGGGAATGAATATCCATGACGGCAAGACTGTTAGAAGGTAAAGTATTTGCATCACAACTAAAAGAGCAGGCAAAAGCGGATGCTTTGCAACTGAAGGCTAAGACCGGAGTGACGCCGGGCCTGGCGGTGATTATTGTCGGCGATAATCCGGCATCGCAGGTGTATGTGGCTAACAAGCACAAGGCCTGTGAAGAATTAGGAATTTACTCCGAGGTGATCCGCATGTCGGAGCATACCAGCAAATCGCAGTTATTGGCGCAGATTGAACAGCTTAACCTGCGCAAGGATATTCACGGCATTTTATTGCAGCTGCCGTTGCCGGACGTTTTAAAGGCTGACGAAGCCGAATTTCTTTATGCAATTTCGCCGGACAAGGATGTGGATGGATTCCATCCGGTCAATGTCGGACGGCTTAGCATCGGTCAGGAATATTTGGTGCCGTGCACGCCGTATGGCTGCATCCGAATGTTGGAGCTGGCCGGAATTCCGCTGGAAGGAAGCCGGGCGGTCATTGTCGGCCGCAGCAATATTGTCGGCAAGCCGATGGCGCAGCTGTTGCTCGCGCGCAATGCCACCGTTACGATCTGCCACTCGCGGACCAAGAATTTGTCCGAAGTGACGAAAGAGGCCGATATTTTGATTGTTGCGATCGGCAAAGCCAAGTTTCTTACTGCCGATATGGTCAAACCCGGCGCAGTCGTGATTGACGTCGGCATTAACCGGCTGGCTGACCGCAAACTCGTTGGCGACGTTGATTTTGAAGCGGTCAGGGAAGTGGCTGGAGCGATTACTCCGGTGCCCGGCGGCGTCGGATTGTTGACGATAGCCGTCTTGCTGCAAAATGCGGTGACGGCGGCGCGTGCCTTGCAAAATCGATAAATTTCGAGGAGGTCAGAACGTGAAAAGTGATGTGGAAATTGCCCAAGCGGCGCAAATGAAACCGATTGTCCAAGTGGCGGCTGAAATGGGACTCACGGAAGATGATCTGGAACTGTACGGAAAATATAAGGCCAAAGTCGCGCTGCCGGCTTGGGAACGTCTGAAGACGCAAGCGGACGGCAAACTGATCTTAGTCACGGCGATTAACCCGACGCCGGCTGGCGAGGGCAAGACGACGACGACGGTGGGTCTTGGCGATGCCTTGCGCAAAATGGGCAAGAAAGTGGCGATCGCCTTGCGTGAACCGTCGCTCGGCCCCTGTTTTGGCCTGAAAGGCGGCGCGGCTGGCGGCGGTTATGCGCAGGTCGTGCCGATGGAAGACATCAACCTACATTTCACCGGTGATTTTCATGCGATCACTTCGGCGCATAATTTGCTTGCAGCGATGCTCGACAATCATATTCATCAGGGCAATGACCTGGGCATCGATCCGCGGCGCATCACCTGGCGTCGGGTCATGGATCTTAACGAACGGGCGCTGAGGAACATCGTCTGCGGTTTGGGCGGCAAGATCAACGGCGTACCGCGGGAAAGCGGCTTTGATATCACGGTCGCCTCGGAAATGATGGCGATTCTTTGTCTGGCAGGCGATCTCGAAGATATGAAGGAACGCATCGGCCGGATCATCGTCGCGTATACCTATGACAATCGTCCGGTGACGGCCAACGATCTTAAGGCAACCGGCGCATTGACGCTGTTGTTCAAGGATGCGATCAAACCGAATCTGGTACAGACGCTTGAAAACACGCCGGCTTTCGTGCATGGCGGTCCGTTTGCCAATATCGCGCATGGCTGCAACAGCGTCATGGCGACAAAATTTGCTTTGAAGATGGCGGATGTCTGTGTGACGGAAGCGGGCTTCGGCGCGGATCTGGGCGCGGAAAAATTTCTTAATATCAAGTGCCGTTTTGCCGGCCTGCGTCCGGCTGCAGTAGTTATCGTAGCCACCGTCCGTGCGCTCAAGATGCACGGCGGCGTGCCGAAGACCGAATTGGTCGGTGAAAACATGACGGCGCTCGGCGCTGGTTTGGCTAATCTTGAGAAACACATCGAGAACATTCAAAAATTCGGCTTGCCTGCGGTCGTTGCCATCAACGCATTCCCGACCGATACGGCGGCGGAACTGGAATTTGTCAGAGAGCGCTGCAATACGCTCGGCGCGGAAGTCGCTCTGTCCGAAGTGTGGGCCAAGGGCGGCGAAGGCGGCCGTGAATTGGCGGAAAAAGTCTTGGCCGCCTGTGAGAAGAAAAATACCTTCCAACAATTATATGACGTGAACGCTCCGATTAAGGAGAAGATCGCAGTGATTGCTAAGCAAGTGTACGGCGCGACCGATGTCGCGTATACTCCTGCGGTGGAAAAGACGATTGCGGAATTGACCGCACTCGGGTTTGACAAGACGCCGATCTGTATGGCCAAAACGCAGTATTCGTTGAGTGATGATGCAAGTAAACTCGGACGTCCGCAAGGCTTTACGGTAACGGTCAAGGAACTTCGCGTCGCTGCCGGAGCCGGTTTTCTGGTGGCTTTGACCGGCGAGATCATGACGATGCCAGGTTTACCGAAACGACCGGCAGCGGAAAAGATGGATATTGACAACAGCGGAAAAATTATCGGTTTGTTTTAAGTAAGTCGTAGGAGGAATAGCATGACCCGAATTGCTATCGAGTTGGTTCCGCGCGAGTGCCAGGAACTGGTCCGGGAACTTGAAATCGTTAAAGACTTTTTTCCGGCGATTGATATGATCAATATTCCGGATTTGCTGCGCTATGATATGCGCAGCTGGGAAGGGTGCGCGCAGGCGAAACCTTATTTTCGGCAGGTGATTCCTCATATCAGGGCGATTGACATCGATCCGCAGCAGCCGTTGCCGATGGCGGATTTTCTCGTTGAGAACGGGATTCGCGAAGTCTTGGTCATCACCGGTGATCCGCCGCAGGATATGTCGCGCCTGATCTATCCGACAACCAGCGTGGAACTGATCGCCAAATTCAAAAAAGAACTTCCGCATATCAAGGTGTATGCCGGAATCGATCAATACCGGACGAGTATCCGCAGCGAGTATGATTATTTGCGGCGCAAAGAATATGCGGGCGCGGATGGCTTTTTCACGCAGCCGTTTTTTGATTTTCGCCTGCTTGAAATTTACGCCGAATTATTGGAAGAGCGCGAAGTCTTCTGGGGCGTTTCTCCGGTCACTTCCGACCGCAGTTTTCGTTATTGGGAAGCAAAGAACCATGCGGTATTTCCGAAACAGTTTCAGCCGACGCAAGAATGGAACCAGAATTTTGCCCGGCAGGTTCTCGATTATGTCCGGCGTATCGACAGCAACATCTATTTTATGCCGATCCGCACGGATATTCAGAAATATTTGGCGGGAATATTTCCCGGGCAAAGTGAGTAAGGGAGGCTATTTATATGTATGAAATATTGGTAAAAAAAGACTTGGCGCCCAGCGTCAAGTTGTTCGAAGTAGCGGCGCCTCAGATTGCGCGCAAGGCGCAGGCGGGACAGTTTGTCATTTTACGCGTTGATGCGGAAGGCGAGCGCGTGCCGTTGACGATTGCCGATTTTAATCGCGAAACGGGAAGCATCACGATCATATTCCAAGAGGTCGGCGCATCGACGAAATTGCTCGGCCAACTGGAAGTGGGCGATGCGTTGCACGATTTTGTCGGGCCGCTCGGTCAGCCGACGCATGTGGAAAACTTCGGTACGGTCGTCTGCGTAGGCGGCGGCATCGGGATTGCACCAGTCTATCCGATTGCCCGCGCGATGAAAGAAGCCGGCAATAAGGTTATTTCGATTATCGGCGCGCGTTCGAAAGACATCTTGATTTATGAAGAGGAAATGGCTTCGGTCAGCGATGAGCTGATCATTACGACTGACGATGGCACGAAAGGCCGCAAGGCGCTGGTAACCGAGCCACTCAAAGAATTGCTCGACGGCAGCGCGCCGGTCAATCTCGTCGTGGCGATCGGTCCGGTCATCATGATGAAGTTTGTTGCGGAAACGACGCGTCCGTACGGCGTACATACGGTAGCCAGCCTTAACCCGATCATGGTCGACGGTACCGGCATGTGCGGCGGCTGTCGCGTGGCGGTCGGCAAAGAAAACAAGTTTGCCTGCGTTGACGGCCCGGAATTCGACGCGCACTTGGTGGACTTTGATAATTTGATGGCGCGGCAGAGAATGTATAAGCGTCAGGAAAAAGATCACAGCGATCATTGCGAGGGAGGCAGCTGCAAATGTCAATCTCATTAAAGAAGCATCCGATGCCGGAACAGGATCCGAAAGTCAGAGCGGGAAATTTTGAAGAAGTCGCACTCGGCTACACAGCGGAATTAGCAACGGCGGAAGCTGCTCGCTGCCTGCAATGCAAGACGGCGCCATGCCGTCAGGGCTGTCCTGTAGAAATCGATATTCCTGCCTTCATCGCTCAACTGAAAGAGGGCGACCCGACAGGCGCTATCCGTACGATCCAGCAGGTGAACAGTCTGCCGGCTGTCTGCGGCCGTGTTTGCCCGCAAGAGGATCAATGCGAAAAATACTGCGTGCTGGCTAAAAAAGGCGAAGCGGTTGCGATAGGCCGTTTGGAACGTTATGCGGCCGATCTGGCGCGCGAACAAGGCGCGGAAGATCCGCTGTCCGTTGTGCGCGAGGATGCGCCCAAGGTCGCGGTGATCGGTTCCGGCCCGGCCGGGCTCAGCGTCGCGGGTGATTTGGCCAAGAAGGGCTTTCGGGTAACCGTGTTTGAAGCGCTGCATTTGCCTGGCGGCGTATTGATGTACGGCATTCCGCAATTCCGCTTGCCGAAAGAAGTCGTACAGGCGGAAATTGACGTTTTGCGCAAACTTGGCGTTCAGTTTGAAGTCAACGCGGTAATCGGCCGTACGTTTACCGTCGATGAATTGCTCGAAGAAGAAGGCTTTGACGCCGCATTCATCGGTACCGGCGCTGGGTTGCCCTACTTTATGGGCATCGAGGGCGAAAATCTCAATGGCGTCTATTCGGCCAATGAATTTTTGACGCGCTGTAATTTAATGAAAGCGTATCAATTCCCAACCAGTGGTACGCCGATTCACGTCGGACAAAAAGTTGCGGTCGTCGGCGGCGGCAATGTGGCGATGGATGCAGCGCGTACGGCGCTGCGCCTCGGCGCAGAAAAAGTCTACATCGTCTATCGGCGTTCCGACAAGGAACTGCCGGCGCGACTCGAAGAAATCCACCACGCCAAAGAGGAAGGCATCGATTTTCAGTTCCTCACGGCCCCGCTGGCCGTCGAAGGCAAGGACGGCTGGGTCAGCGGCCTGACCTGCATTCGGATGGAACTTGGCGAACCGGATGATTCCGGTCGCCGTCGTCCGGTCGAAGTGCCGGGGTCGGACTTTACGCTCGACGTCGATACGGTGATCATCGCGATCGGCCAGGGACCCAACCCGCTGGTGCAGTCGACGACAAAAGGCATGGACACGAATCGCAAAGGCAATATCGTAGCGGACGAGCAGACCGGCGCAACGACGAAACCGGGAGTCTTCGCGGGCGGCGACATCGTCACCGGCGCAGCGACTGTGATCTTGGCGATGGGGGCAGGGAAAAAAGCGGCTGTTGCGATTGCCGACTATCTAAACGAAAAAACGAGAAAATAGCAAACAAAGCTTTAAAGAAGATACAAAGCATAAGAAGGGAAATGGTATTGAAGCCGTCCCTTCTTTATTTTTTCTTCATCTCTTCAGATAAAAAAACAGGATGGGAGTTTTTTAAGAAAAGGAAGTTTGAAAAAAGCAACGCGGTCTGATAAAATCTTCATATTGCAGCTTGTGCGGGGAGGAAACGCCGTGATTCTGGTGATCGATAATTATGATTCGTTCGTCTATAACATCGTGCAATATTTGGGGGAACTGGGCGCGGACAGCAAAGTGGTGCGCAATGATGCGATAACCGTGCAAGAAGCGCTGCAGTTTAAAGTCACGCATTTGCTCCTCTCACCTGGACCTTGTGCGCCGGAGCAGGCCGGCAATACGCTTGCGCTGATAGAAGCGTTTGCCGGGCGAATTCCGATTCTTGGCATTTGTCTTGGGCATCAGGCGATCGGCCAGGCCTTTGGAGGACGCATCGTCCGCACACCGCCCTGTCATGGCAAGACGACGTTGATCCGTCACGACGGTCAAGGCGTGTATGCTGGACTGCCGGAAACGATCAAGGTAACGCGCTATCATTCACTAGCGGTAGAACGAGTGAGTCTGCCGGGCTGTCTGCAGGTGACGTCAGAAACTGCCGAGGGCGTAATTATGGGACTGCGGCACAGAGAATATCCTATCGAGGGAGTCCAGTTTCATCCGGAAGCGGTATTGACGCAATACGGCCATCGCATGCTGCAAAATTTTCTTGAACATTCTTCTTAAGGAAAGGAAAATGCTGCAGTAAGGCTTAACAATACTGACTTTGAGTATCAAATAAAAGGAGGGCAAGACGTGCAGCCTCTGATGCGTGAAGTCCGGCTGTCCGCTTCACTGGCGGACTTATACGGCAGCTATGCGGCGGAACCATATAGTATCTTTCTGGACAGCGCTCGCAACGCTTACGGAATGGGGCGCTTTTCTTTCGTGATGCGTCAACCTTTTTTGCGCTTACGTTATAAGGGCGGACGGGGTTGCTGGATCTGGGCAGACGGCAGGATTGAAAATTTTACCGGACCGCTATGGCCGGAACTAAAGCAGCGCGTCGCGGCGTATCCGGTTTTCCCGATGCAGATTCCATTTGTCGGCGGTGCGGTCGGTTATTTTGCATATGATTTGGCTTATGAGCAGGAAAGTCTGCCTGGTGTGAGCGCAGATGATCGTGAACTGGCGGATTGTAGTCTGGGGTTTTATGACAGCGTCGTTGCGTATGATCATGAAACGGAGCAGTGTTTCATCCTGGCCAGCGGTTGGCCGGAGAAAACGGAAGCGCTGCGTAAGCAGCGCGCGAACGAAAGTTTGGCAGCGTGGGAAGAAGTCTGCGCCGCATGCAGACCGTTGCCGTTGCTTGTCCGTCCGCAGCCGGTCGGGCCTTATCGAACGAACTTTAAGAAAAAGCAATATTGCAGGCAACTGGCAAAAGCCATAGAATATATATATCAAGGTGATATTTTTCAGGTCAACTTATCGCAGCGTTTTACGGCGCCGTATACAGGTGATCCGTTTGCCGTCTATCGCTATTTGCGGGAAATTAATCCGGCGCCGTTTGCCGCATACCTGCAACTGGGTGAATGCGTTGTGGCCAGCGCGTCACCGGAGCGGTTTTTAAAAATAGAATCCGATAACGTCGAGACGCGTCCGATTAAAGGCACAAGGCCGCGCGGCACTACTGCGGCGGAAGATTCGAGCTTGCGCCGCGAATTGCTGCACAGCGAAAAAGACCAAGCCGAGCTCGTAATGATTATTGATCTGATGCGCAATGATTTAGGCAAGGTATGCCGCTTCGGCAGCGTCAAGGTACCGGAAGTGTTTTGCTGTGAAGAATATGCGACGGTTTTCCATCTGGTATCCACGGTGCAGGGGCGTTTACGTCAGGGCTTTACGGCAGTGGATCAACTGGCAGCCGCTTTCCCGCCGGGATCGATCACTGGCGCGCCCAAGGTGAGGGCGATGGAAATTATCGATGAGCTGGAGCCGCTTCGCCGCAATGTCTATACCGGATCGATCGGATATCTGTCCTTTTGCGGTAAGGCTGACTGGAACGTTGCAATTCGCAGCTTGGTTTTTCAAAAGCAGGAGGCCTGGTTTCAAGTGGGCGGCGGCATTGTCGCCGATTCGCAGCCGGAGGCGGAATATCAGGAAACGTTAGACAAGGCAAAGGCTTTGTTATGGGCTTTAGGTTATGCGACATGAGGAGGGAAAAGGATGCGATATCTATATCAGAAGCAAAGTATTGTGACATTAGCACAGGCGGCCGCTTCTCCTTTTGACCATGGCTTCTTATATGGAAACGGTCTCTTTGAAACAATGGAAGTCTGGGGCGGCCGGCCGGTCGATCTGCCTGCGCATATCGAGCGCTTGCGCCACGGCGCTAAGGTGCTCGGTTGGCCGGAACTCGCGCTGGAAGAGATTCGCCAAAGCTTGCGCGGCGCGATTGCGGCGAATCAGGTGCGTTTTGGCTATGTCCGGCTGACGTTGTCGCGCGGCATTGGACCGACGCGCCCGAATGATTCGATTTGCGGTCCGGTTCAGGTCTGGTGTTTTGCCGATGCGATAAAGCGGACGGCCGATGCGGAGCCTTGGAGTCTGTCGACGGTGTCGATTCGCCGCAACGAAACATCACCGCTGTCTAAGATCAAGTCGGCCAACTATTTGGAAAGCATTCTGGCGCGCAAAGAGGCGAAAGCTAAGGGCGGCGATGAAGCGTTGATGCTTAATACGTTCGGTCTGGTTGCCGAGTGCAGCGCTGCGAACTTGTTTTTCGTTAAAGGCGGCAACCTGATCACGCCGGATCGTTCAAGCGGCATTCTGCCGGGCGTCGTTCGCCAGCGTATGCTGCAACTGGCCGATTGTCTCGGTATTCATATCGAAGAGCGGAATGTATGGCCGGAAGAATTGCAGGAAGCCGAAGAAGTGTTTTTGACCAGCTCGCTGCTTCGCTTGCAGCGTGTGAGCCATATCGACAATGTCGCGGTCGGTGCAGCAGAAGCCCCGCTGACCAAGCGACTGTCGGCGGCCTATGCGGAGTGGTTGGAGAAGGAGGGACGCGATTGGACTTTGTAGCCATTGACTTTGAAACGGCCAATGCAAAACGAAACAGTGCGTGCAGCCTGGCGGCGATCAGCGTTGCCGATGGTACGATCGCCCGTGAAGCGTATTCGTTGATCCGGCCGCCGGAGCTGCGCTTCGATGCGAAGAATATTGACATTCATGGCATCACGCCGCAAATGGTGGCGGAAAAACCGACGTTCGATCAACTTTGGGACAGGATCAGACTGCATTTAGAAGGGCAATGGGTGCTCGCGCACAATGCGGCCTTTGATATCAGCGTACTGCGCAATATGCTGGAAACCTACGCGCTTCCGTTGCCTAAGATGCAGCACTTGTGTACGGTGAAGCTGGCGCGGCGCGTTTGGCCGGGACTTACCAGTTATCGGCTGTCGGCGCTGGCCGATCAGTTCGGCATTCAGTTTTGTCATCATAATGCGCTGCAGGATGCGCGGACGTGCGCGCAGATTGTGCTGCTGGCGCAGCAGGAAGCCGGTGTGGCGACCTTGCCGGAGTTGAGCCGCTGTACAGGCGTAAAACCGAAAGCCTTTAACTAAAGAGGGGGAATGATGATGCGGGAAATCAAATTGTCCACGCCACGCGAAGGGTTTATCGACATCACGAAACAGGTGGAAAAAGCGGTATTGGAAGCGGGGATTCGCAAAGGCATCTGCCATGTTTTTGTGCCGCATACGACAGCGGCGGTGACGATCAATGAAAATGCCGATCCGGATGTGGTGACTGATATGCTGACAGCCCTAAACGCGATGGTGCCGAAGCTTGCTTATCGGCATCGGGAAGGCAATTCGCGCGCGCATCTGAAAAGTTCGCTCCTGGGAGCGTCGGTTTCTCTTCCGGTTGTTGAAGGACGCTTGGCGCTGGGAACCTGGCAGGGGATATATTTCTGCGAATTTGACGGCCCACGCGATCGCAGATTTTGCATCCAAATTGTAGGCGGCTAAAAAAGGCGAACTATTTTTAGACAAGCGAAGTTGGAATAAGCCTTGAAAAAAAGTGCTCTTGATGAAGGGATGAACTTCATCAAGAGCACTTTTTTATTTCAGGCCGCTTTCCAGACGCAGGAATTCTTCCATGTCATTTAGGAATTGATAGAGCATACCGCGATTTTCAAATTCTGCGCGGTTTTGCGGCAAATCCATTGTTGTAAAGGCGGTGCGCAGTTTATTAAGCGCGGCTAGCTTTTTTTCATTGGGCGTGCTAAGAAACGTTTCTGCGACTTCACTGGTGAAATCGGCAATCAAATGCGTTTGCGTATAGGAAAAGGAAAGACGCTCAAAATGTTTGCGCATGCGTTGCAGCGTGTAAAACTGCTGTGAGCGGATGCTCATGTAGCGGCTATAGTCGCCGGCATTGGAGGAAAAACTGTTGTTGGAGTTCTTGTTGGCAAATTCACGTCCTTGCTGTAAGCTGGCTTCGAGCCGGGTGAAATGCTCCTGCTCTTTGATCGAGACGACCTGTTCACGCAACGAGTAGGCCATATTCAAAAGGATTTGCCGGAACATGGTTTCAATCGCCGCCTGCTCTTCTTTTATTTTTCGCTCAAAACTGGGTACGTAAAGATGCAGGAAAAAAGCGATGCTGACGCCGATGCCCATAAGCGAGATTTGATTTATGATGAAGGAAACGTCATTGGTTTTTTCGATTAAAAGCTGTGAAACCAATACGGCGCTGACGACGATTCCTTGCTGCACGTTGAAACGGACCGAAAGCGGAATGAACAAGAGCAAGAAAAGGCCGAAAACGAGCGGCGTATAACCGAGTCGCGTAAACAAAAGCGTAGCGACGATCAGCGCCAGGAGAAAGGCGCCGAACATTTTGCCTGCGAAACGAAGCGACTGTTTGCGCGTGCTTTGCAGGCTGAGAATTGTAATGATGCCGGCGGCCGAGGCATATTTCAAATCAAAATGCGCTGCGATATACATGGAAAGAACGGTGCCGATGACCGTCTTCAATGTGCGATAGCCGATAAAATCCATAAGAACCTCCCTTGTTTCTGTATCTCTATTTTGCCATAAAGAACGCGGTGAAGCAATTTTCCCGGCGAAAATGATTTGACATATAGAACAGATTGTAAGATAGTAGATAAACAACAAGTTAAATGTTTGGGCAATGCGACCGTGCAAGCGGTGTTTTGCCGGGAGGATGAGTGGCGTGGGGCAAAGGGGAAGGTACACGGGAGTCTTGTTCGTCGTTTTTTTTGCAGTCGCGATGCGCTTTTACGCATATGTATATTGGGGGTATCCGCTTACAAAATTCCCCTTTTTCGCCGTGGCGGCCGCCGCGCTGGCCTTTGCGGCCGGCTGGCAGTATGACAAGATGAAATTCTTAGCGGAAAAGGACAGTTTAACAAAATGCTATAACCGCAGATTTGTCAGCGGCGTCTTTCCCGCTTTATTGGACGAAGTGAACAGGAAACAAGCACAGCTGAGCTTGATGATGCTGGATTGCGATAATTTTAAGGCAATAAACGACCGCTACGGACATAAGAAAGGCGATCAGGTTCTTCAGGCAGTGGCGGCGCTTTTACGAGCGAATGTGAGAAAAAGCGACCTCGTTGTGCGCTGGGGCGGCGATGAATTTATCATTATTGCGCCGTATGTCGATCGAGAAGAGCTGAAAAAAACAAAGGAGGGGGTTGAAGCGGCGTTACGCTCGCTTTCACAAGAGCTTCTGATCGAGCTTCGTATTTCGAGCGGTATTGCCACCTATCCGAAAGATGCCAGAAAGATCGAAGATTTGATTCATCGCGCCGATTCGGATATGTACGGTATCAAAAAAAATGCATAGGAAAAGAAAAAGCTTTCGCTGCAAACGGCGGAGGCTTTACTTTTTTCGCCTTGAGGCGCGCAGAAGTGAAAAAATAGCAAAGCGAGAACAGGAAACGACGCTTGTCTGTTGAAATGGGGGACAGTGGCGGATTTTCTTCGCTGGGCTGGCGTGAAAAGAGGATTTCGACGTGCTGTAACGGAAGTAGAGAAGCGAGACAGAGGCGAAAGTTGATAGGAGAGAAAAAATGAAAATACTATATTACGATTGTTTTTGCGGCATCAGCGGCGATATGAACTTAGCGGCTTTGCTTGACCTTGGCGTGCCGGAAGCGTACCTGCGGCAGGAACTTTCCAAACTAAAGATTGATGCGGAATATGAACTGAAAATAACGCGCAGCGTCAAAATGGGGATTAGCGGTACAAGGGTGGATGTACAGGTAACGACACCGGCGCAGCACGGTGAAATGAGTTTGCTTGAGCAGAATCATCATCACCATCACCATGGTAATGACAATAAACACCCTAAAAGAGAGGAAAAAGAACATCTTCATCATGCTTCGCGCAATTTAAAAGACATTGAGGAACTGATTCAGGCGAGTGAGTTAAATGAAAAAGTGAAGGCGAAAAGCTGCGCTATGTTTAAGAAACTGGCTGAAGCCGAGGGCAAAGTTCACGGCAAGACTCTCTACGAAGTCCATTTTCATGAAGTGGGCGCAACGGATTCGATCGTCGATATTGTCGGCGCCGCAATTTGTTTGGATTATTTAAAAGTGGATAAGATTTGGGCCTCGGAGGTGCAGGTGGGCGGCGGCTTTGTAAAGTGCGCGCATGGAACGATGCCGGTTCCGGCGCCGGCGACAGTTGAAATCTTAAGAGGCATTCCGATTAAGGCCGGCGTCGTTGCTTATGAAACCACGACGCCGACGGGGGCAGTTATCCTTGCGAGCAATGCGGACGTGTTTGCTGCGGCAAGCGATTTTTCAATTCAAAAAGTCGCTTACGGCATCGGTCATCGTGACCTTGCTGTTCCAAACGTACTGCGTGTTTATCTCGGCAGGCTTGAAAGCGATGCAACGAGCGAAAAAAAAATAATGTTGGAAACGAATATTGATGATATGAACATGGAACTGTACAGCCATATCGAAGAGAAATTGTTTGCAAAGGGCGCAATTGATGTGTTTAAGACCGTCGTTGCAATGAAAAAAGGGAGAACGGGTATCCAGCTTAGCGTCTTGGTTGATGCAGAGTGCGAAGCGGCGGTGGCGGGCGTAATTTTTCGCGAAACCACTTCGATTGGCATTCGTAAATATGTTGTCGAGCGGGACATACTAAAACGCGATTTTAGCCAAGTGAAAACAAAATTTGGTGAAATCAGTGTGAAAAATAGCTACTATCAAGGAGAAAGAGTGAATGCGAAGCCGGAATATGAAGATTGCAAGCGCTTAGCTGATGAATATGGCGTGCCGATTAGAAACGTGTACAGTGCAGCATATAAAGCAATCGAGGATATAAAAAATGAATCAGAAAAAATATAACGAGCTGCTCCATTATCTGAAAGAATTAAAAAGTACGGTTGTGGCTTTTTCCGGCGGCGTGGACAGCACCTTGCTTCTATGTGCGGCAAAAGAAGCGTTGGGCGACAAGGTCAAGGCGGTAACCGTTGCAGCGCCGTATACGCCGCGCTGGGAATTGGCTGAGGCAAAAGACTTTGCCAAAAAGTTGCAGGTGGAGCATGAAATCATGGAAGTGGAAATGCTTGAAGCAATCAGGTATAACCCAGAGAATCGCTGTTATTTGTGCAAAAAAGAGATCTTTGGTCGAATTGCAACGCTGGCAGCGCGGCAAGGATACAATCATGTCAGCGACGGGACGAACTTTGACGATTTGTCCGATTACCGCCCTGGCCGCCAAGCGCTCGCGGAACTGGGGGTCAAGAGCCCGCTGCTCGCGTGTCGCCTGACGAAGGATGACATCAGAGCGTTATCCAAGAAGAAGGGACTGGCAACATGGGACAAGCCTGCCTATGCCTGCCTTTTGACGCGTCTGCCCTATGGGAAGGAAGTTACGCAGGAACTTCTGACAAGGATCGAAGCGGCCGAGCGTTACCTGATGCGTCTTGGTTTTGCGGCTGTGCGCGTTCGCTGTCATGACGAACTGGCGCGCATTGAAGTGAACCGGCAGGAACGGAAAAAACTTTTCGATGAAGAGGTAGCGGCGGAAATTTCCGCTGCATTCAAGCAGCTTGGTTTTCGCTATGTGACGATGGATCTGGACGGTTATCGAATGGGGAGTTTTAATGTGAATCAGGTGAATGATCCGAAAGGAGGCCAGCATGAATAAGGTTGATTTGCAAAAACTGCTGCAGCGCCTGCAGGATCATGACCTCGATGTTGCGGCGGCGCTAAAGCAGCTGGAGGATTTGCCGTTTAAAGATTTGGGCTTTGCGCAAATCGACAATCACCGCGCGCTGCGCGTCGGCTATCCTGAAGTGATCTACTGTGAAGGTAAGACGGCCGGACAAGTGACGGAAATCATTGAATTTATGCTCAGTAAAGGAAATAACATCTTGGCGACGCGTGCGAATGAAGCCGTATATGAGGCGGTGCGTCAAATTTGCAGCGATGCCGTCTATAATCCGCTTGGCCGGACGATCACGATCAAGCGGCGCGAAGAAAAATTGAGCGACAGTTATATTGCGATCGTTGCCGCGGGCACGTCCGATTTGCCGGTTGTGGAAGAAGCGGCCGAGACGGCTATGCTGCTGGGAAACCGAGTGGAAAAAGTCATCGATGTCGGCGTCGCCGGCATTCATCGGCTCTTTGCGAAGCTGGATGTGATTTGCGGTGCGAAAGTGATCATTGTCATTGCCGGGATGGAAGGGGCTCTAGCCAGTGTAATCGGCGGCCTGGTCGACAAACCGATCATTGCGGTGCCGACCAGCGTCGGCTATGGCGCCAATTTCGGCGGACTCTCGGCGCTGCTTTCCATGCTGAACAGCTGTGCGAGCGGCGTCAGTGTGGTCAATATCGATAACGGTTTTGGCGCGGCGTATAATGCAAGCATGATCAACAAACTTTGAGTGTTGTCACAGATAGGAATGGTGAACATATGCTGGAGAAAACAGGCATTGTATTGGAAGGCGGCGGCATGCGCGGCGTATATACGGCGGGCGTGCACGAATATTTGCTCGATCAGGAAATCTATTACCCTTATGTAGTTGGCGTATCGGCGGGAGCCAGCAATTCTTGCAATTATGTGGCGCGCCAGAAAGGCCGGGGCCGACGCGTTAATCTTGACTATTTGAACGACTGGCGCTACATGGGACTGCGCAGTCTGGTCGTTAACGGTTCTTATTTTGGCCTTGATTTTTTGTTTAATGATATCCCGAACCATATCGATCCGTTCGATTTTGAGACTTTTTATCGTACGCCTGGCATATTTCGGATTGGAGCGACCAATTGCCGTACCGGACGAACCGATTATTTCGACAAGGAGCAACTGGCGTCAGGCTTGCTGCATATCAAGGCGTCCTGTTCGTTGCCGCTCTTATCGCCCATCGTTATGATTAACGAAACGCCGTATCTCGATGGCGGCATTGCCAACCCGATTCCGGTGCGAAAAGCGCTGGCCGACGGCTGTGAACATGTCGTCGTCGTGCTTACGCAGCCGCCAGGTTATCGGAAAGAACCGATCTCGCGCAAAGCAAAAATGATTTACCGCACGGTGTTCAGAAAATATCCCGCGTTGGTACGGGTACTGGAGAACCGGCACACGCATTATAATGAAACCGTTCTATTCGTCGAAGAATTGGAACGGCAGGGCAAAGCGACGATCATTCGTCCGGACGGCAGCCTTAAACTGCAGCGCTTTGAAAAAAATGTCGCAGTACTTGGAGCGTTGTTCGAACAAGGTTACCAGGACGCGGCGAATAAGTTGGACAACCTATAAGTGCTTTCGTAGCATGCGCTGTGTAAAGCCATTTTAAATAGACCGAACCGTTTTTGCGGGGCGGTTTATTTTTTTGCAGTGCCCGTATCCTTTTTGCAACCATGGTGTACTAAGTTGCTAAAGGTTGTTTGAAAGGGATGAACGAATATGATGAAATTAAATTCGAATCTATATGGCATGCTTGTGCCGCATGCACCAACGCTGCTCGAAGACGAGCTCGACGGCAAGGACAACGCGGTGGTCAATGCCTTGCGCGACAGCGGCAAACGATTGAAAGAGTGGGGCGTCGAAGCGGTTATCGCCGTTACGACGCATTGGCAGACCGGAGCAAACTTTGCACTCGATGCAGCGGATACGCATAAGACCGTGACCGATTACTACGGCTTTCGCACCGAAGTGGAATATGATGTCGCCGGACAGAGGGAGCTTGCGAACCGGCTGCTGGATGCCGGAGCAAAAAGTTTGGTGTTTCCGCAAAATGCCAAGCACGGCGTTGACCACGCAGTGACCATTCCGCTTCATTTCATGTTTCCCGAGCGGGATGTGCCGGTCGTGCCGCTGTCGGTTGCCGGATCGCCAATTGATGCGTTTCGCTGGGGGCGGGCTTTGGGCGGTGCGCTGCGTGAATGGGGCGGCAAGACGCTGCTGCTCGTATCCGGCTCGCTATCGCACGATCTGCGTACGCTCATGACCGGACGCAGCCGACGCGAACACGGCGAATTTGATCGACAGGTACTCGACTTATTGAGCTCCGGTAACGGCATGGCGGTATTGGAGCTGGATGAAAACCTGGTCGAACTCGCCAAGCCCGAAGGCGCATTCCGTGATCTTTATATCCTGCTTGGCGCACTTGGCTCCACCGCCAAAGGCGAAGTCAAAGCGTACGAAGCAATGCCGGGCGTCGGATTGGGCGTTGTCGAATTTACCGATTCAGGGTATAGTGAAAACGAGGAAGAGGTGCTGAAGCGAATGCCGCGCGGCATCGTTCATTGAAGAAGCAAGAGGTGAATGAGATGAGTGAAGAAGATAAAAATATTCTCGATGCATATAACGCTGCCGACAGCGAGCGCGCTTTGCGCTTGTTTGCGGATCAATACCAATCCAGGCTCTATTCACTGGCTTACCGGATGCTCGGCAACCATGACGACGCGGTCGACGCACTGCAGGACATTTTGCTGCAAGTACATCGTTCGTTGAAAAATTTCAAGGGCGAGGCGTCGCTCTACACTTGGGCTTATCGCTTAAGCACTAACGTCTGTCTTAATTTTCGCAAGAAACGCAGCCGCAGCCAAAACCAAGTGGAATGGAACGACTCGCTTCAGTCGGCGCTGCTGCCGCTCGAACGGCCGAATGAAGATCCTGACAAAATGTGCGAGACAAAATACAATCAGTTTTTAATTCAGCAGGCCATTTTGAAATTGCCGGATACGCAGCGAATTATTTTGGTACTGCATGATCTCGAAGGCCTTTCCGTGTCCGATGCCGCTAAAATTATCGACATTCCGCTCAGCGCGGCCAAAGCCAGACTGCAGCGCGGACGCGCCGCTTTGCGCCGGATTATCAGCAGCGGTTTTGTGGTCAAAGGAATGGAAGGCGTTGGCGTCTACTCCGAAACGGAAAACGGAAAAATAATGTGAAGAGGCCGTATCCTTTGCTCTGAAGATGCATACTAATGATAGGAACGGATATGGCCGTTCAAACATAACAGAAGGGAGGTTAGCGATAATGGCACAAGCAGGAGAAGTTTTTGTTTGCCCGCTCTGCGGGAATGAAGTCACGGTAACTAAGGCCGGAGGCAATCCAGAAATTCATTGCTGCGGGCAGGCAATGCAGAAAAAGTAACGCGCAAAGATAAAAACAGCTGGGGCATAGTAAACGCCCGGCTGTTTTTCTTTGCACTGTTTTAACTTGGTTTTAGCAGAGCAAATACGATCCGCCTGCCTTTTGCTGCGGAGCGTGCTTTTTATTATAAAGGCATAGTAGACCGCGATGTCGAAGTAGGTAAAATGCAAAACATGGAAAAAGAGAAAAAAGTTGCCAAATGTTTTGCCTGAATTGAGGCTTTTATGAAAATCGCGATTCTATCACCGATTGCGTGGCGCACGCCGCCGCGACATTATGGGCCGTGGGAACGGGTTGTTTCCTTATTGACGGAAGGGCTTGTCCAGGAAGGAATCGATGTGACGCTCTATGCCACAGGAGATTCACTGACATCTGCGACGCTGCGCAGCGTATGCGAAACGCCGTATGAGGAAAACCGGAAGATTGACGCGAAAGTATGGGAGGCGTTGCATATTGCGTCAATCATGGAACACGCCGCTGAATTTGACCTCATTCACAACCATTATGATTTTTTGCCGCTGACCTACAGCGGACTGATCAACACGCCGCTGCTTACGACGATACACGGCTTTTCTTCGGCGAAGATTATGCCGGTCTATGAGCGGTACAATAAAAAAACGCATTATGTCTCAATCAGCGATGCCGATCGCAGTGCGACGCTGGATTATGTACGGACCGTGCATCACGGCATCGATCTGGCTGAATTTGATTTTCAGAAAGAGCGCGGCGATTATTTAGTCTACTTCGGCAGAATCCATAAGGACAAGGGGACAAGAGAAGCGATTGAAGTCGCTAAACGGGCGAAGATGAAACTGGTACTTGCCGGTATCGTTCAGGACAATGAATATTATGAGACGCAGGTCAAACCACAACTGAATGAAGATATTCGCTATATCGGTTCTGTCGGACCGGAGCAGCGCAATGAAGTTTTGGGCCATGCCCATGCACTGCTGCATCCGATTCATTTTGCCGAGCCGTTCGGTCTCAGCGTCGTTGAGGCGATGGCCTGCGGTACGCCGGTACTGGCGTTCAACAAAGGCTCAATGCCGGAAATCATCCAAAACGGCATCAATGGTTTTCTCGTCGATAATGTGATGGAGATGGCGGAAAAGTGCAAAGAGGTCGGCGCGTTGAAACGGGAAGACTGTCGCAAAACAGTGCAAGACAATTTTTCGCAAACGCGCATGGTGAAAGACTATATCGACGTCTATAAAGAGATCCTGCAGGAGCGTGGGCGATGAAGGCGGCGCAGCGCATGAAACGCGACGCGTTTAAAGCGTACGACATCCGGGGGCGGGTTCCGGATGAGCTGAATGAGGCGATGACGTACCGGATCGGACAGGCTTTTGCAGAACTCTTTGCGGCAAAACGCGTGGCGGTTGGCCGTGATATTCGTTTGTCGAGTGAAGCGTTGACGCAATCGCTGATTTGCGGTTTGCAGGCGATGGGCTGTCAGGTGCTTGACTTAGGTCTTTGCGGTACGGAGATGATCTATTTTGCCGCGCAGCATCTGGAGCTGGATGGCGGCATCATGGTTACGGCAAGCCATAATCCGATCGATTACAACGGACTGAAACTGGTACGCGCCGGAGCAAGGCCCGTCAGCGGCGATACCGGGTTACGCAAGCTGGAAGAGATTGTTGTCGATGCGGCGCATATCTGGCCGCTTGACGCAAGTACGCTTCCGGGAATGGTTGCGGCTTTTGACATCATGCCGGGCTATATTGCGCACTTGCTGCGCTATGTCAAGGTTGAACGGCTAAAGCCGCTGAAAATAGTCGTCAATGCGGGAAACGGCTGCGCCGGACCGGCGCTTGACGCGCTGGAAAGACACTTGCCGTTTCATTTCGTCAAATTAAATCATGAACCGGACGGCGCCTTTCCCAATGGAATTCCCAATCCGTTGCTGCCTGAAAATCGTGCGGCGACAGCTAACGCCGTACGGGAAGCGAACGCTGATTTTGGTATTGCCTGGGACGGCGATTTTGACCGCTGCTTTTTATTTGATGAACACGGGGAATTCATCGAGGGCTACTACATGGTCGGTCTGTTGGCAGAAGCGTTTTTACAGCGCCAGCCGGGTGCAAAAATCATCCATGACCCGCGCCTGACCTGGAATACGATTGAAATGGTGAAGGCGGCGGGAGGCCAGGCGATTCAAAGCAAGACCGGTCATGCGTTTATCAAGGAACGCATGCGCCAGGAAGACGCGGTTTATGGCGGAGAAATGTCCGCACATCATTATTTTAAAGACTTTGCCTATTGCGACAGCGGCATGATACCGTGGCTGTTGGTGGCCGGGCTTATCAGCGCAAGCGGAAAAACGCTGTCGCAATTGGTGGCCGCACGGATGGCTGCCTTCCCGGTCAGTGGTGAGATCAACAGTACGGTGCAGGATGCGGATCGAGTCATGCGGAAAATTGAAGAAATCTACATTCCCAAGGCGATTAACGTGGATCGCACCGATGGCCTTAGCGTGGAATATGAACAGTGGCGATTCAACCTTCGCACATCCAATACGGAACCGCTGCTGCGCCTCAATGTGGAAAGTCGCGGCGATAAAGCCCTGGTGACGGAAAAAACAGCGGAATTGCTGCGCGTGATTCGCGGCGAATAGCGAAAGCGTTGTTCAGGGAAGCGCAGCTCGACTGTGGTTAAGGCAAAGATCCACCAGATCGTTAATGTTGGCGGTGCCTACGCACATTACAGAATCGGCGGCCCCCCAGTAGATTTTGACGCTGCCGTCTTCTTCCGCGACGGCGCCGCAGCTGAATACGACGTTTGGCACATAGCCGGTCACTTCCCAAGCATCTTCCGGCTGCAAAATCCAACGGTTGCTGACGCCGAGAATGACAGACGGATCATCGAGCTGATGCAAGGCGACGCCAAGCCGGTATACGGCGCCGGCCATGGTAGGGAAAACGCCGTGATAGATCGACAGCCAGCCCCGCTCCGTCTTGATCGGCGGCGCTCCGGGGCCGATCTTCATTTCATCCCAGTGATACGCTTCCGGCAACATGATCAATTCTGCTTCGCCCCAATAGACGAGGTCGGGCGAATAGCTGATCCAAATCGCCCAGGGCGAAATTTCTGAGTGAGGACGGTCGAGGCGCACATAGCGGCCGTTTATTTTTTCCGGAAACAAGACGATGTTGCGATAATCCGCTTCGGTAATCAGTGCGATACGCTCCAATGAAGTGAAATCAACGGTTTTTGCCAGTACGATGCGTACGCCGTATTTGGAATAGGCGCTGTAGGTGATGTAGTATGCATCGTCAATGCATGAAATACGGGGATCTTCCACGCCGAACGCTTCATACTTTTGGAAAATTCCTTCGCTTGCAGGGACAATGAACGGCTCAGGCCGCACCGTGAACGAATAACCGTCACTGCTTTCAGCCAAGCCGATAACGGAACGACCGGTTGCAAGATGCGAGCGAAACAGCATGTAGTACCTGGAGTGGTATTTGGCAACGCCGGCGTTATGTACGGTATGGACGTCGTAAGGAACATCTTGCTTGGTCAGTATCGGGTTGCCGGGATAGCGTGTTACGATCGGATTATGCATGATGGATGCCCTCCTTGCGCGCGCTTGTTATTTGGCTCATCATACTACAATGTCTAATTTAAATATACAATTGTTTACGTCGAAGAAACGCTGATTTGACGAATGGAAAAAAATGGTGTACAATGAACTACGGCTCGTTAGACGCTATCGGTAGCATTGACAAATCAATACTATGCATAACCGCCACGGAATATAGGGATTGGTGTGACCTATCACACTTGCCGGCATCCGCCGAATACCCAGACGTAGGAGGTTTTTTTTTATGGGCAAAAACAGGTTTGAATCCAAGTTAAAGAGCGAAAACAATACATATAAAGAGTTGTTTCAGCGTTATCCCAATAATCCTATCCTGACCGCCAAAGGCTGGCCTTACCCGGCGAATACCGTGTTCAATCCGGCGGCAACGATGTTTCACGGCAAGGTGTTGCTGCTGGCTCGGGTCGAAGACCGGCGGGGCTTTTCACATCTGACTAAGGCGATCAGTGACGATGGCGTGAGCAATTGGCAGATTGAACGCGTGCCGACGCTTGAACCGGATCCGGAGCACTATCCGGAAGAGCAGTGGGGCATTGAAGATCCGCGGATTACCTGGCTGGCTGAATTAGAGAAATGGGCCATTGTTTACACGGCCTATTCGCGCGGCGGACCATTGGTGGCAATGGCGCTGACGAGCGATTTCATCAAGTTTGAACGCTGCGGCCCGATTATGCCGCCGGAAGATAAGGATGCGGCGCTTTTTCCGCGCCGGATTAACGGAAAATGGGCGCTGATTCATCGTCCGATCACTGCAAACTATGTGCCGGGCGCTCATATCTGGCTCTCGGTCACCGATGATTTTTCCCAGTGGGGCGAACGCCAGGTATTGATGCATGCGCGGCGCGGCGGCTGGTGGGATGGCGGAAAAATCGGTCTGGCGGCGCCGCCGATCGAAACGTCCGAAGGCTGGATTCTGCTTTACCATGGTGTGCGTTTGACGGCTTCCGGGTCGATCTATCGCCTGGGCATGGCGCTGCTCGATCTTGATAATCCGCTGAAGGTGCTGCACCGCAGCGATGAATGGGTCTTTGGGCCAACCGAGTGGTACGAGCGCGAAGGCGATGTCGACGATGTCGTTTTTCCCAGCGGCTGCGTCGTCGATGAAAAGACAGGCGTGCTGAAGATGTATTATGGCGGCGCAGATTCCTGCATCGCACTGGCAACCGCCAATGTAAGCGAGTTGCTGGAGTATCTCAAACGCTGTCCGGAAGCGATCGATGCGACGCTTTATTAGGACAACCGCTGTCAGGAAAAGATTCTGCCGGCAGGCAATAAACAGCAGGACGTGAAGCAGCGGAAGCGTTGAGAGAAAGAAGGAGAGATAAAATGATCGCAACAACGAAAATAAGAAAGATTGCTTTTTTAAGCACCTATCCGCCGCGCGAGTGCGGCTTAGCCACCTTTACCGAAGATTTGCTGACTGAAATTGATAAGCTGACCTGGATCAGGCCCAGCGTCATTGCGGTAGTCGATAAAGACGCTTATGGCAAACCTCATTCTAATACCCAAGTAAAATATAAGCTGAACCAGCATGAACGCGTGAGTTATCAGTTGGCGGCGCTTTGGGCGAATGACAATGTCGATCTGCTGGTCATTGAACATGAATACGGCATCTTTGGCGGCGAGTGCGGCGAATACATTCTTGATCTGGCAAGAGAATTACGAATACCCTTTATCGTTACGACGCACACGGTACTCTTGGAACCGTCCGCAAAGCAGCGAAGAGTTTTGCGCGATTTGGGCGATCTTAGCGCGACAGTGGTGACGATGGCGGAAAGTTCGATCGCAATACTGGAGAATATGTATGAGATTGCGACGGAGAAGATCGTTTTCATTCCGCATGGCGTACCGGATATGCAGGTCAAGGCGCGCGAAATACTGAAAGAGGAATACGGTTTGGCGGACAAGCAGGTCATCAGCAGTTTTGGCCTTATCAGTCCGGCCAAAGGGCTTGAATACGGTATTGAAGCAGTGGCGAAAGCGGCAGCGGAGCATCCGGATCTCGTCTACCTGATTCTTGGCAAGACGCACCCCTGCGTCAAGGACGCAATGGGTGAAACCTACCGGCAAAGTCTGATCGATTTGGCGACCAGTCTTGGCGTGCAGGACAACATTCGCTTTATTGATAAATATCTCAGCAAGGAAGAAGTGATGACGTACCTGCACTTATCGGACATGTACCTGACGCCGTATCTCTCGAAGGAACAAGCGGTCAGCGGAACGCTGGCCTACGCGGTCGGTTGCGGGCGGGTCATCATATCGACGCCTTATCGCTATGCAGAAGAAATGCTGGGCGAGGGGCGCGGTCTGCTTGCCGAATTCAAGGATGCCGATTCAATCGCAAGCTGTATCCGGATCGTGCTCGGCGATGCAAAGCGTAAGCAGGAGATGGAAGAGCGGACGCTGGCAGTCGGCGAAACGATGACTTGGGCGAAAGTAGCTGTGCAATATGCGCAATTGAGTAAGCGGATCATTGAGGAAGAGGCTACGATGTTGCGCGAAGACACGAGCCGGATTCTTAGGCCGTCGCTGGCGAAACTGCCGGATCGTCTTGCCGTTGCGGCGCAGCGCGTGCCAAAAAGGAACGAAGCGGAAGTCGTGATGAGAGACTATCCTGCGCTGGTGAGTTGTAAGGCGATGAAAAGCGAATGAAAGCTAAATTCAGCTCGCGCTTTGATGATGCTCATATTTTTCGCATGACCGACGATACCGGCATGTTTCAGCATACACGCTATGATGTGCCGGACTTGGCAAAAGGGTATACGACCGATGACAATGCACGCGCGCTGATCATGGCCGTTATGCTCTATGAAACTGAGCCGAAACCGGCTTATCTTACGTTGATTTATCGCTATCTGGCCTTCCTTCTGCATGCGCAGACGGAAAGCGGCCATTTTCGCAATTTCATGACTTACGGGCGGCAGTTTACTGAAAAACAAGGTTCGGAAGAATGTTTTGGGCGCTGTCTTTGGGCGCTTGGTTATACGTTGGCTTCTTCGCTGATGCCAAACGGCGTAAAAGCCGCCTGCGCCAGCGCGATTCGGCTTGCTCTGCCGCAAGCCGCCTTACTCCAGCATCTGCGCGGCCAGGCCTACGCCTTGATTGGTCTTGATCTGATCAGCAGAACGATGAGCGAAGAATGCAGCGGCAAAATTGCGAATGCAATTGCCGTATGCTTTGAACAATGTGCTGCAGACAGCGAGTGGCGTTGGTTTGAAAACAGTCTGACGTATGACAATGCTCTGTTGCCATGGGCGATGTTCGTGGCGGCCCGGCGAACCGGCGAGCCGCGCTTTTTGACAATCGCGCAGCAAAGCTTGTTTTTTCTTGATCAGGATGCGTTTCGGGACGACTTTTATCGTCCGGTTGGCTGTCAGGGGTGGTGGCAGCGCGGTGCGAAGCCTGCGTTATACGACCAACAGCCGCTGGAGGCGTCAATGTCTACTCTGGCGCATCTGGCCGCATACGATGTTACCGGCGAGGTTAGTTTATTGGCAGCGGCCAAGCGGAGCTTCGCCTGGTATGCGGGAGCGAATTCCTGTGACGAAAGCATGATAAATCCTGAAACGGGCGGCTGCTACGACGGGATTATGGCGGAGGGCATAAATCGCAATCAGGGGGCGGAAAGCATTGTCGGCTACTGTATTGCCGGCTTGTCGCTGGATAAAACGCTGCGCCATGTTTCGGCCCGGTTGAGAAAAGGGGGAAGCAGCCGATGAAAATCATCATTCTGGCAGGGGGAGGCGGCAGCCGTCTTTTCCCGCTGTCGCGCAGTTTATTTCCCAAGCAATTTTTAAAACTGAACGGCGATACGTCACTGCTCGCGCAGACGATAGCCCGCTTTCTTCCGGTGGTAAAAGCGGCGGATATGATCGTCGTGACCAATCAGGAATACATCCATTTGGTGAAAACGGAATTGATTGCCGTTGGTGCGCCGGAAGCGCACATCCTGCTCGAACCGGTAGCGCGAAATACTGCGCCGGCGATCGCGTTTGCCGTTCAGTACTGCAGAGAAGAACTGGGCTGCGCAGACGACGAGATTTTATATGTGACGCCGGCCGATCATCTGATCGAGCCGGTGGACCTGTTCATTGTCAATGTCCGCCAGGCGGTCGAGTTGGCGAAATTTGACAAGATCGTCACGCTCGGCATCCGGCCGGACCATCCGGAAACCGGGTATGGCTATATTCAAGCCGGGTCGGCATTTGAGAACGGTTTTACGGTACAATCGTTTCGCGAGAAGCCGGATCAAACAACGGCAGAGTCGTATCTTGCGGCAGGCAACTATTATTGGAACGCGGGCATGTTCGCCTTTACGATGCAGCGTTTTATGACGGAACTAAAAGCGTATCAAACGGAACTTTATGAAGCGACGGAGAGCGGCCTGGCGGCGATGACGGAAATTTTTGCCGAACTGCCCAGTATTTCCTTTGACTATGCGATTGCGGAAAAATCAACGTCGATGGTGATGCTGCCGATTACAGCGCGCTGGAATGACATTGGCTCATGGGACGCCATTTACGATGCGTTGGCTAAGGATGAGAACGGCAACGCGCTAAAGGGCGATTGCCTGCCGATTGAGTGCAGCAATTCATTGATTCTGGCGCACAGTCGCCTGATCGCCGGAATCGGTCTTGAGGATATCCTGGTTGTCGAAACGGATGACGTGATCGTCGTCGCAAAGAAAGGCGAGTCGCAAAAGGTCAAAGAGTTGGTGTCTGACTTGAAGGCGCGCGGCCGGATCGAGGCCGATCAGCATACGACGATTTACCGGCCGTGGGGCTATTATACTGTGCTCGGTTCCGGGCCAGGCTACAAAATGAAGAAGATCGTCGTGAATCCCGATGAGGTCCTTAGCCTGCAAATGCATTATCATCGCAGCGAACATTGGATCGTGATCGGCGGTACGGCCAAGGTGACGATCGGAGAAAGCGAGCAGATGGTGCATGAAAACGAAAGCGTTTTTGTGCCGCAGACGACGAAGCATCGGCTTGAAAATCCCGGCAGATTGCCGCTTCAGATTATCGAGGTGCAAAACGGCAGCTACCTGGACGAGGACGACATTGTCCGTTATGAGGATCGCTACGGAAGAACCTAAGAAAAAGCAGTTGGAGACGCAGCGCGTTTGAACTGCACCCCTTATGTTAGACAGATGATATACTTTCTAACATAAGGGGTGTTTTTTTGCCAAAAGGAATTGCAAACGCAATCTACACAGGAGATTTCAAACAACGCGTAATTGAAGACATGAGAAAAAACAATCTCAGTCAACATGAAACAGCAGCAAAGTATGGTATATCTCGATCCAGCGTTCAATCATGGGAGCGAATCTATCTTGAAGAAGGTTCAGGCGGCCTCTATAGCGAGCGTAGAGGCCGGGCTTGTGCATCAAGCGGGACAATAAAAGGACGAAAACCGAGACTAGATAAGCAAATAGAGGAGGATTTGATTGCGGAAAACTAACGATTAAGAATGGAAAATGACTATTTAAAAAAGTTAGATGCCTTAGTGCGGAGCAGGAAACAAGCGACAAGGAAAAAGCACAAGTGATCTACGAACTGAGGCATAACTACAAGATCACCGAGCTGGTCAAGATGGCAGGTATAGCGCGCAGCACCTGTTACTATCAAATCAAACAAGCAAAAAAGTTCGATAACGTTGCCGACGCGGATTTTTGCGCAAAGGATAGGGCAGGAAGTTTTTGTTTTGCCCAGAATCAGTATGGTAGAGAAAAAAGAGTGAAGCGGGGTGTCGGGATGAACGAGGCGGGACTGGGAAGACAAACGAACCTTTGGCGGATGATGCTGACGAAGCCGCGAATGACGTTGCGCTGGCTGCTTGAACATCGTCCGGGCTACGGCGTGCCGCTGCTGACGGTGCTGCAAGGGATTGCGATTACGTTTCAACAGGTGACCAACGAAGAGTTGATGCGGCTGGTCAATTTTCCTGCCTTCGTGATGATGGCGGTCGTGACCGGGCCGCTCTGGGGCGCAGTCGCAGTCTACGGCGGCAGTTATATCATGAAATGGACAGGCAGGGTGTTCGGCGGCGCGGCAAACGTGGCGCAACTGCGCATGGCGCTCGCTTGGGCGTCGCTGCCGTCGGTCTTTCAATTGCTGATCGTGCTCGGCGTTTTGCTCCGCTTTGGTGTTACAGGCGAGGCAATCGAGCCTCTTGCCGCGCTGCAGTCCGGCGCGATCAGCGTCGCCATTGGTCTTTGGCAGCTGGTGTTGCTAATCGCCTGTCTGATGGAAGTGCAGGAGTATGCGTTTTCGAAAGCATTGGGAAATGTAGTATTGTTTACGCTGGTGATGTTCTTCGTGCTGCTGCTGCCGTTGATCCTCGTGGGGATCGTGTTAGTATCCTAGAGAAATGGGGAAGCCTTCGCAGAATGGTTGCGAAGGCTTTTTTTGCGATGTTGATGGCATTGGCAAATTGAATTTGATAGTGGTGTGGTGTTTAGTTTATTTAGCTCTATCCGCGAAAGCGGTTTTGCCATGACGGGGCGGATTTCGGGACAGACATGGTCGCAGCAGTCTGCAATCCTAGAAATGCAGAGATATGACGCCATCCGCGGCGAAATATCTGCGGGCAACGTCCTGTTGCTAGTTTCTATGATTTTGCATGCCTCTCCCTGTCTGGCAACTTCATCCCAAATGTCTTGGAAAAAGTGCTTCCGCGAAATAGAGAACGTAACGCCGGTGGTGACTGTTTTTCTTCTGCAGAAGGAAAGTGGCTTGTAAAAAGCGAAAGTATTCATACGATCTAGTGTTTTTACAGCTGCGCATTTAATGAAGAATGACGGGTGGTTTACAATGGATGAGATAAGTGGCGGATTGAAGGACAGCCTTCTTCAATCCATACGGGCTATCGGTAGAAAATATGCAATACAACGAATCGTTTTATTTGGTTCGCGCGCCAGCGGCAATCATAAAGCAAGCAGTGATATTGATTTGGCGGTATAGCCGGCTGCTGAGTTTGCCAACCAAGGATCTTTTTTTAGCGAGATAGATGATTTGGCAACACTATTAAAGATTGATGTGGTATTGATTAATGCGAATACCGACATGCGTCTGCTGGAAAATATAAACAAAGAAGGCGTGGTCATTTATGAACAATGATAATCAGAAATTCGAAAATTATAAGAATGCATTGAACCGATTGCAGGACGGTGCGGCGAAATTTGATAAGAGGAATGATTTACTGCGGGATGGCTTGATTCAACGCTTTAAATTCACTTTTGAACTGGCCTGGAAAACTTTGAAAACAATGTTTGAAGCGGAAGGTCTTACTGGATTGAACTCGCCTAAAACCGTACTGCGTGAAGCGTTTTCAGCCGGACTGATCGAACAGGATGAATTGTGGCTGGCTATGTTGAACGATCGAAATACCACGGCACACATTTATAGCGAACAATTGGCCGTGGAAATATGCAATAAGATCATTGGCGAATATATGCGTGCTTTCATTGATTTGCAAGAGCGGATTGAAGCGAGGCGGGAAAAGTTTTCGTCGTAAGAGTCCGGGGTGGACAAAATGCAGTTGATGGGTTAAAACAAGGGACTGGCTCAATCAGGCGGCTGAAGCGCCGATGATGAGGCGGTCTTTATTTTTTACTGATTAAGCGGCCTTGCAAGCGAAGTGGGCAAGCTTTTACTGAATGTCCGCAATTTTGGCAAATCCAACTTGTTAGTGGCGCGGTATTTCGTTTTTTTAGCTCTATCCGCGAAAGCGGTTTTGCCGGAAGAGGTCGGACTTCGGGCCAAGCATGGTCGAAGCGGTCTGCGTCCGGCAATATGCCTCGCGAATGCGCCGTCCGTGGCGCTCGCTCGTAGACGCCATCCGGGCGTCTATCTTGCCGAACTTGCCTGCTTTTCGCTGCTTGGCAGCCTCGTCCTCAAGTTTCCGGCAAAACCGCTTCCGCGGGGCTTGGGGGGAACGATGGAGAAATGCTTCGCAGGATGGGGGCGGAGCAATTCGTTTTTTGGAATGTTGAGAGCATTGGCAAATTGAATTTGATAGTGGTGTGATGCTTATTTTCTTTAGCTCTATCCGCGAAAGTGGTTTTGCCAGAATGGATCGGACTTCGGGCCAAGCATGGTCGAAGCGGTCTGCGTTCGCCAATATGCCTCGCGAATGCGCCGTCCGTGGCGCTCGCTCATAGACGCCATCCGGGCGTCTATATTGCCGAACTTGCCTGCTTCTCCCTGCTTGGCAGCCTCGCCCTCAAGTTTCTGGCAAAACCGCTTCCGCGAGGCTTGGGGGGGCGAAGAGATAACGAATAACGCTAAAAGAGAGAACGTCGCATCATTTTGTCTGTGGAAGGAAATTACATTGTGAAAAGCGAAGGTATCCATAATATGGTTTGCTTTTATGGTAGCAGGGGAGTGGATCAAATTTTCCTGTGAGCCTGTAATAAATTATTAGAGTAGGAGATACTGGGGAATGAAAGTGATTGGCATCAATGGTAGTCCGCGTAAAGACGGAAACACCTCCTTATTGCTGCAAACCGTGTTTGCTGAGTTGAACTGCCGCGGCATTGAAACGGAAATGATCTCGTTGGCCGAGCAAACGATAGGCGGCTGCACCGCTTGCGGCGCTTGTCTGAAATTGAAAAATCGGCGCTGCGTCATTGTGAGCGACGATTTTAACGCTTGTCTGGAAAAAATGATTGCCGCCGACGGCATCATCCTAGGCTCGCCAGTCTATTCGGCCGGCGTGACCTCGCAGATTAAAGCCTTGATCGATCGGGCAAGCATTGTCTTGGCGGCGAATAAAGGACTGCTCAAACACAAGGTCGGCGCATCCGTAGTCGCAGCCCGTCGCGGCGGCGCAATCAGTGCGTTCGATACGTTGAACCATTTCCTGCACAGCAAAGAAATGTTCCTCGTCGGCTCCAGCTACTGGAACATGGCTTACGGCAATGCCCCTGGCGAAGCGGCGCAAGATACAGAAGGCATTGCCAACATGAAGAACCTCGGCGAAAACATGGCTTGGCTGCTGGAACGGATACAGGGCGTCTAGGCACTATCATAGAGCTGGCATCGTACTTTACGAACGACGGAAAATCATCTCTGTGTGCAGCCCTTGTTGACGCAATGGAAAAGGAGTTAGGAAAATGGAATTGTTCGAAGTCATAAATCGGCGAAGAACGCTCAGAGATTTTTCGCAAGCAGAAGTGCCGTACGAAATTATAGAAAAAGCGTTAAAAGCAGGATTGAAAGCACCAAGCTACAATCATCTTAAAGAATGGGACTTCGTTTTAGTCAAAGAATCCAATCTACGCTTTGCACTAACACAAACAGAGCCGATGAGCGAAAGCGTGACCGATGAAATGAAGCAGCAATTTGAGAACTGCGACAGCCTTGCAAAATCGATGTATCTTGATGCGATACCTAAGCAGAAAAAAATGATCCTAACCGCGCCGGAACTGCTCGTTGTGATATATAAACCCAAGACGCAAGTCGCTCAAAGCACAAGAGTATACGACTTGAACTGCCTGGCGTCCGTGTGGTGCTGCATTGAAAACATATTATTAAGTCTAGCTGAAAACGATGTGTTTGGCGTCACGTTCATTCCACAAAACACAACCGCAGTAAAAAGTGCATTAAACATTCCGCAAGAACTTGAAATAGCGGCCATCTGAGGCATACCCGATTTGCCGGACACAGGGAAGTTAGAGTATTCTAAACCTGTGGAGGTGATGAAAATGGCAAACAATACTGGAAAAAGATATAGTCCGGAATTCAAAAAACAAGTGGTTGCACGAGTGCTTGAAGAAGGCGGTAGTGTTGCTGGTACAGCCAAAGATTTTGGTCTTTCTGAGCAGACCCTTCGGAACTGGATTCGCGAAACAAAAGATCGACAAATTCCTGATAAGGTCAGATTTGCCGAAATGGAAGCCGAACTACAAAAATCGAAACGGCGTATCGCCGATCTAGAGCAAACAAACGAAATTCTAAAAAAGGCGGCCGCCATCTTTGCGACGAGCAACCGGAAGTAATTTATTCGTTCATTAAAGAACACCACTGCGTGTTTTCGGTTGGCAAGATGTGCAATGTTTTCGATGTATCACGCAGTGGTTATTACGAATGGCTACGTCGGCCTGCAAGCCAACGCAGCAACGAAAATCAACGGATTTTAGATCTGATGAAAAAGAGCCATGATGCCTGTCGTGGCATGTGTGGCTTGACGAAAATGTTGGGTGATGTGCGAGAAGAAATTCCCCACTGCAGTCGTAATCGCGCGTATCGCATACAAAAAGACAACCAGCTTTACTCCGTTCGCAAGAAAAAAACCTTTCGCGTCTGCACCACCGATTCAAAGCATTTGTTGCCCGTAGCAGAAAATTTATTGCAACAAAATTTCAATGTGAATCAGCCAGATACCGTATGGGTAACTGACATCACCTATCTTGCTACCGAAGAAGGCACGGCGTATTTAGCAATCGTAAAAGATATTCATGATAAAGAAATCGTCGGCTGGAGCGTCGAATATCACATGCGCACGGAACTGTGCATAGCAGCATTAGAAACGGCGGTAAAGCGACGTCGTCCTTCGCCAGGGCTTATTCATCATTCCGATCATGGTTCGCAGTATTGCAGTGATGCCTATCGCGAAAATCTAAAAACCTATAAAATGCAGTGCAGTATGAGTCGCAAAGGAAACTGCTGGGATAATGCGTGTGCCGAAACGTTTTTTAGCACGCTAAAAAGCGAACGGATACGAGGTAGGAAATACAAGAACATCGAAGAACTGCGCCGGGATTTATTCTGGTATATTGAATCGTTTTACAATAGAAATCGTCGGCACGCAGCACTTGGCAATTTAACCATTCCGGCATTCAAAAAGCGGGCTGCTGAACTTCAATCTGCAGCATAAAATGAAAAAGGCTGATAAACCGTGATTCACTAACTCTGGAGTGTCCAGTTTATCGAGAACGCCTCAATCATTCCTTTTGGCTACAAAGATGCCAATGCGAAAAGCATATTGCAAAAAGAAGTGCAACTGGAAGAAAGGCTGCATATAAATTCTTGGTAGCCAATTGAACTGTAACTTATCGAACAAGACCCATTACAGCAACAACAGGCGATGGAAACCGAAGCATCAAACTCATATCGACAAAGTGGGACGCTTTGCTAGCGTTGTGAAAGAGCAGTACGAAAACAAATAAAGTCATATAAGCAAGCCTGAGCGTTCCTACGCTTTTGGAATACACTGGATACATCACTTTTGTCACGTTGCCGGCGCAGTTTTTTGACAAACGACAAAGGTGACGTCGCAAGAGGTGAACGTGCTGCTTGCTATTAGCTGATCATGGCAGCCGAGCGTGGAAAAATTGAAACCGGCAAGGAGACGGCGAATTTCTGTCTGGGAATAATAGCGGTTCCAGTTGCGATAGACCGCGATTCTTCCATTGGCGTGAAGAATCGCGTATTGATCGACAAAGGCTTGCGCAGAAGGATAATGGAATGTTTCAGACAAGGCGAGATAGGGACTGCTTGACCAAAAGCCATCCGATTCGATAGTCCAAGCGGCTGAAGGCATCTTGCGGCGTGGATAGTTATTGTTGAAAATATCGAAAATGAATAGTCCGTTAGGGCGCAGTGCGCGGTAGGCCTTGGCAAGCAATACGGCCTGTTCTTGGTCATTGAGAACGCTAAAATCACAATAAATCATAAGGATGCAATCAAATGTTTCATGATACTCGATCTCCAGGTAATTTTGATATAAATAGTGCAGCGAAAGATTGGTTCCGGCTGCGTCTTGGACGGCATAATCAATAGATCGCTTGGAAAAATCGATACCGACAACATCGTGTCCTAATGCGGCAAGCCGTTTGGCATATAGGCCAGGGCCGCAGCCTAGATCTAAAATAGAGGACGGACGCGATAAAAATTGTTCTGACAGCCAATGTACGGTCGATTCGATGATTGCCGTCTTCCGGCTGGCTGCATCCGTATTTGGATCCAGATGGGCGCGAAGCATTCCTTTTGAAATATGCGCGTCATCCCATAGCGACGCGGTACCTTTTTCAAACAAGCGGGGACGTTGCGCATGGCTTTTTAAACGAAGCAAGTCAAGCATTTGTTTCACTCTCCTATAAAAAATGTAATATAAGCAATCGCAAAAAAAAGAAGGCGGCAGATTTACTCTGCGGCCTTCTTAACTATGGGAACAAGAAGAATGTGCCAAACGAGTAAATTTTAAAACGATAGCAATTACAGAACGGCAAAACAAATAATCGTTGTTTCCAGTACAACTTGGTTGTCATGCGAATCTGTAAAATTGTATGTTTTAAAATTTACGTTCTCCATACACGCCAAAGCGTAACGACGTGTTGGATTCCATTCCACCTTTCACTACGATGCAATATATTTATTTTATACAATATCACTATTGCCGACGCTGCACAAGGGCTCCAGGAGTAAGATATAACCAGCGGATTATTCGGGAATGTATTCGAACAAGTCGCCGGGCTGGCAGTGGAAGGCGGCGCAGAGCTTTTCGATATGCTCAATATCAATTCGTTTCGTCTCTTCATGATACAGCAGCGAAATCGTCGCCGGGCGGATGCCGGTCTTTTGCGCTAAATCTTTTTGCGTCATCTTATAGCGCCCGAGAAAGTCAGAAACTTTGATTCGTATTGCCAAACGAAACACCTCCTGTTTATGGTCATATAATAACACTTAAAGTAATTTAACTCCTGGTAAAAGTAATAAAACATTGAAAGTATCACGACAGAAGTGCTATAATAACGCTAGGAGTAATAGGAGGCTGTGCCGTAAACAAAAAGGGAGGCGTTTCATCTTGACCCGAGAAATGATGACCGGAAAATCCATGAACGGCGAATGCGTGGAGCGGGAATGGCAGGAGTTCGTTCTAAGTCGCCAAAGCAGCGTGGATCGGAAACTGGAATACGAAACCATATCCAGCGAATATGGTAAGGTCGATCAGGAAATTAAAACCTTATTGAGCGACCTTCCGGACAAAAAAGTCGAGGCACTAAACGATGCAATTTTAGCGATGACCTCACTGGTAAGTTATGCGCATTATAATAAGGGATTCTTCGATGGCGTGAAAATCGCAATGGTCATGGGGGAATTGTAGAATAGAGTAAAGCCTTCGCAGAAATAGTTGCGAAGGCTTTTGGTTTGTCGGGCTGAAATTAATGGCGTCATTGCGAGCGCAGCGCGGCAATCTTATCCGTTGTCGGGTGTCGCCGAGCGACAGAACTTTTTCAACCGCTACCGGATCAAAAAAACGGCCATCGTCAGAACCGCCTACGCCGTCAGGATACTCGCTGAACGGCTCGTCCGTGGCCCATCAGCGGCGGGGCGCGTCCTTGCTCATTGGCCAGTATATTCTGATCCTAAACGCTATTAAAAAATTCTTGGCGCGAGGCGTTGGGGGACGACGAATAACGATGTGAAAACTAGAATTTCGTCCCCGCGTTGCTTACTACTTTTGTTTTTTGTGGGAGGGAATTACATTGTGAAAAGCGAAAGTATTCATAACATGTAGTGATTTTACGGCAGAAAAGAAGTGGGCAGAACCGCCCTCGATGTTTCTTAAACAAGTCAATTTCAGCAATAATGCAAGCCTGACCCCGAGAGTACCCCATAGTTCGCTACTTTCCTAGAGGAATGAGGAAGCCTTCGCAGAATGGTTGCGAAGGCTTTTTTTCTTTGCGATCTTGATGGCATTGGCAAATTGAATTTGATAGTGGTGTGGTATTTAGTTTCTTTAGCTCTATCCGCGAAAGTGGTTTTGCCATGACGGGGCGGATTTCGGGCCAGACATGGTCGCAGCAGTCTGCAATCCTAGAAATGCCAGATATATGACGCCATCCGTGGCACAATATCTGCGGGCAACGTCCTGTTGCCCGTTTCTATGATTTTGCCTGCCGCTCCCTGTCCGGCAACCTCATCCTAAAGGTCTTAGCAAAACCGCTTCCGCGGGGCTTGGGGGGAACGACGGAGAATGGTTGCGAAGGTGTTTCTTGTACTTTGGAATGTTGAAAGTCTTGGCAAATTAAACTTGGTAGTAGTGTGGCATTTCATTTCTTTAGCTCTATCCGCGAAAGCGGTTTTGCCGGAATGGATCGGACTTCGGGCCAAGCATGGTCGAAACGGTCTGCGTCCGGCAATATGCCTCGCGAATGCGCCGTCCGTGGCGCTCGCTCGTAGACGCCATCCGGGCGTCTATATTGCCGAACTTGCCTGCTTCTCGCTGCTTGGCAGCCTCGTCCTCAAGTTTCAGGCAAAACCGCTTCCGCGGGGCTTGGGGGGAACGACGGAGAATTGCTTCGCAGGATGGGGGCGGAGCAATTCGTTTTTGGGAATGTTGAGAGCATTGGCAAATTGAATTTGATAGTGGTGTGATGCTTATTTTCTTTAGCTCTATCCGCGAAAGTGGTTTTGCCGGAAGGGATCGGACTTCGGGCCAAGCATGGTCGAAGCGGTCTGCGTCCGGCAATATGCCTCGCGAATGCGCCGTCCGTGGCGCTCGCTCGTAGACGCCATCCGGGCGTCTATATTGCCGAACTTGCCTGCTTCTCGCTGATTGGCTTCCTCGTCCTCAAGTTTCCGGCAAAACCGCTTCCGCGGGGCTTGGGGGGAACGAAGGGATAACGAATAACGGTAAAAGAAAGGACGCGCATCATTTTTACTTGTGGAAGGAAAGTACATTGTGAAAAGCGAAAGTATCCATAATATGGTTTGCTTTTATGGTAGCAGGGGAGTGGATCGAATTTTCCTGTGAGCCTGTAATAAATTATTAGAGTAGGAGATACTGGGGAATGAAAGTGATTGGCATCAATGGTAGTCCGCGCAAAGACGGAAACACCTCATTAATGCTGCAAACTGTGTTTGCTGAGTTGAACTGCCGCGGCATCGAAACGGAAATGATCTCGTTGGCCGACCAAACGATAGGCGGCTGTACTGCCTGCGGCGCTTGTCTGAAATTGAAAAACCGGCGCTGCGTCATTATGAGCGACGATTTTAATGCTTGTCTGGAAAAAATGATTGCCGCTGACGGCATCATCCTGGGCTCGCTAGTCTATTCGGCTGGCGTGACCTCGCAGATTAAAGCATTGATTGATCGGGCCAGCATTGTCTTGGCGGCGAATAAAGGACTGCTCAAACACAAAGTCGGCGCATCTGTAGTCGCAGCCCGTCGCGGCGGCGCAATCAGTGCGTTCGATACGTTGAACCATTTCCTGCACAGCAAAGAAATGTTCCTCGTCGGCTCCAGCTACTGGAACATGGCTTACGGAAATGCCCCCGGCGAAGCGGCGCAAGATACAGAAGGCATGGCCAACATGAAGAACCTCGGCGAAAACATGGCCTGGCTGTTGGAGCGGATACAGGGCGTCTAGGCACTATAATAGTAAAGGAATGATTTTACATGAAAGAAACATAAAAATAGATCAAAGGAATCATCCCTGATGATTTGAGGCTTCTTTATGCAGAAGGGAATATGAAAAGAAACGAGAATATACAAGAGACAAAGAGAAGCGCAGAAAAATATTTATTAGCGTTATTTGTGTTAAGTGACAATAATTAAATTTGACACAGACTAAAATATTTTGGAATAGGGAGGGTTTGTATTGAAAATTAATTCACTTACATATATAGATAGTTATCGAAATTGGAAAATAAGTAAGATGAATTTTGCTGATTTGTCGTTGCTAGTAGGGGTATCCGGAGTTGGAAAGACACAAACACTTAGGGCGATTGTTGGATTGAGAAATGTAATTTTAAATGGAGAAGCACTGAATGGTGTTTCGTGGGAGTTAAATTTTAGTATAAATGAAAAGAACTATATTTGGGCCGGTGAATTTGAAAAAGTTGAAAATGAATGTGTAATATTTAAACGATTGACTAAAAAGGCTAAAGAAAAGAACGATGAAATTGTTTTTCCTAAAATTAAATCTGAAGAATTGAGAATAGATAATAAGATTGTTGTGAAAAGGGATCAAAAGGAACTTCATATTAATGGAAAGAAATCATTCAAAATATCTCCATATGAGAGTGCAATAAAAGTATTTTCAGAAGAACAAATAGTAACTCCGATTGTACAAGAATTTAGAAATATTTATTTTTTTAATTTGGATGATGAAAGTCACAGGTACATTCGAGAAAGGGGATTTGAAGAATTTAATAATAGATGCAGTGATATAGAAAAATTGAAGAGTGTAAGGCTGCCAATCTTGCTGAAACTAGGGATTGCAAGTCGATGTCATAAGAAAATATTTGAAAGTATTAAAAAAACTTACATTGAAATTTTTCCTAAAGTAGAAGACTTTCGATTTGTAAAAATAAAAGATGAAGATGGAGAGTCGCTGTTTACATTTGAAATTAGAGAGAAAAATACAGAGTGGATATCACAAAAAGAAATTTCGACAGGAATGATGAAAACACTGTTGTTTATTTCGAAAATTATGTTATGTGCAAATGGATCGGTAATAATAGTTGATGAATATGAAAATGGATTGGGAATTAATTGTATAGATGTAGTAGCAGACTTATTAATGGAAAATAAAGAGAGGGTGCAATTTATTATTAGTAGCCATCATCCATATATAATTAACCGAATACCAATGCAATATTGGAAAATTATATACAGAGATGGTTCAAGTGTTGATTCTAAGACTGCTGAAGAGCTTGGAATTGGAAGATCAAAGCATGAGGCGTTCAAACAATTAATAAATAATACTTTGATAAATGAGGGTGCTTTTTGATCATGAACATTTACTTTTTGGTTGAAGGGGTACGAACAGAAGCGAAAGTTTATCCAAGTTGGCTTTCAATTCTAGCACCTAGGTTGACTCGAGTAAATAAGTATAATGAGGTTAGTGATAACTCATATTATCTTTTTAGTAGTGAAGGATATCCAAGTATATTGGATGATATTAAATGTGCATACGAAGATGTTAAGTCAGTTGGGACATATACCCATTTGGTAATTTGCCTAGATGTTGAAGAGGTAAGTGTTGCTGAACGTGTAAATGAGGTGGAAGAAAAAATCCGAGAGCTGTCTATTACTGAAATAGAAATAGTGCTTATCCTTCAAAATAAATGTATAGAAACTTGGTTTTTGGGAAATGGCAAAATTTGCAGTAGGAATCCCCAAGATGAATTTTGTGAGTATTTTCGTCATTATAATATACTAGATCAAGATCCAGAATTAATGGATAAGCCAAATGGTTATGAAGGGTCAATTGCTGAATTTCACGAGAAATATTTAAAAAGTATGTTAGGGCAACGGCAACGTGTTTATTCAAAACGAAATCCACAAGCTGTTTGTACAACAGATTATGTCAATGAATTGGTAAAAAGAGTGGAAGATACAGAACATTTAAAAAGTTTGAAAAACTTTTTTGATTGGTGTTTTGTTACATTGGAGTCTGCAAAATAAGGGGAGAGGAAAACAAGGGGACGCGTACGTTGTTTCTTTCGCGACAAAAAACAAAGTACCTAATTAGAATGACGGCGTACATTTTTGAACCATATTGCTTTATGCGGACACGTCAAACAGCTGTTTTCTCCTGATTTCGTACATTAGCGGCGATATGCCACCTAATGCACTATGGCGTCGACGAATGTTGTAGTAATCAAGCCACTTTCCAATACTCGAAGTAGCCCTGTCGATGGTAGGAAACGAGCGCTTTTTAACGTGTTCAACTTTCAGTAATCGAAAAAACGACTCCATTGGAGCATTATCATAAGGATTTCCTTTTCGGCTCATGCTGCCGACAATATCATGTTTTTTGAGCAAATCTTTGTACTTATTTGATGTGTACTGGCTTCCTCGATCCGAGTGATGAATCAATCCTTTGCTTGGCCTTTCTCTAACGAGAGCCATCGTAAGCGCTCGACTAGCCAGCGCAGCCGTTGGCTGCGATCCGATGGCCCAACCGACCAATTTGCGGCGCGCTAAATCCAATACCCCAGCCAGATAGCACCATTTACCGCCTGCTTTTATGTACGTAATATCTGCCAGCCATACCGTATTGAATTCTTTGACGGTGAAATTTTGATTCAGCAAATTTTCAAAGGCTTTTTCATTTGGATCAGCTTTTGTTGTCTGCGGTTTATATTTGCTTTTGATTTTGGCTTTGATTCCATTCTCATGCATGATCCGCTGCACTTTGCTTCGACCAACAGGAATATGCTTTCCGTCGTTAAGTTCCTCATAAACTTTTTGAACACCGTAATTTTCATCGTTTTCTCTTTCTATTTGACGAATGAGAGCGACTAAAACTGCGTCTTTAGCGCAAGGTTTAGGGCATCCGGCTTTTACCCAGGCATAATAACCGCTTTTGGATACTTTCAGGACGCGGCATAATTCCAGAACAGCATATTCGACGCGGTTATCATGGATAAACTGATATTTTACCTGCTGTTCTTTGCGAAGTATACCGCTGCCTGCTTTAAAATTGCTACCTCATTCTCTAGTTCAGTGATTCGACGTTTGGCTTTTCGCAACTCATCTTCATCCGGTTTGAGATTTCCTGATCCCGGAAACGCATGCTCTGGATCGGCATTATACTGCCGGATCCATTTGTAAATCGTATTTTGATGGATGCCTATTTCACTAGCTAAACTTTCGCAAGTTCGAGTCCCATTCAGAAATAGTTTTGCAATGTCTTTTTTAAACTCTGCATCAAAATGTTTACCTTTCAACGGACTCACCTCCTGGCTTCATTTTACTAGCCATTCTTCATGTCCGCAAAAGGCAATACGATTCATTTTTTTCGTCGTTCCCCGTCTCCCCTAAGTCGCTGCGGTCGCTGTTTTAAAAAGTCTTAAGGGCGAAGCTGCCGGGCAGGGAGCGGGGGGCAAGTCCAGCGGCAGTGGCGACAGGACGTTGTAAAGCGGCATTCCCTCGTTCGCTGATCGGCGTTATTGTCTCCCGTTTTCCTGATCCCCGCCGTTGTGGTTTTTTCAAAACGTGTAGGCGCGAGAATGGCAGACAGGAAGCGGCGGACAAGAAAAACAGAACGTGCGACATGGACGTCGCACGCTGGCGGAGCCCCAAGGACGGCGCGTCCGTCAGGAATTCTGTTTTTGGCAGACTGCTGCGACCATGTCTGCTCGCAGCGCCGTTTAGTTTTGAAAAAATCGCGACGGCGAAAGGGGCTCAGGTAAGCGAAATTTACTTTATTATCAAGTTGAACTTGCTAAAGCCTGCAAGTCTAAGCATCTTACCAGATTGGCAAATGTGAAATCAATTGACAATCCCCCCATGTTCCTAGTATAGTAAACCCTATATCCATCATAAAAAACACAAGCAATGACAGGAAGGAGTACGCTCCCCCTCCCACCGTTAGAGAGAAAACCCTTGGCTGAAAGGTTTTTGGCGGGAGACAGCGGAAAGTCGTCCTGGAGCCGCAGCGCCGAAACTCAGTAAGCACTGCCGGGAGCAAGGCCCGTTACAGCCGTCAGAGTCTGCTTCGATTTATCTTGAAGCGGAGAAGCAAGGTGGTACCACGAAAGCAAAGTTCTTTCGTCCTTTTGGACGAAAGAACTTTTTTTATGAGGTCATGGCTTGGCATAGGAAACGAATATAACCACAAAGACACAAAGGACACTAAGGTTAGACCGTTTTAGGCGGCAGATATTATCTGCCGTATTAAGAGGTGAAGAAGAACTTTTCTTCGTGTTCTTTGTAGCTGCAGATAATTATCTGCAGCCTAATGTTTGCATTAGTACTTTGTGATCTTTGTGCCTTTGTGGTTCAAAATCGTGCTCTTTATCAATCGTTAAGGCTGCTGCAATATGACCCTGCCATCAACAACTTTATTACGATACAAAATCGAAGGAGGCAACAATCATGAGTGAAAATCAAATTCCAACCGTATACGATCCAAAAGCGGTTGAAGCCAAACTGTATAAGTTTTGGGAAGACAACAAACTGTTCCATGCCGAGGTGGAAGAAGGCAAGAAGCCGTTCAGCATCGTCATTCCGCCGCCCAACGTCACCGGGCAGCTGCATATGGGCCATGCGCTCGACAATACGCTGCAGGATATCCTGATCCGTTTCCGCCGCATGCAGGGCTACAATACGCTCTGGATGCCGGGTACCGACCATGCGGGCATTGCGACGCAGAACAAGGTCGAGGAAATGCTTGCCAAGGACGAAGGCAAGAGCCGTCACGATCTGGGGCGGGAAGATTTTGTCGCGCGGGTTTGGGACTGGAAGCACCAGTACGGCAGCCGCATCACCGAACAGCTGAAAGGTCTCGGCGCATCCTGCGACTGGGAACGCGAACGCTTCACGATGGATGAAGGCTGCTCCAAAGCGGTGAAGGAAGTCTTTGTTTCGCTCTATGAAAAAGGTTTGATCTATCAAGGGCATCGCATCACTAACTGGTGTCCGCGCTGCAACACCGCGCTGAGCGACATCGAAGTCGAGCATGAGGAAAAACCGGGCCATCTCTACCATGTACGCTATCCGGTAGCGGGCAGCGATACGGAGTCGGTTACGATTGCGACGACGCGTCCGGAAACGATTCTTGGCGATACGGCGGTTGCGGTTAATCCGGAGGATGCACGCTACGGCAAACTGGTCGGCAAGGAATTGATCCTGCCGATTGTGGGCCGTCAAATTCCGATCATCGCCGACGACTATGTCGACATTGCATTCGGCACCGGCGCGGTTAAGATCACGCCGGCGCATGACCCGAACGACTTTGAAATGGGCCTGCGCCACGATCTGCCGCAGCTGGTCGTGATCGAAAACGACGGCACGATGTCGCCGGACACCGGCAAGTATGCCGGGATGGATCGCTATGAATGCCGCCGTCAATTGGTGAAAGACTTGGAAGACGCCGGTTATTTGGTTAAAATCGAGGAGCATAACCATGCGGTCGGGCATTGCCAGCGCTGCGCGACGGTCGTTGAACCGCTGGTGTCGAAGCAATGGTTCGTCAAAATGGAATCGCTGGCCAAACCGGCGGTGGAAGCGGTCGATTCGGGGCGCATCCAGTTTGTGCCGGAGCGTTTTACCAAGACCTATACTAACTGGATGGACAACATCCGCGACTGGTGCATCTCGCGTCAGCTCTGGTGGGGACATCGCATTCCGGCCTGGTATTGCGAGTGCGGCGAAACGGTTGTAGCGCGCGAAGAGGTGAAAAGCTGTCCGAAATGCGGCGGCACGCATCTGGAGCAGGACCCGGACGTACTCGATACCTGGTTCAGTTCCGCGCTTTGGCCGTTCTCGACGATGGGCTGGCCGGAAGAAACGCCGGAGTTGAAACAGTTCTATCCGACGAGCGTACTGGTTACCGGCTACGACATCATTTTCTTCTGGGTCGCCCGGATGATCATGATGGGACTGGCTTTCCAAAAAGAAATTCCGTTCCAGCATGTCTTTATCCATGGTCTGGTGCGCGATGCGCAGGGCCGCAAGATGAGCAAATCGCTCGGCAACGGCATCGATCCGCTCGAGGTCGTCGAGCAGTACGGCGCGGATACGCTGCGCTTCACGCTGATTACCGGCAATACGCCGGGCAACGATATGCGCTTTTACTGGGAGCGGGTCGAGTCGAGCCGCAACTTTGCCAATAAACTCTGGAATGCGTCGCGTTTCGTGCAGATGAACCTGGAAGGGTTTGACGCGGCCTATCGCCCGGATACGGCGGATTATACGCTGGCCGACCGCTGGATCTTAAGCCGCTACGCGAAGACGGTAAGCGAAGTGACGCGTAATTTGGACCGCTTTGAACTGGGCGAGGCGGCCAAGGTGCTGTACGAATTCATCTGGAACGAATACTGCGACTGGTATATCGAGCTGGCAAAGGCGCGCCTTTACAACAAAGAAGACGCCAAGAACCGCGCGACCGCGCAGTATGTCCTCTGGTCGACTCTGGAGAACACTTTGAAGCTGTTGCATCCGTTTATGCCGTTCATCACCGAGACGATCTGGCAGCATCTGCCGCATGAAGGGGCGAGCATCATGACGGCGCAGTGGCCGTCCGCTACGGCGCAGCTTGCGGATGCAAGCGCTGAGCAGCAGATGGAAGTGATCATGGAAACGATCAAAGCGGTGCGCAACATGCGCGCCGAAGTCAATGTTCCGCCGGGTCGCAAGAGCGAACTGCAATTGCTGATCGGCAGCGCTGAACTGAAGACGGTTCTCGAAGCCAACAGCGCTTACTTCCGCACGCTGGCCGCCGCCGAACCGGTGACCTTCTTGGCTGCGGACGCGGCGAAACCGGAAAATGCGATGGCGGCGGTTGTGACCGGCGTCGAAGCGTTCCTGCCGCTGAAGGGCCTGATCGACGTCGAGAAGGAAAACGCGCGTCTCAACAAGGAACTGGCGGGCTTAGAAAAAGAATTGGCGCGCATCGCGGGCAAACTGTCGAACGAAGGCTTTGTCGCCAAAGCGCCGCCGGAAGTCATTGAAAAAGAAAAGGCCAAAGCGGCCGAATATGAAGAAAAGAAGACCGCCATCCAGGAACGCCTGGTCTATCTGGCAAGTCTGTAAACAAGATGGGCGGCTGCGGCCGCCCTTTTGGACGTTTTAACCACAGTCGCCTGCGGCGGCACGGTTCGCTGCGCGAAACGCAGGCGTCCGATGGCCGCCGCAGTTGTAACCGCTAAGCCGTATGCGGCTTCTGTGATGGCATAGCCATCTGTGGTTCAAAATCGTTTTTAAAATTTGAATGGAGGCGACAGCATGAAGTATCAGGAAGCGTTGAATTATTTGGCTGGACTTGGCAAGTTCGGCATTCATTTGGGGCTGGAGCGGATCACAGGCTTGCTTACTTTCCTCGATCATCCGGAGAAAAAGTTCAAATCGATTCATGTGACCGGTACGAACGGCAAAGGCTCGACCTGCGCGATGCTGGAGGCGATCTTGCGCAGTGCGGGACTGAAGACTGCGCTATATACGTCGCCGCATCTCGTTTCGTATACGGAGCGGATGGTATTGGACGGCAGCGACGTCAGCGAAGCGGATTTTGCGCTGGCCATTGCTGCGGCCAAAGCGGCGGTCGAAAAAATGGCGGCAGCGGACCTTGAGCATCCGACCGAATTCGAAGTGATCACCGCCGCGGCGTTTTGGCTGTTTGCCGAAAAAAAGGTCGAGTATGCGGTAGTGGAAGTGGGCCTTGGCGGCCTGCTCGATTCGACGAACGTGATTGTACCGGAGCTGTCGCTGATCACGAACATCTCGCTCGAGCACACCGATCGTTGCGGCAGTACGCTGGAGGAAATCGCGGCGGTCAAGGCAGGCATTATCAAAGAAGGCGTGCCGGTCATCACCGCCGCGCAGCCGCCGGCGCTTGCGGTGATCGAAGAAACGGCGCGCAGGAAAAAGAGCGCGCTAAAGCGCCTGGGGCAGGAATTCAGCGTAGTGGGGGGCTGGGAGAGCGCTGGACAGCGCATCCGTCTCACGTTAGACGGCGATGTCTGGCCGGAGTTCTCGCTGGCGCTGCTTGGTCGCAACCAACTCGATAATGCGGCGCTGGCGATGACGGCGGCGGCGCTGCTTGCAGAACGCGAGCCGCGCATCACGCGCGCTGCGATTGCGACAGGCCTCAAGGCGGCGCGTTGGCCGGGACGCTTTGAGCGAATTGCCGGGCAGCCGGAGATTATCATCGACGGCGCGCACAATCCGGCGGGCGCTCGCTGTCTGCGCGCCAATCTCGATGAATTGGAGCCGCAAAAGCCGCGTGTCTTCTTGCTCGGCATTTTGGCCGACAAGGATGTGGCTGGTATTCTCGGCGCGTTGATCCGGCCGGAAGACCGGGTCGTCGTCGTGCCGCCCGCGTCGGAACGCGCTGCGTCGCCGGAGGCGATCGCCGCGCAGATCAAGGCGCGCCAAGTCGTATGCTGCGAAGGAATTTCCCGCGGGCTAAAAGAGGCGAAAACGATGGCCGGGCCGGACGAATTGCTGTGCGTGGCGGGTTCGCTGTATCTGGTCGGTACGGTGCGGAGTTTGCTTGGGTTATAGACAAAATTGGCGTTGTCGGCTATAATTTAGCTGATTTAATATGAGCGTAAGCTGAAACAGGTGAAACGATGAAACAGTTTAAAACGGATCTGCTGGCAGGATGGCTGGCAAAGGCGACGCGCTACGGTATTTTTGCCGCGGCCTTTTTCCTGCCGCTTTCTTTTGACGCGGCGAGTTTCTTTCTGAATGCGGCCGCGTTGGCCTGGTTCGGACGGATGGGACTTGAACGACGCTGGCTGGTGCGGACCGGTCCGTTTGACAAATGGATCTGGCTGCTGGTTGGCTGTTCGTTCATTTCGGTCGCGTTCTCGCCGGACCGCGCTTTTAGTTTTTATAATTACTATCATTTGATGGGGCGCTATGTCCTCTTCTATTATTTGACGCTGAGCAATTTTAATCGTCTTGAGGATGTGCGGCGCATGGCGTTCGTGCTTCTTTCCGCATCGGCGCTGGTCTGTCTGTACGGTTTTTACCAATATGCGGCCGGATCAATCATGGCGGCCGAGTGGGTGGATCGGGAACAGTTCCCCGAACTTACGATGCGCGTGTTTTCCACGCTGGAAAATCCGAATCTGTTAGCGGGCTATCTGGTCAGTTTGGCGTCACTGACCGGCGGCATGCTGTGGCAGGAAACGGAAAAACGCACAAAGATTTTGCTGGCGGCGCTTGGCTTGGCTCAAATCGGCTGCCTGGTGCTGACTTATTCGCGCGGCAGCTGGCTGAGTTTGCTGGCGGTGGTCGGTCTGGCGGGCGTCTTGATCAATCGTCGCCTGCTTTGGCTGCTGGCGGTGGTGCCGGTTGCGCTTTTGATCGGGCATGAGGCGGTACTGGAGCGGATCATGTCGGTGCTGAATCCGAGCGATACGTCGTCGATGCTGCGCCTTGCGCTGTGGGAAAGCACGGTGGCGATGATCCAGGATCATCCGTGGTTCGGCATCGGTTGGGGCTCGTATTGGCTCGTTTATCCGGAATATGATTTTTTCATCCAGAATCCTGCGGTGAAGATCCTGCATGCGCATAACATGTATCTGAATTTTGCGGCCGAAATCGGTTTGCCCGGTTTTTTCGCATTCATGACGATACTGATCGCACATGGCCGGATGGCTGTGCGTAATTGGCGCAAGGCCGGGCCAAAAGCGCGGGGCATGTTCCTCGGCATGGCCGCTTCCTTTGTCGGGATCTTATTGAACGGTCTGACGGATTATGTGCTTTTTAATATTCAATTGTCGCTTCTTTACTGGCTGACGCTCGCGCTGATTATCGTCCTGCAGCGTGCGACGGCGGCGCAAGCGGCAGATGAGGTTGACAGAAAATACCAGGGGATTTCCGGCAGGAATTAAAAAAATGATGCCGAATAATAAAAAACAACGAAATCTGAATAAAATATACATATTTTATCTTCTTTGGTAGGGCCAGCGCGCCCTCTAATTTTTTGCCCTTAATTGCGTGAAAGTTCTCACAGTCTAGAGATTTCGAACAATTTGCAGAGGGGGAATCCGTGTGAACCTACGCGAGGCAAAAGAGATCGTGAAAGCGGAAATTCTTTGGGGGGAAGAGCTACTGGAGCGCGAGATCAGGACTGCGTGCGGCGCGGATCTGTTGAGCGACGTATTGGCGTTCACGAAGGATAAGACGCTGCTGCTGACCGGACTGACCAACGTCCAGGTCGTAAAGACCGCAGAAATCAGCGATATGGCCGGAATTGTCTTTGTCCGCGGCAAATATCCGGCAGCCGAGCTGATCGAAATGGCCAAAGAACGCCAGGTGCCGCTGTTGGTTACGTCGCTGTCAATGTTCGAATCCTGCGGGCGGTTGCATGCGGCCGGCCTGCGCGGCAGCGGCGGTGAAGAATTATGAGCGTGGAGCAACCTGCGCTGGCGATGGAGTTTCACTTGACCGCCGGAGACTTTAACGGCGCCGGAGATGCGTCAGGCAAGATCAAGCGTACGTTGCAGCAGGTCGGCGTAAAAGCGGAAGTGATACGGCGCATCGCGATCAGCGCCTATGAGGCCGAGCTGAATGTGATCATTCATTCGCTCGGCGGCGATATCCGGGCCAAGGTATACCCGGATCGCACCGAAATCGAAGTCAAGGACTGCGGGCCGGGCATCGCCGATGTCGAACAGGCGATGCAGGAAGGCTACTCGACGGCGCCGGATCATATCCGCGAGATGGGCTTTGGCGCGGGGATGGGCTTGCCTAATATGTCCCGCTGCGCCGATCGGTTCAGCATCGAATCGAAGGTCGGCGAAGGAACGACGCTGCGCATCATCATCAACCACTGAGCCAAGAGAGGTGGGAAGCGGCATGATCGAATATTTCCATTCTGTACGTTTGATTTCCGAACGCTGCAAAGGCTGCGTCAGCTGCATTAAACGCTGTCCGACCGAGGCAATCCGTATTCGCGGCGGCAAGGCGAAGATCACGGAATCGCGCTGCATCGACTGCGGCGAGTGCATCCGTTATTGTCCGAACCGGGCGAAAACGGCGGTCACGGATTCGTTGACGGATATCAAACGCTATCCGCATAATGTGGCATTGCCCGCGCCGTCGCTGTATTCGCAGTTTGAGCCGCAGGTGACGGTTGATGCAATTCTCTGCGGCTTGTTGTCGCTTGGTTTTGACGAGGTCTTTGACGTCGCGGTCGGCGCAGAGGTTGTTACGACGGCGATTCGTGAACTGCTGCAGCATAAGCAGGTAAAGCGCCCGCTTATTTCATCAGCTTGTCCGGCGGTGGTACGGTTGATTCAGGTGAAGTTTCCTGAATTGATCGATCATCTGGTGCCGTTTGAGGCGCCGGTTGAGATTGCGGCGCGTATGGTGCGTGAGGAGTATGCGCGGCGTACGGGAAGGCCGCAGGAGGAGCTTGGCGTGTGGTTTATCACGCCGTGTCCGGCCAAGCTGACCGCGATTCGTCAGCCGCTCGGCGATATGCCGTCTACAATCAGCGGCGCGATATCGATCGCCGACATTTTTGGCGATCTGCGCCGGGTGATTCTGCAAAAACCGGCGGCGCTGAGCAGTTGCCGCCGTGCATCCTGGGCCGGTATGGGCTGGGCGGTGGCCGGCGGCGAAACAGAGGCGGCGGGCGTCTTAAACACGCTGGTCGTGCATGAGATCCACAGCATCAGCAACGTGCTGGAACAAGTGGCGATGGGGAAACTGAAGGACATCGATTATATTGAAGCGCTGGCCTGCGCGGGCGGCTGCATCGGCGGGCCGTTGATGGTGGAGAATCGTTTTGTCGCCGAACACCGGATGCGCAATCGGCTCGCTGCCGGAAAACGTTTGCAGCCGCAGCCGGAACTGCCGCCTGCGCCAGAGGAGATGGTACAGCGCGGCGCGCTTGAGCCAAGACCGATCATGCGCTTGGATGAGGATATCTCCAAGGCTTTGTACAAAGTGGAACAAATGGAACGGACGCTGGAGCGTCTGCCGGGGCTTGATTGCGGCTCGTGCGGTTCGCCGACCTGCAAAGCATTGGCGGAAGACATTGTACAGGGGCAAGCCAGCGAGATGGACTGCATCTTCAAGTTGCGCGAGCGTGTGCATGAATTGGCAAAAGAGATGATGGGGCTGGCGGAAAAATTGCCGCCATCTCTGGATAAGAAAGAAAAAAAGGGAGCGATAAGGGATGGTAAGAGTAAGAGAGTTGCCGGAACTTCTGGCCGCCGCAGCGGTGGCGACGATTCCGGAGGAGGCGCTTGACGTGAAGCTTTCCAGTGGTTACGCATCGGATCTGCTCAGCAATGTGATGGGGCAGGCGAAAGCGGAAGGGGTATGGGTGACGATGCAGGGGCATCAAAATGTGGTGGCGGTTGCCGTTTTGGCGGGACTGGGGGCGGTCGTCGTAGCCGGCGGCACGAAGCCGGACGGCGATGCGGTGCGTAAAGCGGGGCAGGAGGGGTTGCCTCTTTTTACGACGGAATTATCTGCATTTGAAACGGTAGGACGTCTCTACCGCGCAGGAGTGGTGGGCGCGTGATGCGCTCTTATGTGGCGGACCTCCATGTGCATACGTTGCTCTCACCTTGTGCGGAAGTTGAAATGACGCCGCGCAATATCATTGAGCAGGCGCTGGAGATTGGCGTCGACATTGTGGCGATCACCGATCACAATGCCGGCGACAATATTATCGCTGCAGAGCGGGCGGCCGAGGGAACGGGAATCTTAGTCATTCCCGGCATGGAAGTGGAAACAAGGGAAGAGGTCCACTTCATTGCGCTCTTCGAGTCGCTTGCGGTCTACGCTGAATGGCAGCGTTTCGTGGATCTTCATATAACTGAGCTGGTCAATGACGAAGACGCGTTTGGCGGACAGTTTGTCGTTGATCATGAAGATAATCTGGTAGAGGTCAAGGAAGTCATGCTTTTGGCTTCACTGCACTGCTCGCTGGCGGAAGCCACGGCGGAAGTGAAGCGTTTGGGCGGCGTGGCGATCGCAAGCCATGTTGACCGTCCATCCTACAGCGTCATCAGCCAGTTGGGATTTGTTCCCGCTGATGTAACCCTGGCGGCGGTAGAAGTATCGCGGCGTTGCCAGGATAAAGGGACTCAAAGCCGGATAAGGGAAGCGACCGGTCTGCCGCTGGTCACGGCTTCGGATGCACACACCATCGGCGATTTCATCAACGGGCCGAAGACGGTGTTGCATTTGGAAGCAGCCAGTCTGAGCGAGGTGAAACTGGCGCTCAGCGGCTTACAAGGCAGGCATATTGGCGAGTTTCTCTATGCTCCAGAGACTACAAGATGAGGAGGAATGAAATTGAGCAAGCAACATGAATGCTGCGGCGGCAACCAGGCGAATCAATTTAGCGAATTGAAAGAAGTCCTGGAAAAGTACCGGAATGTGAAGGGGGCCTTGATCCCCATTTTGCAGGAGACGCAAAATCTCTATGGTTATCTGTCCAAAGAAGTATTGGAACACATTGCGGTTCAGATCGATATTCCCATTAGCCATATCTACGGCGTAGTCACGTTTTATTCCCAGTTTCACTTGAATCCGCGCGGCCGCAACATTATCCGCGTCTGTCAGGGAACGGCCTGCCATGTGCGGGGCGCGAAAGCGATCCTGAAGACCTTGGAAGATCAACTGCACATTGCAGCGGGAACGACGACTGAGGATTTGCGCTTTACGTTGGAGACGGTGGCCTGCATTGGCGCCTGTGGCTTGGCGCCCGTGCTGATGGTCAATGACGATACGCATGGCCGCTTGACGCCAGAGAGTATTCCGGCGATCCTGGCGCGCTATTCTTAAGCAAGAATGCGAGAGTTGTCGCTGCATATTCTTGATTTGGTACAAAATGCAGTAGAGGCGGATGCCACCGAGGTGAAGCTGGAAATCGTAGAAAGTTTCAGCGCTGACACCCTGACGATCCGGGTGCGCGATAACGGGCGCGGCATGGAGGAAAAAGAGCGCGACAAGGTTGTCGATCCGTTTCATACGAGCCGCACGACGCGCCGCATTGGCCTCGGACTGCCGCTGATCCAGATGTCGACGCAGCGTTGCGACGGGCATTTGAAGATTGAATCGCAAAGAGGCAAAGGCACGCTGGTTGAAGCGGTTTATCGGCACAGCCATTGGGACAGGCCGCCGCTTGGCAATATGGCGGATACGTTGCAAACGATTCTGGTGGGCAATCCGACGCTTGATTTTCATTATCTGCATCGCGTGGCCGAGAGGAGTTTTCGCATCGCGGCGTCGGAGATCAAGGAGATACTGGGCGGCGTGCCATTGACGCAGCCTGAAATCCTGCAATGGCTGCAGGAGTACTTGAAGGAAAATTTGGCGATACTGTACGGAGGTGTAGAGAATGAAGAGTCTTGAAGATTTAAAACGACTACAGCAACAAGTGAAAGCCAAAACCAGCCTGCGTCATGCTGCGGGTACGCAGGTGATCGTCGGCATGGGGACTTGCGGCATCGCGGCGGGCGCTCGAGAAGTGATGAGTGCGATCCTAAGCGAAATAGCGAAACGCAACCTGGACGACGTCACGGTGCGTCAAACGGGCTGCATCGGCATGTGTGAGAAGGAAGTGCTGGTCGATGTGGTGCGCGTAGGACAGCCGCGCATTACGTACGGACGGGTCACGGCGGAGAATGTGCCGACGATCGTTGCCGAGCATGTGGTCAATGGACGCGTTGTCGAAGAATTGGTCGTAGCCAAGATCGAAGAATAGGCTGGTGGAGGGGAAAAGATGGAACACATTAGAGCGCATGTACTGATTTGTGCCGGTACGGGCTGTATCTCATCGGGATCGAAACGCGTTCAGGCGGCCCTTGAGGAACAACTGGCCGAGCTCGGTCTGGATAAGGAAGTCAAAGTGGTTGAGACGGGCTGTCATGGTTTTTGCGAGATGGGACCGCTCGTTATCATCTATCCGGAAGGCGTCTTTTACGTCCGCGTGCAGGAAGAGGATGTCAAAGACATTGTCGAGCAGCATCTCTATAAAGGTCGCGTCGTAGAGCGGCTTTTATATAAAGAACCGATGTCCATGGAACGGATTCCTAAATACAGCGACATTGATTTTTACAAGAAACAGATGCGCCTGGTACTGGCGAACTGCGGACACATCGATCCGGAAATATTGGAAGAATATATCGCGGTCGGCGGCTATCAGGCGCTTGGCAAAGCGTTGACCGATATGACGCCGGAAACGGTTATCGCGGAAATGAAGACGTCCGGGCTGCGCGGCCGGGGCGGCGGCGGATTCCCGAGCGGCATGAAGTGGGAATTTACGGCGAAGGCGAAAGGCGACAAGAAATATGTCGTCTGTAACGCCGACGAAGGAGATCCCGGCGCGTTCATGGATCGCAGCGTGCTGGAAGGCGATCCGCATCGCGTGATCGAGGGCATGGCGATTTGCGGCTATGCGATCGGCGCGGATGAAGGCTATGTTTATGTGCGGGCCGAATATCCTCTGGCGATCAAACGGCTGCGCATCGCGATCAAGCAGGCCGAAGAGATGGGCCTCTTGGGCGACGGCATCCTGGGCAGTTCGTTCAATTTCCACATCAAGATCAAAGAAGGCGCCGGCGCTTTTGTCTGCGGCGAAGAGACCGCGCTCCTGGCTTCGATCGAAGGCCGACGCGGCATGCCGCGTCCGCGTCCGCCGTTCCCTGCGATCTCTGGTCTTTGGGGCAAACCGACAAATATCAATAACGTCGAGACGTTTGCCAATGTGCCGCAAATCATCAGTCAAGGCGGCGACTGGTATGCCTCGATCGGCACCGAACGCAGCAAGGGGACCAAAGTCTTCGCGCTGACCGGACGGATTAACCATACGGGCTTGGCCGAAGTGCCGATGGGCATCACGATGCGGGAGATCATCTTTGACATCGGCGGCGGCATTCAAAACGGCAAGAAGTTTAAGGCTGTGCAGATTGGCGGGCCGTCCGGCGGCTGTCTGCCGGAAGAGCTGCTCGATTTGTCGGTCGACTATGATTCGCTGATCCAGGCCGGTGCGATGATGGGGTCAGGCGGTTTGGTCGTCATGGATGAAACGACCTGTATGGTCGATGTGGCCAAATTCTTCCTGACGTTCACCACCTCGGAATCCTGCGGCAAATGCACGCCGTGCCGCGAAGGAACAAAGCGGATGCTTGAGATCCTCGAGCGAATCACGAAAGGCGAAGGCCGGATCAATGATATCGCGCTGCTCGAAGAAATGGCCAAGAACATCAAGGCGTCTTCGCTCTGCGGCCTGGGTCAGACGGCGCCGAATCCGGTGCTTAGCACACTGAAATATTTCCGGCATGAATATGAGGCGCATATCCATGATAAGCGCTGTCCGGCCGGCGCTTGCGCCGATTTGGCCAGCTACCAGGTTACGGAGGCCTGCAAAGGCTGCGGCCTATGCAAGAAAGCTTGTCCGGTGGATGCCATCAGCGGCGAATTGAAAGGGTTGCACGTGATCAATCAGGATGTCTGCATACGTTGCGGCGCTTGCTTGGCGAAGTGTCCTTTCAAGGCGATTATAAAAGGATAGCGGATAATGTCGTGAATGGAGAGTGAATTGATTCATGGATATGGTTAATGTAACGGTAGACGGCCGCAAGATCCAGGTGCCGCAGGGAACAAGCGTCTTGTATGCGGCACGGACGGCCGGCGTAGATATTCCAACGCTGTGTCATCATCCGGAATTGCGTCCGGAAGGAAATTGCCGGGTCTGTCTGGTCGAGGTGGAAGGGGTGCGCAACTTGCCGGCTTCCTGCGTATATCCGGTCAACGAAGGCATGGTCATTCATACGAACAGTCCGGCGGTTCGCGATGCGCGCAAGATGGTGGTGGAACTGCTGCTGGCCAATCATCCGCAGGACTGTCTGTCCTGCCAGCGCAGCATGAACTGTGAACTGCAGACCATTGCCGCCGATCTTGGGATTCGTAAGGTGCGCTTTGACGGCGAACGCAAGCAGCATCCGCTCGATGAGGCGAATCCTTCGATTGTCAGGGATCAAAGCAAGTGCATCCTCTGTGGACGCTGTATTCGGGCCTGCAGTGAACGGCAGGGCGTGCACGTCTATTCCTTCGCGAAGCGCGGCTTTAACGCCACGGTGGTGCCTGCATTCAATCAGGGGCTGCATCAAGTCGCCTGTACCTACTGCGGACAGTGCGCAGCGGTCTGCCCGACCGCTGCGATCGTGGTCAAGGACGATACGCAACCGATCTGGCAAGTGCTTGGCGATCCGAAGAAGCATGTCGTCGTGCAGACGGCGCCGGCAGTCCGCGTTGCGCTCGGCGAAGCGCTTGGCATGGAAGTCGGGAACGTCGTGACCGGAAAGATGGTCGCGGCGCTGCGGCGGCTCGGCTTTGACAAGGTGTTTGACACCGATTTCTCGGCCGATCTGACGATCATGGAAGAAGGCACCGAATTGCTCGGTCGTCTGAAAAACAAAGGAACGCTGCCGATGATCACTTCCTGCAGTCCGGGCTGGGTCAATTACGCTGAACTGCTCTATCCGGATCTTTTGGAGCATTTGTCTACCGCTAAGTCGCCGCAGCAAATGTTCGGCGCACTGGTCAAGACGTATTATGCGGAAAAGAGCAAGATCGATCCGAAAGACATCGTCTCGGTCTCGATCATGCCGTGCACCGCGAAGAAAGCGGAAGCCGTGCGGGAAGAGATGAAATCGAGCGGCTATCAGGATGTTGATTTTGTCCTGACGACCGGCGAACTGGGCCGCATGATTAAAGAAGCCGGCATCGATTTTGAAAAATTGCCGGAAGAGGAATATGACGCTCCGATGGGCATCAGTACCGGCGCCGGCGTGATCTTTGGCGCGACGGGCGGCGTTATGGAAGCAGCGCTGCGCACCGTCTATGAAGTCGTGACCGGAGAGGAACTCGCATGCGTCGACTTCAAGTCGGTGCGTGGTCTGGACGGATTGAAGGAAGCCGAGGTTCAGGTCGGCGATCTGACGGTCAAGGTGGCGGTTGCCCATACGCTGGCGAATGCCAAGCTGATGATGGATAAGGTGCGTGCCGGCGAAGCCGATTACCACTTCATTGAAATCATGGCTTGTCCCGGAGGCTGCATCGGCGGCGGCGGTCAGCCGGTGACCAGTTGCGAAAATTTCCGGCAGCGTCGCATCGACGCGATTTATGGCTGCGACAGCGGCTCTGCGCTGCGTAAGTCGCATGAAAACCCGGCCATCAAGGAACTGTATGCAACATGGCTTGGCGAGCCGAATGGCAAAAAAGCGCATAAACTGCTGCATACGCACTATCATCCGCAAAACAGAGGATGAGTGAAGAAAAGACCGTCTCACATACGAGGCGGTCTTTTTCAATTTCGCTGGCCTGAAGTCGCTTGCGCTTACTTTAGTTACGCAATACTGAAAAGAATTATGCTAAACAGGGTTTAGCGCCTCCCATGCGTAAATAGTAAAGCATCACCAGTACAACGAGGGGACAGTCAAAGTCGAATAAGCGCGAAAAATGACGGAATGAAAAAGTTTTTGGAAAAAAGGCAAAAGGGTTGAAAACGGGAGCTTGAGCGGGATTATTCCAAAAATTGAGTATATTTAGAATATGTATACAGACTTTTCTTTGCTTTTTTCGTGTTTGCAGCAGGATTTTTTCGTTTATGTGAGAATTTGTACTTACTGTTGGGGATATGAAGTTGTGTTGCTTGTGTGTTTTCCTCTTGGTAGGAAGAACGCGAAGGAGGTTGTCTGGTGAAAGAGAATATTGTGATATCAAAGGCAACGATTGATCGCCTTCCCATTTACTTTCGCACGCTTCGTTTGGTGCAGGAAGAGGGGCTTGAGATCATCTCGTCCGAAGAGTTGGGCCAGCGTCTTGGGGTGACGCCGGAACAAATTCGTAAGGACTTGGCATCTTTTGGTCAGTTTGGGAAAAAAGGCGTGGGGTATTTTGTGCGCGAGTTAATCCGGAATATTGGGGAAATTCTGGGACTGCACTGCAATTGGAATGTTGCGGTGATCGGCCTGGGGCACTTAGGTTGGGCTCTGGCTCATTATCGTAATTTCGATTCCCTCGGGTTCAATTTGGTAGCCATGTTTGATGTTGACCCTGCGAAAGTGGGGCAAGTCATAAAGGGAACAACTATTTCCCATTTGGATCAATTGGAAGAGGTGATGCGTGAAAGGAATATCCATATCGGAATCATTACCGTACCGGAGATCCATGCTCAATCGGTAGCGGACCGCATGGTCGCTGCCGGCGTACGCGGCATTTGGAATTTTGCGCCGCGTAAAATCAAGGTGCCTGCCACTGTACGGGTCATCAATGAAGACTTGTCGGTAGGGCTAAGCAGTCTTTCTTTTTATTTAGCCAGACAGACACCGGTAAATCCATAACAAGTTTGGAGGACAGCATTCCATGATTGACATTCGTGATCGTGTGCGCAACAGTGCGTTGCATGCAAAAATTGTGAGTGCAGAAGAAGCTGCAGCCGTCATCAAACCAGGTATGAATATCGGAACCAGCGGGTTTACTCCGGCTGGCTATCCCAAGGCAGTGCCGTTGGCATTGGCTGAACGGATGAAAAAAGAGCCGTTCCAGGTCAATCTCTGGACAGGCGCATCTGTTGGTAAGGAATTGGACGGCGCACTCGCTGCCGTTAACGGTATCCACAAACGGATGCCTTATCAAACGAACTCGGAACTGCGCAACGCCCTAAACAGCGGCGGTGTGGAGTATTTCGACGTTCATTTAAGCGAATCGGCTCAACTGTCCCGTTACGGGCATCTGGGCGGCAAAGTGGATGTAGCGATCGTGGAGGCCTGCGCCATCACGGAAGAAGGGCATATCATCCCGACCACCTCGATGGGCAATACGGCTTCCTTTGTACAAAGCGCCGACATTGTCATCGTTGAAGTAAACGTTTCGCAGCCGCTGGCGCTGGAAGGCATGCACGACGTGTACGTGCCGCTTGATCCTCCCCATCGGCAGCCGATTCCCATTGTAAAAGTAGATGACCGTATCGGGACGCCTTATATTCCTTGTGGCCTCGATAAGATCAAATATATCGTCCCCTGCGATATCGGCGACGATGTGCGTGATTTTGCTCCGATCGATGAACATTCCAAGGTCATGTCCGAGCTGATCATTGACTTCTTTAAAAATGAAATCAAAGAAGGACGTTTGCCGAAAAACCTTTTGCCGCTGCAATCCGGCGTCGGTTCCGTTGCCAATGCGGTCGTGACTGGTTTCGTCAACTCCGATTTCACCGATTTGGAAGTGTACACCGAAGTTATTCAAGACGGTATGCTTGACCTGGCGGATGCCGGCAAGCTGAAATTTGCCTCGGGCACGTCGTTCTCGCCGTCGCCGGCTGGCTTGAGCCGTCTGTATGAAAACATCGATGTGTATCGCGAAAAGATGATGCTTCGTCCGCAAGAAATCGCCAACAGCCCCGAGATTGCTCGGCGCATCGGCATCATTGCGATGAATACCGCGATTGAATTTGACATTTTTGGTCATGTCAACTCGACGCATATCATGGGAACGAAGATGATGAACGGTATCGGCGGCAGCGGCGACTTTGCCCGTAACGCCTACCTGACTTGCTTCTTTACCACCTCGACAGCCAAAAACGGTGCGATTTCTTCGATCGTCCCGATGTGTTCGCATTTCGATCACACCGAGCATGATACCGATATCTTCGTTACCGAGATTGGCTTGGCGGACGTTCGCGGCTTAAGCCCGAGAGAACGTGCCAGAGCGATCATTAATAACTGCGCTCATCCGGATTATCGGCCGATGCTGCTCGATTATCTGGAAAGAGCCGAAGCGGCGACCAAGAAAGCCCATACGCCGCATCTGCTTGATGAAGCCCTATCCTGGCATGTCCGGTTCAAAGAAACCGGCACCATGAAGAAATAAGTGTAAGTGAAGGAGGACTTTAAATCCATGAGCAATGATTCTTTAAAGGAAAAACTGGCGGCGTATGACGCCAAAGTCCAAAAAGCCTGTGCAAAATTCCCTGAGCGGGGCAACCTGCCGGCAAAGCGGATCTACACTCCGCTTGACATCGCAGACAACGAATATCTGCGCGACCAGGGCTTCCCGGGTGAATATCCGTTCACGCGCGGCGTGCAACCGACCATGTATCGCGGTCGTTTCTGGACGATGCGTATGTATGCCGGTTTCTCGACTGCAGAAGAGTCCAACAAGCGTTATCGCTATCTGATCGAGTCCGGTGCGACCGGCCTGTCTTGCGCTTTCGACTTGCCGACGCAAATCGGCTATGACTCCGATGATGTCATTTCCGAAGGCGAAGTTGGTAAAGTCGGCGTTGCAATCGATTCACTGGCCGATATGGAAATGCTGTTTGATCAAATCGATCTGGGCAAAGTATCCACCTCGATGACGATCAATGCACCGGCTTCCGTACTGCTGGCTATGTACATTGCTGTCGCTGAGAAGCAAGGCGTCACCGCCGATAAGCTGAACGGCACGATTCAAAATGACATCCTGAAAGAGTATGCGGCGCGCGGCACGTACATCTTCCCGCCGAAGCCTTCCATGCGTCTGATCACGAACATTTTCGAGTTCTGCTCCAAAGAAGTGCCGAACTGGAACACCATTTCCATTTCCGGTTACCATATCCGCGAAGCCGGTTCCACGGCTGCGCAGGAAATTGCCTTCACGATTGCCAACGGCATCGCGTATGTTGATGCTGCAATCAAGGCTGGCCTTGGCGTTGATGATTTTGCCGGTCGTCTCTCCTTCTTCTGGAATGCACACAACAACGTGCTGGAAGAAGTTGCGAAATTCCGTGCATCCCGTCGCGTATGGGCAAAAGTCATGAAAGAGCGTTTCGGCGCTACCAATCCGAAGTCCTGGATGCTTCGCGTACATACCCAAACCGCAGGTTCGATGCTGACTGCGCAACAACCGGAAAACAACGTTGTTCGCGTTGCGCTGCAAACAGCCGCTGCCGTTTTGGGCGGAACCCAGTCCCTGCATACCAACTCCAAGGATGAAGCGTTGGCTCTGCCGACCGAAGCATCCGTACAGGTTGCTTTGCGTACGCAACAGATCGTCGCGTATGAAAGCGGTCTGGCTGACGTCATCGATCCGCTGGCAGGCTCTTACTATGTAGAAGCGCTGACCAATGAAATCGAAACCGAAGCTTGGGATTACATCAAGAAAATTGACGACATCGGCGGCGCCGTTGTTGCCATCGAAAAAGGCTATGTCCAAAAAGAAATTCAAGATAGCGCTTACAAATGGCAGAAGGAAGTCGAAAACAATGACCGCGTCATTGTTGGCGTCAATAAGTTCCAAGTGGAAGAAAAAGCGCCGGAAGGTCTGCTGCGCGTAGATGCTTCGGTAGGCGTTGGCCAGAAGAAGAAATTGGCCGATCTGCGTGCAAAACGCGACAATGCAGCAGTCGACAAGGCTTTGGCTGCACTGGAAGCGGCTTGTAACGATGAGTCTGTCAACCTGATGCCGGTAATCCTGGCAGCGGTTAAGACGTATGCAACCTTGGGCGAAATTTGTGGCGTAATGCGTAAGGTGTTCGGCGAATACCAAGCGCATGTCAGCCTGTAAAGCGGTAGGAGGGACTACGATGGAAAAACGTGTTCGTATATTAGTTGCAAAACCTGGCCTGGACGGCCATGATCGTGGCGCGAAGGTTGTTGCCCGCGCTCTGCGTGACGCTGGCTTTGAGGTTATCTATACCGGCCTGCGTCAGACTCCGGAACAAATTGCCGAAGCGGCGCTGCAAGAAGACGTAAATGTTGTTGCACTGAGCCTGCTTTCCGGCGCGCATCCGCATCTGTTCCCGCGCATTGTGGAACTGGTTCGCGGCAAAGGCATGAAAGATGTGCTGATCATCGGCGGCGGCGTAATTCCCGACAGCGATATCCCGGCGCTCAAAGCAGCCGGCGTATCCGAAGTCTTCACGCCGGGCACCCCGACGGGCGCTATCATCGAGTACATCAAGAAAAACGTACAATAAACTGACCGAGCAAAGCGTGTCATTGTGCGGTCCGGCCTTTTGGCCGGACCGGCAATTGCATAAGGTGGTGCAGTCAACATGAAACTTGTCGAAGAATTATTGGCCGGCAACCGCCTGGCCCTGTCTCGGGCGATCACTGCGGTGGAGAATGAGTATGAAGAAGCGGTTGCGATTATGCAGCAGCTGTATGCTCATACCGGGCGAGCGCATGTCATCGGAATCACCGGACCTCCGGGCGCTGGTAAGAGTACGTTGACGGATAAAATGGCCAAGGCGTATCGTCGTCAGGGCAAGACCGTAGGCATTGTTGCCGTAGACCCGACCAGTCCTTTTTCGGGCGGCGCTATTTTAGGCGACCGGATTCGGATGAATGACCTGACGCTGGATGAAGGCGTCTTCATTCGCAGTATGGGAACGCGGGGCAGTCTCGGCGGATTGTCGAGAAAGACGTCAGAGACCGTCAAAATTATGGATGCGGCGGGCAAAGACGTCATCTTGATTGAAACCGTCGGCGTCGGTCAATCGGAAGTGGATATCGTCAAATCCGCAGACACCGTTCTGGTCGTCATGGTGCCGGGTTTAGGCGATGATATCCAAGCGATTAAAGCGGGCATTTTGGAAATCGGCGATATTTTCGTTTTGAATAAGGCGGATCTTGACGGCGCCGACCGACTGAATGTTGAGCTGGAAATGATGCTGGATATGAACCAGACGATGCTTGACTGGCGACCTCCGGTCAAACGGGTCGTAGCCAGCCGAAGCGAAGGCATAGACGAATTACTGGATTCCGTCGCCGAATATACGGCGTGGGCCAAGGAAGCCGATCAGTTTGAGCTGCGGCGGCATGGCCGGACGAAGACCGAACTTTTAAATATGCTGGATCAGGAAATGGGGCGCTTTGTGCGTCATCGTCTCGATCGGTACGGCAGTTTGGAAGAACTGGTCGCCAGTATTGAGCGACGGGAGAAGGATCCCTATTCCGTAGTCAATATGATCGTAGCCGATGTGCTGCGTGAAGTGAAGGTTTGAGGAGGACTGAATATGTTTAAAACACTGAAAGTGGATCATATCGGCATTGCCGTGAAAGATCTGGATCAAGCTAAGAAGTTTTACAGCGAGATGCTGGGCATGGAAATCATGGGCGAAGAAACCGTTGAACAGCAAAAAGTTCGCGTTTGCTTTATCCCTTGCGGCGACAGTGAGATTGAACTGCTCGAGTCTACGTCTCCGGACGGCCCGATTGCCAAGTTCATCGAGAAAAACGGTGAAGGCATCCAGCATTTGGCCATTCGCGTCGACAATGTCGAAAATGCACTGGCTGATCTGAAAGCCAAAGGCGTGCGCCTGATCGACGAGACTCCTCGTTACGGCGCTGGCGGTGCGCAAATCGCATTTGTCCATCCCAAGGCTACCGGCGGCATTCTGCTGGAACTGTCCGAACGCAAATAATTTTTTGCAACTCATATTTTTAAGTGGAATGTTGTTGGAGGTGTATCATGTCAACCGTTCAAGAACGCATTGAAGACCTGAAAAAACGGCAGGAAAAGATCATGCAAGGCGGCGGCCAAAAGCGGATCGACAAGCAGCATGCTACCGGCAAGCTGACTGCCCGTGAACGGGTCGAATTATTACTCGATCCGAATACTTTTGTTGAACTGGATCAGTTCATCACGCATCGTTGCACCAATTTTGACATGGCTTCGGTTGAAGCTCCGGGCGAAGGCGTTGTAACCGGCTACGGCACGGTCAATGGTCGCTTGGTCTATGTATTCGCACAAGACTTCACCGTTGTCGGTGGTTCGCTTGGCGAAATGCATGCGGCTAAAATCATCAAGGTGCAAAATCTGGCAATGAAGATGGGCGCGCCTGTCATCGGCCTCAACGATTCGGGCGGAGCCCGGATTCAAGAAGCGGTTGACGCATTGGCCGGTTACGGTAAGATTTTCTACAATAATACTATGGCCTCGGGTGTGATTCCGCAGATCTCCGTCATCATGGGACCTTGCGCAGGCGGCGCAGTATACTCGCCGGCGCTGACGGATTTTATCTACATGGTGAAAAACACCAGCCAAATGTTTATTACCGGTCCGCAGGTTATCAAGTCGGTAACGGCTGAAGAAGTTACCGCGGAAGCGCTTGGCGGAGCGATGACTCACAACACGACGTCCGGCGTCGCTCACTTCGTAGCGGAAAACGATCAGGATTGCCTGGAGCAAATCCGCTTGCTGCTCAGCTATCTGCCGAGCAACAATCTGGAAGGCGCACCGTCTGCTCCTGCAACGGATGATCCGAACCGCATGGAAGAGTCTTTGCTGACGATCTTGCCGGATAATCCGAACCAACCGTACAATATGAAAGACGTCATCACAGCCATTGTCGATGATGGTCAATATTATGAATCCCAACCGTTTTTTGCTCAAAACATGATTACTTGTTTTGCCCGGTTTGATGGTCAGACCGTAGGAATCATCGCCAATCAGCCGTCTGTTATGGCCGGTTGCCTGGATATCGATGCTTCTGATAAATCGGCCCGCTTCATTCGCTTCTGCGATGCATTCAACATTCCTCTCTTGAATCTGGTTGACGTACCGGGCTTCCTGCCTGGCGTAAGCCAAGAGTATGGCGGCATTATCCGTCATGGCGCGAAAATGTTGTATGCGTATTCGGAAGCGACCGTACCTAAGATTACCGTCATTACTCGTAAGGCATACGGCGGTTCTTACCTGGCAATGTGTTCGCAAGATTTGGGCGCGGATCAGGTCTTGGCCTGGCCGACTGCCGAAATTGCGGTCATGGGACCTGCAGGTGCGGCAAACATCATCTTCAGGGGCGACCCCGAAGTAAAGGCAAAAACAGAAAAGTACATCGAAGAGTTCGCGACTCCCTACAAAGCGGCCGAACGCGGCTTTGTCGATCAAGTCATCGAACCGCAGGAAACCCGTCCTCGTATCATTACCGCTCTGAGCATGCTGGCCAGCAAGCGGGAACAGCGGCCCCAGAAGAAACACGGCAATATTCCGCTGTAGGAAAGGTGGAAAAACATGAGCGTCAATGCAAAAGGTGTAAGTCCAGAAGTGGTAGCCGTCATCATGGCTGCCGTCCAGCAAATGCTGGGTTCCAGCTTTCAAGCTGTGACTGTCAGACGTGCCAGTGAAGTGTGGACTGTCGCTGGTCGTCAAAACGCGTAACACTTTTTAAAAACAGAAAACGTTGTGGAGGTATTATTGTCATGAAAAAATTTAATATCACAGTAAACGGCACTGCTTACCAGGTTGAAGTGGAAGAAGTAAAGGAAGCAAAGGCCGCTCCGGCTGCTAAAGCGGCAGCTCCGGCTGCGAAAGCAGCAGCTCCGGCTCCGGTCGCCGCTGCTGCTCCTGCAGCTGCTGAAGTTGGCGCAGGCGATACCCCTGTAACGGCTCCAATGCCGGGCAAAATCATCAAAGTCGTAGCCGAAGCCGGCAAGGCGATCAAAAAAGGCGAAGTATTGATGATTCTTGAAGCCATGAAAATGCAAAACGAAATCACCGCACCGGTCGATGGCACTGTGAAGTCCATCAATGCCGCAGCGGACCAAGGCGTTAAGGGTGGAGACATCCTCGCGGTAATAAAGTAAAAAAATCACAATCGTGCAATTGAAAAATTGCACGATTTTTTTCTGCTTACGACATTGACAGACCATAGGTCGATTAGTATACAATGAAGAAGGCGAAATAAAGATATTGTGTACGTAAATTCACAATATTGCGATAGTTCGCCTTGCTTGGGAACAAAAGAGGAAGCAAGTTTTAATTTTGAAAAGCATTGACTGAATGTAGTAATTTGTTGTAAATTGTAGATGTGTGACGAATTTGATAAAGGCCTTGAGATGGAGAGGGGGTGCTTGTGTGGAGAAAGTACAGGAAGGTATCGTTCTGGAACTTTTGCCGGATGGAACGGCTAAAGTGAAGACGAGCAGACATAACGACTGCGAAAATTGCGGGGCATGTCCTGGAAACTCTGCTATGGTGCTAACGGCCAGAAACCCTCTCGGGGCAAAACCAGGGCAGCAGGTAGCGATTGAAATTAAAGAAGTCAATATGCTAAAGGCTGCTTTTATTGTTTATATGCAGCCGCTCTTGGCTGCGTTCTTGGGTTCGCTGGCGGGCTGGTGGCTTGCGGAACAATGGGGTCTGGCATTGCTGGCCCTGCAGATTTTGGGAGGGGTACTTGGTTTTGCCTTAGCGATAGGGTATGTCAAGTATTTTGATATAAGCTCCAAAACCAATGTTAGTATGCAGCCGGTGATCACGGATATTCTGTCGAACCGGTAAGGCATTCAATGTTTTAAGAGGGGTGAAATTATGGCAAAGAGCTTTCGCGGGGGCGTACACCCTGACGATCGCAAACGGTACACGGCAACTAAGGCAATCGAGGTGGCTCCGGTACCGGTGAAAGTCATCATTCCGACCCGGCAACACATCGGCGCGCCCTGTGCACCGGTTGTAACCGTCGGAGATTTGGTCAAAAAAGGTCAGGTTATTGCTGAGGCGCAGGCCTTCGTATCGAGTCCGATCCATGCGTCTACTTCCGGCAAGGTTGTAGAAATTGCGGATTATCCGCATTCGGTCTTTGGTTCCTGTGTTGCGATCGTGATTGAGAGCGATGGACAGGACGAGTGGCTGGAAGGACTGCCGCTCGATCGGCAGTGGAAAGCGATGGAAGCGGATGAAATTAAGGATGCGATCCGCCAGGCAGGATTGGTCGGCATGGGGGGCGCAACGTTCCCGACGCATGTAAAAATGGCGCCGCCGCCCGATAAGTCTATTGACACGTTTATCTTAAATGCGGCTGAATGTGAGCCGTATCTGACCGCGGATCATCGTGCGATGCTTGAGTATACCGAGAAAATCGTGACTGGCATGCAGATTGCGATGAAAGCGCTCGGCGTTAAACGCGGCATTGTCGGCGTCGAGGAAAACAAGCCGGATGCGATTGCAGCGATGCAAAAAGTCTGCGGTGTAGTCGGCATTGAAGTGATGCCGCTTGAGACAAAGTATCCGCAAGGTGCGGAAAAAACGCTGATCCATGTCATTACCGGCAAAGAAGTGCCGTCTGGCGCATTGCCGATGGATGTCGGCGTTGTCGTGCAAAATGTCGGTACGGCGATTGCGATTGCCGATGCAGTAGAGCGCGGCATCCCGCTGATCGAGCGCGTCACGACGATTACAGGCGCGGCGATTGTCGAACCGAAAAACTTGCTGCTCAGAGTGGGCGATACGTTCAGCAATGCAATTGCGATGTGCGGCGGCTTTAAAGAAGAGCCGATGAAGGTCATCGCCGGCGGCCCGATGATGGGGATGGCGCAGTCGAATATTGAAGCGCCGATCATGAAAGGCACGTCCGGTATTCTTGCCCTTACGGCGGCGGATGTCAATCCTGGAGTGGAACGACCCTGTATCCGCTGCGGCCGTTGCGTCGAAGCCTGCCCGATGGGCTTGATTCCGAGCATGCTGAGCATTCTCGGGGAGCGAGGCGCGTATCCGGTTGCGAAGGAAGAATATGATCTGCTGGATTGTGTGGAATGCGGTTCCTGTGTTTACGTCTGTCCGGCAAAACGCAATATCGTACACTATATTAAATTGTCCAAAGCCCAGAATGCGGCGATGGCGGCGAAAAAATAGGAGGGAACGACATGAGTGCGGAAGCAAAAATGGAGATCGGTACCCTGTCGGTCTCGACATCACCCCATATCAGGAGTGAAGAGTCCATCAGCAAAATCATGTGGAGCGTCAATGCTGCTTTGGCTCCGGCAGCCCTGTTTTCAGTCTACAATTTCGGCATGCCGGCGGTAACCAATCTCTTATTGTGTATCATCAGTGCGGTAGTGACCGAGTACCTGGTCTTGCGCTGGCAGGGCAAGGATAATGTGATTTGCGACGGCAGCGCGGTTCTAACCGGCTTGCTCTTGGCGATGAACATCCCGGCAGGTTTGCCTTGGTATATGCCGGTTTTCGGTTCTATCGTGGCAATCGGCATTGCCAAACATACGATGGGTGGCCTTGGTTATAATATTTTCAATCCGGCGTTGATCGGACGCGCCTTTTTGCTTGCATCCTGGCCGATTGCGATGACGACCTGGCCTACGCCTGCTTCTTTGCTCGGCAAGGTTGACGCTGTGACGTCGGCAACGCCGCTTGGCATCCTGAAGTTGCAGGGCTATGAAAAACTGGTCGCCCTGTTCGGCGACAAAATGGAAATGTATAAGTCGCTCTTCATTGGAACCAGAGGCGGCAGTGCGGGTGAAACGTCGGCGGTGCTCTTGCTTCTGGGCGGCGCGTACCTGATTTATAAAGGCTATATCAACTGGCAAGTGCCGGTCACGATGATCGCGACGGTTGGCGTGCTGACCGGAGTATTCGGCGGCGATCCGATCGTACATATGATGTCCGGCGGTCTGATCCTCGGCGCGTTTTATATGGCGACCGACATGGTCACGATTCCGATTACGATCAAAGGGCAAGTCATTTTCGCGATTGGCGCGGGACTGCTGACGGTGCTGATTCGCCTTTTGGGCGGCTATCCGGAAGGCGTTTGCTATGCGATCCTGTTGATGAACTGCGTTACGCCGCTGATCGATCGTTTAGTGCGGCCTAAAAAATACGGAGCAAGGGGGTAAGAGGCATGTCTCATGATGCACACGGCCATGACGCCGATGATAATATTTTCAAGATAGGCATTAACATGACCATCGCCTGCCTGTTGTCCGGTGCGATTATTGCCGGCGTATATGCTTTTACTGCGCCGGTGGCGGCAAACTCAAGAATCGAACTGAAGAACAATGCGATGAAGGCTGTCGTCAGCGGCGCGCAGGAATTTACGCCGATTGCCGGTAAGACCGATTGGTATCTGGCAAAGAAAGACGGCAAGACGGTTGCTTATGTAGTGCCTGCGGAAACGAAAGGGTACGGCGGCGCGATCAAAATGGTTCTCTCGGTTACGCCGGACGGCAAGGTGATGGACTATAAGATTCTGCAGCATAACGAGACGCCGGGGCTGGGCGATAAGGCTGGCGAACCTAAGTTCAGCAAACAGTTTATCGGAAAAGCAGCCGAGGCGCTCGAAGTGGTGAAGGTGCCGACAGATAAGAACATCCAGGCGCTGACCGGTGCGACGATTACATCGCGTGCCGTCACTAAAGGAATTAAGGAAGCGGTAGAAGAAGTGGCTGCTTATGCGGCCGCCAATAAATAGAAGGAGGTGCAGACTATGAATTTATGGCAGATTTTCATCAAAGGCGTATTTGAACAAAACCCGATCTTTCGTTTGGCGCTGAGTCTGTGTCCTGCTCTGGCGGTCACATCTACAGCAATCAATGCGACCGCGATGGGACTGGCAGTGCTGTTTGTCATCACGGCGAACAACATGGTTGTCTCCGTGTTTCGCAAACTGGTCAATCCCAAGGTGCGCGTTCCGGTTTACATCACTTCGATCGCGACGATCGTTACGGTCGTCCAGCTGGTGATGGAGGCGTATACGCCGCTCTTATACAAAGAGTTGAGCATCTATCTCGCTTTGATCGTCGTATTTGCGATCATCTTGGCTCGTGCGGAAGTCTTTGCTGCAAAAAACTCGATCATCCCTTCGATGTTTGACGGACTGGGCATGGGCGCTGGTTTTGCGCTGGCCATGATTTTGGTCGGTATGATCCGCGAACTCTTCGGTTCGGGATCGATCTACGGCATGCAGCTCTTAGGCGCAAATTATGATCCGGCTTTGATCATGATCCTGCCGCCGGGCGGTTTCATCCTGATCGGCTTGATGATCGGCAGTTTCAATATCATCGGCGCGTATCAAGATCGTATGAAAGCTGAAAAAGCGAAAGGAGGCGTCGCCTGATGGACATGTTAAAAGAGTATTTCACCCTGTTCATGGGTGCCGTCATCGTCAATAACTTTGTTCTGACCCGTTTCCTCGGTCTTTGTATTTTCTTCGGCGTTTCCAAGAATCTGAATGCCTCCATCGGCATGGGGATGGCGGTAACGTCGGTTATGACGCTAAGCTCGATTCTGGCATGGGTGGTATACAATTATGTATTGCATCCGTTCCATCTGACGTTCCTGACTACGGCAGTCTTTGTTGTCATGATCGCCAGCTTTGTGCAGTTGTTGGAGATGATTATCAAAAAACATGCTCCGACGCTGTATAACATGTGGGGCATTTACCTGGTGCTGATTGCCACGAACTGTATCGTGCTTGGCGTACCGCTCTTGAATGCGGAATCCAACTTTACCTTCGGCAAGAGCGTGGTGCATGCGATCGGTTCCGGCGCTGGTTTCGCCTTGGCGATTATCCTGATGGCCAGTCTGCGGGAAAAATTACAATATGCGGCTGTCCCTAAATCTTTGGAAGGTCTGGGCATTTCCTTCATTCTTGCGGGTATGCTGGCATTGTCCTTCTTTGGATTTTCGGGCATGATTCCGCTATAACAGGGGCGGAGGAGAGATACAATGAGTACTTCCATCTTAATCCTGCTTGTCTTGACAAGTCTGGGACTGGTATTCGGCTTTATTCTAGCCTTTGCCAACAAGAAATTTGCTATTGAAGTAAATCCGTTGATCCATATCGTCGAGGACGTTTTGCCGAAAGGGCAGTGCGGCGCTTGCGGCTATGCCGGCTGTATGGCTTATGCCGAAGCGGTTGTCTTGAATCCGGATGTCCCGCCGAACCTTTGTACGCCGGGCAAGGATGCGGTAGCTAAGCTGGTAGCTGAATTGACCGGCAAAGCGGCTGCGCCGATGGAACCGCAAATTGCGCAAGTGCTTTGCGCAGGCGGTGCCGGCAAGGCGAACCGTTCTTATGACTATAACGGCGTTTCGGATTGCGTGGCGGCAAACTTGCTGTTCGGCGGTCCGAAAATGTGCAAGCATGGCTGCATCGGTCTTGGAACGTGCGTGTCGGCTTGCCCGTTTGATGCAATGAGAATGAGTGAAGATGGCTTGCCGATTATTGATGAGGAAAAATGTACGGCTTGCGGCAAGTGCGTCTCGGTTTGTCCGAAGCGTGTGATCGCGCTCATGCCGATGACGTCGCATGTGCGTGTTAATTGCAACTCGAAGGATAAAGGCGCGTTTGCTCGCAAAGCGTGCGGCGTTGCCTGTATCGGTTGCTCGCTTTGCATGCGGCAGTGTCCGCACGGCGCAATCAAGATGGAAAACAACCTGGCAATTGTCGATGCCAAGATTTGCGCGGCGCAGTGTTCCGACGCAGTGTGTCTGGCCAAGTGCCCGACGAAAGCAATTCGCCCGTTCGTGACTGGCATCGTGCCGGGGCACGAGACGGAAGCGGACGTGCAGGCTGCCTGTTCGGCCTGCAACCCGCCGCCTGCTGCGCAGCAGTAGCAATAAAACGAAGAGTCGTCCGAGATGTGTAATCTTGGGCGGCTTTTTTGTTGAGGGAAACCGAGTGAATTTTCGCTGTTGTTGCGTTAAAATTCCGTCATTGAAATGCTGCGAAAAACTTAATGAATTTGCGCTGTGAATTATTGCTTTGGCGGTTTGCAAGTTGGGGCAAGATGCGGTACAATAATGGAGATTAACCGACAAGGTGAGTGGCATGCTGACAAAAGCGGATAAGATCCTGATCGTAGTGTTGCTGTCTGCAGCATTGGCCGGAATCAGCGCTAGTTTTTATTTGGTTGCGCATGAGAGCGGCGAGAAAATTGCTGAAGTCAGACTGGCGGGACAGGTTGTCAAAACAATGACCTTGCGCCAAGGTTACCGGGAAGAATTCACTCTGCGCCAAGGCGACGAAGTTAATGTCATCGAAGCGGATAATGGGAGAATTAGGATCCGGGAAGCGAATTGTCCGGATCATCTTTGCGTTCAGCAAGGTTGGGTAAGTTTGCCTAACCAGCAGTTGGTCTGTCTGCCTTTTCGCGTGACGGTTAAGGTTACAACGACCGAGAGCGAACTGGACGATATCGCCCGTTAACAGGGAACAGGAGTAGTTAAGTGGATAAAAAGGACATTCGGCGTCTCATTTTGCTGGCCTTATTTGTCTCCATGGCCAGCGTTCTTCATGTGGTTGAAGGATGGTTGCCGTTACCCTTGCCGGTTCCGGGCATGAAACTGGGATTGGCGAACCTGATGTCGCTGGTGGCATTGGTGCTTCTGGGCTGGCGGGCTGCTTTTTATGTGGTGTTTGGGCGTGTCTTTATCGGCTCCCTTTTTGGAGGGACCTTTATGGGGCCTTCTTTTGCCATGAGCATCAGCGGCGCCGTGGCCAGTGTTCTGGTTATGACGCTGGCGTATCATCGCTTGCGGCCTCTTTTTTCGCTGGTCGGCATCAGTCTGCTGGGTGCAATTGCGCATAATCTGGCGCAGTTGGCGGTTGCGGCTGTGTTGGTGAGCAGCGAGACCATGTTTTGGTATTTGCCCTATTTGCTGTTGTTTGCTGTTCCTACGGGTGTGGGAACCGGTTATACGGCGGCCTACTTTTTATTGAAACTTCCCCGCGGGACTGTCAGCGAGAGCAAGGTGTGAACAGGCTGCGGGGGCGAAAAACAGGAGGGACGACGTTGCGCAGTGGAAGTAGTAATAATTACGGCATGCTGATCTTGTTTTTGATTACCGGTGCTGTTCTGGGCGGCATCTTAGGGGAAATTATTTCCCGCTCGGACATGCTGGCTGGCGTAGCGCCGTATTTGGTCAGACATTTTGTCATTTTGGATATCCCGCCGGTTACTGTCAATTTATATGTAATCAAATTGATTTTGGGCTTAACGCTGCAACCTAATTTGATCAGCATTTTGGGAATGGTACTGGCGATTATTTTGTTTCGCAATGTCTAGCATTGGGTTGCGAGGGAGGTACTCGAATGTGCGTCATACTGGCTTCCTCTTCGCCGCGGCGCAGCGAGCTGCTTGCGCAGGTGAAATGTATGTTTCGTGCAGTGAACAGCGCGGTAGAGGAAGATAATGAACAGGCGCTGACGCCGCGTGAAATTGCACTTGGCCATGCCTTGGCTAAAGCGAAGGACGTTGCGGCGCAGTATCCGCCGGGAACGGTTGTCATCGGTGCGGATACGATTGTTGTCTTGGACGGCAAGGTTTTCGGCAAGCCTTCCGATGAGGCGGATGCGGCTTTGATGCTGGCGGCGTTGTCAGGTCGGAAACATCAGGTCATGACAGGGATCGCGGTGTTGCAGGATGAGACGGTTTTGCTCGATTGTCCGGTGACGCAGGTGTATATGAAAAAACTGATGCAAGACAGCATCGATGCCTACGTTGCGAGCGGCGAACCGATGGACAAAGCCGGAGCCTATGGAATACAGGGGCTGGGGGCGTTACTGGTGGAAAAGATTGATGGCTGCTATTTTAACGTAGTGGGCTTGCCGCTCCAGGCATTAGCAACGTTGCTCGCGCAAGTGGGCGTGAAACTGCTATGACCGATAAGCCGGTGATGGTAAGAGAAATGCCGACAGGAGAACGACCGAGAGAAAAGCTCTTGCGAAATGGCGCGCAAGCGCTGTCAAATGCGGAATTGCTGGCCGTCTTGCTGCGCACCGGGACAAAAGCGGAGTCGGTCATGCACTTGGCGGAGCGCGTCTTGGCGCGCCACGCTGCAAGCGGCATGCAAGGACTCGATGAACTGTCGTCGTCAACGTTAGCAAAGATCAAAGGCATTGGCGAAGTGAAAGCCGTCACGATAGCGGCGGCGATTGAACTGGGCAAACGGGTTGTCGCCAAGCAGGGCGAGCGTCCGATTATCCGTTCGCCGCAGGACGTCGCCGATCTCGTTATGGCGCGTCTTTGCCGCGAGCAGCGCGAACATTTCATTGCGCTGCTCTTGTCGACGAAGAATCAGGTGCTCGCGATGCCGGTCATTGCCGTGGGCAGTTTGAATGCGGCCATCGTCCATCCGCGTGAAGTTTTCCGTCAAGCGGTCAGTCACTCGGCGGCGGCGGTCATTGCCGTTCACAACCATCCGAGCGGCGATCCGGCGCCGAGCAAAGAAGATTTGCAATTGACGCGTCAATTGGTCGAAGCCGGACGTATTTTGGACATACCGTTGCTTGATCATGTGGTGATCGGGGATCAACGTCACATTAGCTTAAAAGAACAGGGTGCCATCGAATAATATATTGAGTGGAAAAAAGGAGTAATAAAGATATGTTTGGTTTATTTAATTCGTTTTCAAGAGATATGGGGATTGATTTGGGTACGGCCAATACGCTGGTTTATGTGAGCGGTAAGGGCATTGTGCTCAGGGAGCCGTCGGTTGTCGCTATTTTGCGCGATGACAATAGCGTGAAGGCGGTTGGCGAAGAGGCCAAGCAAATGATCGGCCGTACGCCGGGCAGCATTGTGGCGATCCGTCCGCTCAAAGACGGCGTTATTGCTGATTTTGACGTGACGCAGGCGATGCTGAAATATTTTATCCGCAAAGTGATCGAGAACAAGCCGTTGATTCGCCCGCGCGTCGTTGTCGGCGTTCCCTCGGGCGTGACGGAAGTGGAAAAAAGAGCGGTCATCGATGCTACGATTCAAGCTGGTGCGCGTGAGGCCTATCTGATTGAAGAGCCAATGGCGGCTGCGATTGGCGCCGGCCTGCCGGTGGAAGAGCCGACCGGCAACATGGTTGTCGATATCGGCGGCGGTACGACGGAAGTGGCGGTTATTTCGCTCGGCGGCATTGTCAGCAGCCGTTCGATTCGAATCGGCGGCGACGAAATGGATGAATCGATCGTTCAATACATCAAACGCACATATAATTTATTGATCGGCGACCGTACTGCTGAAGAGATCAAAATGAAAATCGGTACGGCGCTGCTGCCGCAAAAAGAGGAAACCATGGACATTCGCGGTCGCGATCTGGTGACTGGTCTGCCGAAAATCGTCGTGATAAAATCGAGCGAAGTTCAATTGGCGCTGAGCGAACCGGTTGCGGGAATTATTGAAGCGGTTAAGGTCACTCTGGAGCGGACGCCGCCGGAATTGGCTTCCGACATCATGGACAGGGGCATTGTGATGACCGGCGGCGGCTCACTGCTTAAGGGACTGGATCGTTTAATCAGCAAAGAAACCGGTATTCCTGTCTATATCGCGGAAGATCCGCTTTCTTGCGTCGGGATTGGAACCGGCAAGGTGCTGGAAAGTCTTGACACGCTCAAACGTGTTCTCATGTCGCCGAAAAAACTCGGTTAGGCGAGGTGACATGACGTGCGCTTTTTGTATAATAAGACAGTAGCGTTATTGCTCCTGTTGTTTTTGGTGCTCTTTTTAGCGAATGGAGCGGCGGAAGGGCGGATCGGCTTTTCTATTTCAGAAGGGGTGATCACGACGCTTTTAGCGCCAATTGAGTATCTTACCGGCAAGGCTGGCGTTGCGACTCGTCACGCCAGTACAACCGTAGGTGACCTGTGGGGCGCTTATGAGGAGAATCAGGCCTTGAAAGCGGAGCGCGACAAACTGCGCCAGGAAGTGCTGGAACGCAGTGAAGTGGAAGCGGAGAATATCCGTTTGCGCTCCATGCTCGAGTATAAGCGCTCGACGCCGCAGTTTGACATGGTGATAGCGGCGGTCATCGCACGTGACCCGGGAACCTGGACGCAAAGCATCATTATCAATAAAGGCAGCGCCGACGGGATCGCCAAAGATATGCCGGTCGTTACGGCGCAAGGTTTGGTGGGCAATGTTGTCTCCGTGCATAATAGCACTGCGCGGATACAGCTGATGCTTGATCCGCGCAGTGCGGTGGGTGCGATTGTGCAGCGGCCGGAATCGAGGGTGGCTGCGATTGTGGAAGGAAACGGGAATGACCCGTTCCAGCCGAAGATGGTCAATATTCCGCGTGACGCCGATATTATTAAGGGAGACCGGATCGTGACGTCCGGTTATGGCGGGATTTATCCGAAAGGCCTTTTGGTCGGCGAGGTAAAAGATGTCGTCAATAATGAAGGCGGGCTGCTTAAACTGGCGATCATCCATCCGGCGGTTAACTTTAATCAGCTGGAAGAAGTGAGCGTGATTATAAAATCACGTGAGCCGTTGCCGGTGTTGCCGGGTCAGGAAGCAAAACCGCTTGCGCAAAGTGTTGGAGGGCCATCATGAGAGAAATCACGCTTTGGGGCGCTTGCATCATCGCGTTATTGGCGTTGCAGTCCACTGTGATTCCGATGCTGGCCGTTCAAGGCGGCAAAGCGGATCTTATGCTGCTCGTCGTTGTTTCCGCTGCCTTGATCGGCGGGCGAAATTACGGCGTTGGGATGGGGTTTTCCTGTGGTTTGCTGCAGGATTTGGCGGCCGGCGGTTTCTTTGGTTTGCATTTGCTGAGCAAATTGACGATCGGCTATGCGCTTGGCATGACGGAAGGCAAGGTTTACAAAGACAATCGCCTACTGCCGATTTTGGCGGCCGGTGCGACCTCGCTTGCAGCCGGAATCTTGATTTTATTGCTTCTGGCGATGCTGGGGCAGAAGATCAGCTGGCTGAACAGCCTCTCGAATGTGATATTGCCGAGTGCCGCCTATAATATGGTGTTGGCGCTTTTTGTGCATCGTTTGACGCAACGAATCTTTAAAGTGATTGAATAAAGGAGGTGAGTCAGTGCGGGGAAAAATCATTCATAATCGGCTGGATATCCTGGCCGTGATCATTGTTTTAATTTTTGTTGCCTTGATCAGCCGCCTGGCTTACCTGCAAATCTATCAGGGGAGCTATTACAGTAAGATGGCGGACGGGAACCGGATTCGGATTATCCCGGCCATGGCGCCGCGCGGTCTTTTGTATGACCGCAACGGATCGCTGCTGGTTTCTAACCGGCCCGGCTTTATTGTTTCGCTCCTGCCGATCGCCGGTCCGATTCCGGAAGGCGTAATTGAAAAATTAGCGCCGATGCTGGCGATGTCCGCGGAAGACATCAAATCTAAACTGAAACAGCACAGCGGCTCCTTCGATCCGATTCGCATCAAGGCCGACATCGGCCCGGAGATGGTGACGCGGATTGAAGAGCGGCGCTCCGAACTTCCGGGCGTTGTCATCGAAATTCAACCGATTCGCAATTATATTTATAATGAAAGCGCTGCGCATTTATTTGGTTATGTCAGCGAAATAAATGATGTGGAATTGGAACGGTTGAAGGCGAACGGATATAAATCGGGCGACATTGTCGGCAAGTTCGGTTTGGAAAAGGTATACGACCGTGAACTGAGAGGCGTCGACGGCGGCGATCAGGTAGAGGTTGACGTTACGGGACGACCGGTCAATGTTTTGGGGAAAAAGGAAACGGTGCCGGGAAAAAATCTCGTGCTGACGATCGATTACCGCATTCAAAAAGCGGCGGAAGAAGCCGTGGAAGCGCAGCTCAACTATTTGCAAACGAAGACGGAGTTTAGAAATGCCAAGGCTGCCGCTGCGATTGCGTTGAATCCACAGACCGGTGAAGTGTTGGCGATGGTAAGCCGTCCGGCGTTCAACCCGAATCTTTTTGCCAAAGGAATTTCGGAAAAGGATTGGAAGGCGCTCAATGAAAACCCCTTTCACCCGATGGATAATAAGACAATCGCCGGCGAATATCCGCCAGGCTCAACCTTTAAGATTGTGACGGGCACCGCAGCGCTCGAACTGGGTAAAGTGACGCCGGAGGAGAAAATCTTTGACAGCGGTCACCATTGGATCATTCCGAAGGGAAATGCCGAGGGCGAAGCGCTGGGCTGGATCAATTTTCGCGAAGCGCTGTCCAAATCGGACAATGTATATTTTTATGAAATGGGCAATCGCCTAGGGATTGATAATCTGGAAAAATATGCGCGCATGTTTGGCCTCGGCGCGTTGACCGGGATCAAGCTGCAGGGCGAAAGCGACGGCTTGGTTGCCAATCGTCGTTATAAGGAAAAAGTCTACAATGAAGAATGGTATCTGTCGGAGACGTTCGACGCGGCGATCGGACAGGGCTTTCAGCTGACGACGCCGCTGCAGGTGGCAGTCGTGATGAGCGAGATTGCCAATGGCGGCCATCGCTACCGTCCGTACTTGGTCAGCAAGGTCACCGGTTCGCACGGCGAGGTGTTGCAAAACTTCCAGCCGGAAGAAATCGGCAAACTAGAAGTTTCTGCGAAGACGCTGCAATTGATCCGCGAATCGCTGCGTGATGTTGCGCAAGAAGGCGGTACGGGATACGGTGCATTCAAAGATTTTCCAGTTTCGATTGCCGGTAAGACAGGGACGGCCGAGAATTCTCACGGCAGCGATCATGGCTGGTTTGTCGCCTATGCGCCGTATGATAATCCGCGGATTGCAATTGCCGTTTTAGTCGAGCAAGGCGGCTTTGGCGCGGGGGCGGCGGCGCCGATTGCGCGCAAAATGTTGGAAGCGGCATTTAATCTAAACCAACCGCCGGTCGAAGGTGCACAATTGTATCAGAGGCATACGGTCTTATAACCGGAGGAGGCGATCCTCCGGTTATTTACAGGCAAAAAGAATCGGCAGCAGGAATTTGGCGGGAAAGAGCGAATTAGAGTTACAGATTATTATCTGCTGCTTTAGGAGAAGGTGCCATGCGGGAATGTGTAGTTTTTAAAGGCAGTCGTCATGGATTGCAATTGGTGATTGATTCTTCAGTAGATTTTGATGTGATTCTGACGCACTTGCGCAGCAAGTTGGAGTCGGCCATTGATTTTTTCACCGAAGGCGCAAAAATCAAGGCTCCGGCGACGCTTACCGATCGGCAGCTGCAAGATCTTAGCAGCCTGTTGGAAGGCTTTGGCTTGCGTTTCGAGACCGAAGAAACGTTGCCGCCTGTCGTGCCGACTGCGCAGGCCGAGTGGGAAGAAGCGGACAGCGGACAGGAGCTGGTCGTCTCGCGTACGATCCGAGGCGGTCAGGAGATCATTTACAGCGGTGCGGTCGTGGTCAATGGCGATGTCAACCCGGGCGGCGAAGTCATTGCCGGCGGCAACGTGACCATTAACGGAACCTGCCGAGGTATTGTCCATGCGGGCGCCTACGGCGACAAAAAGGCTACGATCACGGCAAAACGCTTGCTTGCGGCGCAAATCCGCATTGCAGGTTTAATTGCCCGGGCGCCGGATAATTTGGCGCTTCCGGAGCAGGAGGAAATGGCATATATTGAAGCCGGTAAAGTGATTATTGCACCGGCAAGACTGAATTGAGCGAGGAAGAATAGAACGGAGGCATTCATAGATGGGGGAAGTCATCGTCGTTACATCCGGTAAGGGCGGCGTGGGAAAAACAACCACAACGGCCAACTTGGGTACGGGGTTTGCACTGCAGGGCAAGAAGGTTGTGTTGGTTGACGCTGATATTGGACTGAGAAATCTCGATGTTGTCATGGGACTGGAAAATCGCATCGTTTATGATTTGGTCGATGTGACCGAGGGCAACTGTCGCTTAAAGCAGGCTTTGATCCGCGATAAGCGCTTTGAAAATCTTTATTTGCTGCCGGCGGCGCAGACGCGGGACAAAAATGCGGTCAATCCCGAGCAGATGAGGCAGCTGACTGCGGAATTGGTACAGGAATTTGACGTCGTTTTGATCGACTGCCCGGCGGGAATTGAGCAGGGGTTCAAGAATGCCATTGCCGGCGCGGACCGAGCGATTATTGTCACTACGCCGGAAGTTTCGGCGGTGCGTGATGCCGACAGGATCATTGGCTTGCTGGAATCGGCGGGGAAACATGATCCGCAGCTGATCGTCAATCGGATTCGGCCGCACATGGTGAAAAAAGGCGATATGATGGACATTGACGATATCAATGAGATTCTGGCGATTAAGCTGCTCGGCATCATACCGGAAGATGAGTACATCGTCGTTTCGACGAACCGGGGCGAGCCTGCGGTTTCCAATCCGGTCTCACTGGCCGGCGAAGCGTATAAAAACATCGTTCGCCGTTTGTTGGGCGAAGAAGTTCCCCTGATGACGCTCAAAGAAGAAGACGGCTTCTTTCATCGATTGAAAAAATTGTTTAAGCTATAGGAGGTGCGTGAAGCATGCTGGATTTAATTCAGCGCCTGTTCGGGAAGGAATCGAACCGCTCAAAGGATATTGCCAAAGAACGGCTTCGCCTGGTGCTGGTGCATGATCGGGTCAACGTGTCGCCGCAATTCATGGAAATTCTAAAGGATGACATGATCAGAGTCATTTCGAATTATATGGATATCAATGAAAAAGACATGGAAATCAATCTGACCAACAGCAAAACCTCGGTGGCATTGGTGGCTAATATTCCGGTGAACCGAATGAAACGCGGCGTACTGGAACGGGAGTAAAATTGTTGGAGCATGGTTCCTCCTTGGGGCCATGCTCCTTTGCTTCGAGCGGTACTGCTACTGGACGGTGGCGTAAATTGCCATTATAATGGAACAGATATCACGACTATTTATCGCAGGAAGGCAAGGAATCAAGATGTTAAATGAACGTTTATTGCGCAATCTCGATTTTGTGTTGATTGGCGTGGTTGTCTTGTTGATCGGCGTCAGTCTCATGATTATCAGCAGTGCGACGCATGCCAATACGCCGGGCAGCGAGCAATTTTATTATGTCCAACGCCAAGGTGTATTTGCGCTGGTTAATATTTTGCTGATGTTTTTATTTTTGAATGTTGATTACAATAGTTTGAAACGCGTGGCGCCGTGGCTGTATGGTTTGAATCTTGTCATGTTGCTTGCAGTCATGTTGGTCGGCCATTCTGCGCTGGGGGCGCAGCGCTGGATTCAAATCGGTCCGATCAACCTGCAGCCGTCGGAGTTTTCCAAGTTGATCATGATCATTGCCTTGGCGCAAATGCTGGAAGATCGTAAGGGCGGCCTGAATCAATGGCGCGACATTATTCCGATCTTTCTCTATGTCGGCATACCGTTTATTCTGGTCTTAAAGCAGCCGGACTTAGGAACGGCATTGGTCTTCATGGCTATTTTGATCGGCATGATCTTTGTCGCCGGCATTAACGGGCGCTTATTGATGATGTTATTCGGCGGAGCGACCGTCTTGATGCCGATTTTTTGGCACTTTCTTAAAGATTATCAAAAAATGCGCTTATCGGTGTTTATCGACCCGAATGTGGATCCGCTCGGTTCCGGTTATCACATCATTCAATCAAAAATTGCGATTGGCTCGGGCATGCTGCTGGGTAAAGGCCTGTTCGGCGGTACGCAAAGCCAGTTGAATTTTTTGCCGGAAAACCATACGGACTTTATCTTTGCCGTAATCGGTGAAGAATTGGGCTTTGTCGGCGCGGCATTGATTTTAGTGCTGTATCTTATCTTGTTGTATCGCGGCATCAAAATTGCTTCGACGGCAAAAGATGATTTTGGCACGCTGCTTGCAGTCGGGATCACATCGATGCTGAGCTTTCATGTCTTGGTTAATGTCGGAATGACGGCCGGGATCATGCCGGTCACCGGCATTCCGCTGCCGCTGATGAGTTATGGCGTCAGCGCATTGACGACAAATCTGATGGCCATCGGTTTGTTGCTTAATATCTACATGCGAAGGCAAAAAATAATGTTTTAGCCAAGTGCCGAAAACACCCTTACCTTTCTAACTGCAGAAGGTAAGGGTGCCGTGATTTTTAATACAAGCCGAAGGGCATTTATATTTTGGAGGGTTAAAATGAAAGTAGAAGTTCCAGCGACGATTCTTAGTCGCGTGATCAAACCGGCCCGTTATACCGGTCAGGAATTAAATGCCGTGCGCAAAGAATTTGCGGCGATGGATGTGACGGTGGCTTTGGCTTTGCCTGACGTTTACGAAGTCGGCATGTCGAACCTCGGTCTGAAAATTTTATATCAGATCATCAATGCGCAGGAAAAGATGCTGGCGGAGCGCGTATACGCGCCCTGGGTCGACATGGAAAGAGAGATGCGCGCAGCGCAGCTGCCGTTATACAGCTTAGAGAGTCAAGCGCCGATTCACGCCTTTGATGTGGTGGGCTTTTCACTGCAATATGAGCTCAGTTACAGCAATGTCTTGAACATGCTTGATTTGGCGGGGATCACGCTGTTGGCTGCCGAGCGCGGTGAAGCGGAGCCTTTGGTTATCGGCGGCGGGCCGTGCGCGTTCAATGCGGAACCGATGGCCGACTTTTTTGATTGTCTCGTTATTGGCGAAGGCGAAGAGGTGGTGCTTGAACTGGCGGCGCTTGTCGGGCGCTGGAAGAAGGCGGGACGCCCTGGCGGACGCAAGGAACTGCTCTTGCAACTGGCGGCGCTTGAAGGCGTGTATGTGCCGTCTTTATATACCGTCAGCTATGAAGAGGATGGCCGCGTAAAGGCGATTGCACCGCTGACGGATGCGGCTAAGCCGGTGGTGAAAAAACGATTGCTGGCTGACCTTGACGCGGCTCCGGTGGCTTTGACGCCGGTCGTACCTTATATTGACGTGGTGCATGACCGGATCATGCTGGAGCTGTTTCGTGGCTGCACCCGCGGCTGTCGTTTTTGCCAGGCGGGCGTCATTTATCGCCCGGTACGGGAAAAAAGACTGGAGACCTTGCTGCATCAGGCGAAAGAGATGGCCGGCGCGACTGGTTATAATGAGATTTCGCTGACCTCGCTTAGCTCTGCGGATTATTCCTGTCTGCATCCGCTGGTCAGTCAATTGCAAGAGGGCTTGAAGGAACAAGGCGTCAGCGTTTCCTTGCCTTCGCTTCGCATCGACAGCTTTTCTGTGGAACTGGCCAACCAGGTGCAGGAAGTGAGAAAAAGCAGCCTGACGTTCGCTCCGGAAGCCGGAACGCAGCGGATGCGCGACGTTATTAATAAGGGCGTTACGGAAGAGGATTTGCTGAATGCGGTAAAGGCGGCATTTGCCGCCGGCTGGTCGACTGTGAAATTATACTTCATGATCGGTCTGCCGACCGAAACGGATGAAGATGTTTTGGGAATTGCCGATTTGGCTTATAAGGTTCTAAATGCCTACAAGGAAGTCAAAGGGCGGCGCGGCGCAAAAGTTACGGTCAGCGTTTCTTCGTTTGTACCGAAACCGCACACGCCGTTTCAATGGGTGGATCAGCACGCGATGGCCGAATTGGCGCGTAAGCAGCAATTGCTTCGCGACCGTCTGTATCGTGAGCGCAGCATCACCTTTAACTGGCATGATGCCAAGACGAGCTTTATGGAAGGCGTCTTCGCCCGCGGCGATCGGCGTTTGGGCAAGGTGTTGTATCTGGCATGGCAAAAAGGCGCGAAGTTTGACGGCTGGTCGGAATACTTCCGCTACGATATTTGGCTGGCCGCGCTTGAGGAAGCCGGCTTGAAGCCCGAGTTTTATGCCAGCCGCGTGCGCGAAATAGACGAGGTGTTGCCGTGGCAGCATCTGTCTTGCGGCGCGGATGCCGCCTTTTTGAAAAAAGAATATCAAAAAGCGGTGGCGGCTGAGTTTACGCCGGATTGCCGGCGCGGCGAGTGCAGTGCGTGCGGCGTATGTCCTGATTTGCAAGTAAAAGTGGTGGACTGGGAGGAGAATGCCTGATGGAAAAATTGCGTTTGGAAATTACCAAAGGGGATGCAGTTCGCTACATTTCTCATCTCGATGTTGCGGGAGCCTGGGAAAAAGCGATACGCCGGGCCAAATTGCCGGTCGCGTATTCGGAAGGCTTCAATCCGCATATGAAAATGGCCTTCGCCTCGGCGTTGCCGGTCGGCGTGACCGGCGCGGCCGAATATATGGATTTAGAGTTAGTGGAGCGCGTTGAGCTGGCAGAGGCGATGGAGCGGTTGCAGGCCGTCCTGCCGGAAGGTCTCGCTGTGCGGGCGGCCCGTTATATGCCGCAGGGTACGCCGGCGATGATGGCGCAGATTAATCTGGTGGAGTATGAGATTCGCCTTTCACTGACGCCGGAAGAGATCGCAGAGGCGGAAGCTTCGTTCAATGCGTTCAATGCGGCCGAGAGCGCGCCGTACACGAAGGTTACGCCGAAAAGCCGGCGTGAGATTGATGTGAAAAACTTTGTTGCCGAGCCGCTTGTCTGGCGGTGTGAAGCTTCGGAAATCGTCTTGCAGGTGCGTTTGAACGTTACGGCGAAAGGCAGCGTTAAGCCGGGCGAAATCTTAGAGGTGCTCAGCCAAAATTTTGCACTGCCGCGCGCCATCGCTGAAAGCGCATTGTGCCATCGATTGGGCTTGTACGTGGAGGGAAAAGAACCTTGGCTGACACCTTTGGAAGTGTGACGGCAACAGGAGGAATGGATCGATGGACAAGGAGATACTTGTCAATGTGACGCCGGAGGAAACGCGGATGGCTCTCTTGGAGGGCGGGCGTTTGGCGGAATTGGTACTGGAGAGGAACGCAGGCAGCAGTCCGGTCGGTTGCGTATATAAAGGACGGATTAAGAATGTCCTGCCGGGGATGCAAGCGGTTTTTGTCGATATCGGCAGAGATAAGAATGCCTTTTTATATATTGGCGATCAGGAGTTGCGAGCTTTTTCCGTTGGTCGCGAAGTGTTGCTGCAGGTGGTCAAGGATGCGATCGGCAGTAAAGGGCCGCGCGCAACGACGAATCTGACGCTGCCAGGGCGTTATGTGGTGCTCTTGCCGACTGGCGATCATGTGGCGATATCGCGGCGGATCGAATCGGAAGAAGAGCGCGAACGTCTGCGTCTTCTGGCCGAGGACGCATGCCCGGAGGGCATGGGAATGATCGTCCGGACGGTAGCGGCCGGCTGCCAGGGCGATGAACTTCGCAATGACGTCGCCTATCTGAAAAACCTCTGGCAAACGCTGCAGGCGCGGGCGCAAATTGCGCAGGCGCCAACGCTCTTATACCGTGATGTGGATCTTGCGATCCGCATTGTGCGCGACCATTTGGCGCGTGATGTCGATCAATTGATTGTCGATCATCGTGAAACGCATAGCCGGATGGTGGAACTGCTTCGTTTCAGCGATCCGGAGTTGGCGAAAAGAGTAGTCTTATATGAAGGCGGCGCGGACCTCTTTCTCAGTCGGGGGCTCGAAGAGGAAATGAATCAATTGTCGCAGCGTGAGGTGCCGCTTCGCTGCGGCGGCTATTTGGTTATCGATCACACCGAAGCGCTGACGGTGATTGACGTCAATACCGGCCGCTTTACCGGCGACACAAGTTTGGCGGACACCGTGTTTCGCACCAATCAGGAGGCGGCGGCCGAAATTGCGCGCCAGCTCCGGCTCAGAGATATCGGCGGCATCATCATTGTCGACTTTATCGATATGGAGGGCGAAGAAAAGCAACACGCCGTGCTCGAAATTTTAAACGGCTATTTGCGGCAGGATCGGACGCGTGCGAATGTCCTGGGCTTTACTTCGCTCGGTCTGGTTGAGATCACGCGCAAAAAAGCCAGACAGAATGCAGAAAACCTGCAGCATCGCAGTTGTCCCTGCTGCCAGGGGCGCGGGCGCGTACAGTCGCCGGAAACGGTCGTCATTCAAATTTGGCGTCGGCTCAGACAGCTGAAGGGACGTCGCGGAAAATTGCTGCTGCAGGTTCATCCGGATGTGGCGGAGCATTTGCGTTTAAAAGACAGTGTAAGGCAAATGGAACAAAGCATGGGCGTCAGTCTGAGACTGGAAGGCGATACGAAATTGCATCCGGAAGTTTTCCTTCTTCTTGCGGAACAAGATTGACAAAACGCAGCAGATGTGATATTATCTGACATTGTAAGTAGTTGTGCTTACATCCCAACCGCACGGGTAAGGTCGCAAATCGGTTTTTACCGTACCATCCCCGGCGAGTTTCAAATGAGGGAGGTGTATTTCATGTACGCAATTATCGAAACTGGCGGCAAGCAATATCGTGTTTCTGAAGGTGATGTAGTTTTCATCGAGAAGCTTGAACTTGCTGAAGGCGATGCAGTAACTTTTGACCGTGTCCTGACTGTTGTTAAGGAAGGCGCTGTAAAAGTGGGTCAACCTTTAGTCGCAGGCGCAAAAGTCACGGCAACGGTAAAAGGTCACGGCAAAGGTAAAAAGATTTTGGTCTTTAAATACAAAGCTAAGTCCAACTACCGCAGACGCCAAGGCCATCGTCAGCCGTTCACGAAAGTAACTATCGAGAAGATCGAAGCGTAAGCGGATGATCACCATAGAAATTGAACGCGATCAGTCACGGTCCATCAGCGGATTTACCGTTCGTGGTCACTCGGGAACCGCGCCGCGGGGACAAGATATTGTCTGCGCAGGGGTTTCGGCGTTGACGCAGACGGCCGTATTGGGACTGGATCGGCATTTGAAACGCGAACTGCAGTTGGATATCAAGCCGGGCTTACTGGCTCTGGTTCTGCAGGACGCGCCGGATGTACAGACGGACGCGATTTTGGAAACCATGCTCATGGGATTGAACGAAATCGCCAAGAGCAGTTCGGACAGTGTTCGAATATTAGAACACAGGAGGTGAGAAAATGATTCTGTTTACATTTGATCTGCAACTTTTTGCACATAAAAAAGGGGTTGGCAGCACTCGTAACGGTCGCGACAGCGAAGCAAAACGTTTGGGTGTAAAGCGCCACGCTGGTGAAGTGGTAACTTCCGGCAGCATTCTGGTGCGGCAACGGGGAACTCATTTCCATCCCGGCAATAACGTAGGGATTGGCAAAGATGACACTCTGTATGCCATGATTCCTGGCACGGTAGCCTTTGAACGTAAAGGTCGCTACAACCGTCAGGTAAGTGTGTATTCAACCGAAGAGGCTATGTAACAAGCGCCTGCGGCCGCGAATACGGCCGCAGGTTTTTTTATTCTCGAACACGAAGACACGAAGGTGACGAAGTGCACGAAGCGGCGTTGTTCCACTTTTTTCGTGTGATTTCGTAATCTTCGTGTCTTCGTGTCAATAGCGCTCCAAACGGCGGTTAGGACTGTGAAAATTCCGCAGAATTTTGTATAATTGGAATAATGGGGTGTTTGGCTCTGTTGCTACGATGATAAGGAAGGGATGGGATGGCAGATGAGTGAGTCTGAGATCCAGAAAGTGGTTGTCCAGGCACTACGCAAACAAAGGCATGATTTCATCAACCATTTGCAGGTGATCCATGGTTTGTTGCAGTTGGGCAAAGGCCAACGGGCGCTGGATTATATCGACGAACTGGCCAAAGATCCCCGTCTGATTAGTGATGCATTGGAAGAACGACCATCGTCGGCTGAAGAAGCGGTAACGGATGGCAATCAAAGGAGATAAATTCATGTTTATTGACCGGGCTAAGATTCAGGTGACGGCAGGCGACGGCGGCAGCGGCATGTCAAGTTTCCGTCGGGAAAAATATGTTCCTAAAGGCGGACCCAGCGGCGGCGACGGCGGTCGCGGCGGAGACATCATATTGAAAGTCGACAACAATACCAATACCTTGATCGATTTTCGCTACAAACGAAAATTCAAGGCGGATGCGGGCGTTGGCGGACAAACGAAGAACATGCATGGACATAATGCGGAACCTTTGTTTATCAAAGTTCCGCCAGGCACTACGGTGAAAAATGCAGAAACAGGACAAATCATCGCTGACCTGACCGAAGAGGGACAGGAGTTTATCGCTGCGCGCGGCGGGCGCGGCGGGCGCGGCAATGCACGTTTCGTGAACAGTGTGAACCGTGCGCCGACTTTTTATGAAAAAGGCGAACCGGGAGTCAGCATCGAGTTGCAGCTGGAACTGAAACTTCTCGCGGATGTCGGACTTGTCGGCTATCCGAGCGTAGGCAAGTCGAGCATCATCTCGGTGGTTTCTGCCGCAAAACCGGATATTGCCGCGTACCATTTCACAACCTTGACGCCGGTGCTTGGCGTTGTAAGTCTCGGTGAAGGGCATAGCTTCGTTCTGGCCGATATTCCAGGTCTGATCGAAGGGGCGCACGAAGGCGTCGGCCTTGGTCATGACTTTCTGCGGCATATCGAACGGACAAAGGTCATCATACATGTTCTTGACGTGTCGGGCCAGGAAGGGCGAGACCCGATCGAAGACTACCATAAAATCAATGAAGAGCTGCGCCAATATAATCCGCGTCTCTTGAACCGGCCGCAGATTGTTGCCTCCAATAAAATGGATTTGCCGGAAGCGCGTGAAAATTATCAGCGCGTTGCCGAATTCATGGCGCAGGAAGGACGCGAAGTGTTCGCAGTCTCGGCCGCTACCGGTGAGGGTTTGTCGGAAGTCATGCAGCGTGCGTCGCAGCTTTTGGCCGCGTATGTTGAAGAGCCGGAAGTGGCGCAAGATCCCGATATTAAAGTATATGAAGCCGAACCGGAACAGCAAATATCGATTACGCGCGACGATGACGGCGCGTATGTCGTACATGGCAAGGCGCTGGAAAAATTAGTCGCTATGACTAATTTTGATAATGATGAAGCGTTGCGACGTTTCCAGCAGATCTGGCGCAACCTGGAAGTGGAAGCTGCGCTCAAGGAGCGCGGCATTCAAGAAGGCGATACGGTGCGTATTCGCGATATGGAATTTGAATATAAGTCATAACATAGGAGGACAGCAACATATGCTGACAGGAAAACAAAAACGTTATTTGCGCTCGCTGGGAAGCTCTCTTGATCCGGTGGTTCAAATCGGCAAAGGCGGCGTTACGGAGCCGGTGGTCACGAGTGCGCAGGACGTAATCGGCGCGCGGGAATTGATCAAGGTACGCGTGTTGAAAAACTGCGCCGAAGAACCCAAGGATGCTATCAGCGAATTGGCGGATGCGACCGACTCTGTCTTAGTACAGGTGATTGGGCGCAACGGTTTGCTTTATAAAAAACATCCGGAGAATCCGAGAATCGAATTACCGTAAACGGGGGAATGGCAGATGCTGAGACGGGAAGAGTTAGCGCAAGCCAAACGGATCGTGGTCAAAGTGGGAACAAGCACATTGACCCATGCTACGGGAAAACTGAACGTGGGCCGGGTGGATCGTCTGGCGCGCGAACTGACGGATTTAGTCAATCAAGGCAAGGAGATCATCTTGGTGACTTCCGGCGCCGTTGGGGTTGGCATAGATCGCTTGGGGCTTAAGGAACGACCGCGTACGATTCCCGAAAAGCAGGCGGCTGCCGCAGTCGGGCAAGGCATTCTTATGCATATCTACGAAAAAATGTTTGCTGAATACGGGCAGATTGCCGCACAGGTTCTCCTGACGCGGGAGGATTCAGTGAAACGCAGTCGCTACGCCAATTCGCGCAATACCTTATTGACCCTCATTGCTATGGGGGTCATTCCGGTTATCAATGAAAATGATGCCGTAGCTATTGAAGAGCTTAAAATTGGCGATAACGATACGTTGTCGGCGATGGTGGCCAGCATTGTGGATGCGGACTTGCTCATTATTCTGTCAGACATTGAGGGCTTATACACGGCAAATCCGCAGACGACGCCCGATGCTACTCTGATTTCGACGGTGCACGATGTGTCGCCGGAGATAGAAGCGCTGGCGGGCGGCGCAGGCTCAACGCTCGGAACCGGCGGCATGCACACCAAGTTGCAGGCGGCTAAGATTGCCGTCAGTTCCGGTGTGCCGATGGTGATCGCCACCGGTACGCGCGACGGCGTGATCAGTGCGATCGCGGCAGGCGAAGAGATCGGAACGCTGTTTGTCTCGAGGGAGAACCGTTTGCAAATTCGCAAGCGCTGGCTGGCGTTCGGCGCCAGGATCAAAGGCAGCGTAACGGTTGACTCCGGTTGCGAACGGGCGTTAGCGGATGGTGCGAGCCTCTTGGCCGCCGGCATTCAAACGGCCAATGGTTCGTTTAAGGCGGGCGATACCATCAGCATCATGAATCTGACCGGACGTGAAATGGCGAGAGGAATTGCGTATTACAGCAGCGAAGAAGTTGCAAGAATTGTCGGTTGCCATACCAATGAAATTGCGGATATCTTAGGCTATAAAAGTTATGATGAAGTGATTCATCGCGATAATATGGTGATACTAGGATAAAGAGGTGGCAAAATGGAGTGCATCGCGGAATTGGAAGAGAAGGGCAAAGCGGCGAAAGCTGCAGCGAGAAGGCTCGCAACGCTCTCGACTGAAATGAAAAACAAGGCGCTTCGCATGATGGCCGACGGTCTTGAACGTCATGCCGGTCAGATCATGGCAGCGAATCTGCTGGATATGGAACAGGGCCGGACAAAAGGACTGGCGGAACCGCTCTTGGATCGTTTGTTGCTGACTAAAGAGCGCATTGAGGCGATGGCGCAGGGGTTGCGCCAGATTGCCCAGTTGCCTGATCCGATCGGTGAAGGCCTCGGCGCGCAGCAACGTCCGAACGGTTTGCGCATCAATAAAGTGCGGGTGCCGCTCGGCGTTATCGGCATTATTTATGAAGCGCGGCCGAATGTGACGGTGGATGCGGCCGGCTTGTGCTTGAAAGCGGGCAATGCCGCGCTGCTCAGAGGCGGTTCAGAAGCGATTCATTCCAATACGGCGATTAGTCGGGTGTTGGCAAAAGGGATAGAAGACTGCGGTCTGCCTTTTGGCTGCATCCAACTTGTCGAAAATACCGACCGGCAGGCGGTGCGCGAAATGCTGCGGCTCAACCGTTATCTGGACGTCATTATTCCGCGCGGCGGAGCGGGTTTGATTCGGACTGTCGTTGAAAACAGCACGGTACCGGTGATTGAAACGGGAACCGGCATTTGCCATACGTATGTCGATGCATCCGCCGATTTGGCGATGGCCCAGAAAATCGTTCTGAACGCGAAAACTTCGCGGCCCGGCGTTTGCAATGCACTAGAGACGCTGTTGGTCCATCAGGCGGCGGCAAAAGAATTCCTGCCGTCAATGATTGCGGCGCTCCAGGAGGCAAAGGTTGAGGTGCGGGGTTGCCCGCAAACGAGGACGTACGGCGCTGGTCTGCAGGAGGCGAGTGAAGAAGACTGGGCGACGGAATATCTCGATTATATCGTGTCGGTCAAAGTAGTCGAGGATATTACGGCTGCACTGGATCACATCGACCGATACAGCACGCGTCACTCGGAAGCAATCATCACGCGCGAGTATGACGCAGCGCAACGCTTTCTGAAAGAAGTCGATGCGGCCGCAGTTTACGTCAATGCATCGACCCGTTTCACGGACGGCAGCGAATTCGGCTTTGGCGCTGAAATCGGCATCAGTACGCAGAAATTGCACGCCAGAGGACCGATGGGGCTTGCAGAACTGACCAGTTACAAATATATCATTTATGGCGACGGACAAATACGCTGAGCAACGCTTCAGGAAAGAAAGAAGGCGCGGTTTGAAATGATCAAAGCATATCTCCTGGGCTGGTGGCGTTATTTGAATACGGAGAAAGGGCGGCATGACGTGCTGGATCGCAGCAAGGCGCTGCTCCTGATTCTTTTGATTTCACTGGTGCTGGGAATCGGCATTGCTTTGTGGCGAGGAGATTTGCGGCTATGAAAATCGAGAAATGCAGGATTGGCATCATGGGAGGGACGTTTGACCCGATTCATCTTGGACACTTGGTGATTGCGGAAGCCGTGCGCGACCGGTTCCAATTGGAACGGGTGCTGTTCGTTCCGGCTGCGAGTCCGCCGCATAAAGAGAACGCCGGCTTAACAGCAGCGTCGCATCGCTATTTGATGACGGTTCTCGCCGTACAATCCCATCCGTCTTTTTTTGCTTCCGATATTGAAATGAATCGCTCAGGCCCTTCCTATACGATTGATACTGTTCGCGAAATGGTGAGAATTTATGGCGCGGCGGCGGATTTATACTTCATCACCGGTGCGGATGCCATCATCGAATTGCCGACTTGGCGCGAACCCGAACGACTGTTGGAATTATGCCAATTCGTTGCGGCGACGCGGCCGGGCTGTAATGGTCTGGAGGAGGTCATCGCGCGGTATGGCGACATTGGCGCAGGCCGCATTCATAGACTGGAAACGCCGGAACTTGCCATTTCCGCGACCGATATTCGTGAACGCGTCAAGCAAGGAAAGTCGGTGCGCTATATTGTGCCGGATGCGGTTGAACACTACATTCAGAAAGAGGGCTTGTATCGATGAACAAGCAACGGCAGCAGGAGATCCTGCGTCAGTTGGCTGAGCAGCTTAGCCCGAAACGCTTGGAGCACTCGAGGCAGGTTGCGGAAACAGCAGCTAAGTTGGCAAAAAACCATGGCGTTGACGTTGAAGATGCGAGGTTGGCCGGATTGCTGCATGACTGCGCCAGAGAACTGACGCATAAGGAAATGATGCTGGCGGCGCAGCAGGCCGGCTTACTATGGGGCGTGGAAGAAGAGGCCGAACCGGTGCTTTTGCATGCGCCGCTTGCCGCAAATTGGGCCAGACTGCGCTACGGCGTCAAGAAAGACGCCGTACTGCAGGCGATTGCGCTGCACACGACCGGCGGCCCGCAAATGACGCGCCTGGATCAAATCCTCTATCTGGCGGACTTGGTTGAACCGGGGCGCGATTTTCCCGGCGTCACGGAGCTAAGGCGGTTAGCGGAGCGTGATCTGGAGGCTGCGCTGCTAAAAGCGTTTGATGGAAGTATCCTTCATCTTCTCCGGCATGGTGCATTACTGCATCCGGCAACGGTGGAAGGGCGAAACTGGCTGCTATTGCAGCTGCGCCAGCGCAAAAAGGGGTGTTGAACGAGTGGTGAAGCGGGTGAGACGGAAACGGCGGAAAGTTCGTTGGGGGCGGTTGCTGCTGCTGCTGCTATTAATGGCAGGCATGATCTGGGGCGTGGTGCGCGGTGCGGCTTATGCCGTTCAGTCGTTTACGCCGCCGACGCCGCCGCCTAAAATTATAAAACCGGTCTCTCCTTATGCGGACAGGGCCGGAAAACGGATTACGCTCCTTTTAATCGGCGTTGATGACAGTACAAACCAAGCGTCAGCGACGAAGGGACAGGCGGATGCCTTAATGCTGCTTAGCATCAACCCCGAAGACAACAGCGTCAATTTATTGTCGATTCCCCGAGACACGATGGTTACGCTGCCGGGACGTCAGGGCGTCGAACGGTTGGGGCAGGCTTACGTCTATGGCGGAGCCGAACTAACAATGCGAACGGTCGAACATGCGCTGCAGGTTCCGATTGCCTATCATGCGGCGCTAAGCTCTCAGGACTTTGCTCAGCTGGTCGATTTGATCGGCGGCGTTGAAATCTATGTCGATCAGAATATGAACTATGAAGATGCATACTCCGATCTGAAGATTCATTTGAACCGCGGCTATCAGCATTTGGATGGTTTGCAGGCGGGACAGTATGTGAAATACCGCAGTGATGAAATGGGCGATATCGGGCGGATGCAGCGCCAGCAAATTTTTATGAAAGCGTTGGCGGAACAATTATTTCAACTGGATATTGTGACGCGCCTGCCTGACTTATGGAATCATGCGGGGGAATACTTGAAAACGGATCTTACGCCAGGCGTTGCGTTCAAACTGCTTACCGGCCTGCGCAGCGACAGCCTAAGCAAAATGAGAGTGGAACTTTTGCCGGGACAGGCTGTTTCGCTTGAGGGGCAGTGGTATTGGAAAGCGGACGAGGAACATGCGAGGCAAGTGGTCAATGAATTATTTTATGCCAATAATGGAAAGTGACAAAGAATGAGGAGGGGTTTTATGGATTCGAATCATAGTGAAAAAATAGCCCGGTTGGCGGCAAAGGCGGCCAGCGATAAAAAAGCGAGCGAGATCATGATTCTTAACATGCAAGGGTTATCAAACGTCACCGATTATTTTCTGATTGCCAGCGCGACTTCGACGACGCAGGTGCAGGCGATTGCCGACAACATCGAGAAAGAACTGGATAAAGTAAAGGCATCGGCGCTGCGCCGAGAAGGCTATCGGGAAGCGCGCTGGGTCCTGCTTGATTTTGGCGATCTGGTGGCGCATATCTTTGTGGAAGAAGATCGTGCTTTCTATAATTTAGAAAGGCTCTGGGCCGATGCCCCGGTAGAAGTATATGAAGACTGAAAACAACAGTCCGTATAGTCCGGGACAAGTTGCGGTGCTTAAAGTCGTTCGCATGTCGGACTTAGGCGCGTTTCTTGACGGCGGAACGGGCAATACCAGTGAAGATATTTTGCTCTATAAAGAGCGGATGCCTGCTGAAATAAAAATCGGCGATGAGGTGGAGGTTTATTTATACCTCGACCCCAAAGGCAGAATGGCGGCCAGCACAAAACTGCCGAAGATGAAAGAAGGGCAGGTCGCCCGCGTGCAGGTCATCAATACGACCAAAGACGGCGCTTTCGTCGATATCGGTGCGGAACGCGGCGTGTTTCTGCCGTTTGCCGGCATGCGCGGTCGCCTCAAAGAGGGCGATCGGATTTGGGTCAAGCTGTATACCGATAAAAGCGGTCGGCCAGCGGTCACGATGGAAGTTGAAGATGAACTGCGTCGTGCCTCTAAACCGGCAACCGCAGCGAAGCTGGGTGATTGGTTAGAGGCTTCGATCTACAATGCCGGCGAAGACGGCTGGTTTTTATTCGCAATGCCGGAACGTTATTTGGCCTATTTGCACCGCAGCGAAGCCGTTGGACAATTGCTGGTCGGCCATGAAGTAAGGGTGCGCGTCACTTTTATTCGGGAAGACGGGCGCATCAACGTCAGCATGCGTCTGCCGAAAGAAGACGCGATTGACAAAGATGCGCAGGCGATTCTCAATGTGCTCGAAGCGCGTCAGGGGCGTATGCCGTATGGCGACACTACGTCGGCCGAAGTGGTGCGGGAAAAATTTTCCATGAGCAAAGCCGCGTTTAAACGTTCATTGGGACGTTTGATGCGCGACGGGCGGGTACGGCAGGAAGAGGGCTGGACGATGCTGCTTGAACCGAAAGAATAAATAAGAGAACTTATTGCAAAATCCTTGTGATAAGTTCTTTTTTGTTTGTTTTTTAAGCGGGCGAAGAAGAAGGAAAAGTGTATTTTATAGAGAAGTTAAACATGCTGATAGAAGTGAGTTTAACCGTGTTTTCTGGCGATCGGCTCGGGTGCGGTATAAATTTGATTAGGTTGGAGGCGTTACGATGAGTGAAGTGAGTGACAAAAAAGGAATTTTACTGGAAACAGGCACCAATGAGTTTGAGATTGTCGAGTTTGCAGTTGGCAAAGTAAATTACGGTATCAATGTGGCAAAGGTCAGAGAAGTAATCAACCAGGTGCCGATTACGCAGATGCCGAATGCGCATCCGTATGTGGACGGCGTCTTTACCTTGCGCGGACGGGTTATGCCGCTCGTTAATCTGCCACGCTGCCTGGGCATGGAAGACAGCGGCGCGAAAAGCCAAAACATCATTGTCAGTGAGTTGAACAACTATTACGTCGGTTTCCTGGTCGACGAAGTTTCGCGCATCCACCGCGTCTCGTGGACGGAGATGGAACCGCCGCCCACGATTACGAATTCGGAGATGGTGGTCGGGATTATTAAAATGGCGAGCAAGATGGTCATTTTGCTCGACTTTGAAAAGATCGTATCGGAAATCAATCCGGAGATTAACATCAAGTTGACGACGGTGCCGGAGGCTACTGTCGATCGTCGCGACATCCGAAAAAAGAAAACCATCGTTGTCGCCGAAGATTCGCATATGTTGCGCGATCTCTTGACCAATACGCTTAAAGTATCCGGTTACGAAAATATTCTGGCGTATAATAACGGCAAAGAGGCGTGGGAAGCGCTGGAGGCGATGACGAAAGAAGATACCCCGATCGAAAAGCGGGTTCAGATGGTCATCACCGATATCGAAATGCCGCAAATGGATGGACATCATTTGTTGAAGCGAATCCGTGAGGATCGCGATCTGACCGTATTGCCGGTCATCATTTTCTCTTCGCTGATCAATGAAGAAATGCGCCGCAAAGGCGATGCGCTCGGAGCGAACGGACAGATTTCCAAACCGGAAATTGCGCAACTGATTGATTTAGTGGACGAAAAAGCGTTATAAATAGAAAAAGCGTCGCGTTGGCGGCGCTTTTTTTATTACAGCGGAAAGGTGAAAAAGAAGAAAAGAGAATTGACATTATGTAATGATCTCGGTATAATAATAAATGTCGGTAAGCCGTTTTGCGGCATCATTGACGTTACCTGGGGATATAGCTCAGCTGGGAGAGCGCTTGAATGGCATTCAAGAGGTCAGCGGTTCGATCCCGCTTATCTCCACCAAAAAAATGAAGGGGCTGTGTGAAAACACAGTTCTCGTACCCCGTCTAAAACATAAAGTTTTAGGCGGGGTATTTTTATTATGGGTCTAGAAAATGGTAAAATATAAGAAGCGAAGAAAATCACAAGGCGGGTGTAATGGATGTCGTGCAAAGGGCAAAAGGTACACAATAAAGTCGTGTTTAAGGAATATAATCAACGCCAATTATCATTGCCCATCGATTTAGAAAGTTTGATTCCCAGCAACCATATGGTCCGAGTGATCAATCATGCTGTGGATCAAATGAAGCTTGGACCAATGCTGGCAAAATACCCAGGCGGCGGTCGTTCGAGTTTTCATCCGGTTATGATGACAAAGCTGATCATTTATGCCTATGCTGATAAAATATATTCAAGCCGCCGCATTGAAAAGGCGGCTCGGGAAAACATCATGTACATGTGGCTATGCGGCGGCCAGACGCCTGATTTCAAGACGATCAACAGCTTCCGCGGCGAACGGATGAAAGACGTAATTACCGATGTTTTCACCGAAGTCGTCGACTTATTGTTCAAACAAAACTATATCAAGTTAGAAAACTATTTTCTTGATGGGACCAAGATTGTAGCTAACGCCAATCCGTACAGTTGGGTTTGGGGCAAGTCCACCAAGCGTTACAAAGAAAAGCTGCGTGAAAAATGCCGTGAACTCATTGAGCATGCTGAATTGGCGAATCAGGAAGAAAACGTCGAGTATGGTGAACGGAATCTGGAAGAACTCGGTGAAGATCAACCAATTGACTCAAAAGCGATTGAAGAAACGGTAAAACGGATTGATGAAAAATTGGCGAAAACGCCTGCTGATAAACAATTGAAAAAGACCAAAAAAACGCTGGAAAAAGACTATCTGCCGCGTATGAAAAAGTATGAAATGCAAGAAGAATTGCTGGCGAAACGAAATAGCTATTCAAAGACCGATACCGATGCCACCTTCATGCGAATGAAGGAAGATCATATGCGAAATGGTCAGTTGCGTCCAGGGTATAATGTTCAAATCGGCACGGAAAATCAATTTATTGTCGGCTATAGTTTACATCAAGAAGCTGGCGATACCAGTTGTTTCAAAAAGCATATGAATGAGTTAGAGCAGAGCTTGAACGGGAAGTTGCCTCATAACATAGTTGCCGATGCCGGATACGGTAGTGAGGAAAATTATGAATATCTAGAAGCCAATGGGCTTGGCAACTACATCAAATACAACACCTTTCATAAAGAAGCCACGAAAAAATGGAAAACTGACCCGACGAAAGTGCAAAACTGGCAATATGATGAAGAAAAAGATGAATATGTCTGTGGTTGCGGTCGAATTTTACATTTTCAACAAGAACGGACTCAGAAAAGCAAAAATGGGTATCGAAGTTTGATTCGCATTTACGAAAGCCGCGATTGCAGTGGTTGTCCACAGCGGGACCGCTGTGTAAAGAAAGCAGAGGATCCTACCGCCAATCGAAGGATCTATATCAATCGGCGTGGCAATGAACTGAAAGCAAAAGCGCGACTGAATTTAACCAGCGACTATGGTTTGCAGATGCGCAGCTTACGGCCGATCGAACCAGAAAGTGTCTTTGGCGATGTCAAAGGCAACTTTGGCGTGCGCCGATTTATGCTGAAAGGCCTTCCCAAAGTCTCACTAGAATGGGGCCTTTATAGTATCGCTCATAATATGAGAAAACTGGCAGTCTCCAGCATGTAGGAGACGCCAGTTTTTTTCTTTTTGACAATTTTGCATGAAAATAATAACGAAAAACATGACGAAAGGCTGCGCCGAAACTATCGTTTCGACACAGCCCCTTTTTGTATTTCCTATTGAACGTGTCTGCGCTACACTTTAAGGCGGGTGATTCTTACATCGGGCTGTTTGTTCAGATCGAGCAGTTCGCCGTTGCCGGTCTTTACAACCGGGAAGCGAAATGCGGAATGCGTATAAAGCACTTCGGCTGTGCGCCCGTCGCTGAGCAGCACATTGACGCTGTAGGTAAAGGTCGCGAGATAACGGTCGAAGATGTCAATGATGTCAGCGGTGATCTTTCCGCTGCTGTCGCGCAAGAGACGCGGGCGAATTGTGAAGAGATCCGGCAGTTCGCTGTCGTCGTGGATCAGCGCATCAAAGCGATTGGCCAAGGCGACGATCTGCGCTGCAATGCTGAGTTGGCCGCCTTTGAGCTGCTTTGGAAAACCGCTGCCGTCGATCGCTTCATGGTGCTGCAGGAGGATCGCGACGACTTCATCCGGCAGCTGCTTGCGTAGAAACAAGTCGGCGCCCGCCTTGACGTGAGAACGATACAAGGTTTCTTCGTCATTGCTGCGCTGACGGGTCAGATCAAGAATTGTCGGCGGCAGCGCGAGTTTGCCAATGTCGTGCAGCAATGCGCCAAGTGTGATCGTTTTTACCTGCTCGTCATTATAACCGAGCAGGTAGGCTAATTTATTAGAAATAATCGCGACCGCCAGACTGTGAAGCGCCAGACGCCGAAGCGGGGGTTCGGCTGTGGTCGGTTTTAACGTATAGCCGATTGCTCCGGGGGTGGCAGAGGCGAAACGATGCACGATATGCGCCATGGATTCTAAGGTGGCAACGTTGGTGTAAAGATGGCGATCCCGCAGGATTTCAGCGACTTTGGTGCAGATGCTATCGTATTGTCGTGCTGATTTTTCATTGATGATCGAGGGCGGCAATGTTTCTTTCTTTTGCGGCGCGTCAGTTTCGTCCGTCTGCTTAGCAAGCGGCGCTGGCGGGGCGTCGGGCAGTTCTTGGAAGGGACGAATGATATCATCAAATTGCAGTGCCAACTTGACGTCTTCATCACTGTCTTGTTCTTCACGCAGGCGGACAACTTTGATCTGCCAATTCTGCAACGCTTCGATGGTCTTGGCGGTAAGAATGCTGCCGGAAGCCAGTAGAATGGAATTGTCCTGACTTAAAATATGCTGGGCGATGATGTCGCCGGGGCGAAGCTGGTCAATCGTTACGTTTCGCATAGGGATCCCTCCTCGTAGCCTGCACTTGCCGGACGAGATGCAGTATGGTTCTTATACCTATACTATACTTAAAAGCGACGTCTCTTACCAGAGAAAAGAAGGAAAATCCGCTGCTTCACTGGAAAATAAGACGATACCTGTTATAATTAGAAGTGCACCGGATCGTGGCGTTTGTCAAAGGAACGGCAGCAGGCAATGGGGGGGCTACGCATGAAGAAAGAACGCATCTTTGCAATAATCTATGCGACTGCCTTAATCGTGATCTTTACGATTCTGCCCTGGCAAGGCAAGATTCCGGCCAGCGTCGGCAATACAGGAAAATTGGCGACCATTGACCTCGGTTATGCATGCGTCTTTCAGCCGCCGGTTGGTGCCAAGCACGTCAATTATCACAGAGTGGCCGGAGAATTTATTGTCGTTACGTTGATTGCAGGCATATCGTATGCGTATTGGAAGCGGTAGAGATCGTGAAAAAAGTTCACTAAAAAGGTTGCAAAGCGAATTATGGATATGATATACTAACAATGCTCATGCGACGGTAGTGCGCATGACGGACAATGGGGATATAGCTCAGCTGGGAGAGCGCTTGAATGGCATTCAAGAGGTCAGCGGTTCGATCCCGCTTATCTCCACCAGAAATGATGAGCCTTCTGAGAAATCAGGAGGCTTTTTTGCTAATGTAGGGGCTTTAATTTTTTCGACGTTAGCCGATCGAATCAAGCAGAAAAAGCACCGACCTTGTCATCACGGCAAGGTCGGTGCTTTTTCTCTAGCGGTTGACTACATTCAAGGCTGCGTCGTTTTGAAAGGCTTTAATATTATCGGCCAGCAAAGCGATCAGGCGTTGGCGTGATTCGAGACGCCGCCAGCCGATATGAGGCGTCAGAATGACATTGTCCAGCGTGAAAAGCGGATTGTCAGGCGATGGCGGTTCGGGATCCTGAACGTCAAGGGCGGCGCCGGCAATAATGCCTTCTTGCAGTGCGCGAATCAAATGCTGCTCTTGAATCAGGGGACCGCGCGCGGTGTTAATCAAAAAGGCGCTCGGTTTCATCAGGCGCAGCCTCTGTTCGTCGATCAGGTAACGCGTATCCGCCGTAAGCGGGCAGTGCAGGGAAATGAAATCGCTTTGGCGCAGCAGTTCATCGAGGCTGGCATGGCGGATCTGAGGCGATTCCCAGCTGAGCTCGCGGCGGCTATAGATGAGGATGTTCATGCCTAAGGTGAGTGCGATCTTAGCGACCTCGCGGCCAATCGCCCCGTTGCCGCCGATCAGACCAAGCGTTTTGCCTTGCAGTTCAAAGTGCGGGACTTGAAGGGATTTTGTAAAGTTATCATAGTTTTTTTCCAAGAGCATGCGCTGCTGTTGGAGCAGCGAAGAGCTGAAGTTGAGCAGATAGGTGATGACAAGCTGAGCGACTGCGCCGCTGCTGTAGCTGGGGATATTACAAACCGCGATGTTTTTCTCACGGGCCGCTTCGATGTCGATATTGTTGTAACCGGTGCCTGCTTCACAGAGCAGACGGACGGAGTCCGGAAACTGGCGGATCAGATCGCCGGAAACCGGCATTTCCTTCGTTATGACGATATCCTGTCCGGCGACGCGTTCAAGAACTTGCGCGGGCGTCGTAGTGGGATATAGCGTCAGCTGGCTGAGCGCGGCGAGCGGAGAAAAATCAAGTCCCCCGTCAAAATTAAGTGTAGCGGTATTGAGTAAGACGGCACGATGCATGAGAAACACTCCTTCTTGTCCAATTGCTTTAAAACTGTCTTAAGTATAACAGTGATAGGAACGCCTTAACAGGATAAATTTATCGTGCGTGCGAAAATTTAAAAAAATTAAAAAAGGTCGTAGGAATTATTTAGAATGTGGCGAAAATAGATAAAGTTAGTCGACGTGTTATGACGGCGAAAAAGTAAAATCGCGCAGCCATGCACAGGAACGTTATTATTAATATGGGGATTACGGAGTTGAGAATGATGTCAGTGCGCGTAGCCGATATTTTAAAACTTCCAACATTAAAGTTAGCTCATATTTTAGTCGGGAGCAGAGGACTTGGGCGTGAAGTCGAATATGTCGACGTTTTGGAGAGCCCGGACATCGATGTTATTATCAAACCGAGAGTGCTCTATTTAACCAGCGGCTTTGTTTTTCGCGACAATGAACGCTTGCAGCGCTTGTTGCTCTCGCGTTTGCAGGACACGGGGGCTGCCGGTTTGATTGTCGAGCAAGGCCGCTATTTAACGCCGCTGCCGCAACATATGATGGAAACGGCGGATCGTTTGCGCTTTCCGATTATTGAATTGCCGCATGGCGCGGTCTTTGCCGACGTAATTAGTGAAAGTTTACACGCTATTTTTATGCAGCAAGGCGATGCGTTGCGCAAATCGCAAGAGATTCAAAAACGATTGACGGAAGTCGCCGTAGGGGGCGGCAGTTTGCAGCAGATTGCGCAGACGCTCGCCAACCTGGTACGCAACACGGTGATTGTCGCGGATCGGGCTTTTTCGCTCTTGTCGTTCGCTTTTTGGGAAAAAGAGCATAAGAGCGCGAAACGCAAGGCCTATGTCGGTACGACCCTGGATCAATATCTCTACAATCTCGAGAAGACCGGATTCATCAATCGAATCCGTCAAACGAAAAAGGCCAGCCGCGTCGAGGTCTTGTTCAGTAAGCAGGGGGAACAGGCCTGGGTTGTCGTACCGATCATTATTAACGGCGATATTCTCGGCTATATTGCGGTGCTTGAGGATTACCACCGTTTGCATGAAGCCGATTGGGCGGCCCTGGAACAGGCGGCAACCATCACGGCGATTGCCGTCTATAAAGAAATGACGGAAAGCGAAGTGCTGCGTCGCCAGCGCAATGACTTTCTTTTGCAGGTGCTGGAAGGCCGTTTGACGGCAGAAGATCTGATTTTGGAGCAGGCGAAGCACTTGCATGTAACGCTGGAGGGAAAATGGGCGGTTTGGCAGATGGAATTTACAAATCTCGAAGCGTACTGCCGCGATCACTTTCCGGAAGGCTCGCAAGCAGAGGGCGACGTTACGGCTAAAGTGATGCGAATGATCGCGACGCATCTTGCGGATAAGCAGCGTGATCTGTTGATCGTCAGCAAAGAAAAGCGCTTGACGATTCTTTGCCCGGCCAAAGACTGGCTGGCGAAAGAAGAGGTCATGCAGCGCGTGGCCGAGGTTCGTCAGGAAATCACGCATTTTTCTCCAGAACTGACATCCGCAATCGGGATCAGCCGTCTGTGCGACGGACATCAAAAACTGGCGCAGGCTTACCGGGAAGCGCGCGAGACGCTGGCCATCGGCCGGAAGCTCGATGCAGCGAGAGAAATCTATTCTTTTGCCGATTTAGGCGTATATCAGATTCTGATGAAGTTCAAAGACCATCCGGATATGAAAGAGTATTATCAGTCGATCCTCGGCAAGTTGGATCAGCTGGATGCGGCGACGCGCGGCGATCTGCTGAAAACCCTGGAAGCTTATTTTTCGGCAAATGCCAATATTTATAAAGCGGCGCAGAATCTATATCTGCACCGAAACAGCATGAAGTACCGTTTGGAGCGGATCAAAGAAATGCTCGGGGTCGATTTGGACGAGCCGGAAATCCGTTTTAATGTGCAATTGGCACTGAAGATGCGCCATCTCTTGTGAGGTTTCTCTGGCGGCTGCTGCCAAAAAGCAATGGCCGCGTGTGTTTTTGCTAGGGCGGGTGGCGCTAAGAGCCGAATCGTTGCCGATGGATTAAAGATAACTCGTATGAGGAGGACAGCATGATAACGAAACAATTGGAACAAAGTGCAGAGATTGCTATCCAGCAATGTATGGCTGTTAAAGCGGGAGAAACGGTATTGGTTGTCGCGGATGAGCCTACGCGCAATGTTGGCCGTGCGCTGTGGGAAAAAGCGGTGGAAGCAGGCGCGGAAGCGTTGTATATGGAGATGACGCCGCGCAAAAATGACGGCGTGGAACCGCCGCCGGCCGTAGCCGCAGCGATGCTGCATGCGGATGTTATTTTAGGCGCTACCTCGCGCTCGATTTCTCATACGCAAGCGCGCAAGGCTGCCAATAAAAATGGCGCGCGCATCGCGACGTTGCCGGGAATTACCGAGGATATCATGCAGCGCACCTTGTGTGCGGATTATCGGACGATTGCCAAATTGACGGAAAAGTTTGCGCAGATTTTGACGGCGGGCAAAACGGCGCATGTCACAACGCCGGCCGGAACAGATATTCGTTTGTCGATTGACGGACGCAAAGGCAAACCGGATACCGGCATCAATCATACCGCAGGAGATTTTAGCAATTTGCCCGCGGGCGAGGCGTACATTGCGCCGTTAGAGGAGACGGCGGAAGGCGTCTTGGTGATCGATGGCGCGATGGCCGGGATCGGCGTATTGGAAGCGCCCATTAAGTTGACGGTGGAAAAAGGCTATGTGACTAAAATTGAAGGCGGACGCGAGACGGAAAAGCTGGAAGCGATGCTGGCTGATTACGGCAAACTGGCGCGCAATATCGGCGAACTTGGCATCGGAACGAATGATCAGGCGGTTCTCTCCGGTCGTGTGCTCGAAGACGAAAAGGTCAAAGGAACGGTGCATTTTGCGCTTGGCAACAACGTGGGCTTTGGCGGCAAGGTGCAAGTGCCGCTGCATCTTGACGGCATCTTATTGAATCCGACGCTGACCATTGATGGCCAAGTCATCATTAAAGACGGCAAGCATCTGGTCAACGTAGATTAAAAAAGGGGCTGTGAAAAATTTAGCGATAAGTTTTTCACGGTCCCTTTTAAAGCTAAGCGAAGAGAAGCGGCTTTTTGTCTTGAAAAATGCGGACTTTCGTGGGAAAATAGAAAATAAGACAGCAAAATACGGAGGTCGAAGTTGTGCTCAGAATCAGTGTCGCCAATTTACGGCCAGGCATGCAAGTGGGCCGCAATATTTTTAATGCGGAAGGCAATTTGATGTTGAGTCAGGGCGTTTGCCTGACCGATGCCTATATAAAGAGATTGAGTGAAATCGGCATTGTCGCGGTATATATCGAAAGTGCTTTTGCCGGCGAGGAACTGCCGGAGGTGCCGGAGGTTCTGACGGAAGCGACGCGGATTGACGCCATGACTGCGATTCAGGATATCTTTCATAAGCTGCAGCTGACCAATCGAGTCGACGTCGGCAAGGCGAAGACCGTGGCCAAGGGCATCGTGGCGGAAATCATAGCGAACCCGCAAGTGGTCTTTCATTTGAACGACATACGCCTGCATGATGATTATACCTTTGCCCATTCGGTGAATGTTGCCGTATTGTCGACGATTATCGGTTCGAGCCTTGGTTATGACGAAGGCCAGTTGCGCGAATTGGCAATCGGTGCCTTGCTGCATGACGTTGGGAAAATGTTGGTTCCAAAAGAAATCATCAATAAGCCGGGACGTTTGAATGCGGCGGAGAGCGAATTTATGCGTCGCCATTCTGAAATGGGATTCGAATTGCTGCGCAAAGAAGATGAGATGCCGCTCCTGTCGGCGCATATTGCCTTCCAGCACCATGAGAAGGTGAACGGCAAAGGCTATCCGCGCGCACTGGAAGGCGATGAGATTCATGAATACTCGCGCATTGCGGCGATCGCCGACGTCTATGATGCGCTCACGTCCGAGCGTTCTTACAGTCGCGCTTCTTTGCCGCATGAAGCGCACGAGTTTTTGATGGCGGGTGCCGGCAGCCATTTTGATGCGTCCTTGTTGGATCTCTTTTTCAAACATGTGGCTATCTATCCCATTGGCGCACTGGTGCAGCTTAACAGCGGCGAAATCGGCGTCGTGGTTCAGGTGAAACCGGATCTTCATTTTAGGCCGCGCATCAGAATTCTTGTCGACGCGGACGGGAAAAATGCGAAACCGCCGCGGGAAGTCGATATGTCGCAGCATTTGACGGCTTTTATTGAGCGCGTGTTGTCGGAAAAAGAAGTGATAGCGTTCCTGACATAAGGGAGGCGGATGTGATGCGAAAAGAAAGCGTAGGGATTTTTTTCTTCAGCCTGATCTTTTCTTTCCTTCTCTTTGTCGTTCCAGCATGCGGCGCGACTGCGCCGACGATGTCGGAAGACGAAATGACGATCCTGGCATTGCTGAATGAAGATCGCCGTCAGGCTGGCCGTTTGCCGCTAGCGGCGAACGATAAGCTGGCTGAGGTTGCGCGCAAGCATGCGCAAGACATGCTTGCATACGACTACTTTTCCCATACCGATCGCCAGGGCCGTTCGCCGTTCGACCGTATGAAGGCCGGTGAGATTGCGTTTATTGCAGCCGGAGAGAACCTATACAAAGGGCTTAACGATCCGGTAGGACCGGATCTGACAATCGCAGAAGCGTTTTTGATGCAAAGCCCGGGGCATCGCAAGAATATATTGGAACGCGATTTTACACAAGCAGGCATTGGCGTTGTTCGATCGGAGGACGGTTGGCTGTATGTTGTGCAGTGTTTTATCCGTCCGTTGCACAAACAATGAGAAAGGGAAACAATGATGAAGAGTAAAAGATGGATAGCGCTGGCCGTCGTGCTGACGGCCTTTCTTTTATTTGGCGCAACGGGGGCTGCGTTGGCGGCTCCTGTAGAGCAGCCCGGCGTTGCGGCGGAAGCCGCCTGTCTGATGATGACAAGTTCGAAGCGTGTTTTATATGACAAAAATAAAGACGGCATCATGTATCCGGCCAGCACGACAAAGATCGTCACGCTGCTGACGGCGCTTGAGAAGGGACAACTGAATGATGAAGTCGTGGTGTCGGAAGCGGCCGCCGACTGTGAAGAGTCGCGCCTTGGCCTGCATGCCGGCGACCGTTTGTCTTTGCGGGAACTTTTGTACGGCATGATGCTGCCTTCCGGAAATGATGCGGCCGTTGCCGTAGGCGAGCATATCGGACACGGGTCGCTCGAGGCCTTCGTTGCGATGATGAATGAGCAAGCGCAGCGGGCGGGAGCGACAAGAACGAATTTCACCAATCCGCATGGTCTGCCGGATCCGATCAATCATTATACGACCGCGTATGATATGGCGCTGATCACGACGTATGCCTATGGGAAATCCGAATTTACTTCGATTGTCAACAGCCGGACGCATAGCGTCATCTTTACCAACCGAGGAAAAATCACGGTTTCGAATACGAATCGCTTACTGGGGCGCTTTGCGGGAGCGAATGGCGTTAAAACCGGCTATACGCGAGAGGCCGGCGAATGTTTGGTCGCTGGTGCAGAGCGCGGCGGCGTCCAGTTGATTGCGGTTGTTTTAAATAGCCCGCAGCGCTGGACGGATGCAGCGAGACTCTTGGAATACGGTTTTAAGACGCTTGGCATTCAGTAAAAGAAGGGGAAAATCACTTGCTGGGGAAAAAGGGGTTTGACTTTGTCTGTAGAAATGGATAAGGAAAGGATCAGCAGTAGGGGAGGCTTCACTACATGTCAATTTTAAAATGGAATGAGAAATACCAGACCGGGGTAAAACAATTTGACCAGGAACATCAGCAATTGCTGCAGCGTTTTAATGATTTATATACAAATATCTTCGAGTGCGAAACGTTAGAACAGGAATGCAAACTAACGGCGGACGTGCTGCAGGATTTGCTTGATTATGTGAAATATCATTTTACTGCGGAAGAAGAGTTGATGCAGAAATATCAATATCCCGAATACGAGGAACATCGAAAAGCGCATGGCTATTTTATCAAAGAAGTTGCGGCGCTTTTGACCAAGCATGAGGGCGGAGAATTGGCTTTGTCATTTCCGATCTTTACTTTTGTCAAAGACTGGATCGACAATCATATCTTGATTGTCGACAAGCGCTATAGTGATTTTTTCAAAAATAAGCTGGAACAATAAAAAGGGGCTGTGACAAAATGAGGAATCATTTTGTCCACAGCTCCTTTTTGTGTCCATTTTGAGTTTTTCACAAGATAAATCCGAAAAAAGAGTATACGCCCCCTTTCCCCATAAGAACTGCAACTTTTCAGCTTATGCGGCTTTTTTGATTCGCAATGTTTTATTGTGATATTTATATAGGTTGTAACCGATAGAAACCAGGAAAATCTCTAACCGAACCTGTCCCATGCCTTTTCGTACGATTCGTTTATACCAGCGGTTGTTTTTCAGGATGCCGAAGGTACCTTCAGATTGAATGGAGCGATTCATCCGCAGCAGCGCTCCATGGATGCTCTCTAAGTTTTTCACGACTTCCTCACGGAGTGAAATATATCCATTGGTCATAAATCCGAATAAGACTGTTTTCACCATGCTGGTCGGGTTGTATCTGATGCGTCCGGTAACGTGCTCCGGAACATTCCGCAGGTACTTCTCCAAGTCAATTCCCTCCATGAATCGGTCGAAAACCAGCACAGGATCACAAATATCCAGAAAATCCGAAATGAATAGTGGCAAAAATGCCTGTTTCGCTTTAGAATGATTAGTGGTAATGTTTTTCATTTGGTACGTAAAATTTTACCACAAAAAGAGGTCCGTCAGCTCTTCCGAGCCAACGGACCTCTTTTTATTTGTCAGGGCGTTATTTCACAGCCCCTTTTAGCTTGCTTTTGTCTTTGCCGCTGATTGAGGTTTCCCCATGAACAGCACATAATAGAAATAAGTGGCGATCACAGCGGGGATACCAGTGTATAAAACGATATGCTGCGTTTCGTCCAGCCAGAGGCTGGCTACGACGCCGAGATTGAGGAAGATAACAAGAAGGGGCACCAGCGGATAGAGCGGTGTGCGGAAGGACAAATCCTTCAGGCTGCCGCCTTTGGCAATAAACTCTTTGCGGAAGTTCAACTGGCACCAACCGATGATCACCCAGATCAGGCAGCCGGTTACGCCGGTGCTCGACATCAGCCAGAGGTAAACGCTGTCTGCTGCATAGGCACTGGTTAGCAAGGACATGCAGGCCAGCGCCAGCGTCAAGAAAATGCCGTTATAAGGCACGTCGCGCTTCGTTAAATTGCCTAACCATTTTGGCGCCAGGCCTTCCTTGGACATCGACCAGAGAAGGCGCGAGCAGGCATAAAGCGCTGAATTGCCTGCTGACAATGCGGAGGTCATGACGACAAAACTCATGATGTCTTTTGCGATGGGCATGCCCATCATGCCGAACACGTGTGCAAATGGGCTTTCGAGAACGCCAGCCTCCTGCCAGGGAATCGTACCGGCTAAAACGCCCATCGCCAGAACGTAGAAAATGATGATGCGGGCCGTGATGCCTTTGATGACGCGCGGCACATGTTTGCCGGGGTTGTCGCATTCGCCGGCGGCGATGCCGACCAGTTCTGCGCCTTGGAATGAGTAAACAACGGCAACCATCGTCAGGAAGACGGCGTTGAAGCCGTTAGGGAAGATGCCGTCGCCGCCAGTGCTGAAGTTGCTGAACATCAGTGCTTCATGACCGCTGTTAAAACCGAACATCAGACTCGCGCCGGCAATAATGAAGCCGATGATCGCGGCAACCTTGATGCTGGCAAACCAAAATTCCGCTTCGCCGAAAGCTTTGACGGAAACGAGATTCAATACGGCGAGAACCACTGCGAACAGTGAACACCAGATCCATGTGGACACCATGGGAAACCAACTGTTCATGATGATGCCGGCGGCGGTGAAATCGGCCGCGATGCAGATCGCCCAGTTGATCCAGTAAAGCCAACCGGTAGTAAAACCGGCCGCCGGAGAAATAAAACGAGTCGCATAGCTTTGAAAAGAACCGGAAACCGGCATCGCCACAGTCAGTTCGCCAAGGCAAAGCAAGACCAGATACATGATGAAGCCGCCGAACAGATAGGCCAACAGCGCACCGAGCGGGCCGGCTTGGTTGATCGTTTGGCCGGAACCGAGAAATAAGCCGGTGCCGATCGTGCCGCCGATCGAGATCATCATCAGATGACGGGATTTCATGTCGCGGCGCAGGGAGTCTTTCTGCGGCATCATCTCGGATAATAATGAATTTTCGTTAGACATGGAAAATACCTCCTCGTAAAAATAATAATAAGTGCGGGCTTTCCTAAAAAAAGAAAAATGGTTGCGAGGCTCTACGCCCACAACCATTACAATGCTCACATTCCGACGAACGCGAATCTTGCGTTGCTGTGAGATAGCGCTTCATCGTATTGCTTTCGATGACAGTCCGGCATCTATTCGATGCAAGCCCAGCAAGAAATTTTTCGGCAAAATATCCTGCTTCGGCAGTTGCCCCTTTCACTTCGGATCATTGTTGCCTGCTCCCCGAAGATACTGATGACACCCGCGCCTCTATCCTACACGCCCTATTAATTTCCACTTAATTGTAAAGGAAAAAAAGGTGCTTGTCAATTGAACAAACAGGAAAAATGTCCGTGATACTGTATACATTGACGTCGATCGGCTTAAACCATATGATAAAAGAAGAATAAAAGGAAGGAAGGCTACGTATGGCCAAAAAAGAACCGATTCTTGACGCAAAATTTGCCCAGTCTTTGGTCGATATTATTGCAGCGGAGTTAAACAAGAATGTAAATATTGTCGATGAAGACGGCTTTATTATCGCTTCATTCAGTCCGGAACGAATTGGCAAATTGCATGAAGCGGCGGCCCTTCATTTGACCGGCAGTCTGGCCGAGGAATTTTCCGTTAGCGACGCTGATGAAAAAAAATGGCCGGGCGTGCGCAGCGGATTCAACGTTGCGATCCGTTATCGAAGTCGCAGAGCCGGGTTCATCGGCGTTACGGGGCAACCGGAGACGGCGGCGCCCTACGCCAGACTGGCAGCCCGTTTTGTCGCCGCAGCACTCGAGGCGAACGAGCGACAGCAACTGCTGCTGAAGACGCTGCGGGAAAAAAAAGAGCTGCAGTCCAGCTTGCTGAATCAGATCATTCGCGTTCAGGAAGAAGAGCGGCGAAAAATATCACGCGAGCTTCACGATGAAACCAGCCAATCGCTGACTTCTATTATCATGGGCTTGCGGTTGCTGGCAGAACAGATGCCGGAGGAAGCGTGGCGGGAAAAGGTGCTGGCGATGCGTGAGGTGGCGGCGGGAACCTTGGATGCGGTTCACCGTTTGGCGGTAGAGCTTCGTCCGCTTTTGCTCGATGATCTCGGACTGGCCCCGGCGTTGCAGCGCTATGCGGAAACGTACGGCAAACAATATGGCATCCATGTGCAGCTGGATGCGAGTGAAGTTGCGGGCTGCCGTTTCTTGCCGGAAATCGAGACCGCCTTATACCGCATTGTTCAGGAGGCGCTGACTAATATTGCAAAGCATGCTGAGGCCAGTCAGGTCTGGATTTGCATCGGCAAAAAGCGGCGTCGCCTGTATTGTCGTGTGCAAGATGACGGAAAAGGATTCGATCAAACGATCCTGAATAAAGCGGTTGACGGCAGACCCTGCCTTGGGATTCACGGCATGCAGGAACGGGTGGAATTGTTGCAGGGCGAGTTTGAAATTATCTCTCAGTTCGGCGGCGGTACGACCGTGTGGGTTGAAGTACCGGCCCGCAAACGATAAAAAAACCAGATGCTGCTGCAGCATCTGGTCAGACTGTAGACAAAACCCCACTCCCTTTAATGATATGATAAAATCATTAAAGGGAGTGATTTTTATGTACGAGAAAAAAGATCGAAGCCAGCAAAGCCAAATTGAATTTTTCTGCTTAGAAGATTTAGTACCGAAAGAGCATATATTACGAGACATCGAACGCGCCATCGATTTTCGTTTCATTTATGACGAAGTCGACGGTTTATATAGCGACTCCGAACGAGGCAAACCAGGAATTGATCCAGTGAGTCTGTTTAAGATCGTACTGATTCAATACCTGTTCCGCATTCGCAGCATGCGTCAAACCATGAAAGAAATCGAAGTAAACATGGCGTATCGTTGGTTTATCGGCTACGGCCTTACCGAAAAAGTCCCCCACTTTTCAACCTTCGGCAAGAATTATACCCGGCGTTTTGAAGGAACCGATGTGTTTGAGCGGATCTTCATGCGCATCCTTTACGAAGCAGTAAACTGCGGTTTCATTGATGCAAGTTCCGTATTCATTGACGGAACCCATATCAAAGCACGAGCCAACAAAAAGAAAAGGCCGATTGTAAAATGAAGTTGAACACCTAGAAAAAAGTCCATAGTGACTTTTTCCTCAAATGGTAGAATGGAGTTCTCACACAACCATCACCAAAGAGGAGGCAATCACTATGGACTGCCATGATTATATCACAGTGGAATCAGAACGCAAACGCGGTCAACATTTGGGTCAAGAAGAACGCGGAGCGATTCAACAGTTAAGAAAACTTGGATACTCACTCCGATCGATTGCTGCGAAAATCAATTGCTCGGCAAGCACGGTTTTAAATGAACTGCGCCGTGGAACGCCGAAACGAAAAAGCAGTCGCGGACGTGCTCCAGAGTACAGCGCAAAGCGTGGACTAGCCGTATATAAAGCAAACCGGATGCAAAGCAGAAGACATCATCGTATTTTGCATTGCGCCGCTTTCGTTAAATGGGTAGTCGATCAAGTACGTACGAAAAAGTGGTCGTTGGACGTTTGCGTAGGCCATGCACGTTTACATCGCCGATTCGCTGAAAACAATATGGTGTGTACTAAAACGCTCTATAATGAGCTGGCGGCCGGAAACTTACCGTTATCTCGTTTTGAAGTTCCTGAACTCCTCAAGCGTAGATCTAGTCGTAAAAGAGGCCGTGAACATAAGCGTTTAAAAGGTCGAAGCATTGATGAACGTCCTGCCATTGTGGATGAACGCGTAGAAATCGGACATTGGGAAGCCGACACGGTAATCGGCCGTAAAAGCGGCAAGGAAGCTGTTGTTTTGACGCTTGTTGAGCGAGTGACCAATAATTACTTAGCAATCCGCATTCCTGGAAAAAACAGTGAGTCGGTAATCGAAGCAATGGAAGAATTGCATGCTGAATTTGGCGAGCGATTCAGTTCGGTTTTCAAGAGCATTACGGCTGATAACGGATCTGAATTCGAAGAGTTTTCAACGGTTGAAAACTGGGGTTCTTCAATATATTTCGCCCACCCGTATTCATCGTGGGAACGTCCTGTAAACGAAAGACACAACGGGCTTTTACGACAGTACATCCCAAAAGGTGTTTCAATTGAAAAATACAGCCCGGCCGATGTACTTCGTTTTGCAGATGAGCTAAATAGCCGCCCGCGTAAAAGACTCGGCTATCAAACTCCAGAAGAACTTTTTGATGCATTTCTCGACAGCCTTTATGCTGCATGAGTTTGCTGCCATTTTACCGAAGTGTTCAACTTGCAGTTGCAATTTGCGAACAAAAAGAAAAGCGCAAAAGTGTTTGTGCCGATTCCGGCCAAGCAATATCAGGATGAACTGCATGCGGAAATTCAAGCCGATCGCGAAAACCATGGCAAGAAACCGCTAAAAGATAAAGACGACGATGAAAATCCACCGCAAGGTAAAACCATCACGCAAAGTACGACGGATCCGGAAAGCGGCTTGTTTCATAAAGGTGAGCATGAAAAATGCTTTGCCTACGTAACCAACACCGCTTGCGACCGGCATAACTTCATATTGGGTTATGAAGTCACACCCGGCAATGTCAACGACAGTCGTTCGTTCGATGAACTGTACCAACAAATCGTCAGCCGCTTTCCTGAAACCGAATCCATTGCCGTCGATGCGGGGTATAAAACCCCTTGGATCATGAAACAAATCATCGATAGTGGTCGAATTCCGGTCGTTCCCTACAAGCGTCCCATGACCAAAGAAGGCTTTTTCAAAAAATATGAATATGTGTATGACGAATATTATGAATGCATGATTTGCCCTGGCAACCAGGCGCTTGGCTACAGTACGACGAATCGTGAAGGATACCAGGAATATAAAAGCGATGCCAAACAATGCAAAGTGTGTCCGCATTTACAGCAATGCACACAGAGCAAAGCGCATCAAAAGCAAGTTCAACGTCATGTATGGGAATCCTATCTAGAACTTGCTGAAGAGTATCGGCACATGCCAATGTATCGCGATATTTACAAATTGCGCTCGCAAACCATCGAGCGCGTCTTCGCGGATGCAAAAGAAAAGCATGCAATGCGCTATACGCAACTGCGTGGCCTGCAGAAAGTGAAAATGCAGGTGACGCTTACTTTTGCATGCATGAATTTGAAAAAGCTGGCGACCTGGAAGAAACGCAGGGGTATGTTGCCGCCTGTTTTTCAACGTTTTTTCGAAAAACTGCGTTTTTGCGGTGAAAATTGGATATCCGAAATTGAAAAATGCACCTTACGCTTTGCGTAAAGTGCATTTTGTCTACGGTCTGAACCACCCGTTAGACGGGTGGTCCTGATTTCCTATTTTGCTCCGGCCCGGTACGATTGATCGAGAAGCTGGATGACATGGAGAGAATCCTGTGTCATGCCGTTTTGGATCAGGCCGTCTGTGATGTGCATCCGGCAACTGCCGCAGCTTGTGGCGACGATATCGGCCTTGGTTGAAGCGATATCGGCAACCTTGCGGTCGTTAATCTTGCGTGAGAGTTCATAGTTGGCAAGACTGAAGGATCCACCGGCACCGCAGCAGCGGGCAGGTTCTTTCATCTCGGCAAATGTCACGCCGGGAATGGCTTGCAAAATCTCACGCGGTTGTTTCGTTACCTTAATGCCGCGCGCCATGTGGCAGGGGTCGTGCATGGTTACGGTTGCAGCGACTTTGCCTAACTTGCTGCGATCGAACTTCGCGATATCGACAAGGAATTCGCTGATTTCATAGGTCTTGGCGGCCAGTTTCTTCGCTTTTTCCGTCATCAAAGCATCATCGGCAAAGAGGTGAGGGTATTCGATCTTGAAGGCTTCCGCGCAAGAACCGCAGGCGGCAACGACATAATCGCAAGGCGTTTCGCTGAAGATGTCAATGTTGTGCTTAGCCAAGACGCGCGCCGAGTCAATATCGCCGGACATGTAAACCGGCGTACCGCAACAGTGCTGCAAGGATGGCAGCGTAACTTCAATGTTGTTCGCCTTTAGAACGTTCAGAACCGAATTGCCGATATCGGTATAGATGTAATTAATCGTGCAACCGGTAAAGAAGAGGACTTTTAGACGCGGCTTATCCACCTTGATTGTTTCAGGATGCTGACTGCGCAGCGGCGTAGCTGCAAACGGCGCAGTGATGCGGCGTTTGTCCATGCCCGGCATCGGGAAGCGGGCAATGGCAGCCATTTTTCCCGGCAGCTTTTTAAATGATAACGGTCCGAACAGACCGGCCATACGCAAGCTGAAATCAAATAACTGACGATTTTTCAAGAGCGCAAAAACCTTTTGCTTGATCGGGTGCAGGCCGCGTGCCTTGACGATTGCCTGGCGACCGCGCAAAATCAAGTCGTCGGCCGGCACGCCGCAAGGGCATTTGGCGGCGCAAGCCTTACAGGAAACGCATTTTGCCATTGCTGTATCAAAATTAGCCGATAAGGGAATGATGCCTTTCAAAACGCCTTCCATTAAAGACAGTTTGCCGCGTGCGACCGCGTTTTCCCGGCCGATTTCTTTATAGAGCGGGCAGACTTCCATACAGTTGCCGCATTTCATGCAGTTGGCTAATGCATCCTCGATATCTTTCAGCAAAGCTTGATCCTGAGAGTGGATATCCTGAGCAGTGATTTTCTCCGTCATTGCTTAACACTCCCCTATCAGTTTTCCTGGATTGAGAATCAGATTCGGATCCAGGGCGCGCTTGATCGACTTCATTGCATTCATGGCAACCGGACCATGCTGCGCTTGCATCCAAGGGAGCTTGCCAAGACCGATGCCATGCTCGCCGCTCAACGTGCCTCCCAGTTCAATGGCAGTGCGGAACATTTCATCCATTGCCTTTTGCACGCGTTCCATTTCTTTGCTGTCGCGAATGTCGCAAACGATCGTCGGGTGCATGTTGCCGTCACCGGCATGACCGAAGGTTCCGATCGTGACCTGATGTTTGACGGCAAGCTGACTGACGGCCCGTAAAAAGGCCGGAACCTGGTTGCGGGGGACGGTTGCATCTTCGACATAGGTGGTGGGGCGCAGTTTAGCCAGAGCCGGCAAGGCGGCACGGCGCGCGGCCCAAAGTTTGTCGCGTTCATTGTCGTCCTTGGCGATTTGAACGGAATCGGCATGGTTGGCGGTAAGCACGTCCATGACTTTTGCGGCTTCCTTTTCCACGACGGTAGGGTTGCCGTCCACCTCGATCAAAAGCACGGCCTCGGCGTCGAGCGGCAGGCCGACATGTGCGTAATCTTCTACGGTACGGATCGTGGCATTGTCCATAATCTCCAGCGTTGCCGGAATGATTTTGGCGGCAATGATGCCGGAGACGGCTTTGCCGGCGTTATCCAGATCTTTAAATATCGCCATCATGCTTTTCTTCGCTTCCGGCGCCGGAACCAGCTTAACGGTTGCTTTGGTAATAACGCCAAGCGTTCCTTCCGCACCGGTGAATAACTTGGTCATATCGTAGCCGGAGACGTCTTTAACGTTTTTCCCGCCAGTCGTCATAGATTCACCGCTGGCAAGGACAACATCAAGTCCCATTACGTAATGTTTGGAAACACCGTATTTCAGGCCGCGCAGGCCGCCTGCGTTTTCGGCGATGGTGCCGCCTAAAGTTGCGGTGTTTACTGTACCGGGATCGGGAGGATAGATCAAACCATGAACGGCAACCGCTTTGTTCAGGTCAGCGACGATGACGCCCGGTTCGGCGACCGCAACCAGATTTTCCAGATCGATTTCAATAATTTTATTGAGCCGGGTCATGAGTAAGACGATGCCGCCTTTCGTCGGAACGCAACCAGCGCTTAGATTGGTGCCGGAACCACGCGTATAAACAGGGATACGGTTTTCGTTGGCCAGCGCGAGTATTTTTCCAGTCTCTTCAGCATTGGCAGGCATAACAACAACGTCGGGCATATGAGCATGACCGGGGGTTGCGTCATACGAATAGGAATACAGATCCTCCTGTGTGGTAAGAACATTCTCCTTGCCTACGATTGCAGTCAGGGAATCCAGTAGCTTCTTCTCCATAACTCAAGCTCCTTTAAGATAAATTATTTCAAAACACTAACAATAAGGCTTACTATGATTCTGCGCTTTTTGTCGAAAAATGTAAATCGGGCAGACCCTGTAAAATAACGTAAGGTGTTATCCTACAATGGAGTAGGATAACACCTTACGTTATTTTACAAAGGTAATAGTTTGTGCTGGATTGCATAGTTGACCAGTTCCGATTTCTTGTGGATGGCCAGTTTGCCCATAATGCGTGAACGGTACGTGTCGACGGTCTTGGGACTAAGCGACATTTGGCGGGCAATTTCACTGTTGGTATAACCTTGGGCGAGGTAGCGTAAGACTTCGCGTTCTCTGACGCTGAGCAACTGATAGGGATCGTTTTCCGGCAACGAGGTATCCGAAGCTTTATGCAGCAGATTGTCAATCAGCGTATGTGCTACGGTTTCGCTCAAATGCTTTTGCCCGCTGTGTACTTTGCGAATGGCCTCGACCAATTCCGTATCGGCCGATTTTTTCAGCACGTAGCCATTGGCGCCGGCTCGCATGACTTCCTTGATATATTCTGCTTCATCATACATGGTAAGAACCAGAATCGGGCAAGTAAGACCGCGGGCGCGAATTTCATTAATGCAGTCGACGCCGTTCATATCCGGCATCGACAAATCGAGCAATAACAAGTCCGGTTCGCATTCTTCGACCAATTGTAAAGCTTGCAAACCGTTGTCGGCTTCACCGATGACGGTGAAGTCGGGATAAAACGTCAGCAAGGCCTTTAATCCGGAGCGCAGTACGGCATGATCATCGGCGATGACTATGCGAATGGGCGTCGTTTCGATGGTAAGCAGCCCCCTTAGCTTTTCTTTTCACTGTATCACAATGGCAGGGCTACTGTAAATCATAGCGCGGATTCTTTTCTTGCGGTATAATGGAGAAAAAAGTCTCTGACGGAGGTACAGATATGAATTTGTTTGATGTCATAGGCCCAATCATGATAGGTCCGTCCAGTTCGCATACGGCGGGAGCGGTGCGTCTCGGCAATTTGGGAAAAGCTATTCTGGGTGAAAAAGTTCAAACGGCTGTTGTTGGACTGCATGGGTCTTTTGCGCAGACGTATCGAGGTCATGGAACCGACCGTGCTTTGGCGGCAGGACTTTTAGGCTGGGCAACGGATGACGCGCGCATTCCGGATTCGCTGACGATCGCTCTAGAGAACGGGCTTGAAATCAGCTTTACGACAGTCAACATGGGCGAACTGGCGCATCCCAATTCTGTGCAGTTTACCTTGACGGGCGAGAGTGGAAAAATCTGTCGCGTCAAAGGCGCATCAATCGGCGGCGGTCAAGTGGTGGTCAGTGAAATCGATGGTTTTCCGGTAGAGTTGAGCGGCCAATTTCCGACGATTTTAACGATGCACAAGGACCGCCCGGGCGCGATTGCGCTGGTGACGAGCATTTTATCGACGCAGGGCGTCAATATTGCGCAGATGAGAGTATTCCGCCGTGAAAAAGGCGGTTTGGCGGCGATGATCGTTGAGACTGATCAACCGATTGGCGATGCGGAACTGGAAGTGATTCAAAAATTGCCGCATATTGAGTCGGTCCGTCGGATTCAGCTGGGTTGAAAAGCGAAGAGTAGAGGAGGACGTTGGAGAATGGCCGAAAAATTATCGTTGCAACAATGGCTGCAGGCTGCTGAAGAAGAGAAGAAGACGTTTGGCGCCTATTGCCTCGCGTTTCAAGCCCGGGACATGGAGATAACGGAGCAGGCAATCCTTGAGCGGATGCTGGAAGTCATGCAAGTCATGGAAGAATCGGCTCTTGCCGGAATTAAGGGCGTCAAATCGATGGGCGGTTTGGTGGGGCAGAATGCTTCACTGATGGCTTCCTATCAGGAACGTAAAGAAAGATCGTTGGTGGGGCCTATTGTAAGTCATGCCATTCGCACCGCTCTTGCCGTTGGCGAGGCGAATGCCGCGATGGGGCGGATTGTCGCGGCGCCGACGGCTGGAGCGAGCGGTACGTTGCCGGCTGTGCTCTTGGCGCTGGAAGAGCCGCTATCGCTGGCAAAGAAAGATTTGGCAAGGGGGCTCGTTGTCGCTGGCGTGATTGGCATGGTCATCGCGTCCCGTGCATCGTTGTCTGGTGCGGCTGGCGGATGCCAGGCCGAGTGCGGTTCAGCCGCTGCGATGGCCGCGGCGGCCGCGGTCGATTTGGCAGGCGGTACGCCGCGTCAGGTCGGTCAGGCCGTAGCGATGACGATCAAAAATATGCTGGGTCTGGTTTGCGACCCGGTTGCCGGGCTGGTCGAAGTTCCCTGCGTAAAACGCAATGCAGGCGCCGCTGCGCAGGCCTTAGTCGCGGCAGAAATGGCGATGGCTGGCGTGGAAAGCGTGATTCCGGTCGATGAAGTCATTGATGCGATGTCCTCTGTGGGCTGCGCGATGTCAGGCACATTGCGCGAAACCGCCCAAGGCGGTCTTGCCGTTACCCCAACCGGGGCAGCATGGCAGGAAAAATTATTCGGTAAAAAGTAGCAGAAACAGCCAGGATTTGCGCAAAGGAAGCAAGCCTGGCTGTTTTTCTTACGCTTGAGAAAATGAAAAGAAAAATGTTTGCGGTATTCTGAAAATTTGAGTGGTATAATAGAAGAGCAAGGATACTATGTAGCATAGGGTGTGAAGATGAATGTCAGGTGAGGTCTTTTTCATCGGAAGCGTGACCTGTTTTTTTATCGGTGTCCTAGTTGCTGTTATTATGAAAGGAAATTCGCGTAGTAATAATTTGTTTTCACACCTCTTCGCCCTGGCGGGAAGTTTAGCGGCAGCGGCGTCTGCTTGCGTTGTCTATGCGACAGGGCGGGGGTGGGAAATCGGGCTGCCTTTTTCTGTCTGGCAGGAAACGGCGGTGTTTCGCCTCGATCACCTGGGAGCCTTCTTTCTCTTTATGACCGGCGTCGGCGGAGCTGCGGTCAGTTTGTATGCGATCGGCTATTGCCGTAGCTATCTGAGTCGCAGATTATGGCTTCTGACAGGGCTTTATAATGCATTTCTCTTGTCGCTGGTTCTGGTATTTAGCGCACAACATGCGCTGTTATTTCTCTTGGCGTGGGAAGTCATGGCTCTGTCTTCCTGCCTTTTGGTCAATCATGAATATGAAGAAGCGGGAGTCAGCCAAGCGGCTTATCTATATTTCGCCATGACGCAAGCAGGAACTGCTTTTATCGTCATGGCCTTTTTTTCTCTTGCCGCCGCCAGCGGCAGTATGGATTTTAGCCTGCTGAACGGGGCGCTCTTGACGGAAGGAGAACGCGATTTTGTTTTTCTCTGCGCATTCATTGGTTTTGGCGCAAAAGGCGGCCTAATGCCTCTTCATATCTGGCTGCCGCGGGCGCATCCTGCGGCCCCCAGCCATATTTCCGCGCTGATGTCAGGCGTCATGCTAAAAACAGCGGTCTATGGAATGTTGCGCATGTCGTTGCAGTTTTTGCCGAGCGGGCCGCTTTGGTGGGGCGAGTTGATGGTTGCGGTGGGCTTGATTAGTTTACTGTTGGGGATTTTATATGCGTTTTTAGAAAAAGATTTAAAACGCTTGTTGGCCTACAGCAGCGTGGAAAATGTCGGCTTGATTTTTTTTACCATTGGCGTGGGTCTCCTGTTTTCCAGTAAGGGAGACTGGGCGGCCGCGCAGTTTGCCTGGACGGCTGCACTTTGCCATGCTCTGAATCATTCGCTCTTTAAGACGCTGGCCTTTTTAGGCGTAGGAGCGGTTTACCAGGCAACGCACAGCAAGGACGCCGATCAGTTGGGCGGTTTGATCAAAAAGATGCCTTATACGGCGGTATTCTTTCTGATCGCTGTAACGGCCCTGGCTGCGCTTCCGCCGCTCAATGGATTTTGGGGCGAATGGCTGATCTTTCAGGCCGTGTTGCAGCTAGGACCGGTTTTAGGCGGTATACTCGGTAAGCTGATCAGCGCGCTTTTGTTTGCGGGGCTTGGGATGGCGGGCGTGTTTGCAGCCGCTTGCTTTGTTGAAGCTTTTGGGATCAGTTTTCTGGCCAAGGCGCGGAGCAAAGGGGCCGATGAGGCGAGAGAAGTCGCGTTGACAATGCGGGCAGGGCAGGGCGTCTTGGCTCTTTGCTGCGTGGGTGCGGCCGTGTTCCCGCAATTTGTCATTCAAAATGCAGCGGCGGCGTTGCCTGCGGGAGTACTTGTCTGGGACGGCGATATGTCCTGGTTTTCCGCCGCCTTGCCGAACGGCTACGGCATCGACAGCCGCTGGCTGATCGCCTCGTTGCTTGCGGGGCTCGTTCTCAGTTTGGGCTTGGCTCGTTTAGGCGGCAAGGAAAGGCAGACTCAGGGAGAAACGTGGACTTGCGGCATTGTACCGGATCGCCAGATGGAATACACGGCCAGCGGGTTTTCTCAGGCGGCGAAAAGAGCCTTTCGCCGTGTCGTTCATCCGCATGAAGAGCAATTGATCAACCAGAGTTCGCATCGTTATCACGGACAGAAACTGAGCTATGAGATTCGATTGCACTATCTGTTCAGTACGCAGATTTATGAACCGCTACAGCGCAGACTGGTGCAAGCGGCTCAAATTATGAAACAAATTCAAGGCGGCAGTGTGCAGGCTTATGTCGGATATATTTTTGCCGTGACCGTTGCCGTCTTGCTGTGGAGTGCGAGGTGATGGAGATGAATTTGACGGAAACAGCCAATGTCGTTGCGGCGATTGCAAGCGCGCCTTTGCTAAATGGCCTGATCAAGGCTGCGAAAGCGCGATTGCAGAACCGACGCGGGCCAAGGCTGTTACAGGGGTATTTTGATATCATAAAGTGGCTGCATAAGGATGCGGTGGTGTCGCCGACGACATCATGGATTTTTGCGGCGGCGCCCTACGTATATCTGGCAGCGACGGTTGCGGCGACGGTGCAGCTCTTTTCCATGGACTTTATTGTCATGATTTATCTGTTGGCCAGCGGACGATTTTTTCTTGTATTGGCATCGCTCGACGCCGGCAGTGCGTTTGGCGGTATGGGCGGGGCGCGGGAAATGTTCATTGCCGCGTTAGTCGAGCCGGCGTTGCTGCTGGCGGCCGCCACATTGGCGTTGCCGGCGCAAAGTACGCAAATGGCGCTGCTGGCTGCAACGGCAGAGAGCGGTTCGCTTCAGTTGACGCAGCTGTTGGCGGCGATTGCCTTCTATCTCGTCCTGGTGGCGGAGACCGGACGCATTCCCGTCGATAATCCGGATACGCATCTTGAACTGACGATGATTCACGAAGGAATGATCCTCGAATATTCCGGTCACCGCCTGGCTTTAATACATTTGGCGGCTGCCCTAAAACAGCTTCTTTTTATTGTATTGTTCTGCCAATTGTTTTTGCCGTGGGGACATGCGGCCTGGCTGGCGGTAAAAGTGATGCTGGTCGCGCTGCTGTTAGCGTTAACCGAGACAAGCACTAACAAAATGAGACTCTTTAAAGTGCCGGAGTTTCTCATGTTATCGGGCCTGATATCTTTGTTGGCGCTGCTGGCGCAGTAAGGAGACGGAATATGAATATACTGACGGTATTATTGATGCTGACGTCCTTCATCTTGACCCGGGTATCGCATATGAAGACTGCGGTACAGCTTTTAGTGGCGCAATCGCTGATGGTTGCAGCGGTATGCGTGGTCGTGGCGGCAGAAACGGCGAGTCTGCACGGCTATCTGGTTGCAGGACTGACTCTTTTAGTAAAGGCGGGGCTGATTCCATTTTCTTTGCTGCGGATGCTGAAAGCGTCCCGCCATGAAAGAGAAATCCATCCGATCTTGTCGTATAATTTATCGTCGCTGGCCGCGGGGCTTTGTCTCGTACTGGCGCACAGCATCGTCGGACAGGCGCAAATTGGCGCAGATAATGGCGAAGCGCTGGCGTCGGCGATCGCGTTAACGCTTTTAGGCTTGATGCTGATTATGACGCGACGCCAAGCGCTCATGCAGGTCGTCGGTTTGCTGACAATGGAGAACGGTTTGTATTTGGTGGGCCTGTCGATCACGCATGGTCTGCCCTTGATTATTGAACTGGGAATCTTTTTTGATGTCTTGGTTGTAGCCGTTGTTCTTTCGATCCTAATTCGTCGTTTACGCTTGAAAGGATTATCGACGGACACGAGTCAATTACAAGAATTGAAAGGTTGATGCTTTTTGGATGTTTTACTCGGCCTAATTGTCGGCGTTCCAGCGGCCATTGCTGCAGCGGGCTTTCTTTTGCACGAACGAAAAAATGCATTGCAAAGAATTAACCAAGGAGGAAGCCTTATTTTGCTGCTGCTGATTGGCATAGTGGCGAGAGCGGTTGCGCAGCATGGCGTCATCCAAGGGAATCTTTTTTACGTCGATTCGCTCAGCGCATTGCTGTTGATTGTGGTCGGCATCTTGCAGGCGACGGCCTGTTTTGTTTCGGGGCCTTATCTGGCGGAAGAAGGGATAGTCAAAGAAGAACTGGCCAAATACTATGCGCTCTTGCAGTTGTTCATCTGTACGATGCTGTTGGTTTTGATGGTGGAAAATCTGGGCATTATGTGGGTCGCGGTCGAAGCCACGACGCTCGCTTCGGCGCTCTTGGTGGCCTTTTACGTCAGCCGTTCGGCGCTGGAGGCGGCCTGGAAATATGTCATGGTTTGCACGGTCGGGATCTGCCTGGCGTTACTCGGTTTGATGATTCTTTATTATGCGCAGACGGCAGCGGGCGGAAACGGAAGCGATGCGCTGAGCTGGCTTGTGCTGCGGCGTGAGATCAGTACGTTGAACCCGCTACTCGTCAAACTGTCGTTGATTTTCATTGTAATCGGATATGGGACGAAAATCGGTTTGGCGCCGATGCATACTTGGTTGCCCGATGCTCACAGCCAAGCGCCGTCACCGGTCAGCGGACTTCTTTCCGGCGCTTTGCTGAGTTGCGCCATGTATGTGCTTTTAAGGCACCTGGCACTTTTTCAGGGCGCCGTGCCGCCTGCTTTTTTGCAATCCCTGCTGCTTGGTTTCGGCTTATTCTCGATTGTGATTGCGCTACCGTTCATTTTGGTGCAGCATGACGTGAAGCGGTTGTTGGCCTATTCAAGCGTCGAAAATATGGGGATTATTTTGGTCGGCGTAGGAATTTGGACGCCGCTTGCAATGTATGGCGCGTTACTGCATCTGCTCAATCATGCGTTGATAAAATCGGCGCTGTTTTATTTGTCAGGCGTGATTGCACAACGCTATCACACCAAGGATATTTTGCGCATCCGGGGTCTTGTCAGGCTGATGCCGCTGACCGGCAGTTTATTTCTGCTGCTCTTGCTAACGATCACCGGCGTGCCGCCGATGGGCATCTTCATCAGCAAGCTGACGATCATTTGGGCTGCGTTTCAGAACGGCGATCGTTTGCTTGGCGTAAGTTTGCTGTTGCTCTTGGCCGGAGTTTGCGCGGGGCTTTTGTATTATTGCTGGCAAATTTGTTTCAGTGCGCTGCCTCGGCAGGCGGTGTCGTCAGAAGCGGAACGGGTCGTGCTGGCGGCGGCTGGAATATCGTTTTCCGTCGTCTTGTTCTTAGGCTTGGTGATGCCGGCCTGGTTGAGTGCGATGCTGCATCAAGCGGTGCTGCTGGTTATGGGGGGATGAAAATGGCCTGGAATGTGGATAAGAATGTTTGGTTACTGCGCGGAGAGGATTTGGTCGAACAGGGTTTTTCTTTGGCAGCCATGTTTGCCAATGACGAGCGGCAGCAGCGCGGCGCTTTTGCCGTGTATGCGGTCTTTGCCAAAGCGGGCGAGTGGGAAATCATGCGGACGCTCTGCCGGCCGGGGGATGAGAAATTTCCTTCGATGGCAGTGGCCTTGCCTGCCGCTGCCTGGTATGAACGTGAGATTCATGACCTGTTCGGACTCGTTCCGGAAGGCCATCCCGACTTACGTCCGCTGGTCTTGCACGAGTGTTTTGCGCAAGGGTATCATCCGCTTCGCAAAGATAGTGCAGGCGAGAGCGGCGAGGAAGGTGAACGGCTTTCATATCCGATGTCATCGGTCAGTGGTCCGGGCGTGTTCCAAGTTCCGGTTGGGCCCATCCATGCAGGCATCATTGAGCCGGGTCATTTTCGTTTTAGCCAGGCGGGCGAAGAAATTTTGCAGTTGGACGCAAGATTGTTTTATACGCACCGGGGGATCGAAAAGGGCTTGGAGGGACAAACGATTGCGCGCGCTGCTTTTATAGTGGAAAGAATTTGCGGCGCCTGTTCGGTATCGCATGCGTTGTCATTTGCACAGGCCGTGGAAAAACTGACGGCAACGCCCGTATCGCCGACCGCCCGTTATTTGCGCATTGTGGCGGCGGAACTGGAGCGGATTTACAATCATGTGGGCGATGTTGGTAATCTATGCGCCGGCGTCGGTCTTGCCGTAGGCGTCAGTTTGGGTAGCCGCTTAAAAGAAACGCTGCAGCGTTTAAACGGGAGATTGTGCGGGAATCGTTTTTTGCGCGGCTGGGTTGTGCCGGGCGGCGTCTCTTTCGATCTGTCATTGGAACACCAAAAAGATATGGAAGAAACGCTTTGCGCTGTTGCGGCGGAATTTGAAACATTGGCGACCATGTTGCAGGAGATGGAGTCGTTCACGGACCGTATTGAAAAAACGGGTATACTGACGCGGCAGGCGGTTGCCGACCTATGCATCGTCGGCGTGGCTGCAAGGGCCGCAGGCGTTCCGATTGACGAACGGCGCGATCATCCGTACAGCGGGTATGAGGAACTGAATTTTACTGTTGCGCTTCAGGAAAGCGGCGATGTCGCGGCACGCTTATGGGTGAGAGTCGACGAAGTCAAAGAATCATTGCACTTGATTCAGCAGGCGACGGCGATGCTTTTGCCTTTAGAGCGGCATTTGCGCAATCCGCTGGGGAAAATGAAGCCATTCACGACTGCGCTCGGCTGGAGCGAATCGGCACGCGGGTCGAATCTGCACTGGATCATGGCGGGCGAAAACGAAACGATTTATCGTTATGTTGTCCGATCGGCATCCTATCCGAATTGGCCAGCACTTAGCGTAGCCGCTCCGGGCAATATTATTCCTGATTTTCCGCTGATCAATAAAAGCTTTGAACTGTGTTATGGCTGTTTGGATCGATAAGGGGGTTGGATTATGCTGCGCATGTTGAAACAAATTTTGTATACGGGAATTGCGACCGAAGCGTACGCAGAGGCAGGCGCTTCGACAGGAGTGCGCGGAGAGCTTGTCATTGAAGCGCAAGACTGCGACGGTTGCGGAGAGTGCGCGCTCTATTGCCCAACCGGTGCACTGGAAGCGAAGCGAAGCGGTTTAAAATGGGAAAGGAAGAAGTGCCTCTTTTGTGGTTTGTGCGTCACGCAGTGTCAGCGCTGTCTCAGCCAAACGCAAAATGTTGCGTTAGCGCAGATGGGGCTTCGTTTGGAAGGCGAAGCGGGGGATTTGCTTAGGAAACGGATTTCCAGTGTGCTCGGCCGATCGCTGCATATCCGTCATCTAGATGCCGGATCTTGCAATGCTTGCGACTTTGAAATGTCCGCGCTGGGGTCGCCCCTTTATGACTTGCAGCAATACGGCATAGATTTTGTCGCTTCGCCTCGCCACGCCGATTTATTGATGGTAACCGGGGTCGTCACGAAAAATTTGCTGGAAGCCATTACGATGACATATGAAGCAACGCCGGAGCCGCGCTTGGTGATGGCGGTCGGCGCTTGTGCCTGCAGCGGTAAGGTTTTTCCAAAGGGATATGCGGTGGTCGGCGCACTCGATCAAGTGTTGCCGGTCGATGTATATGTGCCAGGCTGTCCGCCGAGTCCGAGCGCACTGCTGCAAGGCTTGTTCATGCTGCTTGGAAAAATTTAAAGATTAGGAGAGGAGTTTGCAGCTCGGGCGAGAAATGTTTAACAAGGAATAAAATCAATGATGTTGATGGAGGAATTGTGAATGAAAACTCTGGTCAGTACTGATAGAGCGCCTCAGGCTATCGGACCTTATTCGCAAGCGGTAAAAGCGAACGGTTTTCTATTCGTTTCGGGACAGATTCCATTAGATCCGATAACCGGCCAAATTGTGTATGGCGGAATCGAATCGCAAACGCATCAGGTCCTGATGAATATCAAAGCTGTTTTGGAACATGAAGGACTGACGTTTGACCATGTTGTGAAATCGGGTGTCTTTTTGCAAGATATGAATGATTTTTCCCATATGAATAAAATTTATGGCGAGTATTTTACCAGTCCATACCCGGCGCGGGCATGCGTACAGGTAGCGCGACTACCGCGTGACGTAAGCATTGAAATCGAGGTCATCGCCGTTTATCCGTAATTGCGTCAGGGGCGTGCCCAAAAGGAAAAAGATCCGAGCCGTAGCGGCGCGGATCTTTTTTACTATAAAGGGAGCGAAGCAAGCCGTTGCCGGATAAGGAGTCTCATCTACCGGAGGTGGCTTTTTTTGCGGCATGCTCCTGAATGGATTCGCCTTTGCGTCCTACCCAGAAGAAAAGGAGCAGGCCGACGGTGATGACCGCGAGGCTGGTCAGTTGAGCCGACTTTAGTCCAAAGAGCAATGTGCCGTAATCGCCGCGCAAGAACTCGAGTCCGAAACGGGCGCACGAATAAAGGACGGCATAGAGGATAAAGACCTGTCCTTTCTTATGATTGGTCGTTCGGAATAAAAGAAGCAGGACGAAAATAACCAAATCAATCTGGCCTTCCCAGATTTCGGCCGGCCATAAGGGTTGGTTGCCGTAGGTTTGGTAAGCCAGCGTCGTCTTAGGGTATAAGATGCCGAACGTGCTGCCAGTGGGACTGCCGAAAGCATCGCCGTTCAGTAAGTTGGCGGCGCGCCCTAAGGCTTGCCCCATGATGACGGCGGGCGCGGCTACGATATCGGCGAAGGACCAGGTGTCGATGCCGTGGCGTTTCGTATACCAATAGCCTGTCAAAGCGCCGAGCAAGACGCCGCCCTGGATGGCCATCCCGCCTTGCCAGACAAAGGGGATTTCCAGCAGATGGCGGCTGTAATAGCTCCAGTCGAAGAAGAAGACGTCCCAAAGACGAGCGCCGATTAAGCCGGCTAAACCGCAGTAGAGTCCGAAGTCAGGAATATGCTTGTGCCAGCGACCGTCCTGTTTGGCAAGGAAATAAGCGGTCGCAGTCGCTAAAATGATGCTGAGGCTCAAGACGAGACCATAGGCGCGGATCGGAAAATCGCCGATGAAGAACAAATATTGATGCATGAGTAACCTCCCAAGGGTTGATTTGGCACGGCTAAGTGCAAACAAACAGAATATGAAATGATTATATCATTTTATCATTCGAATGCACAGGTTGCCGGAGGCTGTCGTTGACTTGTCTGGTGAGAGCCGCTATAATATAAGAAATCCTTAGATGCAGAACAGTAGATCGTAGTAGCGGGTGCAGAAAGTTGGCGGGCGATGCGAGCCAATCCCCTAAACGGTTGAACTCGCTGTGGAGGAGCGACGGTGAAGCAAGTAATCGTTGCCGCGTGACGGCGTTATTGGTTAAATGAAGAGGACGACGTGAGTCGTCAAACAGGGTGGTATCGCGGGTTTAACTCGTCCCTGGCGCTAAGCCAGGGGCGTTTTTTGTTTTTCGCAAGGCTGGCAGGCAAAGAGAAAAAAGAGGGGGATCTTTTATGAAGGAAAAATATGCACCGCAAGAAATTGAAGCGAAGTGGCAGCGCAAGTGGTCTGAAGAAGAGGCTTATAAAACGGATTTGAACCGGCAGCGTCCCGAATATTATGTGCTGGAAATGTTCCCGTATCCGTCCGGGAATTTGCATATGGGGCATGTACGCAATTATTCGATCGGCGACGTCATTGCCCGTTTTAAGACGATGCAGGGCTATAATGTCTTACATCCGATGGGCTGGGATGCTTTTGGGATGCCGGCTGAAAATGCCGCAATTAAGCATGGCGTTCATCCGGCTAAATGGACGGATGAGAATATAGCCAACATGCGGCGCCAACAACAGGAATTAGGGCTTTCCTATGACTGGGACCGCGAAGTCGCGACCTGTCACCCGGAATATTATCGCTGGACGCAGTGGCTGTTTCTGCAGTTTTATGAAATGGGCTTGGCCTATAAGAAAAAAGCTGCGGTCAATTGGTGTGACCAATGCAATACCGTATTGGCCAATGAACAGGTCGTTGACGGTTGCTGTTGGCGCTGCGACTCGGTGGTTATTAAGAAAGATCTGGAGCAATGGTTTTTCAAGATTACCGATTATGCCGATCGTTTGCTGGAAGATTTGAGTGAACTCAAAGGATGGCCGGAACGCGTCAAGACGATGCAGGAAAATTGGATCGGTCGCAGTGAAGGCGCGGAGTTTTCTTTTGCCGTACCGGAACTGGATGAACGGATTCCTGTTTATACGACGCGTCAGGACACGGTCTTCGGCGTCAGTTACATCGTTCTTGCACCGGAGCATCCGATGGTGCAACGTTTGATCGAGGGCAAGGAGCAGGCGCAGGCAGTCAAGGAGTTTGTCGCGCGCGTCCGCAAAATGAGTGAGATCAGCCGTACATCCACCGAAGTGGAAAAAGAAGGCATGTTCACCGGATCGTATGCAAAACATCCGCTGACTGGTGAACAGGTGCCGATTTGGGTGGCTAATTATGTGTTGTACGAATACGGGACGGGTGCGGTCATGGGCGTTCCGGCGCACGATGAACGCGACTGGATTTTTGCCGACAAGTATCAGTTGGCAAAAAAGATCGTTGTTCAACCGAAAGGGCAGGAGTTTAACCTGGCAGAAATGAACGGCGCTTATGACGGCGATGGGATTATAGTCAACTCCGGCGAATTCAGCGGTTTGGACAATGAGGCGGGTAAAAACGCAATCGCACGCAAATTTGAAGAATTGGGGATCGGTCAGTTGCGCGTCAACTATCGTCTGCGCGATTGGCTTGTATCGCGGCAACGCTATTGGGGCGCGCCGATTCCCATCCTCTATTGCCCGACCTGCGGAACGGTTCCGGTACCGAAAGAGGAGCTGCCGGTTTTGTTGCCGGAGAACATCAATTTCAACGGCGGTTCGGTATCGCCGCTGGCGCAAGCGGAAGAATTCCTCAACTGCGCCTGCCCGAAATGCGGCGGCCAGGCGCGGCGTGAAACGGATACGATGGATACCTTTATCTGTTCGTCATGGTATTACATGCGCTATACCGATCCGCATAATACGGTGGAACCTTTCAATATCGACAAGGCCAATTACTGGCTGCCGGTGGATCAATATATCGGCGGCATTGAGCATGCGATACTACATTTGCTGTATTCACGCTTCTTTACGAAGGTGCTTAAGGATGCCGGGCTGATTAATGTCAATGAACCGTTTAAGAACTTATTGACGCAGGGCATGGTTACAAAAGACGGCGCTAAGATGTCAAAATCAAAAGGCAATGTGGTGTCGCCGGAAGAAATCATCAGCAAATACGGCGCCGATACGGCTCGTTTATTCATCATGTTTGCCGCGCCGCCGGAACGTGATTTGGAATGGAGCGATCAAGGGGTCGAAGGGGCTTACCGTTTTTTGAATCGTTTGTGGAGAATCGTGGAACATTATGCGGTGTTCATGTCGCCGGAAGATGAGGCGGTCGAAGTCGACGGCTTGGCGAAAGAAGCCAAGGAATTGCGCCGGATTTTGCATGCCAGTATCAAGAAAGTCGGCGAAGATGTCGGCGAACGTTTCAATTTCAATACGGCAATCAGCTCCATTATGGAATTGGTCAATGCGATGTATGCGACGAAAGAAGTGGCTGATGCCGTGAGTCCGGCATTAGCGCGCGAAGCGGTCAGTGCATTGATCCGACTGATAGCGCCGTTTGCGCCCCATATTGCAGAGGAATTATGGCAAGAGACGATTGGCGAGGGCAGCGTACACAAGCAAAAGTGGCCTGCTTATGAGGAAGCGGCTCTGGTTTTGGAAGAGGTGGAGATTGTGCTGCAGATCAACGGCAAGGTCAAGGACAAGCTCGTTATTGCTTCCGGACTCACGCCGGCAGAAATGGAAGAGAAAGCGCTGGCGCAAGATAAAGTGACGGCCTTGATTGAGGGACGGCAAGTGATCAAGGTCATTTGTGTTCCGAAAAAACTGGTCAATATCGTAGTGAAATAAGTCTTGAAAAACACTCGCATTTGCGGGTGTTTTTTGTTTGTCAAAGTGTAAAAAAAATCTGTTTTATTGTCTAAAATACAGGAAATGGAAGAAAAATAGCGAAGCCAGATATTGGGAGGTGAAAACGTGGAAAAGAACGAAAAACGGCGTTGGATAGCGGCCTTTTTGGTGGGCTGCGCGATTTTAGGCATCAGTCTATACAATGGGACGCGTAAGACGCTGCCGCAGGTGGGAGAAAATGCCCTGCCGCAAAGCGAACTGAATGTCATTTATGTCAGTGGTGCTGTGAATCATCCTGGCGTGGTGAAAATTTCCGGCGGTTTGAGAATCATAGACGCGATCAATGCAGCCGGAGGGTTGAGCCCGGAAGCGGATGCGTCAAAAATCAATATGGCGCAGGCGGTGAAAGACGGCATGCAGATTCTTGTGCCTGCGCAGAATAAAGTGACAGCGGAGACGGTTGGTAAGAGTCCTGTCCTTGATGGACAGGGAAGAGGCAATAAAATAAACATTAATTCAGCTGGCAAGCAGGAACTTGATCAATTACCCGGCGTCGGAGCGGCGATGGCGGAACGAATCATTGAATACCGAAATAATCATGGCGGGTTTCGTAATCTGGAAGACTTGAAAAAAGTAAATGGGATTGGCGAAGCTAAATTTGAGAAAATAAAAGACAAGATTTCATTATGACGCACTGGCTAGCTGTTTGGGTTATCTTTATCTGCATCGGAATCTGGTGTCACGAGGCGATGCGCAGTTGGTTGTCGGGATTGCTGGTTGCGTCGTTGCTGCTGCTTTTTTGGCCGCGTTCGAGCGGTGCGAAACGGTTTGGCGTGAGTCTGGCTTTGTTTTGGCTTTGTCTGGCGGTGTTGCGGGCCGGACAAATCGAAGAAAAGCCGGATCCGATGTTTGCTGCACTCGGCAGGACGGTTGTCCTATCCGGTCGCGTGCAGGACGGCCCTGCCGTGGTGAGCGGCGGAATACGCGGGGAGGAAAGGCTGCGCCTGCTTCTTGCGCTGGAAACGGTCGATCGTGTTTTGACGCGGGAGACGGTACAGTGCTATTTGCCGATCGAGGGACAGCGGGAAATTAAAACGGGGCAGAAAATATCGCTTGCAGGCAAGCTGGCAGCCGGGACGCGCTATCACAATCCTGGACAAGCTTGGAGTGCCGGCAGTCGTTATCGTTTTACGGTTTCGGATTGGCAACAAGTATCGCTGCTCGATGCGAAAGAAGACTGGTCGAGCCGTGCCAATATCTGGCGACAAAAAATACGAACCTTGTTGACTCTTTCGATGCCGGGAAGCGAAGCGTCTGTGCTGGAAGGCTTGCTATTTGGCGGCGCCGGCGGAATTCCATCGGAGTGGTTACGTGTCTTCTCGACGACCGGACTAATTCATATTTTATCGGTTTCTGGTACGCATGTCGCATTGCTAATCGGCGTGGTCTTTTGTTTGGCGAGGCATATCATGCCGAACGGAGCGGCTGCCGCAGCGGCGGTTATGATTTCACTTGCCTATGGATTTGTGTGCGGTTTCTCTTCGCCGGTAGCTCGGGCGTTGTTGATGGGCTGGATTGCGCTCGGGGCACTTTGCAGCGGACGCGATAAAGACGCCTGGGCGGCGCTTTGTCTTGCGGCAGGCGGGTTGCTTCTTTATGAACCGCCGCTGCTCTGGGATATCAGTTTTCAATTGAGTTTTGCCGCAACGCTGGGGTTGCTGGCTTTCAACAAACCGTTACAAAAAGCAGGCAGCGCCTGGTTGCCTGAAAGCGTGGCCGGAATACTGGCCGTGACGGTCGGCGCACAACTTGGTTCGCTGCCGTTTTTAGCCTGGTACTTTAAAAGTTTATCCATGGCGAGTCTGCCGGCGAATCTCATCGTCGCGCCCATGTTGGAGATCGTTATGATGATAGGTCTTGCAGGGGCGCTGCTTGGCGGAAGTTTTTTTCTGGCGGGTAAAATGGCCTTTGTCTTGGCTAGTTTTGTTTTTTCTCTTGCCTTTTCTGCCGCAAAAATATTGGCGCAGATGCCCGGCGCCACGCTGCCGTTGCCGCCATTTGGGCTTGCCGCAGGGAGTGTTTACTTCCTCTTGTTGAGTCTGCCTTGGTGGCCTTTGGCGTGGCGTCCATGGAGAAAGCAGGCGGGAATGCTGTTGACCGTTTTACTGCTTGCGATATTGTATGCGCCGTCGGCGGGCGTATTGGAAGTGCATATGATTGATGTCGGACAAGGCGAGGCCATATTGCTTAAAACGCCAGCGGGAAGAGGCGTGCTGATCGATGCAGGACAAGGCGGCGCAGGAGAAGTCGGCAAGAGAGTTGTGCTTCCTTATCTAAAGCATCAGGGCGTTTATAAACTGGATTACCTGATTTTGAGCCATGAACACGACGATCACGCGGGCGGAGCGCCGGCGATCGTCGAGGGCATAAAGGTTGAGCAACTTCTTCTGCCGAGCGGGCCTGCGACGCCGCCGGTGATGCAGGCAATTCGTTTGAGCGATCGGCCGCCGATTTTTTTGCGACAAGGTCAGCGCTTGAAGATGGATGGCGTTGACGTCGAGATATTGGCGGCGGGAGATTTTGAAAACGGAACAGGAAATGAAGGATCGGCTGTGCTAAGGATCCAATATGGTAAACAGAGTTTTCTTTTCACGGGTGATTTAGAAGGGAAAAGTGAGGCCGCCTTAGTGAAAGAAAAGGGTGAGTTGCTAAAGAGTACGGTGCTCAAGGTTGGTCATCACGGCGCGGCAAAAGCGACGAGTGAAGAATTCTTGGCGTTGGTGCAGCCGATTTGTGCGGCAATATCGGTCGGCGCGGGAAATTCGTATGGTCATCCTCATCCAGAGGCGCTGCGACGCTTGCAAAAAGCTGGGGTCAGCGTGTACCGCACCGATGTGAGCGGGGCGATCGTATTTAGCACCGACGGAGAGAACTTATCGGTGAAGACATGGCGAGAGTCAGCGGATAATCCTTGGGAGTGGAAACGGCAGAACGGCGGATAGCTTTGCTTTATGTATTGAATCGGGTACAATAAGGAAGGGAGAATCGCACAGGGAGGCTGGAATGAGCGCGAAGGATACGGTGAAACAATTGATGCAGGAGCCACTGGGACGGTTGTATCTGTTGCATGGCGACGATTTATATTGGCTGCGAAAAGCCGAGCAGACATTAGTGGAAGCCTTGTTGCCGCCGGAAGACCGGCAGATGAATCTCTTGATCTTTGAGCAGGAGGTGTCAGTCGGGGAGCTGGTGCGCAGCGTAGAGACGGCGCCGTTTTTCGGTCAGCGCCAGGTAATTGTTCTGCGCAGCGGCAAAGGCTGGCAAAGTAAAGAAAAGGCGGAAGAGGAAGCTCTGCTTGCATTATTGGCAAATATTCCCGAATATGCCTGTTTGCTGATTGTCGGCGCAGACGGCGTCGATAAGCGTCGCCGCTGGTATAAGGCGGTGGAAAAAAACGGCCGGATCGTTGAATTTTCGCCGCTTAAGGCGAAAGACTTGCGCGCCTGGCTGCAGCAAGCGTTACGCGAGCGCGCCTGCACGATGACAGGCGATGCGCAGGAATGGTTTCTCTCGATATTCGGGCAGATGCCCCAACTGTCGCAGGAATTGCTTGAAAATGAATTGGATAAGGTTTTCTTATATGTACATCCTAAGAAACAAGCGAATCTCGAGGCGGCAACCGCCGTTCTAGGAACGCTGCCGGAAACGTCGGTCTTTGCGATCATGGATGCGATGAATCAGCGAAAAGCGGCGAAAGCGCTTGAACTGCTGCAAGATCAGTTTCGCGCAGGCGAACACCCGTTGCGTTTCCTCGGCTTGCTGGCTCGCCAGGTAAGGCAGCTTTGGCAAGCCAAGGAATATTTGCAAAGAGGGATTGGTGCGCGCGAGTTAGGCCCGAAACTTGGTGTGGCGCCATTTATTGCAGAAAAAATGGCGGTGCAGTCGAAGGGGTTTTCCGCTAAGGCGTTGCGGGCTGCGTTTCAGGAATTAAGCGATGCGGACTGGGCGCTTAAGTCGGGGCGCGCCGATGCGGCGGTTCTTGAAGGCATCATCATTCGTCTTTGCCGCAGGGTATAAAGGTGAGGGTTTAACACGCTAGTGAAAAACCCGTAAGCGGTCTCGAAACGATACGGCTTACGGGTTTTAAGGCGTGAAATGCAAAAATCCTGTCCGAAGTCGGACAGGATTTCATCATACAAGCTTATGCAGCTTACTTCGCAACCGTATTTACATGGTGTGCTAAGCGGGCTTTTTTGCGAGCGGCGGTGTTTTTATGGATAACGCCTTTAGCGACGGCTTTGTCAATAACACTGCTGGCTTTAGTCAGGAGGACTTTGGCCTCATCCGCACTGCCAGCATCCACTGCCTCAACTACCTTACGGGAATACGTACGGATCGTCGATCTAACTGCGAAATTTCTGGCGCGACGCTCAGCATCGGTTTTTACACTGCGTTCTGATGATTTAATATTCGGCAACTCGTTCACCTCCTTAAAGACCTTTTACCTAGAGAATTTTAGCATGACCAGACAAAAATTGCAAGAGGATAGTGATAATTTTGTTGCGTGGCTTTGTAACTATTGCGGCCCGGCGTCGCCTGGTGATATAATCAAGAGCAACGTTAAGCCAAGGAAGGGAGTTTATATGACTACCGAATATATTAGAAACTTTTCAATCATTGCACATATAGATCATGGCAAATCAACGCTTGCCGACCGTTTGCTCGAATATACCGGCGCATTGACGGCGCGGGAAATGGAGAACCAGGTGCTGGATCAGATGGATCTTGAACGCGAACGCGGCATTACGATCAAAGCGCAGGCGGTTCGTCTCGATTATAAGGCGAAAGACGGCAATACCTATTTATTGAATCTGATCGATACTCCGGGGCATGTCGATTTTACTTATGAAGTATCGCGCAGCTTGGCTGCCTGCGAAGGTGCCTTGCTGGTCGTCGACGCGGCGCAGGGCATTGAGGCGCAGACGCTGGCCAATGTGTATCTGGCGTTGGAAAATGACCTGGAAATTATTCCGGTCATTAATAAGATCGATCTGCCGAGCGCGGAGCCGGAGCGGGTAAAGCAGGAAGTGGAAGACGTGATCGGTCTCGATACGTCAGATGCGGTGCTGACCAGTGCAAAAGCAGGCATCGGCATCGAAGAAGTCTTAGAGGCCATTGTCAAGAAGGTCCCGCCGCCAGTCGGCAGCGAGACGGCGTCTTTGCGCGCGCTGATCTTTGATTCGCATTTTGATGCGTATAAAGGCGTCATTGCCTATGTGCGCGTCATGGATGGTGTGATTCGCCCCGGGATGAAGATCCATATGATGGCGACCGACAAAAAGGTGGAAGTGACCGAAGTCGGGGTGTTCAAGCCCTATATGACGACTGTGCCGGAACTCGGACCGGGTCATGTCGGGTTTGTTGTCGCCAGCATCAAGAACGTCAAAGACGTGCGGGTCGGCGATACGATTACGGAACTTGAAAATCCGGCGCTCGAGCCGTTGCCTGGTTATCGGAAGATAACTCCGATGGTCTATTGCGGTCTCTATCCGGTGGAAAACAGCGAATATGACCTGCTGCGCGATGCGCTGGAGAAACTGAAACTTAATGATGCATCACTGGTCTTTGAACCGGAAACATCGGTTGCGCTTGGCTTTGGTTTCCGCTGCGGTTTCCTTGGCTTATTGCATATGGAAGTCATCCAAGAACGCCTCGAACGCGAATACGGCATGAATCTCATAACTACTGCGCCGAATGTAATTTATCGCGTCTTCAAGACGAACGGCGAAGAACTGACGCTTGACAATCCGTCGCATTTGCCGGCACCGCAAGTCGTCGATCATATTGAAGAGCCTTATGTTAATGCATCGATCATCGTTCCTAAGGATTACGTCGGCGTCGTCATGGAACTGTCGCAAGAAAAACGCGGTGAATTCCAGGACATGAAATATCTCGATGTGAACCGCGTAACGTTGACCTATCACATTCCGCTCAGCGAGATCATTTATGATTATTTTGACCGCTTAAAGTCATCTTCGCGCGGCTATGCATCGCTTGACTATGAAGTGATTGGTTATCGGACTTCAAAATTGGTGAAGATGGATATCCTGCTTAACAGCGAACCGGTGGATGCGCTGTCGATTATCGTGCATCAGGATAAGGCACAGTATCGTGGACGCTTGTTGGCGGAAAAGCTGAAAGAAATTATTCCGCGGCAAATGTTTGAAGTGCCGATCCAAGCTGCGATTGGCAACAAGGTCATTGCAAGGGAAACGGTGCGCGCGATGCGCAAGGACGTACTTGCCAAATGCTATGGCGGCGATATCAGCCGCAAACGCAAATTGCTCGAGAAGCAAAAAGAAGGTAAGAAACGAATGAAGCAAGTGGGGAACGTTGAAGTGCCTCAGGAAGCCTTCATGGCGATTTTACGGGTTGACTGAGGCAAAGGCAGAGAGCGCGGTCGCTTTCTGCCTTTGTTTTGTCAAAAGAAAGAGTGTAAAGTGAGGAGGCGGGTTTATGGAAATCGGCCTATATATCCATGTGCCGTTCTGTGTGCAAAAGTGTCTGTATTGCGATTTTACTTCCTATGACAATATGACGGATCTCTTTTGGTCTTATACCGACGCCTTGCTTCAGGAAATCGGCAAAGAAGGCGCGGCGCTGGCGAAAGATGGCGTTCAAGTGAGTACGGTTTATTTTGGCGGCGGTACGCCGACGGCTTTGCCGATCGAATGTTTGGAGCGCCTGCTGTCGCAGGTGAAGAAGTCTTTTTCACTGTTGCCTGAGGCGGAAGTCACAATGGAAGTCAACCCCGGCACTGCGGATGCGGAAAAAATGGCGCTGTTGCGCAGCTATGGCGTGAATCGCCTGAGTTTTGGCGTGCAAAGCTTTGATGACGCTGTTCTCGAGGCCTGCGGACGCATTCATCGCAGCGAAGAGGCGATTGGCGCATTGCAGGCGGCAAAAGTGGCGGGGGTTAGCAATGTAAGTCTCGATTTAATGTACGGTCTGCCGCACCAGACATTTGAATCTTTGAAAGAAAGTCTGACGCAGGCGCTGGAACTCGATGTGACGCATGTTTCCGTCTACGGTTTAAAAGTGGAAGAAAACACGCCGTTTTTCTATCTGGAAAAGCAGGGGAAATTGGAACTGCCGGATGAAGACGTGGAAGTGCAGATGTATCAATTCGTGAATGAGTTTCTGCCAAGCGCAGGCTTTCGTCGTTATGAGATTTCTAATTATGCGAAGCGCGGCTATGAGAGCCGGCACAATCTTCGTTACTGGAGATACCAGCCGTATCTTGGCTTGGGCGTGGCCGCACATTCCTTTTTGGAGGGGCGGCGCTTGGCGAATACGCAGGATGTGCACGAGTATATCGAAATTGTCTCGCGCGGCGGATCGCCGCGCGTCGAATGTGAAGAAAGCGATGTTTGGACGGCGATGGCGGAGTTTGTCTTTTTGGCGCTGCGCACGGCCGACGGCTTGGAAACCGCCGAATTTACGCGCCGCTTCAGCGTGGTCTTCGACGATATTTACGGCCAGGTGACCGCAGAGTTGATCGAAAAAGACTTGGTGCGTCACGCAGCCGGAAGAATCTGTCTTACTGAACGCGGAATGCAATTCGGGAATCAGGTGTTTGAAGAATTTTTGCCGGAATAGGTTTCGGCTTGACAGCGGCGGGCTGGAGTGGTATTTTGTTAGTAGGTGTTAGCACTCTATAACGAAGAGTGCTAACAACAGGAGGTGCTGTACGATGCTGGATAAACGAAAAAAAATCATTTTGCATGCGATTGTAGATGATTATATTTCTACGGCAGAACCCATCGGCTCACGGACCATTGCGCGAAAGTATGATTTGGGCGTCAGCCCGGCTACGATCCGCAACGAAATGGCTGACTTGGAACTATTGGGTTACCTCGAGCAGTTGCACACCTCTTCAGGCCGGATTCCTTCCGGTAAGGGCTATCGCTTCTATGTCGATTCGCTGCTGGCGCCGACGCAAATATCAGATAAGGAAGTCACGCTGGTCAAAAACTGGTATCAGGCGAAGGCGAGACGACTGGATGAGGTGTTTCAAGAAACCGCGCGCTTATTGTCGCGCATGACGCGAAACATATCCTTAGTTCTGGCGCCGCAGTTTGGGCAATGCAACTTTAAGTATTTACAGTTTATGCCGTTTGATGAGACGAGGGCCATCTTACTGATTGTTACCGATACCGGCATGGTTGAAAACAAAGTGATTGATTTGCCGCAAGGTATGCGGGTCGAAGACTTGCAGCGCTTGGCCAATATGATGAACCAAAGGCTGTCGGGTCTTTCACTCGAGCAAATTGAATCCTCGATCCTGCGTGAAATTAAGGAAGATCTGCTGGCGGAGGCCAAGGTCGTTGATGACGCGATGAAGGTTATCCGACAAGCGCTGCGTGGCGAAAAACAAGACCGCGTCTATCTGGGCGGGACGACGCAGCTTTTGAATCAGCCCGAGTTTCGTAACCTCGAGAAGGTGCGAACGTTGCTTGACATGTTGGAAGAAGAACCTCTTCTCTGCGATTTGTTGCAGCAGCGTCAGCAAGAAACGGACAGCGGCGTAGTGGTTACCATCGGTGAAGAAAACAGTTACCGCGGCATCCAGGATTGCAGCATGGTGCAGGCTACATACCGCATTGGCGGACAGGTAGTCGGCTCGGTGGCGGTTCTTGGTCCGACACGGATGGATTATGGAAAAATCATGTCGATCATGGATTATGTGCATACGCATTTGGAAGAAATGCTAAAGGATTATAAAGCATAAGCAAGGAGGGATGTCCGTGAACCTGAAACAGGCAGGGGGCGGCGCCGACGTAGATGAACGTATGGCGGCTCTACTGACGAATGCGAATGCGGTCCGCGCGATTACGGCGGCTGTGGAAGGAACGATCGGCCCTAAAGGCTTGGATACGATGCTGGTGGATCGGTTTGGCGAAGTCGTTATTACCAATGACGGCGTTACGATCCTCGACAAGATGGATGTGAACCATCCGGCGGCCAAGATGTTGATTAATATCGCCAAGGCGCAACAGGCGGAAGTCGGTGACGGAACGACTACGGCGACGATCATGGCCGGCGGTCTGGTTTCTGAAGGCGTCAATCAGGTCTTACGCGGCGTGCCGGTTGCGAAAGTGATTGAAGGGGTTCGCTACGGCGTGGCCAAGGCGCTCGAGCAAGTCAAGGCGCGCTCGCGTCAGGTACACGATTTGACGGAGCCGGTTTTGCATAATGTTGCGATGATTGCCGGGCGCGAATATCAAGACATTGCGGAACTTGTCGTTAAAGCGGCGGAATTGATCGGCCGCGATAAGTTGGCGGAAGATCATTTTAAGCTCTCGGATACGATTATTGCGCAGGAAGGCGCTGCGAATGAGGTCTTTATGGGCGTCATTGTCGACCGCGAGCGGATGAACCAGGAAATGCCGAAACGGGTGACGCAAGCGAAGGTGCTGGTCATTGACGATGCGCTCGAGCCGGAAGAAATCGGCGGCGAAGCGCTCAGCACCGAAGCCGGATTTAAACGCTATGTGGATCTGCAAGATGAGTTTAAAACCAATCTGCAAAAGATTATCGAGCTGGGCGTCAAAGTGGTTTTGGTGGATCGCGGCGTGCATGATTCGGCGGACGAATTGTTGGCGGATGCCGGCATTCTTGTCGTGCAGCGCGTTGCAAACAAAGATTTACGTCGGGCGGCGGAGCATGTTGGCGCAAGGATGATCAAGCGAACTGGCTTAAAGAAAGACGCCTGCGATATTGCAAGATATCTAGGCATGGCCGATGCGATATTTGAAGATGAAAAGCTCAATCATATCCGCCTGCTGGGCGGTTCGGGAAAACCGATGGCGACGATTCTGGTCGGCGCATCGACGGCAGAGGTCGTCGGAGAACGGGAACGGATCGCCAAAGATGCGGCATCGAGCGTTCAGGCGGCGATAAAAGGCGGTTATGTGCCTGGCGGCGGTTCGCTTGAAATTGCCATTAGCCGTGAAGTGGCGGCTAGTCGTGACGGTCTGAAAGGCATGTCTACTTACGGCGTCGATTGTGTGGCCAGTGCGCTGCGCTGCCCGCTGGAGCAGATTGTTGAAAATGCAGGCTATAATCCGCTGGAGAAAGTCGAAGAAGTCGTGCTGGCGCAGCTTGAACAGCAGAAGGATTCTCTTGGCATCGACTGCGACAGCGGGGTGGTCGTCGATATGCTGGAAAATGGCGTCGTTGACCCGGCGCTGGTGAAATTGCATGCGATTAAGGCGGCCGGTGAGGTGGCGATCGCGATCTTGCGTATCGACACCATCATCAAGAAGCGAGATGAGACTTCCGGAGCGAATCCGGCTCCGAATGCGGAGTCCGGTATGCCGGATTTCTGATTGAGAGAGTGAGCAGATAAGGGTGAAGGACCCATAAACGAGGTGGAACAGTTGACAAAAAAGAAAATGGAAGAAGCGAAAGCGATGGAAGAAACAGTTGGTTTAGTGGATGAACAACAGGCGGCAGTTGAAGAAAAGATTGATTCGGGCGTTGAAGAACTGACGCTGGAGGTCGCTGAAAAACAACGTTTGCTTGATGAACAAGTGAATCACTATAAACGCCTGCAAGCGGATTTTGAAAATTTTCGTCGCCGGACAAGACAGGAAAAAGAGGAAATGTCAGCTTTTGTGACGCAAAATCTGATTTTAGATCTCTTGCCGGTCGTTGATAATTTTGAAAGAGCGATGGCGGCGGCAGGCAATCAGGATGCTGCCAACCTGTTGACGGGAATCGAGATGATCTACCGTCAATTGGCGCAGACGCTTGAAAAAGCGGGATTGACTCCGGTGGAAGCCGTGGGAACCGCTTTTGACCCGCAAAAGCATGAAGCCGTTATGCAGGTTGCCGATGAGAGCCAGGAAGCGGGGATCATTCTGGAAGAGTTCCAGAAAGGCTATGCCGTAGCCGGCAAAGTGATCCGTCCGAGCATGGTAAAAGTGGTAGGCTAAGAATAAGGCGGTTGACAGTCTGCAAAAACTGTTCAAAATACATAGGCTTAATTTTGAGGAGGAATGAACATGGGTAAAGTAATTGGTATAGATTTGGGAACGACGAATTCCTGCGTAGCGGTGATGGAAGGCGGCGAGCCGGTTGTTATCGCTAATGCGGAAGGCAGCCGCATCACTCCGTCCGTTGTCGGTTTTTCGAAAACCGGCGAACGCCTGGTTGGCCAGCTGGCGAAGCGTCAAGCAGTTTCTAACACCGATGGTACTGTCAGCTCGATCAAACGCCACATGGGAACCGACTATAAAGTGACAATTGAAGGTAAGGGATATAGTGCGCCGGAAATTTCCGCGATGATTCTGCAGAAACTGAAGACCGACGCCGAAGCGTATCTGGGCGAGTCGGTAACGCAAGCCGTCATTACGGTTCCGGCTTATTTCAATGACAGTCAGCGTCAGGCCACGAAAGATGCCGGCGTCATTGCCGGACTTGAAGTCTTGCGCATCATCAATGAACCGACTGCGGCTTCGCTTGCCTATGGCATGGACAAAGGCGAAGATCATACGATTTTGGTATTCGACTTGGGCGGCGGCACGTTCGACGTTTCTATTTTGGAACTTGGCGACGGCGTATTCGAAGTAAAAGCGACCAGCGGCAACAATCGACTGGGCGGCGATGATTTCGACGAACGCGTCATGAACTGGTTGGTAGCGGAGTTCAAAAAAGAAAACGGTATCGACCTGTCCGGCGATCGCATGGCAATGCAGCGTTTGCGCGAAGCGGCTGAAAAAGCGAAGATCGAGTTATCGGGCGTTTTGACGACCAATATAAACCTGCCGTTCGTAACGGCAGATCAAACGGGACCCAAGCATTTGGACGTTACGTTGAGCCGGGCTAAATTCGACGAACTGACGGCTGACCTGGTCGAAGGTACGATGGGGCCGACTCGCCAAGCGATGAGCGATGCGGGACTGAGCCCGAAAGATATTGACAAGGTGATTCTGGTCGGCGGTTCGACCCGAATTCCGGCGGTACAGGAAGCAATCAAAAAAGCAATGGGCAAAGAGCCGCATCGCGGCGTAAATCCGGACGAGTGCGTGGCGGTTGGCGCAGCGATTCAAGCCGGCGTATTAGTCGGTGAAGTCAAGGACGTTTTGCTGCTTGACGTAACGCCTCTGTCGCTGGGCATTGAGACCTTGGGCGGCGTGTGCACGAAGATCATTGAACGCAACACGACGATTCCGACCTCGAAGAGCCAGGTTTTCTCGACCGCTGCGGACAATCAAACTTCGGTGGACATTCACGTGCTGCAAGGCGAACGTGAAATGGCATCGTACAACAAGACGCTGGGCCGTTTCCAGTTGAATGATATCCCTCCTGCACCGCGCGGCATTCCTAAGATCGAAGTCAGCTTTGATATTGACGCCAACGGCATCGTTCACGTTTCGGCGAAGGATCTGGGCACCGGCAAGGAACAGAAAATTACGATCACGTCTTCCGGCGGCATGAACAAGGATGACATCGAACGTATGGTCAAGGATGCCGAAGCGCATGCGGCGGAAGACAAGAAGCGCAAAGAAGAGGTAGAAGTACGAAACAATGCAGACTCGCTGGTCTACCAAGCGGAAAAAACCGTAAAAGACATGGGCGATAAAGCGGATGCCGCTTTGCTTGAAAAGGTCAAAGCAGGGATTGAAACCTTGAAAGAAAGCTTAAAAGGCACGGACAATGAAAAAATCAAGGCGGACACCGAAGCGCTGACACAGCCTTTGTACGAAATGACCAGCGCGGTATACAACCAACAAGGTGCCGAAGGTCAGCCTGAGCATGGCGCGGAAGCGCATGCGCACGGCCAGGAATCGGGCACGAAGAAAGACGAAAAAGTGGTTGATGCCGAGTACAAAGTAGTGGATGAGGACAAGAAATAAGCGATAGTGTGCAGCGTTTGGCAGGGACGATACTCCCTGCCAAACCTTATTTTATGATTTATGTCTGGCGACTTGCTAAAAATATGATATTATCTTATTATTAGACAAGCTTAGGCATGAAGACTATTTCTGTAGGATGGTGCAGACGTGAGTAAACGTGATTATTATGAATTGCTTGGTGTGAGTAAGTCCGCCTCGGAAGATGAGATAAAAAAGGCGTTCCGCAAGCAGGCGCGTAAATATCATCCGGATATGAATCGCGAAAACCCGAAAGAGGCGGAAGAAAAATTTAAAGAAATCAATGAAGCGTATGAAGTGCTATCTAATGCGGATCGGCGCGCGCAATACGACCAGTTTGGCCATGCCGCTTTTGACGGCTCCGGCGGCGGTCAGGGCGGATTCAGCGGCGATTTTGGCGGTGGATTTAACGATATTTTCGATATGTTTTTTGGCGGCGGCGGCGGTTTTGGCGGTCGGCGACAACCGGGACCGGAGCAGGGCTCTGACCTGCGTTTTGATATGGAAATCACTTTTGAGCAGGCTGCCTTTGGCGTTGAAACAGAAGTGCAAATTCCGCGGACGGAGGATTGCAAGACCTGTAGCGGCACTGGAGCCGCGGCGGGGACGCAGCCGGAAACTTGTCCTCAATGTAAGGGAACGGGGCAGGTGCAGGTCGTGCAGAATACCCCTTTTGGCCGAATGGTCAATGCGCGGGTTTGCGATCGCTGCCATGGCGAAGGACGCATTGTGCATACGCCTTGTAAGGACTGCAGCGGCCGCGGTAAGGTTAAGGTGAAACGCAAAATTAAGGTTAAGGTTCCGGCCGGCGTTGACAATGGCTCGCGTTTACGCATCTCGCGTGAAGGGGAAGCGGGAATGCGCGGTGGTCCGCCCGGCGATTTGTATGTATATTTATATGTCAAGAAACACGCGTTGTTTTCGCGTGAGGGCAATGAGGTCATCTGCGAAGTGCCGATCAGTTTTGTGCAGGCAACGCTCGGCGATGAGATCCAGGTGCCGACGCTTGATGGAAACGTTAGCCTGAAGGTGCCGGAAGCGACGCAGTCGGGAACCGTCTTTCGGTTGAAGGGAAAAGGGATTCCTTTTCTGCGCGGCAATGGACGCGGCGACCAACACGTCAGGGTTAAGGTGCTGACGCCGCAAAAGCTTACGGACCGACAAAAAGAGTTGCTGAAAGAGTTTGCTCAGATCAGCGGTGAAAACGTCAACCCGGAGCAGAAAAACTTTTTCAAAAAAGTGAAGGATGCGTTCGGGGTATAAAGGGGCGATGAAAATGAAATGGGCAGAAATTAGCGTGCAAACGACCCATGAAGCTACGGAAGCGGTGGCGGACTTGTTTCATGATTTGGGAGCGAGCGGAGTGGTTATCGAAGATCCGGATTTGATCAATTCCTATCGCCAATCCGGCACCTGGGATTATTGCGATATTCCAGAGGAGTTGGAAACGGAAGTCGTAACGGTATTGGCGTATTTACCGGTCGATGAAGAGCTGGAAGATAAGTTGCGCCGTTTTGAAGATTCGTTTATGGGGCTTGTTCATCATGGCATCGAACGCGGTCGCGGTCAGATCAAATGGAAAGAAGTCTTAGAGGAAGACTGGGAGTCGTCCTGGAAAGACTATTTTCATCCGGTAAAAGTCGGTGAAATCATTGTTATCAAGCCATCCTGGGAGGAATACCAGGCGCAAGCGGGCGAGATCATCATTGAATTGGATCCAGGCATGGCTTTTGGTACGGGGACGCATCACACCACGGCGATGTGCTGTCGTTTGCTCGAAGAAGTGATTCACAAAGGCGAAACGGTCTTTGATGTTGGAACGGGGTCGGGAATTTTGGCGGTAGCGGCTGCAAAGCTTGGCGCTTCGCAGATCAGGGCGGTCGACTTTGACGGCGTTGCGGCAAGAGTGGCGCAGGAAAATGTCGATATCAACAAAGTGGGCGATGTTGTTACCGTGTCACAGGGCGATCTGCTGACCGGAATCGAAGGACAGGCGGATGTCGTAATTGCCAATATTGTAGCGGACATTATTATCCGCTTGTTGCCGGAGATTCCTAAGCGATTGAAGCCCGGCGGTCGTTTCGTTGCCAGCGGCATCATCGAAGAGCGCCTGGCCGATGTCACGGCGGCGGTCTTGGCGCAAGGCATGATGGTGGACAAAGTCGTCGAAGAGGGCGGCTGGGTTGCCATGGTCATGACGATGGAGGCTTGATGACGTGAGACGGTTTTTTATTGCGCAACCCGTCGAATCGCAAGTGAGTATCGTTGGTTCGGATGCGCGTCATATTGCGAAAGTGCTTCGACTGCAGCCGGAGGCTGAAGTTGATGTAGTCGGCAACGACGGTTGCGCCGCGCGCATGATCATTACTGCGCTTACGTCGCAGCAGATTGAACTTAAATTTAAGCAGTGGCTGGTTGAAGAAAAAGAACCGCCGGTAAGGGTGATTCTGGCTCAGGGACTGGCTAAAGGCGATAAAATGGATTATATCGTACAAAAAGCGGTCGAACTTGGAGTGAGCGAAATCGTTCCTCTGGCGCTCGACCGCTGCGTCGTGCGCTATGAAGGAAAAAAGCAGCAGGACAGGGTCGCGCGTTGGCAAAATATTGCCGCCGAGGCTGCGAAGCAGTGTCGGCGCAGCGCAATCCCTGAAGTGCGGGATATTATCTCTTTACGGGAATTATTGACGGAGTTGCCGCCGGATACGGCGGCAATTATGCTGTACGAAGCGGAGAACAAACAAGGATTGAAAGACATGTTGCGCAGTGGCGCTGCTAGGGAGTATTTGTTGCTGATCGGTCCGGAAGGCGGTTTTACGGCGCAAGAGGCGGATTTATGCCGGGATTGCGGCGTCTCGTCCGCGACGATGGGGCCGCGCATTTTGCGGACGGAAACAGCCGCAGCGGCTGCTTTAGCGGTGCTTATGTATGAACATGGAGATCTGGGGGGCTGAATGTGCCACGGGTTGCATTTACGACATTAGGTTGCAAAGTGAATCAATTTGAGACCGATAGCATGGCGGGGTTGTTTCGCCAGCGCGGTTATGAACTTGTCGATTTTGAGGCGGATGCGGACGTCTATGTGATAAACACCTGCTCGGTCACACATTTAGGCGAAAAAAAATCACGCCAATTGATCCGCCGCGCAATTCGGCGCAATCCGGCGGCCGTTGTTGCGGCGGTGGGCTGCTATTCGCAGACTTCGCCGGATCAGGTTGCGGCAATTGAAGGGGTCAGTGTTATCATTGGAACGCAGGAACGGCAACGAATTGTTGAACTGGTTGAAGAAGCGGCGCGTGAACATGGGAAAATTACCGCCGTCAGCGATATCATGCAGTCGGATTTGTTTGAAGACATTCCGCTGTTTTCCGCGCCTGGACGGACGCGTGCTTTTTTAAAAATCCAGGAAGGCTGCACGAACTTTTGTTCGTATTGCATCATTCCCTATGCGAGAGGACCGCTCCGTTCGAGACCGCTTGACAGCGTGCGGCGTGAAGTCGCGAAGCTGGTAGAAGCCGGTTTTCAGGAAGTGGTGTTTACGGGCATTCATCTGGGCGCGTATGGCCGCGATTTAGCGGACGATCTTTCATTGACGGATGCATTGGAGGCTGCGTTAGAGGAACCCGGTCTGCAGCGTTTGCGACTCAGCTCATTGGAATCGGTGGAAGTTTCTCCGAAATTGATTGAGCTAATGTGCAACGACAGCCGGCTGTGTGCACACCTGCATCTACCGCTGCAGGCGGGGGAAGACGGAATTTTAAAAGCGATGAACCGCCATTATACGACAGCGGAGTATCGCAGGTTGATCGACTGCATACGCAGCCAGGTGCCGGGAGTTGCGATTTCCACGGATTTGATCGTCGGTTTTCCGGGAGAAAGTGAAGCCAGTTTTGAGCAGGCACTGTCTTTTGTTGCTACGATGGGCTTTGCGAAGATGCATGTCTTTCCCTATTCGCGGCGCAGCGGTACGCCGGCGGCTTCGTTTGCCGGACAGGTTGAGGAAGAGGTTAAGCGTGCACGGGTGCAAAGCGTGCAGCAACTTGCCGAGCGGATGGCGAAAGAATATCAAAATGCATTCATCGGCCAGCAGGTGGAAGTGCTGGTGGAATCGCAGAAGGATGGAATCGCCGAAGGGCTGACCAGCAACTATCTGCGCGTTTATTTTCCGACAGAAGCGGACGTCCTGAAAAGACGCTGTCTGGTGCAGCTTGAAAAAACGTATCAGGATGGCTTATGGGGGAATTTGGCTTAATTTTTTTTTGCGGCAGGATATCGAAAAAATAAGCCGAATAATCTTTTGTACAACCATTGCTGAGCGTGAAACCTCGTAACGGTGATTCTATGTCTGGCAGCCGGATGGGATTTGGCTGTCGGTAAGAAGGGAGGTGCTGTAACGTGTCCCAGGAGTGCATATTTTGCAAAATCGCGGCGAAACAAATTCCGGCTCAGATTGTATATGAAGATGAACAAATGCTTGTTTTTCGTGACCTCAATCCCGTGGCGCCGGAACATGTACTGCTGATTCCCAAGCGGCACATTCCAAGCTTGCGTGAAATGGCGGCAGAGGATCAACCGGCTGTGAATGCAGTGATGGCGGCGGTTCCGCAGGTGGCGAACCTATTGGGATTGGCGGAAGGCGGATTTCGTCTGGTGACAAATACCGGTGAAGACGGCGGGCAGACCGTCGGCCATCTTCATTGGCATTTGATGGGCGGACGAAAGATGACTTGGCCTCCAGGCTAGGCATTGACAATGAGACGTACATAATGTATAATCATTGGGTGTATGTTCAACGAGGATACACTTCCCTATAACGGTGAGTGGAGGGAGGGATATTAGATGTCGGAAGTACGGGTTGGCAAAAATGAAACTATTGACAGTGCACTCCGCAGATTCAAGCGCACATGCCAGAAGGCGGGAACCCTGGCTGAAATAAGAAAACGCGAGCACTACGAAAAACCTAGCGTCAAGCGCAAAAAGAAATCCGAGGCTGCACGCAAACGCAGATTCAACTAACATTAGGCAAACATTGCCGGCAGTGGAGGGGTTTCTATGTTGCTGAAAGAGCGGCTGGCGGAAGATATGAAGCAGGCCATGAAGGAAAAAGAAGCCGGAAAGCTCCGGCTGTCGGTTATTCGCATGGTGCGCGCCAGTATCAAGAATCTTGAGATTGACCGTAAGACGGAGTTGGATGAATCGGGCGTGTTGGACGTTTTGGCGAGAGAGGTCAAGATGCGCCGAGATTCGCTCGAGGAATTCAAAAAGGCTAATCGGCCGGATCTGGTGGACAGCCTTGAACGGGAACTCGATGTATTAATGGCATACTTGCCGAAACAGTTGACGGAAGCTGAAGTTAGAAGCTTAGTGCAGGAAGCGGTTGCTGCTACCCAGGCCGCAGGTCCTAAGGACATGGGCAAGGTAATGGCTGCGCTGATGCCGAAAGTGAAAGGCTGTGCTGACGGAAAACTGGTTAATACTCTGGTGAAAGAACAACTGAACCAGTAAGATGAAAATCCGGTACTCTTGTAGTACCGGATTTTTTTATGCCGCTTCCCGTTTGAAGTTTTCGGCGCGTGTTATTCATGCTCGCTCTTGGCGAAACGGGTAAGTTCTGTCAAATAGAAAACAGACAGGCCGGGGAAGCCTGTCTGTTTCCGTAGGGTATAGGTGAAAGTGAAGACTGGGAGTTTTAAGGGAAAGAATATAATGTGTAGGGGTAAATGGGAAGAGTGTTGGGAAAGAGAGTTTGTCTGACACAAAGAAACGCTTCACTTAAACCTCTGCATTCAAGATAACACGCAAAATTCGACAAGTCAAGACAAAAAACGATAAAGTGAATTGCCTTTAGCGTTTGACGCATTAGAAAAGGAATCCGATTGCTGGCGTCGAAATGATATAAGATTATCGCTGTGCATAAGGAGGCTGCGCTTTGCAAGAGGAGCAATTGATCGAAGTAGAATCCAACTTAGAAGCATTGGCGATTTTGGGACGCCATGATGAATATTTAACGCTTATTGATGCGTATTATCCGGTTCGAATTGCGATTCGCGGTACCGAGTTAAGCATTGCCGGCGAGGCGGAAGCGGTGGAAGCCGTACGGGATTTATTTAAGGAATTGCTTTTCTTATATCGTGCAGGAAATCCGATTACGACGCATGATGTGACGTACGGTTTACGCATGCTCAAAGCGGGACAGGGAAAACAACTGCACCAGTTGTTTTCCGATGTCGTGTTGGTTACCGGGCGAGGACGGCAGATCAAACCGAAAACCCTGGGACAGAGGGAGTATCTTGCGGCAATCCGGCAAAATGCAATCACTTTGGGCATTGGTCCTGCCGGAACGGGTAAAACGTATCTGGCCGTGGCAATGGCGGTAGAGTCGCTGCGCAACAAAGAAGTGGAGCGAATTATTTTAACGCGTCCGGCCGTAGAAGCTGGCGAGAAATTGGGCTTTTTGCCGGGCGACTTGCAGGACAAGGTTGATCCCTATCTGCGTCCGCTATATGATGCGCTGCAGGATATTCTCGGCAGTGATACGTTTGCCAAGTATATGGCGAAAGATGTGATCGAAGTAGCGCCGCTTGCGTATATGCGGGGGCGGACCTTGGAAGATTCGTTTATTATCTTGGATGAGGCGCAAAATACGACGATCCCGCAAATGAAAATGTTTTTAACGCGCCTTGGCTTCGGCTCAAAGATGGTGATAACGGGCGATGTGACGCAAGTGGATCTGCCGCAGGCGGGAATGTCGGGCTTACAGCATGCGAGTCGATTATTGGCCGGCGTAGCAGGGATTCAGGTCACGCAATTAGCGGAAACCGACGTCGTTCGCCATGAACTTGTCAGCCGAATCATCAAAGCGTATGCTGCAGATGAGTCGGCGCGGGAAAAATAAGGAGGCTGCAATGGAAGTTATCATTCACAATGAACAGCAGGCGATCATGCTTGAGAGCGCGATGAAGGACATGCTGCATCAGGTCGTGGCTCAAGTCGCGCTGGTATATGGACTGGCTGATGAAGCGGAAGTGGGCATCACATTGGTCGATGATGCCGCCATTCATGAAATGAACCGTCAGTATCGCGGCAAAGACAGCGCGACCGATGTGCTGTCTTTTGCGCTCAATGATGGCGAGGAACAGTTAGAGGGGAATCCGGCAGCGCTTTTGCTGGGCGACATTATTCTTTCGCTGGAGACTGCCATGCGGCAGGCGGAGGAATATGGACATAGCTTAGAACGGGAAATGGCTTATTTAACGGTGCATGGGATGCTTCACTTGCTTGGTTATGACCATGAATGTGAGGCGGAAAAAGCCGAGATGCGTCAAGAGGAAGAACATGTCCTGATGCTTCTTGGTATTGGGCGAAATTAATATGGCAGAGGTGGAAACGTTGCAACAGTTGGTTGAATGTGCGATCGAAGCACGACGCAAGGCCTATGTTCCCTATTCGAAGTTTCAGGTTGGCGCGGCTTTGTTGGGGAAAAGCGGTACAGTTTATCAGGGCTGCAATGTCGAAAACGCATCGTACGGCTTATGCAATTGCGCAGAACGTACGGCGATTTTCAAAGCGGTCTCTGAAGGAGAAACCGAATTTGCGGCATTGGCGGTGGTCGGCGATACGGTGGAGCCAATTGCTCCCTGCGGCGCTTGTCGCCAAGTGATTGCCGAATTTAATATTCCCACGATTATTATGGCGAACCTGAAAGGCGACAGCCGACAGGTTTCGCTTAACGAATTGCTGCCGTTTTTCTTTTCACCGGCAGATTTAGAAGGAGTGAAGTAAATATGAATAATGAAAATTTTAAATCCGGCTTTGTTGCCGTAATCGGGCGTCCTAATGTGGGGAAATCGACACTGATCAATAGTCTGATCGGACAAAAGGTTGTCATTATGTCGGACAAGCCGCAGACGACGCGCAATCGAATTATGTGCGTATTGACGCAGGACGATGCGCAGATCTTATTCCTTGATACGCCGGGCATTCATAAACCAAAACATCGTTTAGGCGAATATATGGTGAAAGCGGCAGAAAACACGCTGCGTGAAGTTGACCTGATCTTGTTTGTCGTTGACGCGAGCGAGGGCTTTGGCGCAGGCGAAGAATATATTCTTGAGCGACTGGCGCAGGTCAAGACCCCGGTCTATTTGGTGGTGAATAAGGTCGACAAAATGAGCAGAGAAGAACTTTTCCCAATCATCCAAGATTACGCGGCGAAACGCGAGTTCAGTTCGGTTATTCCGATTTCTGCATTGAAAAAAGATAATTTGGAGTGCTTGGTAAAAGAAATAAAGGCGCGTCTGCCGGAAGGGCCGCACTATTTCCCGGAAGATATGGTGACCGACCAACCGGAACGCCTCGTTATCGCGGAGCTGATTCGCGAAAAAGTCTTGCATGCAACGCGCGAGGAAATCCCTCATGCTATTGCTGTTGACATCGAGGAAATTAAACAACGCCCGAATGAAGACGTCTATGTCCGAGCGGTCATTTATGTGGAACGGGATTCGCAAAAAGGTATTGTCATCGGCGCACGCGGCGCATTGCTGAAAGAGATTGGCAAGATGGCCAGGCTCGATATTGAACATTTGCTGGGTTCGAAAATTTTCTTGGATCTTTGGGTCAAGGTGAAAAAAGACTGGCGCAACAAGGAAGGCAGTCTGCGATCCTTTGGCTATGATTGAGTCATTTGGTTGACGCTGGCAGTTACCGATGATATGATTTGGAATAAAGAGGAATGTGACTATGAATTGGATGTCCAAGCGTTTTTTAAATGGCTTGATGGTGGTCGTTCCGCTGGCGATTACCTATGCGGTCGTTGCACAGTTGTTTGTTTTCGCAGAAAAACTGCTAGGTCAATATCTGCCGGTACAGTTTCCCGGCCTTAGCCTGGTGGTGGTCTTTGCCCTGATTATTTTGGTTGGCTGGTCGTCGAGTTATTGGCTGACGCGCCGGATACTGGCTTTAGGCGAACGCGTTTTGAGTTCGATTCCGGGCATCAAGTTTATCTACGGTAGCGTCAAGCAACTTTCAAGCGCCGTGTTTAAATCGGAAGAGATGTTCCGTCAGGCGGTTTTGGTGCCGTATCCGCACGCGGAGAGCCGGGCCATTGGTTTTGTTGTGGCGGAACCATCGCAGCCGATTGCGACGGCTTTGCCGGAGCCTTATGTCTGTGTTTTTATTCCGATGAGTTTGAATCTGGCTTCGGGATTCAATATTTTAGTGCCCAGCCGAAGCGTCACCAACCTGGATGTGACGAAGGAAAGCGTCCTGCAATACTTGCTGACGGCCGGAGCGGTCATGCCGAAGGCTAGTGAAGCAGCAAGCAATGCATCCTAGGCGGTGAAGACCAATAAAAGGAGAGATGAAATATCGACTCGCCCTTATATAGCTTGATTAAAGTGGCGCTAGCGCTACTCTTAGTTTTGCTAAATGGATTTTTTGTTATTGCGGAGTTTTCCATGGTCAAGGTACGGAAGACTCGTTTGGAAGAACTTGCGCAGCAAAATGACAGTCAGGCGCAACTTACTTTGAAAATACTGGGATCGTTTGATACGTATCTGGGTGCGACTCAATTGGGTATTACCTTGGCATCGCTGGCGCTCGGTTGGTTAGGCGAACCGGCGATTGCGTCCTTGTTGGAACCCGTTTTGCTTCAACTCATGCCAGACGCTGCATGGCTTCTGGGCCCGTTGAGTATTGCGGTCGGTTTTACGATTATTACTTTTTTACATATCGTAATTGGTGAATTGGTGCCGAAGTCAATGGCGATACAACGAGCCGAAAAATTGGCGCTGTTTTGTAGTTGGCCGCTTTATGTTTTTCATAAAATTGGTTATCCTGTGATTCTTCTTTTTAATCGAACCGCGCGTGCCATCTTGTCTCTCCTTGGCATTAAACCGGCCAATGAGGCGGAATTAGCGCATTCAGAAGAGGAATTGCGCATGATTCTAAGCGCCAGCCAACGCGGCGGCGTCTTAAATCAGATGGAAAGCGAATTGATTGATAACGTCTTTGATTTTGCCGATCGATTGGCCCGTGAAATCATGGTGCCGCGTCAGGATATGATCTGTTTGTATCTTGAAGACTCCTATGAGGAAAATATGAAAGTGGTCAGGGAGACGAATCATACCCGCTATCCGCTATGCCAAGGCGATAAGGACAATATTGTCGGGATGATCCATATTCGCGACCTGATGGATTTTGATCTGTGCAAGACGCAAGACGTAGATTTACGTTTGGTGATGCGTGAAATTCTCGTTGTACCGGAAAGTATGTCGGTGGCCAAGCTGCTGCAGCTGATGCGCCGCCGTCGCATTCATCTGGCTGTGGTTGCTGATGAATATGGCGGAACGGCCGGATTGGTGGCGCTTGAAGACGTTTTGGAAGAGATCGTCGGCGACATTCAAGATGAACACGATGAAGTGGTGGCGCCGGAGATTCAACGCATGCAAGACGGCGTTTATCAATTCGATGGCCGAGTCTTGCTCGATGAGGTTACCGATGTTTTGGCGATTCGTTTGGAAGAGCACGAAGAGGATACGATTGGCGGTTACTTATTTGCGTTACTTGGACGCAAGCCGGAAATTAACGATGCAGTGATGATTGGCGAATATCAGTTTACCGTGTTGGAATCGAGCGGCTTTCGAATCATTCGCGTTAAAGCGGAGCGGATCGAGCCAACTGTCGAGAAAGAAGAATAAGATGGGACGATATCAAGCGGAAGCCATTGTAGTATCGGTCAAAGACTGGGGAGAAAGTGACCGCTTAGTGATGCTTTTTTCTCGTGAGCTGGGTAAGATCAGCGCGCTTGCGTATGGCGCTAAACGTCCGCGCAGCCAGTTGGCAGGGGGCATGCAACTTTTTTCGCATGTTGAGGTATCCTTGTCGCCGGGAAAAGTGTTTGAACAGGTAAAACAATGTGAAATCAAAAATAGTTTTCGTAATATAAAAGAAGACCTTTCTCGGATGGCGTATGGCATGTTTATGTTGGAAGTGTTGAATGAACTTTCTCCGGAACGCCAACCGGAAAGCGAATTGTTTGAGAAACTTTTGGCTGCGCTTGCGCTTCTTGGCCGTAAAAATCCGCGTCTGGTGGCACTGGCCTGGGCATGGCAGGTGTTGACCGAGATGGGGCTGAGTCCGCAGCTTGATTACTGCGTTTTCTGCGGTAAAAACAGTGAGATTGCTCGCTTTGACAGCCAAAGCGGCGGCTGTTGCTGCCAAACGTGCGGCAACGCGGAAAGCAGCGTAATGATCAACGCAGAGACCATTCTTTTTCTTCGAGTCCTGAACAGATTGGATTGGATGTCGCCGCCGGAATTTAAGATCACCGGCAGTACGCTGGTGCAAGCGGAAAGACTGGTGCTGAATTATTTGATCCACTGTTTAGATAAACCCCTGAAATCCACCGAATTTATCCGTCAGGTGGGCAGATGAACATCAAAAGCATGGGAGGCGTTTGTATGGAAATCACCTTGGAAAAAATTGATGCCGTAAAAGAGCGTACCGGGGTATCCTATCGAGAAGCCAAGGCCGCACTAGAAGCTTGTCAGGGTAGTGTGATTGAAGCGCTAATCCACCTGGAAACACATAAACCCAAGGGGTGGACCGAAGAGTTTTCGCTGCGCAGCGGTGAAGTCGTCGACAAAGTGAAGGATCTTGTGCGTCAGGGGAATGTCAATCGCATTTGCGTTAAGAGTGAGGGCAAGGTGCTGGTTGAGATTCCTGTGACGATCGGCGCGATCGGCGCAGTCGTACTGCCGCAAATCGCCGCACTGGGCATGTTGGCTGCGGTTTTCAAGAAATGCTCGATTGAAGTCGTGCGCACGGATGGCAGCCGTGAAGAAACAAACGTTGATGACGAGGATAAGACCAATTGACAATTACGCTTGTCTTTGGTATATTTGACAGTAGTTATCGAAGGCAATGATGAAAAACAGTAGTCGTCGCAGCAAGCGAGTCGGAGCGGGTGTGAGTCCGGCAAAGACGATGAAGGCATTTCGGAGCCGCGGGAGGAAAACTGGAATGTGTAGGCATGCCAGCCAGTAAAAACCGCTACAACCATGAAGGCGGGCCGCTGTTTGCGGTCAATCAGGGTGGAACCGCGGGAGTCAAGCCTCTCGTCCCTGTAACATGCAAGATGTGTTACAGTGGACGGGAGGCTTTTTGTTTGCCCGCCTTTTGACGCACTGCATTGCTTGGAAAAAGAGGAATACAAGGAGGCGCGACCATGACTTTTCAAGAAATGATATTGACGCTCCAAACGTTTTGGGCGGAGCAAAATTGCATCCTGATGCAGCCTTATGATGTGGAAAAAGGTGCGGGTACGATGAATCCGGCCACCTTTTTACGGGCTTTAGGGCCGGAACCTTGGAATGTGGCCTATGTGGAACCGTCCCGTCGTCCGGCAGACGGACGGTACGGCGATAATCCGAATCGTTTGTTTCAGCATCATCAATACCAAGTCATCATGAAGCCATCGCCGGATAATATTCAGGAACTGTATCTGGAAAGTTTGGCGAGACTCGGCGTCGATCCGGCAAAACATGACATTCGCTTCGTTGAGGACAACTGGGAATCTCCGACGCTCGGCGCGTGGGGTTTGGGCTGGGAAGTGTGGCTCGACGGCATGGAGATTACGCAGTTCACTTATTTTCAGCAAGTGGGCAGTATCGATGTTAAGCCGGTTGCCGTGGAAATTACCTACGGCATGGAGCGTTTAGCGATGTATATCCAAGGCAAGGAAAACGTCTACGACCTGGAATGGGTTAACGGCGTCAGCTACGGCGATGTTTTTCACCGCAACGAAGTGGAGCATTCCACGTATAATTTTGAAATTGCCGATACGGTACTCTTGTTTCAACTCTTTGACATGTATGAAAAAGAAGCGATCCGAGTTTTGGACAAAGGATTCGTTTTACCGGCATACGACTATGTTCTGAAGTGTTCACATACCTTCAACATGCTTGATGCACGCGGCGCGATCAGCGTCAGCGAGCGGACCGGTTTTATTGGTCGGGTACGTAATATGGCACGGCTTTGTGCGCAGGGGTATCTGGAGCAGCGTGAAAAACTGGGCTATCCGATGTTGAAAGGGGGAAACTAATATTATGGCGCAAGAATTGCTGTTTGAAATAGGGACGGAAGAAATTCCGGCGCGTTTTATGCCGGGCGTGCTGAAACAGTTAAACGATCTGGCACGTACGAAACTGGCGGAACTTAGGATTGCACATGGCGAATTGAAAGCGCTGGGTACGCCGCGGCGCATGGTTCTGACCATCAGAGACGTTGCGGAACGTCAGGCAGATGTGGTCAAAGAAAATAAGGGGCCTTCCTTGAAAATCGCCTATGATGAGGCGGGGAATCCTTCGAAGGCTTGTGCGGGCTTTGCGCGTGGGCAAGGCGTTGACGTCGAAGAATTGGTGCAGCGTGACGGCTATGTATATGCGATCGTTGAAGAAAAAGGGCAGGCGACAGAAACGGTCATGTCGCAATTTTTGACAGACTTACTGTCTGGACTCTCGTTTCCCAAAAATATGCGCTGGGGTAACTGGGACGTCAAGTTTGTTCGTCCGGTTCGTTGGATGGTAGCGCTTTTGAGCGGCAAGATTGTTCCGGTGGAAATCACCGGCGTTCTTTCCGGGAATAAAACAAGGGGGCATCGCTTCCTCAGCAAAGGTGAATTTGCAGTTGCTTCCATTGATCAATATCTGCAAACGATGCGTGAACAACATGTACTAGTGGATCAGGACGAACGGCGCAACCTGATTCGCCAGCAGGTTCAGGAGCTGGCGATAGCGCAGGGCGGCGTCGCCAGCATGGATGAAGAACTGCTGGAAGAGGTCGTCTATCTGGTCGAATATCCGACGCCGTTATGCGGCCGGTTTGAAGAGGAATATCTTGCGCTGCCTCCGGAAGCGGTCATGACGCCGATGCGTGAGCATCAACGTTATTTCCCGGTACAAAAAGCGGACGGCAGTCTGTTGCCGATGTTCATTACTGTGCGCAATGGCGGCAGTGAGCATATCGATATCGTGCGTCATGGCAATGAACGCGTTTTGCGCGCGCGTCTTGCCGATGCAAAGTTCTTTTTTGAAGAAGACAAGAAAGTCGCGCTGGCCCAGCGGGTCGAAAAATTAAAGACGATTGTATTTCAGGACGGCCTGGGAACAATGCATGACAAGGTAGAGCGTCTGGGGAAATTGTCGTTGGCGGTGGCCGACGCGGTTGGCATCGCCAAGACGGAAGCAAACGATATTGCGCGCGGCGCCTTGTTGGCCAAGGCAGATCTTGTTACCGGCATGGTGTGTGAATTTACTGAGCTGCAAGGCATCATGGGGCGCGAATATGCCAAATTGAACGGCGAATCGGACGCGGTTGCGGAAACGATTTTTGAACATTACCTGCCGCGTTTTGCCGGCGATGAGCTGCCGGTTACTCCTGCAGGACGAGCGGTCAGCATTGCTGACAAAATGGACAATATTGTGGCGACGTTTAGTCGCGGGCTGATTCCTACGGGCTCACAGGATCCGTATGCCCTGCGGCGTCAGGCTCTCGGCATTGTCAATATTCTCTTGGCCGGGCGTTACCATGTATCGTTGCTGAAGCTCTGTCAGGCCAGTGCGGAACTCTTGCATATCGCACCGGACAAGAAGGAAAAACTGATGAGTGAGCTGGCGGATTTTTTCCGCTTACGATTGAAGAATGTTCTCTCCGAAGCGGGCATGCGTTACGATATTGTGGATGCTGTCATGGCGGTGGGCTGCGATGATGTTTATGATGCCTGGCTGCGTGCACAGGCGGTTGCGAAGGCTGTTGACGGAAAGGATTGGCTGGCTATGGCGCAGTCGTTCACACGGGCGGCTAATTTGCTGAAGCATGGCGGTACGAGTCATGTGAAGCAAGAATTGCTCAGCGACCCGGCGGAGGTTGCTTTGTACGAGCGGGTTTTAGCTGTACAGGGCAAGGCGATGCTGTTGCTCGAAGCGAAGCAGTTCGCAGAGTTGCTTTCGGCGCTTGGCGAACTGGCGGAGCCGATTGACGCCTTCTTTGATGCCGTAATGGTAATGGCGGACGATAGTGCGATAAAGGAAAATCGCCTGTCGCTGCTGCAGACGATTGTTTCGATGGCGACTTCGGTTGTCGATCTCAGCAAGATTGTTACCGCATAAGAGAAAAAAACAAAAAACTCTGCGCCGGCTATCGTTCGGTGCAGAGTTTTTTCTTGGCTTCGCGTAAAGAGAAGGATTTTCCAGATGTGGGGCGTATATGTAAAGAAAGGCAGGTGATAGATAATGAGTCCTGTGACGGTGATTTATGCATTATCGGATTCAGTCGGTGAAACGGCCGAAATGATCGCGCGTGCAACGGCCAGCCAATTTGAAGAAGGTACCTTTGAAATTATGCGCGTGCCTAATATTAAGACTGTGCAACAGTTGGAACGCACGATGCGCGAAGCCGCCAGCCAGCGTAGCCTCATTTGTCATACGCTGGTTAACCCGGAGCTTCGGGCGGCGCTGAAAGAGCAGGCGATTGCAATCGGAGTTCCTACCGTTGATATCATGGGGCCAATGCTGGAAGCCGGTCAGAAAATGTCGGGGATGTCGCCGAAATTAAGACCTGGTTTGATCCATCGCTTGGACGATGATTATTTCAAGCGGGTTGAAGCGATTGAATTTGCTGTAAAATATGATGATGGAAAAAACCCGATGGGTTTGAAAAAAGCGGAAATTGTCTTGGTCGGCGTTTCGCGCACATCGAAGACGCCGTTGAGCATGTTTCTGGCGCACAAGATGATTAAGGTGGCCAACGTACCGCTGGTTCCGGAGGTCGAACCGCCGGAACAATTGTTCGAAATTCCGACTTGCCGCATTGTCGGCCTGATCATTGACCCGAAGAAGCTGAACAATATTCGTATGGAAAGACTTCGTTCGATGGGACTCGATGCACAGTCGGCTTATGCAGATGATTTACGCATCGAGGCGGAATTGGCATATGCGAAAAAGATTATGGAGCGCTTGCAATGTCCTGTACTGGATGTGTCGAATAAGGCCATTGAAGAGACCGCGGGCAAGATTCTGCAGTTGGTAAGGGAGAACGGCTGTGCGATTCGCAGCGTGGAAGCCTGAGCGCCTGAACGCGGGTACACGCAAAAAACACCCCTGACCCAATCGGGGACGGGGGTGCTTTGCTTGCTGAAACTTACAGGATCGTGTTTGTGACCACATTATAATTCAGACTCTCAACCGTGTAGGGCGGAACGCCGTCTTGCGCTACCTGGACTTGCCCGGTGAAGGTGGCGATTTTGGTATCCCAATTGTATTCTGTCTGGAGCGCTTGGATCTTCAGCCCGCTGCGCGACAGGGTGACGTTGCCGGTTATATCGGCTCTATTTTGTGTACCATAAATATAAACCGTATCGCCGGTAAAGTAAATATCGTCTTGGCGGAGGCTGACGCCTTCAGAGGCCCAGACTTCCATGCTGGACATATTTATCTTTGCCTGTCCGGCGGTGATGACGCGGTTGGCGCCTTCGATATAGACATGACCATTTAGGACGTATAGTCCGGTATTGATGTCAAGATATTGCTGATCGGCCTTGATGATTGGTTTGGCGGCAAATGCGCTGGAACAGAGTAACAGAAGTAGTACGAGCAAACTGATCGAGGTACGGAGTTTCATAAGGTTCACCTTCTTTCTGGCTACCATTATAGCAGAAAAAGGTTTGTTTTCATAGGGTGGGAGGATGTGGCGGCAGATGAACAGGACAATACGCGAACGCATTGAAGAACAGGAAGAGCAGTTGTTGGCGCCGACGGCGACGCGGAGTCGAGATGCCGTAAGGACTGAAACGGAAGACGCGTGCGAATTTCGTACGGCTTTTCAACGCGATCGCGATCGAATCATTCACTCGAAAGCTTTTCGGCGCTTAAAACATAAGACCCAGGTCTATATATCGCCGGGGGATCATTATCGGACGCGTATGACGCATAGCCTCGAGGTGGCGCAGATTTGCCGGACGATTGCGCGAGGCTTGCAATTGAATGAGGATTTGACAGAAGCAATTTCGCTGGCGCACGACGTCGGGCACACGCCTTTTGGTCATGCGGGCGAATATGCGCTGCAGGATATCTTGGGGCGCTATCGTCATAACGAGCAAAGTTTGCGCGTCGTGGAATTTTTGGAGCGTTCAGGCAGAGGTCTGAATCTGACGCTGGAAGTAAAGGACGGCATTTTGAATCATACCGGCGAGAATAAACCGTTCACATTAGAAGGAAATATCGTGCGGATTGGCGACCGCATCGCCTATCTTTGCCATGACTATGACGACGGTATTCGCGCCGGACTTTTGCAAAGCACGGATTTGCCGGCAGCGGTAAGCGCGGTGCTGGGCATAAAACCATCCAGCATGATTATGATCATGGTCGCAGATATGATACAGCAGTCGCAAGGCCGCAGCGAAATACGAATGTCCAAACAGGTGGCAGAGGCGATGGGACTGTTTCGCGAATTCATGTTTCAAAGCATCTATCGTGCGCCGGAATTAGAGGTGGATCGAAAAAAAGCGCAATATGTGATTCATAAATTATACGATTATTTTTTTGCACAGCCGGATAAATTGCCGCGCGAATATTTAGAGCGTGAAGAACGATGGGGTCTTGAAACAACAATCGTCGATTATATTGCCGGTCTTACCGATGGCTATGCGGTACAGCTGTTTGAAAAACTTTTTATCCCTACGAAATGGATGAGTTATTAGGTTCTTAATAATCAGAATAATAAATTTGTCAATAGGGAAAGAGGAAAATCTGATTTGATGGGGAATACTATGTAGTGCAATTTACACAGAGTAGTGAATTTTAACCGGTTTTTGCTGGGATTCTGTTAAAGTGCTAAGGCAACGGGTTGTAGGTGATAAAGATGAAGGACATGGCTTTTGAGGAATGGATTGCCCGGTTGCGAGCAGAAGGCGACATTGTTAGTGTAATCGCAGAATACGTACCGTTGAAACGAAAAGGCAAAAACTATTGGGGATGCTGCCCTTTCCATCATGAAAAGACTCCTTCGTTTTCGGTTGCGGCGGACAAAGGTTTTTTCTATTGTTTTGGTTGCCAGGCCGGAGGGAATGTCATTAATTTTCTGATGAAAATTGAGAACCTGTCTTTTTTTGAAGCGGCGCGATTGTTAGCGCAAAAACTAAATATTCCGGTGCCGGAAAAAGAAAAGACGGCGCAAGAAATGGCCAGAGAAAAAGAATTAGCGAAGCTATACAGGGCGAACGAATTAGCTAAAGAATTTTTTCAGGCCTGCCTGCTGAAGAGCTCATACGGCAAAGAACCCTTACGCTATTTAGAACAGCGCGGCATTAGTGAAGAAATCATCCGGCGTTTTCAAATCGGCTTTTCGCCGCCGGCCTGGGACAAGCTGTCCTTGGCGCTTAAGCAGAGAGGCTTGACCGATGAAATACTGGTGAGAGCCGGATTGGCGCTGCAAAGAGAAAAGGGAGAAGGCGTCTATGACCGATTCCGCGGTCGCATCATGATCCCAATCACTGATGCGAGGGGGCGTGTCGTAGGATTTGGCGGGCGGGTGCTCGACGAAGGTCAGCCGAAGTATTTGAATTCTGCAGAAAGTCTTGTTTTTAACAAGCGTCAACTCCTGTTTGGTTTTTCGGTGGCGCAGAAGACGATTCGTCAAATGGGGCAAGCCATTGTGATGGAAGGCTATATGGACGTTATTGCTGCGCATCAAGCTGGCGTCGAAAACGCAGTCGCGTCACTTGGGACCGCGTTTTCACCGGAACAGGCCAAATTACTGCTTCGGGAAGCGGGTGAAATCCTGATTGCATACGACAGCGATGCGGCAGGGCAGTCGGCGACGCAGCGGGCGCTTGAGATTTTGCGCGGTATGGATGCGAAAGTGAAAGTGCTGTCCGTGCCGGAAGGCAAAGACCCGGATGGGTTTTTGCGTCGACAAGGCGGCGAAGCGTTTCGCAAGCTGATGGAAGAGGCGCCGAGTTCGCTCGAGTATCAGGTTACAAAAGCGTTTGAAGCCGGGGATGCAACAACGCTGGAGGGAAAAGTTGCGATTGTAAATCGTGCGGTGCAGGTTCTGGCCGCCAGCGATAATGCCGTCGAAATCAACGACTACGTGATCCGTTTGGCGCAGCGCTTACAAATTGATGAAAGTGCGGTGCGCAGCGAATTGCGTAAGGTGATGGGAAAACATCGCAGCCTTCGTTCCAATACGCAGATTACGGGGCGAAATTGGAACAAACAGGCGCATTTGGCTATGGAACAGGCGGAGCGCTATTTATTGCGCTTGATGTGGGAAGATCATTCGCTGATTCCCTACGTCAGCGCGCAAGTGAGCGCAGAGGACTTTTTAGATGAGAGACGGCGTGAAATTGCTGCCATGGTTTTGGCAGGAGGCCCAGAGATGGAAAGCGATTGGCAGGTCGTTTTGACGGCCGGACGCGAGGAAAGTTTGCAGCAAGAACTTTCTTACATCATGCATCTCGACATTGCGCCGGAAGACGTGGTTCGCTTAGTCGATGATTGTGTAAAAACAATTAGAAATAATAGCTTGCAGGCCCGATTTGAAAGGCATAAGCAGCAAGCGGAAGAATTAGAACGGATAGGAGATCGCACTTATCTGCAGGAATTAGCAGAAATGCAACGAATACAAGATGAGATTAACAAATTGCGTCAAGGATAAACCGTTAGTCCTCGCTGACACGAGGATTGGGGGAGGGGAGTAAGATGGCAGAAAAGAAACAACATTCGCCAGCAGTTGAACAGCATGTCGAGCAACTGCTGAATAAAAGTAAGAAGCATGGCAATGTACTGACCTACGGCGAGATTATGGATACTCTCCAGAGCGAAGACTTGTCGCCAGAAGAGATTGACGATATGTATGAAATGTTTTCAGAAAAAGGCGTTGAAATCTTAGACGAAATTCCGGAGGGACAAGGTCCGATCGTAGCAAGGGTGGATAGTGAAGAAGCCGCTAGTGAGGATAATGATGTCGATCTGAGTATTCCGGAAGGCATCAGCATCGATGACCCGGTGCGGATGTATTTGAAGGAAATCGGTCGTGTGCCGCTGCTTTCGGCGGAAGAGGAAATCCGTCTTGCACAACTGATGGAGCAAGGAGATGAAGAGGCGAAACGCCGCTTGGCGGAAGCAAATCTTCGTTTGGTCGTCAGCATTGCCAAACGCTATGTTGGACGCGGCATGCTCTTTCTGGACTTGATTCAAGAGGGAAATCTGGGCTTGATCAAAGCGGTAGAAAAGTTTGATTATAGCAAAGGCTATAAATTCAGTACTTATGCGACATGGTGGATTCGCCAGGCGATTACGCGGGCGATTGCGGATCAGGCTCGTACAATCCGTATTCCGGTGCATATGGTAGAAACCATTAATAAACTGATCCGGGTATCCAGACAACTGTTGCAGGAACTCGGACGGGAACCGCAGCCGGAAGAGATTGCCAAAGAAATGGATATCAGCGTAGAACGGGTAAGGGAAATCATGAAGATTGCTCAAGAACCGGTATCGCTGGAAACTCCAATCGGCGAAGAAGAAGATTCCCATTTAGGGGATTTTATCGAAGACCAGGATGCACCGGCACCGGCTGAAGCTGCCTCCTTTAGACTGCTTAAAGAGCAACTGGAAGAAGTGCTTGAAACGCTTACGGAGCGTGAGAAGAAAGTCCTGCGTCTGCGTTTTGGACTGGATGACGGACGTGCGCGTACGCTTGAGGAAGTAGGGCAGTTCTTTGGCGTAACCCGTGAACGGATCCGCCAGATTGAAGCAAAAGCGCTGCGTAAGCTGCGTCACCCTAGCCGAAGCAAGAAGCTGAAAGACTTTTTGGAATAGAATATTGACATAACAACAAGTCTCGATTACAATATATACTGTTGAGTTAGTCTTTGGGCCTATAGCTCAGCGGTAGAGCAGCCGGCTCATAACCGGCTGGTCCCTGGTTCGATCCCAGGTGGGCCCACCACACTTTACATGGCCCGTTGGTCAAGCGGTTAAGACACGGCCCTTTCACGGCTGGAACAGGGGTTCGAGTCCCCTACGGGTCACCATACGAATAAGCATGGATGCAAAGCATAGGCTTTGCATCCTTTCGTTTACTTTCAATGAAAATAAAAGATAAGGAGGGATTTCAATGAAGTTGGGAGCGCGCTTGGCGACACTGGCTTCTTGTGTGCCGCAGGGCGCTGTTGTCGCGGATATCGGAACCGATCATGCCTATCTGCCGATTGCTTTAGTTTTGGCCGGCCGAATTAGCAAAGCGGTGGCGGGGGATGTGGTCAAGGGGCCGTATCAGGCCGCCCTGGCGGCAGTAGAAGCGGCCGGTTATACGAAAGAGATTTCAGTGCGGCTGGGAAATGGCTTAGACGTGCTGATGCCGGGCGAGGTGGATACGGCTGTTATTGCGGGCATGGGGGGCGCTACGATCGTTGAAATTTTAAGTGCGGCGCCGGAAATTTTGGCCCAGATGAAGCGTTTGATTCTGCAACCGATGGTTGCAGGAGAAGCCGTGCGACGTTGGCTGGCGGAAGCGGGCTGGCAGCTTGTAGAGGAACATTTAGTGGAAGATAACGTCCGGATTTATGAAATTATTGTTGCGCAGCCGGGGAGCTGGCTGCCTATAGAAGATGTTCTTTATGAAATAGGCCCGCTGCTTTGGCAACAGCGTCATCCTTTGCTGCGTCGGCAATTGGAACAGATGATAAGGCAGTTGACGGCGGTGACGCGCCAGATGGAAGAAAGCGACAAAGCGGTGCGAGAAGAAAAGTATGCGACTTGCAGCAGGCGATTGCAGGCGCTGAAGGAGAAGTTGACATGTCTGTAAAATGTCAGGTTATCATCGAGGCTCTTGAACGATTGGCGCCGCGTCGCTTGGCGGAGGAATGGGATCAGGTCGGATTGCAGCTCGGCAGTCCGGCGCAGGATATCCATGGTATTTTAGTGACGCTCGACCTGACGGAAGCCGCTCTAGAAGAGGCAAAAGAAAAAGGCGCAAACTTAATTGTTTGTCATCATCCGCTTATCTTCAAACCGGTTGCACAAATCCGTACCGACTTGCCGCAGGGGAAATTGCTGACGCGCCTGTTGAAAGAAGAAATCGCGGTATATGTCGCCCACACGAATTTGGATATCGCGGCAGGCGGTGTTAACGATGTGCTGGCCCGGCGGCTCGGATTGAAAGAAGTGAACGGTCTGTCGGTGACGGGGCGAGAAAAGTTGGTTAAGATCGTTGTATTTGTGCCGAAGACGCATGAGGAAAAAGTGGCGGAGGCGATGATGAAAGCGGGCGCCGGACATATCGGCAATTATAGCTGCTGTACGTTTCGTGCAGCGGGCGTGGGCTCTTTCTTAGCGCATGAAGATGCAAAGCCGTACCTGGGAAGACCCGGGAAGATGGAAATGGTCGAAGAAATCAGGCTCGAGACGATCATGCCGGAGTTGATAAGCAGGCGCGTGGTTCGGGCGATGCTGGCTGTGCATCCGTATGAGGAAGTCGCATATGACTTGTATTCACTTGAAAATGAAGGGCGGGCCTATACGCTAGGACGGATTGGCGCTCTGCCCGAAACGATGGAGATGGAGCCGTTTCTTTCTTTAGTAAAAACGGCGCTGCAGGTTGACAGGTTGCGTTTTGCAGGCGGGCAGAGCGGAAAAATGATTTGTAAAGTCGCCGTTTGCGGCGGCAGCGGCGCTTCGCTGATCGGTAAGGCCGCATTTGCCGGCGCGGATGCCTTTATCACCGGTGACGTAAAATATCATGAAGCGCAAAGTGCTGAAACGGCGGGCGTACTGGTCGTTGATGCGGGACATTTTGCTACGGAGTGGCCGGTGGTTGCGAGTCTTTCTGATTATTTGACAGACTTTGCGCGACAGGCGAAATGGCGCCTCGAAGTCACGGCTGGAAAACAGAAAGATGTGTTTGACTGGATTTAATGTTTGACGGCAGCGTATTTTTCGGCCATAATGTATAGGTGCGTATGGGAGTACGAAAGGCAATCGCGGACGGGCCAGACCCGTTCGAGGAAAGTCCGAGCTCCAAAGAGCAGGGTGCTGGATAACGTCCAGCGGGGGCGACCCTAGGGATAGTGCCATAGAAAAGTAAACCGCCGCTCGTCAGAGCGGTAAGGATGGAACGGTGCGGTAAGAGCGCACCAGCGGTCAGGTGACTGGCCGGCTTGGTAAACCCCACTCGGAGCAAGACCAAATAGGGAAGGTGTGAAGCTGCTCGCTGACCTTCCGGGTGCGTCGCTAGAGATGCCGGGCAACCGGCAGACCAGATAGATGATTGCCGCCGTCTACGGACGGAACAAAACTCGGCTTATTGATTGCTCCCATGCCATGTAAAAAGCCCCGGAGATTTTAGATCTCCGGGGCTTTTTACATGGCATGCTGTTTAGCTTGAGAAGAAATGGATAATCTCTATCATTAAAAATTATTTCTATATAGAGAAGAATGCTGATTGACTTATGAAGCTTTATTTCTTACAATGGTGATACAGATAATGAGAGGTAAGGGAGGCTACTACTATGGCAATCGTTTCAATTAAAAGCAAAGAAGAGTTTCAGGAAGTTGTATTGCAGGCTGCGCAGCCTGTTTTGGTAGATTTTTGGGCGCCTTGGTGCGGTCCGTGCAAAATGGTAGCGCCAGAGTTAGAGGCACTGGATGAGGAGCTGGCAGGAAAAGCGCTCATCGTCAAAGTCAATGTGGATGAGAATCAAAAACTGGCAGGCGACTATAATGTAATGGGGATTCCCACGTTGCTCGTTTTTAAGCAAGGCGCTGAAGTAAACCGTCTGGTTGGCTTTCGCCCCCGTCAGGATTTGCAAACTGCGCTCGAATCAGTCTAAAGGCGGCCTGAACGTACAACAGTCTTCTATTGTCTAAATGAACGGATTCTGCGATAATGTAACTATTGAAAAGGAGGCTGGCGAATGTTCAATTTTAGCATGTCTGAACTGATTATCATTCTTGTCATCGCATTGGTCGTCTTTGGTCCGGCTAAATTACCGGAGATTGGTAAGGCGATCGGCAAAAGTCTGCGTGACTTTAAAGATGCCGCATCGGGAACTGATTCGAAGGAACATAAATCGTAATAACTGCGAAATGAGTCGTAATCGAAGACTGCTTTCTGCTGTGTCGGGAAAGCAGTCTTTTTTGCTAAATGAGGAGGAGTTTTTAGTTATGATTATTTCTTGGAATACTACCCAAGCTTGCAATATGAGTTGTGTGCATTGTTACCGGGATGCCGGAACACGGCGCGAAGATGAATTAACGACAGAAGAAGGAAAGAAGCTGCTCGACGAAATGGCCAAGGCGGGCTTTAAGATTGTTATCTTAAGCGGCGGAGAGCCGTTAATGCGTGAGGATATTTATGAATTGATCACGCATGCGACCAAGGTTGGTTTGCGTCCGGTACTCGGCACCAACGGCGTTTTGATCACGCCGGATGTGGCCAGGCGTTTGAAGGAAGCCGGACTTGGCGCTGCAGGAATCAGCGTCGACAGCTGCGATAAGGAAAAACATAACTGGTTCCGTCAGGCTGAAGGCGTATGGGAGAAGACGATGGCCGGCATTGCGGCCTGTAAAGAAGCCGGTTTGCGCTTTCAAATCCATACGACGGTAATGAATTGGAATGAACCTGAAATTACCGATATTACCGATCTGGCGGTAGAGCTTGGCGCGATGGCGCATCATGTATTTTTCCTCGTTCCGACCGGACGCGGGAAGGATATTGAAGAGACGACGTTGAAGACGGAGCAATATGAGGCATTGTTGAATCGAATCTTAGACAAACAGTTGGAGGTGTCGATTGAATTAAAGCCGACCTGTGCGCCGCAATTCATGCGCATTGCCAAAGAAAGAAACATGCCGATGCGCTTCACGCGCGGTTGTCTGGCGGGAACCGGCTATTGCGTCGTATTGCCGAATGGCGATATTCATCCTTGTCCGTACATGCCGATGACGGTGGGCAATGTAAGAGAGACGGATTTTGACGTAATTTGGCGTGACAGTGACGTGTTCCAGCGCTTGCGGCATGAAAAGCTGAAAGGGGGCTGCGGCACGTGCGGCTATGACAATATTTGCGGCGGCTGCCGGGCCCGAGCTTACTACTATGCGGATGGCGACTATATGGCCGAAGAGCCTTGGTGTGATCGGGGACAACGCAATAAATAAAAGCTAAGCGATAAGGGGGTAACAGTGTGGATCAACTGGGAACTACTTTGCGGGAACTTTTTGAAAAACGCAACCTGAGTCGACGAACTTTTTTGAAAACCTGTGCTACGTTGACGGCAATTTTAGGATTAGCTCCAGAAATGTTGCAAGATGTTGTGGCGGCGGCGGAACGCAAGTTGCTCGTCCCGGTTATTTGGCTGCATGGTCAGGAATGTACCGGTTGTGATGAAACGTTACTGCGTTCGCAGACGCCGTTGGCATCGGATGTGTTGTTGAATATGATTTCACTCGAATATATGGATGTGCTGGCCGCGGCGGCAGGTGAGCCCTTGGAGGAGCATTTGCAGCAAGTGATGCAGGCCTATAAGGGACGTTACATTTTAGCCGTGGAAGGTGCGGTGCCGCTGGAGGCAGATGGAATTTACTGCATGGTGGGCGGTAAACCGTTTGTGGAAAACCTGCGTCAGGCGGCGGCTGGCGCAGCGGTTATACTCGAAGTGGGCTCTTGCGCTGCCTGGGGCGGAATTCAAGCGGCTAAGCCGAATCCGACCAAATCGGTCTCGGTTAGCGATGTAATTCATGGGAAGACAATCGTCAAGATTCCCGGCTGTCCGCCAATTCCTGAAGTTTTGACAGGGGTCATTATGCACTATACGTTGTTTGGCAAGCTGCCGCCGCTAGATAGCGTAGGTCGACCGAAACAGTTTTATGGGAATCGAATCCATGACACTTGTTATCGTCGGCCTTTTTTCGATTCGGGCATGTTCGTGGAAAAATTTGATGACGCCGGCAGTAAAGCGGGCTGGTGCTTATACAAAATGGGCTGCAGAGCGCCTGAGGCGTATAACTCATGCGGCAACATGCGCTGGTGGAACGGACTTTCGTATCCTGTCCAATCAGGGGCGCCTTGCGTTGCCTGCGGTGCGAATAATTTTTGGGACCAGGATCCGTTTTACGAGCGATTGCCGGGAATTCCGGTGCCGCAGACCGTGGCGAATGCCGATAAAGTCGGCTTGATAACGGCGGGTGTTCTGACGCTTGGCGTTGCAGCACATGGTGCGGCCTCGCTCATTCAAAGTAAAAAGCATGCCGCAGAGGAAGAAGAAAAAGCAAAAGAGGATGAGAAATAGTAGGGGGGATGAGCATGAAACGTATTGTCGTAGACCCCGTCAATCGAATAGAAGGTCATTTGCGAGTTGAAGTTGTGGTGGATGAAGCCACTGGCAAAGTTACGGAAGCTCTATCGAGCGGTACTGCCTGGCGCGGTATTGAATTGATTGTCAAGGATCGCGATCCTCGTGATGCATGGCTTTATACGCAGCGTATTTGCGGCGTTTGTACGACGGTTCATGCTCTCGGTTGCCTGCGGGCTGTTGAAGATGCACTGGGCATCGAGATACCTAAAAACGCCAACTATATACGCAATATCATGGCCGCGACGCAATGCCTGCAGGATCATATTATTCATTTTTATCATTTGCATGCATTGGACTGGGTAAGTCCGCTAGCGGCTCTAAAAGCAGATCCTGCGGCAACCGCCGCGTTGCAAAATACGGTGCTGGAGACGTATCATCTCGATTTGAAAGGCCCGCGCAGTTATGATTTGGATGCGTATCCGAAGGAGTTCCCGAAAGGTTCCGCTGTATATTTCAAAGCGATCCAAGATAAGATTCGGCAAATTGTAGACAGCGGTCAATTAGGTATTTTTGCGGCGCAGTGGTGGGATCATCCGGATTATGATATCTTGCCGCCAGAGGTTCATTTAATGGCGGTTGCGCACTATTTAAATATGCTGGACAAACAGCGCGAACTTGTCACGTCGCATGTTGTGTTTGGCGGAAAAAACCCGCATCCGCATTATGTGGTTGGCGGCATGCCGTGTTCGATTTCCATGCAGGACATGAATGCGCCGATTAACAGCGCGCGTTTGGCGGTTGTTGAAAATTCTCTCGGCGTCGGAGTGGCGGCGGCCGAATTGTTTTATGTGCCAGACGTCCTGGCCATTGGCGCCATTTATGCCCAAAAAGGGTTGCTCGACGGCGGCGGTTTGGCTGGAAAACGCGTATTGGGCTTTGGGGATTATCCGGAAGATCGTTATACAGGAACGACAAACGGAGATTTTCATAAAACCTTACTGCTGCGCAGCAACGGCGTGGTGGAAGGCTTTGCCGGCGGGGTTGACAAAGCGGTCTACCATGAGATAAGCCCAGAGGATTTGTCTGATCAAGAGGTGTTGACGGAAGGCGTTGAACACTCTTGGTATTCGTATGCGAATGCGCAAAAGGAAAAGCATCCCTGGCAGGGGGAAACGACGCCGCAGTATACGGCACCGAAAGAGGGCGATCGAACGCACTGGCAGCAGCTAAACGAGGACGGAAAATATTCTTGGATTAAAACGCCGAAGTGGCGGGGGCAGACTGCGGAAGTCGGTCCGGTGGCCAGGTATATTATCGTCTATACGAAAGTGAAGAAAGGCGTAATCGAACCAACGTGGGTCGAAAAAATGATGGTTGAACAAATTGAGGCGGTTTCAAAACATTTTAAACTTGCAGCGCAGGTTTGGATGGTATCGACGCTGGGCAGAACGGTGGTTAGAGCCCTGGAAGGGCAACTGATGGCCCATATTAGTCAATATTATTTTGATAAGCTGGTAAAAAACATTGATGCGGGCGATACTGCGGTCGCCAATATGGAAAAATGGGAACCGGCAACTTGGCCAGCCCAGGCTCGCGGCGTAGGCCTGCATGAAGCGCCGCGCGGCGCGCTCAGTCATTGGGTGGTGATCCGAAACGGGAAAGTGGACAATTATCAAGCGATTGTACCGTCAACATGGAATGCATGCCCGAGAGATGGACAGGCTGGGCGCGGAGCATATGAACAGACCATGTTGGAAACAAAGGTTAAAATTGCCGAGAAGCCGTTGGAAATTCTCAAGGCAATTCATTCCTTCGATCCTTGCCTGGCTTGTGCCACGCATCTTTATGATGTAACCGGCAAACCGATAACGGTGGTGCATACAGACCCCTACCTGCGAAATTAGGAGGGATGGCGATGAAAACAAAACCGATTATGCACGGTTACTATGTTTTTAGTCCGGCGACCCGTTTGTTTCATTGGAATTTGGTGCTTTGCGTCTTCTTATTGTTTTTTACCGGACTCTACATCGGCAATCCCTTTTTTATTGGCTCATCAGGCGTTGAACCGACGTATGCGGTCAATAATTTGTTGTCGATGGAAAATATCCGCTATGTTCATTTTCTTGCCGGATATATTTTGATGGCGTCCTTGATTTTGCGTTTGTACGGTTTTGTCACGCATAAAGGCGATCGGCTATTTCCTAAGTTTTGGACAAGAGGTTATTGGGATGGCTTGATTGATACCCAATTGCACTATATGTTTTTGCGAACGAAGCATAAACCTTATTTGCGCAACTCACTGGCCCGAACGGGATATGCTTCGGTCTATGGCATGATTTTACTTGAAGGCGTTACCGGATTTGCTATGTATGCGATGATCCGTCCGAATGGCTTAGGCGCGCAGCTGATTAATCCCGTCAATCATTGGCTGGTGGACGAATATATGGTACATGTAATTCATCACTATGTGGCGTGGATGATCATGCTTTTTGTGATTATACATGTGTATATGGTCTTTCGGGCGGATGTTATGGAAAAAGGCGGTGAAACATCCGGTATGATATCCGGCAGGAAATTTTATGAAGAAGAACCTGTCGATCACCGGGATTTGGGGGAATGATATGACCGAGAACATGGTTCTGGGCGTCGGCAATATTTTGCTGTCCGATGAAGGTTTTGGCGTCAGGGTCGTAGAAGAACTGCAAAGGCGCGGTAAGGTTGCGGCGCATATCCAAGTACTCGACGGCGGTACGCTCGGTTTTGGGTTGCTGCAGTATCTTGACGGCGTGAAACGCCTGCTGCTTATCGACGCAATCGAAGGTGTGCGTGAGCCCGGAGCGCTTTATGAATTGCGCGGTACTAAAATACAGGAATATTTTCAAACGAAATTATCGGTGCATCAGTTAGGGATGCAAGAGGTTTTAGCGGCGCTGAGTCTGTTGGGGCGGCCGATCGAAGAACTCATTGTGCTTGGCGTGCAGCCGCAATCGCTGGAAGTTGGCCTAGAACTCAGTCCGCTCGTACAAAGTGTGCTTGAGCCGGTGTTGAATCGTGTTCTGGCGCTTTTGGCCGAGTGGTGAAAAAGAAAGCGTAAATAAAAAAACGGTGGCCGAATGGTCAGCGTTTTTTTATTTATAACGCGGCTCTTATCTTTATAGGGCAGTGTGCGCGAAGGAACCTGAATATCTTTTGCTTTGCGAGGATAGATGATTCGGCGGCCGTATTTTGCTATAATCAGGTTAGGGATAATGGGAAGCGGCGAACGAGAAAGGGGTACGCGTATGATGCAGCAGGAAGCGGTATCGGTCAAAGGGATTTTTGGCGCGGCGTGGGTTAAATTTAAAAAAGAAATGGCCATGCTGGAAAATGAAAACAAGAGCATTTTTTTGCGTGCCCGCTATAATGGACAGGTTGACTTGCCGGAACTGATGAAGGCGGCGCAGCATATTTATGAACAGATTCTGCCGATACCGGGACTGGTCGGCTGGCTCCATGAACCGGGACGTTCGCAATACTATTTATATCGGCATGGGATCGATGTGGCTGTGCTTGCCGGATTGGCAGGGATGTGGCTGGAATATGAAGCGGAGGCGATCAAGGAGCTGGTGTTTGCGGGGTTGATCCACGACATCGGAAAGGCGCGCGTGCCGTTTTCGATTATCAGCAAACCTTCGCGTCTGAACGGCGCGGAGCAAACGGATGCCCATGATCATGTCAGCCGAAGTTGGGAGATGCTGAGGGAAACTGGTGCGGTTAATGAACGCGTGCTGGAAGCGGTCAGGCAGCATCATGAACGTTTAAACGGCAGCGGATATCCGCTGGGGAGCAAAGGCGATGCCGTTTCGCTCTGGGCGAGGATCATAGCGATTGCCGATGTATATGACGCCTTGGTGAGCAATCGATACTACCGTAGAGGGATTCACCGTTTGAAGCGTTTCAGCTGATGCAAGAAGAAATGAAGACTACGCTGGATGAGACGTTGATGGAGTTGATGTTTAAACGTTTGGCGGAAGGCTTGGTCGGCCAACGGGTCAAGCTGCATGATGGGAAAAAAGGCATTATCCGCTTATATGAATACGGCAAGGAGAACCAACCGATAGTAGAAATGGAAGACGGGGAGCTATTGCAACTTGGCTTAAAGGCGCAATTTTCTCTTGCAGAATTAGTGTATTGAGGCGGGATTTCCCGCCTCGTCTTTTTTGCCGGGAAGACTTTTGTCGCTTGAGAAAGTCTGCTATAATGAAAAGTATGTTTTAAAAGTAGTGAATGGAGCTGATGCATGGTGATACGGGGAGTCAGAGGAGCGACGACAGTAGAGCATAATTGCGCCGAAGAGATTATTTCTCGTGTGGAGGAATTGCTGACGGCTCTCATAAAAGCCAATGCAATTGAGACGGAGGATATTGGCGCACTTATTTTCAGTTCGACGCCGGATTTAAATGCGGCATTTCCCGCTGTGGCGGCGCGCCGGCTCGGTTGGGATGAAGTGCCTCTGTTTGGAACGCAGGAAATTGAACAACCGGATGGCATTAAACAGTGCGTTAGGGTATTGGCGTTGCTGAATACGGAGCGCAGCCAAAAGGAAATCAAACATATTTATTTACACGGAGCAACGGTGTTGCGCCAGGATGTAAAACAATAACAGGAGGGTGCAATACCCGTCGGAGACAGGGAGTTGAATCAATGAAACGGTTGTCTATCGTTGTGCCGGTGTTCAATGAAGAAGAGAACATCGAATTTTTTTATCAAGAAGTGTGCAAACACATGACGCCATTGCCGTATGTGTTTGATGTTATTTTTGTTGATGATGGGTCGACGGATGCGACGCCGGCTATACTCGCGCGTTTGGCAGAAGAAGACTGTCGTGTACGCGCCATCATTATGGCGCGTAATTATGGGCATCAATTGGCGCTGACCTGCGGACTTGATCATGCGGACGGCGATGCGGTCGTCACGATGGACGGCGATATGCAGCATCCGCCGGAGTTAATACCTCGGCTGCTCGAACACTGGGAAAACGGTTATGAAATCGTCCAAACGATCAGGGCGAAAACGGAAGGGGTTTCTTGGTTTAAGACGAAGACATCGGAAGTGTTTTACAAACTGATCAATTCGTTGTCTAAGGTTCACATCCGTGAAGGCGGTTCTGACTTTCGGTTGCTGGATCGCAAGGCAGTAATGAGTTTTCGTCTGTTTCGTGAAAAGGCACGCTTTATTCGCGGGCTGATTGGCGCCATCGGATATCGTCAGACGACTGTGGAATTTGTCGCGCCGCGCCGCCATGCAGGAACATCCAAATTTTCGCTGAAAAAAATGATTAATTTTGCACTGGACGGCATTACCGGTTATTCGACGCTGCCGCTGCGTTTTGCTTTTTATGTTGGCTTAGCCTTCGCCGCGATCAGTTTTATTGTGACGATGCATGTTATCTATATAAAGCTGTTCACACAAGAAGCCGTACCGGGCTGGGCTACGACGACGGCCAGCATTGCATTGCTTGGCGGTTTGCAGCTTTTGGGTCTTGGCATTATCGGCGAATATGTCGGGCGGATTTTCGAAGAAGTAAAGCAGCGACCGCTTTATCTTGTTCGAGCGGACTTGCAAACAAAAGATAACAAATTAATAACAAAAAACGACTATCAGGCAGGAATTTAGTCCTAGGCGTCGAATAACTTATCAATGTAAAGCCATTCCGGGTAACTAAAAAAGCCTAATCCTAGCCCAGGAGCGGGGGAACCAAACTTTGGGGTGAAACGTTATTGTCAGCATTTATGTTGGCAAAGTGGGGTGCTTCTCGACCCTAACCCGTCAGCTAACCTCGCAGGCTCATGAGAGGAGTAGTAATTTGCGTATCTTTTCCCGTGCAATCTTGCTGGGATGTCTGTTGACCGCAGCGGTGTTCAGTGTTTGCGGTGCAGAATCTTATCGGCAAGGAGACCAAGGTCAAGACGTGGCAGCGATTCAGAATCAGTTGGGGGCGCTTGGCTATGATGCCGGAGCTGCAGATGGCGATTTCGGCAGTTCGACAGCGAATGCGGTAAGAGCGTTCCAACGCGACAAAGGATTGGAAGTCGACGGAATTTTAGGGGAACAGACCTATCGAATGCTGATGGGGCGGGATATTCCTGCTAGCCGTAGCGACGGATCCACATCTGCGGTCAGAAGAATCGTGCAGACTGCCATGCGTTATCAAGGTGTGCCTTATGCATTTGGTGGAACCGGTCCTGGTGGATTTGATTGTTCCGGTTATGTTCGTTATGTTTATGCTCAGGCTGGCGTTTATCTGCCGCGGGCGGCCGACGAACAGTTTGAAGTGGGGCAGTCAGTTTCGTACAGCCGTCTGCAACCTGGCGACTTGGTGTTTTTCCAGACGTATGCGCCAGGTGCATCACATGTCGGCATTTATGTAGGAAGCGGACAATTTATTCACGCCAGTACTAGCAACGGAGTTATGGTATCCAGTTTGGATAGCGGTTACTGGGGGCCACGTTACATTGGTGCTCGTAAGGTGTTGTAATGTTTTTGTGTGTGGAGGCCGTCGTTGGCCTCCATCTTTATTTTAAAAACGAAGCCGGATACTTCTAAAGTAACGCGGCTACGGATGCAAGCCAACTTTTCTTTTGCAAAAAAGAGGGTTTTACGTGTCAGACCAATAATTAATACAATCAGCATCAAGTATTTTAGAATGCTCCGTTGGAGGCTTCGCATGTTATTCTATTGGAATCTTTTCATACGTCCTTATTGCTCGCTAATCATGACCGCATTGGCTGGTTTTGTGATAGCGAGTTTAGCTGGTTTATCGGCGCCGCTAGTTATTCGACGCTTGATTGACGATGCGTTAATGAAAAACAGTTTATCGTTATTGCACGGCATTATAGGAGTTATTGTCGGTCTCTATGTAATTAGGGGCTTGTTTTCTTTTCTCCACGGCTATTTGATTGCTAAAGCGGGCAACCAGATGGTGACAACGCAGCGACTGGAATTATTCAAGAAATTGCAGGCCAAAGATTATGCTTTTTTCGTCAATGTACCGGCAGGTGAAATTATCTCTTTATTCACGAATGATTTGTTATTGGTTCAGCAGGCGGTGATGCTCGCGTTGCCGGATTTACTGGTGGAAAGCCTTAACCTGCTGCTCATATTGGGCATCATGATTTATTTCGACTGGCAACTGGCGTTGGTCACCTTTGCGGTTCTGCCGTTTATTGTCTTGGCAATCAAAGGCTTCAACAAACGGATTGCAACGCTCGGAACGATGGTCGAAGATGCGCTTAGCCGTCTTACGGGCAGTCTGCACGAAGCCTTGTCGACCATACCGGTGATTCAAAGTTATGTTCGGCAGGAGTATGAGTGTGAAAAATTCAATCGTGATGTGCAAAAAGCGCAGGGCGATCTGATGCGCGTACAGCGCTTGAATGCGTTGCTCCTCTCCCTGGTTGAGTTCTTAGCGGCCATCGGGTTAACGGTAATCATTTGGTATGGCGGCTATCAGGTCATCAGTGGCCATTTGAGCATGGGAGGCATGTTTGCCTTTTTGATCTACATTATCAATATTCCGGTACCGCTGAAAAAAATCAGCATGGCGATGTCGCGGCTCAAGCTGGGGGAAGTGGCCTGGCAACGCTTGGAACGACTCGGGGAAGGAAATGAAAACGGTGTTAGCGATGGTCCGCAGGAGCTCTTGAATGTCATGCCGCAGTCGGTTTCATTCGAAAGCGTTTCGTTTGCTTACCAGCCGGAAGTGCCGACGCTGAGCAACATCAGTCTATTGGCCAAGCCGGGCGAAATGATTGCGATTGTCGGACCGAGCGGCGCCGGAAAATCTTCGTTTGCCAACCTGTTGCTGCGTTTTTATGATCCGGTGCGCGGCGCGATTTTGTATAATGGCGTCGATATTCGGCAGTTCAAAGTCGCCAATTGGCGGCGGCAGATCGGATTTATCCAGCAAGAACCTATTTTGTTCAATACGACGATTCTAGACAATATCCGTTATGGATTCCCGCAGGCGACAGAAGAGGAAGTGAAGGCGGCAGCGCGCATGGCGAATGCGGATGAATTTATTGCCAGACTGCCTGGGGAATATCAGTATGTGGTCGGCGACTTGGGCGGCAACCTTTCAGGCGGACAGCGCCAGCGCATTGCAATTGCCCGCGCAGTCTTATTGAATCCTGCGATCTTGGTGCTCGATGAACCGACAGCGGCGCTTGACCCGCAGGCGGAAAAGCAGGTGCTTGCGACATTGCGTCAGGTCAGCGGGGCACGCATTACCTTTATGATTACGCATCGCTTGAATACGTTGCAGGCGAGTGACCGGGTGCTGTACATGGAACATGGACGTATTCTCGAACAAGGTACGCATGCAGAACTGATGCTGCATAGCGTGCAATATGCGAAAGCCGTCCACGAAGGTGCGCCCGGATAAAAGGAGCTTTCTTGATGTTGCAAGAAATACTAGGCGAACTGAAGCGACGGGGCTGTCGGATCACAGAGCAGCGCCAAACGATCATTGAGGCTGTTTTAGCAGTTGCGGGCAGTCGTTTTACGGCATATGATGTTTGGGAAAGGGTGAAGGCGGTACAACCGGAATTGGGCCTAGACACCATTTACCGAAATATCAAGCTGCTGGAAGAAATGGGCTTTTTAGCGTCGATCGGCGGCGTAGGCAAAGAGGGAAATCGCTATGAAGTAGCCGGGCGAGATCACCATCACCATCTGGTTTGTCTGCGGTGCGGCAAGACGGAATGCATCGATTATTGCCCGATTGATGATGCATTAGTGAGTTTAGTGCAGGAGCGAGGCTATGATTTGGTTCGCCATCAATTAGAACTGATGGGGATCTGCCGGACGTGCCGGCAGTAAAGGAGACGGGACATGGGGCATATATGCTTAGAAACAGTGGATTTTTCGTATGATGAACAGGTCGTTCTTTCGGATATTAGTCTGACGATTGAGGCGGGCGATTTTGTTGTGGTCGTCGGACCGAATGGTGCAGGCAAGAGCACGTTGTTAAAAATTATGGCCGGTCTGCTGGAACCGCAGGCTGGCCGTATCGTCATTAGTGGTGAGGAAATGCGCGCGGCGCAGCGGCAGGGACAGATCGCTTATGTGCCGCAGCAATACAGTGCGCATACGCCCGGATTTCCGGCAACGGTTGAAGAGATTGTCGAGTTGGGCACCGTGAAAGGAAAGCATACGCGCCAGGGGAAACGGCATATTGTCAGTCATATGCTTGAATTGGTTGGCGCGACGGCGTTACGGACGCGCAGAATCGGTGAACTGTCAGGCGGGCAGCAACAACGCGTGATGGTGGCGATGGCGCTCGCGGCAAATCCGCAGATTCTCCTGCTCGACGAACCGACCAGCGGAATCGATTACGAGGCAAGCGGGCGTATTTATGAGTTGTTGAAGGATCTGAATCGAAATTTGGGTATTACAGTGGTGATGATTTCACATGATATGGAGAAAGCCTTGCAGTACGCAAAAAAAGTCGCCTGTATTAATCGCGGCCTTTGTTTTTACGGCAAGAGCGAGAATTTTGATTTCAGCCATATTCAGACAAAACATTCCTGGTATTACACTGGGAGATGAGGTGGTTGTATGGAGTTTTTTCAATATGATTTTCTGCAGCGGGCGTTGGTTGCCGGCATATTAATTGCGCTGGCCTGCCCTTTGATTGGCAATTTCGTCGTACTTCGACGCCAATCGATGATCGGCGATGGGCTTGGGCACATTGCGTTTGCCGGAGTGACCGGCGGATATATGGTAGGTTGGTATCCGGCCTTTGGCGCTTTTCTGCTTACCTTGGCGGGAGCGCTGGGGATCGAGTGGCTCAGACGTCGCCATCGCAATCTGGCGGATATGGGCTTGGCCGTCTTTTTTTATGCGGGCATTGCATTGGCGATTATTTTCAGTACGATGACGCGCATGCCCAGCGCAGGCTTGCTGAATTTCTTGTTTGGCAGCATCTTGACGGTAACAAATACGGATTTGGCGCTAATCAGCGCGTGTACATGCGTGGTGATGCTGCTGATGTACCGATACACGCAGCCCCTGCTCTTAATGTCGCTTGACGAAGATGTGGCAAAAGTCGCCGGCGTTCCGATCGATAAAATCAATATGGTTTTCAGCGTACTTACCGCTGTTGTCGTTGTAAGCGGCATGATGGTGGTGGGGATCTTATTAGTAAGCGCATTGATGATTGTACCGGTTGCAGCCGCACATGCGCTGGGGCTTGGCTTCAGACGGACGATCGCGGCCTCCGTATTGATTTCACTGGCTTCTGTGTTTATCGGTCTGACGGCTGCGTTTCAGTTTAACATTGCACCGGGCGGTACGATTGTTATGACCGGCGTTGCCTTATATATTGCGGCATCGCTTTGGGGGCGAATCGGGCGCAGCCAACTAAAAAACAGCGGCAAAGCGTGAGCTTTGCCGCTGTTTTTTAGTTAAGCAGTAAAACGATCCCAAAAGAGATAAGCTATAATCAGGAAGATGGCTGCGAGAATTCCGATATCGCCTACGTACATGTGCGAGGCTCCTTTGTTATGATTTTAATAGGCCGGACAATTCCGCGAGTTGCTGGCCGATCATGTCTGAAAATGTGTCCAAAGCGGAGAGTGAGGTTGCGTCCGGCGGGGAGACCGTTTTATTGACGAGGAAGATATTGTCGGAAGTGTTGAATGCTTTGACATCCAACTCCATGATGAGCGGACGCACGGTCAATAAAACAACATTATTGACATGTGCGCTAGAGCCGTACGTGGTCAGAGCTTCCGTCGTCGCATCCTGGCCGCCAGTGATGCCGACACGGCTTAAGCCGCGCAAAACTTCATTACCGGAGAGGACTTCGCTGCCGAGAAAGAGGAGATTTAACTTATAGCGGATGACTTCATTCAACCCTTTTGTCAACAATTCACTGCCGGGGACATAGTGTCCTCCGGTATCGACGTAGAGCGCTACAGACATAAGAGCGTTTTCGCTGGAGGCGGCTAGCGCGCCGGATGTCAGGAGCGAGAATAGGCAAAGAACGATAAGGAGAGTCTTTTTTACCAAAACAATCACCTCAAGAAGTAGTTTGAGAAACGAACGTGTCTGTCTTTTGAAAGGGATGACGCGGGTTTCCATATGCAATATTATAGCACAATTATGGTATAATAGGTGGCAAGGGGACAAAGGAGCGGGAACAGGCTATGGAAAATGTATATTCGCTCGTAGAGCGTTTTTATGATGAGGAAGAGGCCGAACTCTTTTTGGCGCAGGAATGGGTAGAAGGTTTCTTGCGTCATCGGGCATGGCAGGGCGACAATGATGTTGCGCTGCAACAGACATGGAAGCAGTTGCAGTGGCTGATTTTGTATTTGCTGCATGCCGATTTGACGGAAGTTGAGGAGATGACGAGCCAGGATTTCAGCATGGCGGTACGATGGCTTACGAATCAGGCGAAAGGAATTAAATCGGACATTAAGGCCGTACGTAAATTTTTTTCTGTCTTGAAAGATTTTTTTCACTATGCTGAACTGAGAGAGTGGCTTGTATATCCTGAAGCACTGGAAGAGGCGGCGGAAAAAATTGCCGGCGGCAATAAACTGCGTTTTTTACAAATTAGCGATATCTTGGAAGAATTGACGTTTCCGACAAACGGCTTGGAAGAACGCCTTTTATCAGCGGATGATGTAGGACGCTTGGTCGGTGAAGCGCTTGAAGTATTAATGCTTAAAATTGGCGGGTTTTTTCAAAAAGAATCCTTTGCCGATGATTTTGATCGAGCCTTGTATCTTTATACGGGACCGTTCGATACGATGCCGGAAGAACAGGAAGAGGAATTTTGGCTAGGCTTTTGGGATTATTTCATTTTTGATTATCATTTGCTGGGCGATGACATGACGCCTCTGCAGCGTTTTCAAAAAGAATACCGCGAGCGGATCACCGAAGATGAAGCACAGATCTTGCAAGACTTACTCAGCTCGAAGTTTACGGTCTTTTATGTCGAGCGTTCCCTAGACGGTGAGATGGTGCAGTGCGTGAATTTGTTTACGGAAGAAAAATTTGAATTGCCCATGCCGGAATTTCCCTTGCATCAGTTAAAACGGCAGCTGTTTTTCGGCCATGTCTTTGCGCGCGGCATGCTAATGATTAACTATGTAACGAATTTGGAAGTCAGCGAATCGTTACGGCGTCGAATCAAAGAAGAAGTGATCAAGCTGGCGGAGATCTTTTCTCAACAGCAGGCAGGCAATGATTTGGCGGTCTTTTTGCGCAGGCACTCCCTTGTCATACGGCATGCGATTACGGCGCTTACAGGAATGGCGCGTGTAACGGTCAGCTGCGCGATTCATACGCGACCGGCCGATGAATTGCCGAGCGCGGCGAAGTGTGAACGTGAGCCGGAGCCGGTGGTCGTAAGCTTGCTTGATGAACGAGGACCAGAATATGGTTTTTCGCGCCATGACATTATGCTTTTGCAAAATTTATGGCGGGATTTCAATCATTATTACGATCGGGAGATCAAGGAACCGGAAGCCTGGGCGGCCGCTGTGATCTGCACGTATGCGCAAATCAACGGGTTATCGCATTTTGTCGTCAGTGAACTGGCGGATGATTTTGCAGCGAATGTTGCGCGCGTGTATAGAAATCGGATGCGTCTGGCGCAGCGTTTGAAATTGAAGGCTTTTGATCCGCGTTATTTGGGCGAAGAAGGCTTCATCTTATCATTGTTTCTCTAAGGAGGCATTTTATGCGTTGTGAACAATGCGGTCAGTTACTTTCGGAATGCCAATGCGTTCGTACGCTGACGCAAGAAGAGAATCAGGCTTTTCATGGGATTACGCTCGATACAACGGAAAACGGCAGAGAAGGAATGCAGCGGGCAAGACCGAGCGGTGTTCATTTTGTCTGGCGTCCGTCAGGCTGGGCCGGTGTGCTTGTAATTGCAACGATTGCTGCGGCTGCCTTGCTCGTCGCCTTGCCGTTAGCGCTTATGCTGGGCGCAGTCGCATTATTTTGGCAATGGCGTCGCCGCTGAAAAAGAAAAAAGGGAGTCGCTCGACAAAAGAGCGGTTCCCTTTTCTTTATTAGGCAAGAGCAAGAATGCTGTTTTTTAAACGGTGATATTCTTGCGTGAAGTAGACTCCGTTTTGCGCTTCGCGGTGATCGAAGCCAAAAGCGCGGCGGCTGACGGCCATAACGGGCGGCGCCTGGATGCGTTTGGCAACGCCCATACCGCAGTATTGCTTCCACCAACGTTCAAGATCGGCAATGAAATCTTGCGGTGTTGCGAACAGGCTAGCGACGATACCTGGCTGGCAACCCAGCTCCCTTTCAAGCGAGCCGTTTTGGTACCAAAGCAGAATCTCTTCCGGTGTTGCCCGCTGCCAGCGCTCGACGAAAGCGCGGAAGAGATAATCGTGGTAGGGATAACAAAGCGGATCCCCTTTTCCCTCATCCACAGCCTGGGCCGCCGATAATTCCGCGCTGGGAACCAAATCCAAGATGCCTTGTGGGATGACCTTGCGCTGCCAAATAACGTCATTGAGATAATTGGCCAGAGCGTAAACCTGGTGTTTCCACAAATCGGCCAACAGTGCAAGAAAACCGGATTGGTCGCCATATAAGGTAGAATAGCCGACCGTCGTTTCACTTTTATTGGCGTTGCAGCTAAACGCCCCGCCAAAGGCTGCTGCCGCAGCGGATAGTATGCGGGCGCTGCGGTCACGCGCCTGTATATTTTCTTGCATGAAGGAAGAGAGTGAAAGATGTTGCGCCTCGTTTCGTCCGACTTGCTGAATCGGCGTTTGCGAAATCTGATCGATAGTATGCGCCACCGAATCTTCAATCGGCACGATCATATAAGGACAGGCAAGATTATTGGCTAACTCGGCCGATAAATTTTTAGTCGTTGCGGAATTGAAACGGCTTGGCATGTTTATAAGCAGTACGTTGTCAGGACCAAGAACGTGCTGATAAAAGGCGGCGCTAAGCGCGGAATCGATGCCGCCGGATAAGCCGACAACGACGCGTTTAATGCCGAGGCTGGCTGTGAATCGTTCCACACCGTAACGCAGCGCCTGATAAATTTCGGCAGTCGGGGTCTCTTTTGGCAGTTGGCAAGGTTCGGTCGGAGTGTCGAGCGGAAAATAAGCAATGTCGCAGCTAAAGGCGGGGACGTAGGCTGCAATTTCGCCATTTACCTGATAAGCGGTGCTGCAGCCGTCAAAGGTATATACGGTTTTGCCGTTATTTTGAATGCCGGTGCTATTGACGTAAAGGAGCGGAGCGTTGAAACGGCGGGCGTGAGCGGAAAAAACGCGGTTGCGTTTTTGATTTTTATTTTGCGTATACGGAGAGCTCGATAAATTTAAAAACAAGTCAATCGGGCCGTTCGTTGCTAACGCTTCTAAAGGATGAAAGGCATAATCGTCGGTCCAGGCGTCTTCACAGAGCAGGCAACCGAGCGAGAGGCGACGCTCTCCTAAAGACACGTAGACCGGCTGACTCAGTTCGGCGACGCTCTTATTTTCCTCCAAGGCAAGCTTGCGCAAACTGTAAAAGTGTCTCGAATCTTCAAACTCGCGATAATCCGGTTGCAATGTTTTGATCCGGTATGGATAGGGAAAGTTATCGGCGCCGATAAACGTTCCCTGATGCGCGATGAAGCAGGCGTTATATTTGCGCGGCCGACCGTCGTCATTATGCTTTTGCCAGTCAATCGCGACATTGCCGAAAATAATGCAGATATCGCTGGAGGCGGCTGCCAGGCGCGCGCCCATGGCTTCGCATTCACGTAAAAAAGCAGGTTGTTCCCATGTATCGCCGAGCAGATAACCGGGAATCGACATTTCAGGAAAAACAATGATTTTGGCGCCGGCGGAACGTGCTGTTTCGACCATCGATAACATGACGTTTGTATTGTGAAACGGCTGGCCGGGAATCACTTCGAGTTGCGCCAAAGCGATGCGGATTGTCAAAAGAAGTCACCTCTGCTTATAAAAAGAATAATAAGTCTTAAAAATTCGCCTTGAGCATTCAATATCCTGCTCAGAGCAAGAAATGAAACTTCTACCTATTGAAGTGGACAATTTAAATGCTTTTGTGCTATCATAATGCAATGAGAGAAAACGAATGTCTCTTGCGGGCGGTTGAAAAATAAGCTATGATCGACTGGCCGATGAAAACGAAATGCAGACGGATATTCGCAAAGGAAAGCAGGAATTTAACAGTACTGGTAGTATTTATCCAGTAGTGAAGAAATTTTGCTGGAGGGATTATCATGGAGAAGTGTTCGAGTATCATGGCGATTGCGCAGGAACGTCGTACCGAATCAGCGACGCGCGTACAGGATGTCCTGACGCGTTACGGCTGCAATATCAAAGTGCGTTTAGGGTTGCATGACGTACAACCGGATGGCGGCGTGTGTTCCAATACCGGAATGATCATGTTGCAGTTGGTCGGTCCTGCAGCGGAGATTACTCAGCTGGAAAAAGACCTTCAGGCGATTCCGAACGTCAAAGTAAAACAAATGATGCTTGATTTTTGAAAAGGTGCGCGGGCGACCGCGCATTTTCCTTACGAGGCAGGATATACTTGAGGAGGACGCATCTGTATGAAAAAAACAAACGCAGCGCGTATATTGGATAGCATGAATATTTTATATGAATTAAAGGAGTATCCGGTCGATGAAGATGACTTAGGCGCGGAAAACGTGGCTGGCAAAGTAGGCTTGCCTGTAGAACAGGTGTTTAAGACGCTCGTCGTCGAAGGCGATAAAAGCGGCGTTCTCATGGCGGTCATTCCCGGGGGGCGGGAACTCGATCTGAAGGCGCTGGCATCTTATAGCGGGAATAAGAAGGTGGACATGGTTCCGTTAAAAGACGTACAAAAATTGACCGGCTATATTCGAGGCGGCGTTTCGCCCTTAGGGGCGAAAAAAGCATATCCTGTATATGTGGATGAGAGTCTGGATGAGTGGCCCTTCATCGCGATTAGTGCCGGAATACGCGGGTGTCAAATTTTGATTCATCCAAGCGATCTGACGAAATCGGTGCAGGCGCGGGTGTATGGCATATGTCGTTAAATGAGTTTTACATCGAAAAAAGCATTAAAGAAAGGGTGCCCGCTTGCCGGTTGGGCTATCTGCTGCTAAATGACTTACATATCCAGAGTGAGTCTGCTACGCTGCAGAGCGAATTTTCTCTTTTGCAAGAGGCGATTTTAGAGCAGTACGCGATAGAGGGGTTGAGCCAGGTGACGCGTATTGCGGCTGTGCGGAGCATGTACAAGAAAATGTCATGGGATCCGTCGCGCTATCGTCCGTCAGCGGAGGCTTTAGTTAGGAGAATCCTGCAAAAAAAGGATTTATATCAGATCAACAGCGCCGTCGATGCGTCTAACTATTGCTCCATTAAATTTCTCTTGCCGTTTGGTTTGTATGATGCAGACAAATTAAACGGTTCCATTCGCTATCAAGTTGCGACAGAAGGCGAGTATAGCAACATTGGCGGCAAAACGGTAAAGACGGAGGGAAAGCCTTTTTTAAGCGATGCAAATGGCGTTTTTGGCAATCCGACATCCGATGCCATGCGTACAGCGGTCACATTGCTGACGAAAAATGTATTGTCGGTAGTGTATGCGGATGAAGAAATAACGACGCGTGAATTGAGTGAGATACTAACGTATACGGCGGAAAAAATCTGCTTTCACAATGGGGGGCGCTTAGTGAAACAGGGCATTGTAGGGGCGTATGACGATAAGTGAAAGTAGGATAAAAGGAGCAGCGGCATGAATTATATCAGTACTAGAGGCAGCAAAGAACGAGTAGCTTCGGCGGAAGCAATCAAAAGAGGTTTGGCAGAGGATGGAGGACTCTTTATCCCGGAGGCTCTGCCTGAGTTCAGCTTAACAATGCTAACGCGTTGGCAAAACATGAATTATCGGCAACGGACCGCGGATTTATTAAAACTTTTCCTTACCGATTACAGTGAAGAGGAACTAAAGATCTGCACAGCCGCCGCTTACAGTGAAGAAAAATTTTCCCATGCAGCGATCGCACCGGTTCGTTCATTGGACCGGCAGCATCATATCTTGGAACTTTGGCATGGCCCGACGAGCGCTTTTAAAGATATGGCCCTGCAGTTGCTGCCGCAATTGCTGACGAAGGCGTTGCTTAAGACTGGAGAAAGCTCGCAGATCGCGATTTTGGTCGCAACCTCAGGCGATACAGGCAAAGCGGCGCTGGAAGGCTTTCGCGATGTAGAGCAAACGAAGGTCGTCGTTTTCTACCCGAAAGACGGGGTAAGCGAGATTCAGCGGATGCAGATGTTGAGCCAAGGCGGGAACAATGTTTCGGTGGTTGCCGTAGAAGGGAACTTTGACGATGCGCAAAGCGGCGTTAAAGCGATTTTTTCCGACGCAGGCGTTAAGCAACGCCTGCAAGCGAAGCAAATAAGACTTTCTTCGGCAAATTCAATCAACTGGGGACGTTTGGCGCCGCAAATCGTTTATTATTTCAGTTCCTACATCGACTTGGTTGCAGCTGGACAGCTGACTTTGGGCGAAAAAGTAAACTTTGTCGTGCCCACCGGAAACTTTGGCAATATTCTAGCCGGTTATTATGCAAAGCAAATGGGTTTACCTATCGGTCGCCTGATTTGCGCCGCCAACCCAAACAATGTGCTGACTGATTTTATCAGGACGGGGAAATATGACCGCAGTCGAGCCTTTCATAAAACAATATCGCCGTCGATGGATATTTTAATCTCCAGTAACCTGGAGCGGATGTTATATTATGTTGCTGATGGACGATGCGAGCTGGTTGAGGGATGGATGGAGTCGCTGAAAGAAGAAGGCGGTTATGATATTGGAGCGAAGTTGCTGCAAAAGGTACAGGATGTCTTTTGGAGTGAATGGGTTAGCGATGAACTGACGCAGGAAACGATTCGCAAAGTATATGAGGAACAAAATTACTTGCTTGATCCGCACACGGCAGTGGCCTGGCAGGCCGGTGAAGCGTATCGAAAAACGGGCGATGAAACGCCGCAGATTATTTTATCTACGGCCAGTCCGTTCAAATTCAATGACAGCGTTTTGCAGGCTCTAGGCAGTACAACGGCGGAGACGGAGTTTGCGATGTTAAAGACGCTGGCGACGAAAACCGGCTGGACGATTCCAAGTCAACTGGCGGAGCTGGAACATTTGCCGATTCTTCACAAGGGCACGTGTACGCCGAAAGAAATGCAGCAATGCGTTGAAGACATCTTGCGATAAAAAAATCGCGTACCACCGAAAAGATAAGGTGGTACGCGATTTTTTATTTTTTCTCTGCGTTAAGCAGCGTTTCAAATTCGTTCAGTCGTTCGGCGAATTTTTTCAAAGTAAGTTCAATTGGCTGCGGTGCGCTCATATCGACGCCGGCATTACGCAGTAAGGTGATCGGATAGTCCGAACCACCGCTGGCGAGAAAGGCGAGATAACGTTTTTGCGCTTCTGGGCCTTGTGTACGCAGGCCGTCGGCTAACGCGGTGGCGGCAGAATAACCGGTGACATATTGATAGACGTAAAAGTTGTAATAGAAATGAGGAATGCGAGCCCATTCCATATCGATCTCTTTGTCAACGACGATGTTCGGTCCGTAATACTTGATGTTCAATTGACGCCAGAGGCTTGAGAGAAGATCGGCAGTGAGCGTCTCGCCGGCCTGGGATTTTTCGTGGATTTCTTTTTCAAATTCGGCAAACAGGGTTTGACGGTACACGGTAGTACGGACTTGCTCAAGATACTGGTTTAACAGATAGAGGCGGACTTTGGGGTCCTTACTGGTATCGAGCATGTGCTCGAGCAAGAGAATCTCATTGGTAGTCGAAGCGACTTCGGCGCAAAAGGTAGTATAAGAAGAAGTGGCGAAAGGCTGCCGTTCGTTGCTGTAATAGCTATGCAGCGCGTGGCCCATCTCGTGCGCCAGCGTGGAGACGTCTTCATAGCGATCCTGATAATTAAGCAAAACGTAAGGGTGAACGCCATAGACGCCCCACGAATAGGCGCCGGTCTGTTTGCCCTTGGTTTCATATACGTCGACCCAACCGGAATCAAGGCCGTGTGACAATGCGACGCCATAGTCGTTGCCAAGCGGAAAGAGGGCCTGCTGGACGAGCTTTCTTCCTTCTGCGTAAGAATAATGAAGGGAAACATCGGAGACAAGCGGCGCATATAAATCATACATATGCATTTGCTCAACACCTAAGGCGCGGCCTTTGATGCTGACATAGCGATGTAAAGGGGCCAGGTTGTTTGTCACGGTGTCGATTAAGTTGTCATAAACCGGAAGCGGGATGTTGTCATTGAAGAGGGAAGCCGCGCGGGCCGAAGGATAGTGACGACTGTCGGCGTAAAAGATGTTTTTCTTGACGTTACTGTTTAGTGTGGCGGCGAAGGTATTGCGGTATTGGCGGTAGGAGTCGAATAGCCCGGTAAAAGCTTGCTGACGTACAGCGCGCTGTGGTGAGCGGATAAAAAGACTGTATCGTCCCTCGCTTAACTGGGTCAGGTGACCTTTTTCATCCTTCATGGCAGGAAAGGTCATGTCGGCATGCGCTAACATATTAAAAATTGTTTCCGGCGCTTGTGCGATTTCTGCGCTGCGTGCCAACAATGCTTCTTCCTGCGGCGACAATACATGCTGTTTCTGACGCAGTAAATTGTCAAAATAGAAATCATAACGAGCCAGTTGCGCTTCCTGATTACGCAATGCTTGCAAATCGGCATCCGGCATTGAGAGGATTTCAGGATCGATGAACGATAAGGCGGCGCTGCTTTCAGCCAGCAAACCTTCCATCTTGCCGGTGAGCGCTTGGGCGTTATTATCGGCGGTGTTTTCATCACGCTGCATTCGAGCATAGGCGAATAACTTGCCGCTGCGCTGGCCGATTTCATCACGCAACGCTAAGCAATTCAGCAGTTGCTGCGGCGAAGAGGACAAGGTGCCTCGATAAGCGGCGGCTTGCGCAAGCAAAGGTTTAAGACTGTCAACCTCTTGCTGCCAAGCTGGCAAAGAGGGATACATGTGATCCAAATGCCATTTGGCTTCGCTGGGAATCTGACTGCGATCCGGCAGGGCGGTCGTATTTGTTCCGCTGGCTTCGCTTCGGCCGTAAACGGGAGCCAGGATCATTGCGCCTACCATCCAAGGAACTAATTGTTTAATCATGCTAAGACCACTCCTTTAGAAAAGATAAGTTATCCTTAGTATCTATTAGCCTGAAACGTGCAGAATCCTCTTTGCGTCAGGCATTTTTGTTGACAGAATTAAGGAACGGGTCTATGATGATTGCAGTTTTAAATGAATGAGGTGCCTAGATGAAGATTGTCCTAACAACATTAAATGCCAAGTATGTTCATTCGGCGTTGGCTTTATACAGTTTAAAAAGTTCTTTGAAGGCGCAGGGGCTGTCAAGTGAAATAAAAGAATACAGCATCAATCAGCACCTGAGTGAGCTGGTCGGCGACCTGTTTCGGCAGAATCCGGACGTACTGGCACTGGCCTGTTATATCTGGAACCGCCAGGAAATTCTCCAGCTTTCGCAAGCGATCAAGGCAGTTTTGCCGAAATGCAAAATCATCGTCGGCGGACCGGAGGCGACGTATAACGCAGCGACTTTATTGCAAAGTGCTGCCTGGGTGGATTATGTAATTTTAGGTGAAGGCGAAGAAACACTGCCTGCATTATTGAAAGAACTAGAAAAGGGTGGGCAGGAGATTGCGAAAATTAAGGGAATCGCCTGGCGCAGCCCGGACGGAATTGCGGCTGGCGAAGCGCAGGTCGTACATGCGTTAGATGCGCTGCCTTTTCCTTATGAAGAGACGGACTTAGAACGGTTAGAGGGAAAAATTCTTTATTATGAAACTTCACGCGGCTGCCCTTATTCTTGTCAGTACTGCCTTTCCAGTGCGACACAGGGGGTGCGCTTTCGCAGCTTTGAGAAGGTGAAAGATGAACTGGATGTTTTTTTGCGCAGGCGAGTCCGTCAGGTGAAATTAGTGGATCGGACTTTTAATGCAAAGCCGCAGCACTACCAGAGTATTTGGCGCTATCTGGCGCAAGCGGAGACGGAAACATTATTTCATTTTGAAGTGTCGGCTGATATTTTGCAGCCAGCGGACCTGGAGCTGTTGTCCGCCTTGCCGCCCGGCCGGTTCCAGCTTGAGATTGGTGTCCAATCGACAAATGAAAAAACGCTGCGTCAAATCCAGCGGATAAATCAGTGGCAGCGCTTGACTGACAATGTGAACTGCTTACGCAAAGCGGATAATGTACATTTGCATCTCGATTTAATTGCGGGACTTCCCTATGAAGACTATGCTAGTTTTGCGAATTCCTTTAATGAAGTGTATGCGCTCAAACCGCATATGCTTCAGTTGGGCTTTTTGAAATTATTGCCGGGCTCGGGAATACGTCGTGAAGCGGAAAAACATGAATATGTTTTTCTCGATATTCCGCCGTATGAAGTGATGGGCAATCGATGGTTACACTATGCGGAACTGCTACGATTAAAAGAAGTGGAAGATGTCGTCGAACGCTTTTACAATAGCGGACTGTTTGCACATTCGGTTGACTATCTGGTTTGTCAGACCGAGGGAGGCGCATTTACTTTTTATGAAAAATTGGCGGAGTATTGGGCGGGGCAAAGCTTTCAGATGATTGCGCACAGTTCGAAGGGGTTAGCGGAGATTTTACTGCGATTCGCGCGCGAGGAATACGCCGTGACGAGGGAATTATTTGAAGAACTTCTCAAACTTGATATGCTGCTCGTACCTAAGGGCGGCTTGCGGATTAGCGGCTTAAGCTGGGATGGAGAACAGTGGGATGAGGAAAAAACAGCTTTTTGGCGTGATGAGGCGAGAGTGCGTCAATATCTTCCCAACTATACGTTTCTTTCCTGGCGGGAACTGAAAAAAAGGTATCAAATGGAACGGATGTCGTTCGATGTCTTGCAATATCTTGCAAGTGGAAAAATTAACAGGCTCAGCCAAACAATTCTCATTGACTACAGCGGAAAACGCGTTCAATTACACGCCGTGTCTGAGATAAAGCAGGAGCCGGTTCGATAAAGAAAGCGGGTTTACACTGATGTTGACAGAACGTTATAATACCTATTCGGATTACCTGCGCCGTCGTTTTGGCGTTAAGGTATATAAGCTACCGGTCAGTTTGCCGGTTACATGTCCCAATCGCGATGGAACCTGCGGCTTAGACGGCTGTGTGTTTTGCGGCGAAATTGGCGCCGGTTATGAAAATTTGCCGGCATCGATCACGGTTGCGCAGCAGATCGCAACCAATATGGCGCATATCAAGCCGAAGTACAAGGCGGAAAAGTTCATTGCATATTTTCAAAACTTTAGTAACACCTATCTGCCGCCTGAAGAGTTACGCGCTCACATAATGGAAGCGTGCCAGCCGGATATAGTCGGAGTCGCACTTGCCACCAGACCGGACTGCATCCATGAGACCTATCTGGCGATGCTGGCGGAAGTAGCGCAGGAGAAACAGATTGAGATCAGCATTGAACTGGGGTTGCAAACGGTAAATTATCATACGCTGGAAAAAATTAATCGGGGCCATGGCCTGGCGGAATTCATTGAGGCTGTACAACGGATCAAGCGATACGGTTTTTCCATTTGCGCACATTTAATATTAAATCTGCCATGGGATGATGAGCTTGACGTCAAAGAAGGCGCGCGGATCTTATCGGCACTCGGCGTAACGGAAGTCAAACTCCATGCATTATATGTAGTCAAAGGAACGTTATTGGCGAAGTGGTATCAAGAAGGGCAGATTGATTTGATCAGTAAAGAAGAGTATATGGAACGGGTGATTCTGTTTTTAGAACACCTGCATCCTGAAATCACGGTGCAAAGGCTGATTGGCCGTGCGCCGGAAAGCAACACTCTATTCAGCAATTGGCAGACCGGTTGGTGGAAGATACGCGATACGATTATTGCGCAGATGGCAGAGCGAAATACATGGCAGGGACGGAAATGCGATTATCTGCATGGCGCTGCCGTGCGAAAATTTTTGCAGGAAACCGTTTGAACATCGCG
>OY764022.1:0-307500 GCA_963667825.1 Negativicutes bacterium | reverse complement strand
TGCCTGCTAAAGCGAAAGCTGACGTATAGGTGCTGACACCTGCCCAGTGCCGGAAGGTTAAGGAAGGGAGTTAGGAGCAATCCGAAGCCCTCGACCGAAGCCCCGGTGAACGGCGGCCGTAACTATAACGGTCCTAAGGTAGCGAAATTCCTTGTCGGGTAAGTTCCGACCCGCACGAAAGGTGTAACGACTTGGGCACTGTCTCAACGAGGGACCCGGTGAAATTGAAATACCTGTGAAGATGCAGGTTACCCGCGACTGGACAGAAAGACCCCATGGAGCTTTACTGTAGCCTGACATTGGATTTTGGTAAGGGATGTACAGGATAGGTGGGAGACTGAGAGATATGTACGCTAGTATGTATGGAGTCGACGTTGGGATACCACCCTTCTCTTACTGGAGTTCTAACTGAAGTAGTAACGACACTCAGGACAGTGTCAGGTGGGCAGTTTGACTGGGGCGGTCGCCTCCGAAAGTGTAACGGAGGCGCCCAAAGGTTCCCTCAGAACGGTTGGAAATCGTTCGAAGAGTGTAAAGGCAGAAGGGAGCTTGACTGCGAGACGTACAGGTCGAGCAGGGACGAAAGTCGGGCTTAGTGATCCGGTGGTACCGCGTGGAAGGGCCATCGCTCAACGGATAAAAGCTACCCTGGGGATAACAGGCTAATCTCTCCCAAGAGTCCATATCGACGGGGAGGTTTGGCACCTCGATGTCGGCTCATCACATCCTGGGGCTGTAGCAGGTCCCAAGGGTTGGGCTGTTCGCCCATTAAAGTGGTACGTGAGCTGGGTTCAGAACGTCGTGAGACAGTTCGGTCCCTATCCATCGCGGGCGTAAGAAACTTGAAGGGAACTGCTCCTAGTACGAGAGGACCGGAGTGGACTGACCAATGGTGTACCAGTTATCCCGCCAGGGGTACAGCTGGGTAGCTACGTCGGGAAAGGATAAACGCTGAAAGCATCTAAGCGTGAAACCAGCCTTAAGATGAGGTTTCTCACAGAGTAGTCTGGTAAGGCCCCTTGTAGATCACAAGGTTGATAGGCCAGGTGTGGAAGTTCAGTAATGAATGGAGCTGACTGGTACTAATAGGCCGAGGGCTTGACTTAATGCAAGCTTGCACTCACTCGAGTGCAAGTTATGAAACCACTTGTTTGCAAAATCTTTCTTCTATAAAGTTTTCAGGGAATATATTCTCTTGTAGAAATGTTTACCTGAGCAATGGTAATTGGCATAAAGTATTTAGATACAAGGCGCAGCGAGCACCAAAGCGAAGGCGTAATGAGAATTACGTCGAGCGAAGGAGCACAGCAGCAACGCAGTAGATGAATGCTTTAGGACAATTCGCATCTGGTGATGATGGCTGTGGGGTTCCACCTGTTCCCATACCGAACACAGTAGTTAAGCCCACATACGCCGAAAGTACTTGGCTGGAAGCGGCCTGGGAGGATAGGGAGTCGCCGGTTTTATTCCTCGGTAGCTCAGTTGGTAGAGCAATCGGCTGTTAACCGATCGGTCGTAGGTTCGAGTCCTACCCGGGGAGCCAGTTTTAAAGGATCTGCACAAGCAATTGCGCAGATCCTTTATTCTTTTTGCATAAAAAGTTTTTTCGTTGTCTTACTACTTATTGTAGGGTAGAATATAGGTAATTAAAACTTGTCAAGGATTTGCCTTCTTTGGGGTTGCCGTAATGCCTTGAAGAGTAAATGCGGTGAGGAATGGGAGATGACTGGCATATGTATACTTTTTGTCCGTTTTGTGGTCAAAAGTTGCCGCAAGGACCGACGTCCTTTGTCTTTTGTCCGTTTTGCGGAAAGGGATTAGCAGAGCCTTCGGCGACGCCAGCATCTTTACATGCAATATCGTCGTTAGCGGAAAAGAAAGTGACTCAGGTAGAACCGGAACCTGTAAAAACTCTCGCAGAGCCGAGCTTGAATGCTGTTACAGGTGTGAAAGTTGAGGTTTGCAATTTGATTTTGAAGGATTGCAGCAGTCCGGATTTATTGAAACGACGCTTGACGGGCGTATTATTACGCAGTCCGTTGGCCATTCAGATGGCTGTTGACCGCTTGCCCAGTATGCTTCTCTACAAAAGCCGCACAACAGAGTTGCCGTCGGTGATGGTTGTTTTGCGCGAGACAAAGTCTGCATTGACGGTTGTCGATGCAGCGAAAGAGGAAGATGAGATTGATTTGAGCGAAGTTTTAGTTGCGGCAGGGCGACGTCAGGAATGGGTTTCCAGTCTGCCGGAGATTCTTTGGCAGGGCGAAGGTCGTTTGGAATACATCGAGACTGTTCTTGTCGAGGGACAAGAAACATTGCTGCTTAGCGGCGCCAGCAATTTATTTCTTATTGATGCGACTGCATGGAAAGCGAAAACGTTAGGCTTTTTAGAAAAAGTTTTGTTGCAAACGGAAGGCCGCTTGCGCCTTGATGAATGGCAGATTGATTTTTCCAGTGAAGAAGTGGCTGCAAAGGTGTATGCGAGAATTAAACGTGATTCCGTGTCAGCAAAAAAAACTTGGATTTTTCACGATCAATGTACTCTCTGTGCTTCCGTTAGTCAATTTGATGCTCATACGATAATGGCAAAGCCAGAGCCTTGTTTGGCTTGCGGCGGAATATGCACGCGGACTGTTTTGTTTCAAAAACAAAACTAAATAAGAATGGAATGCCGACTGTAGTGGAACACGCCATAGTCGGTTTTTTATCGTCAAGGCACAAATCTATTTAAATCCCTAACAGCGATATGATACAATAACAAAATAGCTGTCAGGGATAAAGTGTTGTAAGCAAGGTTGGGAGGAATAAAAGGTGCGATTTGTGCCAAGAATTATTGAGTTGTCAAAACGCGGCCAGGCGCAGCGTGAAATGCAAGCTATCGGTTGCGATGCACGAGGCATTGTTATAATGCAAGATAAGATATTATTTAAAGTTATGAAAATAGAAGGAATTGAAGCTAAAAATGCGAATTTATTAAAACAGACTTTTTTGGCAAAGGGAGGGGAAGTTGCGGTTGCACGAGGTGTGGCCGATTTAAGTGTAGCGCATACGGACGTCATTATTTGCGCAACGGTAAAGCAATATCGATTGGCGATTGCCCAACTAAAGCAACAGCCCTGGGGCTTGCCGGATATTGCGATTGCGATGGAGGAAGCGCTTCACAACAGTGAAGCGAAGATGAAACGTGAATATAGTTGGAAGGACAAACAGTTAGTTCTTCCAACGAATCGTACCGTAGTGATGGGAATTTTGAATGTTACGCCGGATTCATTTTCTGACGGCGGCCGCTTTAGAAACCTGGACAATGCACTGCGCCATATGCGAGAGATGTGCAGTAACGGAGCGGATATAATCGATATTGGCGCTGAGTCTACCCGGCCTTACGGCGGAAACCAAGCCATTGATGCGCAAGAGGAAATGGAGCGTTTGATGCCAACGCTGGAGAGACTTGTCAAGGAATGTCCGGTACCTATTTCCGTTGATACGTATAAGGCGGAAGTGGCCGAGGCTGCATTAGCAAGCGGGGCGCACATGATCAATGATGTCTGGGGCTTACAACGTGATGCGAATATGGCAAAAGTCATTGCCCGATACAAGGTACCGGTCGTTGTGATGCATAACCGCCAGGCGATCAACGTAGAGACGGATATTATGCAGGACATTCTTACCTTTTTTAGCAAAAGCATTGAAATTGCTGAAGAGCACGGCATTTTACGAGAACAGCTTATTTTGGATCCGGGGATCGGCTTTGCAAAAACAACCGAGCAGAATCTAAGCGTGTTGGCACGTTTGGCGGAATTTAAAGGATTAGGCTGTCCCATTCTCATTGGAACGTCGCGTAAACGGTTTATTGGCGAAGTGCTCGATCTTCCAGTGGAAGATCGCCTAGAGGGAACGGCGGCTAGCGTAACCTGCGCCATTATGAAGGGCGTTAAGATAATAAGAGTCCATGATGTAAAAGAAATGGTGCGTATCGCTCGTATGACGGACGCAATAACTAAGGAGGAGTTTTAATGAGCAACCGAATTGTATTGCATAATATGATGTTTTATGGTTTTCATGGGGTACATGAGCATGAAAGAGAATTGGGCCAGCGTTTTTATGTAGATGTGGAAATTTCAGCGGACTTATCAAAAGCAGGCGAAACGGATAACGTTGAGGAAACGATTGATTATTCAAAGGTGTATGGACAAGTGAAAAGCATTATGGAAAATCATCGTTTTCAGCTATTAGAAGCCGCCGGCACTCATATCGCAGATGTGATTTTGAAGAGCTATGCACTTGCGGATTCAGTGGCGGTAAGGATTCGCAAACCAGCCATTCCGTTGACGGGACAATTAGATTACATCCAGATGGAGACGATTCGGAGAAAAGAATAGATGATTTTTATTGGACTTGGCGCCAATCTTGGAAATCGAGAAAAATGCATTTGTGATGCGCTTCTGGCTTTGGAGGCGCATCCTGATATTTCACTAGAGAATTACTCATCTTTTTATGAAACTGAGCCTGTGGGCAAGACGGATCAGCCGGACTTTATTAATGCCGTAGCCGAAATAAAAACGAGATTGAGTCCTTTAGAACTGTTGAAAATTTGTTTGGGTATTGAGGCAAAGCTGGGGCGCGTTCGTGCGGAACGATGGGGACCAAGAGTAATTGACATCGATTTGCTCCTTTATAATCAACTTGAAACAGGAGCAACGGATTTAATTGAACTGCCGCATCCACGAATGTCGCAGCGTCGCTTCGTCCTGACGCCGTTGGTGGAAATCGCGGCATTAGCCATGGTTGGCAATGAAACGGCAAGCGAGTTACTTGTTCGCTGTCCTGACAGCAGTAAAGTAAAGATATATATGGAACGTAAAGAAGTGAAGGATTGCTTGAAGGGGGCACAGCGGTGAGAGTATTGTTCATAAGTGCTCCGATTGGAGCGGGACATATCAAGGCGGCACAAGCTGTGTGCGAAGAATTGCGCGTATTAGAGCCGGACGGTGTTTTTCAGGTTGTCAATATCTTTGATTTTTTGCCCCCAAGCTGGGGGCGCTTCATTTTAGCTTTCTATTTGAAGCTACTAGCCGTATTCCCACAAGCCTACGGTCTGATGTATGGCTGGGGAAACCAAAGTTCATTAGCCTTATGGGGCCGAAAACAGGTGAGTCGCTATTTAGCCAATCGACTGGAACAGTATCTGACGGAGTGGCAGCCGGATATGCTTGTGTGTAGCCATGCGACGCCGGCTGGCCTGGTCGCTGACCTGGTAAAGAGAAGACGAATTTTTGCACCTACGTTGGCGATAGTGACTGATTTTGTTGTACATCGTCTTTGGGTCTATCCTGAAATCGAACAGTATGCGGTGGCTGATGAGAAATTACGCGATTTTTTGCTGAAGTATGAAATTCAGCCGCAAAGGATAACGTGCAGCGGGATTCCGGTAGGCGCGGAATTCGTTGAAGCTGTGGAGAAGGAAGCGGTGTTAGCGGAGTTAGGGTTGGCAAAAGAAAAACAGACGATCCTACTGATGGGCGGCGGCGCGGGATTACTGCCGATGGAAGAGATTATTTTGGCTGGAGTTGAACAATTACCAGATGTCCAATGGATTGCGATAGCCGGCCAGAATCATAAGTTGCAAAAAAAATTAATGAAAATTGAGACTCGCTATCCGAAACGGGTAAGGGGGATCGGGTATACGCAGCAGGTAAATCGTTTTATGGCAGCTTCTGATGTGCTGGTATCCAAACCGGGCGGCCTTACGGTCGCGGAAGCGCTTTGCAGGCAAATGCCGCTGGTCATATACCGACCGATTCCAGGGCAAGAAGAAGCCAATGCAGCCTATCTAATAGAAAATGGCGTCGCGGTACGAGCGGAAACGGTACAGGGCGTCGTGGAAAAATTGACGAATCTGCTGTGCGAGGATAACGTTCAGCTAAAAAACATGCTGCAGAGGGTAAAACAGCTGCGACGGCCAGCGGCCGCAAAACAGATTGCGTTACTGATAAAAGAAAGAATTAAAGGCAAAAACGATGAAAAATGTTGACTTTTTCACAGGAGTTTGCAATATTAAATAGAATGGCAAACTAATTAACGCTCATTTTACAATTCATGAAACAAAAATATTGCAGTCACACTCTTTCTTTGCTGCCCGATTGAAAACCCGTGCGTTGTTAGCCGCGTTCTATTTGCGAAGCAACAGGTCAAAGGAGGTTTAGCATGGAAAGATGGTATCGTGCTGCGCTGCAAGGCATTGAGGGGATTGGCCAAGGCAGAATGACAAAGCTGATTGGTTATTTCGGCAGTGCGCAGCAAGCCTGGCTTGCAAGCCGAGAGGAATGGGGCGCGTCAGGCTGTGTCCCTGCGGCGGTTTGTGAAACGTTGCCTGAAGGGCGACGCTTGCAGGCCGTCGAAGAATTGGCAAGTTCTATGGAGAAACAGGGTATTCGTATTTGCCTGTTAGAGGATGAGGACTATCCGGTGCTGCTGCGTCATATTTGCCGTCCGCCGTTATTGTTTTATTATTATGGGCAATTGCCGAAGTGTGATCGAACGATGGCGGTTGTCGGAACGCGCAAGGCATCGAATTACGGCTGCAATGCAGCGAAGAAACTAGCCGAGGAATTGGCGCGTGAGAAATTTTGGGTGATCAGCGGAGCTGCACGGGGCATTGATGCAGCGGCTCATCGCGGTGCGTTGAGCGGAGGGGGGCAAACTCTAGCCGTGTTGGGCTGCAGTATCAATACGGTCTATCCGGCAGAACATCGGCAGCTGCTTAAACAGATTGTCGATGGCGGCGGCGGCGTCATTTCGGAATATCCTCCGGGAACGCCAATGAACAAAGGCCATTTTCCGGCACGCAACCGAATTATCAGCGGCTTGTCACGCGGCGTTGTCGTTGTAGAGGCGGCGCAGCGCAGTGGTGCGCTGATCACGGCTGATTTTGCACTAGAGGAAGGCCGCGATGTTTTCGCCGTTCCAGGCAGCATTTTTTCTACAACGAGCCAGGGAACGCACCAGCTGATCGAACAAGGCGCTAAACTGACGTCTTGCGTGCAAGATATTTTAGCGGAGTATGGTGAGAGTAGTAAAAGGGTAGAAAACGAAAGCGAGGAACATTCCTTGCAAGGAATGGAGGCTACGCTGTATAACGTTCTCAGTTACGAAGAGGCGCAGACCACAGATGAAATCATCATGCGAACCGGTTTGCTTGCGCCGGAAGCGGCGCATGGTTTACTGCTTTTAGAATTGCGTGGTTTTATTGCGGAGCAGGAAGGGAAACGATATATTCGTGTGGCACGGGAGGGTATCAGGTGAGTAAATCCTTAGTAATTGTGGAATCGCCGGCCAAGGCGAAAACAATAGAGAAATTTCTTGGGCGTAATTACACGGTAAAGGCATCGATGGGCCATTTGCGCGACTTGCCTAAAAGTCAATTTGGGATTGATGTAGAACATGAATTTACGCCGAAATATATTAATATCCGTGGCAAAGGCGATCTGATCAAATCATTGCGTCTTGCCGCCAAAAATGCGACGAATGTTTTTCTGGCGTCTGACCCGGATCGCGAAGGCGAAGCGATATCATGGCATTTGGCTCATCTGTTGGGCTTAGAGGAAACACAAGCTTGTCGCATTGAGTTTCATGAAATAACGAAAACCGCGATTCAGGCGGCAATTAAAAAACCGCGCAATATTGATCTTGCGCGCGTGGATGCGCAACAAGCCAGACGTTTGCTTGACCGACTGGTCGGCTATAAGCTGAGTCCGTTGTTGTGGCGAAAGGTTAGAAAAGGGCTTAGCGCTGGACGGGTGCAGTCTGTAGCCGTACGAATGATTTGTGATCGGGAAAAGGAAATCATGGCGTTTGTACCGGAGGAGTATTGGAGCATTCAAGTCAAGTTGCGCGACAAGCCCAAAGGTTCACTTTTTGATGCGCAATTGATGAGCATTGAAGGCAATAAAACCCAGGTCAACAATCAGGCTGATGCAACGAGAATCAGCGAAGATCTGGAAAAAGCCGATTATCAGGTGAACGAAGTCAAGAAACGCGAAAGACGACGCAATCCGGCGGCTCCTTTTATCACCAGCAGTTTGCAGCAGGAAGCTGCACGCAAACTCGGTTTCACGTCGCGGCGAACCATGATGGTAGCGCAACAATTATACGAAGGCCTTGAAATGGGAAAATCCGGTCCCGTTGGTTTAATTACCTATATGCGTACCGATTCGGTGCGGACAGCGGAGAGCGCCATTGAGGAAGTGCGTGCGTACATTGCTGCACGGTTTGGCAATTCACATTTGCCGGAAAAACCAAACACTTATACGAATAAGAAATCACAAGATGCGCATGAAGCGATTCGACCGACGCAAATGGACTTTACGCCGGAAGAGGTGGAAAAATATCTTTCGAAAGAACAGTTCAAATTATACAAATTGATTTGGGATCGATTTGTCGCCAGTCAGATGGTTCCCGCCGTCTATGATACGGTAACGGTTGATATTAAGGCGGCTCAGTATGGTTTACGGGCGACAGGCTCGCAGCTTAAGTTTTCGGGCTTTATGCATGTTTACAGCGAAAGCCGAGATGACAGCGAAAAAGAAAAGGATGTTTTGCTGCCGGAAGTAGTCGTCGGACAGGCACTGCCGCTGTTTAAAGTTTTACCGAAGCAACATTTTACAGAGCCGCCGCCGCGTTATTCGGAAGCGAGTCTGGTCAAGATTCTTGAAGAAAAAGGCATCGGACGTCCAAGCACTTACGCGCCAATCGTTGAGACGATCATTGCGAGAGGTTACGTCGTTCGTTCAGAAAAACGCTTTGAACCGACGGAGCTTGGTTTTGTCGTTTTGGATTTGCTGAAGGAATATTTCCCCGATATCGTAAATATTGAATTTACGGCAGGACTTGAAGCGCGTCTGGATGAAATCGCCGAGGGACGTGACTCAAGACTAACGTTGTTAAAAGATTTTTATGGCCCGTTCGGTATAAGCCTCGCTCATGCCGAGGAAGCCATCGGCCATGTTGAATTGCCGGTAGAGGAATCCGATGTAATTTGCGAATTCTGCGGGCGTAATTTAGTCGTCAAACGCGGCAAGTTTGGCAATTTTTTGGCGTGTCCCGGTTTTCCGGCCTGCCGCAATACGAAGCCGATTTTAAAAGAGCTTGACGTGGCATGCCCTAAATGCGCGGGAACGCTGGTGGAACGCAAAACCAAGCGCGGCAAAGTCTTCTATGGTTGTCAAAAATATCCGGAATGTGATTATATGACCTGGGATATGCCGATGAAAGAAAATTGCCCCGTCTGCCAATCCTTCATGCTGAAGCATAATATGAAAAATGGTCGTTTTACGACGCACTGCAGCAATGATGCCTGCAGCACACGGCAAGAAGCGATTGCGGCAGAAAAGCAAAAGAGCGAGAAAGTGACAAAAGCAAAAGCGGCCAAAGGAAAAACGGCCGATACGGTGAAAAGCACGAAAGGCAAAGGGACGCCTAAAGTAAAAAAAGCGCCGGTCAAACGGACGAAGAAAACGGCGCAAGCGGATGAAGAGACGAAATAGGAGGAAAATGCGTGTCGAATAAGGTAACGGTAATCGGTGCCGGTCTGGCTGGAAGCGAGGCTGCCTGGCAAGCGGCTGAAGCGGGCGCTGATGTTGTTTTATATGAAATGCGGCCGAAGGTGATGTCGCCGGCGCACCATAGCGGCGGTTTTGCCGAATTGGTTTGCAGCAATTCGCTGCGCGCCGCGAATGTGGAAAATGCGGTCGGTCTGCTAAAAGAAGAAATGAGACGTTTAAACTCGGTAATCATGCGGGCGGCGGATGCGAATCGTGTCCCGGCGGGCGGCGCTTTAGCCGTAGATCGTGATGGTTTCAGTCAACAGGTTACCGATTTGTTGCGCAGCCATCCTCGCATAGAGGTACGCGATGCGGAAGTGACGGAAATTCCGCAAGATCGTCCGTTGGTCATCGCCAGCGGCCCGTTGACTTCGCCCAAACTGTCCGAAGCAATCGGCGCATTGACGGGCAAAGAGTATTTTTATTTCTATGATGCCGCGGCGCCGATTGTGGCGGTAGAGAGTCTCGACATGGATAAAGTGTTTCGCGCCGCGCGGTATGGCAAAGGCGATGAAGATTATCTCAATTGTCCGATGAACAAAGAAGAGTATGAGGCTTTTTGGCAGGCGCTGACGACGGCCGAGATGGCTCCGACCAAAGAATTTGAAAAAGCGATTTTTTTTGAAGGCTGTATGCCGGTCGAAGAAATGGCGTCGCGCGGCATCGATACGCTGCGCTTTGGGCCGCTTAAACCGGTTGGGCTTGATGATCCGCGAACGGGACGATGGCCGCATGCCGTCGTACAACTTCGCCAGGACAATCAGGCGGGAACGCTTTACAATTTGGTCGGTTTTCAGACCCATTTAAAATGGCCGGAACAAGAGCGGGTCTTTCGCATGATTCCCGGTTTAGAGAAAGCCGAATTCATTCGCTTTGGCGTAATGCATCGAAACACATTTATAAACTCACCGTTGCTGCTCGATGCGACAATGGCGATGCGCGAAGCGAACGGGATTTTCTTTGCTGGGCAGATCACAGGCGTCGAAGGCTATGTCGAATCGGCGGCATCGGGTTTGATCGCCGGATTGAATGCGGCGCGGCTGCTGCAAGGCAAAGAGCTGCTGACGTTGCCGGAGACCAGCGCACATGGTGCGTTATGTCGTTATATTACGACCGCTGACCCGAAGCATTTTCAACCGATGAATGTCAATTTTGGTCTATTACCGCCCTGGGGAGAACGGATCAGGGACAAGAAAGCGAAGAATGCGTTGATTGCAGACCGTGCACTTAGCGCTCTTGCTGAATTTATAGAAAAATTAGACAATAACCTTGCATAATCCAAAAGAGTATGCTAACATAAATTAGAAAATTTATATTCCACAATTCGACAAAACGTAAGGTTGAGACAAAATGGAAACTGATAGCGAGTTAATACGTCGCTTCGTCACTTATCTGCATCTGGAAAAAAACGCCTCGCCACACACCGTGCTGAACTATCAAGCTGACATACGGCAATTCTTGGAGTTCATGCAAGTACAGGAGGTTGTGGGTGAGGTGATTTTTCGTACCGTTACTCCAATGGTGATTCGCGCTTATCAGGCGGAAATGCAGCGTAAAGCTTATTCGACGCGCACGATTGCACGGCGAATCACGAGTCTGCGCTCAATGTACCGATTTTTTTGCCGTGAAGGCGTCATGGAGGAGAATCCGTTTTTGTCGGTTCGTGCGCCGCGTTTCGAAGTCAAGGCGCCCGCTCTTTTGACGCAGCAGGAAATCGAAGCCATGTTGGCGCTGCCGGGATCGGATGCAATAGGGCTGCGCGATCGAGCCGCATTAGAGTTGCTTTATGCTGCAGGCCTCCGGGTGAGTGAGTTAACGGGTCTTACTCTTGTTGATCTTGAGTTGCAGGCTGGCTATGTGCTTATATATGGCAAAGGGGCGCAGGAGCGAATGGTCCCGATTGGCAGTGCTGCAAGGGGGGCAATTGCTGCGTATCTAACGCAGGGACGCCCGCGGTTACTTGCAAAAAATTCCGAGTGTCAGCAGGAAAGATTATTTTTGAACAGCCGGGGCGGCTCCTTAAGTGACCGCAGTATTCGGCGAATCGTTAATCGCTATGTGACCGAGTTGGCATGGAATAAGAAAGTCAACCCGCAGATGCTGAGACATAGTTTTGCGGCGCATTTGCTGCAGGCTGGCGCACCGGCAAAAGCGGTGCAGCTGATGTTAGGGCATACAAGCATGGCGGAAGTGAATTTATATCCGGACACAAAGCGGGCAAATATGAAATGCGTCTATCAAAAAACGCATCCGCGAGCTTAGTAAGACAAACTCCGCTGACTTGATTCCAGGATTACAGGGAAGAGTGAACCAGGGTCGTAGTCGCTTTATTTTATAAACCAGCAATATTTAATTTAAAGAATAGGAAAGGTAGGAGATAACTGTGTTGTCAATGTTAGAAAGAACACGTAAAATCAACAAATTACTGCAAAAATCGGAAAAGGTAGCCTTTGACGAAGTTTCGAGGGTTTTAAGTAATGTTATGAGCGCCAATATTTATATCGTAAGCAAGGAGGGCGACATCCTCGGCTATGCGTTGTTAAACGAGTTTGAGTGTGAACTGATGCGCGACAAAGTGTTGTTGCAGGGCCGTTTTCCGGAACGCTACGTAGAGTGGCTGTTGAAGGTGAATGAAACATCGCCGAATCTGACGCTTGACGGCGGACTGTGCGCGTTCAGCGAAGGAACGCCTTGTATTTTCACCGGCAAATTTAGTACGATTGTACCCATTCATGGCGTCGGTGAACGAATCGGTACGTTGATCGTGGCGAAATTCCATGCTGAATTCAATGATGACGATTTGATTCTTGCCGAATACGGTGCGACGGTTGTCGGGATGGAGATTTTACGCGACCGCACGGAACGGATTGAGGAAGAGGCGCGTAAAAAGGCGACAGTGCAGATTGCGCTCGGAACCTTATCGTATTCCGAACTGGAAGCCGTTATGCATATTCTTAGTGAATTAGATGGCAATGAAGGACTGTTGGTCGCCAGTAAGATTGCCGATCGCGTCGGCATTACCCGTTCCGTTATCGTCAATGCCTTGCGCAAATTCGAAAGCGCCGGCGTGATTGAGTCGAAGTCGCTTGGCATGAAGGGAACGTATATTAAAGTACTGAATGATTTGCTGCTGGATGAGTTGAAAAAGTTAAAGAAGTAAAATAAATGAAATAAACAAGCAATTGCACGCGAGACAAGGTAAAATAGGTAAAGTGCGGTCTAGTACCGAACTTTACCTATTTTTATTCTTAGGATAGATGCGAAAGAGGTAAAGTTTGAAATAGGAATGAATGAAAGAGGTTTGAAAGCAAAACGTGGGAGATATTGTAAAGGTTTAAAAATAATTAAATAATTACAGGAAATGCAAGGAATTTGCAGGGGTGCGTAGAAATAACTATAAAATATAGAAGTCCGACATTTTATGTGGAAAAGCATAGATTATGAAGAGTGGAGGAATCAGCATTATGTTGAAGGCTCTGTTGGGATCGCCAAGAGTCGATATCTTGGAAAAAGCGATCGGCGCATCAACGCTGCGGCAAAAAGTAATCAGCGATAACATTGCGAACGTTAACACGCCGAAGTTCAAAAAAAGTGAAGTGCAGTTTGAAGAGTTGCTGGCTAAAGAAATGTCGCAGGACAAACTGCAGATGGCGCGTACCAATGCTGCGCATATGCCGATGCAGGTTGAAGGGATTCCGGGGCCGCGCGTCAATACCATCACGCAAACCAGTTATCGAACTGACGGCAATAACGTTGATATCGATACGGAGATGGCTGGTATGGCGAAGAATAACATTTATTATAACGCGGTGGTGCAACAGTTATCAGGTTATTTCAGCGGACTGCGATCCGCGATTAAAGAAGGGAAGGGATAATCTTGCGTTTGTTTGGTGCGATTGATGCTGCGGCATCGGGGTTGACAGCAGAAAGATTGCGAATGGATGTTATTTCTAACAACATTGCGAATGTGAACACGACACGTACGGCGGAAGGCGGTCCTTACCGGCGTCAAATGCTTGTCTTTGCGCCGCGAACCCAAGAAAATTCTTTTGCAGGCATGTTATCGCGACAAATGGGAAAGAATTCCGAGGTTGGCGAAGGCGTCAGGGTTGTCGAAATTAAGAAGGATGATGCGCTGCCGCGCAAAGTGTATGATCCGCGGCATCCGGATGCGAATGCGGATGGTTACGTGGATATGCCAAATATCAGCGTTGTTACCGAAATGGTGGATATGATCACAGCCTCGCGGGCCTACGAAGCGAATGTTACGTCGGTCAACACGGCAAAGTCGATGGCGCTAAAGGCGCTGGAAATTGGTCGTTGATTTGGTGAGAGGGCAGGAGGAACGTAATGCAAATTGATGCGATAAAGTTAATCCCTGTACCGGTAAAACCGGTTAGCGGCCAAGTTACTGCACAGGTAGAGACGAAAAGCTTCGGGACTTTCTTGACGGAAGCGCTCGATGACGTCAATGCATTGCAGCATAAGGCGGCTAAAGCATCCGTCGATTTAGCGGCGGGGAAAATTGAGGATCTTTCGCAAGTTACGATTGCTGCGGAAAAAGCAAATATTGCGATGCAGTTGACAATGACGGTACGTAATAAGGTGCTTGACGCGTATCAAGAAGTTATGCGGATGCAGGTGTAAGGAAAAACGTTATTTTAAGTCGTTTGAAAGGGTGGAACAATGGCTGACTGGAAAGAACAGTCCTTGCGCCTGTGGCAAAAGCTGAGTAAAAAAGAGCAGTATATGGTCGTCGGTACGGCTGTCATGATTTTTGTAGCGGTATTAGCCTGGGGCTATTTATGGGGCGGCCGCACAGATTATGTACCTCTTTTTACTGACATGGAAACAAAAGATGCTGGCGAAGTTCGCGAAAAGTTGAAAGAGATGAAGGTGAGCCATGAGATTGGTACCAATGGCACAACGATTCTCGTTCCAGCGAAAGACGTGTATCGGATCCGTTTGGATCTGGCCAGCCAAGGCTTGCCACGAGGCAATAAAGGCTTCGAATTGTTTGATCAGAATAAGTTTGGCGCAACTGAATTTCAAAACAAAGTGAATATGCTTCAAGCGCTGCAAGGCGAATTGTCGCGGACTATTGAGCAACTATCGGAAGTCGAAAAAGCTCGGGTTCACATTGTGATGCCGGAAGACAGTTTGTACAAGAAGAATGAAAAACCGGCGTCTGCTTCGATCATGCTCAAATTGCGCCCTTCGGCTCAATTGTCGCGTGATCAGGTAAAGGGAATCGTCAATTTGGTAGCGCACAGCATTCAAGGGCTGAAGGCGGAGAACATCACGGTTGTCGACCAGATGGCCCGAGTGCTCAATGAGGATGATGATGCCGCCGGAGTTGCGAATCGCGGCACGGTTACCCAAATTGAAATGACGAAAAAGGTGCAGGATAGCCTGCAAAAGAGCGTGCAGACGCTGTTAGAACAAGTGTTAGGCCCTAATAAAGCTGCGGCGCGGGTTAATGTGGAACTGACGTTTGATCAGCGCACTACCGATCGCCAAGTGTTTGAACCGGTTGTCGATGATAAAGGAATTATCCGCAGTTCGCAGGAAATGACGGAAAATTTCAAAGGAACGGCACAAGCGCCAGGCGGCGTACCGGGAGTAACTTCAAACATTCCTGGCTATGTGACAAACAGCAATAATAATCAATCGAATTATGAAAAGAAAGAAGTAACCCGTAACTACGAAATCAATGAGCTGAAAGAAAAGACGGTGGCTGCACCGGGTTCGATCAAACGTCTGACGATTGCAGTGCTGGTTGACTCTAGCATCAATAAAGATCAACAGGACAGTTTGGCGAAAGCCGTTGGTTCGGCTATTGGCATCAACCCAAACCGTGGCGATTTGATTTCGGTTGAAAGTCTGGCCTTTAATACGGAACTGGCTGATAAGCAGCGTAAAGAAGAAGAAGATCGGGCGATGCAGCAAAAAATGTTGCTGTGGGCGGCGATTGCTGCGGTTGTTTTGGCTATTTTGGCCGGCCTCTATGCTTGGCGTTTGCGGCAACGCAGACAGCAGTTGCAAGAGGATATGCAGCAAATGTCGATAGAAGAATTTGATGAGGCTATCGTTGAAGCGAAACAAGAAATGACGGAAGAAGAAAAAGCCAAATTCGCTCAGCGCGAAGAAATCGAAAAACTGGCTAAAGCCAAGCCGGAAGATGTGGCTCAATTGATCAGAGTGTGGTTGACAGAAGAGTAATTCAGGAGTGAGGATATGTATCAGTCTACTGAAATGAACAATAAACAAAAAGCCGCCATCCTGCTGATCGCATTAGGTCCGGAAATTTCTTCGCAGGTCTTTAAATATTTGCGCGAAGATGAAATTGAAAAAATTACGCTGGAAATAGCCAATCAGCGTAAAGTATCGCAGGAACAAAAAGATAAAGTGTTGGCCGAGTTTTTTCAAATGGCCATGGCGCAGGATTATATTTCTTCCGGTGGTCTCGATTATGCGCGGGAAGTACTGGAAAAAGCGCTGGGATCCGACAAGGCGGTTGCGATTATCAATCGCTTGACTTCAAGCTTGCAGATTCGGCCTTTCGATTTTGCACGCAAAACGGATCCGGCGCAGTTGTTGAATTTCATTCAAAATGAACATCCGCAAACAATTGCTTTGATCATGGCGTATTTGTCTCCAGAGCAGTCGGGAACGATTTTGTCTTCCTTGCCGTCAGAACGGCAAGTCGATGTTGCAAAGCGGATTGCGACGATGGACAGAACCTCGCCGGACGTCCTAAAAGATGTGGAGCGGATTCTCGAACGCAAGTTGTCTTCGCTGGTTACGCAGGATTTCACTGCTGCGGGCGGCATCGACAGCATCGTAGAGGTCTTGAACCGTGTTGACAGGACGACAGAGCGTACGATCATTGAGAACTTGGAAATTCAAAGTCCCGAATTGGCGGAAGAAATCAAGCGGCGTATGTTCGTCTTCGAAGACATCGTATTGCTCGACGACCGTTCATTGCAGCTGGTGCTGCGCGAAATCGAGTCCAAGGATTTGGCGTTGGCGCTCAAAGGCTCTTCGGGCGAAGTCGGGGAGAAAATCTACAAGAACATGTCAAAACGTGCGTCCGAGATGTTGAAGGAAGAGATCGAGTACATGGGGCCGGTCAGAATCCGCGATGTCGAAGAAGCGCAGCAAAAGATTGTCAATGTGATTCGTCGCCTGGAAGAATCGGGAGAAATTGTAGTGTCCCGTGGCAAAGGAGACGAGATTATTGTCTAAGATTATCAAGTATGTTTCATTGAATGAGGCGCCGCATATTGTGGCGGTGCCGTTTCCCATTGCTCCGGCAATGGAAGAAACGCACCGTGAATTGGCTCCTTCGGGAACGGACGAAGACGCAGTCACGGCAGAAACAATGGAAGAAGAAGCGCGACATATCATTGATGAAATGATGAAACTGGCTCATAGTGAAGCGGAAACTATTCGTGATGAAGCTAAGGCCGAAGCGCAGACCATGCTTGATGAGGCTGCCGTTCAGGCTGAGGACGTGAAGGAATTTGCGCGAAATGAAGGATACAAGGCCGGGTATGAAGCCGGAGAGCAGGCTGCGCAGGTTGCTGTAAGAGAAGAAATGGCAAACGAATTGCAACAGTCTGTCGCACAAGCCGAAAAATTAATTGCGGCGGCAAAGTTTGAAGGCCAGGAAATGATACTGGCAGCAGAACGTCAAATTATTGAAATTACACTGGCGATCGCGAGTAAAGTGTTAGCTCGGGAGATCGAAGAAAATCCGATGGTCATATTGCCGATTGTTAAGACGGCGTTAGCCAAAGTAAAAGATCAAGATGAATTCAATATCAGAGTCGAACCGGAAGACTATGAGGTGTTGCTGCATGCCAAGCATGATCTGCAGATGATGCTTGGCAGGGATCAGGGAATTACGATCACAGCCGACCGTACGCTGGCAAAAGGAGATTGCATTATTGAGACGCCCTATGGCAACGTGGATGCAAAAATTGATACGCAATTGGAAAATGTCAAGAAAGCGCTACAGGGAGTTATGCCGTGATGGAATTTAATGCAGAACGCTACATAGGCGCCATTCAAAGCGGCGAAATGATGAAGGTTGGCGGCAAGGTTACGCAAATTGTTGGCTTAGTCATCGAGTCCCAGGGGCCGAGCGTGAATCTGGGTGATCTTTGTTACATCCGAGCACGCAATGATGATCAGGTTATTCCTGCTGAGGTGGTTGGCTTCCGCAATGAACGGGTTCTTTTGATGCCGGTTGGCGAAATGCATGGCTTAGGTCCGGGGTGTGAAGTCTTTTCTGCCAACCAAACGCTCAAAGTTCAGGTGGGACCGCATCTTTTGGGGCGGATCCTTGATGGGCTGGGCAATCCGATTGATGGGAAAGGGCCTCTCGAAGGCGGCCAGCTTTATCCGTTGCATAATGTGCCGCCGCCGCCGATGTCGAGGCCGCGCATAGCGGAGACGCTTACCGTCGGAGTACGGGCGATTGATGGTCTTTTGACGTTGGGCAAAGGACAGCGCGTCGGCATCATGGCGGGCAGCGGCGTTGGCAAGAGTACGCTGCTGGGTATGATTGCCCGAAACACCGAAGCGGATATCAATGTTATTGCATTGGTGGGAGAGCGGGGACGTGAGGTAAGGGAATTTATCGAACGGGACCTTGGTGAAGAGGGGATTAAACGATCTGTCGTCGTGGTGGCGACTTCCGATCAACCGGCGTTGGTCCGGTTGAAAGGCGCGATGACGGCGACCGCCATTGCAGAATATTTTCGTGATCAGGGCAAGGACGTTATGCTGATGATGGATTCCGTTACCCGCTTTGCGATGGCGCAACGGGAAATTGGCTTGACTGTCGGCGAACCTCCGGCAACGCGCGGCTATACGCCGTCGGTGTTTTCCATTCTACCGAAACTATTGGAGAGAACAGGTACCGGGGAACGCGGTTCCATCACTGGCATTTATACGGTGCTGGTTGACGGCGATGATATGAACGAACCCATCGCCGATGCGGTACGCAGTATCTTAGACGGACACATCGTATTATCAAGGGCGATTGCAGCGCAGAACCATTACCCGGCGATTGATGTGTTGGCAAGTGTAAGCCGGGTTATGATTGAAATCGTCAATCAAGAACATTATTCGGCTTCACAACGGATTAAGTCGGTCATGGCAACGTATCGTGAGGCAGAAGATTTGATTAACATTGGCGCTTATGTTGCAGGAAGCAATCCGCAGATTGACCAGGCTGTGAATATGATCCAATTGATTCGCGAGTTCTTGCAGCAACAAGTATATGAACAAGTCGGGATGGAAGAAACGCTGGCAAGGATGCTGCCGCTGGGAACGGGGTGAACTGACTCATGCATGCCTTTCGATTTCGCCTGCAGGCTTTGCTGAAATACCGAACGATGCAAAAAGAACAGGCGCAGGCAAATTTACTGGAGGCGGCTGCAATATTGCGTCAAGAACAACAGGTGTTGCAGATGCTAGAAGACAAATGGCAGGAGAATATGAGCAGTTTGCGCGAACTGAGGCAAAATGGGGCGGCGAATCTTGTTGAAATGTTTAAGCTGTATGAGTTATATTTCGATAAATTAAGAGAAGATATTCATTCACAAAAAGAACAAATTGCAGTGGCGGCAGTTCGGCACGACGCGTGTCTCAAGGCGCTGGCAGAAGCGCTAAAACAAGAAAAAGTCGTGGAAAAAGTCAAAGAGAAAAAATATCAGCAGTATCAGCAAGAGTGGTTAGCCGAAGAACAGAAAACTCTCGATGAAATCGGCCTGCAACTCTATGTGCGTGATCGCTAAGGGTGGGAATGAAATGGATGGAATGTCAAAAGTGATGCAGCGGATGGCGGCCATCGAACAGCGTTTTGGAATGGCGACGTCCACGCCCGTTGCTTTAGAGAATGGAGATTTTGCTGCGGCGCTTAAGCAGGCGACGGCAGTAAATGAAACAAAATATGATCCAGCAGCGCAGGATGTTGTCAAGATGGTACAATTTTCGGCAAGGCAACATGGTGTCGATCCGAAATTGGCAATGGCTGTAGCGAAAACAGAGTCAAACTTTTCGCCAAGCGTTGTTTCCTCGGCTGGCGCAATCGGCGTCATGCAGCTGATGCCGGATACGGCCAAGGGGCTTGGAGTGAAGGATCCTTTTGATGCACGACAAAATGTGGATGGCGGCGTGCGATACTTAAAAGAGTTACTGGGAACCTTTGGCGGCGATGTGAAAAAAGCGGTAGCCGCATACAATGCAGGTCCGCAAGCGGTTCAATCCTATGGTGGCGTTCCGCCGTATTCCGAAACGCAAAACTATGTAAACAAGGTAATGGCGGATTGCCAGTAGGTGACGAGACCGAAGATAAGGTGGTAGGTGTGCATGGCTGACAAGGCAAAAAAGCTGGATGAGAAAAATATAGATGCGAAAAAGTCGGCCAAAGGCGGTCAAACCGATAAACCGGTTAAGCGCGGCAGGCGCTGGTTGAAGTGGCTACTGATTTTATTGCTGCTGCTATTATTGGCTGGAGTTGGCTTTGCAGCCGGCATTTACCTAAAGTTGTTTGATGTGCAGACGATGGCGGAACGCTGGGGCATGGCCGAATATCCAGTCGTAGGAAAATATCTTGTTCAGCCGAAGACGAATTTTGAAACGGTGCCGCTTGATTCGGAGCCGGTAACGTCAAATTCGCAAGTCCTTCCGGCAATGCCTGCCGATGCCGTCAATCCTCTTTTGCAGCCGCCGGTGGAAAATAAGAAATTGGATGCCAGTGAATTGCAAAGACTGGAAAAGATGAAGCAACAGGAGCAGGCCAAGACGATTGGGAAATTGGCCCGTTTGTATGGTGGAATGAAACCCGATGAAGTCGTTCCTATCATCAATTTGTTGGACGATACGACGGTCATTGCGATTTTCAACAAGATGGAAGAGGATCAGGTTTCTAAGATCATGGCTACGATGGATGCCAAGCGGGCCGCAGCGTTGACGCAGATTATGATGAAGGGGAAGTTAGCGACGACGCCGGAATCGGCGGCGAAAGCCAACTGAACCGTCAACATATAAATTAGTTACCGAGAAAGGAGGTGAAAAAATGGCAGAAATACAAATGGCAATAGCGATGCAACTCAAAACCATTTCCGCAAAAGGCGCTGTGAACAGTAAAAAAGAAGCGGCTGCGCCGACAAATCCGGTATTTGGGAAAATGATGCAGGAATTGCAAGGCAAAGAAGACGTTCCCGAAACCGATAAAGCGCAGGCGCAAGATGTCAATGTCCTGTCCATGCTTATGGCGGCAGCGGCTATGCCGACGCTGAATGAAGTGAAAGCCCAAGCATCGGATGCAATAGTCGAAGCGCCAAGCGCCGCGGCTGGTGCAGTGACAAATGGCGTGCCGACTGAAACGGTTGCGCTTTTACAAAAAGGTGCGAACAACCCTCTTTTAGAACAAGCGCAAGCGCCGCTGAACCAAGGACAAATGATTCCCGAAACTGCAGTGAAAGCGGATGAGACGACGCTGGACAAAACAGCGCAGTCCCAGTTAGTGCAAACAAGTGACAACGCACTTTCTGTTCAGAGTGTAGGTCAGGAGCAAGGCGAGAAAACGTTGGCGCAGCAAAATGACGCGAAGCAGAGTGTAGGTAAACAACTTGGCGATGCAGTGGAAGCGCCGAAGCAACAACCGGCCAGCACAGATGAGTTGCAACAGGGACAAGAGAACATGACAAGTGAACAAACGACAATGTCCAAGCAAACAGCTGAGACCAGCAAGCTGATTCAGGCAACGGTCGCCGCACTGCAGGGAAGAGTCACTGTAGAAGAAAAGCCGATGCTCAGCAAAGAAGCGGCAGAACAGCGTTTGAAGAAAGAAGCGGAAGCGAATTTTTCAACGACGCAGCAACCCGTAATGAAAGAGCAGGAAACAAACGGACAAAGCGGTGAACACACGCAAGAGCAGAGTGCGAAGCTGCAAGAAACGGTAAAGGCGGCAGACGCGGCTCCAAAACCGACTGAAACGGCAAGCTCATTTCTCTCTGTTTTCGATGCACAGGCGAAGCCTTTCCAGGCCGTGCTGCCAAGCGCAGCGACACCTGTTGCCGTGCAACAGCCGGTTTCAACACAGGATCCCTATCAAGTGGTCACTCAGATCGTCGATCAGGCAAAGCTTGTGACGATGAAGGACAGCGCGCAAATGGTAATTCGTCTTAATCCGGAGCATCTGGGTGAAATGACGTTGCGCATTTCCGTTGATAACGGTAATGTTAGTGCTGCATTTCATACCGATAACCAGGAAGTTCGCCATCTGCTAGAAGCTTCAATGCCACAGCTGAAACAAGACCTGGCAAACCAAGGGTTTAAAGTGGATAACGTTGATATCTATGCAGGCCTGGGCAACTCGCTGCCGGATAAGCAGCAGGGACAAGAAGGACAACAGCAAAATAAGTCTCAACAGCAAAATCACCAGACGGAACAAAGCTTTTTTGACAGTGTCGAAGAGTTGAACCGTGCACTGGATGATAGTGCAGACGGCGTGGATTATCGCGTATAATCCGAGTGAAGTAAAAAGGAGGAAGAACAATGGCTGATGTGACAGGCGTAGCCAATAGTGGCGTTACGAACCAAACGGTGACGACGAAGAGAGACAATAGCGCATTAGGCAAGGATGACTTTTTGAAGTTGCTGGTAACGCAGCTGCAGTACCAGGATCCGTTAAAACCAATGGAAAATGATGCGTTTATCGCACAGATGGCGCAGTTCTCCAGTCTTGAACAAATGCAAAATTTGAACAAGTCGGCGTTGATAACGCAAGGGAACAGCATGTTGGGCAAGATGGTGCACTGGAGCGATCCCAAAACGGGCCTGGAGCAGGCGGACACGGTCAGTTCTGTAAAAGTCGTAGATGGTCAAGTGAAGCTGGTGGTGGGCGATGCTGTTTTTGGCACGACGACAATTGATGTGGACAAAGTTACCGAAGTGGAAAATCAGGATACGGTAATGATCGGTCATAAGGTCGAGTGGAAAGCTACTGACGGAACGACTAAAAATGCAATCGTGCTTGGCATTAGAATGGTCGATGGCAACATATTGCTGCGAGTCGGACCGAAAATCGAAATCAATATGAATCAGGTAACAAATGTGCTTTCGTAACAGAGTAGTGGGATTGGAGGAGTACGGTCATGGATGACAAACGAATCCTGTATCCGCAGCAGCCGATTCTTCCCATACAGCGTCCTTATGCAGGCATAGCGCCTAAGAAGACGCAGAATGCGCAAGCCTCGTTTGGGCAGGTCTTGGACGGCAAATTGGCCAAGGTTGAATTTTCCCAACATGCCCGGCAACGGTTGCAAAGCAGGAACATTCAATTGAGCCAGGAACAGATGCGTAAATTGGAAAGCGCAGTGGATAAGGCGGCGGCGAAAGGGTCCAGAGAGACATTGGTGTTGATGGACAATCAAATGGCTTTTCTGGTCGGAGTGAAAAACAGGACGGTCATTACGGCGGTCGATGGCGACAGCGTCAAAGAAAATGTATTCACTAACATCGACAGTGCGGTGATTGTGTAGGGTTCTAAACAGACTGGACCTCTTTGAGGAAGTCTGACGCTGCGGAATGACAGAAGCAGCAGGTTTAAAAATAAGGAGGTTGTTTTATTATGATGCGTTCATTATTCTCTGGTGTTGCCGGATTGCGCAACCATCAGACACGTATGGATACGGTCGGCAATAACATTGCCAACGTAAATACTACCGGTTTCAAATCGGGTAGAACTAATTTTCAGGATATGCTGAGCCAGACGCTGCAGGGGGCGGCCGGTCCGAACGGCAATCTCGGCGGCACCAACCCGATGCAGGTTGGTCTCGGCATGAGCATCGCCAGCATGGACACGCAATTTACTAACGGCGCGCTGCAATCGACCGGCGTACCGACCGATTTGGCGATTTCCGGCGATGGTTTCTTCATCCTCTCCGACGGAGCGAGCACGACTTACACGCGCGACGGCAGCTTCAAATTCGATGCGGCCGGCAACTATGTCGTACCGGGGACAGGCGTTCATGTCCAAGGCTGGATGGCCGATAGCCTGGGCAACATCAATACGGCCGGCGTCTTGTCGAATCTCGTCAAGCCGATCGGCGTCACGATGCCGGCGACGCAAACGACCAGTGCGAGCTTTACTGGCAATTTGAACTCTGCGACGGTCAACGGCAACAGTGCGGCGACTTCGGAGAATATTTACGATTCGCTCGGCAACAAGCATTTACTGACGCAACAATACTATAAGGTCAATATAGGGGCTGCCGGAACGGGTGATAATACCTGGATTTGCAAGACTGATGTGGCAGGGATTAGCTCACTGCCGGCGATGGCGAACCAATATACGCAGCTGAACTTTAATACGAACGGTACGTTGAACACCATTCAAACATTAAACCCGCCTGCGGTAGCAACTGCAGCGCAAAACGTTAGCTTTACAGACCTAAAATTGTCCACCAGTACGGATCCGCAAGTCATCGGATTTTCCGAGTTTGACAATACGAATACGTTGCGAACGTTTAAAGGTACGTTCACATATAATTCCTCAACGGCTAGCTGGAGCTGCGCGTTTACCGAATCCGGGGATATGACTAATACCACATTGGCGACGATTCCTAATATCACCTGGAATGGAGCGACATATTTATCGGGCGGTGTTGCATTTCCAAACGGCGTGACAATCCCTTACAAAGGTAAGGATGTTGCGCAAACTGCAAATAGTGTGACGATTGGTGCACTCGTTACACCGGTTGCGCCTGATGGAACAATCATGGCTGGACGTGCGAGCCAACCTTCCAATTCATCATTGGCTCTAGGTGAAAACACCTTGTCCTTCAGCGTGCCGGGCGCCAATGCGATGACCGTCGCATTTGACCGCAGTAAGATCACGCAGAGTAAGGATACCACGTCGACGGTCAGCATGACGCCGGATGGCTATGCGATGGGCGTCCTGGGCGATGTGACTTTTGACAGCCAGGGCGTAATGACCGGATTGTTCTCCAATAATCAGCGCAAAAAACTGGGACAGGTGGCGATGGCTTCCTTTGCCAACAACAACGGTCTGATGAAAGCGGGCAACAATACGTACATTGCTTCGAACAACTCCGGTCTTGCCAAAGTCGGCGAGGCGAACAGCGGCGGTCGCGGCGGATTGACGCCTTCGGCGCTTGAAATGTCGAATGTCGATCTGTCGCAGGAATTCAGCAATATGATCATCACCCAGCGTGGTTTCCAGGCGAATTCAAAAATTATTACCACATCGGACACGATGCTTGAAGAATTGGTCAACCTGAAACGGTAAGTTGTAGAGCTGCAGGGGAAGTAACCCTTCCCCTGTCCTTTGTTTAGCCGAAATAGAAGGAGGCAGAAACACATGATACAGTTGTCCCGCCTGAAAACGAAGGAAGAATTTATCCTGAATGCCGATTTGATCGAAACGATTGAGGAAACCCCGGATACTGTAATTACACTGACGACTGGACGAAAAATACTGGTAGAAGAAGCGATGAAAGAAGTGGTCTACCGTACGGTAGAATATAAACGAGCTATTTTCCGCAATATGCGGTAAAATATATGTAAAATAATGGATTGCGATATTATAACATGGAGGTGCAGATATGGCGGAAGGAGAAAAAGAGGCAAAGAAAAAGTCTCCGATTCTGTTGATTGTCGGATTGGTTGTGGTGGGCATTGTACTCGCTAGCGGTATTTCATATTTTATTGCGACGAAGATTGTTGGCGATAAAGGAGCCGGTAACGCGAAGACGATGGTCCAGCAGCATGACCCGGGAGTCATGGTTAAGATTGGTGATCCCAAGGAAGGGCTGATCATAAATATTGGCGGCGCAAATAGCGGACGGTTTTTGAAAGTCGGCGTGATTGCCGAAATGAAGCTGGATAAAGGGGAGCCGGTTCCGGGCGGCAAGGCGCCGACGCCGAATGAAGTCAAGATCATGGATACGGTTGTCTATGTGCTTCGTTCGCAGCGCATGGAAGACTTTGATCCGACGAAACAGGATCAGTTGAAAGAACTGCTAAAGAATGAAATCAACAAAGCCTTTGGCCAAGAAAAGGTGTACGAGGTTTATATCACGAACTTTGTACTGCAGTAATGTAACAATTCGTGTCGTAACATAGACGGGAAAGAAAGGAGAGATAGGTTTGGCTGGGGATGTCCTTTCACAGTCGGAAATTGATGAGCTGTTGTCGGCTTTATCCACGGGCGTCGTATCGGCGGAAGAAATGAAAGTGGAGCAGACGCAGCGTAAAATCAAAGTGTATGATTTCAAGCGTCCGGATAAGTTTTCGAAAGATCAGATCCGAACGCTTTATATGCTGCACGAAAACTTTGCCCGACTGATCAACACCTATTTTTCAGCGCACTTGCGCACCTTAGTACATATTGATGTGGCCTCGGTCGATCAGGTTACGTATGAAGAGTTTATCCGCTCCCTGCCGAATCCGAGCGTCATCAGCGTGTTTCAGATGAAACCGCTGAAAGGCAATGCGATTATGGAGTTGAACCCGAATATCGTTTTTGCCATCATTGACCGTCTTTTCGGAGGACCAGGAATCCCGCCGGCGAAGCCACGTTCCTTAACGGATATTGAGGAAGCAATTGTTAAGCGGGTCATCAATAAAATGATGGAAAGCCTTCAAGAGGCATGGAAGCAAGTAATTGCCATTGATCCGCGCCTGGACGTTATCGAGACAAATCCTCAATTTACGCAGATTGTACCGCCGAATGACATGGTGGTTATCATTACGTTGCAAACGAAGATTGGCCAAGCGGAAGGATTTTTCAATATTTGTATTCCTTATCTCGTCTTAGAGCCGATTATGTCAAAGCTAACGACGACGTTTTGGGTATCGTCATCTGTGGCCAGGCAGTCGTTGCCTGAGCATATCAGCGCCATTCAAAAGAAGCTGGAACGCACGCTGATTCCGATGAATGTTGAGTTGGGGCGCGCGACGGTTACTGTGCAGGAGCTATTGGGACTTTGCTTAAATGATGTTTTACAACTGGAGCAAAAGTCGGAAGAAGAATTGAGCCTCATTGTCGGGCGGAAAGAAAAATTCAAATGTAAGCCTGGCTTAGCTGGTAATCGGATGGCTGTTCAGATTACCGGAGTGATTTCCGAAGGAGATGATAACGATGAATGACGGATTTCTGTCCCAAGAAGAGATAGACGCGTTATTGCGTGGGGAACCTGATGCTGCAGCAAGCAATGCCGGGACAAATAGCCTATCGGAAATTGAGCAGGATGCATTGGGCGAAATTGGCAATATTTGCATGGGGAGTGCGGCGACTTCTTTGTCGGTACTGCTCGGTCGGCGGGTCTCGATCACTACGCCTCGCGTTTCCATATCCACATTGCAAGAAATTCGTAGCCAGTATCCGCTTCCGTACTTGGTAATTGAAGTCGGTTATACGGTAGGGATAAATGGAACGAATCTGTTGGCGATCCGTGAGCAGGATTCGCTGATTATTTCGGATTTGATGATGGGAGGCGAAGGGACCAACCCTCCGACGCAGCTCAATGAATTGTATATGAGCGCTGTGGGTGAGGCGATGAATCAAATGATGGGTTCGGTAGCCACATCGATGTCCACTGTTTTTAAAAAGAAGATTGATATTTCACCGCCGAATGTGACGCTCGTTGATTTCGCGGATGACATCAACATTTCCAACAGTTTGCTGATGTCGGAGAATATCGTTAAGGTCGCATTTCGCATGGAAGTGGAAGATTTGATCGATAGTGAAATCATGCAAATCTTGCCGCTCAGTGTGGCGAAAGAGATGGTGGGAAATCTTATGGGTGGAGTGCAAGAGCCGGCCCAACAGCCGCAAGCCGCGGCTCAGGCGCCGCAGCAACAGCAACAACAACAACAACAAGGGGCCGCTCCGGTTTATCAACAGCCGCAGCAACAGCAACGGCAACCGCAAAATGTCAATGTACAGCCGGTGCAGTTTGCGCCATTGATGGCGCCGCCAATGATGAGCGGCGATACGAATATTAATTTGATCATGGATGTTCCGTTGCAGGTAACGGTAGAACTTGGCCGGACAAGAAAACTGATTCGCGAGATACTGGAGTTATCGCCCGGATCGGTTATTGAACTTGATAAACTGGCGGGTGAACCGGTGGATATTCTGGCGAACGGCAAGTTGATTGCCAAAGGGGAAGTCGTGGTCATTGATGAAAACTTCGGTGTTCGGATTACGGATATCGTGAGTCCATTAGAAAGAGCCTACACGATCCAATAAAAATTGATTAAAGTGTGGAAAAAACTTATAATGGTTTTATAGTAACAATAAAAAAGAGTCACATTATAAAGGGGGATGTATAATTAATGGGTGCAAAGGTACTTGTGGTAGATGACGCAGCGTTTATGCGTATGATGATTAAAGACATTTTGAGCAAGAATGGGTATGAAATAGTCGGGGAAGCGGAAAATGGTCAAAAGGCGGTTGAAAAATACCAAGAGTTGAAACCGGATTTGACGACAATGGATATCACGATGCCCGAAATGGATGGGATTACGGCAGTCAAGGAAATTAAAAAGCTGGATCCGGCTGCTAAGGTCATTATGTGCAGTGCAATGGGCCAACAAGCGATGGTTATCGAAGCCATTCAATCGGGAGCGCGTGATTTCATCGTCAAACCGTTCCAACCTGACCGTGTTTTGGAAGCCGTTCGGAAAGCGCTTGGCTAAAATGAATGGGTGTGCCGAGAAACGCAAACGGATAGGAAAAATTGTTTTGTGTGCAAGTCTTTGTATGATTTTGGTCATGATGAATGGCTCTTTAGAAGCAGCGGGAAGCGGCGGCGAATATTTGCAGTATCAAGAGCCTAAGCCGACGGGGATGAGTTCTTGGTTTTCTACCGTAACATATGTGATATCCTTACTCTTGACGTTTGCGGCAGTGCTTGCTATGGCTTACTTTGCCTCGCGTTTTTTAGGCGCCCGTATGGCCGGTGGCGGCGGTTGGCTGAAAATAAGCAATAACCGCGTCCTGCAGACCATTCCACTTGGTCAAAATAAAGCGGTGTCGATTGTCGATGCCGCTGGCAAGGTTCTGGTTTTAGGCGTGACGGAAACTTCTATTGTCTTATTAACTGAAATTGTTGAAGCGGCGGAAGTTGAGAAGTTAAAAAACGAAGCGCAGCAGCAAGTTGAAAATATTGAATTTGACGATGTTTTACAACGCCAGCTGCAATCATTGCAACAGATGACGCATCGATTTCCTAAAGTTTTTTCACGTCAACAACGTGGGCAACAGGAGCACGAGAATAAAAATGGTGAGTAAAACGATTAATTGCGCGAAAAAAATAAGTTGTTTAATTTTGTTGGTTTATTTGATGTGTTGGGGACAGGCTGTACAGGCAGCGCCGTTTGTGCCTGTTCCCAATATTAATGTCGGAGTGGAAGCCGCTTCTTCGCCAAAAGACGTGGCGCTCAGTTTGCAGGTGCTGTTTACCTTGACTGTGTTGGCGCTGGCTCCGTCGATTTTGATTATGATGACCTCTTTTACTAGAATTATAGTTGTATTGTCTTTCTTACGCAGCGCCATGGGCACTCAACAGATGCCGCCGAATCAGATTCTGGTCGGATTAGCGCTGTTTATTACTTTTTTTACCATGTCGCCTTATTTCGAACAGGTGAACACGAATGCGCTGCAGCCTTTTTTGGCGGGAAGCCTGTCTCAGGAAGCCGCAATGACGGAAGGTCTTAAACCGATGCGTGAGTTCATGTTTAAGCAGACTAGGGAGAATGATCTGGCGTTGTTTGTCAACTTATCGGATGGCCCGCGCCCAGAGGTGCAGGAGGATGTACCGACAACGGTATTGATCCCGGCGTTTATCATCAGTGAACTGAAAACGGCGTTCCAATTTGGTTTTTTGTTATATATTCCGTTCATCGTGATTGATATGGTAATTGCGAGTACTTTGATGGCGATGGGCATGATGATGGTACCGCCGGTTATGATATCCTTGCCGTTCAAATTGTTATTGTTCGTTTTGGTGGATGGCTGGCATTTGGTAATACGTTCTGTTGTCACTAGCTTTCATTAAAAGACGTGGAAAGGAAATAAGAATGACTGGGGATTTAGCAATACAGTTAGGCCGCGACGCATTGATGATGGTTATGCTGATTGCAGCGCCCATGCTGGGTTTAGGTTTGTTGGTCGGCCTGGTAGTCAGTATTTTTCAAGCCACTACGCAAATTCAGGAGCAGACGCTGGCATTCATTCCTAAAATCATTGCCGTATTTGTGGCGGTCTTGGTTTTTGGTCCTTGGATGTTGGCTATGTTGGTGGATTACACGCGGGAACTGTTAGTACGGTTGCCGTATCTTATCCGATAAAGGGTTGACGACGTTATGATTGACTTGTTTTCTTTGGTACAGGATCAGGTGGCGGTCTTTTTATTGGTTTTTGTCAGAGTGTCGGGAATCTTTTTTCTCACTCCGGTATACGGCAGCCGCAATGTCCCTGCGCATGTAAAAGTGGCGCTGGGCTTGGCTGTAACCTATATTTTGTATCCAATGGTGTATCAACCGGGCATTCCCATTCCAGAGCAGTGGTTGCCTTACTTATTTTTAGTGGCAAGTGAATTCGTCGCGGGCATGATTATCGGGTTTGTCAGCTCGCTCGTTTTTACCGCTATTCAGATGTGCGGTCAGATTTTAGATACGCAAATTGGGTTCGGCATCGTTAATGTTATTGATCCCCAATCGGGCAATCAAGTGCCGCTAGTCGGTAACTTTCTTTATATTTTAGCCATTATGGTCTTTCTTGCGCTCAATGGCCATCATGTAGTATTGGGAGCATTGGTTGCCAGTTTTAAGTTGATTCCAATGACTGGGGTTGTTTTTAATGCAGCAATCAGTCAATTTGTGGTTGCTTTAATGAAAGGGATCTTTTTAATTGCAATTCAGATCTCACTGCCGGTTTTAGCGACATTGTTGTTGATTGATATTTCACTAGGAATTTTATCACGCACGATGCCGCAAATGAATATCTTTATCGTCGGCGTGCCGGCAAAAATATTTGCGGGTATCTTCGTATTATCGTTAGTATTGCCTTTTTATATTTTTTTTCTGGAGAAAGCATTTAATGGGATGTATAAGAACGTATATGATGTGTTATCGATTTTTGGTTAAGCCAAGGCCGACATGGACGTTTGATCTGCAACTTTTTTCCGGTGAAAAAACGGAAGATCCTACGAGCAAGCGTAAAGCAGATTCCAGACAAAAAGGCCAAGTCGCTAAAAGTATGGAGCTTAACGCCACACTGGGATTATTGGCGGCCTTGTTTGCCTTGCAAGGACTAGGGACGCATATATTCCAGGAACTGTCCTTTTATATGCGAATTTGCTTTGAAAATTTGGCGATGAATGATATGACGATCGAAATGGTCAGTCAATTGTTTATCGGCGGCATTTGGGTTCTCTTTAAAGCGGCGATGCCGGTCATGGCGATTTTACTCATCGTATCGGTTGCGACGAATATATTGCAAGTTGGTTTTATGTTTTCGCTTGAGGTGTTGGAGCCGAGTTTGGAAAAATTGAATCCAATTGCCGGATTCGGTCGTATGTTTTCCGTCCGATCCTTAGCGGAGCTGGCAAAATCGTTGTTTAAGGTTACCGTAGTTTGCGCCTTTATTTATCGATTTTTATTGAAAGAAGCAGACAAGATCCCCGCTTTAATTACGGTTGAATTGGCCGATGCAATTGTAATGATTTCAAATTTGCTGCTTAGTCTTTGTTTTCAAATTTGCGGTGTGTTTTTATTTTTTGCAGGGATTGATTATGTATATCAATTGTGGCAACACAATCAAAGTTTGAAAATGAGCAAGGACGAAGTCAAACAAGAATATAAACAGATGGAAGGGGATCCTTTAATAAAGGGAAAGATCAAAGAAAAACAGAGAATGATGGCTATGCGCAGAATGATGCAGGAAGTTCCGACGGCGGATGTCGTTGTTACAAATCCAACGCATTATGCGGTGGCGTTGAAATATGACAAAACCATGGTGGCGCCAGTCGTTGTGGCAAAAGGACAGGATCTGATTGCGCAGCGAATTAAAGAGATTGCCAAGGATAACAAGGTAATGGTTATGGAAAACAAACCGTTGGCGCGAGCTTTGTACGCGATGGCTTCAATAGGCGACGTCGTGCCGCCTGAATTGTATCAGGCTGTTGCCGAGGTTTTAGCGTATGTATATCGCTTGAAACATAAATTATCGTAGTTTAGTGATAAAGGGGCGAAGAGGTTTGTCTGTTGAAACAACTTCTCTAAGTGGCGGTTTAGCCCGCATAGCAAAATACAGTGACATTGTTGTTGCCTTAGGCATTATTACGATCGTCATTATGATGATCATTCCGTTGCCTTCGTTTTTACTCGATTTGCTTTTGTCTTTAAACATCACATTTGCTTTGGTCATTGTCATGATCGCCGTGTATAATACGGAGCCGTTGCAATTTTCGGTTTTTCCTTCGTTGCTCTTGATCACCACCTTATTTCGTTTGGCGTTAAACGTATCTTCAACTCGTTTAATACTGCTAGATGGATACGCCGGTGAAGTGATCATGGCCTTTGGTAATTTCGTAGTCGGCGGTAATGCAGTTGTCGGTTTTATTGTCTTTATCATTTTGGTTATCATCCAGTTTATCGTTATTACGAAAGGCGCGGAGCGCGTTGCTGAAGTTGCGGCGCGATTCACGTTGGACGCGATGCCGGGTAAGCAGATGAGCATTGATGCCGACTTAAACTCGGGTGCGATAACGGATGCGGAAGCTAAGACAAGACGAGTCAATATCCAGCGCGAAGCGGATTTTTACGGCGCGATGGATGGTGCGAGCAAGTTCGTCAAAGGCGATGCGATGGCGGCAATCATCATTATCATCATCAATATTGTCGGCGGTTTTATCATTGGCATGGTGCAGCGCAACCTGGGCGTTGTCCAGGCGCTGCAAAGCTATACGCTGCTTACCGTCGGTGAAGGTCTCGTCAATCAGATTCCGGCGCTTTTGATCTCGACTGCGACAGGCATTGTCGTGACGCGTGCGGCATCAGATGGGAATCTGGGCCATGATCTGGTCAGCCAAATTTTTACGAATCCACGTATTTTCTTCATTGCATCCGGAGTATTGGCGATGTTGGGCCTTGTACCTGGATTGCCGGGAATTCCGTTTATGACATTATCGTTAACTTCTTTTGCGATCGGTTACGGCTTGAGGATGTCGATGCGTGAGGCTGCCGAAACGCAGGTATCAAATGAAGAAGAACGGGAAAATGAAGAAGTGCGCAAACCGGAAAACATTGTATCGTTGCTTCAGGTGGATCCGCTCGAACTTGAAATCGGCTATAGCCTGATACCGTTAGTAGATGTGGCGCAAGGCGGCGATCTCCTCGATCGGGTGGTTATGATCCGACGTCAGTGTGCGTTGGAAATGGGCTTGATTGTACCGACAATTCGAATTCGTGACAATATTCAATTGAAACCGAATGCATATATCATTAAATTAAGAGGAATTGAGATTGCAAAAGGAGAATTACTAGTTGACCACTATTTAGCAATGAATTCAGGTGCTGTAGCTGAAGATGTTATTGGTTTGGAAACGATTGAACCAGCATTTGGTCTTCCGGCCATTTGGGTGCAGGAAAGCCAGCGTGAACAGGCGGAGTTGGCCGGCTATACGGTTGTAAATCCGGTCTCTGTCCTGGCAACGCATTTGACTGAAATTATCAAGGTTCATGCGGCGGAAATTCTTGGACGCCAAGAAGTCCAGACGCTCTTGGATTCTGTCAAAGAGACGAATGCCGCGGTTGTCGAGGAGTTGACTCCGGCAATGCTGGCGATTGGCGATATTCAAAAAGTATTGGCCAATCTGTTGCGTGAAAGGGTGTCCATTCGCGATATGGTTACGGTTCTTGAAACCCTGGCCGATTATGCCGCATTGACGAAAGACACGGAAATTTTGACCGAATATGTGAGACATGCGTTGGCTAGACAGCTTTCCCGCCAATATGCGGCGGCGAATGTTTTGTCTTGTGTGACATTGGATCCGCAGTTGGAGCAGATGATCTCAAATGCCGTACAGCGAACGGAAAGCGGTTCTTATGTGGCTCTTGAGCCTAGCGTCATGCAGACTCTTTTGCAGAGTTTATCGGTTGAACTTCCCAAATTGACGAATCTGGGGTATTTGCCGGTAGTTTTGGCAAGTCCGGCGGTTCGGCTATCTTTTTATAAGTTGATTGAGCGTTCGATACCGAGCATAGTGGTTTTATCATATGCCGAATTGGACCCTAAAGTGGAAGTACAATCATTAGGGATGGTGAAGGTGTAAATTGAAGGTAAAAGTGTTTACCGCAATGACGATGCAAGAGGCCATGGCACAAGTGAAAAGCCAGTTGGGCAGAGATGCGGTCATCTTACATACGCGCCGTTTTCGCAAAGGAGGCGTGTTGGGCTTTTTTTCCCAGGAGATGTTTGAAGTTATGGCTGCGGTAGAGCCGGTGCCTGTCAAGCAACCTAGCGTTGCAGAAAAAAGACGTCCGGAAGTAGCGCAACCGTCGCCAACTTTGGTCAAACAATTACTGGAGAGCGGCGACGAGCCAAGGCTAACCGCATTACAGCTTGAGATGGCGAATATGAAAAAATTGCTGGAGCAGGTCGTGCAAAAAATGCCGGCTCTGGGAAAGAAAAAATCACCGTTACTCGAGTTATTGCTTGCCAATGATGTAGATCCGTTGATTGCCGACAATATTTTGCAAGGGCTGGCGGAAGAGGCGACTGCGGAAAAAGACCAACAATTAGTCAGGCAGCTGTTAAAGGAACGCATAAAGAACCATTTCCATCGAATCGAAGGGATTATGGTTCCTAAAGACGGTGTAAAGGTTGCTGCTTTTATTGGACCGACAGGCGTGGGCAAGACGACGACCATTGCAAAATTGGCAGCCAGTTTTGCCGTTAAAGAAGGGTGTAAGGTCGCGCTTATCACGGCAGACACGTATCGAATCTCTGCCGTGGAACAATTGAAAACCTACGCCGATATTATGGGTGTCCCGATCGACATTGTATATACGGCAGAAGAATTAAAAAGCGCCTTATATCGTCATCGTGACAAAGATTTAGTCTTGATTGATACGGCGGGACGAAGTCCAAAAAATCAGTATCAACTTTCTGAACTGCAGGCCTTGCTTCAGTGTGATGCGCGCATAGAAACGCATCTTGTTTTAAGCTCTACAACAAAGTATAAGGACGCGCTCGATGTTGTTGATCGCTTTTCCATCTGTTCGCCGCAAAAATTTTTATTCGCAAATTGCAACTGCAAGTTGAACACTTCGGTAAAATGGCAGCAAACTCATGCAGCATAAAGGCTGTCGAGAAATGCATCAAAAAGTTCTTCTGGAGTTTGATAGCCGAGTCTTTTACGCGGGCGGCTATTTAGCTCATCTGCAAAACGAAGTACATCGGCCGGGCTGTATTTTTCAATTGAAACACCTTTTGGGATGTACTGTCGTAAAAGCCCGTTGTGTCTTTCGTTTACAGGACGTTCCCACGATGAATACGGGTGGGCGAAATATATTGAAGAACCCCAGTTTTCAACCGTTGAAAACTCTTCGAATTCAGATCCGTTATCAGCCGTAATGCTCTTGAAAACCGAACTGAATCGCTCGCCAAATTCAGCATGCAATTCTTCCATTGCTTCGATTACCGACTCACTGTTTTTTCCAGGAATGCGGATTGCTAAGTAATTATTGGTCACTCGCTCAACAAGCGTCAAAACAACAGCTTCCTTGCCGCTTTTACGGCCGATTACCGTGTCGGCTTCCCAATGTCCGATTTCTACGCGTTCATCCACAATGGCAGGACGTTCATCAATGCTTCGACCTTTTAAACGCTTATGTTCACGGCCTCTTTTACGACTAGATCTACGCTTGAGGAGTTCAGGAACTTCAAAACGAGATAACGGTAAGTTTCCGGCCGCCAGCTCATTATAGAGCGTTTTAGTACACACCATATTGTTTTCAGCGAATCGGCGATGTAAACGTGCATGGCCTACGCAAACGTCCAACGACCACTTTTTCGTACGTACTTGATCGACTACCCATTTAACGAAAGCGGCGCAATGCAAAATACGATGATGTCTTCTGCTTTGCATCCGGTTTGCTTTATATACGGCTAGTCCACGCTTTGCGCTGTACTCTGGAGCACGTCCGCGACTGCTTTTTCGTTTCGGCGTTCCACGGCGCAGTTCATTTAAAACCGTGCTTGCCGAGCAATTGATTTTCGCAGCAATCGATCGGAGTGAGTATCCAAGTTTTCTTAACTGTTGAATCGCTCCGCGTTCTTCTTGACCCAAATGTTGACCGCGTTTGCGTTCTGATTCCACTGTGATATAATCATGGCAGTCCATAGTGATTGCCTCCTCTTTGGTGATGGTTGTGTGAGAACTCCATTCTACCATTTGAGGAAAAAGTCACTATGGACTTTTTTCTAGGTGTTCAACTTCATTTTACAATCGGCCAAAAATTTTTATTTACTAAAATTGATGAAGCGAGCAATATCGGACTAATTTTAAATCTCTTGTACCATTTCCCCGTTGGCTTGTCTTACATCACGACCGGCCAAAATGTTCCTGATGATATTGAACTGGCCAACCCCGCGAAACTAGCAAATTTGATTTTGAGGGATTAACGTGATGAATGATCAGGCTGAAAAATTACGCAAAATGGTCGAGGATAATTCGTTTAAAAATAAAAGCAATGTTATAAAAACGCAAACGTCAGAGGCTAAAGTCATAACAGTGACCAGCGGCAAAGGCGGAGTAGGCAAGACCAACTTCACAGTGAATTTGGCGTTGGCATTGGCGCAGCTTGGCAAACGAGTCCTTATTCTCGATGCGGATCTTGGCATGGCGAATGTCGATGTTGTCTTAGGTTGCAGTGCTCCTTACAACATTCTGCACCTGTTGGAAGAAGGCTTTGGCATTCAGGATATCGTGGTGGATGCTCCTGGAGGCATTAAATTTATTTCAGGCGGTTCCGGTATCTATCAACTGGCAAACTTGAACGAACAACAATTGCAAAACATTATTCATCAGGTGGTTGTTTGTGACGATTGGGCTGATATCATCCTAGTGGATACGGGAGCTGGTTTAAATAAGGGCGTCATGAAATTTGTCATTGCAGCCGACGAAGTGATCATCGTTACTACGCCTGAACCTACTGCAATCACCGACGCATATGCCATGATGAAAGCCTATGCCAGCTATCAGGGCGTTGCGCCGTTACGATTAATTGTAAACCGTGTCGTAGAAAAGGAGGAAGGTGACCTAGTCGTAGGGAAATTAATGAATGTGGCAATGCGTTTCTTGGGCGTATCCGTAACGGAACTTGGCTTGGTATATGAAGACCGCAACATGGTGAAGGCGGTAAAAAGCCAAAAGCCGCTCTTGACGACGTACCCGGGAACGATTTCAGCCAAATGCATCATGGAAATTGCCGAACGTATGGTCACAGGCGATGAGGTCAAGACGACAAGCGGTTTACGAGGGTTTTTTGATAAATTTCTGACCATGATACGCTAAGTGTATTTTTCGCAAGGGAGGCAATTGCCATTAATCCGCAACATTTTTTCAAAGTCAACCAACGGCTTGGTGTCGTGCTTCCTAAAGGGAATCATGTCGAACAGTATCCTAGTCGAATTGAAGAAGTCAGCGACGGAAAGCTTGCAATTGCCATGCCGATGAGCAAGGGGTTTCCGGTAATGTTGGAAAATGGCCGCGAGTTTTATGCAAAAGTATTCGACGATTCCGGTATTTATAGTTTTCATAGCGCTTTGTTGAACAAGCGAATCAGTCCGTTACCGGTCTGGATTGTATCCATACCAGGCGATATGAAAAAAATTCAACAACGTGCATTTGTGCGACTCGATATTTCATTGCCGGTTACGTTAGAGTATCCTGATGATAATGATCCGGAGCAGACAATTACCCTGGATGCAGCGACAAAGGACGTGGGGGGGGGCGGTTTGCAACTCATTACGACACAGCCTTTGACAGTAGGAATGCGTTTCCAGGTCGGCATAGAACTACCCGAAGGTGAGATGATACAGGCGCAGGGTGAAGTTGTGCGATGTTTCAAGCCGCAGGAGGATCGAAAATTATTTTGGTCTGCGGTTAAGTTTGTTGAAATCAATGAAAATTATCGAGATAAGGTGATTCGCTTTATTTTTCGCAAGCAGTTAGAACAACGACAAAAAGGCATGTGAAATTTGGCCAGGATGGTGGTATGATGACATGATTAAAGTATTGATTGTGGATGACTCTGCTTTTATGCGCAAGCTTTTATCGGACTTGTTTGCTGCTGAACCGGATTTTGAAGTGATTGATACCGCACGCAATGGTCGCGAAGCAGTAGATAAGACAAAGCGCTTGAAACCGCATTTGATTACCATGGATGTTGAAATGCCAATTATGGATGGAATTAAAGCATTGGAATTGATAATGAAGGAAGATCCGACGCCCGTTGTCATGGTCAGTAGTTTGACAAGAGCCGGCGCAGATGCAACCTTGCGGGCTTTAGAACTAGGCGCCGTTGATTTTGTGGCAAAAGCTGCCGGGCCGATAGCGGGGATTGCCGGCATCAGTGCTGAAATATTAGAAAAATGCCGCGGGGCTGTCAAGGCGAATGTCGCACAACTGGTAAAACGCCAGCCAAGCGCGACTGCGTTCGTTAAGCCTCCTCCGGTGCAGGTCGCGTCCTCTTATTTGGGAAGCGATGAACAGATTATTGCAATTGGAACTTCTACAGGAGGGCCGCGGGCTCTACAGGAAGTAATTACCCGTTTGCCGGGCAATCTGCCGTGTGGCGTAGTCATCGTGCAACATATGCCGCCGGGTTTTACTAAATCCCTGTCAGAGCGTTTGAACTCACTTTCTTCCTTGACGGTGAAAGAAGCGGAACACAATGATGTGATTCGACCGGGGCTGGTCTTGATCGCGCCGGGCGATTATCATATGACAGTGGAAAGAGAAGCGAATCGTAAAGTCGTCCGTCTCAGTCAGCAACCGCCGATTGGTGGCCATCGTCCGGCGGTAGATCCCATGATGGAATCCGTCGCCAATCTATATGGCAACCGAGCGGTGGGAGTTATCCTGACAGGCATGGGGCATGATGGAGCCAAGGGAATTCAGGCAATCAAAGGGAGAAACGGGTATACGATTGCAGAGGACCAGTCGACGGCGGTGGTGTTTGGTATGCCAAAGTCAGCTATCGAATTAGGCGTGGTGGATAAGGTTGCCCCATTGCCGGCGATTGCCGGGGAGATTGTACGTTCCGTTAACAAGTAAAAGTGTGGGGGTGGAATATATGGATATTAATCAATATTTAGGGATGTTCTTGGAAGAGTCGCGCGAACATTTGCAGACCTTAAATAGCTGTCTTTTAGATTTAGAAAATGATCCGAGTAATCTTTCCGTCTTGGACGAGATTTTTCGTAGTGCCCATACAATTAAAGGGATGTCGGCTACAATGGGGTTTACGAACATTGCAGAGTTGACGCATGAAATGGAAAACATCCTTGATTTGTTGCGCAAAAGCGAACTGCAACCAAATAAAGAAATTATCGACACCATATTCCAATGCGTGGATACCTTGGAACAGCTGGTGGAGGCTGTTGCCAGCGGTGCGGACAGCGGCATTGACAGTAAAGGGCTGATTCAAAAACTAAAAGCGTTGGCAAAAGGCGAGTCGGCCGGCGCGGCTGCTGTTACGGAAGAAAGCGGCAATGAAGACACGGGTTCAACTTTAAAATTAAACGATTCGGAAACGGCTATCATTAGCAAGGCGGCGAGTCAAGGGCTCAGAGCGTATGAAATCCAAGTGCTGTTGAGAGAAAATTGTCTCTTGCGTTCGGCGCGTGCGTATATGGTCATGAGTGCGTTAGAGGAATTAGGTGAAGTTATAAAAAGCATTCCGCCCGTTGAGGAGCTGGAAAAAGAAAACTTTGATTTCTCCTTCAGTGTCCTTGTTGTAACGGATGCGGAACCGGAGCGGATTCAACATATTCTTTTGTCAATTTCAGAAGTGGATAAAGTGGACGTGACCTTATGTGCGCCGGCAACGAAACAAGAAACGGCAGTTCAGGTTGCGCCGGTCGCCGTTGAACAGACTGCGTTGCAAGCGGAAGCTGCGCCGGCCAGAGCCGCCAAACCGCCGGAAGTTCATCAGGCGCCGGCAGCCGGTGCGGACAAAAAACTGAAGAGTGGGCAATCCGTACGCGTTGATATTGATAAACTGGATACATTGTTGAATTTAGTTGGTGAATTGGTCATCAACAAGACGCGCTTAGAGCAGATTGGTCTGACGCATCGTCTGACTGATTTGGTAGAAACGATGGAACAGATGGATCGGGTTACGACTGACCTGCAAGCGGTTGTTATGAAAGTCAGAATGGTTCCGGTAGGCCAGGTTTTCAACCGTTTTCCGCGCATGGTACGTGATTTGTCGCGCGAATTGAATAAAGAAGTTAATTTGATTATTCAAGGGGAAGAAACGGAACTGGATCGGACGGTCATTGACGAAATCGGTGATCCGCTGGTTCATTTGCTGCGCAATGCAATTGACCATGGCATTGAAAAACCTGCGGAACGCCAGGCAAACGGTAAAAATCCAGTGGGTGAAATTCATTTGATTGCGCGCCATGAAGGCAATAATGTCATCATCATGGTTGAAGATGACGGAAAAGGCGTCAATCCGGATATTATCAAGCAAAAAGCTGTGGAAAAAGGTTTGATTACGCAGGCGGAAGCGGATAAGATGGATCCGACGGAAGCGGTGCGATTGTTATTCTTGCCGGGGTTCTCGACCGCGGCAGTCGTCACGGATGTATCCGGACGCGGCGTTGGAATGGATGCGGTCAAAAACAAAATCGAATCGCTTGGCGGTATGGTTGATATCGAAACCAAGGTCGGCATGGGCAGCAAGTTCAAAATTCGCTTGCCGTTGACGCTGGCTATCATTCAAGCCTTGCTGGTCAATGTGGCAAAAGAAATTTATGCGATTCCACTTGGTTCGATTGACAGTACCATTAATATTAAACCGGCAGACATCAAGACAGTACAAAACAAAGAAGTCATTTTGTTGCGTGGTCAGATTATTCCAATCGTGCGGCTCGGCAACGTGTTGAATATCCCGCCGACTGTAGAAGAAACGCCGGAAGAACTGTTTATTGTCATTGTTCACCTTGGCGAACAGCGCGCAGGCATTGTAGTGGATAATCTGATTGGGCAGCAGGAAATTGTTATAAAATCGTTGGGTAAACTGTTGGCTGGAATCAAAGTGATTGCAGGTGCTACCATTTTAGGAAATGGTCAAGTTGCTCTGATTTTGGACATTGGATCATTGATTCAGTAAGGAGGCTGGAAATTATGTCGGAAAGCAGCTATTCTGGAAACGAAGTACAATTGGTGATATTTAAGCTTGGACGAGAAGAATATGGTGTCAGTATTTTGCAGGTGCAGGAAATTAAACGGATGACAGATATTGCACGGGTGCCTCACGCGCCGGACTATATCAAAGGCGTCATGAATTTACGCGGCAGTGTATTGCCGGTGATTGACCTGAAAAAGCGCTTGAATCTGCCGCACCAAGAGTATACCGAAGATACGCGAATTGTTATTGTAAAGATTGATGAAGTGGCAGTCGGGATGATCGTTGATGCGGTATCTGAGGTCATGGCTATCGAACAGGAGAACATTGACGCACCGGATATCGTTGTCAGCGGCGTCGATGCTGAATATCTGAACGGGGTTGGAAAGCTGGAGAACCGTTTAATTATTTTGATTAACTTAGAGTCGATTACCGGCATTGGGCAAGAACCCAAAGCCAGTTAAACTGTGGCGAAAGAGGAGTGACTGGCTTGTCTGAAGATATCCTGAATTTATCGGCGATACAATTGGATGCGTTGCGTGAGATCGGCAATGTGGGGGCAGGCAATTCGGCCACGGCGTTGTCACAAATTATTAATCGCAAGATTGATATGACGGTACCGCAGGTCGCTATTATGCCGCTTGGTGATGTACCCGATGTCGTAGGTGGCCCGGATGCCATGGTGGCTGGCGTTTATTTGCGAGTCTTCGGCCCGGCTCCGGGCAGCATCCTGTTTTTGCTGCCAAGGGAAAGTGCTTTTTATTTAGTCGATATGCTAATGGGGCGTGAGCAGGGATATACAACCTCTCTTAACTCTATGGATGAATCGGCGTTGATGGAAATTGGCAATATCCTGGCAGGCGCATACTTGAATGCGCTGTCGCACTTTACGAATCTGACGTTATTGCCGTCGATTCCGGCGCTTGCGTTGGATATGGCCGGAGCCATATTAAGCGTTATTCTTATTCAACTGGGCCAGATGGGGGATCATGCGCTTGTTATTGAGACGGAATTTACAACGGAGATGGATGGTGTCAAAGGACACTTTTTCCTGATTCCTGACCCGGGCTCCTTGAACACCATTTTGGCGGCAATAGGGGTGAGGGAATAATGTCAGAACTGATCAAAGTGGGGATGGCGGATTATAAGGTGGGAAAAAACCCCAACAGCCTGATCAGTTATGGATTGGGCTCGTGTGTTGGGATTGCGGTGTATGATTCGGTTGCTAAGGTGGGCGGTTTGGCGCACATTATGTTACCGGATAGCACGCAGGCGCGCTCTACGGAAAATCCGGCAAAGTTTGCAGATACCTGTTTGCCGATTATGCTGGACGAAATTTTGAAACTGGGTGCTGTCAAGTCAAGATTGACGGCAAAAATTGCAGGCGGCGCACAAATGTTCACTTTTGCGAATGCCACAGACGTAATGCGTGTGGGCGAAAGAAATGTAGAAGCGGTAAAAGTCGTCTTGAAGAAATTAGATCTACGCATCATCGCGGATGATACGGGCGGAAATTACGGCCGGACGGTCGAATTGAAACTCGACAGCGGAATTTACAAGGTCAAGACGATTGACAAAGGGGAAAAAGAGTTGTAGTTGGAGGTATATGGTGCTCAAACTACGTTTTGCTGTTAGCTTGGCAGTCTTAGTGGGGATATGTACTATTTTCAGTGGTTTTGGCAATGCGGCTAGACCGTCGACGGTTTTGTACCGTACAGCGGTTTCGATGTTTATCTTCGCAATCGTCGGCTTTGGCCTGGGCTTGCTCTGGGAACGCTTTTTACAGAGTTGGCTGACACGTTTGAATCAGACGGATGAAAAGGAAGAAGAACAGACGAAAGAAGGCATTGAGGGTACAGAGAGCGAATTGACCACAGAAGAGGCAGACGCGGAATTCGATCCACTGATGCCGGAACATTTTGAAAATATTGCGCACCCCAAAGAATGACTGGGCGTTGAGGTTGGGGGTATAAAACATGAATGGTACTAAGGCAACACCTGAAGCGGTTATGGCGCTTTGGGGCGAATATCAGCAGCATCGAAAAGCCGAGACCCGTGAATTGCTGGTGGAACATTATCTTTCATTGGTGAAGTTGGTTGCTGGTCGCATTGCCATGAGTTTGCCGCAGCATGTTGATCGAGACGACTTGATTAGCAATGGTTTTTTTGGTTTGCTGGACGCGATAGAAAAGTTTGACCCTGCGCGTGGCATTAAATTTGAAACGTATGGCGTTGCGCGAATTCGCGGTGCGATCTTAGATGCGATTCGTGCGCAAGATTGGGTTCCGACCAGTTTGCGACAAAAGGCCAAGCAGTATGAGCAGGTGATCGCGCAGTTGGAACACAACTTGGGGCGATCGGCAAGCGATGAAGAAATTGCAGGCGCGCTCGGCGTTGAAGTGGAAGAACTGTACCAGTTGCTGTCACGTTTGAATGCAAGTACGTTGATACCGCTAGATGAATTCATAAAAACGGAGACGCCTACAGGTCAATGTATCAATCCTTCGCAGCAAGTGGAAGTGGAAGAGACTAAAGAATTATTGGCGCAGAATATTGACAAATTGCCGGAAAAAGAGCGATTGGTTATTAGTTTATACTACTACGATGGTTTAACATTAAAGGAAATCAGTTTGATTTTAAAGTTGTCCGAAGCAAGAATTTCACAGCTGCACACAAAAGCAATTTTTCGGCTTCGGGGGGCCCTTTCCAGAATTAAATCGTGTTTGGTCTGATATTCGTTGGGGAGGCTTTTTGTGATGAGTGGGGAAGAACAAGTAGAAGTGACAAACAAACAGGGTGCATTTTCAATCAGCCAAGAGGGGGCAGAATTGTTTTTAACCGTTTTTCCCTCTGAAGGTGAGGGAAAAGCGGTTTCGGAAGCCGAAATTGTTGCAGAACTCGATAAACGAGGCGTTGTGGAGTACGATCAAAAAACGATAACGCATGAGATTAACAAACCGAGTGCTCAGGCAGTTAAAATTGCGACAATAGGCCAATCAGAAATTCATGTGGAAATTTCTAAGGATCGTATGGAAGCGACCCTTCAGATTGATATGTCTAAAAATGCGCCTTTGCTTACCTGGGACGAGGTTTTGGAAAAAATAAACGCGAGTGGAATTGCTTTTGGCTTCGATGAAGCGGAGGCGCGCAAGGCGCTGGATCGACCCGGCAATCGAGTGGTAATCGCAAAAGGGCAACCTGCGGTCAATGGCATTGATTCACAGATTAAATACCATGTCGATTTGGAGAATAAAGGAAAACCGGTCGAGTTGGATGACGGCAAAGTCGATTATAAAGATTTAAATCTTTTTACGATTGTGATGCAGGGGGATCTGCTTGCAGAAAAAATCCCGTCTGTTCCAGGTGTGCCGGGATCTGATGTGCTGGGAATCGCCATCGTAGCCAAAGCGGGCAAAGAAGTTCCGCTGCCGCTTGGCAAGAATGTGCAGGCGGTAGAGAATACCATCACGGCCGGAATCGCCGGACAGGTAGTCGTTGCCAATAATAAGATTAGTGTTGTACCTGTCATTGAAATCAAAGAAGATGTTGATTTATCTACCGGCAATATCGAATTTGTCGGCAATGTTGTAGTAAAAGGATCGGTTCAACCTGGCTTTACCGTCAAAGCGGAAGGCAATATTGAAGTGTACGGCACAGTAAGCGGCGGTATTGTAGAAGGCAAGAATGTTGTTATAAAAATGGGCATTCAGGGTATGCACCGCGGCTATGTCAAGGCGGTGGAAAACGTAGTGGCCAAGTTCATTGAAAATGCTACCGTACAGGCAGGCAACGATGTAATCGTGAACGAAGTCATACTTCATTCACGCATTAGTGCAGGGAAAAAAGTCATTGTCGAAGGAAAGCGTGGCTTGATTGCGGGGGGCAATATTCTGGCTGGCGAAGAAATCCGCGCTAAAATGCTAGGCACGCAAATGTCGACGAGTACAGAATTGGAAGTCGGGGTCAATCCGCAACTAAGAGAAGAGTATCAGAACATTCGGCGCGAGATTAAAAAAGTGGAAGTAAGCCTGGAACAGACGCAAAAAGCGCTCAGTATTTTGCGGGGCATGGATCAGACGACAATGCCGCAGGATAAGCGTGAAATGTTGTTGAAATTGACAAAAGCCCAATTCCATTTAGTCGGTCAGGTAGAAACGATGCGCAACAGGATGACGGATATTGAATTGGCTTTTGAAGAAATGAAATATGGCAGGATTAAAGTTTCCGAGGTTATGTATCCTGGAGTAAAAGTGGTTATTGGAACCTTGGTTAAACCAATCAGAGAAGCGCTGAAATTCTCTTCGTTGTATGCGGAAGATGGCGAAATTAGAATAGGTAGCTTTAAATAGAAACGGCGGCTTACCGATGGTAAGCCTACCTTTTTATTTGCTACAGGCTACCTGAAAGAACTCTGAAAAGAGAGGTGGCAGCTATGAATATACGTCCGATGGACATGCAAGTCTTGATCCCGCATGCGACCGATGTAGGAAAGACGCAGCAGCATGCAAATCAACAACCCATGACGCAGCAGCAACAATTTGCCGAACAGCTCCAACAGCGTGCGGAACGCCAACAAAAGCAAGTACAAGATACGAAAAAAAGTGAAGGCGGCAAAATAAAACGCGAAGACAAAGGGGATGCCCACAAACAAGGTAAGGGTGACGAAGGCGGCAAAGAGCGGAAACAAGCCGCAAGCGAAGCGAATGCAACCGCAGAGGAACAGGCCGCGAAGGACCCGATGCGCGGTCGGCGAATCGATATCAAAACATGAGGTGGAACCATGACTGCAGGTGGAATTATTAGCATACTCATTATTCTGTTTGGCGGTTTTTTCATCGTCTACAAACGGAAAATGCTGATGGAAGTGTTTTCGCTTAATATGCATACGGCGACGCTGGAGTTTCAAACACAGTTGGAATCCGCTGGAGCCGTTGTAATTAGAGAACTGGAAGAAAAGATGAATCATCTGGAATTTTTATTGACCGAAGCGGAAAATCGTGGTCGGGAACTGGAAGAAAAGTTAACAACTGCCGAAAGACTGTTGAAAGAATATGACAGCAAAACAGTTAATCATCCCTCTCCGGTGCCGTTTAAAGCGCAGCCAGTTACCGAAGAATGGTACGCAGCGCAAGAAAACGTCGTAGCGCAGTCGGGTGAAATTGCAACGGAAAAAAGCATTTTCCCTGAAGTGCAGGACATCGGAGATCGGCGTAAGTTGATTTTGACGATGGCGGAGCAGGGCTATAGTGTAACGGAAATTGCGAAGGCTACCGGCGCTGGCAAGGGCGAAATCATGCTGCTTTTACAGCTGCATCGCAAATAAATTTTTGAGTAGCTTGTAATTTTGTGAAATTTATGGTATATTATTATTCGTTGTAAATCCACACGCATTGGATCCGATGGACTGTGCCAGCGAAACGTTGGTTTCCATTTAGGAGATGACAATTGCGGCGGTAAAAAAAACAGGAGGTGACTTTCATGTCGGTAATTTCTATGAAACAACTGTTGGAGGCCGGGGTGCACTTCGGTCATCAGACCAGACGCTGGAACCCTAAAATGGCTCCCTACATCTTTACGGAGCGCAATGGTATTTATATCATTGACCTGCAAAAGACTGTCAAGAAGGTTGAAGAGGCTTATAATTTTGTGCGTGAATTGGCGCAGACAGGTACTATCCTGTTTGTTGGCACAAAGAAACAAGCGCAAGAAGCAGTGCGTGACGAAGCGCAACGCTGCAACATGTACTATGTAAATGAAAGATGGTTGGGCGGCATGCTCACCAACTTCCAAACCATTCAACGCCGGATTAGCCGTTTGGTTAAACTGGAAGAAATGGAAGCGCAAGGCATGTTCGAAGTTCTGCCGAAGAAAGAAGTAATCAAGTTGCGCCATGAAATGGAACGACTGCAAAAATTCTTGGGCGGCATCAAGACCATGAAAAAACTGCCGGACGCCCTGTTCATCATTGACCCGCGCAAAGAGCGTATTGCGGTAGCGGAAGCTAAAAAACTAGGTATTCCTATCGTTGGTATTGTTGACACCAACTGCGACCCGGACGAAATCGACCATGTCATTCCTGCGAATGATGATGCGATCCGTGCCGTTAAGCTCTTGGCCGGCAAAATGGCTGACGCTGTCCTCGAAGCTCGCCAAGGTGAGCAAATGGAAGAAGAAGCTGTTGCAGCTGAGTAATCTGTAAATAGAGAAGGTAAGGGGGAGCGTTATAGACGCCTCCTTACCTTCATTAATAGCTAGGAGGAGCGAATATGGTAACTGCTGAAATGGTAAAAGAACTGCGTGAACTTACCGGCGCAGGCATGATGGATTGCAAGAAAGCTCTGACCGAAACAAATGGCGATATTGATAAAGCCGTAGATTTTCTGCGTGAAAAAGGTTTGTCGGCTGCTGCTAAAAAAGCGGGACGTGTTGCTGCAGAGGGTGTTGTAGAATCTTATATCCATGCCAACGGCCGCATCGGCGTATTGGTCGAGGTAAACTGCGAGACCGATTTTGTTGCAAAAACCGATAATTTTAAAGCCATGGCTAAAGATATTGCGATGCAAATCGCTGCTGCGAATCCAGCCTATGTTCGTCGCGAAGAAGTTCCGGCTGAAGTCGTGGAACATGAAATGGAAGTTCTCAAGGCACAAGCGCTGAATGAAGGCAAGCCTGCCAATATTGTTGAAAAGATGGTGGTTGGCCGGGTTGATAAATTTTATAAAGAAATCTGCCTGATGGAACAAGGATTCATTAAGGATCCGGATAAGACGATTGCACAAATGATCAACGAAGCAATTTCGAAGATCGGCGAAAATATTTCGATCCGTCGTTTCACCCGCTACCAACTGGGTGAAGGCATTGAGAAAAAAGCCAATGATTTTGCTGCTGAAGTAGCTGCAGCAGTGAAACAATAAAAGAGAACACTTCGTGTTCTCTTTTTTCTAGGTAAGGACGGCAGTGAAAGGACTTTTACCTGTCGATGTGGAATAAATTTAAACGGAGAAATGGAGGCCTATAGCTTGAGTACGTCGAAATATAAGCGAGTGGTTCTAAAATTGAGCGGGGAAGCGTTGGCGGGCAGTCAAGGATACGGTATTGATCCAGTGGTCGTGGATGCAATTGCTCGCGAAATCAAGGAATTGCGTGCAACGGGCATTGAAGTAGCAGTAGTGGTTGGCGGCGGCAATATCTGGCGTGGTTTGTCGGGTAGTGCAAAGGGAATGGACCGGGCGACTGCGGATTACATGGGCATGTTGGCTACAGTGATGAATGCGCTTGCCATGCAGGATGCATTGGAACACTGTGATGTGGACAGCCGGGTTCAAACTGCCATCGAAATGCGTCAGGTTGCAGAACCTTATATTCGGCGCAAGGCGATCCGTCATATGGAAAAGGGGCGCGTCGTTGTTTTTGCTGCAGGAACCGGAAATCCCTATTTTTCCACCGATACAACGGCAGCGCTTCGCGCCGCTGAAATCGAAGCGGATGTCATTCTTATGGCTAAGAAAAATGTCGACGGTGTTTATGATTCGGATCCGAGACAAAATCCAAATGCAAAGAAATTTGATGAACTGGCATATATTGAAGTATTGCAACGCGGCTTAGGCGTAATGGATTCGACTGCCACAAGTCTGTGCATGGATAACAAGATTCCAATCATTGTATTTAATATGGATGTACCGGGAAACATTTTAAAGGCTGCCTTGGGACATGAGATCGGTACTGTTGTAGGGAGGGGCTAATATGATCAAGGATATTTTTAATCAATATGAAGATAAGATGAAAAAGGCAATGGAAGCATTGCGCAAAGAATTATCCACCTTGCGGGCCGGTCGCGCGACTCCGGCGCTCTTAGAAAAAGTCATGGTTGATTATTACGGGACGCCGACGGCGGTCAACCAGGTCGCCAATGTATCGGTACCGGAACCCCGAACCATTGTTATCCAACCATGGGAAAAAACACTGGTGCCGGCCATTGAAAAGGCGATCATGAAATCGGATCTGGGAATGAATCCGAATAGCGACGGAGCGATTATCCGTTTGAACATCCCTCAATTGACGCAGGAACGTCGTCAGGAGCTCGTCAAGCAAGTGCACAAGAAATCGGAGGAATCGCGTGTGACGGTGCGCAATCTGCGCCGCGATGCCAACGATGCAGTGAAGAAACTGGAAAAAGATAAACTGATTTCAGAGGATGAGGCTAAGAAAGGCCAAGAAGACATTCAGAAACTGACCGATAAGTATATCAAAGAGGTCGATGCTGTCATGGCAGCAAAAGAAAAAGAAATCATGGAAGTGTAACCATGCTTGAAATTGACGTGGTCGCCTTGGCTTTGCCTGTCGCTTCTGCAAGACTGGAAGAGGCCGGCAGGGCGTATGAAATCGTGAAAACGACTCCTAGTGGATCCGGATCCAGACAACCGCAGTTGGATGAGGCTGCGTTATATGTAATCCGTCAGACCGTTGACAGCAAGGGTGTATACCAGCTTGTCGTGGCAGCAAAAATGGCAAAACACGGTCAGAATACGGCTGTTTCTCCGAACTGACTGGCGGAGGCCTGGACAAGGCTGTTTTGCCCCCTCATACGAGGGGGCTTCGTTTATGTAAAAAGCCGTAAAAGATTTGTGGCTGGAGGTCAGGAAGATGTGGAAAAAATGGTTCGGCAAAACGGATCAAAACATTGCTGAATTTGAACTGGATAGGGAAAAGATGCCGCGTCATGTTGCGATTATCATGGACGGCAATGGGCGCTGGGCAAAAAAACGTGCAATGCCGCGGACTTTTGGCCATCGTCAAGGCGTTGAGACCTTAAAACGCATTGTTCAATTTGCTTCGGATGCTGGGCTGCAGGTCTTAACCGTTTATGCATTTTCCACAGAAAATTGGCGACGCCCCGGTTCAGAAGTGGATTTTTTGATGACGCTGTTCAAGGAGTTTTTGGAACAGGAAATAGATGAACTGCATCGCAATCGAGTGCGCATCCGTTTCATCGGCGATATCGCCGGTCTGCCGATGGTGTTGCAAAAGACTTTTGCTGACGCGGAATGCCTGACGACGAACAATCCCGGCCTCACCTTCAATGTAGCGGTGAATTACGGCGGCCGGGCTGAAATTGTTCAAGCTGTCCGCTCCCTTGCAGTGCAGGTGAGAGAAGGGGAAATATCTTGCGATGCCATTTCTGAGGCGTCGATTTCAGATCAATTATATACTGCGGGACAACCGGATCCGGACTTATTGATCCGGCCTAGCGGTGATTTGCGCATCAGCAATTTTTTACTGTGGCAGTTGGCCTATACTGAATTTTGGTTTACGGAAACGCTATGGCCGGATTTTAGCGTAAAAGAATTTGCTGCAGCGATGATCGCCTATCAAAAGAGAGAGCGACGGTTTGGGGGATTAAAGAGGTGAATATATGTTAGTGAAAAGAATCCTGACGGCTTTGGTCGGGATCCCGTTAAGCGTTCTTGTCGTCGTGCAGGGGGGCTGGCTTTTTGTTGCAGCCGTTGCGGCGTTAGCTCTTTGCGCTTGGCATGAATGGCGCGGCATTTGCAATGCTGCTGCGATTGAAATTCCGCAGACCGCGGGGTTTGCATTCCTGTTGCTTTTGCTTGGCTGCGCCTGGCAGGGGAATGGCCGGGAACTCTACGCGATAACGTCGTTTGCAGCATTGGCTGTTATGAGCTTGGCCGTATTGGGACGCGCTCGGTATTCGTTGCAGACGGCCGCGTTTAGTTGTTTGGGGGCCTTTTATATTGGCGCAGGATTTTCACATTTGGTTTTGCTGCGCTTCTTGAGCGGAGCGGTAAAGGTTGAATTGTTTGGTTCTTTTGTCGCGGCCGGGGCCGTCTATCTGGGAATTGCATTTTTAGGAATTTGGTCAAGCGATACGATGGCTTTTTTTGTTGGCCGGCAATGGGGGCGACACAAATTATCTCCGTCAATCAGTCCGGGTAAAACGGTCGAGGGTTTTCTTGGCGGTTTGCTGTGTTGTGTTGCCCTGACGATCTACCTTGGGCAGGTATGGCTCGGTTTAAGCCTTTTTTCAGCGGCGGGATTAGGCGTATTGATCGGCTTAACGGCTCCGCTTGGCGATTTGGCTGAATCGGCCTTAAAGCGATTTGCCGGGGTGAAAGATTCCGGTACGCTGTTTCCTGGGCACGGCGGAGTTTTAGACCGCTTTGACAGTGTTTTGTTTGCTGTGCCGGTAGTGTATTATTATATTCAGGCAGTTGGCGGATAGGAGGACTGGGCATGAAGAGCAAAGGTCTTGCGATATGGGGCAGTACAGGCTCAATTGGCACGCAGACGCTGGAGGTTGTAAAGCAACATCCGGGACGCTTTACTGTCAAGGTTTTGGCGGCAAAGCAGAATGCCGTTTTATTGCAGGAGCAGATAGAGCGTTATGAACCGGAAATTGCCGTGTTAGTCGACGAAAGTGCGGCACAGGAGCTGCGCAAACGATATCGGGGTCGAACCACCATCTTGTCGGGTGAAAGCGGCTTGCTGACCGCTGCAGCACATCCGGCAGTCGATATTGCGCTCAATGCTCTTGTTGGATTTGCCGGTTTGAAGCCGACGCTCCACGCGATCGATGCGGGCGCGACGATTGCACTGGCTAACAAAGAGACTTTGGTTGCCGCAGGTGAATTGGTTACAAAAAAAGCGGCCGCTAAAGGGGTCTCCATATTGACCGTGGATAGTGAGCATAGTGCGATCTTGCAGTGCTTACAAGGCGAAGCCGCCGAGCGTGTGGAACGGATTATCCTGACCGCTTCCGGCGGACCGTTTTGCGGGAAACGGCGTGATGAACTGACGTCTGTCAGCGTCGAAGCGTGTTTGAAACATCCGAACTGGTCAATGGGGAAAAAAATAACAGTGGATTCCGCAAGCCTGGCCAATAAGGGGCTTGAGGTTATCGAAGCGCACTGGTTGTTTGGGATGCCATATGATAAGATTGAAGTCGTTGTTCATCCGCAAAGCATCATCCATTCAATGGTTGAATTTGCCGATGGAGCCGTGATGGCTCAATTGGGACAACCGGATATGCGCGTGCCGATCCAGTATGCGTTGGCCTTTCCGGAACGTCTGCCGGCGCCGTATCCGCGCCTTGATTTTCAAAACATGAAAAATCTGACGTTTGCGGCGCCGGATACGAAAACCTTTGCCGCGCTTGCGCTTGCGTATGCGGCAGGACGAAGCGGCGGTACGATGCCGTGCGTATACAATGCGGCCAATGAAGTGGCCGTCTACGCATTTCTCGCGCAAAGCATTCCGTTTCTTGCTATTGCGGAAGTGATTGAAACTGTTATGGCGGAACATCAGGTTATCCAGTGCAGCGATCTGGAAACGGTGCTGCAAGCAGATGCATGGGCGCGTGCTGCAGCTAAAGCATGCATTAGTCGGCGGTATGCCTAAGAGGCAGTAGTAAAAGTGGGGTGTTGACAACGTTATGATGACGATACTAGCAAGTGTATTTGTATTCGGTTTAGTTGTCTTGGTTCATGAGTTAGGCCATTTTGTCACCGCTAAAGCCGTTGGCATGCGGGTCGATGAATTCGCCATCGGATTCGGCCCGAAAGTCATTCAGTTCCGCAAGGGAGAGACGCTTTACTCTTGGCGTGCGATCCCGCTAGGCGGATTCAATAAAATTGCCGGTATGGATCCGGATGAACCGCAGGATGAGAGGTCGTTTCAACAGAAATCCTTAGCGGCGCGCATGTTGGTTATTTTAGCGGGGTCGTTAATGAATCTATTGCTGCCGGTACTTTTGTTTTCTGCGGTCTTTATCAGTTCGGGCATCAGTACGCCGACGGATCAGCCGATTGTCGGCACCGTCTTGCCGGGGCGACCGGCTGCGGTAGCGGGGATATTGACAGGCGATAAGATCGAGCGCATCGATGGCCAGGCCATTGCGAGTTGGAATCAGTTTGTTAATGTCATCAAAGTCAGCTCCGGTAAAATATTGCTGGTCGAAGGCGTGCGTGAAGGCCAGGCGTTTCAACTCCAGGTTATACCGGAATATGATGAAAAAGCCGACAAGGGCATTGTCGGCGTAATGCCGCAAATGGATCGTTATCAGCCAGACGTTGTTGAATCCGTCGGGTTGGCCGGAAAACAAACGTACATGGTAACGGCAGAAATGAGCATCGGTTTGTGGAAAATGGTGACGCGCCAGGTGTCGGCCGAAGTGGCGGGCCCGATTGGGGTCGCGCAAATGGCGGGGGAAGTTGCGCAACTGGGTTTTTTACCGTTGCTGCAGTTTGCTGCGTTTCTCAGCATCAACTTAGGGATCATCAACTTGCTGCCGGTGCCGATGCTTGATGGCGGACATGTTCTGACGCTGTTGGTTGAAGGCGTACGCGGACGGCCGTTAGAGCGTCAGCGTCAGCAGTTCATACAAACGATAGGCTTTATTTTATTGATCCTATTGTTCTTAATTGCGACATTTAAAGATGTTTCGCGATTAAAGCTATTCTAGAGGGGGCATTCGCATGGAACGGCGCAAAACAAGAAGGATTCATATTGGCGGCGTGCCGATCGGCGCTGGTGCGCCGATTACAGTGCAGTCGATGACGAATACGAAAACGGATGACGTGGCTGCGACTGTCGCCCAGATTAAGGCGTTGGCGGATGCCGGCTGCGATATCGTGCGTTTGGCGGTGCCGGATGAAAAAGCGGCGCAGGCGCTTGATCGGATTAAAACGCTTTCGCCGTTGCCGCTCGTAGCGGATATCCACTTTGACTATCGCCTTGCGCTGGCAGCGTTGGCTGGCGGCGTAGATGCGCTGCGCCTGAATCCGGGCAATATTGCCAAACGGGAACAGGTCGTTGAAGTGGTTAAGGCTGCCAGGGAACGCAGTGTGCCGATCCGAATCGGCGTTAACGCAGGGTCGCTTGACAAAGAGTTGCTGTTGCGCCATGGCGGGCATCCGACGCCGGAGGCAATGGTGGAGAGCGCGTTGGGGCATATTCGCATCTTGGAAGAGCTGGACTTTCAGGACATTAAAATTTCATTGAAAGCCAATGATGTGCCGATGACGATCGAAGCCTATCGCCAAATGGCGGAGCAAGTCGCATATCCGTTGCACCTTGGCATCACGGAAGCCGGAACGGTGAATTCCGGCATCGTCAAGTCTTCGGTAGGAATCGGTGCTTTGCTTGCGCAAGGCATTGGTGATACGCTTCGAATTTCGCTGACCGGTGATCCAGTCGTCGAAGTAAAGGTAGGCAATGAAATCTTAAAGAGCCTTGGCCTCAGGCAGTATGGCCCGACGCTTGTGTCTTGCCCTACCTGTGGGCGCTGTGATATTGATTTGGCGGCGATTGCCGCTAAAGTGGAGACGAGACTGCAAAATGTGAAAAAACCGCTTCGCGTGGCCGTTATGGGGTGCGTCGTTAACGGGCCTGGTGAAGCAAAAGAAGCCGATGTCGGCATTGCAGGCGGCAAAGGCGTGGGGCTGGTGTTTCGCAAAGGGGAAATCGTGCGCAAAGTAGCGGAAGAGCAGTTGGTAGACGCTTTGATGGAAGAATTGGAGTCCATCTTGTCGACCGATTCGTGATATAATCAAGATGGAATGATATGGAAAGAGGAGGTATGCTTATGCGTGGGAATATTGAGCAAATGTTGCAATGCAAAAAATGGGCGGTAGTTGGCGCTAGCGCAAATCCGGATAAATATGGTTATCGTATTTTTAAGGTGATGAAAGCGGCCGGTCTTGAGGTATATCCGGTGAATCCAGGCATTGAGACCATTGATGGCGAACGTTGTTATGCGGCGCTGGCGGATTTGCCGATAAAGCCGGATGCGGTGGACCTTGTCGTTGCAGCAAAAATTGGCGAAACCATCGTGCGTCAGTGCAGCGAACTGAAGATTGAAAATGTTTGGCTGCAACCGGGGGCGGATAGCGCCGCCTTGTTGAAAGTGGCGGAGGAATTGAATTTGGCAGTGGTTCATGATGCTTGCATCATGATGGAATTGCGAAAAAAGGAGGCTAAATAATGAGTGAAGTGATGGTCGTAGGCGCCAATCAATTTGCGGCGGAAGTCATCGAGTACAAAGAACTTCCGGTTCTGGTCGATTTTTGGGCACCGTGGTGCGGATATTGCACGAAACTTTTGCCGCTGCTTGATGAACTGGCCGTTGATTTGACAGGGAAGGTCAGAGTAGTGAAGGTTAATGTAGATGAGAATCGTGAACTGGCGCAGCAATATGGCGTCATGAGTTTGCCTACGCTGATGATTTTTAAGAACGGCGAGCAAGTAGAAAAGTTCACCGGATTTTTGCCGAAAGCGGAGCTGTCTGCCAAGGTACAGCCACACCTATAAGGCTGCAAGTAAAAGAAAAAAACACCTCTGCGTTTACGTTTGTAACGCAGAGGTGTTTTTTTCTTTTACTTGCAGCCGCAGTTGCAACCGCAAGACGATTCGCAAGAAGCAAGAGTCTTATTCAGGTCGCGAATCAGCGCCGCTACGTCGATGCCGTGTGCGTTAGCGCCTTGTTCGATGTTTTCAAACCGAGCGGCGGAGCAGCCTAAGCAACCCATGCCGTAGTTGCGAAACACATCAACCGTTTGCGGATATTGTTGTACTACTTCTAAAATGCTCATTTTTTCATTGATTTGCATATGTGAAAGCCTCCTTGTTATTAACTGGTGCTATTATAACATATCCATTCTTTCTTGTCAGGAGCGGCTTAGCAAATCATTTCCTAGGACAAAAGACTTATTTTATTCTATTTAGCCGGGATTTAGCAAATATAAGGGGTTTTAAGAGAAAAGAAGGCAGGATTTTTTTTCTAAAAGAAGAATAAGTCTATAAAGTGGTTTATAGTGGTGGAAAGTGGTGGAGATTACAAGATTGGTGGTGAAGTAACCGTGTTCATGGGGGAATATAATCATAGCATCGATAATAAAGGACGCATGATATTCCCTGCCAAGTTCCGTGAGGAATTGGGCGAGCGGTTCATAATCACCAAGGGGTTGGATAATTGTCTCTTTGTTTACGGAGCGGAAGAATGGCGGATTTTAGAAGAAAAACTGCGGAAACTGTCGCTGGCTAAGCCGGAAGCTCGAGCATTTGCCCGCTTTTTCTTTGCGGGAGCTGCGGAAGTGGAGAGCGACAAGCAGGGCAGGGTGCTTATTCCAAATAACTTGCGCGACTATGGTAAACTGGATAAGGATGTTGTGGTGATCGGGGTGTCTACGCGAATTGAAATCTGGGCGAAAGATGCTTGGGATGATTATAATGCTGCCATTGGCCCGGAAGTGGCGCAAATTGCAGAGAACCTGGTGGATTTGGGGATTTAGCAGGAATTTAATATGGAGCGATGCAGTGTGGATGTAAGTTTTGAACATGTCAGCGTATTGCCGGAAGAGACTTTGGCGGCGCTGGTGACGAATAAAAAAGGCATATATGTGGATTGTACGTTAGGCGGCAGCGGCCACGCCGCCCGGATTGCAAGCCAGCTTGATCCGGAAGGGATGCTGATTGGCATCGATCAGGATCCGACTGCGATAAAGGTAGGCGCGGAGCGGCTTGCAGCCATGAAATGCAAGGTTTCATTGGTACAGCGAAACTTCCGTTATTTGGCGGAAATTCTCGAGGAGCTTGACATTAAGCGGGTTGACGGAATATTATTTGATTTAGGGGTTTCTTCTTACCAGCTTGATACCGCAGAACGTGGTTTCTCGTACATGCAGGATGCGCCGCTTGATATGCGGATGGATCCTACGGCGGAACTGTCGGCATACGAAGTCGTAAACGGATATGATGAGGCCAAATTGGCCGAGTTGATTTTTTCCTACGGTGAAGAGCGATGGGCAAAACGAATTGCAGCTTTTATTCAGCAGAGTCGCTTGCAAGCGCCGATTGAAACGACGGGAGCCTTAGTGGATATTATTAAGAAAGCGATTCCGGCTGCAGCGCGGCGTGACGGTCCGCACCCGGCTAAACGGACCTTTCAGGCGATTCGCATTGAAGTAAACAGTGAACTTAGCATCTTGAAAGAAACCTTTCTGACGGCCGTAGAGAGACTAAATAGCGGCGGCCGGATTTGCATCATAACGTTCCATTCGCTGGAAGACCGGATTGCGAAACAGACGTTGCAGGCGCTGGCAAGAGGTTGTGATTGCCCGCCGCGCATTCCGATCTGTGTTTGCGGCAAAAAAGCACAAGTCAAATTGATTGGCAAGGCGGTTGCGCCCGGCGAATGCGAATTGGAGCAAAACCCGCGATCACGCAGTGCGAAACTAAGGGTAGCGGAAAAAAAGGCGCAGTAGCGTAGAAAGTAGGAGGATCATTTTATGCTGGCACAGAGATTAGAAATGCCGCAACTTGATATCCCGGTGCAGGCTCAGCCGCGCAAACAAATGAAAACGGACGCGAGACCAAGTCGTGCGTTGCGCTTTCGCTGTTTGGCGATGGTTCTGTTTCTGATTGCTTTAGGCGTTTTTGTCACTGCGCGCAGTGCGATGATCATTTCAGAAGGCTATTCTTTGGTGGAAATGAAGTCTCAGGCAATCAAAATGGAAAAAGAAAATGAAATATTGCGTTTGGAAGTGGCTCGGCTCAAATCGCCGCAGCGCATCCAAGCGATCGCGACGTCGCAATTGGGCATGGTCGTGCCGACCAATGTTTATTGCGCCGTTAATTCGCAGGTGAAAGACAGCCAACCGATGGTTGCGCAAGAGAAAGAAGTCGGTTTAGTAAATGGCGTAGTAAATTTGCTGAAAGCGGCCAAGGCGGAAGCTAGTCATAAGAATTAGCGGTTTCCTGCCGTTAAGGCGCTATAAATGCGGAAAAACATTCGACAGCAGCCTTTGTGGCTGCTGTTTTTATGTAGTATAATAAAAAGAGTTTGCTATTTTGGCTAAGCGGAAAATTTGTTGGTTGGATCAAATATGAAATATAGGGAGAGTGCGATATGACAAAGACGTTACGAGAGATCATCGAGTTGCTGCCGGATGCGGTGGTTAGCGGCGATAGTGATATAACGATACAGGATATCCATCATGATTCCCGAGCGTTGCTGCCTGGAGGTCTGTTTGTCTGCATTAGCGGCGCTACTGTCGATGGGCATGCTTTCTTGCAACAGGCAAAGGAGCGCGGGGCGTTGGCGGCCTTAGTGGAAAGAGAGATTGAAGCGCCGCCGGCGGGATTGACTTTGGTGCGCGTAGCAGATACGAGGGCAGCGGCGAAAAAGATTGCGCCGTTCTTTTTTGATTATCCGGCGAAAAAAATGCGAATGATCGGCATTACCGGTACGAACGGCAAAACGACGACGACTTATCTGCTAAAGAGCATATTGAACCGAGCGGGATATAAGGTTGGCGTGATCGGCACGATTCAAAACATCATCGGTGAGAGACGGATTCCAACCAGCAATTCAACGCCGGACGTCATTGATTTGCAGCGCTTGTTGGCAGAAATGTCCGAGTGCGCGATGGATTATGTGGTGATGGAAGTTTCCTCGCATGCGCTGGAACTAGACCGCGTTGCCGGTTGTGAATTTGATGCGGCTGTCTTTACTAATATGACGCAGGATCATTTGGATTTTCATCATACCTTCGAAAATTATCTGGCGGCCAAGCAACGTCTCTTTGCGGGATTAAGCGAAGTCGAGGGGAACAAGCCGCGCAAGACCGCAATCATCAATCTTGATGATCCGGCGGGTGCAGCGATGAAAGTCGCTTCGGCAGTCAGCACGCTTAGCTACGGTTTGAAGCAAAATGCCGATTTTATGGCGTTAGAGGCCGATGTGCAAGCAAACGGAACCCGCTTTGTGCTTCAATCGCCGCAAGGACGTGAGACGTTGCAATTGAAGATCACAGGATTCTTCAATGTCTATAATGTTTTGGGCGCCATCGCGACCGCAAGCGCGGAAGGTGTTGCCCTGCGCGTCATCAAAGAGGCGCTGGAAGAGTTTGTCAGCGTTTCGGGACGCTTTGAACTGGTTGACGGCGGTCAGGACTTCAGCGTAATTGTCGATTATGCGCATACGCCGGATGGTTTGGAAAATATTTTGCAAACGGCGAAGCAGATTGCAAAACGGCGCATCATCGTCGTTTTTGGCTGCGGCGGCGACCGGGATCGGACGAAACGTCCTATTATGGGCGGAATTGCGGCCCGCTATGGCGACGTTGTGATTGCGACGTCGGATAATCCTCGTTCGGAAAATCCGGAACTTATCTTGGAAGAGATTGAAGCCGGAATAAAAGAACAGCTTTCGGAAGGCAAAGTCTATGAAAAAATTGTGGATCGCCGTCAGGCAATCGGCCGCGCGATCGGATTGGCGTTAGCGGACGACTTGGTTATCATTGCCGGCAAGGGGCATGAAGACTATCAGATCCTCAATACGGGCAAGATCCATTTTGATGATAAGGAAGTCGCGCTGGAGTGGCTCAAGGTGAAACGGTAATGCCAAGGTTTACGTTGCAGGAAGTCTGTGAAGCGACCGGGGCTTGCGTCAATGGCGGTGCAGAGATCCGTTTCAGCGGCGTTTGCACCGATACGCGGAAAATTAAGCAAGGGGATTTATATATTGCGCTGCAGGGTGAAAGCTTTGACGGACACCAATTTGCGGCGGAGGCGGCGCAAAAAGGGGCCGCGGGTATTGTTGCCGCAAAGGAAATCGCTCTCGATATTCCGGTGTTCAAAGTCAAAGATACGCTCGCTGCGCTTCAGGCGCTGGCGAAATTCCATCGCCTGCGTTTTTCCATACCGGTGATTGCCATCACCGGTTCAAATGGAAAGACGACGACCAAAGACATGGTGGCAGCCGCGCTGACATCCAGCTATCGTGTGTTGAAGACGCAGGGGAATTTCAACAATGAGATTGGCTTGCCGCTCACGCTGCTGCAGCTGACGCAAGAGCATCAGGCGGCCGTTGTCGAAATGGGTATGCGCGGACTGGGGCAAATCAGAGAATTGATGCAGATTGCCTGCCCGACGCATGGCATCGTAACGAATGTCGGCGAGACGCATATGGAACTTTTGGGCAGTCTGACCGCAATTGCTGCGGCGAAAGGCGAACTCGTTGAAGAGTTGCCGGAAACGGCGACCGTCTTTTTAAACCATGACAATACCTATGTTCGTCAGATGGCCGCTTTGGCGAAGGGAAAAGTGGTCTTTTATGGCTGTGATCCGGCGTCAGACGTGCAGGCGCTCGGCAATACATATCGAAACGGACGGACAACGATCGATCTTCGAACGCGGCAAGGAAACTGGCAGCTGGAAATTCCGGTTGCCGGTCGCCATAACGTTTATAATGCAATGGCAGCCGTCGCGGTTGCCGAAGCGCTCGGCATTGCAAAAGAAAAGATTGCCGCAGGACTTTCGTCGCTCGAACTTAGTGAGATGCGACTGCACGTTGAACGACGCGGTGAGGTTTGTATTATCAATGATGCGTATAATGCCAGCCCGATGTCAATGTTGGCCGCGCTCGACGCACTGGAGGAAGTTTCGAGCGGACGCCGGGTAGCGGTACTTGGCGACATGCTCGAATTAGGTGAAGTCGCGGCTGAAGCGCATGCGAGAGTGGGCCGTTATGCAGCGCAAAGCGGCGTAGAAGTTTTGATCGCACTAGGACCATGGGCCAAACATTTAGCGGATGCGGCAAAATGCGATACTATAAGCGAAAACGCTGTTGTTTACTGGACGGAAAGTCCAAGTGAAGCGAAGTCGTTTTTGCGCCAAACGCTGCAAGCCGGCGACACGGTCTTGCTGAAGGGGTCGCGCGGCATGCGGATGGAACAAATGATGGAGGTATTCGAACCATGCAGCAAATGATCTATGCGGCGCTTGTTGCGGCTCTGTTGGTAATTGCCAGCGGGCCGCTTGTCTTGCCGCTACTTAGAAGGTTGAAGTTTGGCCAGAGTATCCGCCAGGAAGGGCCGGAAAGCCATTATGCAAAGGCGGGAACGCCGACGATGGGCGGCGTTATGATCTTAGCCGCCCTATCGATTGCGGCCGTCGTCTTTGCTCCACATGGGGCGACATTATGGCTGGCGTTGTTTGTCACGCTCGGACATGGCGCAATTGGCTTTGCCGATGATTTTATTAAAGTGGCAAAGAAGCGATCGCTTGGTCTTACGGCTCGGCAAAAACTGCTTGGCCAGGCAGCCATCGCAGCGGTCATGGCGTATGCCTCTGTCCAGCTGCTGGGACGCGGTACCGCAGTCTGGCTGCCGGGAACGACAATGTTTCTTGATTTTGGCTTTGGCTATTATCCTTTTTTATTTTTGGTGTTGGTGGGAACGACCAATGCCGTTAATTTAACGGATGGTCTGGATGGCTTGGCGGCGGGCGTTACCGTGATTGCCGCAGCGGTTTATGCCTGGGTTGCTTATTTGCTCGGCGCTCTGTCGCTGGGCGTATTTTGCGCGGCACTGGCCGGAGCCGCACTTGGCTTCTTGCGCTACAATGCGCATCCGGCAAAAGTTTTCATGGGAGATACCGGATCACTGGCACTAGGCGGCGCTCTGGCAACGGTTGCGGTGCTGACGCGGACCGAACTGCTTCTGATCGTCGTGGGACTGGTTTATGTGGCGGAAGCGCTGTCGGTCATGATCCAGGTGACCTCTTATAAATGGCGTGGCAAGCGGATCTTTCGCATGAGTCCATTGCATCATCATTTTGAATTAGGCGGCTGGTCAGAAACCCGCGTAGTGGTAACGTTTTGGAGTGCGGCGGCTGCCGCCGGATTGCTCGCGGTAGGATTGATGCTGCTGAGCCGAATGGGAGGCGCAAGCTGATATGGATATGACAGGAAAAAAGATTTGTGTTTTGGGCGCAGGGCGCAGCGGCATTGCTGCTGCTATGGTCCTGCGTGATTTGGGCGCCGATGTTACGCTCTGGGATGGCAAAAAGCCACAGACAATATCAGAGGAACTAAGCGCGCTTGCAAAGCAGGGCGTGCAATTGGCGCTCGGCAATGCCGCGTCTGATTTATTGACAGAAATGAAGTTAGTCGTGACTTCGCCGGGAATCGCGCAGGAACACCCGCTGCTTGTGCAGGCCGTACTGCTTAACATTCCGGTTTGGAGTGAGGTGGAATTGGCGTACCGGATTTGCCGAGCTCCGATGATTGCGATCACCGGAACGAATGGCAAGACGACGACGACGACGCTGCTTGGTGAATTGGCGCAAACGACATTTGCCAATGTGGCGGTTGGCGGAAATATCGGCGATCCTTTGTCGTTGCAGGTTGCGCCGCTGACAGAAACCGATTTGGCAGTGGCTGAGATATCGAGCTTTCAATTGGAATGGGTGGACAAGTTTGCGCCGCATGTCGCAGCGATTCTCAATATCACGCCGGATCACATGGATCGTCATAAGACCCTTGAAGGGTATACGGCGATGAAGGAGAGGATCTTCCTTGGCCAGAGTCAGGACGACTATGTGCTGTTGAATTATGATGATGCTGGCGTACGCGATCTGGCGCCGCATTGCAAAGGAAAAGTCGTCTACTTCAGTCGTTTGACCACGCTCGACGAAGGCGTGTTCGTCGCAAAAGGGCAGGTTTACATTCGCTGGCAGGGTCAGCAGCATGAAGTTTTCAACTTATCTGAACTGCAAATCAAAGGCGAGCATAATGTGGAAAATGTCCTGGCCGCTTGCGGCGCGGCTTTTTTCGCTGGCGTCGCGCCGGAGAAGATGGCAACGGTTCTGGCCAATTTCCGCGGCGTCGAACATCGCATTGAATGGGTACGAACCGTCGACGGCGTCGATTATTACAATGATTCAAAGGCGACAAATCCGGAATCAACGATTAAGGCGATCGAGGCGTTCGAAGAAAAACTGCTGCTGATCGCCGGCGGCTATGACAAGCATACGGATTTGACGCCGATGATGAAACTGTTAGCGCAGCGGAACGCGCGGTTGCTTCTGATTGGTGCGGCCGCAGATCGCTTTGCTGACGCGGCTGCGCAAAACGGCGTTGCGTCCATTCGGCGCGCCGCCGATATGGCGGCTGCGGTGGCGCTCGCAAAGGAGCTTGCTGAACGGGGGCAGGTAGTGCTGCTTTCGCCCGCCTGCGCCAGTTATGACATGTATAGCGGCTATGAGGAAAGGGGTCGGCATTATAAGAGCTTGGTTGAGGCTCTTTAGCCGGCAAGGGGAGGATCTCGTGCGTATTGTTTTTTCAGGTGGCGGAACCGGCGGACATATTTATCCGGCGCTGACCATTTTGCGTAAATTACAGGAACTGCATCCTGAAGTGGAAGTCTTATATATTGGTACAGATAAAGGCTTGGAGTCGGACATCATTCCCAAAGAGAATATTCCCTTTCGTACGATACGGGTCAGCGGTTTTCGGCGCAGTCTGACGGTTGAAAACCTGCGAATCGCCTGGCAGGCTGCCGTAAGCGTCTGGGATGCTTTTGCGATATTAAAGGAATTTGCGCCGCAGGTGGTGGTCGGTACGGGCGGCTATGTGTGCGGGCCGGTCTTGCTGGCAGCGAAACTGGCTGGCATTCCAACGATGATTCAAGAACAAAATGTCGTGCCGGGCATGACGAATCGTATTTTGGCTCGCCTGGTGAATCAAGTTGCGGTTGGTTATGAAGATGCGGTAGCGCACTTTCCGATATCGTGTCATCCGGTTGTCTGCGGTAACCCGGTGCGCCCTGAGGTTCTTTCGGCGACGCGTGAGGCGGGGCTTGAAAGCCTTGGCCTTGACGAAACGCTTCCGGTACTCTTGGTTTCCGGCGGCAGCCGCGGCGCACGCAGCATCAATCAGGCGATGCTGGCCGTGCATCAGTTTTTTGCGACGGCAGGCAATCTGCAAATTGTTCATGTGACAGGGCAGCAGGATTATGATACAGTAGTGGAAGGTTTGGCGCAGGCTGGCATTAGCCATGGGCCGGAGACGCACCTTCAGGTGCATCCTTATTTATATGACATGGCCAATGCGCTGGCGGCTGCTGATATCGCAGTCTTTCGTGCCGGGGCGATTGCGCTGGCCGAACTTACTGTGCGCGGCATACCGGGCATTTTGATCCCCTACCCGTATGCTGCGGCCAATCATCAGGAGTGGAATGCACGCAGCGTGGCGCAAGCCGGTGCGGCTGTCGTTATTGATGACGCATCGCTTAGCGGCGCTTCTCTGACTGAAGCGGTGCGGGAGCTGCTGTCTAATGCAAAGAAACGAAATGAAATGAAAGAAAAAAGTCTTCGTATGAGCCGACCGGAAGCGGCGGCCGATTTGGCTAAAATAGCCTGGTCGTTAGGGAGACATTGATAATTGGAGGGGTAGGATTGTTAGAGAACATTCGTCACTTTCACTTTGTGGGCATCGGCGGTTCAGGGATGAGCGCGATTGCCAAGGTTTTGCTGGAAAAAGGGTATGTCGTTTCCGGTTCTGATATGAGCGCATCGGAAATGACGCAGAAACTGGCCCGGCTTGGCGCGAAGATAGCCGCGCAGCATCAAGCGGAAAACATTGCAGGCGCCGAGGCGCTTGTCGTATCTACGGCCATTGCGGCTGCGAATCCGGAAATCGTTGCGGCCAAAGCCGCCGGAATTCCGGTTTATCATCGTTCCGATTTGGTCGCTGCACTGATGAATCAGCGAACCGGCATTGCGGTAGCCGGTGCACACGGAAAAACAACAACCACATCGATGATCGCCTTAATGATGGAGCATGGCGGGTTGGATCCGGCCGTCATCATTGGCGGTGAACTCGATTATATAAAAGGCAACGCGAAGTGGGGCAACGGACGTTTTCTCGTTGCGGAAGCCGATGAAAGCGACGGCTCTTTTCTGAAATTTGCACCCAAAGTTGCAGTGGTGACGAATATTGAAAATGACCATATGGACTATTATCATACGATGGAGAATGTTTTGCAGGCGTTTCGAACGTTTTTACAAAACCTCTCGCCAATGGATGGTCTGGCGGTCGTCTGCCTGGACAATAAATATGTGCGCGATCTACTGCCGGAAGTCAGCGCCCGTTGTTTGACTTACGGATTGCAACCCGGCGCGGATTATATCGCGTGCAACCTGCGAACGAATGGCGCACAGACGCTCTATGACATTCAGCACAAAGGGAAAAATCTTGGGACGATGCGCATTCATGTCCCAGGAGAACATAACGTCTTGAACTCGCTGGCGGCTGTGATTGTCGGTATGGAAAGCGGTTTGACGTTTGAGCAAATCGTCGACGGGATGGGTCATTTTTATGGCGCAAAGCGCCGTTTCCAAACGAAAGCGAGACTGAACGGCGTTTGGATTGTCGATGATTATGCCCATCATCCAACGGAAATTATTTCGACGCTTGCGGCGGCGCGTCAGACAGAGGCGGGTCGCCTGATCTGCGTATTCCAGCCGCATCGTTTTAGCAGGACGCAATTGTTGCTGCGTGAATTTGGCGGTGCATTTTCAAATTGCGATGTCGTCATTTTGACGGATATTTATGCGGCGGGCGAAGCGCCGCGCCCCGGCGTTTCCGGTGAAGCGCTGCGCCAGGAAGTAGAACGGCAATTGGAACGCCCGATCGTCTATATCCCCGAGCGGGAAAAGATTGCCCGTTATTTGGCGGAAACAGCGGAAAGCGGCGATCTGATCATGACGATGGGCGCAGGCGACATTTATCGCACTGGCGAAGAATTAATCGAATTGCTTACGGCTAAGCAACCGGCAGGAGGAAACTGAGATGAAGGACAAGAAAATTGCCGTCGTTATGGGCGGACCCTCGACGGAGCGTGAAGTTTCGCTGCGAACCGGCGGGGCCATTTTGACCGCGCTGCAGGAAAAAGGTTATAATGCAGTTGGGATTGATCTTGAACCGGCGAATTTGCTGAATCAGCTGCGTAAAGAGCAGGTTGACGTCGTCTTCAATGCCGTCCATGGCTTATACGGCGAAGACGGCGTCTTGCAGGGCGCGCTTGAATTGGCGGGGATTCCTTATACCGGCTCAAGGGTAATGGCCAGTGCGATGGCGATGGATAAAGGCGTTTCGAAGCGATTGTTTGAGGCGGCTCAAATCCCTACGCCGCGTTCGTGCTTGTTTCAGCGTAGTGAAGACCAAGCGGTAGTGATAAGCCGGATTGCAGCGGAGTTTTCACTCCCGGTAGTTGTAAAAGCGACGTCGCAGGGCTCGAGCATTGGCGTTGTGATTGTCAAGGAAGCAAAGGACGTCCCAGCCGCCGTTGCGGAGGCGTTTCGCTATAGTGAAGAACTGCTGGTAGAAGAGTTTATCGTCGGACGGGAATTGACGGTAGCTGTCTTAGCCGGAAAGAAGTTCGAAGTGTTTCCGGTGATTGAAATTGTACCGCATTCCGGTCAATACGATTACCATTCAAAATATACCAAAGGGGCCAGTGATTATCGTGTTCCGGCGCAGCTTGAGGCGGCAATCGAAGCCAAGGTCAAGCAGGTTGCAGCTGACGCGTTTAAAGTACTGCACTGCTCCGGTATTGCCAGGGTGGACGTGATGCTGGATCAGCAGGGAAACCCCTATGTACTGGAAGTCAATACGATACCGGGCATGACGGAGACGAGTCTAGTGCCTAAAGCGGCAGCTGCCGTCGGTCTTTCCTTCGGTGATTTGTGCGAACGTCTGCTCCTGGCTTGTCAATAGAGGTGATAATATGATCAGACGGCATAACGAAAGACCAGCGGCAAAACCTGTTTTGCTGCGCGCGGTCTTGATCATTGGGCTCCTGTGCGCAGTCGTTTGGCTGGCCTGGTTAAAGGTATCGCCGCTTTTTGCCTATGGCAGCATTATTATTAAAGGCGATGCGCCGGTCAACGTCAGCGATGTGGAACTGATTCTTGGCGTCAGCAAACCGCTTAATGTTCTTCGCTTATCGACTAAAGATGTGAAGACGCGCTTGGAGCGGGATCTGAGAATCGATCAGGTGGCGGTGAACCGCAGCTGGACAGGCGACATTGTCATTGAGGTCAAACCGCGCAAAGCGGTCGCCTATCTGACCGGAAAATACGGTTTTTTAGAAGTGGATGCGATGGGGACCGTCCTTGCGATCCACAAGAGCCTTAAACGATTTGAACTGCCGATTCTTACCGGCGTCAGAGGGGAATATCCATATATAGGAGAGCGGGTTGTCGATCCGCCGGTTGCCGTAATGCTGCAATATTTGGCGGCATTAAATGATGAGACGCGACGTCAGTTGTCGGAACTGAACATGGCGCCGGATGGCCGGATGACGACCTATACGATTCAAAATCTGCAAGTCCGCTTAGGCAATCAGGAACGATTGCTGGATAAAGCGAAACTGACCGAGGCGGCCTTGCTTGAATTGCAGCCGAAACAAGCGCAGCTTGAATATGTGGATCTGGGGGTTACCCCTTCTGTGATTAAACTAAAGCAGCCTTAAAAATTAGTCTATAGGAGAGGAGTGAGTGATGTGTTGCCGATCCGCCAACAAGGACAGGCGGCCATAGCACTCGTGTGCATGGTCTTGGGTTTTATGCTGGCCGTTCAATTTCGGACCACGCAAGATATCCGTTCGAGCGTCCCATACCAACGGATTGAAGATTTATCGCAGCGGCTCAGCCAGACGGAAAAGGAGCGCGATAGCCTGTTGAAACAGGTTAATGAATTGCGCAAAGCTTCCGTGCCGGAGACGGCTGTGAAAGAGGCCGAAATGTTAAAGATGGGAGCTGGGGTTCTGCCGGTCGAAGGAAAAGGTGTCATCATTACGATTGACGACAGCAAACGAGTGTCGAAGCCCGGTGAAAATCCCAATTTATATTTGATTCATGATGATGATATTTTAAAAGTCATAAATGAGCTGTGGGCTTCCGGAGCTGAGGCGGCGTCGATCAATGAACAGAGATTGATTGCGACATCGGAGATCCGCTGTGCGGGACCAACACTGTCGGTCAATAACACGCGCTACTCTCCTCCATATGAGATCCGAGCGATTGGCGAACCGCAAACGCTCGAAACGGCGCTCAAGATGCGCGGCGGCGTTATTGAAACGTTGCAATTCTGGGGAATCCAGGTTAGCGTTAAACAACAAGAGCTCGTTAAAATTCCCGGATACAAGGGGCCGTTTCGCTTTGAACATGCAAAAGCGGTGAAAGAGGAGGCGAAGTGACATGGCATTACCTGTCGCCGGACTATTGCTTGGTCTTTTTCTCGGGATGATCTTTCCATTCTCCATTCCGCTCGAATATGCAAAATTTATGTCGGTCGCCTTATTGGCGTCGCTTGATTCTGTGTTTGGCGGTTTGCGCGCCGTTGCGGAAGAAAAGTTTGACAACACCGTGTTCACTACGGGCTTTTTTACGAATGCCTTACTGGCCGCCGGTTTGGTTTATATTGGCGAGCGTTTGGGCATCGATCTGTATTATGTAGCATTGTTGGCATTTGGCCTGAGAATATTCCAAAATCTGGCCATTATCCGACGTTATTTTTTGCGTAAATAGGATTGTTTTGTGAAAAAATCTTATAAAGAAAAAGGGAATTGTCTTTTTGCGTTGAACTATAGGCATTATGGAAGTATGGCTGTAGATAGAGCTTTGAAGAAGAATGCAGTCTTACCAGCTACATAATGTCCGGCGCAGAAAAATGCGCAGCAAAAGAGAAGAAAGCTCGGTGCGGCAAGTCGGTACGCCGTCTGCAGCAAGTTTTTTATAAAACTAAGGAGGAAGTTTTCCATGCTTGAGTTTGATATGGATTTGGATCGCTTCGCGTCCATCAAAGTAATCGGCGTAGGTGGCGGCGGAAATAATGCTGTCAACCGGATGATTGCGGCCGGTTTAAATGGGGTAGAGTTCATTGCCGTTAACACTGATGCACAGGCGCTCCTTCATGCGCAGGCTCCTTATCGGATACAAATCGGTGAAAAGCTGACCAAAGGCCTAGGCGCCGGAGCGAATCCGGAAATCGGTGAAAAAGCGGCGCAAGAAAGCCGCGATGAGATCATCAAAGCTTTGCGCGGAGCCGATATGGTTTTTGTTACCGCCGGCATGGGCGGCGGTACGGGTACAGGCGCGGCTCCGGTTGTTGCAGAGTGTGCGAAAGAGGTTGGCGCGTTAACGGTTGGCGTGGTGACGAAACCATTCTCTTTTGAAGGACGTCGTCGTCAAAATCAGGCGGAACTCGGTTCGGCCAAGCTGAAGGAAAAAGTGGACACGCTGATCACGATCCCTAATGACCGTTTGATGCAGGTTGTCAACAAGAACACGCCGATCATGGAAGCTTTCCGTATTGCCGATGACGTGTTGCGTCAAGGCGTACAGGGGATTTCGGATTTGATTGCCGTTCCTGGTCTGATCAACTTGGACTTTGCCGACGTTAAAACGATCATGACCGATACCGGATCGGCTTTGATGGGCATCGGTTTTGGCACAGGCGAAAACCGTGCAGCGGCGGCGGCGGAGGCTGCCATCAACAGCCCGTTGCTCGAGACTTCGATTACCGGCGCAAAAGGCGTGTTGCTTAATATCACGGGCGGGACGAGCCTCGGATTGTTTGAAGTCAATGAAGCGGCTTCGATCATTCAAGACGCTACCGATCCGGAGGCCAATATCATTTTTGGTGCGGTGATTGATGAATCGTTCCAAGATGAAATCAGAGTGACGGTTATTGCAACCGGCTTTGACGGCCGGGTGACCAGTTCTTCGTCAACGGTGAGCGGTGAGAAGACAGATGCAAAGATTGAATCGTTCAAGATTCGTGATTTTGACATCCCTTCCTTTATGCGTAAATAGAGCGGATAAAAGATGGTTTTGCCTTAGGCGGCCATCTTTTTCTTTTACCGTGCGATATAGCAAGAAAAGGCACAAGATATAGCGAGAAAAAGCAAAAAGCGATACAACATCTTGTATTCGCTTTTTGCTTTTTTGTCTCTCTATGGTACAATATATGAGGTCGCCTGATTCGAGGCGAGCCGAGGCAAATCTGTCGAAAGAGTCGGAGGGATGACATGCGCTGTCCGTTTTGTGGTTCAATGGAAGGCAAAGTTATTGATTCAAGGGCAACGGAAGAAGGTAATTCTATCCGGCGGCGGCGGGAATGCCAGGATTGCAATCGTCGCTTTACGACATACGAAGTAGTGGAAGAAGTTCCTTTGCTCGTTGTCAAGAAAGATGGGCGACGGGTGTTGTTTGATCGTAATAAACTGCTGCAGGGTGTGGCGAAATCATGTGAAAAACGACCGATTGCCATCGCTGAAATTGAGGCGTTGGTCGGCCGTGTGGAAAGAGAAATCAGCTATTCGATGGTCCGTGAAGTGGCCAGTGAAAAAATTGGTGAAATGGTGATGCTGCAACTGAAGGATTTAGACCAGGTGGCCTATGTCCGTTTTGCTTCCGTTTATCGTCAATTTGCCGATATTCAAAATTTCATGCAAGAATTGGAGATTTTGATGCGGGGAAAAACTAATCAAGAGGCGGCGAGATAACACGATGTTTATGAAAATTAAAAAACGCGATGGCCGGGAACTGGAATTTGACGCGTCTAAAATCACAGAGGCGATTTTTAAAGCGGCTAAGTCAGTCGGCGGCGCGGATAAACAATTGGCGATGGAATTGACGCTTGAGGTTTTGAAACATTTAAAACAGCGCCACAACGGAGGCCTGTTCGGCGTTGAGGATGTGCAGGACGGCGTGGAAAAGATACTGATTGAAACCGGCCATGCTAAGACGGCGAAAGCATATATCTTGCACCGGGCAAAACGGACGCGGATCCGGGAGGCCAAATCCGATTTAATGGATGCGGTGGGCGATATCCTGGTGGAGACGAGCCGCGAAAATGCCAATGTCTCCAATTCGCCTTCGGCAAAGATGCTGCAAATTGCCAGCGCGGCCAGTAAGGCGTATTATTTGAACAGGCTGATCCCGGAACGAATGTCGATGGCTCATACCAAGGGCGATGTGCATATTCATGATCTTGATTTTTACGGCAAGACCCTGACCTGTGTGCAGATCCCGCTTGGCAAGCTGTTGCAATCGGGTTTTAATAACGGACATGGTTATATCCGCCCGCCCAAGCGTCCTGCCTCGGCTACGGCTTTAGCCGCGATCGTGCTGCAAAGCTCGCAAAACGATATGCATGGCGGTCAGTCTTTTGCTTTTTTTGATCGCGATATGGCGCCGTTTATGGTTGATGCGCCGGAGGAAGAAGTCTATCAGGCGATGGAAGCCTTTGTCTATAATCTTAACTCGATGCACAGCCGGGCGGGCGCGCAAGTTCCGTTTTCCAGCTTGAATCTCGGCTGTGATACGTCGGAAGGCGGCCGCAAGGTCAGCAAAAATTTGCTGCTCGCCTACGAAAAAGGCTTGGGGCGCGGTGAAAATCCGATTTTTCCGAATATCATTTTCCGGGTAAAAGAAGGGGTCAATCTCAATCCGGGCGATCCGAACTATGACCTTTATAAGCTGGCCATTCGCGTTGCGGCGCAGCGCCTGAACCCGACGTTTAGCTTCATGGATTCGTCTTTCAATCGCGCATACGGCGAAGATGTCGGCTATATGGGCTGTCGAACCAGAGTTATGGCCAACCGCTGCGGCCCGGAAGTCACCGATGGACGCGGTAATCTCAGCTTTACCACGATCAACTTGCCTCGCTTGGCGATTAAAGCGGAACGAGACTTGATGAAGTTTTACCAGAGTTTGTCTGACATGATGGAACTGACTTGTGAACAGCTGTACCATCGCTTTCTGGTTCAAGCCAAACTCAAGGTCAGAGACATGCCGTTCTTGATGGGACAAGGTCTCTATCTCGACTCGGACAAGCTCGCTCCGTTTGACAGTATCGGCGATGTGATTCGGCATGGCTCGCTGTCGGTTGGCTTCATTGGCCTCGCGGAAACTTTGATTGCGTTGACGGGTTACCATCATGGAGAAAGTCCTGAAGCCCAGGGCCTCGGTGAGGAAATCGTCGCTTTCATGCGAGATAAAGTGGATAAAGCGGCGGAAAAATATGATCTCAATTATTCGTTGCTGGCTACGCCGGCTGAAGGATTGTCGGGACGATTTGTCCGTATGGATCGCAAAGAATACGGAATCATTCCCGGCGTGACCGATAAGGAATATTATACGAATTCTTTCCATGTGCCGGTAAACTACCCGATCAGCGCCTTCGACAAGATCCAAACGGAGGGCGTCTATCATAAATATGCCAATGCCGGACATATCAGCTATGTCGAGTTTTCGGCGCCGCCGGTCAATAACCTGACCGCTGTCGAAGATGTCCTGCGCCAGATGAAAGAGGCCGACTTTGGCTATGCCGGGGTCAATTTCCCGGTTGATTTTTGCGATGCCTGCGGCTATATCGGCGTGATCCAGGAAGACGAGTGTCCGAACTGCGCAACGGCGAGCATTCGTCGTGTACGGCGCATTACGGGTTATCTGAGTACGATGGAACGCTTCAATGACGCTAAGACGAAAGAGTTGAAGGAACGGACCAGTCATTTTAAAAACTGAAGGTGATCGAGAATGAAGATACGCATTGCCGGCATTACGCCGGAAAGCGTGGTGGACGGACCGGGAATCCGCCTGGTTTTCTTTATGCAAGGCTGTGTGCATGACTGCCCGGGCTGTCATAATCCGGCGACGCACGATTTGGCTGGCGGCAGGGAGGTTGAAGTGGTGGAGCTGATCGATCAGCTGCAGGAAGCCAAATTGATTCGCGGCATCACTCTGTCCGGCGGAGAACCGTTTCTCCAGGCAGAAGCCTTGCTGCCGCTGGTACAGGCCGCCAAAGAGCGAGGGCTTACGGTAACGGCTTACAGCGGCTACCGTTTTGAAGAGCTCCAAACGAAAAAGGCCGCGGCGGCTCTGTTGCAGCATGTTGACCTGTTGATTGATGGTCGCTTCGTTCAGGAACAGCGTGATTTGAAACTCGCGTTTCGCGGTTCTGCCAATCAACGCTTGGTCGACGTGACGAAAAGCCTGTGCCAAGGACAAACTGTCGCCTGGCAGGAAGTCAACGCTTGGTCATGAAATAAACTGAGCCCACTCCGTGAGGAGTGGGCGTAGATGTTTTAAAGCCGTGTGTAAAAGGAAAAGGGAAAGGAGGCGATCTGATTTGAAGTGGAATTTGAAAGGGGAACTGCGCAAACGATTGGCTGAAGAAGACGGAGCGCTGGTTCCGGTCCCCGGAGCGAGGAGCTCATTTGCGCTGGTATATCCGAACAATTATCATGTTGGAATGTCTAATCTGGGCATGCATATCCTGTATCAGCTGATCAATGAACGAACCGACACCGACTGCGAGCGCGCGTTTTTGCCGGATGCGAAAGAACTGGCCGAATACGTGCGAACCCAAACGCCGATCATGACGCTTGAGACGCAGCGTCCGCTGGGAAAGTTTGATCTGATTGGGTTTGCGGTATCTTTTGAAATGGATTATTTCAATATCCTGACGCAACTGGAACTCAGCCGAATTCCGCTTCGCGCCGCGGAGCGCGATGAATACCAGCCGCTGATCTTGATGGGCGGTCCATGCGTTACCTTCAATCCGGAGCCTTTGGCGGCGGTAGCTGATGTTTGCATTATCGGCGAAGGCGAAGAAGTGGTGGGAGAAGTTCTCGACGCCTATCATGCAGCGAGAATGGCTGGCGAGAGCCGGCTTTCCACGCTGTGCCGTCTTGCTCAGATCGAAGGCGTATACGTGCCAATCTTTTATCAGGCACGTTATAGCGAAAGCGGAGCGTTTCTCGGCTTGGCTGTGCAAGACGGACTGCCCGAAAAGATTGGTCGGCGTTGGATAAAGGAACTAGATCGTTATCCGGCCAAGACGGTGATTCAAACGCCGCACACGGAATTTCGCAATATGCTGCTGCTCGAAGTCGCGCGCGGCTGCGGCCGACATTGCCGCTACTGCATGGCGGGCTATTGTTTCAGACGGCCGCGCAACCGTTCTTTGGACGAATTGAAGCGGAGCGTGGAAGCGCAGGACATGTCGGAACGGCGCGTCGGATTGATGGGAGCGGCCATTTCGGATTATCCGGAGATCGATGAACTTTGCCGGTGGCTGCGCGAACGCAATATTGCCTTGTCGGTTGCCTCGCTGCGTGCCGACTCGGTCAGCGAAACGCTTGTTGCGGCATTGGCTGAGAGCGGACATAGGACGATTACGCTGGCGCCGGAGGCTGCGACGCAGCGCTTGCGTACGATCATCAATAAGACGCTGACGGAAGAGGATTTGTTCAGCGCGGCTGCGATGGCGGTTAAGGCGGGAATTCCGCATGTGCGCATGTATATCATGATTGGTCTGCCGGAGGAAACGGACGAAGATATCGAAGCCATCGTTCAACTGGCGCTGCGTATGAAGGCGCATATGCTCCAGCTTGGCAGCAAAGGGAAATTGACGTTGAGCGTAAACCCGTTCGTGCCTAAGCCGTTTACGCCATTTCAATGGCTGCCCATGGCCGAACAGAGCGTGGTGGCAAAGCGGTTGAAATATTTACAACAGGCGTTTAAGGGACAGCGGAGCATTGAAGTTTTAACGGAATCTCCGAAAGAAGCCTATCTGCAGGGGATCCTGGCGCGCGGTGATCGCCGAGTTGGCGAAGCGCTGCTCGCTGCGCAGGCCAGTGGTGGAAGCAAGCAACTGGCAAGGGCGATGACGCAAGCGGGGCTTCAAAAAGAAGATTACCTGTACCGGAATCGCGCAGCAAAAGAAGTTTTGCCATGGGACCATTTATTGCCTGGCGTGACGAAAGATTATTTGCAGGTAGAATGGCAGCGCAGCCTGGCGGAACAGGAAACGGCGCCTTGCCATACGGGATGCAAGCGCTGCGGGGTGTGCAAATGAGAGAATTTAGCTTAATGCAGGGAGAAGCGGGCGTGTGGTATGGCGTGTTTCCGACTCTTTTGGCTGCGGGCGTGAAACATGGCTTTTCCGCACGCATGGGCGGCTGCAGCGATTTGCAATATGCTTCGCTTAATTTGGCGCTGCATGTCGATGATGTTGAGGAGCGTGTTTTAGCAAATCGCCGGCGCTTTGCCGCCGGTTTGCAGATGGATGCAGCCGCGCTGGTCGCGGTCAACCAGATTCATGGCGATCGGGTGTTGGTTGCGACGCAGGGCGATGCCGGCAAAGGCGCTTTTAGCCAAACGGCTGTTTTAGGCGATGCCGACGCGCTGATCACCGCTGAGGTAGAACTGCCGCTGGCGATGTTCTTTGCCGATTGTGTGCCGCTGCTCATTTACGATTCTTTGCGCAAGGTGCTCGGGCTGGCGCATGCCGGATGGAAAGGAACTGCGCAGGAAATCGGCAGACGGACGTTGGAACGGATGCAGGAGACGTATGGCACGAAACCGGAGGACTGCTGGCTGGCCATTGGACCGTCAATTCACTCTTGCTGTTATCAAGTCGGTGCTGCGGTAGCGCAACAATTTCCTGCGGCGTGTACGACACGGCGAAATGAGTCGGAGTGGCAGCTTGATCTGCAGCTTGCCAATCGCCTGCAGGCGATCGAGGGCGGTATTCGGCCGGAGCGGATCATGGAGAGCGGTGTCTGCACCTGCTGCAATCGGGAAACGTTTTTTTCTTACCGCGCGGACAAGGGGCGTTCCGGACGAATGGCTCTCTTTGCCAGTTTAAAGGAAACATGAGTCGATAGACTATAAGACTGAAAGATAGGACTTTTCTCCTGTTATTGCCAAAATGAGGCGAAACAGGAGATTTTTTTTAGCCATTCACGCGAAGCAAACAGGAAAAAAAACTTTTTTCGCGAATTGTCCTTATGATGGGGGTCGTGAATTATATGGACATGATAGAAAAGAATATCAGGCATATCCTGCAAAATATACAAATTGCCGAAGCGAAACGCTCCCAAAAGGATGAGTCGCCGGTGCAGCTGATTGCCGTGACGAAGAACCATGCTGTGGCCGCTGTTGAAGCTGCCGCCGCTGCAGGCCTTACGCTTGTCGGGGAAAATCGCGTCCAGGAAGCCGCAGAGAAAAAGGCGCAAGCGTCGGCAGACGTTAAGTGGCATTTGATCGGCCATTTGCAAACTAATAAAGCGAAACAAGCCGTTATGCTCTTTGATTTGATTCAATCGGTTGACAGTTGGCATCTTGCGGAAGCGCTTAACAAAGCGGCGCTTGCTTGCGGCAAACGGCAAGATATTTTGCTGCAGGTCAATATTGCGAAGGAAGCGACAAAGTTCGGTTTGCCGGCTGAAGAAACGACGGATATGGCGCAAAGGGTTGCTGCGACGTTGCCGGGGCTGCGGCTTTGCGGCTTGATGACGATCGCTCCGCTTGTCGAAGATGCCGAAATGGTGCGACCGTATTTTAAAGAGATGAAGCGATTGTTTCTCGCGCTGAAAGAACTTGCACTGCCCGGCGTTGATTTTTGCTGGCTTTCCATGGGAATGACCAATGATTATCAGGTGGCTGTCGAGGAAGGTGCGAATCTTATCCGGGTGGGAACAGGAATATTTGGGCCGCGCAGTTATGGCGTGCAAGGAGGTCTTTAATCAATATGAAATTTATGGATAAAGTTTGGAGTGGGCTGGGCTTGTTCGAGCCGGTTGAAAGCGATGAAGAGTCTAAACACCACCGCAATGAAGAAATGGAACAGGAAACGCAAAGAGGCAAGAAAGGGAGCAATGTTGTAAATTTGACGCCTTCGCCAAGCAAGCAAATGCGGGTGATGGTCGTCGAACCGATTTCGTTCGATGATGCGCAGCATATTGCCGATCACCTGAAAAATCGTAAACCGGTTGTTGTCAACTTTGAAAACTGCGATGAAGAAAATTCGAATCGAATGGTCGATTTTATCAGCGGAACGGTGTACGCATTAGGCGGCAGCATCCAAAAAGTCGGTGCGCGAATCTTTCTTTGCGCACCCAGCAATGTCGATGTCAGTGCGGAAGATGATCAGTTGAAAGCCTATTTGCCTTGGGAATCGAAATAAAAGAGTTAGCTAACGTGAACCGCGAAGGAAATGAGGACGAAACCAGTGAGTGAACGGGAAAAAATTATCCGGTATTATAAAGCAAGCGGCGATGGCGAACTGGCCGCCAAATTGATTGATTTGGCGGAAGGCGCGATTAAAGGACGACGTGCGAAAACCAGCGAATTTCTTGATCCGCATGGCTATAGCATTGCAGAGACGGTAGCCGCACATTATCCGAGAGTGAAGTTGCAGGCGTGGGGCGGCTTTCAAGGGGCAGAGCGCGTGAGAGCGGCGTTTATCAATGAGGAATATCGCGGCGAAGCCGATTTTTCTCTGGCTGCTGTCCAACTGACCTGGGATGAACGCTATTATCGCCTGACGCATCGCGATGTATTGGGTGCGCTGATGGGGCTTGGCTTGAAGCGTGAGGTGATGGGCGACATCATTATGCAGGGGCCGTCTTGCCAGGTTGTAGTCGATGTGGAATTAAAGGATTATTTTCTTAAACAAATTACGATGGTTGGCGCAGCCACAGTAGAGGTTAAGGAAATCGAATTGACGGAACTGGCAGCGAAAGAAGAAAAAATCAAGGATATCCGAACGACAGTGCCGTCGCTTCGTTTGGACACCGTTGCCGCATCCGGCTTTGGCGTATCGCGCAGCCGCATGGCGGAAGAAATTGCCGCCGATAAACTGAAGCTGAACTGGCAGGATGCCAAGAGTGCGGCGCAGGCCGTTAAGCAGGGCGATATCATTTCGATGCGCGGACGGGGTCGCGTGGAAGTATGCGAGATTGTCGGTCAGACTAAAAAAGGCAGGATCAGCTTGCTGTTAAAGCGATTTTTGTAATACGCAAAAAGAGGAGTGTGAGGAGCGGAATGCTAACGCCGCTAGATATTCACAACAAAGAGTTTCGTCGCGGGTTTCGCGGGTACAATGAACAGGAAGTCGACGAGTTTTTGGATCGCGTCATTAAGGATTATGAACAGCTCTATCGCGACAACATTGAAATCAAGGAAAATATGGAACGCCTTAGCAGTAAGCTGGAACATTATCAGCATATGGAAGGCACGTTGCATAATACGTTATTGATCGCACAAGAGACCGCAGAAGAAGTCAAACTGAATGCGAAAAAAGAAACGGAACTGATGCTCAAGGAAACGCAGGTTCTTGCACAAAAGCTTTCGGATGAAGCGGCCCACCGGGTGCGCAAACTGGAAACAGAGCAGGAAGAATTGCAAAAACAAATTCACGTCTATCGGACGCGGATGCGCACGCTTGTTCAGGCGCAGCTTGAATTGCTCAAAGATGCGGAAGATGAAGATCAATAGCGCCTTCATTGACAGAGTTTGGCCACTTGGGTATAATACATGTATTATATTGATGCGATGACGGAGACAGTAGTTTTTTCTAACCTGACAGCGAACCGAGGGGGGTGTGAGCTCGGTAGGCGAAAAAAGATGAAGATCACTCCTGAGCAGCAGACCGAATGTTGCGCATGTTTCGCGGCCTAGGCTCTGCCGGGTAACCTTCGTTAGCGGGTTTTCAAGCGGTTGCTGTTTTGCTTGGCAACCAAAAGGGTGGTACCACGGGAATAAACCTCTCGTCCCTTACCGGGGATGAGGGGTTATATTATTTTGGAGGTGTTTTCTAATGGATTATGGCAAGACGTTGAATTTGCCGGAAACGGAATTTCCGATGCGCGGCAATCTTCCCGAACGGGAACCGGCGATGCTTGAAGCATGGCAGACGGAAAAGACATATGAAAAAGTACTGGAAAAACGGCGGGGTAAAAAGACCTTTCTTCTGCATGACGGTCCTCCCTATGCGAACGGCAATATCCATATCGGGCATGCGCTGAACAAGATCTTGAAGGATGTCATTATCAAATACAAATCGCACCAGGGCTATTATGCGCCGTACGTGCCTGGATGGGATACGCATGGTTTGCCGATCGAGCATGCTGCGATCAAAATCCTGGGCTTAAATCGCCATGAACTCGATATCTTAGACTTGCGCAAAGAATGTCAACAGTATGCGCTAAAATACGTCGCTATACAACGTGACGACTTCAAGCGACTCGGTGTGGCTGGCGACTGGGAGAATCCTTATGTGACGCTGCGCCCTGAGTATGAAGCGAAACAGATCGAAGTCTTCGGTGAAATGGCAAAGAAAGGCCACATCTATAAAGGCCTGAAATCCGTTTACTGGTGTACGTCATGCGAGACGGCATTGGCTGAAGCGGAGATCGAATACGCAGAGAAGAAATCGCACAGCATCTTCGTCAAGTTTCGCGCTGTCGATGATCTCGGCCTGTTGCCGGCGGGAGTCGCCAAAGACAAGGCGTATGCGGTGATCTGGACGACAACGCCGTGGACGATGCCTTCCAATGTCGCAATCGCAGTGCATCCGGAGTTTGAATATGTCTGGCTGCAGTCCGGCGATGAAGTTTATCTGGTTGCGAAAGAAATGGTGCAGTTGGTAGCGGAAGCGACAAAAATGACGGAGTACACGATCTTGAAAACGATGCAAGGGCAGGAGCTGTCCGGGATGACGTTTGCACACCCGTTCATCGACCGCTTGTCGCCGATCGTTCTCGCGGATTATGTGACGCTCGAACAGGGCACCGGCTGCGTACATACTGCTCCCGGTCACGGACCGGATGACTTTGAGACCGGCAAGAAATACGGCCTGCCGATTATCAATCCGGTTGACCATGCGGGACGTTTTACAGCCGAAGGCGGAAAGTTTGAAGGCTTGGCGGTCGAAGACGCCAATGTGCCGATCATCAAAGAACTCGCTGCCGGCAATGCTCTGCTTGGCAAGAGTTCGGTCCGTCACCAATATGCACATTGTTGGCGCTGCAAGAACCCGATCATTTATCGGGCGACGGAGCAGTGGTTTGCTTCGGTCGAAGGATTCCGCAAAGCGGCGTTGGATGCGATTCGTGACGTGAAATGGGTTCCCGGCTGGGGCCAGGAACGGATTAACAATATGGTGGCTGACCGCAACGATTGGTGCATTTCGCGCCAACGTGTCTGGGGCGTGCCGATTCCGATCTTCTATTGTAATTCTTGCCATGAGCATATTATCAATGACGATACGATTACGGCGGTCAAGGAATTGTTCCGGGCTGAAGGCGCCGATGCGTGGTGGGCCAAGAGTGCGGAAGAAATATTGCCGGCAGGCTATGCCTGCCCGCATTGCCAGAAGAAAGGGTTTCGCAAAGAGACCGATATCATGGACGTCTGGTTTGACAGTGGTTCAAGCCATGCGGCCGTACTCGAACAGCGTCCCGAACTTTCCTGGCCGGCGGATTTGTATCTGGAAGGCAGCGATCAGCATCGCGGCTGGTTTCAGTCTTCGCTGCTGACCTCGGTCGCGACGCGCGGCGTTGCGCCTTACAAAGCGGTACTGACGCACGGTTTTGTCGTCGACGGCGAAGGGCGCAAGATGTCAAAATCGATTGGTAATGTTATTTTTCCCGCAGACGTAATCAAAAAATACGGAGCTGACGTTCTGCGCCTTTGGGTCGCATCGGCCGACTATCAGGCGGACATCCGCATATCCAACGATATCCTGAAACAGTTGTCTGAAGTATACCGCAAGATTCGCAATACCTTCCGCTATCTGCTTGGCAGCTTGAATGACTTTGATCCGAACAAGGATAAAGTGTCAGCGGCGAATCTGCTTGAAATCGATCGCTGGGCGTTGCTGCGTCTAGAGCAGGTGAACCAGCGTGTGACAAAGGCATATGAAGACTATGAATTCCATGTGATCTATCATACGATTCATAACTTTTGCACGGTCGATTTAAGTTCGATTTATCTTGACGTGCTGAAAGATCGTATTTATACTGCGAAGGCGAATTCGATGGAACGCCGCGCCGCGCAAACGGCGATGTATGAAATTCTCAAGACACTAGTCGTACTCTTAGCGCCGGTGCTGACGTTTACGGCTGATGAAATCTGGAAATTCATGCCGAAAGAAGACGGCATGGAAGAATGCATTCAATTGGCCGACTGGCCGGAAGCAAAGCCGGAACGTTTGGACAGCGCGCTGGAGGCAAAATGGACGCAACTTCTAGAACTGCGCGGAGAAATAACGAAGGTGCTCGAAGGCGCACGACGCGACAAGGTTATCGGACATTCGCTGGATGCGGCGCTGCAGCTTTGGGCGAACGGCGATACGCTGGCGCTGCTCAGTCAGCTCGGCGAGAAAGAACTGGCGACGCTGTTGATTGTTTCCAAGGTGCAGATTCATGCCGGTCTGGAGCAGGCTGCGGCAGAAGATTACAAACCGGAAGGATTTGATCTGGCGCTGCGTGTCGTCGCGGCGGACGGCGAAAAATGTGAACGTTGCTGGCTCTATGCCGATACGGTCGGCCAAGATGCCGAGCATCCAACGGTTTGCAAACGTTGCGCGCAGGCGCTGCGTTAACGGTAGAAAAAATCCGGGGCCAATCGGCCCCGGATTTTTTTGCTGTCGTACGCTTGCCTTTTTTGTGAAGCGTGTCAGGAAATAGGTGTTTGCGCAGCAGGAAATGAGTGATGCTTGGCTAACGGTACTATAGAGTAGGAGAGGGAGGGACTCGGATGGCTTTGTGCAGGATGGGGCTGCGTCTTTATTTGCTGCGCGTAGCGCTCTTTTTGCTGCTGATCGGCATTGGCTGGCAGTTTGATTTTGTGCGCGACTTTTTAGCGCAGGGGCTGTGGTTGATAAAACGTCGCGATTTCATGGGCATTCGCCAAATGATTCTTGGCTACGGACAATGGGCGCCGCTGACCAGCATCCTCCTAATGACGTTGCAAAGCGTGATTCCGTTCGTTCCGGGCCTTTTTCTTACCTTGGCTAATGCGTGGTTATTCGGTTGGCAATATGGCGCGCTTTATTCCTGGCTCGGCGCTCTGATTGGTGCGGGACTCGATTTTTATCTGGCACGCTGGTTTGGGCGTCCTTGGCTAGGGTGTGGAAGTGAAGTGCGATGGCTGAAGCGCTTTGAAAAAATTCTGGTGCAGCAGGGGTTCGCGTTGATCTTTCTTACCCGGCTGACGCCGCTTATGCCGTTTAAATTGATCAGCTACAGTGCGGGACTGACAGCGCTGTCTTTTCCCCGCTATTTCTTCGCGACGGCTAGCGGGCAGCTGCCGCCGATTCTCGTGTATTCTTTTCTTGGACAGGAATTGCAGCGCAACTGGCGGGCCGCCGCCGCATTAACGCTTTTAGCGGCTGTTTTTGCACTGGCGCTTTATTATTGGAGCCGGCGTCGTTTGCGAATTGAAGAAACTGGGAAAAAATAATCAGGAGAAAAATCTATTTTGTGGCTAGGAATTATTGGTGGCGGAGGTTATAATAGTATCGTGATTAATCTGGGGGAGGTGAAAACGAGCTATGTATAAAATCAGCAGCGAATGTATCAAATGCGGAGCTTGTGCTCCTGTATGCCCAGTAGAAGCTATTTCCGAAGGTGACGCTCAATACGTCATCGACGAAAAATGCATCGATTGCGGTTCTTGCGCATCCACTTGCCCGGTAGGAGCAATCAGCGCAGAATAATGCACTGACACAAAACGCCCTGGCCAATCGGCCGGGGCGTTTTGTCGTTTAGCGAAAGCAGCATGATTCATGAGGGTATGATGCAAATCACAGCCGCAGGGTTTCGTTTGCGTTATAGTGGAGACAAGGGAGTGATGAAGATGTCGGAGTTGAATGTACAGGATTTGAAAAAATTGTTCGAAGAGCATTTTGGTTTTACGCCGCCATGTATGATCAGTGCGGCGCAACTCGGAACGGAAATGGGCGAAGTCATGAAAAGATTTCATGGACTGACGTGGGGCGAGGGAGAAATTCCACTGAAGTATCGCTATCTGATGGCGTTGGCGACTGCGGTATACGGCGATGAGGACTATCGCGCGCGGATGGAACTTCTCAAAGCGCTGCGCTGCGGCGCAACGCAGGCGGAGATAAAAGAGACGTTGCAGCAGCAAGTGTGGCTTCGCGGCGCGCCGATACTGGTTAAAATAATGCCGCTCTTACAATTTTTAGAGAAAGTAACGGCCATGCAAAAGGTAAAGGATAGCAGAAATTAAGCAGCTATCCTTTACCTTTTGCTTGTTTTTGTATAATATAGTACTATCCGGCTGATGCTGGCGAGTCTGACTAAAGAATGGAGATACGGCGTGGTTTGGTTGGTAATCATACTCATAGTGGCATTGGATCAGTTGACGAAATATTATATTTCATTCAACATGTTGCCCGAGACTTCGTTGCCGGTGATTAACGGAATTTTTCACATTACCTATGTGCTGAATCCGGGAGCCGCATTCGGCTTGTTCAAATACAAGACGGGCTTTTTTCTGGCGATAGCGGTCGTTTTGATCGCGTTGGTCGCATACCTGTATCCGCGATTGCCGAAACAGCGAATCTTCTTGCGCTGGGGCATGACGCTGATGACAAGCGGAGCGATGGGCAACGTTATTGATCGCTTGCGGACGGGATATGTAGTGGATTTTTTTGACTTTCGAATTTGGCCGGTGTTTAATGTGGCCGACATAGCGATTGTCTGCGGCGTTGCGTTGATGACCTGGGATATTTGGCAAAGCGACAGGGTAAAGGAATGAACGAGATGGATGGAAAAAAACTGGAATGGACGCTGACAGACGAGGAAAAAGGTCGACGCTTGGATGTCCTGCTTTGCGAGCATATCGGCGATGTTTCGCGCGCTGCGGTACAGCGTTGGCTCGACGCCGAGCTGGTGCAGGTAAACGGCAAGACGGCTAAGGCGAATTATAAAAGCAAGGGCGGCGAATGCGTCGTCGTTACCGTCCCGCCTCCGGAGCCGCTTGAAGTAAAGGCGGAGGAAATTCCCCTCGATATTTTATATGAAGACAGCGATTTTCTGGTCGTCAATAAAGCCAGAGGGATGGTTGTCCATCCGGCGGCTGGAAATGCAAGCGGTACGTTAGTCAATGCGTTGCTTGCGCACTGCAAGGACTTATCCGGCATCAATGGCGTGATACGCCCCGGTATTGTGCATCGTCTTGACAAGGATACTACCGGCGTAATGGTAGTGGCAAAAAACGACGCAGCGCATCTGGCGCTGGCGGAGCAGATCGGCAACCGAAGTGCGGCGCGGCGCTATCTTGCATTGCTGCACGGTTCGATTCCTGAAGATAAGGGGATTATCAAAGCGCCGATCGGGCGTCACCCAAATGATCGAAAAAAAATGGCCGTCGTTTTTGAAAACAGCAAGACGGCTCAGACCACCTTTCAGGTGAAAGAGCGCTTCGCCAACGCGTATACGCTGGTTGAATGTCGATTGCAGACCGGTCGGACGCATCAGATCAGGGTGCATATGAGCTATATCGGTCATCCTGTGGTCTGCGATCCGTTATATGGTCCGCGCGGCAAGTCGCCGTTTGACGTTGCCGGACAGCTGCTTCATTCGGCGCAGCTGACATTGCGACATCCGGTGAACGGGCAAGAAATGGATTTTTATGCGCCTCTTCCTTCCGACATGGAAAACGTAATCGTTAGTCTAAGGGAAAAATATAGATAGGGGGCTTTCTCTTGATGAATCTTGCGGAAAAAACACTGCTCATGGACGATCAGGCGATGCGCCGGGCCATTACCCGGATTGCGCATGAAGTAATTGAAAAGAACAAGGGAATTGCGGATATTGTGCTGGTGGGCATCCGGACGCGCGGCGTGCCGCTCGCAGAACGATTGGCTGCTGAAATCGAAAGAATCGAGGACTTGCGTTTGCCGGTGGGAATTCTCGACATAACATTGTACCGCGATGATTTATCGACGCTCAGTTACCAACCGATTGTGCATGAAACGAAAATTCCGGCAGACATCAACGGCAAGACGATACTGCTGGTTGACGATGTGTTGTATACCGGGCGCACCGTACGCGCGGCGCTCGATGCGGTCATCGATATTGGCCGCCCGAAAACGATTCAATTGGCGGTTTTGGTTGATCGCGGCCATCGGGAACTGCCAATCCGGGCGGACTATGTCGGTAAGAATGTCCCGACTTCAAGCCGTGAGGTCGTTTGCGTTCATCTATCTGACGTGGACGGCGAAGACCGCGTGACGATCAACGAGCGACCCGAATAGAGCAGTAAAAAGACGACGAAGCAAAACAGGTGCTTCGTCGTCTTTTTTACACGTAAGATAAGGACTGTCTTTAACGTTGCCGCGGCAAGCCTCGTGAGCGGCTTTATTTCAGATAATTGGCCAATATTTTTTCATCCGGCGTCACGTAAAGCGTCTGCTGATGATCGTAGATTACGAAGCCGGGTTTGGCGCCGTTTGGTTTTTTGACGTAGCGGCGCTGTGTATAATCGACCGGTACGTTCGAAGAACCGCGGCTTTTGCTGAAATGGGCCGCGAGAAGCGCTGCGGTATGGAGGTCGCTTTCGGAAGCGGCGGCGCCCTCTGTGCGCAGAATTACATGGGAACCGGGAATGTCCTTGGTGTGGAACCAAAGGTCATTTGTTTGACTCAATTTAAAAGTTACGAGATCGTTTTGTCGATTGTTCTTGCCGATCAAGAGAGCCGTGCCATTCGGCGTTTTGAGTGAAAGGGGCTTGGCTGGAAGTTGGCTCGGTTTTTTCTTGCCCTCGGCCTTTTGATAGCCCTGGCTGATCAACTCCAAGCGGATTTCAGCGAACTCGGCCAGTGTTTCCGCCTGTTCGGCAGCATGCAAAACGCTCTCCAGATAGGCGATGTCCTGACTGCACTGGCTGAGCTGCTGACGCAGCAGTTCCTGCGCGCGTTTGCCTTTAGTGTAACGGTTATAATAAGCCTGCGCATTGTCGATGGCGGTGCGCAGCGGCTGTAAGGCGAGCGTGATGCTGGCCGAGGCGTCTTCGCTGTAAATATCGGGCAGCGTCACTTCACTCTTGCCGGCGGGAACGAGGTGCAGATGCGACATCAAGATGTCACCGGCGCGCCGCCATTGATCGCAGTCTTCGGCAGCGGTCAGCTCTTGCTGCAGGAGAGGGTATTTGTGCTTTTGGCGCTGCAGTAAGTCGGCGACTTGATGCAGCAGTTCCTCTTGTTTTGGAGCGCGTCGCGGTGCGGGATTCAGTGCGCGGGCGAAGTCGGTTGCGGCTGCCATGCTAGGAAAGGTGTGCAGCGTCTGCTCGCTTAGGTGGTGCAGTTTAAAGCCGGCGGCGGCCAGAAAGCGACCTTCGTCAGAAGTAGCGACCGTCGGCTCGTATTCGGCGGCCAACAACTGGGCGAATAATTCCTGCCAGGCATCCTGGAGTGCGCGCCAATCGGATTCTTCGAGGCGGGCGGGCGTCAATTGCTGAGGCAGCCCGGCACGCCAGAGTATTTCGCGGATGCTGACCGGGCCGAGGCCGTTGACCGCCTGCAGCAGCGCTTTGTGCAGCGGCAGATCGGCAAATAACGTCAGCAGCGCTGTTTGTATCTCTGGCCAGGGCGTTTCGGCGGCAGGCAGACGTTCCTGCCCGGGGGGCGGAAGATAAGGCCGGTTCGGCAGCACCTGGCGAAAGCGGCTGAGCTGGTAACTGACGCGGCGAACCGAATCGATGATCAGAGCATCCTGTACAAGGATGATGTTACTGTGCTTGCCCATCAATTCGACGACCAGCGTCTTCGTGATGATGCGTCCGCCTTCGCCGCGGATATCGATGTCGAGATGAATGATCCGGTCCAATCCTTGCTGGCTGATGGACATGATGCGTCCATCTTCGAGATGCTTGCGCAGCAACATACAAAAGGCGGGCGGCGCGGCAGGGTTTTCCGGAATTTTGCTTAAAATCTGGATGTCAGGCTGACTTGGAGCAGCAGAAAGCCAGACGGGAAAATCCTGATTGTGGTTGCGTACCCAAAGCAAGATTGAATAGGCGTCAAGTTGAAAAATCCGGTCGATGCGACCGCCGGTTAATTGATTATGTAATTCCGCAACCAAGGCGGATAAGGATAAGCCATCTAATTGCATGATTGATTCCTCCTTTGCATCTGGCATACTTTATATTATAAGCCTGTAAGGCAACTGACGGGAATGTTTTTTTCGTTTGTGAGAGGTTTTGACGAGGCGGTAGTGGTATAATGAAGAAGTATATTAAGTAAGGTAAGGGAGTGTCCATATGAATTTCAAATTTAGCAAATGGCATGGTCTGGGAAATGATTTTGTCATTGTCAACGGTTTTGAACAACATGGTATAACGGATTATGCACAAGCTGCAATCGAGGTTTGTGATCGTAACTTCGGAATTGGCGCGGATGGTCTCGTGTTCGTTCTGCCGTCTGAGGCGGCTGATTTTCAAATGCGCATTTTCAATTCGGACGGCAGTGAAGCGGAGATGTGCGGTAATGTAACGCGTTGTGTTGCTCGCTATGTATATGATAATGGTCTTTCGGATAAGACCGCGATTACGTTGGAAACAAAGGCGGGAATTATCAAACCGCAATTGATTTTTCAGGGAGACAAGCTGCAGGAAGTATCGGTCGATATGGGAGAACCCCGTTTGAAACAAGGCGAGATCCCGATACTGCAGGGCATGGCGGACGATACGGCCGTTAATTTGCCGCTGACCGTGAACGGGAAGACCTGGCAGGTCACCTGCGTATCGATGGGAAACCCGCATTGTGTGATCTTCGTGCCGGATCTTGCGGCGCTTGATCTCGCTGCGCTCGGTCCGGCGCTGGAAACGGCAGACTGGTTTCCGCGCAAAACGAATGTAGAGTTTGTGCAGGTGCTGAATGAGAAAGAAGTCAGAATGCGCGTTTGGGAACGGGGCGCAGGAATTACGCTGGCCTGCGGTACCGGCGCGTGTGCGACGACTGTGGCGGCCGTGCTGAACGAGAAGACCGGGCGCGAAGTCAAGGTTGATTTGGATGGCGGCAGCCTGATGATCCGCTGGGCGAACGACAATCATGTCCATATGGCAGGGCCTGCGGTCGAGGTGTTTCGCGGTGAATATCAACTGCGGTAAAGGGCGCATCAGAGCAGAAAACGGATTTTCATGCGGCCTAGTGCGTATGATGGTGTGCTCAGCGGCAGAGATTTTGGTGGAGGGATGATGAATGAAAAAAAAGCTAGCATGCGCAGTGATCTTTTTTTTGCTGCTCAGTGGAGTGGCGACGGCTTCCGCGATGGCGCTGATTGATGCAAAAGCGATCAGGGAGGCGCAGGAATACGGCAGGAGCCATGCGCATCTGGCTTTTCAGGAATTCATTCATCCATGGCAAGGGGTGCTGACCAAGACGGTGACTGCGTATCCGGAAGCGCAGGCTTATCTTTATACGCCGTACCTTGTCATTGCGGTCGATGCGCGGGAACGAATCTTGAATAACCAGAGTGTTGCGCTTGCCGACAGTGAAAAGGCGTTGGCCGATTATAACGGAACGCTTACCTTTAGCGTTGTGCTGTTCGCCTCCGGGGAAGAAAGCTTTAAGCATGCGCCTAAAGTTGCTTTGCAGCAGACGAAAACCAGCGTGCAACCGTATCGCCTAGTTTGGCCGGAAGGCAAGTTGCCGCAAATCAGCCATGGCGGGAAAAGTTATCTGAAGGCAAACTGCTATGCATACTTTGCCGACCGCAGCGTTAAGGCTTCGGAGAGTGCTAATTTGTCATTGCTCACCGGCGACGGACGGGAACATTCTTTTTCCTTTGATTTGACGAGAATCAAATGAAAAAAGAGGAATTGCCTCAAAAACGACGAAATATAGCGAAATGACGAATTTGGACCAGGAGAGGAGGCGCTTGCGTGCTCAAAAGTATGACCGGCTTTGGACGGGGTGAATTCTTAGATGGTTCGCACCGTTTTTTAGTGGAAATAAAAGCGGTGAATCATCGCTACAATGAATTTTCGATTCGCATGCCAAAAACATTGGGCCCCCTGGAAGATCGAATCCGACGTAAAGTTGCGGAGCACCTGTCGCGCGGGCGGATTGACATCTTTATCACAATGGATGAATATGCGCATGCCAAACGTCGTATAAGGGTTGACAAAGAGTTAGCTATCGCGTACCATAATGCTTTAAGAGAATTGGCCGATTTGCTTACAACGCCTCTGACGGACAGTTTGCATCAAGTGGCTAAATATCCAGATGTTGTCCAAGTAGAGGAAGAAACGGAAGACGTTGAATTGCTTTGGATTAAGCTTGGCGAGGCGATTGGCGCAGCGGTCGACAATCTGATGCAAATGCGCCGTACGGAAGGGGACAATCTGGCACAGGATCTGGACGGTCGCTTGGAGAAGTTGCTGCTGCAGATTGAAAAAGTCGAAGAGCGCGCGCCGGCAGTGCTCGAAGAGTACCGGAAAAAAATGTTCGACCGGATGCGCGAAATGCTGCAAGCCGTAGGGGCAGAACCGGATGAAGCCAGAATCCTGCAGGAAGCGGCTGTTTTTTCCGATAAAATCAGTATTGCGGAGGAATTGGTTCGTCTAAAAAGTCATGTGAAGCAATTTCGCGTTACACTTCAGAGTACGGATGCGGTGGGACGAAAGCTGGATTTTTTGGTGCAGGAGATCAACCGCGAAACCAACACCATTGCTTCAAAAGCAAACGATTATACGATTGCCAATTTGGTCGTGGATATGAAAAGCGAAATTGAAAAGATGCGCGAACAGATTCAAAACATCGAATAAGCCGGTTTTTGCCAGGCTAGGGAAAGGCAGGAGGAACATACCTATGGAAATTAAACTTATCAATATCGGCTTTGGAAACATTGTGTCCGCAAATCGGATTATTTCCATCGTCAGTCCTGAGTCGGCGCCCATTAAGCGGATCATCCAAGAGGCGAGGGACCGCGGCATGCTGATTGACGCCACTTATGGACGCCGGACGCGTGCCGTGATCATCACAGACAGCGATCATGTCATCCTTTCCGCAGTACAACCAGAAACCGTAGCGCATCGGTTGGCTAGCAAGGATAGCGATGAAGGCGCAGAGTAAAGCGGAAGGAGCTCGATAGACGAATGGCAAGGAAGGGCAATTTAATCGTGGTATCCGGACCTTCCGGTGCCGGCAAGGGAACGATTTGTCAGGAAATGTTCCGACAGCATTCCGATTTGCAATATTCCATTTCAGCCACCACTCGTGCGCCCCGCAGCGGCGAAGTGGACGGCGTGAATTATCTTTTTGTTGCTAAAGCGCACTTTGAAGCAATGATCGAGCAAGATGACCTGCTCGAGTGGGCGGAGGTATACGGCAACTATTACGGTACGCCGCGCAGCTATGTGCTGGAGATGATGGCTTCCGGCAAAGATGTGGTCTTGGAAATTGACACCCAAGGAGCATTGCAGGTGAAGAAAAAATTCCCGGAAGGAATTTTCATCTATATTGTACCACCGTCGCTTGAAGAATTATCAAAGCGGATTTATAACCGAGGTACGGATGCGCCGGATGTGATTGAACGGCGCTTAAGCTGTGCGAAAGAAGAATTGATTTGTGCCAGCGAATACAATTACGTGGTCGTCAACGATCAACTCGATCAAGCCGTGGAGAAAGTTCGCGCCATCATTGTCGCCGAACGTTGTCGCGTGCAGCGAAATCTGGATGTTGTGGACGAAGTGCTGCATACTTCCTGTTAAGAAGACTGCAATCGCAGTTTGGCTAAATAGTCGGAGGAGGACATTATGATTAATCCATCATTAGACGTCTTGGTTAAGAAAGTGGACAGCAAATATACGTTGGTGGTTTTGGCTGCCAAACGGGCAAGAGAACTTATGGATGGGGCGCAAGCGTTGGTAGAATGCCCGTCGCATAAGCACGTGACAATCGCATTGGAAGAAGTTGCGCAAGACAAGGTGTCCTATGAAAGGACAAAAAGCGGCATCAAATAGGAGGCACTGCTATGCTGACAGGAAAAGTCATCGTTGTAGGAGTCACCGGCGGCATAGCCGCATACAAAGCGGTGGAACTGGTCAGCCGCCTGCGTAAGCAGCAGGCGGAGGTGCAGGTGATCATGAGCAGGGGAGCGACGAATTTCGTCACGCCGCTGACTTTTAGGGAAATCAGCGGCAATCCGGTTGTCGTTGACATGTGGGATGAGCCGAAGAGTTGGAATGTCGAGCATATTGCGCTTGCGCTGCGGGCGGATGCTTTTGTGATTGCGCCGGCGACGGCAAATTTGATTGGAAAGCTTGCGAATGGCTTGGCAGATGACAGTCTTTCGACCACGCTGATGGCGACGCATGCCCCGGTTTTATTGGCGCCGGCTATGAACAGCAACATGTATCAAAATCCGATTGTGCAGGAAAACATAGCCAAACTAACTGCGCTCGGCTATCGGTTCATGGAACCGGATTGCGGCATGTTGGCTTGCGGCGTGGAAGGGCCGGGACGTTTACCGGAACCGGAACGGATTGTAGATGCGGTGATTGACTTATTATCTGCGCAGTTGCCCTTGGCGGGAAAAAAAGTCCTGGTCACGGCGGGCGGTACGCGAGAAGCGATCGATCCGGTGCGTTACATAGGCAACCGTTCGAGCGGCAAGATGGGCTATGCAGTAGCAGCGGCGGCGGAAAAACTTGGCGCCGAAGTCGTCTTGGTGTCCGGACCCGTAGCGCTTGGCGATCCGGCAGGCGTCAGAGTAATCCGGGTAGAGTCGGCACAGGAAATGAGGGCGGCGGTTCTCGATGAATTCTCCGGCAGCGATATTATCATCAAAGCGGCGGCTGTCGCGGATTACCGACCGCAAACAGCGGCGCAGCATAAAATCAAAAAACAAGCGGAACAGCTGACGTTGGTGTTGGAAAAAAATCCGGATATCTTAGCGGAGCTTGGCCAGCGCAAGCAAGCCGGACAGCTTTTGATCGGCTTTGCGGCGGAGACGCAGGAGCTGCTCGCGCATGCGCGCGGCAAACTGGAACGCAAACGTCTTGACATGATTGTAGCCAATGATGTGAGTCTTCCTGGCGCGGGGTTTAACAGCGATACGAATATCGTGAAACTGTTGTACGCAAATGGGCGGCAGGAAGATTTGCCGCAAATGGACAAACAAAGTCTGGCGCTAGAGCTGCTGAAAAGAATTATTGCTTTGGCGGAAAAATAAACTTGAAAAATAGATGTACATTTGGTACAATACAATTCGGTAAAATTTTATATGGAACTCATCAAGAGTTGGTGGAGGGACAGGCCCGATGAAACCGCGGCAACCATTAGCCTCGTGCTAAAACGGTGCCAATTCCAGCGGCAGTATGACCGCGAGATGGGCGAGGAAACGTAAACCTCCCTATGGAGGTTTTTTGTTTTAAAAATTTAAAAATCAAACGAGGGGGTATATAGTGCAATGACGACAAAACGCGTACTTTTTACTTCGGAGTCGGTGACGGAAGGACATCCGGACAAGATTGCCGACCAAATCTCTGATTCCGTATTGGATGCGATCCTGGCACAGGATCCGATGGGCCGTGTTGCCTGCGAAACATTAGTGACTACCGGTATGGTTCATGTAGTGGGCGAAATCAGCACAAAGTGCTATGTGGACATTCCGAAACTGGTGAGGGAAACGGTAAAAGAAATCGGTTATACGCGGGCTAAGTTTGGTTTTGACGGCGATACTTGCGGCGTACTGATTTCGATCGACGAACAATCGTCGGATATTGCGATGGGCGTTGACAAAGCGCAGGAAGCTAAAAAAGGCGGCAAGGATGAGGCCGATCTGATTGGCGCGGGCGACCAAGGCATGATGTTCGGTTATGCGACTGACGAAACGCCGGAACTTATGCCGATGCCGATTTCGCTGGCGCACAAGTTGTCGCGTCGTCTCTCTGAAGTGCGCAAGAGCAATCTGCTCGATTATCTGCGTCCAGATGGTAAGACGCAAGTTACGGTCGAATATGTCGACGGTAAACCAGTTCGTGTTGATACGATCGTTATTTCCACGCAGCATGGTCCAGAAGTGGACTTGGCTACGATTGAAAAAGACTTGATTGAACATGTAATCAAACCGATCGTTCCGGCAGAATTCCTTGATGCGGAAACGAAATACTACATCAATCCTACCGGCCGTTTCGTTATCGGCGGACCGCAAGGCGATGCCGGTTTGACGGGCCGTAAGATTATCGTCGATACTTACGGCGGCATGGCTCGCCATGGCGGCGGCGCGTTCTCCGGTAAAGATCCAACAAAAGTCGACCGTTCTGCAGCGTATGCAGCGCGCTATGTTGCAAAAAACATCGTAGCGGCTGGTTTGGCTGAGAAATGTGAAATTCAATTGGCGTATGCGATTGGTATTGCACATCCGGTTTCGATTCTGGTAGAAACGTTCGGCACCGCTAAAGTTGCTGAAGAGTTGATTGCCAGCTTAGTTAAGAAACATTTCGATCTGCGTCCGGCCGGCATCATCAAGACGCTGGATCTGCGTCGCCCAATCTATCGTCAGACAGCTGCTTACGGCCATTTTGGCCGTACCGATGTTGAGCTGCCGTGGGAAAAAACAGACAAGGCTGAAATTCTCCGTAAGGAAGCAGGTCTTTAGTTCCTGTCCGGCGAAATAGAATAGATATTGCGAAGAAAAGGGGCTCGGAGGAGACCCTTTTCTTTTCGTTAGTGCGGTAGCGGACGCGATGCGTGGAGCGTGTCTTGCGTCTTAAAATCAGCCGTTGATTGCAGGAGGAGCCCCATGCTTAGAGTTGCAGAAGTGCTGTTGAATATTAATACGCGCAGTTTATCCAAACCGTTTTCTTATCTGATTCCGGATGATGCCACACTCGTCTCAGACGGTTGGCGGGTCATCGTGCCCGTGCAAAACCGGACGTGTGAAGGGTTCGTCGTGGCGGTGCGCGAAGCGGAGGCGACGGAGGCGGAAAAGCTGCGGGAAATTGCGGAAGTGCCCGATGATGAAGCCTGGTTTGACGCCAATATGCTCCATACCGCGCGTTGGATGAGTGAATATTATCTGTGCAGCCTGACGGAAGCGATGCGCCTTTTCATACCGGGAAAGACCGGCTTTAAACGAGAACTTTATTATCGCTTGAGCGATTCAGCGCCAAGCCTGTTTCCTGATGCAAGTGAGGAATTGCTTGCGGCGCTTCGCTCTACCGCGTTTGTACCGGCCGCTAAGTTGCGCGCGCGTTTTGGAACAGGCGTGCTCGATATATTAGCGCAGTGGCAGCGCAAAGGCTGGCTGGATGTACAGCGCGGCGGCAGCAATCGCTTGCATGGTAAATATCAAAACTGGCTGGTGCGGAGCGGAGAAAGCGAAACGATTGCCGCGTATCGAGAAAGTGCCAGACGAGCGCCGGTGCGGCAACGTTTGATTGACCGCCTGCTGCAAGAGCCGGAGATAGCGTTGCCGCAGCTGCGGGAAGAGGGCTTCGACATGGCGCAGTGCCGCCGATTGGTCGAAGATAAGATTGCGAGACTGGAAAGTCGGCAAATTATGCGCGACAGTTATGCCGCCCAAGAAACACAGTGCCAAAATTTTCCGCCGACGCCGGAACAACAGGTTGTTTTAAATGCGGTTGAAGCGGGGCTTGAAAAACGCGCCTATGAATCGTTTTTACTGCATGGCATCACCGGCAGCGGTAAGACGCAGGCTTATATCCTGGCCGCGTTAGCGGCTAGGCGGCAAGAGAGGCAGGTCATTGTGCTGGTACCGGAGATTGCGTTGACCGGGCAGATGGTCGCCCGCTTTCGTGATTGCTTTGGCGATGATGTTGCGGTTATTCATAGCAAGCTTTCGGCAGGTGAGAAATTTGATGCCTGGAAACGACTGCGTCAGGGGCAGGCCGGCATTGCGATCGGCGCACGCTCCGCGCTTTTTGCGCCGCTCACAGAGATTGGCCTGATTATTATTGATGAGGAACATGAGTTTAGCTATAAGCAAGAAGAAGCGCCGCGCTACCATGCCAGAAAAGTGGCGGAAGCGAGAGCGCGTGAAGCGGGCGCCGTCCTATTGCTGGGCAGCGCGACGCCATCGCTCGAAAGCTATCATGCGGCATTGGCTGAGAAGCAGCGTTTGCTGGTCATGCAAGAAAGGGTGGACGGAGCGGCTTTGCCGAGCGTTGCGCTGGTCGATATGCGTGCTGAATTGAAAGCCGGGCATCGTTCGGTCATTTCGCAGGCTCTTCGTGAGTTATTGGAAGAGGCGCTGGCAGCGGGGGAACAGGCGATTTTACTGCTCAACCGCCGCGGCCATTCGACGTTTGTTCTCTGCCGTGAATGTGGTCATGTGATGACTTGTGAAAAATGCGATGTTTCACTGGTCTATCATCAAACAAGCAAACGATTACAATGTCATTATTGCCAGGCCAATCATGCGACGCCGGATGTGTGCCCGGCGTGCGGCAGCCGCTATATCCGCTTTTTTGGCACGGGAACGCAAAAACTGGAAGAAGAGCTGCATAAATTACTGCCGTCCGCGCGAGTGGTTCGCATGGATCAGGATACGACCGGAGCGAAATTTTCACATGACCGCATCTTGACGGCGTTTACCGCCGGCGAATATGATATTTTACTGGGAACGCAAATGGTGGCTAAAGGCCATGATATCAAAAATGTGACGGCTGTCGGAATTCTCGCGGCGGATAGCGTGCTGAACCTGCCCGATTTTCGCGCCGCCGAACGGGTGTTTTCTTTGGTGGCGCAGGCATCAGGCCGGGCCGGGCGCGGCGAAAAACCGGGCCGAGTTGTCGTGCAGACCTATCAGCCGGAGCATTATGCATTGCAGGCCGGAGCGCTCCAGTCTTATGAAGCATTTTATCAGCAGGAAATCGAGCATCGTCAGGCGCTTAAATATCCGCCGTGCAGTGAAATGGTCAAATTCATGCTGAGCGGTGAAAAAGAGGAAGAGGTGGCGCGGCTGGCAAACGATTTTGCCGCAGCGGTAAGAAGTCTCCCTGGCATGCTCGACGGGCAACTTCTCGGCCCGTTCCCGGCAGCGCTATATCGTGTGAATAATCGATTTCGGATGCAGGTATTGCTCAAAGGAAGCGAGCTTGGGCGCTGGAAGGCGGCGCTGCAGATCTTGCTGTTGGATCGTTTTCCTGCTGTGGCAGTTGATGTTGACCCGCTCAATTTATTGTGAGAGAAATGAGTTTGAGCCAGGAAATCGTCCGTTTTTCGTGGATTTTTGTAAATACTTATGATAGAATTTGTGAAGATATCAATGATGCCTAGGAGGTAGCCGGATATGGCGATGCTGGAAATCCGCAAAGCCGGTGATCCTGTCTTGAAGAAACAGGCTTTGCCGGTGGAACGCGTAGATAAAAGAATTAAAAAATTGCTCGACGACATGGCGGAAACCATGTATGAAGCGGATGGCGTAGGTTTAGCCGCACCGCAGGTTGGCATGTCGCTGCAAATCATCGTCGTCGATGCCGGAGATGGCTTGATTGAAGTGATTAATCCGTCCATTCTACAAAGTGAAGGTTCGGAAACGGGGCTGGAAGGCTGCTTGAGCGTACCGGGCGTATTTGGTGAGGTGGAACGGTGTACGAAAGTAATTGTCGAAGGCTTGAACCGTAACGGGCGCAAGATTCGCATTAATGCGGAAGGGTTTCTCGCACGGGTATTGCAGCATGAAATTGACCACTTGCAGGGGATTTTATTTATTGAAAAAGCACAGACTCTGCAGAAAGGGTTGTAAAAGATGAATAAGACACGTGTTGTTTTTATGGGAACGCCGGATTTCGCCGTTCCCTGTTTGGATATGCTGGTCAAAGAAGGCTATGAAATTGTCGCCGTAGTGACGCAACCCGACAGGCCGCGCGGACGGGGGCAGAAGGTCACTTTTTCGCCGGTCAAGGAGGCGGCATTGACGTATGGTCTTGAAGTCCTGCAGCCGAAAAAAATTCGCGAACCGGAAGCGATGGAACGTTTGATTGCGCTGCAGCCGGACATCATGGTCGTCGTTGCCTACGGCCAAATTCTGCCGAAGACGTTGTTGGATCTGCCGAAGTGGGGTTGTATTAATGTGCATGCCTCCTTGTTGCCGAAGTATCGCGGCGCGGCGCCCATTCACTGGGCGGTCATGGCGGGGGAAACGCTGAGCGGCGTTACCACGATGCATATGGACGTGGGAATGGATACGGGTGATATGATTTTAAAGGATGAATTGCCGATTGGCCTTGATATGACAACCGGTGAACTGCATGATGCGTTACAGGCCATGGGGGCGAAACTGCTTTCAAAGACGCTTTGTCTCTTGCTCGACGGCAAAGCGCCGCGCCTGCCGCAGGGAGAGAATGCCACCTATGCATCGATGCTAAAGCGCGACATAGAACGTCTTGACTGGACACTGTCGGCGCAGGAACTTCATAACCGCGTCAGAGGCCTTAATCCTTGGCCGGGTGCATATGCAACATTTCAGAATAAGAATCTTAAAGTATGGCGGACAAAACAAATCGATCGTGCGCTGACGGAGTTGGGCGGTCAGCCTGGAGAAGTGCTGGCCATGACGGAGAACGGTTTCTGGCTCGCTACCGGCCAGGGGGTGCTTGAACTGCTGGAAGTGCAACCGGAATCAAAACGTCGCATGACGGCGAAAGAGTTTGCAACCGGCTACCAGGTCAAGCCGGGCATGATTTTAGCATAGAAGGTGACGTTGTGATTAATGCGATGGTTCGACCGAAGAAACGATTGTTTCTGGCGCTCATCCTGGTAAGCTTGCTGCTTGCGGCCATGTCTACCTATGGTTTATGGGTAGTGAGTTTTCCGGGGTTGGCGAATATAAGTGCATATCTGCCGGTGCTGCTGGGCTGGGCATTGGCTTTTTTTCTCTTGGTTCTGGCGGTGGGAATCGGCGGCGTCATATTGACGATCGCCGGTTTTCCTACTCTCACCATGTTCCAAGCGCCGGCCTGGTCGGCGGTCAACTTACTGTTTCCCCTGGCAATCCGAATCGGACGCTTGCTGGATGTAGACAAGGAACGCATCGAACGTTCCTTCATTGAAGCCAGTAATCATTTGGTGAAGAATCGGGGCATACAAGTGCCGCCGGAGCGCCTGTTGATTCTTACGCCGCATTGTCTGCAGCATGAGAGCTGTCCACATAAAATTACGCACGATGTTTCAAACTGCAAAAACTGCGGCCGTTGTCAGGTCGGCGAGCTGCTGGAAATCGCGCAGCGTCATGGCTGCCATCTGGCGGTTGTCACGGGAGGAACGTTGGCGCGCAAAGTTATCAAAGGTTTGCGCCCGAAAGCGGTTCTTGCAATTGCCTGCGAGCGCGATTTGACGAGCGGCATCCAGGATGTATTTCCATTGCCGGTAATCGGTGTATTAAACGAACGGCCATTCGGCCCGTGCTGCAACACCCGCATCAATGTTGACAAGGTGGATGAAGCGGTAAGGGAGTTTGTCGGTAAATAATGAGGTGCGATCATGAAAGCAAGGGAAATTGCCCTACGAATTATTAATGAAGTTCAAAATAACGGCGCGTATGCGAATATAGCGTTGGCTAAGGAATTAACCCGTCACTCGCTGACGGATCAGGATCGGCGATTTGTGACGGAATTGGTTTACGGAACCGTGAAGGCCGGCGAGACGCTGGACTGGATGCTGTCGATTTACGTTGCGCGGCCGCTCAGCAAGATTCCGCCAGTGATCCGCAATGTGCTCCGCATGGGAATTTACCAGTTGCTTTTTATGGACAAGGTTCCTGCTTCGGCCGCTTGCAACCAGGCGGCTGAACTCGCCAAAACCTATGGACATGCCGGAACGGTGAAATTTGTCAATGGAGTATTGCGTACGATTGCGCGCCAGCCGGAACGCATCGTCTATCCGGACGAGAAAAAAGAGCCGGCGCTGTTTTTGGCTCGGAAATATTGCCATCCGCTCTGGATTGTAGAACGTTGGCTGAAGCGGCTTGGCCGCGAAGCCGTAGAAGAACTTTGCAGAATCAACAATGTGACGCCGACGCTGACGGTGCGGACTAATACTCTTAAAAATTCGCGTGAGGAACTGTTGCTGCGTTTGACGGAAGAAGGCGTCAGTGCGGAAGCTTCGCCTTCGGTTTCGGAAGGCATTGTGATCCACACGCACCCAGCATTGTCCAGCCTGGCATCGCTTAAAGAAGGACGGTTTCAAGTGCAGGACGAGAGCTCGATGCGGGTTGCACATTGGCTGCAGCCGCAGCCAGGGGAACTGATTCTTGATGTTTGCGCTGCGCCGGGCGGCAAGGCAACGCATATTGCGACGCTGATGGAAAACACCGGACGCGTTGTCGCACTCGATATTCACGAACACAAACTGGAGTTGATTCGCCAAAATGCAGAGCGATTGGGGCTTTCTAATCTTGAAGCGATGCTGCAGGATGCCTGTACTGTCGATTCGATATTTCCTTCGCTTGCGGATCGCGTCTTAGTTGATGCTCCCTGCTCCGGCTTTGGCGTTCTGCGCCGCAGGGCGGATGCCCGCTGGCGGAAAAAACCGGAAATGTTGCAAGAACTGCCGGGGCTGCAGCGGCGAATCTTATCCAGTGCTGCGGCGTGCGTTAAACCGGGCGGCATCTTGGTTTACAGTACCTGCACGACGGAAGAAGAGGAAAATCAGGCTGTTATCGACTGGTTTTTGGCTCAGCATACGGATTTTACCCTCGCGCCGCTGCCGGACGATGTCTCACAGACGCCGGGAATGCTGCAACTTTGGCCGCAAGAGGATGATTCGGACGGCTTTTTTATTTGCCGCATGCGGCGAAAGTAGGAGAAGAAGACATTGCAAACAAATATATTCGGATATGATGTGGCCGCATTGAAAAATGCATTTCAAGAAATCGAAGGTTGCCAAAGCTATCGGGCCGAACAAGTCGCGCGCTGGATGTATCAGCGTAATGCGACAGGTTTTGAGGAAATGACGGATCTCGGTAAAGAACTGCGCCAGCGTATGGCCGCAGTCTTTGTGATCCAACGTGCGGTGATACTCAATGAACAACATAGCCAGAGCGGCGATACCAGCAAATACTTGCTCGGCTTTGCCGATGGCATGGCGGTCGAAACAGTTGTGATGCGCCACCGTTACGGCAACAGTGTCTGTGTTTCAACGCAGGTCGGTTGCGCGATGGGCTGTCGTTTTTGTGCTTCTACCTTGAATGGCGTGAGCCGGAGTTTGACGAGCGGTGAAATCCTTGACCAAGTGCTGTTCGCCGATGCTCTTTTAAAAGTTTCCGGACAAGGCGTTAACAGCATTGTCGTAATGGGGTCGGGCGAACCGATGGCCAACTACCAAGCAGTCGTCGATTTTATTCGGCTTTGCCATGCTCCTTACTGTCTAAACCTCAGTCTGCGTTCGGTCGCTGTATCTACAGTCGGATTGGTGCCGGGGATTGATCGGCTGGCGGCCGAAGGGATGCCGCTTACGTTGTCAATTTCACTGCATGCGGCGGATGATGTGACGCGTAGCCGCCTGATGCCAATGAACGACACGTATCCGATCAGAGAAGTCGTGGAAGCAGGACGGCGCTATGCTGCGGCGACCGGACGCCGGGTGACTTATGAGTACACGTTGATCGACGGAATAAATGACAGGGACTTTGATGCGCTCAATTTGAGCCGTCTGCTAAAAGGGCAGCTTTGCCATATCAACCTGATTCCGGTCAATCCTGTTCCGGAACAGGGGATGACTCCGCCGGACGCGAAGCATGTACAGCGCTTTGCGGATTGGCTTGAGGCGCATGGTCTCAGTGTGACGCTGCGCCGCGAAATGGGCGGCGACATCAAAGCGGCCTGCGGACAATTGCGAAAACGCCATCTGGAAGGGCGTGAAGCCGAGGGGACAGGCGAGTAGCCTGGCCTTCGGCTTTTTGACGTAACCGGAGAAAATGGCGTATAATATAAAAATATGACGAACGATAAGCGGAGGGACTGCCATGAGCTGGATGCGACGCATGGAAGGCGCGTTAGAGCGATGCATAGAAGGTTTTTTCAATGAAAAACTGGCTGGGACGCTGCAACCGGTAGAAGTGCTGCAACAATTAATTAAGACGATGCTGGATAAAGCAACGGCGCGTAGCGCGCCGCAATGCTACAGCGTATATTTGCATCCGGAGGAACAGGTGCGCCTGACTGCCGATCAGACGCTGTTAGAAGAGCTTAAGGCTTGCCTGACGAAAGAAGCGCAAGAGCAGCAGTTGAAATTTTCCGGTGCGCTGGAAATCCAGCTCTTGCCAGACGCCGGACTGGCTCATGGCTGTCTGCGCGTGGAGGCTGCGTTTAAAGCGATTTGTGAGTCAGAAAGCCAGGCGGAAGACGAATTGCAATCGACGCGCATTTTTGCTAAACCGGAATGTCCATCCTTGGCGTTGCCTGCGGCCCGACCGGCGCGCCTTCAAATCGTTAAGGGGCCGGATGTTGGATTTGTTTTACAACTAGGGGCGGGGCGGATTAACATCGGGCGTTTGCAAAGCAACGATCTGGTATTGGCGGATCAGAGCGCCTCGCGCTTGCACGCGTATATTTGCTGGGCGGAAGCAACGCAGATGCACATCCTCTATGATGCGCAGAGTCTTAACGGAACCAAGCTCAATGAAGTGTTGATTCAGGAGGCTGCGCTTTGCGCTGGCGACCGTATCCGCATCGGCAGTACGGAGCTGGAGTACGAGGTGAATGCATGATGCCTTCGAAGATGGCGATTTGGAATATGGCGGCCATATTCTTACACTATACATTTTTGGCGCTGCTTTATTATTTTATCTATAAGGTCTTGCGCAGTCTGGTCAGACAATTGCGGGAGAAGCCTGCCAAACGCTTGCCGGTTCGTTTGCTCGTTGTCGCAGGTGCTTTGCCGAATTGGCCGGCTAGTTTCATTCTGCAGGGCGACGCAATCATGATTGGACGCAGTACGCGCAATGACGTGGTAATCGAAGACTCTTTCGTTTCCGCGGAACATGCCTGCATTGCTTGGCAGGGTGACGGTTACTGGCTCGAAGATCTGGAAAGTACGAATAAGACCTTTTTAAACGGACGGGAAATCAAAAAAGCGGTGTGTCTGACCGAGGGCGATCGTATCGGCATTGGGCCGGTGACATTGGAGTTTCGGCGAGGTGATTTAGCGTGATAAGCATTGTAAGAACAGATGTTGGTTTGGTCCGCAGCAATAACGAAGACAGTTTTTTGTATCAACCGCCGCGCCTCTTTGCGGTAGCGGACGGTATGGGCGGACATGCAGCCGGAGAAACAGCGAGTGCAATGGCCGTTGAAGCAATCAAGGCCTGGGCGTTACAGGAACGGCTTGGCCTTGAAAAGGATTTGGCTGCGGCGATCGAAGACGCTAATGCGCAAATCTATCAACGCGCGCAACAGGAAGACGGAATGCAAGGGATGGGAACAACAGCGACCGTAGTCTTGCTTGAAGGGAATCAAGTTTTTTGGGCGCATGTCGGTGACAGCCGCCTTTACTGGTTAAGTGAAGGGCAGTGCCGACAAGTTACGCAGGATCATACGCTGGTCGGCGAAATGGTGCGAAGCGGCAATCTGACGCTGGGCGAAGCGCGTGAACATCCGCGGCGCAATTTACTGACGCGTGCAGTGGGGACGGCGCGAGAACTGCTGGTGGAACAGGGACGCTTTTCAATAGGGGCGGGCGATTACTTGCTGCTTTGCAGCGACGGTTTGACCGGAGTCGTCAGTGAAGCGGAATTTCAGCATGTGATAGAGCAAAAACAGGAGAGTCTTGAAGAGAAGGCGAATCGCTTGCTCACCATGGCCAAAGCCGCCGGGGCGCCGGATAACGTGACTTTCATCCTCTTAGAATGCGAGATGCCGGCTCATGGCGCTTAAGCGGGGATGCGAACGGGGGCTGCTCGCCGCGGCTCTGCTGGTTTTGCTTAATGGATTTGCCGTTGCGTGCCTGGCCAGCGGAAAATCGCTGCCGCAGATCATGCAGTCGGCATTGGTGGTCGCAACGGTCGCCGTATTGGCGCATGCGATACTAACGCTGCGCAAATCGCGTGGTGATCAATTATTTCTGCCGATTGCCGTATGCCTTTCCGGCTTTGGCCTGACGATGTTGCTGCGTCTGAAACCGGAGCTGTTTCAGGCCCAAGTCGTCTGGTGTTCGCTTGGACTGGCCGTGTTCACGGTAATGGCGCTCCTGCCGGGGCGCTGGTTTTTGAAAATGTCACTGTTTAAATATTCTTGGGGTGTATTGACGATTGGTCTGGTTATGGCGACGGCCTTGTTTGGCGTCGATATCGGCGGGCATCGCAGCTGGATCATCTTGGGACCGCTGCGCTTGCAGCCGTCTGAGATCGCCAAACTGACCTTGGTGATGTTCATGGCTGCTTATCTGTGTGAACGCCATCTTGTGCTTGCGCAGACCGATCGTAAGTTACTTGGAATCAGCGTGCCGCAGCTGCGTTATCTGGCGCCGCTGCTGGCCGTTTGGGGAATGACGCTGCTGATGGTTGTTGCGCAGGTTGACCTCGGTACCGCATTGCTCTTCTTTTCGATCACGCTTGCGATGTTGTACATGGCCAGTGGACGCAAGATTTATGTGATTGCCGGAATTGCGTTGTTCCTCCTTGGCGTCGTTGTCTGCTATTATGGGTATTACCACATTAGAACCCGGGTTGATATCTGGTTGAATCCCTGGGCCGATCCTAACGGGCGCGGTTATCAGATCATTCAATCCCTGTTCGCACTGGCCGCAGGCGGCTTGTTTGGCAAAGGGCTTGGCCTAGGGCGTCCGGAACTGATCCCGGAAGTGCACACCGACTTCATTTTTGCTGCGATAGCGGAAGAATTAGGTATTGCCGGCAGTATGGCCGTCTTCCTCTTATATTTATTATTGATCGTACGCGCATTTCGCGTTGCGCTGCGCGGGCGCGATTCATTTCGCATGTTAGCCGCGGCAGGCTTTGCAACTGCGCTGGCTTTACAGGTGCTGTTGATTGTCGGCGGGATTAGCAAGTTCTTGCCGTTGACCGGCATCACTCTTCCTTTCGTAAGTTATGGAGGCAGTTCGATGGTGGCCAACTATGCGTTGCTCGGTTTGCTGACGGCGATGGGAGAGGAGGGCGAATCCTCATGATGTTGCGCCCTTTAGACGATATGCGCGCCTTCATCCGAAAAACAGCCTATGTTTTACTGGCTGCCATGATTAGCTTACTGGCATATCTGACGTATATTCAACTATATTCTGCTAAGGATTTGGCGGAAAATTCTCTGAACCGTCGTAATATGGCGGCCGCGCAAAAAATAAAACCCGGCTTGATTCTTGATCGCAATGGCGAAGTACTTGCGGACAGCCGTAAGACGAAAGACGGTTTTCAACGTCAATATCCATATGGAGCGATTATGGCGCCGGTAATCGGCTACAGTTCACTGCAGCGAGGCAGCACCGGACTGGAAAGTGTGTGGGCGCAGCAATTGCTGGGCCTCGATAATCCGCTCAGCCAACTGGGGCCGGTAGGAACGCTTTGGCAAACGGGCGCGGGCAATAATCTGGTATTGAACATTGATGCAAATTTGCAGCAGGCCGCATATGAGGCACTGGGGTCGCGCAAAGGCGCGGTAGTCGCGTTCAACCCTAAAACCGGCGCTATTTTAGCGTTGGTCAGCCGGCCGAGTTTTTCGCCAGCCAGTCTGGATGACAATTGGACGGCTGTCAGCAACGATCCAAACAGTCCACTTCTGAATCGAGCCGCGCAGGGACTTTATCCGCCAGGCTCGATCATCAAGGTGTTGGTTGCCGAAGCGGCATTGCGCGAGAGGAAAGCCGATCTGAACACCTTGTTTGAATGTAGCGGCGATTTATTTATCCCGCCCGACTATCATTTGACCGAGGATAAGAAGCGGGCGCATGGGAAAATTAATTTAACAGAAGCGCTGACCGTCTCATGCAATGTAACATTCGGTACGCTGGCGCTCGAACTTGGCGGCCGCACCATGCAAGAGACTTTTCGACGCTACGGTTTTGAAAAAGAACTCGGTGCGGGTTTTTCGACGGAGCGGTCACATCTGCCGGATTTTACCGCACTTGGGCGCGGCGATTTGGCGCAGACCGGAATCGGGCAGGGGGAGTTGTTAGTGACTCCTTTGCGCATGGCGATGCTGGCGGGCGTTTTTGCCAATGACGGCGTTATGATGCTGCCGCGTTTGGTGAATCGCATTGAGACTGCAGACGGTCAGATCCTGCGCAGCTTTGCGCCGGAAACATGGCTTAAGCCGGTAGAGGCCGAACAGGCGCGGCAAATTCGAAAAATGATGGTGCAGGTTGTGGAAGAAGGCACCGGTGCTTCTGCCCGTTTCGGCGGTGTAAAAGTAGCGGGCAAGACCGGTACGGCGGAAAATGCGCAAGGGCAGCCGCATGCTTGGTTCATTGGTTTTGCTCCGGCGGATAATCCGCAAATCGCGATTGCGGTAATCGTTGAAAATGGCGGCGGCGGCGGAAGCGTGGCGGCGCCAATCGCGCGAAGAATCATGTCAATGGCAATACAATAAGGAGGTGATTGACGCTTATGTTAAACAGTATATTAGCACAGCGATATCAAATATTAGAACTAATCGGCGGCGGCGGCATGGCCGATGTTTACAAGGCGCTCGATACATTGCTGGATCGGCAGGTGGCCGTGAAGGTCTTGCGTTCCCAATTCACGCACGATGATGAATTTGTCAGCAAATTTCGCCGAGAGGCGCAGGCGGCGGCAAAATTATCACATCCGAATATCGTCAATATTTATGATGTAGGCTGCGAAGGAACCGTACATTATATTGTGATGGAATATGTCGATGGCGACACGCTCAAAGATCATATTTTGCGCGGCATTATTCCGGTAGACACGGCGATTGCAATTGCTTGTGAAATTGGTGAGGCGCTCGAGCATGCGCATCATAACAACCTGGTTCACTGCGACATTAAACCACATAATATCCTCATGACGCGCAAAGGACACGTGAAAGTCACCGATTTCGGTATTGCCAGAGCGGTCAGTTCGGCTACGATGAGCCATACCTCAACCATTATCGGTTCGGTGCATTACTTTTCACCGGAGCAGGCTAAGGGCGAAAAAATCGGCGCTAAGGCGGACATGTATTCGCTTGGCGTTGTAATGTATGAAATGCTGACCGGCACGCTGCCGTTTGCAGGCGAAACGCCGATCAGCATTGCACTCAAACATTTGCAGGAAGCGCCGAAAGCGCCGCGTGAGATTGATCCGACGATTCCGCTCGTCTTAGAGGCGGTGATCTTGAAGGCGATGGCTAAGGATCCGGAACAGCGTTTTCGCAACATTCGCGAGATGATTCACGATTTGAAATCCCTGCAGGGCTTTGTGCGCGATGACAGCACTAAGCGCTTGGAACGCGTGGAGTTTGCCACACAGATTATCGGTGTGCCGCAAGCGGACGAATTGACTGCCGAGCAGACTGTCGTCAGGCCGTCGGCGCGTCCGGAAAAAACGATGAGCAGACGACGGCGTTGGAGCTTCATTGTTGCGCTATTGCTGCTGGCCGGTTTTGCCGGCGGTGCATTCCTCTCGTATGGGAAGTTCTGGAGCAGCCGTGAAGTAACGGTTCCTGACGTAGTCGGCAAGCAGGTGGACATTGCGCGCAATGTGCTGTTGAACCAAAATCTGCGGATCACGCTTTCGGAAAGCTATGATGATAAAGTGCCGCTCGGTCATGTCATTTCGCAATATCCGGAGGCGGGAGCGGTGGTTAAGGAGCAACGCGCGATCACTGTGGTGGTCAGCAAAGGCAGCGAAGTGACGACCGTGCCGGATCTAAAGGGGCTGAACCGCCGGGATGCGGAGGCGAAACTAAAAAGTGCCGGCCTGACAATTGGCAGGGTTGATGAGGTCTATAACCCGGAATTGCCATTGGAATCGGTTATATCGCAAAATCCCCGCCCGCCGGCGCAGGTGAATAAGAACACGCCCATCGATTTGGTGATCAATCACAATTCAGGCGTGAAGAAAGTCGCCTTGCCGGACTGGCGTGGTTTGCCGCTTCCTGGTGTGACGGCGCAAGCGGAAAGTCTTAAACTTAAAATCGGCAAAGTGACGGAAGAGGCGAGCGACCGATACGCGCCGGGAACGGTTATTTCACAAAATCCGTCTGGCGGGGCAGAGGTCATCGAGGACTCCAGCGTCGATCTGGTGGTCTCTAAGACAGGAGTTTCCACCAAACGCGTCGGGGTACAAATCACCGTTCCGGATGGTCCCAGTCGTCAGACCGTTCAGATTGTTGTCAATGACGCTGCTGGAAAAAGGACGGTTTATGAAAATGTTCATAAACCGGGCGACCGGATAGAAAAGACCGTTGAAGGCAGCGCTTCTGGGAAAGTTCAGGTATTTGTCAATGGAGTGAGCGTCAAAGAACAGGCGTTTTAAGATGCGCTGAATCTTTGCCGGCCGTTCTTCTTTTACAACAAGGAGGCACAATGTGAACCAGGGAATTATCATCAAGGCGTACAATAGTTTTTATTATGTACAGCAACCGGATGCGGTTGTCATGTGCACGTTGCGCGGCCGCTTCAAAAAAGAACGCTTTTCACTGCTGGTCGGTGACGAGGTGCAATTCAGCTTGCTATCCGACGGAAAGGGCGTAATCGAAACCATCCTGCCGAGACGCAGCTTGTTAAAAAGACCGCTGGTGGCCAATGTAGAACAAGTTATCTTGACCTTTGCGGCAGCCAGTCCGGATATCAGCCGATTGCTGCTCGACCGGTTTCTTGTATTGGCCGAAAGTTCGCAACTCGATATTGTGCTGTGCATCAATAAGAGTGAATTAGGCTGCGCAAAAGAAATCGGCGCACTGACGGAATGCTATCGGCAGATCGGTTACAAGGTGATCGAGGTATCGGCGAAGACCGGGCAAGGACTGGAAGAATTGAGGAAGACGCTGAGCGGGCGCGTTAGCGTCTTCTCCGGCCCGTCCGGCGTCGGAAAATCTTCTTTGCTCAATGCGCTGCAGCCTGGCTTAAATCTTATGACGGGCGAAGTCAGCGATAAAATCGGTCGCGGAAAGCATACCACGCGTCATGCCGAATTGATGCCGCTTCAGGGCGGCGGCTTTGTCGTTGATACGCCGGGCTTCAGTTTGGCTGAAATCACCGATATTGCGCCAGATGAACTGCGGCACTGGTTTCGTGAATTCGTTGAAGAGACGGCAGACTGCCGTTTCAGCTCCTGTCTGCATTTGCATGAACCGGCTTGCGGCGTCAAGGATGCTGTCGCGGCTGGAAGAATTGACGCACTTCGCTATGAAAACTATGTTTCTATTTGCAACGAAAATAAAGTGACGAAAAAGGGGTTTTGATTGATGAATAGGATTAAGATAGCACCTTCTATTCTTTCAGCCGATTTTGCCTGTTTGGCGCAGGAAGTCAAACGGATCGAGGCGGCAGGCGCTGATATGGTTCATATCGACATCATGGATGGACATTTCGTTCCGAATCTTACGTTCGGTCCGCCGGTTATCGCGGCGTTGCGTGCACATACGAAACTGGAGTTTGACGTTCATCTGATGGTGACGAATCCGGAAGCGTATATCGAACCTTTTGCAAAAGCCGGTGCCGATTGGATTACTTTCCATGCGGAAGCAGCGCCGCATATGCACCGACTGGTGCAACAGATCAAAGAACTTGGCGTCAAGGCTGGTGTGGCGCTGAATCCGGGTACTTCGCTTACGGTGCTGGATGAAGTGTTGCCGGAACTTGACATGGTTCTCATTATGAGCGTAAATCCTGGCTTTGGCGGACAAAAGTTTATTGAGGCTTCTGTTGATAAAATTCGCCGCTTGAAGCAGCGCATCGAAAATTGTGCTGCAAGAGCTGAAATTCAGGTCGATGGAGGCGTTAACTCGCAGACTGCCGCATTGGTGAAAAACGCGGGCGCGACGATTCTCGTCGCCGGTTCGGCGGTTTATCAGGTGCCGGATATTGCGCAAGCGATTGATGCGATCAGAGGGGCTTGATTATTTAGCCTGTTGCTGATAATATATATGTAAACAATTGAATAATGAGCCTTTGGGACGAGGTGAGAAAGAATTTCTTTCAATTCCTTACCGGCGGTAAAGCCCGCGAGCCAAAATTGGCTGATCTGGTGTGATTCCAGAGCCGACAGTATAGTCTGGATGGGAAAAGGTTAGCAACGGGAGTCTTAGAAAACTAAGACTTTGTGTTTCTTTGTCTTTTAAGGCTGTTAGTGGTGTTTTGCGCCATTAACAGCCTTTTTGCTAAAGACCTTCTTCCTATCGATATCCGTAAAATGAAGAGGCAAGGAGAGGTCCTATGCAACTAGAATTTATGCATTTGGCTTTACAGCTGGCAAAACTTGCCGAAGGACGGACAACGCCGAATCCGTTGGTGGGCGCTGTGATTGTAAAGGAAGGGCGTGTCGTCGGTCAAGGATGGCATCGCAAAGCCGGCACCGCTCACGCGGAAATTCATGCGCTTCGACAGGCGGGAGATTTAGCGCGCGGCGCGGATATCTACGTCACGTTGGAACCCTGTTCGCACCAAGGGCGGACGGGACCCTGCGCGCAAGCATTGGCGGAGGCGGGCGTCAAGCGCGTATTCGTTGCAATGCTGGATCCCAACCCCTTAGTGGCCGGTAAAGGTGTGGCTTATTTACGCCAAGCGGGTATTGAGGTGGTGGAAGGTATCCTTGCTGCCGAAGCTGCCAGGCAAAACATTGTTTTTTTAAAGTGGATTAGTACCGGGTTGCCGTTCGTCAGCTTAAAAACGGCGATGTCGCTTGACGGCAAGGTGGCTGCGAAAACGGGGCACTCGCAGTGGATTACAGGAAGCGCGGCCCGGGAGCGGGTGCATCATCTGCGTGATTGCCATGATGCGATCTTGACGGGAATCGGGACCGTGTTAAAAGATGATCCTCAATTGACGACCCGCTTGCCGCAGGGTGGGAAAAATCCTCTGCGGGTCATTGTCGACAGCCAGGCGCAGACGCCATTGACGGCAAAAGTTGTATGCGATGATCTGGCGCAAACTGTCATTGCGGTGACGGAGGCGGCGCCGCCGGAGCGCGTGGAAGCATTGCGTCAGGCGGGCGTGGAGGTCTGGTTGAGCAAGGCTGATGCGACTGGTCGAGTTGAGTTGCGCGCTCTTTTGCAGCAATTGGGCAAGGAGCAGATTAGCAGTTTGTTGCTTGAAGGCGGTGCGCGGCTGAATGCTTCTTTCTGGGCGGATAATCTCGTGGATCGCGTCTATTGGTTTATTGCGCCGAAAGTCATCGGCGGGGACGCAGCGCCGGGGCCGATCGGCGGACTGGGGCTGGAGCGTGTCCCCGATATGGCGGAACTTGAAGAGCTTGACATAGAAAAAATAGCGGACGATATTTTAATTAGCGGCGATGTGAGCCGACGGGAGGGACGCGATGTTTACCGGACTTGTGGAAGAATTAGGTAGTGTCCAAGCTGTCGAATCCGGCGCACAGTCGGCCCGAATTACCGTCAGGGCAAAGGTTGTCGTTGACGATCTTAAAATGGGCGACAGCATTGCGGTGAATGGAACATGTTTGACGGTCGTGGCGTTTGGGGCAGATTGGTTTACGGCCGATGTTATGCCGGAAACGATGCGGCGTACGGTACTCGGCACTTTGCAAAATGGCGAGAAGGTCAATTTAGAACGGACGCTGCGTGTTGGCGATCGTCTGGGCGGGCATATCGTGAGTGGTCATATCGACGGAGTCGGCAGCATCCGGCGCAAGGAACGAAATGATAATGCAATTGTTATTTCAATTGCAGCGCCGGAAGAAGTCATGCGTTATGTGGTGGAAAAAGGCTCAATTACGATTGACGGAATTAGTTTGACGATTGTGGCGCTAGGGCCGGATTGGTTCAGCGTCTCACTGATTCCGCATACGGCGGCGCTGACGACGCTCGGTTACAAAGGCGTCGGAGGGAAAGTCAACCTGGAAGGCGATATTATCGGAAAGTATGTGGAAAAGTTGCTTTCCCGGACGGATGAGCAGGCGACGAAGCCGAATAAAAGTGGTTTGAATTTGGAACTGTTGCAGAAAAATGGATTCCTGTAACGAGAAAGAGGAGGCTGGCAGCATGAAATTCAATACGATTGAAGATGCGATCAAGGATATCCACGATGGGAAAATTGTTATCGTGGTTGATGATGAAGACCGGGAAAATGAAGGCGACCTACTGATGGCGGCGGACCGTGTGACGCCGGAGGCCATCAACTTTATGGCTACCTACGGACGCGGATTGATTTGCATGCCCGTTATTGGTTCGCGCCTCGATGAACTGGGGATTGGTGCGATGGTCTGCGATAATACCGATTTGCATTGCACGGCATTTACCGTTTCTATCGACGGCAAAAACACGACGACCGGCATTTCTGCACATGAAAGGGCGGAAACGATTTTATCCGTATTGGATCCTAAGACAAAAGCGGAAGACCTGCGTCGCCCGGGACATGTTTTCCCGCTTCGCTACTGTGACGGCGGCGTGCTGCGTCGTGCCGGCCATACGGAAGCGTCTGTCGATCTGGCGAAGTTGGCTGGCCGCTATCCGGCAGGCGTTATTTGCGAAATAATGAGTGAGGATGGGACGATGGCCCGTGTACCCGAACTTCTTGAATTTGCGGCGAAACACGGTTTGAAGATGATTACGATTGCCGACTTGATTAAATATCGCAAAAAGCATGACCCGAACGATAAAATTGTTTTGCGCGGTGCGGAAGCTAAGATGCCGACTAAATATGGCGAGTTCAGGATTATCGGCTATGAAAGCACGCTGGATCATAAATGCCATGTGGCGATGGTGCATGGCGATGTGGCAGGGCAGGAAAATGTCCTGGTCAGGGTGCATTCGGAATGCTTGACCGGAGACGTTCTCGGTTCGCTTCGCTGCGACTGCGGCGATCAACTGCAGGCTGCGCTGCAGCGTATTGGGAAGGAGGGCTGCGGCGTTCTCTTGTACATGCGTCAGGAGGGCCGCGGCATCGGCCTGGCTAATAAAATAAGAGCGTATGCACTCCAGGATCAGGGAAAAGATACGGTGGAAGCGAATGAGCTGCTTGGTTTTGCGCCGGATCTGCGTGATTATGGCATTGGCGCACAAATCCTGGCCGATCTTGGATTATCCAGCATTCGTCTGCTGACGAATAATCCGCGCAAACGGGCGGGCCTGGAAGGGTACGGTCTCACCATCACGGAGCGGGTTCCTCTGGAAATCAAGGCGAACCGTTTCAATCAACGCTATCTGTCGGTTAAGAAAGCAAAATTGGGTCATATGTTAAAACAATATGAGGGGGAAAATAAATAATGCGAGTATATGAAGGTAAATTAACCGCCCAAGGCATGAAAGTAGGCATCGTCGTAGCGAGGTTCAATGAATTTATTACCAGCAAGCTGCTGGGCGGCGCCATGGACGCACTGCAGCGGCATGGCGTCGAAGGCGATGACATCGAGGTTGCTTGGGTTCCGGGTGCTTTTGAAATCCCGATGGTAGCCCAGGCGATGGCGCGCAGCGGCAAGTATCAGGCGGTCATTTGCTTGGGAACTGTAATTCGCGGCGGTACGAGCCATTATGACTATGTCTGCGCCGAAGTATCGAAAGGCGTTGCGCATGTCGGCATGGAAACGGGAGTGCCGACAATTTTTGGCGTACTGACGACCGAAAACATTGAGCAGGCCATTGAGCGCGCCGGAACTAAAGCGGGCAATAAAGGATTCGAAGCCGCCGTAGCCGCGATTGAAATGGCGAATCTCTTAAAGAGCATCGGCTAACGCTTCGCGTGAAAAACGAGAACGGTTGAAAAAAATTACTATTATATATAATAGTAAGGAAAGAATATGCTGACAGAGTGTAAAAGATAGGGCGGCAATCAGCCGCCCTATTGTGTTGTGTGCAAACTTTGCTAAGGAGGAGTTACTATGCACGATCATATTGTGAAGGGTGTTGCCGCAGGCAGCGTGAGAATCTTTGCTGCGGTGACGACGCAGCTGGTGGAAGAAGGCCGGCGGCGACACGATTGCTACCCGGTTGCGGCAGCTGCCTTGGGCCGAACGATGACGGGAGCTCTTTTGCTCGCGGCTGATTTAAAGACGCAGGAACGAATCACGATTCGAATTGCCGGAGACGGGCCGCTTGGCGAAGTGATCGCCGATGCCGATGGTGCAGGTGCCGTTCGCGGCTATGTGAAGCAGCCGCAAATCGATTTACCGCTGCGTGAGGGGAAACTGGACGTTGCGGCCGCAGTCGGCAAAGGCAATATTAACGTTACACGCTTTACCGGCATGAAACAGCCGTTTACCGGCAATGCAAGCTTGGTGAGCGGCGAAATTGCCGAAGATATCACGCACTATCTCTATTCGTCAGAACAGACACTGTCGAGCGTCGCACTGGGCGTTCTTGTTAATCCCGATGCGACGGTCGCCGCAGCGGGCGGTTTTTTCATTCAGGTGCTGCCCGGCGCTGAAGACGGTGTGATTACGCAAGTCGAAAAAAACCTGGCTGCGCTGGCGCCGGTATCCAGCTTGGTGAAGGACGGTCTTACGGCGAGCGATATTATTCGTCTTGCATTTGCCGGACTTGAGTATACGAGCCAAGAGGAACAGCCGTTGACGTTTCAGTGCACTTGCAGCCGGGATAAAGTCAGCAACATGCTGATCAGTTTGGGGCGAGAAGAACTCGAAGATATGCTCAACGAAGAAGAAGCGGAGATTGTGTGCCATTTCTGTGCGGAAGCCTATGCGTTCAAACGTGAAGAATTGCAACGTTTGATCGAAGAATTATAAAAAAGCATAGTAAAAAGGACTGGGAAGATTCCCAGTCCTTTATCTGTGTAACTTGAAGAGTTCAAGTTAGATAGCCCGTTGGATTTTACCAGAGCGCAGGCAGCGGGTACAAACGTTAATGCGTTTTACCTCACCGTCCAACAATGCTCTAACTCTTTGAATGTTGGGTTTCCAAGTACGTTTGGTTTTCAAGTTAGAGTGGCTGACGTTGTTGCCGCTAGCTTCACCTTTGCCGCAAGTTCCGCAAACAGTTGCCATCTATTCCACCTCCTTTAATTGAAGGACAAAATATCCTTTTTACGATAACAGTAGTATTTTAGCATAGAACGATGAAACTGTGCAAGGTCTTTGTTTGATTTTGCAGGATTTTTAAGCCCGGTTATGGAAAATAAACAGACAGATAGCAGAAAAGGGGGAGTAGCATCATGATGACCAAAGAGACGCCGATTGTAGAAGTGTTGCGCAGTCACCCCCGTGCCCGGGAAATTTTTGCCAAACACGGCATGGGCTGCATTGGGTGTATGGGCTCATTGACAGAGACGTTGGAAAATGGAGCCAAAATGCATGAGATTGATGTAAAGGCTTTATTGAAAGAGTTGAATGAGCTACAGGGTGAATCATAGCTAACGTTGGGTAATGTAGGTGGTTTTTTGAACAGCGTATTAGAAAAAGGGATACAGTATTTAAAAGGGGTAGGACCAGCTAAGGCTGCGATGCTTGCTAAACTAGGTTTATTCAATGTGCGTGACTTGCTGGAATATTTTCCGAAACGATACGAGGACGGCAGTCAATGGACTTCGATCGCCGAATTGCAGGATGGCTTGCTGGCGTCGTTTAAGTGCAGGGTAACGGGAATTCAGGAACAAAAACCGCGCAGGGGACTCAGCATCTTAAAGGTAGCGGTGTCGGACGGTACCGGTCAATGTTTTCTTGTCTGGTTTAACCAAGGGTATCGCAAACAGGCTTACAAAGTCGGGCAAACCATTGTCGTTGCCGGCAAGGTAAAGCGACAGCGCTTTCAGCCGGAAATAACAAATCCGGAAGTGGAAGATTTTGAGGCTGCCGAATGGGCGAGCGTGGGTAAAATTATGCCGGTATATGGCATGACGGAACCTCTGAATCAGCGCTTTTTTCGTACGCTCATCGAGCAGGCTCTCGAATGGTTTGCGACGCTGCAAATGCAAGAGGAAGCGTTGCCGCGTGTGATTAAAGAAAAATATGATTTAATGGGTTGGCATGCGGCGCTGCAGCAGGTGCATTTTCCCAGCAGCCAGGCTGAATTGGCGGCGGCGCGTAAACGATTGATCTTTGAAGAATTGTACTGGCTGCAGTGTTGGGTGCTGGCGGCGCGTACGAAGTGCCGAAGCTTGCCGGGAATCAAGCATGGGCCGCAAGGCGTGCTCGAACGAAAGGTATTGGAGGCATTGCCGTTTGTCTTGACGCAGGACCAAAAACAGGTGTGGCAAGAGATTCGAGAAGATATGGAAGAACTGGCTTCCATGCAACGCTTGCTGCAGGGGGATGTTGGGTCGGGGAAGACCGTGCTTGCGGCGCTCGCTCTGGCGAAAACAGTGGAAAACGGCTATCAGGGAGCGCTGATGGTGCCGACGGAAATTCTTGCCGAACAACACTATCTGACGATGCAGGAACTGTTGGGCTCTCATGGCGTTAATGTGGCGCTGCTGACGGGGCGATTGAAGCCGAAGGAAAAAGCGACGCTACTTGCGGCAGTTAGGCAGGGCGATATCCAAGTCGTAATCGGTACGCATGCCTTAATTCAAGACGGCGTCGAATTTCAAAAGTTGGGACTCGCTATTACCGACGAGCAACATCGTTTCGGCGTCTTTCAACGAGCGAAGCTGCAGGAAAAAGGACGCCTGCCGGACATGCTGGTCATGACGGCGACGCCGATTCCGAGAACAATGGCGCTTACGGTATATGGCGATCTTGAAGTGTCCGCGATCCGTGAATTGCCTCCGGGGCGCAAACCGGTCAAAACCTATGTGCGAAATAGGCAAAGTCGCGAAAAGGTGTATCTGTTTATCCGCGATCAGGTGGCGAAAGGACGTCAGGCTTACGTCGTTTGCCCGCTGGTTGAAGAATCGGATAAGATTGAAGCGCAGGCCGCGGTTGAACTTCACGAAGAACTGTCCGGCGGTTATCTGCAGGGAATTGCCTGCGGTCTTGTTCATGGCCGTCTTAAATCGCCGGAACGCGATGCGGTGATGGAGGCTTTTTATGCTGGGGAGATAAAGGTTTTAGTCTCGACAACTGTCATTGAAGTCGGCGTGAATGTGCCGAATGCTGCGGTAATGGTCATTGAATGCGCGGAGCGATTCGGTCTGGCTCAATTGCATCAGCTGCGAGGCCGGATTGGTCGCGGCGAGCATCAGTCCTATTGTGTCCTGCTTTCCGAAAAACCGAGTCCGGAGGGGCGGGAGCGGCTCGAAATTATGGCATCTGTTGCGGATGGCTTTCTTTTGGCGGAAGAAGATTTGAAGCTGCGTGGTCCAGGGCAATTCTTCGGCGCACGCCAACATGGTTTGCCGGATCTTAAGATTGCCGACGTGTTTCGCGACGGAAAAATTTTGCTGGAGGCCCGTAGTGCGGCGAAATCTTCGCTCGAGCAGAAAACAAGCCGCGAACGGATCGAACGTGTGCTAAAAGCGCGCTTTGCCGGTGTGGGAGATCTGATTTTCAATGCATAAGAAAATTGCGTTTTACGTAGCGATGCAGTATAGTGAGAGCAGTTTATTTTTACCGCAACAAGTTAGGAGGCAACTATGAGTCGTTTCTGGGGCTGGTCGGCAGTGCTTGGCCTGTGCGCGATGGTGTACTGGTGGCAGCCGGAGTTTTTTGCGACCGCGTATCATTTTATTGAACGCGGAGATATTGCTGGTTTAGCAGCTTTTTTGCGCAGTTTTGGCGGATGGTCGATCGGCATCACACTGTTGCTGTTCGTTGTCATGACGTTTACGATCGTTTTTCCGTTTATGATTTTATCCGGTGCGGCGGCCATTATGTACGGAATTTTTGGCGCTGTTTTAATTTCCTGGCTGGGCGAGGTGCTCGGTGCGCTAGTGATGTTTTTCTTTGCGCGCGTTTGTTTTCGTAACCTGGTCGCAAAGTGGATCGGCGGCAGTCCATATTGGAAACAAGTAGATGACTACAGTGCGGAAAACGGCTTCAAAGCATTGTTAATTGCGCGGTTATTGCCGCTGGCGCCGTCTGGAATCATTACGGCGGTCGCGGCCATTAGCCGCATTAGTTTTCGCAATTTTTTCCTGGCAACGTTGCTGGGTAAATTTCCGCCGGTCGTATTTAAAGTGCTGATTGGCCATGATTTGGTGTATGCGAGTGAAAATATGACGCGTTTGATTAGCGTTGTCGTCGCGGTGATTTTAATTTATCTTTGGTTATGGTGGAGAAAACGCAAAAAACGTTTGGCGATCGAGGCAGGGAAGCGCGGATGCGACGGAGAATAATAGACAGGCAGTAGTAGGATGTTATAAATGGAGGGATTTTACATGCCAATCGTACAAATTGATATGGCCGAAGGCCGCACGCTGGAACAAAAACGCGAAATGGCCAAACGCTTGACGGAAGTGATTGTGGAAACGGCAAAATGTCCGGCCGATGCGATCACGATCATTATCCGAGAAGAATCCAAACAAAATATTGCCAAAGCTGGCATCTTAATGTCCGACAAATGATCGATTAAGTGAACGGACCATTCGAACCGGGTGGTCCGTTTCCGATTTTAGCGGAGGTGATAAGGTGAAAGCGATTCAGATTGCGGTTGAACTGGAAAAGCAAATCATAGAGCAGCTGATGCGGCTTGAGCAGGCGGCTTCGTTATCTTGGTTGAGTGAAAAGGAAGAAGAAATAGTCAAGTTGTTGCAAACGGTAGCGGATAAGGATCCGGCAAAATGCATGTACCCGGAGCTTGGTGCAGAGTGGGCGGAAAATATGCCGCACAGCGAATGGGAAAGCGATTCGCTGCGAGCAACGATGGAGCTGCTGCATCTTGTCTGGCTGTTGGAAAAAACCGTGCAGTTTTATCAGCAAGCGGCGAAAAACACGCCTTACCCATCGCAGCAAATTTTCTTTTTCTCACTGTCCAAATGGAAACTTTTATTGCGTAAACGAGTGGAAGGCGTAGCGAAGCATGCACATAGTCAATTGTGGCAGGAACTCGGCTTTTCGCCTTTTGCTTGGGAAATCGGATAATTATCGTGATGCGCATTAGCTTTTCTTGACAAAGGTTAGCGGCATCGCTATAATAGATGAAGGTTGAGGTGGATAATGATGAAAATTCAAATTGCCGGTATCAAGGAACAACTTGGTGCCAGTTCGTCCTTTACATTTGCCCGTTCGCCTCTCCAATTGGATTTGGCGGAATCCGCATCGTGGATACAGGGTGATGTTAGGGTGGAGGGCTTGGTAACCAATACTGGCAATGGTTTGCAGGTAAATGGAACGATTTCAATCCCGGCTGCATTTGCGTGTACTGCTTGTTTAGAAGCGGTTGCGTTGACTCTGGAGAGTGCTTTCTCGGAAATATTCCAAGAAGGCGTCGAACCGGAGGCGGCAGACGCGGACTGGTTGTTCTATCAAGGTGATGACATCGATATCAGCGAAATGATTCGCGAACATATTATTTTGTCAGAACCATTGAAGCCTATCTGCCGGGACGATTGTCGAGGACTTTGTTCTCGCTGCGGCATCAATTTGAACCATGGAACTTGCTCTTGTGAGCAAAAAACTGTGGATCCTCGACTTGCCGGATTGCAAAAGTTGTTAAAGTAAGGCTGTTGAAAAAGATAGCCATGGAACGGAACTCGATTAAGGAGGTGTAAATAAATGGCAGTACCAAAGCGTAAGATGTCCAAGTCGCGTCGTGACAAACGTCGTGCTAACTGGAAACTGACTGCTCCCGGTCTGGTGGCCTGCCCGCAGTGCCACGAGCTGAAAATGCCTCATCGTGTATGTCCTGAGTGTGGTCATTACAATGGGCAAAGCGTTGTTGCAGCAGAATAGCTATGGGATGTTCAATGAGCAAGGAAGACCAACCGGTCCGTCCTTGCTCATTGTTTTTTGCTTGCATTTCAAATAGCAACTGGTTATAATAGTTACTACTAAGAATATGACAGGCGTTGAGTGAAAAAATGGCACGTGTGCATAAAAAAGTTCGGCATGAAATGCTGCTGGAAAAATTGAAGAGCAATCCGTTTTTAACGGATGAAGAATTGGCAGGGCAATTAAAGGTTAGTGTGCAAACCATTCGCCTAGACCGTCTGGAACTTGGGATTCGCGAGTTGCGTGAGCGGACGAAGCAAATGGCGGAATCTGCACGGCATACGCCAAAGACGATTGCCAGCGAAGACATTGTCGGGGAGCTCATTGACCTGGAGCTGGGACGTCACGGTATTTCAGTAATGACCGTGACGGAAGCGATGGTTTTTGGCCGCACCCAGATTGCGCGCGGGCATCACGTCTTTTCTCAAGCAAACTCATTAGCATTGGCAGTGATTGATGCGCCAGGCGCGTTGACCGGCGTAGCGAATATAAAATATAAAGTGCCTATTCATGCGGGAGAACGTTTAATTGCCAAGGCGGAAGTGATACGCCGGCGCGGCAATAAACATTTTGTCTGGGTAAAGACCCGCAATGATAAGCAGGAAGTATTCCGGGCCAAGTTTATCATGGTGACCATGGAATACGGGGAGAATAAGATATGAAGATAGCCGTTGATGGCATGGGGGGCGACCATGCTCCACATGAGATTGTCCTGGGTGCAGCTCAGGCGGTGAAACAGTATGGCTGCGAGGTTGTCCTGGTGGGCGATGAAGTTGTTTTGCAGCGCATACTCGACAAAGAAGTGCCCAAGTGGCGTCAAAGTGGGATTACACTTCGACATGCCAGTGAAAATATTGAAATGCATGAACATCCGGGCGCTGCAGTGCGCAAAAAGAAAGATGCTTCGATCGTCGTTGCCACTCGAATGGTGCGCGAGGGCGAATGCGACGCCGTTATTTCGGCGGGAAGTACTGGTGCGGCTGTTGCAGCGGCGCTGTTTGGGCTGGGACGTATTCCCGGCATTGACCGTCCGACGATTGCCACGCCGATCCCTAATTTGACCGGGACGACGATTGTGCTCGACTCCGGCGCGAATGTGGATAGTAAACCCAGCCAACTCGTCCAGAGCGCGGTTATGGGAGCGATGTATGCACAATATGTGCTCGGCGTTGAAAATCCGCGTGTCGGACTATTGAACATCGGCGAAGAGGAAACAAAAGGAAATGAGCAAGCGCTAGCCACATATCCGCTTTTAAAACAATTGAAAATGGTTAATTTCATTGGCAATGTAGAAGGGCGTGATGTGCCGCGAGGTACAGTGGATGTTGTTGTTTGCGATGGCTTTGTTGGTAATGTGGTTCTTAAATTGGGTGAGGGATTGGCTAAAGTCATCTTGAACCTGGTGAAAGAATCAATTAAAAATAGCAATATACTTGTTAAGCTGGCCTCACTTTTAGTTCTGCCGGCATTACGGCCTTTAAAGAAAAAACTCGATTATGCTGAATACGGCGGTGCGCCGTTATTAGGGGTAAATGGTGGTTTTATTATTTGCCATGGCAGTTCGAAGGCGAAGGCGATTCGCAATGCAATTCGTGTGGCGAAAGAATTTAACGAACAAAAAGTGGTAGAGCATATCAAAGAAAATATTGCCAAGGAAGGGGCAACAATGCATGAATGAAGTGAAGAAACGTTCGGTCGGAATCATTGGCATTGGCAGTCATGTACCTGAAAAGGTATTGACAAATAAGGACTTAGAGGCGATAGTAGAAACGTCTGATGAGTGGATTGTCGATCGGACCGGCATCCGTGAAAGAAGGATTGCCGATCAAGAAACGGCTACGTCTGACTTGGCGTACCAGGCTGCCCTCAAAGCGTTGGCGGATGCAAAAGTGTCTGCGGACGAAATCGACTTGGTCATTGTTGCAACGGCTACGCCGGATATGTTTTTCCCGTCGACGGCTTGCTTGGTGCAAAATCGTATTGGTGCGACGAAGGCGGCGGCATTTGATCTGGCTGCAGGTTGTTCCGGTTTTGCGTATGGACTCGTGGTGGGCACACAGTTCGTTCAAAATGGAACCTATAAAAAAGTATTGGTGATTGGCGCGGAAACGCTATCTAAGATTCTTGATTGGACCGATCGCAATACTTGTGTGCTCTTTGGCGACGGCGCCGGTGCGGTAGTATTGGGCGAAGTGGAAGACGGCTACGGCATCTTAGGCGTGGAACTGGGTGCCGATGGTTCGGGCGGCGATCTTTTGAAAATGCCGGCGGGTGGTTCCCGTATGCCGGCATCGGCGCAGACGGTAGCTGAGCGGCTTCATTATGTCCATATGAGTGGTAATGATGTATTTAAGTTTGCTGTGAAAGTGATGGGCGAAGCTGCGGCAAAAGCGCTTGATCACGCTGGATTGTCTTCGGAAGACGTTGATTGTCTGATTCCGCATCAGGCAAATATCCGAATTATCCAATCGGCTGCTAAACGATTGAAAATGCCGATGGAAAAAGTAATGGTGAATGTCGATAAATACGGCAATACTTCTTCCGCATCGATACCGATAGCATTGAATGAAGCCGTAAAAAGCGGTAAGGTTAAGAAGAATGATGTGGTAGTAGTAGTAGGTTTCGGTGCAGGCCTTACTTGGGCGTCTTGCGTGCTGAAATGGTGTGGGGAGGATTTGTAGATTGTTTAACAATAAAATTTGTCAATTGCTCAACATTCAGTATCCCATTGTACAAGGTGGTATGGCATGGGTGGCGACCGCAGAACTCGCGGCTGCGGTATCTAACGCAGGCGGCCTTGGCGTAATTGGCGCTGGGCATATGCCTCCGGATGCATTGCAGGCGGAAATTCGCAAGGTGAAAGCGTTGACCGATAAGGTTTATGGCGTCAACGTCATGCTGATGTCACCGTTTGTCAAAGAAGTTATGCAGGTTGTCATTGAGGAAAAAGTTCCTGTTGTTACAACTGGGGCTGGTAATCCTGGCGAGTATATTCCGGCATTGAAGGCTATCGGCAGCAAGGTTATTCCAGTTGTAGCTTCGGTTGCACTGGCTAAACGGCTGGAGCGTACGGGCGTTGACGCGCTGATTGCAGAAGGCATGGAAAGCGGCGGTCACGTCGGTGAAATTACGACAATGGCATTGGTGCCTCAAATTGTTGATGCTGTGAAGATTCCGGTTATCGCAGCAGGCGGCATCGCTGATTCGCGCGGCATTATTGCAGCATTTGCGCTTGGTGCGCAAGCGGTACAGATCGGTACTCGTTTCGTCGCGACCCAAGAATGCATTGCGCATGAGAACTATAAACAGGCAATTTTGAAAGCGAAAGACCGTTCCACTGTTGTCACTGGCGTATCGACAGGACATCCGGTGCGCGTCATTTCTAATAAGTTGACCAGAGAATATCTTGAGCGTGAAAAAAATGGCGCTACACCTGAGGAACTCGAAGAAATGGGCGCAGGAAAATTGCGTGCAGCGGCGCGTGAAGGCGACGTTGAGCGCGGTTCGGTTATGATTGGCCAAATTGCCGGCATGATCGATTGTGTTTCCACGGTAGAAGAAGTGATTCAGGAAATGGTAAAGGGAATTCCTGCCGTGCTGTCTGCGATTGAACAGACATGCAAGGAGCAATAAGGGGGATAAGGGCCATGCAAAAAATAGCATTTGTCTTTCCGGGACAAGGATCCCAAGTAGTTGGCATGGGCAAAGATTTATATGAGTCTTTTCCGGTTGCCAGACGGGTATTTGAAGAAGCGGATGCGGCGCTTGGTTTTTCGATTACGGAGTTGTGCTTTCAAGGTCCGGAAGAAGAGTTGCGCAAAACGTATAATACGCAACCGGCTATTCTCACAGTGAGCATGGCTTGTTACGCGGTTTTAAAAGAAAAAGGGATCGTGCCGCAAATTGTGGCCGGACATAGCCTGGGCGAGTATTCGGCGTTAGTGGCAGCCGGCGTACTCCAATTTGCTGATGCAGTGAGACTAGTGCGCAAGCGCGGGCAGTTTATGCAGGAAGCCGTTCCGCTCGGTCAAGGCAGCATGGCTGCCATATTGGGCATGGATCGTGATAAAATAGTAAGCATCTGTCAGCAGATTGAAGCGGATGGTCATGGCGTAGTTCAGGCTGTCAATTTCAACTGCCCAGGTCAGGTCGTCATTGCCGGAGAAAAGGCAGCCGTAGAAAAGGCAGCAGAAGATCTGAAGGCGGCTGGTGCAAAACGTGCCGTTATGTTGCCGGTCAGTGCGCCGTTTCACAGCAGCCTGATGCAACCGGCAGCTGAGAGACTGTCGGCGGAGCTCGACGCGATTACCGTGTCGGATGCTGAAATTCCGGTTGTTGCCAACATCCATGGTAAAATCGTGGAAAAAGGCGAAGAAATTAAGTCATCTTTGGTGAAACAGGCGGATAGCCCTGTGCTTTGGGAAGATTGCGTAGCTGGAATGACCTCCTTTGGTGCAAATCTCTTTATCGAAGTGGGGCCGGGAAAAGTCTTGTCCGGTTTTACAAAAAAAATCGATAAAGAAGTAGAAAATCTTAATATTGAAGATCTTACTTCGCTAGAAAAAACCCTTGATTATTTCAAGGAGGTTCGCTAAAATGCTTTTAGACGGAAAAGTGGCCCTTGTAACTGGCGGCTCGCGCGGCATTGGTAGGGCGGTTGCGCTTGAATTGGCTGGCGCTGGAGCTAAAGTTGTCGTCAACTATGCAGGCAATGCAGCAGCGGCGCAAGAAGTCGTGAGCGCGATTGAAAGTAGCGGTGGTGCGGCAATTGCCGTACAGGCTGATGTGGCAAATGGCGAAGCGGTAGAAGCTTTGGTAAAACAGACAATGGATACCTTCGGTCGGATTGACATCTTGGTGAATAATGCGGGCATTACGCGTGATGGTCTGTTGATGCGAATGAAAGAAGACGACTGGGATGCGGTGATGGATACGAATTTAAAAGGCGTCTTCCACTGCACGAAAGCTGTTTCACGCATCATGATGAAGCAACGTTGTGGCCGAATTATCAATATGACATCGGTCGTCGGAATCATGGGCAATGCCGGGCAGGCGAACTATGCAGCTGCCAAGGCTGGCGTCATTGGTTTCACGAAATCTATGGCAAAGGAACTGGCTTCGCGCGGCATCACCGTGAATGCGATTGCGCCTGGTTATATCGCTACCGATATGACGGCGGTCTTGTCGGATCAGATCCGTACCGAGATGGCGGAAAAAATTCCTACTGGGCGCCTGGGGGCGCCGGAAGATATCGCTGCGGCGACGCTCTTTCTTGCGTCGGACGCTGCGGCTTACATCACTGGTCAAACATTGAATGTCGATGGCGGCATGGTAATGTAATGAATAATAAAAGAAGAGCCTTTGGAAGGAGGTGAAACTTGTGACAACGTTCGAAAAAGTAAAACAAATCGCTGTAGAGCAACTTGGCGTTGAAGAAGCTGATGTAAACATGGATTCGACTTTCATCGATGATCTGGGTGCTGATTCTCTGGATATCGTTGAGCTGATCATGGCTTTTGAAGAAGAATTCGGCATTGAGATTCCTGATGAAATTGCCGAAAAAATCAAAGCTGTAAAAGATGCTGTTGAATACATCGAAAAAGAAAAGCAAGCGTAATCAATCGGTGCTATGAACAGAAGAAGTCCCGTGAACTTAGTTTCGCGGGACTTTCTTAAAGGCAAAGCAGTGTGAATGGAGGAATATGGCCTTGAATCTTCCGGAACTTAAAATAGGAAAACTGATTGCAAAAATTCCTGTTGTCCAGGGCGGCATGGCGATTCGTATATCGACGTCCCGACTGGCAGCGGCTGTCGCCGAAGAAGGCGGTATTGGCCTGATTGCCGCATCGGGCATGAGTTTTGATGAATTGCGGAAAGAGATACGTATGGCTCGTTCAATGACAAAAGGTATTATAGGTATTAATGCAATGGTTGCGGCCCGCGAATTTGCCGGCTTGGTTAAAACCGCCATTGAAGAAGGTATTGATCTGGTTGTAGCGGGAGCTGGATTCTCACGGGATATGTTTGCATTGGGGAAAGAGTCGGGTACGCCAATCGTTCCCATTGTCTCTTCGGTAAAACTGGCGCGCATTTCGCAAACATTGGGTGCGTCGGCGGTTATTGTCGAAGGCAAGGAAGCTGGCGGCCATTTAGGCACGGACCAGTCGATGAAAATCCTGGTTCCGGATATAAAGAAAGCGGTGGACATACCGGTGATTGCAGCCGGTGGCGTCATGACCGGTCAAGATATAGTAGACGCTTTCAGCTTAGGTGCCGACGGTGTGCAAATGGGTACACGGTTTGCGGCGAGCGAGGAGTCTAATGCAGCGCCTGCGTTGAAAGAATTCTATCTAAAAGCGGGGCTTGAAGATGTGGTTCTGATACATAGTCCGGTAGGTTTGCCGGGTCGTGCGCTGACCAACCCCTTTGCTGAGAAAATTCTGGATGGTACTGTTCCGCAGCCCGATTCCTGCGATGCGTGTTTGAAGCATTGCGAAAAAACGTTCTGCATTATCAAGGCGCTGATTCGCGCACAACAAGGTGATGTAGAATCAGGACTGGTCTTTACCGGTGAGTACATCCATAAAATAAAAGAAATTCTTTCCGTAAAGGAAATCTTCCAGCAATTGATGACAGAGGTTGCTGCGGTAAAATAAGTTCGTGAGGTGAGCCCATTGAATAAACGCGTTGTTGTAACTGGCTTAGGCGCGGTGACTCCGATTGGTATCGGTAAAGACGCATATTGGCAGGCTTTAATCGCCGGAAAATCGGGGATTGGTCCGATTACCCGCTTTGATGCTGCTGATTTTAGCACTCAAATTGCCGGTGAAGTAAAAGATTTTGACCCATCCTTGTATATTGATAAAAAAGAAGCAAAACGGATGGACCGTTTTACGCAATTTGCCGTGGCTGCCAGCAAGATGGCGCTTGAAGATTGCGGCATCGAGTTGGAGCAGGAAGATCGTACCCGGATCGGGACGATGATCGGCGCCGGCATTGGCGGTATGGATACGTTGAATGATCAGTTCCGGACTTTGTTTGAAAAAGGGCCGGGACGTGTGAGTCCGTTCTTCGTACCGATGATGATTGGCAATATGGCAGCAGGGCAAACTTCGATTTCTTTTGGACTGCAAGGTCCCTGCAGTTGTGTGGTCACAGCCTGCGCCAGCGGTACCAATGCAATTGGCGACGCGTTTAAGATTATTGAACGCGGTGATGCTGATGTTATGTTGGCCGGCGGTACGGAAGCGGCTATTTCGCCGATTGCTATGGCTGGTTTTTGCTCGATGAAAGCGATGTCCACGCGCAATGATGATCCGCTAAAGGCTTCCCGTCCGTTCGACAAAGACCGCGATGGTTTTGTCATGGGCGAAGGTGCCGGCATCCTGGTATTGGAATCCCTGGAGCATGCAATGGCGCGCGGCGCAAAAATATATGCTGAGATCAGCGGTTACGGTACGAATGCAGATGCATATCACATTACGGCTGTTGCGCCGGGCGGCGTTCAAGCGGCTCGCTGTATGGAACAGGCGATACGCGATGCGGGCATTGAACCGAGTGATGTTGACTATATCAATGCGCATGGTACTTCGACCGGCCTGAATGACAAAAATGAAACGATGGCAATCAAAGCCTTGTTTGGCGAACACGCCGCTAAATTGGCGGTCAGCTCAACCAAGTCGATGACCGGACATCTGCTGGGAGCAGCCGGCGGTATTGAAGCAATCGCTTCCATCCTGGCCATTACCGAGAGTATGGTTCCGCCGACCATTAACTACGAGACTCCGGATGAAGAGATGGATTTAGACTATGTGCCAAATACGGCCCGTCAAAGGGAAGTTAATGTCGCGATATCCAACTCGTTTGGATTCGGCGGCCATAATGCCACCGTCCTGTTCCGGAAGTATCAAGGCTAATAGATGGCTGGAGTATGTCTGGTTAGGCAGCAACAATTGATTCAATGGGGACAAGACGCCGGTCTGCAGTTTGCAGACTGGCGGTTGTTGCATCAAGCGCTTACGCACAGTTCATATGCCAATGAGTGCCGTCAAGGACAGGGCGATCATAATGAACGACTGGAGTTCCTTGGCGATGCAGTTTTGGATTTGATTATCAGTGAACGTCTTTTTGCCATATTGAAACAGCTGCCGGAAGGTGAGCTTACGAAGGCGCGCGCTTTCATTGTATGCGAAACGACGTTGGCTAAAGCGGCGGTTAAAATAAAACTGGGTTCTGTGCTGTATTTAGGGCGTGGAGAAGAAGTCACTGGCGGCCGGCAACGCGCTTCCATTTTGGCGGATGCGTTTGAAGCTGTCATTGGTGCGTTGTATCTTGACGGGGGAATTGAAGCGGCGCGAAGTTTTGTCCTTCTTCATTTGGATTCTTTTTTATCCCAGGTTAAGGATGGACGCTACGGCAAAGATTATAAGACCTTGTTGCAAGAAACCGTGCAGCGTCAGGGTGAAGTAAGCATTCATTATGAAATCGTTACGGCCTCGGGTCCGGATCATAATAAAAGTTTTGAAGCGGCGGTTCAAATAAACGGCAACCAATTGGGTTGCGGCAATGGTAAAAGCAAGAAAGAGGCGGAACAGCAGGCGGCGCGTCAAGCGCTAATGCAGCTCGATGTCTTGCGGGCCGAATAAGAAGACAGGCGAAGAGCGCCTGTCTTTTACTATATAGAAAGGAGAATTGGGTGCATGAAGCCATTTATTATTCCGATCTTCATTCCGCACCAGGGCTGCCCGCATACCTGCAGCTTTTGCAATCAGCGAACGCTGACGGGTATAATGCGCCCGATGAGCGTGGCGGAAGGGGAACGGATTATCGATGAGCAGTTGAGTTGGAAACGAAAAAACGTTGAGCAAGCGGTAGAAATTGCTTTTTATGGCGGCAGTTTTACGGGACTTCCGTGTGCGCAGCAGGAAAAATTTCTCGCGCTGGCGGAGCGCTATGTTGCCACAGGAAAAGTGCAAGGCATTCGCTTGTCGACAAGGCCTGATTATCTGGATGATGCCGTGATGGAGCGACTCAGACGCTATGGCGTAAATACGGTGGAAATCGGTGTGCAAAGTCTGGATGCTGCGGTGCTGCGCTTAGCACAGCGCGGCCATGCTGCTGAGGCGGCGCAGGAAGCGCGGCGGCGTTTGCGTGCGAACGCCATTCGTTGCGGTTTTCAATTGTTGCTGGGCTTGCCGGGAGAAGATTGGAAGAGCTGGCTTAAGACGGTTCAGGAAACATGTCGAATCAGACCGGACTTTATCCGTATTTATCCGACCATTGTTCTTGCAGGAACGGAACTCGAAGCGATGTATCGAAAAGCGGAGTATCGCCCGTTATTGTTGCATGAGGCGGTAGAGCGGAGTGCCTATGCGAAAGCAATTTTTCAGCGTGAGGGGATTCCTGTCATTCGCATCGGATTACAAGACAGCAATGAGTTGCGTCAAACGGGGCGAATTGTTGCAGGGCCGTTTCATGCTGCGTTTGGCGAAATGGTAGAAAGTCATTTGTTTCAGCAGACGCTTAGCGATTTATGCGGCCAACATGAAAGAAAATGGGGCTTAATTCATTGTCTTGAATTAGCTCATCATGCGAAAGATGCTTCTCAAATTAGAGGAAATAAAAATAACAATATCCAGTGTTTGCAAAACAGATATAATATTGGTAAAATAATTATGTGCGAAAGCAAAACCCCAAAAGGTCAGGTAATGGTGAAAATTGACGATTGGTGTTATGTAATAAATAAAAAAAATATCAGATAACTTTATTTGTAAAAGAAGGAATTATCAGGAAGAGTGCAGAATATTTATGACAAGTACCACGCAGCCCTTAAACGATAAAAGGAGGTTTTCTAAGTGGATGTTCTCAAAGTATCTGCACAATCCAATCCAAAATCTGTAGCAGGGGCATTAGCAGCGGTTTTGCGGGAACAGGGAACCGCAGAGGTTCAAGCGGTTGGAGCCGGCGCAGTCAATCAGGCGATCAAAGCGGTGGCCATTGCACGAGGCTTTGTCGCACCGAATGGCATTGATTTGATTTCCATTCCGGCCTTTGCTGAAATTTCCATCGATGGCGAGGAACGTACTGCAATTCGTTTTATTGTTGAGCCGAGGTAGTCAAACGGAATTATGCATAATGAAAAACCTGTTTGCGAGGCAGACAGGTTTTTTTACTTTAGTATAGTTGTCGAAAAAAAACACCCATGGTACAATTTGAATGGCTATCATGAAAGAACGGTGTGGTGATGAATTTGCTGCTGCGAAAACTGGAAGCTTACGGCTTCAAATCCTTTGCAGATAAGACGGAAATTGAATTCGGCAAGGGGATTACCGCCATTGTGGGTCCGAATGGCAGCGGTAAAAGCAATATTTCCGATGCGATCCGTTGGGTGCTGGGCGAACAAAGCGTTCGTACTTTGCGTGGGACTAAGATGGAAGATGTCATTTTTGCCGGCAGCTCTGGGCGCCGGCCGCTTGGCGTTGCGGAGGTATCGCTGATATTTGACAATACCGATGGTTCGTTGGCAATTGATTATAATGAAGTCATTATTACCAGGCGCGTATTTCGTTCGGGTGAGAGTGAGTATTACATTAATAAGAGTGCCTGCCGTTTAAAGGATATTCATGAACTGCTGGCTGATACGGGCCTCGGTCGTGATGCGATGACCGTCATCGGCCAAAATAAAGTTGATGAAGTTTTAAATAGCAAACCGGAAGATCGACGCAGCTTTTTAGAAGAAGCGGCGGGCATCACCAAATATAAAAATCGGAAAAAAGATGCGTTGCGCCGTTTGGATGATGCAAATCAAAATTTGACGCGCGTAAGCGATATTATTAACGAACTCGACGGACAACTCGGACCGTTGGAAGAAAGTTCACGTCGGACGCGTCAGTATAATGAATTGTATGGTGAATTAAAAGCATGCCAGGTCACCGTACTCTTGCATCGTTTGGAAAAAGCGGCCAAGATGGTGGAAAGCGCTACGCTGCAACAGACGCAGCTAGCGGAAGATGACATTGCTTTTTCCACGGCTTTAGTACAAAAGGAAAATCAGCGTGATGTCATGGTCGGTGCATTAAGTGAAAATGAACGGGCAACGACCGCGCTGTCTGACGCGATCAGCCAGGCAGATACGGAACTGGAGCGCTTGCAGGGTAAAGTGGCGGTGCTTCAGGAACGGATCAATCATGGTTCGAAGACAGAAGAACGCCTGGACAACGAGGCGAGCGGACTGAAGCGTCAGCAAAGCGAATTGGAGAACAAACGGCAGGATGCGCAAAGCGTCATCCGGGAAAAACGCTTGCAATTGGAATCGATGCGTTGCCAGGCTGCAGACCGCCAGCAACGTTGGGATACGCTTAGCACAGAGATTCAAGAATTGGAAAATCGTCTGGAAGATGACAAGAATAAGACGCTCGATTATCTGCAGGAATTGGTCGGTGAAAAGAATCGCCATGCAAATTTGGAAAAAGAAATCTTTCGTTTGGCGCAAAGACAACAGGAACTGGGGCAGGAAGAAACTTCGATAAAAGAACAGCAACGGGTGGAAACAGAGCAGCTTGACGAACTGGAACGGCAACAGAGTGAGATGCAGCGGCAGGCGGCAAGTTTAATCGAACGCCAGCAAGATATTGCATCGCGTCGCCGTCAATTGACGGAACAGGAAGTTGTCTTGCGCCAGGATGAAAAAAAATGCGCCGGACGTTTGCAGGAACGCATTTCCAAGCAGCGCGTGCTTGTCAGTATGGAACAGGAATATGAGGGGTTCTCGCGTGGAATCCGTGGCGTGTTGAAAAGCAACGCAACCTGGCGCAGCGGTATTTGCGGCGCAGTCGCGCAATTGCTGGATGTGCCGGAACGGTACCTGACTGCGATGGAAATTGCGATGGGCGGCGCATTGCAGAATCTTGTCGTTGAAAGCGATGAAATAGCAAAAGGCGCGATTCGTTTCTTAAAAGAGCAGAATTTGGGCCGCGCCACATTTTTGCCCCTGAACACCATTCGCCCGTTGAAGCCGAAGGAGAGTGAAATCCAGGCGGCGAAACGGCCTGGATCACTGGGGCTGGCTGCCCAGCTTGTGCAGTGTGACGACAAGTATCGCAGCGTTGTTGATTTCTTGCTTGGCCGCACAATCGTTGCGGAAACGATTAACGATGCGCTCAAAATTGCAAAGGAATTCGGCTTTTCACTGCGCATCGTAACGCTTGATGGCGAGTTGGTTCAGCCTGGCGGCGCGTTGTCCGGCGGTAGCCTTGGACGCAAAGACGCGGGGCTGTTAAGCCGGGGGCCGGAAATAAAGCGTTTGGAGGCTGAAATTCAGCAGGGAAAAGAACAGCTTGGCGTCATGCAAACGCAGTTAACGAATCTGGCGACTGATAGTGAGATGCTGGCGTTGGAAAGCGAAAAATGCCGCCAGGAAAAACAAGAACTTGACGTAAAACTAGCAGAAATTACGGTGCATCAAAGCAAGCTGACGGGAGAATTACGCCGCATCGAACAGGCGCTGATTAATGTTGCCAACGATGTAGCCGGGTTCATTGCGGAACAGGAACGCCTGAAGGTGAATCGCCAGAATGCTGCGCTGCGGATTAAAGAACTGGAACAACGCGACTCGCAACACCAGCAGGCGATGGAAGATTGGAAGAGTTCACTCAGCAAACTGCAGAGCAAACGCGAGCAGGTGCAAAACGAGTTGACCGAGCATAAAGTTCGCATTGGCGCAGGCGAACAGGAATTGATGTCATTGCAGCTTGGTTTGCAGCAATTGCAGGTACAGCAGGATGCTTTGCAGGAACGCCATGTGGCGCTTGGCAATGAGCGTGATGCGCAGCGTGGTGAAACGACGGCGGCAGAAGCTGCGTTGCGTAGCGCTGCGACCGAGATTGAAGAAGGCAAGTTGCAGCGGCAGGAAAAAGAAGAACAGCGCCGGAAGATTCAGGGCGAACGTTTGGAACTCTTGGCGCAGAGTCAACAACTGGAGAAAGAATTGAAGGACACGCGGCGTCGACAGCAGGATATTCAGAATCGGCTGCATGAATGCCAGTTAATTCATACGAAATACGGCTACGAAATTAATGTCTGCCATGAACAGCTGGAGCAACAGTTTGGTCTGACGGAGGAAACGGCTCGACCGTTGGTGCGTGAGGAAGACAGCAAGGTGCTGCTTGCGCGCAGTCACCAGTTGGAAAGCGAAATTGCGCAGCTTGGTCCGATCAACCCGGCGGCGATTGATGAATATGCCAGAGTGCGGGAGCGCTATGAATTCCTTAGCCAGCAGAGTCAGGATTTGCTGACGGCGCAGGAATATCTGCTTGGCGTTATCAGAGAAATTGACGGGACTATGGCGACGCGATTCGCCAAGGCGTTTGAAGAAATCAATCGTCACTTTGGCGAAATCTTTGCACAGCTGTTCGGCGGCGGTCAGGCGGCGCTCAAAATGGTGGAACCGGGCAATGTCCTGGAGACCGGCGTTGAAATTATTGTGCAGCCACCGGGTAAAAAGCTGCAGAATTTAGTGCTGCTTTCAGGCGGCGAACGGGCATTGACGGTGATCGCGCTTTTATTTGCGTTGCTCACGCACCGCCCGGCGCCGTTCGTTGTGGTCGACGAAATCGATGCAGCGCTTGATGAGGCCAACGTCGATCGATTGAGCGGTTTCTTGCGAAACTATGGCAGCGATACGCAATTTATCGTGGTTACGCATCGTAAAGGTACGATGGAAGCTGCGGATATTATTCATGGAATTACGATTGAGGAATCGGGCGTCTCTCGCCTGGTTTCAGTAAAACTGATGGATAAGGCCGCGGTTTGATAAAGAATATGGAGGAAGACAAATGGGATTTTTTGATCGCTTAAAAAGTGGACTGGAAAAAACACGGAAAAGTTTTACGGAAAAAATTGAACAATTAGTCGTCGGCTATGCGACGATTGACGATGAATTTCTTGACGATGTCGAAGCGGTATTGTTGTCGGCTGATGTTGGCGTTAAGACGACCGTGACGCTGATGGCGGAGATTCGCAAGGGCATCAAGGCAAAGGAAATTAATACGCCGGAAGATTTGCAGCCCTTTTTGCAGGCAAAGATCAGTGCCCTGCTGGAAACGGGCAGCAATGCGCTCCATGTTGCGGCCGAAGGCCCGACCGTCATCATTGTTGTTGGCGTCAATGGCGTAGGCAAGACGACGACGATCGGCAAACTGGGGCAGTACTACAGCGAAGCCGGACAAAAAGTTATGCTCGCAGCCGGGGACACTTTTCGTGCGGCGGCGATCGATCAACTGGAAATATGGGCCGAGCGAACCGGAGCAGAGCTGATTAAGCACAGCGAAGGCGCCGATCCGGCTGCCGTTGCGTTTGATGCAGTCCAGTCGGCTAAGGCACGCGGCGTCGATATACTCATCATTGATACCGCTGGTCGCTTGCATACCAAATCGAACCTGATGGAAGAATTGAAAAAGATCAATCGCGTAATCGGACGTGAGATTCCGACTGCGCCGCATGAGACCTTGTTGGTGCTCGATGCGACGACCGGGCAAAACGCGGTCAACCAGGCGAAGATTTTTGGCGAGGCGGTGCAGTTGAGCGGCGTTGTGCTGACAAAACTCGATGGAACAGCCAAAGGCGGCGTCGTTGTGGCAATCAAGAATGAATTAAATGTGCCGGTTAAATGGATTGGTGTCGGCGAAGCGGCCGCTGATCTAAGGCCGTTTGATCCAAAAGAATTTTCTCGCGCTTTGTTTGGTGACAAGTAAAAATACTTGACAAGGTTTATCGGGCAGGCTATAATAGCTAACGGTAAAGGTTTTCTCCTTGTCAGGAGGATCGAAGATGTTGGAAAAAGTATTGTGGCTGGGAAAACTGGCTGATGCTTATGGACCGTTACTGACAGAGCGTCAGCAGCTCTGCCTGGAACTTCATTATGATCAGGATTTGTCGTTAGGTGAGATTGCCGAACAATTGAGTGTCTCACGCCAAGCGGTGCATGATATGCTGAAACGTTCCGAACTGCAATTGCAGGAATATGAAGATAAACTTGGTCTTGTGAATCGGCAGCAGCGCCAGTTGGCATTGTTGCAACAAACGGCTTCACTGCTGGCGGAGCTGCCTGAAGAGCTGAAGGCAGATGGGCGGATCAGAGAAGCGGCCAAGCGGATAGAAAAATTGCTAGAATTACCGGATGAGGTGTAGTCATGGTTTTTGAAGGCTTAGCCGATAAACTGCAACAGACGTTTAAAAAGCTGCGTGGACGCGGCAAATTAACAGAACAAGATGTAACCGAAGCATTGCGCGAAGTCCGGATGGCTTTGCTTGAAGCTGACGTTAACTTTAAAGTGGTCAAGGATTTCGTTGCCAAAGTCAAGGAGCGTGCAATCGGGCAAGAAGTGCTGAGCAGTTTGACCCCGGCGCAGTTCGTCATCAAGATCGTCAACGATGAACTGACAGCGCTGATGGGCGGGACGCAAAGCCGTCTGACAATTTCGTCGCGACCGCCGACTGTAGTGATGCTGGTTGGATTGCAAGGCGCCGGTAAGACGACGACTGCTGGAAAACTAGCCTATCAACTCAAGAAACAAAGCAAGCGTCCGCTCTTGGTTGCAGCCGATGTGTATCGTCCGGCCGCTATCAAGCAACTTCAGGTTCTTGGCGAGCAACTGGAACTGCCGGTTTTTACGCTAGAGAACAGTTTGAATCCGGTTGAGATTGCCGAACAGGCGATGGAATATGCGCAGACACATGCGAGAGATATCGTGATCATTGACACCGCCGGTCGCTTGCATATCAATGAAGAATTGATGGGTGAGCTAAAGCGGGTAAAAGCGACTGTGAAACCGCATGAAATCCTACTGGTCGTCGATGCGATGACAGGACAGGATGCGGTGAACGTCGCGGAATCGTTCAATGCCGACCTTGGTCTAGATGGCGTCATTCTTACAAAACTTGACGGTGATGCAAGAGGCGGCGCGGCTTTGTCCATTAAAGCGGTTACCGGTTGCCCGATTAAATATGCGGGTATGGGGGAGAAATTGGAGGCGCTTGAGCCGTTTCATCCCGACCGCATGGCATCGCGTATTCTCGGAATGGGCGATGTGCTCAGCTTGATTGAAAAAGCGGAGAGCGCGTTTGATATCGAGCAGGCGAAAGCAATGGAGCGCAAGATGCGCAAGGATGACTTCAATCTCGATGACTTTTTGGAACAGATGCAGCAGGTCAAAAAATTGGGCCCGCTTGAGGATCTCCTCGGCATGCTGCCTGGCATGGGCAATCTAAAGCAGATGAAGGATGTCAAGATCGACGAGAAGGAAGTGGCTCGAGTTGAGGCGATCATCCGTTCGATGACGCGTAAGGAAAGACTCAACCCTAGCATCATTAACGGCAGTCGTCGTAAAAGGATTGCGACCGGTAGCGGTACGCGCATTCAGGAAGTGAACAAGCTGCTCAAGCAGTTTGAAGAAGCGCGCAAGATGATGAAACGATTCAAAGACATGCAAAAGAGCGGCCGCAAGTTCCTTGGCGGAATGAAATTGCCGTTCATGCAATAGATTTTTAACGATATCCTTTAAAGGAGGTGAAAAATGTGGCTGTAAAAATTCGTTTGAAGCGCATGGGCGCTAAGAAAAGTCCTTTCTACCGTGTAGTTGTTGCTGATTCCCGTTTTCCTCGTGATGGTCGTTTCATCGAAAACATTGGCCATTACGACTCGACAGTGGAACCGGCTATCGTTAAGCTTGACGAAGAAAAGGCCATCAGCTGGATGCAGAAAGGTGCTCAACCCACCGATACTGTACGAGCACTGTTCAGTAAGGCTGGCATCATGACAAAATGGGACGAGATGAAGCGTTCTAAGTAATCAAGAGGGGCGTAATCAACATGAAAGAACTCGTGGGAATTATCGCCAAATCGCTAGTCAAAAACCCTGATCAGGTCAGTGTTACCGAGTTGAATGATGAGAATATCTCTGTGTACGAACTGCGTGTAGCGCCGGATGACATGGGTAAGGTCATTGGAAAGCAGGGGCGTATTGCCAAGGCGATCCGTACCGTCGTCAAGGCTGGGGCTACGAAGAAGCGTAAGAAAGTGACAGTCGAGATTCTCTAAGCGACTTTGTAAATGAATATCTAAGACGCAAAAGGTTCATCGGCATTGCTGGTGAACCTTTTGCAGCACACGGCGAAAGGTGGAATAACAATGGATAGCATTACATTGAAATGTCCGGTGACGATTAAGGCGCGCGTGACGGAAGAATTAAAAAAGACAATGGCGGCTGAAATTCAAGACGGGCTGAAAAAAGCGGATATGGAGTTGCAACAAATCGAATTCCACGCTAAGCGTGTTTTGTCGGAGCAGGCGAAAATGGATGCGCAGGGCTTAATTTCGCTGCGCCAGCAAATCGAGGGCGAAAAGCAAAAACGCTTAGAGTTCAAACAACATATGACGGATAAACTTAAAGATACGGCTGAACTTGAAATCGGATCTGAAATCGTTCAAGGAACGCTCGAGCAAATTGTGACGGTCAAGGTGGGCGATGATCTGCATAAATACATGGCTACGGAAATTCTCCTGGAAGACGGCAAGGTCGTAGCGCTGCGGTCTTAATGTGATGAAAAAAGAACGAATCATTGTTGGACAAATCGGCGCACCGCATGGCGTAAAAGGAGAAGTCAGAGTCACGCCCCAGACCGACTTCCCTGAACGTTTCGAGCGTTTGAAGACCGTGTATGTAGGAGAGGGAGCCACCCTAACTATTTCCCGCGTTCGTTATCACAAACAATTTGTCATCCTTAAGTTTGACGGCCTGGATGATCGCGATCAGGTGGAACTCTTGAAGAATAAATTGATTTCCATTGATAAGAAAGATTTGATGCCTCTACCGGATGGCCGCTATTACATTTTTGATATCGTTGGTCTGGAAGTGTATGATCTGACTGGCGTTCGTTTAGGTAAGATCAAGGAAGTCCTGCACACCGGCAGCAACGATGTTTATGTGGTCGAACGTGAGGCGGAACAACCGCTCTTGATTCCAGCGCTAAAACAAGTGGTTCATAAGATCGATCTGCCGGCAGGCCGGATGATGGTTGAACTGCAGGAAGAATGGGATTAGCGATGCGCGTCGATATTATCTCGCTATTTCCGGAAATGTTTGACGGGCCGTTTGGGCACAGCATTATCAAGCGGGCGAAAGAGGCCGAGTTGCTGTCGATTGGCGTCACAAACCCGCGCGACTTTGCTTTTGATAAACATAAAATCGTCGATGATTATCCGTTCGGCGGCGGCGCGGGAATGGTTATGAAACCGGAACCATTATTTCGGGCGGTGGCTTATGTTACGGAACAAAAGTCTTTTTTGCGCCGTCGGATCGTTTTGCTGTGTCCTGGCGGCGCGGCGTTGACGCAGGATAAAGTGAAGGAACTGGCTGCGTATGAACAACTAATCTTGCTTTGCGGCCATTATGAAGGCGTCGACGAACGCGTACGTACGCATCTGGTCGATGAAGTGGTATCGATTGGCGATTATGTGCTTACCGGAGGCGAATTGCCGGCGATGGTGCTTACCGATGCGGTGGCTCGCATGCTGCCGGGCGTTCTGGGATCGAGCAGCTCTGCGCCGCATGATTCCTTTTATGACGGACTGCTCGAACATCCGCAGTATACAAGGCCGCGCGAGTTTGAGGGACTAGAAGTCCCGGAGGTGTTGGTATCCGGCGATCATGCCAAGATTGATCGCTGGCGGCGTAAGCAATCCTTGAAAAATACATTGGAACGGCGACCGGATCTGTTGGCCGGACGTGAATTCTCCAAGGAAGACGCCAAGCTGTTGGCGGAAATCAACGCGGAAAGGCAGGCCGATGTAAGTGGCAGCTAATGTATATGTGGGATTGGTTCATTATCCAATCTATAACAAACATGAACAGGTGGTCGCGACCGCGATTACCAATTTTGATATTCATGATATAGCACGGACAACGCGAACGTACGGCATTGCGACCTATTTCTTGATTCATCCGCATGAAGCGCAGGCGCAGTTAGCGGGCGAAATCATGGAGCATTGGCAGCAGGGGGGCGGCGCGCAGTATAATCCGGATCGCCAGGAAGCCTTCCGGGTGGTGGAAGTTGCGGCTAGCATCGAGTCGACGATCGCCGAAATTGAGAAGCGGGAAGGCAAGCGTCCGCTTGTCATTACGACCGATGCGCGAATTTTTCCCAATACCGTTTCCTATGCTAAAGTGCGCGAACAGATCGGCCAAGGCGATGAGCCGATCCTGTTGCTCTTCGGAACCGGTTGGGGGATAGAGAATGAAACGATGGCAGCCTTCGACAGCATTCTAGAGCCGATTTATGGACCGTCGGATTATAATCATTTGCCGGTTCGAGCCGCTGTGGCGATTATTCTTGACCGCTTGCTCGGCGAATCCTGGTGGACAAAGGCGTAAAACATAACTAATCCTTGTCAGCGCAGGACAGATGTGTTATAATTCAAAAGCATAAAACGGGCGGTCCGCTGCCGTGAGGTAAGAACGTCTAGATTAAGGGGGATTTCATAATGAACATTATTCAAGCCTTAGAACAAGAACAGCTTCGCAAGGACATTCCTGATTTTCGTCCGGGAGACACCGTACGTGTACACGTAAAGGTTGTCGAGGGTACTCGTGAGCGTATCCAGGTATTCGAAGGTCTGGTCATCACCCGCAAAAGCGGCGGCGTGCGTGAAAACTTCACCGTAAGACGTATTTCTTACAACGTCGGCGTTGAACGTACTTTCGCAGTACATTCCCCTCGTTTGGAAAAGATTGAAGTCATGCGTCGCGGTATCGTCCGCAGAGCAAAACTCTACTATCTGCGTAACCTCACCGGTAAAGCAGCGCGTATTAGAGAAAAACGCTAGGACATTAGGGACTGTTTTCAGTCCCTTTTCTTCATTTGGCAGGAGGGATTTCTGTGTCGACCACTGATTGGAATCAAGAAATAAAGGATTGGATCGTTTCGATCCTGGTTGCTGTGGTTTTAGCCTTCTTTATCCGTTATTTCATTGTCGAATTGTACATGGTAGAAGGCCCTTCGATGCGACCGACGCTGCTTAATGCCGAACGTTTGGTTGTCAATAAGTTTATCTATCGATTTAAAGCGCCCGAGCGGGGCGATGTATTGGTCTTTCAATATCCCCGGGATACGAGCCGCGATTTCATTAAGCGCGTTATCGGCGTACCTGGCGATACCATAGAAATAAAGGATGGCAAAGTATTTCTCAACGGCCAGCTCCAGAATGAGACATATATCCTGGAAAAGACCCGTGGTTCTTATCCGTTAGTCACCGTGCCGGAGGGTACGATTTTCGTCATGGGCGATAATCGCAACAATTCCGAAGACAGTCGGTTCAGGGATGTAGGATTTGTATCCCGTGATTTGATTAAAGGGAAAGCCATGTTGGTGTTCTGGCCATTTGATCAATTGAAAACTTTGCCTTGAGTGAGATAATAGTATGGAACAAATGCATATCAATTGGTTTCCCGGCCATATGGCCAAAGCTCATCGTACGATTCGCGAGCATTTAAAACTGGTCGATGTGGTCGTTGAACTCCTTGACGCAAGGATCCCTCACAGTAGCGCCAACCCCATGATCAATGAGGTACTGGAGGGAAAACCGCGCATCGTAGCGCTAAATAAGGCTGACTTGGCGGAACCTAGTTGGACAAAAGCTTGGATGGATCAATTCAAGGCGCAAGGGATCAAGGCGATTCCGCTCGAAGCCACCGGAGGCAAAGGGGCAAAGACGCTGGTTTCGCTTTTAGAACAGGCCGGCAGTGAAACGATTGCCAAATTGGTCGCAAAAGGAATTCGGCCGCGTGCGGTACGCGCAATGATTCTCGGCATTCCGAACGTCGGCAAATCGTCGCTGATTAATTGTTTGCTGGGTACGCATACTGTGCGAACGGCGGACAGACCTGGCGTTACGCGCGGAAAACAATGGATCAAAATCGGACGAAACTTAGAATTGTTGGATACGCCCGGCGTACTTTGGCCTAAGTTTGAGGATCCGGAAGTCGCTTTAAAACTGGCGATGACCGGCGCAATTAAGGATGAGGTCTATAATTTGGAGCAGGCGATTGTTCAGTTTTTGGCTTTGCTCAGACCGCGTTATGAAGAACGCCTGATCGAACGCTATCGTCTTGACTTGCCGCTGCCGGAAGAAAATGTTCATTTGCTTGAACGGATCGGCGCAAAACGAGGCTGTCTGCGCAGCGGCGGCGTGGTTGATTGTGAAAAAGCAATGCGCTTGATTCTCAATGAATTCCGTGGCGGAAAACTGGGCGCGTTTACGCTCGATTATCCGGCAGAATAAAAAATCCCGGCGACAGCAATGTTCGCCGGTTTTTTTCTATCTGGCAACAGGGATTGACGGTGTTTTCAAGAATATCACTAGGTAGAAGCTAAGGAGGAATTAATTTGGACGCTGCAAAACTGACGATACCTCAAATTCGCCAACGTCTTGAGGGCGCGGAATTCTCGCTTGAAGAATTGACAAGCCTAGAGCAAGACTCTAGAGCTTCTGTGATAAAATTGCTGCAACAATGGCAAAAACGTCAGGCGAAGGAACGCCAAGAAATGGAGCGTTTAGAGGCAATGTTTTCTTATGAAAGGAAACTGAAGGAAGCGGGCTGCTGTCTGATCGCCGGTATGGACGAAGCTGGACGCGGCCCACTGGCCGGACCTTTAGTCGTTGCAGCGGTTATTTTACCGCAGGATTGCCGATTGATGATGCTGAATGATTCAAAAAAACTGTCTGTACAACAACGCGAGCGACTGTACGATCAGGTGAAGGAAAAAGCAATTGCTGTCAGCAGCATTGTGATCGGCATTGAGATGATTGATACGCTGAATATTTATCAAGCGACCATTCAAGGCATGTATCAAGCGGTTCGCGCTTTAAATCCGCAGGCAGATGGTGTTTTGATCGATGCTGTGCCGTTGCCCGATTTGACGTTTCCCAATGAGTCGATTATTGGCGGCGATGCGCGCAGCGCTTCCATCGCAGCCGCTTCCATCATTGCAAAAGTGGAACGGGATCGTCTGATGTTGGAGGCCGATCTTCAATATCCTGAATATGGCTTTGCTAAACATAAGGGCTATGGTACTCCAGATCATATGGCGGCCATTCGTGAATATGGGCCTTGTCCGATTCATCGGCGCAGTTTTGAGCCGGTTAAATCGCTGCTGGCAAAAGAAGGTGGTTAGTACATGGCGGAGGAAGAAGAGCGACCGGATATCAATAGGAAGGCGGTAGCGCTTCGCTACAGTGTAAATGACGATAGGGCGCCGCGCATAGTAGCGAAAGGCGCAGGTTACATTGCGGATCAGATTCTGGCTGCAGCGCGTAAGAATGCCGTTCCGGTATATCAAAATAAGACGCTGACCAGTATGCTGATGGCACTGGAACTCGATCGCGAAATTCCACCGGAACTGTATCAGGCGGTGGCTGAAGTGCTTTCCTATATCTATCAGCTAGATAAACGCTTCAGCGGGAAGGGGTAGGTTTTCTTGCGCGGCAAAGAACTAGGGGAGGCCGGAGAGGACGCGGCGGCGCAGTTTTTACAAAACAAAGGATACCAGATCATTGTGCGCGGCTATCGAAATCGAGTCGGTGAAATTGACATTATTGCGATGGCGCGGGAAAGCTTGGTCTTTGTTGAAGTGAAAAGTCGCAGCGGACTTGCTTATGGACGTCCTGCTGAAGCGGTAACTGTAGCGAAACAACGCCGAATTCTGCGCATGGCGGAATGCTATCTGCAACAGACGAAGCAGTGGAATCAACCCTGCCGTTTTGATGTGATCGAAGTGTTGCTTGATGAAAAAAATCGTTTGAAAGTCAATCACATCATAAACGCATTTATCAGTTAGCGCTAGAAAGAGAAATCGTGTTAAGACCATCAAGTATCATTAAAAGGCAGGAGGATGCAGGGGTGAGAATCGTCGTAGCAATCACCGGCGCCAGCGGCGCTGTTTATGGCAAACGTCTGCTCGAAGTGTTGCAGCAAGCCGGCCACGAGACGCATGTAGTTGTATCGGCGCATGGGTGGGAAGTATTGGAGCATGAATGCGCAATCGGGCGCAAAGAGATTGAGAAACTGGCGACGGTTCTGCACGAAGCGGAGCATGTCGGCGCGAGCATTGCCAGCGGCTCTTTTCTGACGGAGGCCATGGTGATAGCGCCTTGTTCGATGCGAACGCTTGGTTCGATTGCCGCCGGCATCGCCGACAATCTGGTTTTGCGTGCGGCGGATGTGATGTTGAAAGAAGGGCGCAAACTCGTGATTGTGCCGCGCGAAACTCCGCTTAGCGCGATACATCTGGAAAATATGTTGCGTTTGGCTCGCCTTGGCGTGCGGGTTTTACCGGCGTGTCCCGGATTTTACCATAAACCGGAAACGTTAAATGAAGTAATTGACATGATGGTAGGGAAAATTTGTGATAGTCTCGGCATTGAACATCAATTGTTTCCCCGTTGGCAGGGCTGACGGCGGATTGAGGAGGGACCGAAGTGTTTTCACAGACATTGGGCTCGACAACGGTTGGTTTGCATGGAATGATTATCAGTGTAGAAGTCGATATTGGCAATGGCTTGCCTGCCTTTGACATTGTGGGGCTGCCGGATACGGCGGTGCGCGAATCGAAAGAGCGGGTACGCGCAGCCATCAAAAATGCCGGGTTGGAATTTCCAGCCCGGCGTATTACCGTGAACTTGGCGCCTGCCGAACTGAAAAAAGACAGCGCCGGATTGGACTTGCCGATCGCGCTTGGCATCCTGGCCGCAAGTGGTCAAATTCCCGAGGCAGCTTGTAAAGACAGCTTATTTATTGGCGAATTGTCGCTCGAGGGTAAGTTGCGTGGCTTAAAAGGCGCACTGCCAATGGCGATGGCGGCCAAAGAACATGGTTGTCTGCGTCTTTATACGGCCCTCGATAACGGACCGGAGGCCTATCTGGTAAAAGGGATTACTGTCCATACGCCAGAAAGTCTGCAACAATTAGTATTTCATCTGCGCGGCGAAACGTTGTTAAAACCGGCTGTTTTTTCTGCAGATGACGCGACAAACTCTTTGATATGGGATGATTTTGCCGAAGTACAGGGACAGTTTGCTGCAAAGCGCGCACTCGAAATTGCCGCGGCCGGTGGACATAACTTGCTGATGGTCGGCCCGCCCGGCTCCGGCAAGACGATGCTCGCCCGACGCGTCCCCTCGATTCTGCCGCTGCTGTCGGACCCCGAGGCGCTGGAAGTGACAAAAATTTACAGCGTCGCCGGATTGCTGCCGTCGGCGCGTGGCGGACTGGTTCGGATCAGGCCGTTTCGCTCGCCGCATCATACAATCTCGAGCGCCGGAATGGCTGGCGGCGGAAGTATTCCAAAACCAGGCGAAGTCACATTAAGCCATCAGGGCGTGTTGTTTCTCGATGAACTGCCGGAATTTCCGAAAAGTGTGCTCGAAGTGCTGCGCCAGCCGCTCGAAGACGGCGCAGTGACGATTTCGCGCGTCAATGCGTCGCTTTCCTATCCGGCACGCGTCTTATTGATTAGCTCGATGAATCCCTGTCCCTGCGGATTTTTTACCGATCCCGGTCGTCAATGTACCTGCAGCGAGCAGGAACGGCGGCGTTATGTGAAAAAAATATCCGGTCCCCTTTTAGATCGCATCGACATCCAAATCGGTGTACCGCGCCTTGAATATTCGGATATGGTTACGCAGCAAGCGGCGGAATCTTCGGCGGTGATCCGTTTGCGCGTGCAGCAGGCGCGCGCTTTGCAACAGGAGAGACTAGAAAAATACGGACTCAGCGCGAACGGACAGATGGGGCATCGGCACGTCAAAGCGACATGTCAGATGACAGGCGAAGCGCAGGCACTGCTAAAACAAGCCTTTGACCGACTGAATTTGAGCGCGCGCGGCTATGACCGCCTGCTGAAAGTAGGTCGGACCATTGCGGATCTTTCTGGAACAGAAAAAATCGAAGCGGCGCAGGTCGCGGAAGCGATACAATTGCGGACGAGTTTGAAGGATGTTTGGAGCTAATAAAAATGGGGATCGTTTTAAAATTCCGCTTGCGGTTTTAAAGCGATCCTTATAAATTGATCAAAGCAAAGTGTTAGGCAGTTGTCATGCTTCTGCTAGGCTTTTCGGGCAGGGAAGTTATGTCTGACGAAGAAGATGAACAAGAGAAAAAATAATAGAGGAGGGCTGGTAATGGGCGCTCAAGTGTCGGTCGAGTCCGGAGTCGGTATCGTCTACGGGACCCATCACTTTAGTGCGACATTGGCACAAGGTTTTGTCGATTGGTTGTGCAGTATGGATCATCCATATGGACGGTGGTTTTGTTTTCCGCCCGGCTCCTGTGAATTCAGTATTGTTTGGTTGGAACTTGCCGAGCAGCAATATGATGAATTCTCTGGCCTGCAGGATCAGTATTACGGATTGCTATCATAATATTTATATTGTAACATTTGCGCCCGTGAGGGCGCTTTTTTCATCAATAGCGCATCTGGCTGGAGAAAAGAACTTTTATCAGTGGAAAGCGGAGGGTATGTTTTTCGTTAACTATGTGGTATCATTTTCTTTTAGAGAATCTATTCTGAGCGGGAGGGCCTATGAATACGTTAAAAGAATTGCTGGAGACCGCGATAAACGATCCCGCCGCTGCGCCGCAGTGGTATGAAACGTTGCTGCAGACGACAGTGTTCGTTATTACGGATGGACGCGAACAGTCGACGCAGGGCGAGGCAAAAATTGCTTTTGCGACTTGGGAAAAAGAGGACGGTACGCCGGTGGTGCCGATATATTCGAGCCTTGAGTGCATGCGGGCTTGGGTGAAAGAAGATACGCCGTATATGCCGCTTTCATGTCTCGATTTATTGGCTATTGTCAACGGCAGTTATGTCATGCTTGACGCAACGACGGAAGGCGGTTGCGAATTTTCGCCGGATGCAATTGCCGCTCTGCTTCAAGGCGCGCAACGGATGAACGTGCAGTTGCAGGCGGAAGAAGCGAAACCGGTCGACCCGCAGGCTGTAGAAGAGGAACTTGCGACTTGTTTTAAAAAAGACGCGCGTGTGAAAAAGGCGTATCTGGCGCAAATGAAGGACGGTCGTTTGGCCGTCGCCATTTCTTGTGATGAATATGAGTATGAGGAGATACGCGGTAAGGCGGATTGGTTAATCAAAGCTGCCATCGGGCAAAAAACGCCGTTTGAGCTAGTTCATGCTGGATCGTCGGAATTGGCTGACCACATTACGGCGGCGGTAGAACCGTTTTATAAGAAAAAGTGGCTGGGCATTTTTTGATGCTGTTTGAGTTGCTGCGTAAAGAAAAAAGGAGGTCCCCTTTGTATAGACTCATTACGCCGAATGAGCGATATCGGTGTGTGACCGATATCTGTCCGCAAGAGTTGTGGCAGCGGGGCATCCGTGGCTTAATTCTTGATCTGGATAATACGCTCTTGCCATGGGATAGTGAAGTGGTTCCCGCAGCGGTGAAAATATGGCTGCAAGAGTTGCAAGCGCAGGGCTTTGTGCTAGGGATGGTCTCCAATAATCAACGCAAACGGGTGGCGATGGTTGCGAAACCGCTGAACGCGCCCTATGCCTGTCGTGCGTATAAGCCGAGTTCTAAGGGCTTTTGCAGCGTTGCAGCGGCGCTGCGCCTGTCTCATGCGGCGATTGCCGTGATTGGCGATCAGTTGTTTACGGATATATTGGGCGGCAATCGCCTCGGCATGCATACGATATGGGTCAGGCCGATTGCCGCGCGCGAATTCGCCGGGACAAAGATTACACGTTGTCTGGAACGGTTTGTGCTGCGGCGTTTAGCATTGCGGGGGCTGCTGCCGCCGGAAAGGGGAAGGAAAGATGATTAACGGAACGACTCGATTGACTGGCATTATCGGCTGTCCGGTAGGACATTCTTTTTCGCCGCGCATGCATAATGCTGCGTTTACGGAATTAGGTCTTGATTATGCGTATGTTCCCTTACCGGTTCAGTCCGATGGATTAACAAGTGTGATAGCAGCGCTGCCCCAGATGGGGTTTCGTGGCGTCAATGTGACGATACCGCACAAGATTGCTGTGATGCAATCTTTGACGCAGTTGGATGAATCGGCTTGTTTGGCTGGAGCGGTGAATACCATCGTATTTGAAGCGGGGCGGTCAATAGGTTATAACACCGATGTCGGCGGGTTTATGGGATCGCTGGCCGCGTCCGGCGTTGAGGCAAACGGCGCGAATGTGCTGCTGCTCGGTGCAGGGGGGGCTGCGCGCGCAGTTGTTGCAGGCCTGCTTGGCGTTGGCGCTAACGTGACAATAGCCGCGCGGCGACGCAATAAAGCGATTGAACTGGCGCAACTTTTTCCCTTGGCGAATGTGGCGGTTTGCGGCTGGGCAGAGAAAGAATTTGCTGAAGTTAGTAAGCGAGCGGATATCATTGTCAATTCGACGCCAGTGGGGATGCATGGCCAAGCCGAACAAATTTTGCCGCTCGACTGGAACTTAGTTTCTACCGATGCGGTGCTCTGTGATTTAATTTATAATCCGAAGGAAACACCGTTTTTACGTTGCGGCCGGGAGCGCGGGCAACAAGTTATAAATGGCGCAGGCATGCTGATTGAACAAGGGGCATTGGCTTTTACACTTTGGACCGGAAGGTCGGATTGCCGCGCTGCAATGCGCAAGGCGCTTGAAGTAAAAGACTGAAATGAATTTTTTGGCAAAAGCGCTAAAATTTTCAAAAAACGTGCAGGAAAAAACTGCAGCTATGCGAATATAAAAAGTAGATACGGAACGGGTTGCGACGAGTTTTATTCGTTCGACTAAAGGCAAGCTTTTGATTTTATAATGCAAGAGCTTGCTTTTTTTACGGGGCATTATGATTCACAAAACAGGTGTAGGTGAAATGATGAAACGAAAACGGCAGCGATTAGGCGAGTTGTTACTTGAAAAAGGACGGATAACTGAGTTGCAATTGGAAACGGCGTTGGAGAAACAGCGGCAGACAGGGAGGCGACTTGGTGAAAGTTTAATCGAGCTTGGCTGTGCCAAGGAGCGGGAAATTATCGATGCGCTGGAAGAGCAATTAGGTATTTCGCGCATTGATTTCATGCAAATTGAAATCGACCGCACAGCAGCCACTTCGATACCGGTCAGTTTGGCGGAGCGTTATAAATTAATACCGGTCGCCTGTCACGAAGGGCGGCTCAGAGTTGCGATGACGGATCCTACTAATTTTTTTGCGATTGATGATGTCAGAATGGCTTCTGGATACGAGATAGAACCGGCTCTTGCCGCCGAATCGGATGTTGTGCGGGCCATTCAACAGTGCTATGGTGTCACGGAATTGGTGGAGAAAGCGGTAAGTCAGTTAAAACGCGAGGAACTCTCTTTGCCGGAGGCGGCTACACTCCAAATGGCGGATGATGCGCCGATTATCAGCATTGTCAATTCTCTGATCAGTCAGGCTATCCGTGAGACGGTCAGTGACATTCATATTGAAAGGATTGATGATGCGGTCAGAGTGAGATTTAGGGGCGATGGCATCTTACATGATGTTGCAACGTTTCCAATTCAAACGCATGCGGCGATTGTATCGAGAATTAAGATTATTAGTGGCATGAACATTGCCGAACGAAGAGTACCGCAAGACGGACGAATTAAAGTGAATGAGCAGGGGCGTGAAATCGACATTCGTACTTCGACGTTGCCGACGATTCGCGGTGAAAAAGTGGTATTGCGAGTACTTGATCAAAAAACGGTTATCTTGGATGTGGCGCGGCTGGGCTTTTCCGATGACAATCTACGGCGTTATCGAAAGCTCTATGAACAATCATACGGCATGATTCTCGTTACAGGCCCGACGGGATCAGGCAAGACGACAACCTTATATTCAACCCTGACGGAATTGAATGATCCGGGCTGCAATATCATAACGGTGGAAGATCCGGTTGAATATTTGCTGGCAGGCGTTAATCAGGTTCAAGTCAATGCCAAGGCCGGCATGAGTTTTGCCAGCGGATTGCGTTCCATTTTGCGTCAGGATCCCAATATCATCATGGTAGGTGAAGTAAGAGACGGAGAAACAGCGGACATCGCTGTTCGAGCAGCGATGACGGGACACTTGGTGCTTAGCACGTTGCATACAAATGATGCCGTCGGAGCGATCGCCCGTTTGATCGATATGGGAGTGGAACCTTTTTTGATTGCGTCTTCGCTTTTAGGCGTTGTGGCGCAGCGTTTAGTCCGCGTGGTTTGTCAGGAGTGCCGCGAAGCATATAGTCTGCCAGAGCATGGTCTGGAACGAGCTTTTTTAAGTCGGCTTGGTATTGAGGCGCGGCGCTTCTACAAGGGGCGAGGTTGCGTACGTTGCAATCAGAGCGGTTTCAGAGGCAGAATGGCCATTCATGAAGTAATGCCCTTTAGCGCTGCTTTGCGGGAAAAAGTATGCCGCGGGGCGACCGGTCATGAGGTAGCTGCTGTTGTGTTGCAGGATGGCATGGTTTCTATGCTGAGAGATGGGATTGAGAAGGCATATCAGGGAAAAACGACTGTGAGTGAAGTGATGCGCGTTGCCTATATAGAAGGATAAGTGTCAAGGAGAGGGCGGGGCAGTTATGCAATTGGAACGATTATTAGAAAAGGCATTGACGAAGAAGGCATCCGATTTGCATATTACGGTCGGGATTCCGCCGATCGTGCGCATCAATGGCGAATTGCAGGCGCTTTCAGATGCGAATGCACTGATGCCTGATCAAGTAGAACGCATCTTGAATGAAATTGCCAAGCCGGAGCAATTGACTGATTTTGCCAAGTGCGGAGAAATCGATTTTTCCTTTACCTGCCTCAAGGAACGGCGCTTTAGAGTAAACGCTTTTAAACAGCGCAGTTTTGTAGCGCTGGCGATTCGAATACTGGCGGATCGGGTGCCGACACTCGATGAGTTCGGATATCCTGCTGCACTAAAAGCACTTGCGCGCAAGGCACGAGGGCTTGTCTTGGTTACAGGGCCCAGCGGCAGCGGCAAGTCGACAACTTTGGCGGCAATGGTTAATCTGATTAATGAAGAACGACGCTGTCACATCATTACGTTGGAAGATCCGATTGAATATCTGCATGCGCATCGCTCCAGCATTGTCAATCAGCGCGAAATTACTATCGATTCGCGTTCGTTCGCAAGCGCGTTGCGCGCGGCTCTCAGGGAAGACCCGGATGTCATTTTGCTGGGCGAAATGCGCGATGCAGAAACGATCGCCACTGCGATTACCGCAGCGGAAACGGGACACCTTGTTTTGGCGACGTTGCATACTGCCGATGCAGCGCAAACAATAGACCGGATTATCGACGCGTTTTCTCCGCAGCAACAAGCGCAAGTTCGCTTGCAGCTTTCCTTGACGTTAGAGGGGGTCATAGCGCAGCAACTTATAAAGCGCAGTGACGAGAGTGGGCGAATTGCGGCGTTTGAAATCCTGATGGCCACGCCTGCCGTGCGCAATCTGGTGCGTGAGGGAAAGACCCATCAAATTGCATCAACCATACAAACGGGCGGGAAGTGGCAAATGCAATCGATGGATAAAGCGTTGGCCGATTTGTATCGCAGCGGCAAAATCAGCGAGGCAGAAATAAACATCCGAGTTAATGATCCCGAAACATTATTGCATTTGCGCTAAGGAGACGCGTATGGCAAAGACATTTTCATATAAGGCGCGCGATATTCAAGGGCAGCGTCTAAGCGGCAACATTGTCGCCGACAGCCAGTCTGCAGTGGCTGCTTTTATCCGCGATAAGGGCTGGTTTGTTACTCAAATAAAAGAACAGCAACGGTTGCGTGATTTGAATATTGACCTGCGCAATTTCAAATCGGTCGGCGTTAAAGATTTGGCGATCTTTTGCCGTTTGTTTGCGACGTTGAGCGGAGCGGGTGTTTCTTTCGTCAAATGTCTTGCGGTTTTACAAGAACAAACAGAGCATCCACGCCTTAAACAGGCCGTAAACGATATTTATAAGCGAGTCCGTGAAGGCGAAACGTTGGCAAAAGCGATGAGGAATCATTCGAAGATTTTTCCGGAATTAATGGTGGGAATGGTTGAGGCGGGAGAAGCTGGCGGCGTATTGGATGTCATCTTGCAACGATTGGCTATTCTGTTTGAAAAAGAGTATAAGGCAAAGGAAAAAGTAAAATCCGCGCTGGTGTATCCGCTACTCGTTACGTTATTGGGGGGCGGACTGGTTTTGTTCATACTGACGTTTGTCTTGCCTACGTTCGTAAGAATATTTGACGGCAGTCGGATAGAACTTCCGGCGATTACAAAAGCGGTGATCGCGACAAGCCTGTTTTGCCAAGTGCACTGGCTGGCAACACTTTTGCTCGTCCTTTCTGCCATGCCCTTGCTGGCTATAGGAAGCCGAAATCAGAACGTGCGTTATATTATGGATAGCTTAGCGCTTAAGGCGCCGTTATTCGGTGTATTGGTAAGAAACCTTGCAATTGCTCGCTTCACGCATACCTTGGCTATCCTGATGCGTAGCGGATTATCCATATTGACTGCGCTGGAAATGGCCAGACAAACTACCGACAATTGCTATATGCTGCAAATTTTGGAGACGGCGAAAAACAATGTGAAGCAGGGCGAGATGTTCGCGACAGCATTATCAAAGCAGAAAATTTTCCCGGTTATGGTGATTCAAATGATAAGCGTCGGCGAAGAGGCGGGAGAGATGGAGTCCATGCTGGAAAAAATCAGTGAATTTTATGAGGCGGAAGTGGATGAGACGGTTCGACGCTTGAGTACATTGATTGAACCGATGCTGATCATTTTTCTTGGCGTATTTATCGGCGGCATCGTAATGTCGGTCATGTTGCCCCTGTTTGATTTGACGATGAATCTTGGGCAATAATATTGAAGATGGAGGCGGCAGCGGTGGGAATAACGCAAATAGGCGGGAAAAAACGGAAAAATGAAGCTGGTTTTACTTTGGTGGAGCTGATGGTTGTTATTTCAATTATCGGAGTGTTGGCTGCCATCGCAGTTCCCAAGTTTGCAAATGCGACAGATTCGGCGCGCGGCGGAAAAATCCAAGCGGACCTGGCGACGATCGATTCGGCGATTCAAATGGCCAAAGCCCAGGGAAAAGATGTGACGGATGGAAGCGCGCTGCCGCAGAGCGTACTGGATAACTTATCGGCCTCACCTGCGCCATTTGCTGCAGGCGCATCCGGTACGCAAACTTTTATGGTAGGAAAAATCACCTACAAGTGTAATTCAGCGACCACAGCATATATGGTTGTCGACGGACGTGCGGTAATTAAAGTGGATGCCGCATCTGGCGGGACTGCGGCTGATACGGTTGCCGGTTCCTATACGGCGGAAGCGCTGGGCAGCGGCGTTGCCTTCAAAAAGTAGGGAAACGTGAGATTTCGCAAAGGACAGTGAAGTCGGAATGAAAGAACGCGGTTCGATTTCAATTATTATCTTGGTAATGGCGACGGTGCTGCTTTTGTTCGGCAGCTTGGTTAGCAACGTTAGCCGTACGGAATTGGCCATTGCGAAAGAGGAAGAAGAGGGAATGGCAGCGCGTTATCTGGCGGAAGCCGGAATTACCTATGCCTGCCGGCTGCTCGAAGTGAGGGAGGCGGAGCAAATGCTGCCAAACCGTTTGAATAACTTGAGTCTAGCTGGCAGTGCGGGAGTTTTTTCGCTTGAAATAAAAATGAACTGCAAAAAACTGCCTGATGATAGAGAAATAAGACAACCGAATCAACACTGGATAAAATCTAGCGCTGCAATGCCGAGTGGCGCCCTGCGGGTAGTCGAAGTGGCGGTCCAAGAGACGCAAAGTGAAGCGGGAAGAACGATCAGCATACTATCACAATGGGAGCATTAAAGTAATGGAAAACAAGAACAGTCTTATTATTTTATGGATGGTATTCGGCGCCGTAATTGGCAGCTTTATCAATGTTTGCATTTATCGGATTCCAAGGCAAGCGTCGCTCCTTTTCCCCCGCTCCCACTGCCCGAACTGTTCCACCTTGCTAAGCTGGAGTGAACTGATTCCGCTTATCGGATATTTGCGTAATCAAGGGCGCTGTCGCTACTGTGAGAAGACAATTAGCAGCCGTTACCCTGTAGTTGAAGTGGCGATGGCAGGGTTTGGCGGATTTTCCGCCTGGAATGGCGCTGACTTGGGACAGGTGTTGGCAATATTTACGTTGTCGGCGTTTATGCTGTTGATCGCGATCATTGACTACGACTGGCAGATTATTTACGATAAAGTTGTCATTGCCTTTGCACTCAGTGGAATAATGATAGGGAGTTTTCAGGCTGAAAGCTGGCAACGGATGCTGAGTGAGCATGGTGCAGCCGTGAGCGGCGCTGCAATTTGCCTTTTGAGTATTGCCCTAGCCAGTCGCGGCGGTTTGGGACTGGGTGATGTGAAATTCGCCGCTGCTGCCGGTATTTGGCTAAGTTGGCAGCAGATGGTGCTGATGCTGTTTATTGCGTTTAGCAGCGGCGGACTGATTGCCTGCGCCTTGATGTTTTTGGGCTGCAAAGGACGCAAAGATTTTATTCCTTTTGGCCCCTTTTTGACGTTGGGTCTTTGGCTGACGTACGTGTATGGGGAACAGATTATGGCGTGGTATTGGACTTTTTTTGACTGAACAAGGAGGCTATAAAGTGCGAGGCAGCATGCTGGTGGAATGCTTATTGACAGTAACCTTGATTGGTTTTTTCGCGGTCGGCGCTTGCCTGATTGCGATTGACAAGTTAGATCGTTATCGTTTGGATCAGGCAACAAGTGAGTTGGTTGCTGACATGCGCTTGGTGCAAATGAAATCGATGAATGGCGGTGACGGTGCATTTACACAGATCGCGTTTTCTTATAGCAAACCATATGGTTATTACTTACGTGGCGGAGGCAAGATAATCCGATTTCGGACACTCGATCCGGTACAGGTTGTTGAGACGGAAAGTGAGCCCTTGACGTTCGGCAGCAATGGATTCCCTTCGAAAGGAAGACGGATTATTTTGCATTGCGGTAAATATAGCAGGCATTTGATCATTGATTTTGTCGGACGCATTCGAGTTACGGAGGGGACGGGATGAATAAGCTGCCCCGCAAAAAAGAAGGCGGCTTTTTCCTGCTTGAAGCCTTGTTGGCGATGCTGATCCTCAGCCTGACAATTCCGGCGATGGCGATGCTGTTTCAGCAGGCTGGGCGAAGTTCTACGGCGGCAGGTTGCCGGACGATTGCGCTTCAATTGGCGCAGGCCGAACAGGAAAAGCTGAAAGCTCCGGCTGCACTTCAACTTTTAAAGGGAAATGACGAGCGCGTGTTGATGCGTGACGGTACAGAATATAGGGTCATTCGAGAAAAAAGACCGTTTTCGCTTTCAAGTCTTCATCTATGCCAGGTGGACATTACGGTGCGCTGGAGTGATCCTCTGAACAGAAAAGAAATGCGTCAGCTTAAAATTGCTGCATTACGGAGGCAGGACTAACGGATGCTTATGTGGAATCAGAAAGGGATATTCCTTGCGGAGTTGTTAGCGGCAATGACGATAGGCGTTATTTTGCTGGCAGCGTCAGCGCCGTTTTTTGCTGCACAAATAAAATGGGGGCAAGATGTTATTTGCCGCATTGAAGCGCAGCAAACGGCTCGCTATGGAATGGAAAATATCATTAAGGACGCGAAAAATTGCCGCCGCGCTTTGGTCAGCAATGATGGAAAACGGTTGGATCTTTGGCGGCAAGGCAGCAATGCTGCTGTAATCCGCTACCTGGCTGATGCCAATGGCATACTGCGTCGTGACAGCGGTGACGGCAGCGGTGCACAGCCGATGAGCGGCTATGGCATGGCCTCGACCAAGAGTGAATTGCAGTTTGAACAAAACGATGGAATTGTCGAGATTGACTTGCGTGTGACGGCTTGGTCTAAACCTGGCCGGAATCAGATATTTTCCTTGCACTCAGCAGTAAAGATGCAAGAGTAGGTGAAGGAGGTCAGATGATGCAGGTAAAGAATTTTATGGAAGACTTGGTGTGGGAAAAAGTAGATGAGGTGATTGACTGTCAGAAAAACTTATGCCGGTGCGAGCATTGTCGCTACGATGTCGTCGCTTTGGCGCTGAACTTTCTGCCGCCGCGTTATGTTGTTAGCCATCAAGGGGAAATGTTTACCAAGGTTAAGGAATTGGAGCAGCAATTTAATATCGACATTTTGTCAGCCATCACCAATGCGGCCATTATTGTCAGCGGAAAACCGCGGCATGAACAGGGAGAAAAACGGATTGAACCTCACCAAAGCACTGAAGACGCTTATTAAGAAAAGAAACGGTCCCTTAGTTGGAATCGATTTTGGCACTACGACTATCAAGGTTGCAGAGGTTGTCTGGCGCAAAAACAAACCTTGTTTGCAGGCAAGCGGGTCTATTGAACATCTTTTCTTAAAGGATGAAGAGGAAGAAGTTTTGGCGGATCGCCTTAAACAGTTGTTGCTTTCAGCGGGCGTCAAGGGCAGGCAGGCTGTTTTCTCAATGAGCGGTCGGAACCATTTTGTACGACAAATAGAATATCCTCCTATGCCGTTACGGGAGCTGAAGGAAGCTGTCCGCTGGGATTTAGAAAAATATGTTCCATATCAAGCGGACGAATATTATTATGATTTTGCAGTGCTGCCGGCGAAGGAAGCTGCAGCCGGGCAAAGCGTGCTGTTGGTTGCGGTCCCGAGGCGGAGTGTTGATTATATGACCGAAATCATAAAAAATGTCGGACTGATTCCTTTTGCCGCAGAGATCGAGTCACTGGCATTAGCGCGCACCGTTTTAACGGATGAAAATTTTGCGGTGCTTGATCTGAGCGGCAAAGCGTCTAAAATATTTCTCTATCAAAATGGTTGCCCTGTGCTGGAGCGGAGTTTAGAGGCGATCTCAAAAGAAAAGCGAGCGTTGAATCCGCTAGGCGAAGCAGAGGCGGATTCAATCGGTAGCTTAGACTCTGCACTGTTAATTGAAAAATTGGCGGCGGAAGTGTTGCGAACGATTGAATACTACCGAATGCATAATGCGCAGGCGCTGGTAGAGCGCGTCTTTGTCTGCGGCGGCGTTGCGCGGAGGGAAAACCTGCTGGAACAGTTAGCGATTCATTTGGATGTACCCGTTTTATTGCATAACCCTTTAGAAAACGTATCGCTTTCGCCGGCTCTCGATCCGCGACAACTCCATCAGGCGGCGCCACAATTGTCAGTTGCGATTGGTTTGGCGTTGCGGGGAGGGGAAAGCGATTGAGACTGAGCGTTAATCTGCTGGCGCCGCAAGAGCGGCCGAACGCTGATTTGTCGCGGCGTTGCATCTTTTTGATAAGCGTATTTTGTGTTTTGCTGATCCTTGCAAAATATGGTCATGGCGTATATAAAAAGAGCCTGCTTGAGGAAGAACTGCGTGCGACGACGCAGCAATATCAAATCCTGCGCAGTAGCGAGCTTATGATGACGGCGGCAGAAGACAAGTGGCTGAAGATTCAAGCGCGTGATCAAGTCTTATTGCAACTGTCCAAAGAGCGCGTGGCGTGGCACGCGGTATTGGCGCATTTGGGTACTGTAGTGCCGCAAGCGATTTACCTGACGGAAGTCAATAGCGGCGACAACGGCGTGATTGCCATTAAAGGAAGGGCTGCTACTTCGCCGGAAATATTGAATTTTGTTCGACTTTTAGAAAAAGATAATTTATTTGATCAGCCGAATATCCTGACGGTCAGTCAGGATGACGGCGTTGAAGCAGGTGCCAGATTTGAGATAATCGTTAAGATCAAGGGGCTGTCGCCGTGAAATGGCCGAGAAAATTAACAGACGTACAACAAGCCGTGCTCGCAATGGCATGTATAGCCGGAGCGGCTCTGTTCTTTTGGCGCTTTGTTTTACTGCCGCAAGAAGAGGAAATTGCCAGACTGGAAAACCTCTGCCGCGAGGCGGAAGAACGCAACCGTAGGATAACCGTTTTTAGCGGACAGCATCCTGATGCAGAACGATATTTACAAGAATTGGAACAGCGGCAGAATGCGGTGCTGAATTTGTTGCCTGAGCAAACTGAAGTCGCAGTATTTATGCTCGAACTGGAACGTTTGGCAGAGGAGAGCAAGGTCCGGCTTAGCCATGTGAAACCGGAAATGCCGTTGAATAAGAAGGGATATCTGGACATTGCACTGGAAGTTCAGGTGCGCGGCGATTATTTTTCGCTACTCGATTTTTTGCGTCGCGTCGAGGGGGCAAACCGTTTTACTGCAATCGATAAAGCGGCCGTGCAAATGCAAAACGGTGTATTGATGACTAAGTTAGTGGTGCATATTTACAGTTTCGGGACAGGGGAATTGAGTATTACAGCAGCGAACACGAATTCATAATAGATAGGGGAGATATACATGTTCCGATTCATGACAGCAGGGGAATCACATGGGCAGGGGCTGGTTGCCATTATTGACGGTATGCCGGCAGGGATACCTCTTTCACTAGACGCAATTCAAGAAGACTTGGCGCGTCGACAGCAAGGATATGGACGCGGCGGGCGGATGAAGATTGAAAAGGATCGCGCAGAAGTTTTATCGGGGATGCGGTTTGGCGAAACGCTGGGCAGTCCATTGACGCTGCTGATCCGCAATAAGGATTGGGTCAATTGGGAAGAGCGGATGTCGACGCATGGGCCGCAAAGCGGGGAAGCAGTGACGGCAGCCCGTCCAGGTCATGCCGATTTGACGGGGATATTAAAGTATGAGCGTGAAGATGTTAGAGATATTTTGGAACGGGCTAGTGCAAGGGAAACTGCGGCCCGCGTTGCGGTAGGTGCCGTGGCCAAGCAATTGCTGGCGGTTTGCGGCATCACGCTGGCCTCCCATGTAACAGAAATTGGCGGCGTGAAAAGTAAGGTAGAAGTGAAGTCGGCAGCAGAATTGGCAGGATTATTCCAACGCTCCGAATTGGCTTGCATGGATGCAGAGGCAGAGGCGGCGATGAAGGAGGCGATCCGCCAAGCCCAAATAGAGGGCGATACGCTCGGCGGTTGTTTTGAAGTCTTAACGCAAGGCCTGCCGCCGGGGCTGGGCAGCCATGTGCAGTGGGATCGGCGTTTGGATGGTCGTTTGGCCGCAGCGTTGATGTCAATTCCCGCGATTAAAGGTGTGGAACTTGGCGCAGGCTTTGCTTATGGCTCCTTATCGGGGCGACAAGCGCATGATGAGATTTTTTACCAACCAGAGCGTGGCTATTATCGAGAAACCAATCGCGCAGGCGGCGTTGAGGGCGGCATGAGTAATGGAGAAACCTTGATTGCACGCGCGGTTATGAAACCGATACCGACACTGATGTCCCCGTTGCGTACGGTCGATATCCGGACGCACCAACCGGTGGAAGCAAGCACGGAGCGCAGTGACGTATGCGCGGTTACGGCGGCGGCAGTCGTTGGTGAAGCTATGGTCGCCAATGTGCTGGCGAAGGCGGTGCTTGAGATGTTTGGCGGCGCTTGCCTGACCGATTTATTGGCAAATATGAAACAGTACCGTGCGCGAGTGGCGCGGGGATGAAAAATATAGTACTCATCGGCTTCATGGGAACCGGCAAGAGCACAGTCGGCCGCTTGTTGGCGAGACGGCTGGGACGTCCGTTTGTTGATAGCGATAAGAAAATCGAAATGTGGCACGGCATGACGATCAAAGAAATGTTTGCCCAACACGGAGAAGCCTATTTTCGTCAGTGCGAGCAGGAGGCCATTGCGCGATTGGCGCGTTATCGTCACGCGGTGATCGCCACAGGCGGCGGCGTCGTTTTGCTGGAGGAAAATATGTTTCGCTTGCGCCAACATGGCGTGATCATTGCTTTGATGGCGGAACTCGATATGATTTTGGCTCGTACGTCGCGCAAGGATGTTAGACCGCTCTTGAACAAAGGGGAACGGGAAGAAACGGTGCGAGAGTTATTAAATAGCCGCATCGAACGTTACCGGGAGGCGGATTGCGTGGTGGATACGACAAAACTGTCGCCGCCGCAAGTTGTTGAAAAAATTATGGACTTTTTGCAGCAGGGAGGATATCTTCGTGGCCGATATAACAGTGCACCTAGGCGAACGTAGTTACACGATTCGAATTCTGCCGGGACTTCTGGCAGCGCTAGACGAGGAAATGAGAAAAATGCAAATCGGCAGAAAGGTTATTGTCGTATCGGATGAACATGTCGCACCGCTTTATGCAAAGACGGTTCTAGATGCTTTGACCGCTGCCGGTTTTACAGCGGAACTTTATATCGTAACTGCCGGAGAAGGTGCAAAATCATTGTCGACCGCGATGGAACTTTATTCGGCGGCAATTCGTTTTGGGCTCGATCGAAAGTCTGCGTTTGTCGCGCTTGGCGGCGGTGTTGTCGGAGATCTTACTGGGTTTGTTGCAGCGACCTATTTGCGCGGCCTTCCTTTCCTCCAAATCCCTACTTCGCTCTTGGCTCAGGTGGATTCGAGCGTTGGCGGAAAAGTGGCAGTGAATCACCCGGAAGGCAAGAATTTGATTGGCGCGTTTCATCAACCACGCGCGGTGTTTATTGACAGCCAAGTCTTGCAGACGCTGCCGGAACGTGAATTTTCCGCTGGTTTGGCGGAGGTCGTCAAATATGGTTTACTGGCTGCGGATGATTTTATGTCATGGCTTGAAAAGCACCAGGCTGAGATAAAAAAACGGCAGCCGGACATCCTGGCGGAATTAATTAAGCGTTCTTGTGCGAGTAAGGCGAAAGTCGTGGAAGAAGATGAAACAGAAAGCGGTTTGCGCATGATTTTAAATCTGGGACATACAATCGGCCACAGCGTCGAAGCCTGGGGCGGATTCAAGCGCTACAATCATGGTGAAGCGGTGGCGATCGGTCTGTGCGGCGCATTGATTCTAAGCTGCCATCTCGGATTGGCGGAGCGCGAACTCTATCGGCGTACCGCAACTTTGCTTTCCTATTTTGGTTTGCCGACTCATGTAGAAGGCTGCCAAAGGGAAGAACTGCTTAGCTTTATTGCACATGATAAAAAAGTGCTCGATGGCTCAGTGCGCTGGATTCTAGTGGAAAGACCGGGTTGTGTAAAGATTAGAAACGATGTTACGTTAGAGATGGTGCAAAAGACGTTAGCTGAAATTATAAAATAATTACAATTTACTTAAATTTAAAGTGGCTTTTGGCCACTTTAGTTTTTTCCTGACAGGAAAATGTGTAAAGAGAGAGAATAAAAGTGAAAGATGTTGAGATAACGCAAAAAAAAGGGGGGGTGAGTTTGTCGTAAATGATCATCCAGTCGGCGACGTGCAATATCAATAAGATTCTCAAAATAGGAAGGTAACCTTGTTGTGCGATAAGAGCCGAAAAAGAGTAATAACTGCTGTTTTTTTAGAGAATTGGAAAAGAGAAAGGGCGACTTAAGTGAAACGGAAAAGATTGGTATACGGAATCAGCATCGCATTGATAATTATGGCAGCTCTTATTGGTTTTAAAATTTATAACAATATACAAACGGCTAAGGACAAGGCGGCCGCTATGGGGAAAGGTCGAATCGCGACAGTCGAAGTGATGCCGGTTTTTAAAAAGAGCATTACGCCGACCTTTATGCTTACGGCGTCATTAGATCCGGTATGGCGTTCAGATATTAGCCCGAAATTGGATGGACGGATTGGCGCACTGTTTGTTGAGGAAGGCCAATGGGTGACGGCGGGACAATCGCTGGCGACTTTGGAAAATGGCGAATTTGGTGCGCAGGTTTCGCAGGCGCAAGGAACCTTATATGCTTCTGCGGCCGATTTGTCGCAAGCGCGAGTTGATTTGTCGAGAGCGCAGAGCTTATTTACGCAAGGTGCTATTTCACAACAACAGCTCGATGCCGCCGGCGCCAAGGTAGCTAATCTGGAAGGGTTGGTTCGTGCGAATAGAGGCAACGTTGGCTATCAGGAAGCGAGACTGGAAAATACCAATGTGACTACGCCGCATCGCGGCGTGATTTTGAACCGTTATCTACAAACGGGTGATTATGCGAAAGCCGGCACCGCTATTGTGACTGTGGCGGATACCAGCGTAATGTTGGCAAAAGCGACGGTTGGAGAAGGGCAAATTACGCAATTGAAACTGGGCGACATGGCGCAAGTTTTGGTGGAAGCCCTATCGACGCAACCCTTTGTCGGTAAGATTACAAAAATCGTTCCGGCCGCGGCAGTGCCGACAAGGACGTTTACGATTGAAGTCAGCATTGACAATGCGGATAATACCCTCTTAGCCGGTTTAACGGCCAAGGTGCTTGTCAATGGTAAAATTCATCCGGATGCGATGGTCGTGCCGGAAGCGGCGCTGGTTTTATTTGAAGATCAACGCACCGTGTTTGTGCTGGCGGAAGACCAGGTGGTGCAACGCAAACTGAAAATCGGTTATGTCGGCGACGGTTATGCGGAAGTGCTGGATGGCCTGAAGGCAGGCGAGTTGGTTGTCGTAGCCGGACAGAATACCGTGCGTGACGGCGCCAAAGTCAAAGTGGCTGCTACACGGGAGGCTGGTCAGTTATGAGCTTTCTAAGGGTTTTTATTCGTCGGCCGGTTTTTACGACCATGCTGGTATTTGTGCTGGTCGTATTTGGCCTGTCCTCTTTGCCGAAACTGGGCATCGATTTAATGCCGGATGTCGAATATCCGCTTGTTTCGGTACTGGTGACCTGGAAAGGCGCTTCGCCGGAAGAAATGGAAAGCTTAGTTACAAAACCGATCGAGGATGCGGTGAGTTCCGTTGCCGGCATCAAGACAATCACGTCCTTGTCGAAGGAAGGCGTTTCCCAGGTTACGATTGAGTTCATACTCGGCGTCGATCCCCGCATGGCGGCGGCTGACGTCCGTGAAAAAGTAGGCGGCGTACGTCGCACGTTGCCGGACCAGATTGATGAACCGGTGACGCAGCGTTATGACATTACGGCTTCCTCCGTTGTTTATTTCAGTTTGGCGTCAGATCAGCGGCCGCGCGGCGAAATCCGCAAAATGGCTAATGACGTCATTAAAGAGCGGTTGCAACAAATCGACGGCGTCGGCGATGTCGGTATTAACGGCGGTAGTGAGCGTGAAATTCAGGTGCGAATCGATTCGCGCAAACTGGATGCTTATGGAATGACGATGGATCAAATTCTTTCAACGGTTAACAGCGCAAATGCCAATGTTCCCGGCGGCTACGTCAAGGAAAAAGGGTTTGAGATGATTGTTCGCACGCTGGGACAATATAAGACGGTTGAAGAAATCGGCACGATTGCAGTTGCGAATCAAAATAATCGAGTCGTTTATTTGAAGGACGTGGCGGACGTCAAAGATTCTTTTTCGGAAGAACGTACTTACGCACGCACGGATGGTACTCCTTCTGTGGTGGTATCCGTACAAAAGCAATCCGGTACGAATACGGTTGCGGTTGCCGATGCGGTCAAGGACGAAATGGACAGGATTCAAAAAGAACTTCCCAAAGACGTTAAGGTGACGATTGTTCGTGACGGTTCGCTATATATCAAGAGCAATGTGGAAGATGTGGCCAATTCTTTGATTATTGGCGGTTTCTTGGCTGTTGTTATTGTTTTCTTGTTTTTGCGTGATACACGGGCGACCTTAATTGGTGCGTTGGCGATTCCAACATCCGTTATCGCGACGTTTAGCTTAATGAAGGTCGGCGGCTTTACCCTGAACAACATGTCTTTGATGGGATTAAGTCTGGCGGTCGGGATATTGATTGACGATGCGATTGTCGTCGTAGAAAACATCCATCGCCATATTGAGGAGGGCGCTTCGCCGGCGGATGGTGCGTTTTCTGGCACCGTGGAAATTTCGCTGGCTGTATTGGCGACGACCTTGTCGATTCTGGCCGTTTTTGTGCCGGTTGGTTCAATGGGAGAAATTATCGGCATGTTTTTTCGTCAGTTTGGCCTGACGGTGGCTTTTGCGGTGGCCTTCTCTCTTTTTGTTGCGTTGACGCTCGCGCCCATGTTGTCGGCGCGCTGGCTAAGGCCGCACGATGAAGAGCCGCCGAAACGGCCCCTTGTAATTGCCGCCTTTAATCGTTTTATCGAGCGAGGGCTCGACAAGTGGGAAGCCGGTTTTTTATTTATTCGCGATGCGTATCGGCAGTTTTTGCAGTGGGCGCTGCATCATCCGTGGCTCATTGTCGGCGTGGCAGTGCTTTCGCTTGTCGTTAATGTCTTTTTTATTCCCCTCTTGGGTTTTGAATTTCAACCAACCTATGATTCGGGAGAATTCAATATTTTTATGACGGCGCCGCCGGGAACATCGATCGAAAAAATGCAAGAATTGGCAAAACCGGTTGAGCAAGAGGTGCTGGCATTGCCGGAAAAACGGGCGGCTTTTCTCAATATCGGCTATTCGCGCAATCCGGTCAATAAGGCGATGATTGGGGTGAAACTAAAAGATATCGATCAACGTGGCCGGACGATGATGGAAATCATGGATGCCTTGCGGATGAAATTTCGTAATTATACCGGCATGAAAATTTCGGTTGTTGCGGCATCCACTTCAGGCGGACGCGGTGATAACCGGGCCGTTCAAGTCGGTTTTCAAGGCAGTGATATGAGCGTATTGAAGCAGTTGTCGCAAGAACTTGCAGAACGCTTGAGGCAAATTCCAGGTTCGGCCGACGTCGATACATCGGCCAGCGATTATCAACCAGAGGTTCAGGTTGTTGTCGACCGTATGAAAGCAGGCCAGGCGGGAGTCAACGTCGATTCCGTAGGCGCGATTGTGCAGACTGCGTTTGCGGGCAACACTACGGGAAATCGTTATCGGGTTGGTGATAAGGATTATGATATTCGAGTGCGGCTCAAGGATGAGCTGCGAACGAAGCCGGATGATGTCGCCAATATTCGCGTGACCAGCAAATTTGGCGGACAGGTTCGAATCGGCGATATTGCGCAAGTCAAATTCACGTCCGGACCGACCCAGATTGATCGTGAAGATCGCCAGCGTGAAATCATCGTATACGCCAATAATGTTGGTGTTTCCGCTGGGGAAATCATTACGGCGACACAAAATGAAATTGCGCAGATGAATATCCCCTTCGGCTACCATTACAAATTCGTCGGACAGACGCGCAGCATGAATGACTCTTTTAAAGAGATCGGACGTGCACTGTTGATTGCGATTATTCTGATTTACATGGTGCTGGCAGCGCAGTTTGAAAGCTTTATCCATCCGTTGACGATCATGCTGTCATTGCCGTTTGCGATGATTGGGGCGATTTTTGGCTTGTTGATCAGTGCTAAAACCGTCAACATTATGAGTTTGATCGGCATTATCATGTTGATGGGTTTGGTGGCGAAAAATGCTATCTTGTTGGTGGACTATGCAAATACGCTGCGGGAACGTGATGGGCTCTCTAGGGAAGAGGCGTTGCTCGAAGCGGGTACGGTGCGTCTCAGACCAATATTGATGACGACCGCTGCGATGGTGCTTGGCATGTTGCCGGTTGCATTCGGCTGGGGTGCAGGAGCGGAATTGCGATCGTCGATGGGGGTTGTCGTCGTCGGCGGGTTGATCACATCTACGATCTTGACGTTGATTGTCGTGCCGCAAATGTATATCTTTATGGACAATCTGCAAAATTGGCGGAGCCGCTATCAAAGAAAAAGCAAAAAAATGCTTGAACAGGGTCAAGACTAAAACTGAAAAAGGGCGGTGAATTCGTAGAAATACGTTTTCACCACCCTTTTTCGATTTTAAAAATCATTTAATCTTTTACTGACCTCGTTTGACCTCATCCCAGTTTTTTCCGGCATAATCGAGCAGTTCGACGCTCGACACATGAGAGAAATTGACATAGGTTGGCACGGTGATGCCGTCGCGAATGCGAAGTACGCGCAAGATGCCGTTATCGCGCAATGCGTCATTAAGGACGACGAGGCTTGCGTTTAAGAAATACTCGATCGATTCGCCGTTGGAATACGTAACGGAAACTTTTAATTTTTCCACTAAAACGCCTCCTTTTTAGCATCAGAGCTTTATAAGTATATTATAACGAAATAATTTATCCTGCGTCATGCGTGATGAAAAAATATTTTTAAACAGTTGTTCGAAAAAGGAAAAGGAGAGAAGGAAAAAAATCATATGTGTAGAATATGGATAAGATGTAGAATTTTGTCCGCGCACGGAGGTGAGATTTATCCGGTACGTAACGATTGCTGAATTAGATGAAGAAATGATTGTTGCACAAGATGTATTTGATCAATCTGGTCGAGTGCTGATTGCAGCGGGAAAGTCTCTGAATCGTGAGATCATCAATTCCTTACCGCGCTATAGCGTAGCAAGGGTAGCCGTGCAAGAAAATGTTGTCCCGCTAATTACGAGTGATGAAATTTACCAACCGGTGAGTCTGGTTGGCGCTGAGATTCGAGGCAAGCTACTGGAATGCGTGGGGGCCGCCTTTGCTGATGGCAACGCTTTTCCTGAAGTTTTTTCGCAACTGGAACGTCAGGTTTGGCAGATTATACAAGAACTGAGTAAACGCTCTAATGTCTTAATCCATTTGGAACAAATGGACTGGATGGGCGATTACCTGTTTGTGCATAGCGCCCATGTCGGCTTGTTCTCTATCGCTATTGGCATGGCAATGGGGTTGAGCCGACAGGAACTTTATTTACTGGGGATGGGCGGTTTGCTGCATGATCTTGGGAAAGTACGGATCGATGCAGAGATTTTAAACAAAGAAACGGCCCTGTCGTTTAGGGAATTTAAAGCCGTCAAGGAACATGCGTTGTTGGGCTATAATTTGCTGCGAACCGATGAAAGCATGGATCATCGAATTATGCTGATGGCTTTGCAGCACCATGAACGATGCAACGGCAGCGGTTATCCGTGGGGCATTTTAGGGGCGCAAATACATCCGCTGGCGAAGATTGTTGCGGTTGCGGATGTATATGATGCGTTAACGACAGATCGTGTGTATCGTACTAAGATGACTTCATCAGAAGCCATTCAAATTATTCAGGCCGGAGCGGGCATTCAGTTTGATGAAAAGGTGCTGCAGGCTTTTCAGAAAGTGGCGATTCCTTATTCGATCGGCGAGAACGTACGTCTCGATAATGGTTTATGGGGCAAGGTTGTTCGACTAAATACGAGCAATTTGAAACGCCCGTGGATACAGACGCAGCAAGGCGAACTGAATTTGCTGCGTGAGACAAAGCTAAACATTGTTGGTGTGGCATCATAGAGAATGGACAGCATACAAGCGTATGCTGTCTTTGCATATGTAAAGAACATGAGTTGTGAATTCTAGCAAGAAAAGTTTGATTTACTGCAGGAAAAAAAACGCTTTGGGTGAATAATTTCTAATGGACGTATTACTATCCGGAAAAGAAAAGGGGAAAGAGCGATGGCTGCATACACAATGAAAAAGTACAGCAGTTTCGACGTTGTTCCGGGCATGGAAATCGGCAAAGACGTTTTAAACGAAGATGGCCAGGTCATCTTGAGTAATGGCGTTACTCTGAATGAAACGATGATCGAGGGACTGCAGTTCTGGGATATAAGCACCGTGGAAATTCGCGAAGCTGTTGAAGAGCCTGAAAAAGAGGCGATGCCGGCAGCTAAGAAAATCGAACGTTCGGTGAGCTCGGCACAACAAGAGTTTTCCACTTCTTATCACCATACGATGGATAAAGTGAAGAAAGCGTTTGAGACGATACGCGCTTTTAATGAAGTGCCGATTGTACAGATGAACGAACTCATGAAAGAGGGCGTTCAGCCGTTGTTGGAATCGACTGGCGTAGTGAATTATCTGCATATGGTAGATCGAGACAATGAATATCAGTTTCATCATTCTGTGAACGTTGCGGTTATGTGCGGCGTTCTCGGCAAGTGGCTTGGCATTACGGGGGCCGAGTTGCAAGAGTTGATTATGGCTGGGCTGCTGCATGATATCGGCAATGCACAGATTGATGCAAAAATCATAAATAAGCCAGGTCCGCTTACGCCGGAAGAGATGAAAATCGTCAGGACGCATACTGTGCTTGGCTATCAAATGGTAAAAGAGCGCAAAAGTATTTCCGCCAATATTGCGCAAGGAATCTTACAGCACCATGAACGGGTCGATGGAACAGGGTATCCGTTGCAGCTGCCGAAAGACAGAATACATCGCTTTGCCAAGATCATTGCGGTTGCCGACACCTACGATGCAATGACGTCGGACCGTGTTTATAAAGCAAAGGTCAGTCCGTTTAAAGTGGTGGAGACAATGCTGGAGGAAATGTATAACAAACTGGATCCTGAAATTTGCACTGTTTTTTTAAATAATGTACGTGACTATTTCGTCGGGAATATTGTAGAATTAAGCGATGGGCGTCAAGCGGAAGTGGTTTATATCAGCCCGATTACGGCTTCACGTCCTACGGTTCGAACGGCGGACGGTGAATTTGTTGATCTGGAAAAAAACAAAAACATCAGTATTATGGATTTAGTGCAGACTTGAGTAGACTTGGAGCGTGAAACAACAATGAAAGCAGTAGTATTATTGTCAGGTGGTTTGGATTCAACAGTCTGCATGGCGGTTGCAAAGCAGGCGGGCTATGAGTTGTTTCCAATTAGTTTTAACTATCATCAGCGGCATTGCCGGGAATTGGATAGTGCAAAAAAGGTAGCCGAATATTATCAGGTCAAGAAGCATTTGATTATTGAGACTAATTTAAATGATATGGGCGGCAGCGCATTGACCGATGTCAATATCAGCGTTCCAGAAGGTGATATTGCGCAATCGGAGATACCGGTAACGTATGTGCCGGCTCGCAATCTTATTTTTCTTAGTTATGCGTTAGGTTATGCTGAGGTCGTTGGCGCAGATCGTATCTATATTGGCGTAAATGCCTTGGATTATTCGGGCTATCCGGATTGTCGGCCGGAATTCATTGAACTTTTTCAGCAATTGGCGGATTACAGTACGAAGGCTGCCGTGCAGGATAAGCGACGAATTGTCATGGAGACGCCGCTTTTGCACTTAGGAAAAAAAGACGTCGTGGAACTTGGCGTGAAGTTGAATGCTCCGCTGCAATTCACTACGAGTTGCTATAAGGGTGGTGCAGCGGCTTGCGGTGTCTGCGACAGCTGTCTCTTGCGTTTAAAAGGATTTACCGAGGCGGGAATGAAAGATCCAATTCCGTACCGAGAAAAGTAGGAGTGAACCATAGTGAAAGACGTACAAAATATAGCGGATGAACGGGGTATTGCGATTCAAAATGTTGGGATTAGCAATGTTCATTTACCGTTTTTGATTAAAACAAAGGGCCGATCTTTTCAATCCGTACTGGCCAATATAAAACTTACGGTTGAGTTGCCGGGAGCTTATAAGGGAACGCATATGAGCCGTTTTGTGGAAATTCTCAGCGAATGGAGCCAAAAGCCGGTTTCGAGTCGCGAAATGGCCACCATTTTACAAGAGACGGTACAGCGACTTGATGCGCCAAGTGCGCAACTTGATATCGAGTTTAAATATTTCATTGAAAAAGAAGCGCCGATTAGTAAATTGAAAAGCATGTTGGATGTAGACTGTCTTTTTTCGGCTCGATTGGAAGAAAATCATGCGGTCGAATTTACGCTGGGTGTTTCGGTTCCGTTTACCTCCCTTTGCCCGTGCAGTAAAGAAATCTCCGCCTACGGAGCGCATAATCAGCGAGGGATCATGCGTGTACAGGTCAAACATGAAGCAGGACATTTTATCTGGCTGGAGGATTTGGTTTCCCTTTTGGAAGCGCAAGCCAGTTGTCCTATTTTCCCGCTCTTGAAGCGAGAAGATGAAAAATACGTTACGGAGCAAGCGTATGAAAATCCGAAATTTGTTGAAGACATTCTGCGGGATTTAGTATTGGCATTGCGCCAAGAACCTGGAATTGCGTGGTTTGCGGTGGAGTGTGAGAACTATGAATCAATCCATAATCATAGCGCGTACGCCAGACATGTCGAAACAGTTCAAAAGTAAGCGAGGGGGAATGGAGAGCTTGGCCGGAGTTGCTAAGCTCTTTTTGGCGTCACCTCTAAAGATGGCTATTTGCCAGAATGTTTTAGGCGTGATACCATATATATCCGAGGTGTAAATGAATGAGACGATTAATTGTAAATGCCGATGATTTCGGCTTGCACGAAAAAGTTAATCAAGCGATTCGAATCGGGCATCAAAAAGGGATCATTACCAGTACAACAATCATGGCGGGCGCACCCGCCTTTGACGATGCGGTTCTAGTGGCGAAAGCTTTGCCTCAACTTGGCGTTGGCGTTCACTTGACGTTAGTTGGCGAAGAACCGGTAGCGGCGTCCGAAAGTGTGCGCAGCCTGCTGGATGAAACCGGCTCTTTTCCCCGTCAGTATCCCCAGTTCTTGCAACGATATCTGCAGGGGCGTATTTCACGGAATGAAATAATGCTGGAATTGGCGGCGCAAATTGAAAAAGTAGCTGGAAGCGGTATTCGCATTACGCACTTGGATAGTCATCAGCATTTGCATGTCTTTCCCGGCATTTTGGAGATAGTTTTGAAACTGGCTGAACGCTATGCGATTCCGGCGCTTCGAATTCCGGCGGAACCCTATTTTTTTAGCGGCGGCGACCCATATACGCTTGGCCGCTGGGCGGGGCGCTGTGCGCTGACTTTCCTGGCGGAGCGCGCTCGACGTTTGGCAACACGGCGCGGTTTGCGGACGACCGATTCATTTTTTGGCATGCTGGCTGGCGGAAACATGACAGAAACGTCATTGCAGCGAATTATTAGTGTTTTGCCGTCCGGCTGCAGCGAAATTATGTTGCATCCGGGCTGTGACAATAAAACTTTGCAAGCTGCCTTTGGCTGGCCCTACAGCTGGGAGAGTGAGCTGGCCGCTGTATGCAGTTCCGATATTCGCTCTTTAATAGAAAAGAAGCAAATCTGTTTGCAGAGTTTTTAAGTGGAAAAAGAGGAGGAACGTTTTGTGAAGGTATTAGTGACGGGCGGAGCCGGATTCATCGGTTCACATATTGTAGAACGATTGTTGAGGGAAAAGTGCGAAATCGTTGTTGTTGATGATTTGAGTACCGGATCGCGTGATAATCTGCCGAAAGAAGTAAAATTGGTTGAAATGGATATTCGTAATGCGGCGCTGCGTGGCATGGTTGCGGACGGGCAGTTTGACGCGCTGATTCATCTGGCGGCACAGACGAAAGTCCCCCTATCTTTGCAGTACCCGGATGAAGATTGCAGCGTCAATGTCATGGGATTGGTCAATGTGTTAGAAGCCTGCCGTCTAGGCGGCGTCCGGCGCGTTCTTTTCCCGTCGACGGCAGCCGTTTACGGCGATGTCGCTGAATTGCCCGTATTGGAAACTGCCAGGACGGAGCCAGCCTCTTTTTACGGCTTAAGTAAATTGGTTGGTGAACGTTATCTGGCATTGTATCATCAATGCTATGGCCTGGAGACGATCATCTTCCGCTATGCCAATGTATATGGTGAACGGCAAGGCGATAGTGGAGAAGGCGGCGTTGTAAGTATTTTTTCGCGTAAGTTGGCTGAAAAAGAAGCGCTTAAAATATTTGGCGACGGTAGTCAAACGCGCGATTTCATCTATGTTGGCGATGTTGCTGAAGCAAACTGGCAAGGATTGAATGCGGCAGTCGGACACGGCATCTATAACATAAGCACGCAAAGCGAAGTCAGCGTGAATGAATTGCTTGCGCAAATGGAGCGCGTCTCCGGTGTTGCAGCAACACGTGAATATTGTGCGATTCGTGAAGGCGATATTTATCGTTCCTGTCTTTCGCATGCGGCTGCCCAAGTCGCATTGTCTTGGCAACCAAAAACAACGTTGGCTGAAGGGCTGGCCAAAACATATGCCGCTTTGGCGGGAAAAGGATAATGGAGGGCTTACAGCGTGATCAGGTTTGATAAAGGAATGTTATTGGTCATCTTGTTGTCGGTATTTATCAATTTTTTCAACTTAGGCGCAATACCCCTATTGGATCCGGATGAGCCTGTTTATGCGGAGACGCCAAAGGAAATGTTCCAATACAATGAATTTATGTCGCCGCGCATCTATGGCGAATACTGGTATGATAAGCCGCCGCTTTATTATTGGCTGGTAGCCGGTTCTTACAAATTATTCGGCGTTAACGAATTTGCGGCGCGCTTTCCTTCCGCAGCATTGGCGGTTGTTTCGGTGGCGGCAGTCTATGCTTTTACCAGACGCTGGCTTGGTGATCGTACGGCGGTTTTTTCCGGGGTGGTACTGGCGACGAGCATCGAGTATTTTTACTTAGCCAAAGCAGCAGTAACCGATATTACTTTGGTCAGTTGTTTGACGTTTGCACTGCTTTGTTTTTGGGACAAGCGTTACTATTGTGCTTATTTTTTTGCCGGATTGGCAACGTTGGCTAAAGGACCGATCGGTTTGCTTTTCCCAGGCGGAATTTTGGCTTGCTATCTTTTATTTTCGCGTGAATTTGGTCTGCTTTTACGCATGAAGTTAGGTAGCGGCATGTTGGTGTATTCCATCGTTGCATTGCCATGGTACTGGTTTATGTATAAGATGCATGGCAATGCCTTTATTGACACCTTCATCGGTTTTCATAATGTCACGCGATTTACTTCGCCGGAACATCCGGAAGGGGTGCTCTGGTATTATTATATCCCGGTATTGCTGCTTGGCTTCTTCCCTTGGATTTCGTTGTTGCCGCAGGCGCTATGGCGGGCGATTGATACGAGGGGTGAAAAGGGACAGCTGATGCTGTTCTTGACGATTTGGGCAAGCTTTATCTTTTTGTTTTTTTCCGTCTCGCAGACGAAGCTGGTTTCTTATATCTTGCCGATGTATCCGCCATTAGCCATTTTGGTGGGCTGGTATATTGCACAGTTAAGCGAACAGTATCCGAAACCGCGTCCTTATTGCTGGGCCATCGGTTTGACGGTCATAAGCGTTTTATTGGGGGGCGGCATGATTTTTGGCTTGAAAGAAATGCCGCAACTTGCATACGGTGTTTATATGCAACTAGGCGTACTGACTGTGATGCTGGCAGCAGTCTGGTGGTTTGTCTGGCGCAAGGATTACGCTTGGGCGGTTGGGATAAAAGTAACCGCGATGACTGCTTTTGCGGTCATTTTGGTTGGCGTGATGTTCCCCGTCGCTGCGCCGTTGTTTACAAGTAAAAACATTGCAGCAGAGCTGACGCGGCAATACGATGGAAAAAGTTCACTTTACGTCATTAAATTTCTCCGCCCCGGCGTCAGTTTTTACAGTGGTCTGTATGGCACTGAAATCAAGACGGAGTCTGAGCTGCAAGAGGCGATGGGCAAAGAAGGGAAGGCCTACTATCTGATACGCAAGTCAGAGCATTCTCGCTTGCCGGATACTTTGCGTGTTCAAACAAAAATCTTGGCGGATGTCGATGACAAAATTCTCTTGGAAAAAAGCCGCTAATAGGGAGGCGCTATGTCAAATCGAGCGATAATGTTGCTGTTATTTGCGGGAACATTGCTGTTTAATATGGCCTGCAACGATATATTGCCGGTGACGGATCCGGTAGAATCAAATTATGCGTTGACGGCGAAGGAAATGTTGCTGACAGGAAACTGGCTGTCGCCGCAAATTTATGGACAAGTTTGGTTTGATAAGCCGATCATGATTTATTGGCTTATCGCCGCTTCCTTTAAAATTTTCGGTCTTACTGAATTTGCCGCTCGTCTGCCTGCCGCCATATCGAGTGCAGCTACCGTCATGCTGGCTTATTGGTTTAGTTTGAAGCTGTACCGACATCGTCAAGGGGCGTTGTATGCGGCGCTCGTGCTGGCAACTGCGTTACAGTTTTGGATTGTTGCCCGAGGCATTATCACGGATGCGGTGCTCATGCTCTTTGCCAGCCTGACGCTGGCGGCCTTTTATCAATGGTGGAGTGAACGAGAACAGTATTGGTTGGATCTCTCATTTATCGCATCAGGCCTGTCTGTCCTGACGAAAGGGCCGGTCGGCTTGGTTCTGCCCGGTCTGATCATTTTATTGTTTTCACTGCAAAGTAAACAGTGGGGATGGCTGAAGCCCTGGGGGTTGCTGCGAAGCGTCGTTTGCTTCTCGTTCGTTGTGACGCCCTGGTATTTGACAATGTATTCGCTACATGGCGATGCGTTTGTGCAAACATTTCTGGGGCTGCATAATTATGTGCGTGCCACGGTATCGGAACATCCGCAGGATAATGTTTGGTATTATTATTTGCTGCTTATGCCGATTGCGTTGTTGCCTTGGAGCGGCATTTTTCTGCGTTGCTTGATGCGAATCCGTCATGCGCGGGCCAGTAATGGATTTTTTCTCTGGCTTTGGCTTGGCGTAATTATCTTTTTTTACTCGTTAATGGCGACCAAGTATGCGACATATGCTTTCCCGGCATTGTTTCCGGCGGCGATTTTGATTGGCCAGCGCATCGAAGAGATGGCGCAGGCTTGGTCTGGGCGGCGCGAATGGCTTTGGCTCACTATACCGCTCGGCCTTCAAGCGATAACGTTTGCTGTCGCGGCCGGAAGAATCGAAGTGCAGCAGCCTGCGTTGCTTTATTCGGTCCTCGCGCTTTGCCTGATGCTCATTGTCTGGCAGCAGGCAAGAGGAAAGCGAACGATGTTCATTCCGGTGGCGGTTATTTCGACTGCGGCAATGGTATTGGTTGCGCTATTTTGCTTAATTTCACCATTGGTTCAAAGCCGTTCGGCGAAAGACATTGCGCTATATTTCCCGGCAGAAACAGAACGGGCGGTAATCGCCTGCTATGGCGATTACCCGACCTCCGCTGTTTTTTATGGCAATCAAAAAATAGTTCGCCTATCGGAAGCGAAAAATGCTGAACGGGATATCTGGGCAGGGAAATACACGATGCCGACCCAGAGTGTGGCGGCATTCTTGGCAAGCAATCGACCGCAATACATTATCGTTCGAACGAAAAATCTGTCGGATTTTGACCACGTGTCATACCATGATATGTTTAAAGAAATTGCGAAGACGAAAGATATGCGACTTTTTTATCGACAGCCATAAGCGACAATAAAAAGAGCACTTGAGAGAAAATATCTCAAGTGCTCTTTTTATTGTTATTTGTTGTCAGGCAAACCTTCCGCTAATATTTCGGCAACGTGCTTGATCTTGATGGATGGTGCCTGTTTGTCGAGACCGCCTTGGATCTGCATGAGGCAGGCGGGGCAGCCGACGGCGACGACTTCGGCGCCGCTTTCCTTGATCGCTTCAATCTTTTGTTTGAGAATCGGCATGGACAGTTCCGTGTATTTCACGCCGAATGCGCCAGCCATGCCGCAGCATTTATCGCAATTGTGCATTTCAACTAGTTCATAGCCTTTTGCGGAATCCAACAGTTGGCGAGGTTCTTCGTAAATGCCAAGGCCGCGTTTCATATGACAGGAATCATGGTAGGTCACCTTGGTGCCGCCCGTTGTCTTAGTCAGACGTTTTTGCGCTGCATATTGTTCAGCGACAAAGCTGGTGAATTCACGCATTTTATGACCGATTGCCTTAGCGCGCTGACTCCAGGCGGGGTCGTCTTCGAAGAGTTCGACATAGGTCTGATGCCAGGTTTCTGCGCAAGTCGGGCAAGCGGAGAGAATCACATCGGCATTGGCTGCTTCGAATACTTCGATGTTTTTACGGGCGATTTTTTTGGCAGTATCGCGGTCTCCCATACCGAGAACCGGCTTGCCGCAGCAGTTTTGTCCTTCGGGGAAGACTACATCCATATTTAAGTCCTGTAAGACTTTAAATGCGGATTCGCCGATTTCCGGGAAAATGAAATCAATGTTGCAACCGGCGAAGAAAGCGACGCGTTTGACGGGCTTAGCCGGAGTGCGTTTGATTTTGCCGATCCGGTCACGCAGCGGCGTGTCAGCAACTGCGGGCAGGCTGCGATCTTTAGCCAAACCAGCTAAAAAGAGCGGCAGATGGCGGATGAATTTTCCTTCCTTGACCGGTTTTTGTCCGATCGCAGCCAGACGGAGCAAGGTGTGGAAGACGGTACGGTTCGAGAGTACGTTTTCAAATACCAATTTGGCTCCGAGCGGCAGCCCTTTGTCGTCAACGTTGCGTGAACGCAGTTCTTCAATCAGGCCAGGAATATCGATCTTACCCGGACAAATTTCAACGCATTTGCGGCAACCGATGCACAGTTCATTTATCTTGTCGAAATCTTCCATAGTGTGCAGGAAGGCAGTCAATATGGCGCCGATCCCGCCCGCATAAATGTGACCGTATACATGACCGCCGACCATAGTGTAGATCGGACAAACATTGAGACAGGAAGCGCAGCGAACGCATTGATAAATTTGCTGGAACTTCTTATCGTGTGCGGCATTTAAGCGGCCATTATCGAATAAAATGACATGCAGTTCTTTTTCTTTTTCGACCCACTGACCATCTTCTTTTACCATGTAAGGGGTAGGTCCGGAAACCATCGTCATGTAGCTGGTCATTAACTGGCCAGTTGCGTTACGCGGCAGCGTCCGCAGAATGGGAGCCGCGTCGCGAATGTTCGGAATCAGTTTTTCATAACCGATGATGACGACGTGAATCGGCGGAAGGGTTGTTGCTAAGCGTGCATTACCTTCGTTTGTGACAAGGCCGATGGCGCCGTTTTCCGCGATGCCGAAATTGGCGCCGGAAATGCCCATGTCGGCCAAAACAAACTCTTGACGCAGCTGCTGCCTGGCTGCTTGAACCATATAAGCGATATCGGTTGGAATATCGCGATGCATTTCTTTAGAGAAATACTCGGCGATTTGTTCTTTGTTCAAATGGATAGCCGGCATAACCATATGGGAAGGACGCTGGCCTGCCAAGGAGAGAATCCATTCGCCAAGGTCGGTTTCCTTTACATGCAAGCCCGCTTCTTCGAGCGAATGATTAAGATGGATTTCTTCGGTGGCCATAGATTTTGATTTTACGATGCGTTTTACGCCGCGCGCCTTGCAAAGGTCGATAAGGTATTGTTTAAGGTCGTCGCCGTTCTTGGCGCGGAAAACTTTGCCGCCGCGCTTAACAACGGAAGCCTCAAATTGATCGGCAACGGCTTCGATATTGAGAACGGTATTGTGTTTCATGTTTTTAACCTGCTCGCGTAATGCGTCAACGTCAGGCACATTTTCATACGCTTTAGCACGGGCGATCGGGTAGGCTTCAGCAAAACGACCCAGTGCGCCGCGCAGGACTTTATCATCTAATTTTTCGGCGATTTCATTACGGATGTTGCGATTGTTCGTTTCCATGCTTATTCGACACCTCCGGCGATTTCTTCTTCAATAGCTATGATGACGAAGCGACAAGGACCATGGCAGCCGATTGTTAATACCCGCTCGATATCGGCGGTACGGCTGGGGCCGGTAATGAAGCTTAAATAACCGCGGTCGAAGACATGGGAGAAAAGGTCGAAGGCGTCTTGAATTCCTGCAACAACACGATTGGTCGGCAGAAAAGCAATGTGCAGCGGCGGCAGCATCGAAACAACGCGGCTTTCATAAGCCATGCCGTCCATGCAGACGCTGCCGCTTTCGGCGATGGCGAATTCGACAGTCGAAATGCCGCAGTCGGATTGTTCTGCATGTTCGGCGATTTCAGCGGCGCTGGTGTAGAGCGTGAAGCCTTTTTGCGCAAGATAGGGCAGCAGATTGGCTGCTTGTTGCAAAGGGCTGTCTACAGCGACAATGTTTTTGACATTGGCTGCAGTCAAAATGGATTCGACAACAGCGCTGGCCTCGGCGGCCGTTTTGACTCGGTGAACTTCAGCGGAAGCCAATTGAGCCTTCTTTTCAAATTCCGGGAATAAATGAATGCCAAAGGGAACGTTGTTTAAAGCAGTTCTCCAGTTCTCACACACTTTTTTCATTTGTAGTTGTCACTCCCTGCGTTGTTATATCGTATTGGCTTTATTATGACAAAAATCTACAAAATATTCAACAAAAAACGCCAAAAAAATACAAAATAATCCTACAAATCTTTTTTGAACGTCCTACAAAGGAGACGTGGCGATAAAAATTTGCCGAATGGCAGGAGTTTTTAAAAAGAGAGGGAATATAAATATTTTGTAACTGTATATAGAATATGGGAATAGGTGCTTTATGCTGAAAAGGGAAGTCCGGTGCAAAACCGGCGCGGTCCCGCCACTGTAATGGGGAGCAGATCTAATGAAAGCCACTGGGAAACTGGGAAGGCATAGATTTGTGAAGAACCAGAGTCAGGAGACCTGCCTGTTCCAACACACACCGTTATGACCTACGGATGATGGGCAGGTGGGTGGAATAAATTATCGCTGTTTCATATAGTCATGATTTATTGTGCCCCCCTTGCTGCAAGGGGGGGCTTTTTGTTTGAAAGAAAAATTGCGCTCGGGGATTACAACGGGTACATGTGCGACAGCCGCAGCGCAAGCTGCTGTTTTAGCTGTTTTAGCGCAACCGCCGGAGGTGGTTTCTGTCCGGCTGCCACGCGGTGAAGATAAGATCGTGGCGCTTGAATATGCAACGCGAATTACGAAAAACACCGCTACTGCAGGCGTTCGCAAAGATGCCGGTGATGATCCGGATATTACAAATGGAATACTTATTGTTGCTGATGTTGAGCTGACGCAAGAAGCAGAGATTCGCCTGCTTGGCGGTGAAGGGGTAGGCGTGGTGACGAAACCGGGGTTGTCGATCGCAGTCGGTGAAGCGGCGATTAATCCAGTGCCGCGCCGGATGATTGAAGAAGGGGTTCGGAGCATTCTCGGAGCAGCGCGCGGCGCGGTCATCCGAATTTCGATTCCCGGCGGAGAAAAGTTGGCACGGCGTACGTTGAATCCAAGTTTAGGCATCGAAGGCGGACTGTCGGTCATAGGCACGACTGGAATTGTTGAGCCGATGTCAGAGGAAGCGTTCAAAGATTCGTTGACGCCTCAGATTGACGTAGCGTTGGCGCTGGGGTTTGAAAGTCTGGTCTTTGTCCCGGGGAAAATTGGGGAAAATATTGCCGTTGGACAATATGAACTACCCAAAGAAGCTGTTTTGCAGACCAGCAATTTTATCGGCCATATGCTGGCGGCGGCGCAGGACAAGGGAGTGAAACGGGTGCTGCTGTTCGGGCATCCGGGGAAGCTTGTCAAGGTGGCCGGAGGAATCTTTCATACGCATAATCGCATGGCTGATGGACGGATGGAAATAATAGCCGCTTACGCCGCACTGCAACAGCCTGGTGCTACGGTGATCGAAAAAATTCTTGCCTGTACGACGACGGAAGCGGCGACGGATATCTTACGGCGACAAGGTTTGAGTGAGGCGGTATATGCGGCGCTTGCCAAACGGGCGAGCGAGCGTGCGCAGCGTTATGTGTTTGGCGGTTTGGAAGTCGGAACGGTCATTGTGAGCATGCAAGGTGAGCTGTTGGGTATGGATGAGTGTGCGAAAGCGATTGGAGGAACCTTGCAGTGGAACATAAGATAATCATCGTAGGAATTGGGCCGGGGCATCCGGATTATCTGATTCCTCGTGCCGCAGCTGCGATTAAGGCTGCTTCCTATTTGGTCGGCAGCCAACGGGCTCTTGATACTTTTGCGGCGCCTGGTGCGAGGCTGCGTCGCATCGATGGCGATTTGGAAAGTCTCTTTGCGGATATTGCAACTGCGCTAAAAAATAGTGACGTTGTAGTGATGGTATCCGGTGATCCGGGGTTTTATAGTTTACAACCTGCACTCAAGGCTCGATTTGGCGCAGACTACGAGTTTAAGGTCATTCCGGGGCTGAGCTCCATCCAGGTTGCGTTTGCACAGCATGGGCTCGTCTGGCAGGATGCGGAGCTGCTCAGTGTGCATGGCCGTGAGTTGGCGTTTGGAAAATGGCAGTATCATTCCGGAAGAAAGGTTGCCTTTCTGACCGACGCGACGATGCATGCAGCGGCGATTGCCGAACGGTTGCTCGCGTTGCGCTGGCCGACAGACGCCGAGGTTTTTCTCGGGCGAAATCTTTCTTATGAACATGAAGAGACAAAATGCTGCATTTTGCAGGAAGCGACAAAGATGGAGGGGTGGCAGCATTGTGTGATGATTGTAATCGGCTGACAAGACCTGTTCTCGGCATCAGGGATGAAGAATTTCTGCGCGGCGACATCCCGATGACGAAGCAGGAGATTCGAATTTTGCTGCTTGCCAAGGCGGCGATTCAAAACGGTGATATCGTAATCGATATTGGCGCCGGGACAGGATCCATTTCGGTTGAAGCGGCGCGTCAAAGTGGTGTTGGAGCGGTTTATGCAATTGAAAGGGAAGCGGAAGGCATTGAACTGATTCGGCGCAACCGCGAAAAATTTTCCGTTGCAAACCTTCGGGAAATTGAAGGTTCTGCACCGGAGGCAATGGAGGATTTGCCGGAGGCCGACGTGATTTTCATCGGCGGCAGCGGCGGTAATTTGCCTGCGATACTCAAACGGGCTGATGAATTGTTGAAACCGGGAGGGCGTTTGGTACTCAGTGCTGTCACATTAGAAACAGTTGCAATGGGAACAGCCTTTTTCCGCGAACAAAGCTCGCGTTACCAGAGTGAAGCCTTTTCGGTTCAGGTAACACGGCTGAAGCCAATCAAAACGATTCATATGTTTCAAGCGCTTAACCCGATTTATATTATGACGGGAATAAAAAACAGATAAGTGGTGGAGGAAGAGAAGATGCATGTATTTTTTGTCGGCGCGGGTCCTGGAGATCCCGATTTGATTACGGTAAAAGGGCAGAATTTGTTGCGTGAAGCGGATCTGATTGTATATGCAGGTTCTCTGGTTAATCCGGCATTGTTGAAGCTGGCAAAGAAAGATGCGGCAATCTATAACAGCGCGACAATGACGCTGGACGAGGTAATTGAGGTGATGTCGGCGGCGGCGCGTGAAAATAAGTGCGTCGTACGGTTACATACCGGAGATCCGAGCATTTATGGTGCGATTCAGGAACAAATGGATGAATTGAAGAAGCAGAACATTGATTATACGGTAATTCCTGGCGTCAGCTCCTTCTTAGCGACAGCTGCGGCTCTGCGCCAGGAATATACGCTGCCTGGCGTGTCGCAAACCGTGATCATTACCAGACTGGAAGGTCGTACGCCGGTGCCGGAAAAAGAAGCACTGGCTCGTTTAGCGCAACATAATGCGACGATGTGCATTTTCCTCAGCGTGCATATGATCGAGGAAGTGATGGCGGAATTGAAAAAAGGCGGTTATGGTCCGGATACTCCTGCTGCGGTTGTCAAGAAGGCCTCCTGGCCGGATCAGGAAATTATTCGCGGTACGATCTCGACAATTGCAGCGTCGGTTGGAGCGGCGGGGATCGGTAAAACGGCAATGATCGTTGTCGGCAATTGTTTAGCAAGCAGTTATGAATTATCGCGTTTGTATGCAGCCGATTTCAGTCATATGTATCGTGATGCAAAATGAAATTGGCATTGCTGTCGGTAACAACGCGCGGCGCATTTCTTGCGCACACGTTGGCAGCTGAAATTCGTCTGTCGGGCGATGAAGCGGATTGTTTTGAAAAGCAGGGGCGTTCGGCGCAGTGCGACGGTGCTCAGTCGTTTGATTCGCTGAGCAAGTTGTTGGTTGAACTGTGGCCGCGCTACGAGGGATTTATCTTCATCATGGCCACAGGGATTGTCGTTCGGGTCATTGCGTCGCATGTCGTTGATAAACGCCAGGATCCAGCCGTGATTGTGCTTGACGAACAAGGGCTTCATGCGATCAGTCTCTTGTCGGGCCATCTTGGCCAGGCAAATCATCTGACGACCTCGATAGCGAAGATGATCAATGCCAAAGCAGTTATTACGACGGCGACAGATTTAGCCGGAAAGACTGCGCCGGATGTGTTGGCCGTCGCTTTGCAGTGCAAGATTGAACCATTCGATAGATTGAAAAAAATTAATGCGGCGCTCGCCGCAGGCGATACTGTCGTCTGGCAGATTGACGAGCGGCTGAGTTCGACCGAGGCGTATCGAGCGAAAGCGGCAGAGTATGCGATTGAACTGCTGCCGTGGCAGCCGAAAGTTTCTAAAGATACTGCTGTAAAGAACGTGCTTATCAGTGACCGGCTGATGTCGTGTGATGAGGCAGATCTGTTTTTGCGTCCACCGGTTTTAGTTGCCGGAATTGGCTGTCGACGCGGCGTTCCGGCGAGTGAAATTATCGCAGCGCTTGAAGACGCTTGCCGTAGCGTTGGCCGCAGCCTAACCTGTATCGCGATTATGGCGTCGGTTGACGTCAAAGCAACGGAAAAAGGCCTGTTGGAAGCGGCGGCGGCATTGGCTGCAAAAACCGTCTTTTTCAGTCCAGACGAACTGGCGCAAAGTGTAGCAAAATACAACTTAAAAGAATCGGACTTTGTCCGTAAACAGATAGGAGTTGGCAATATATGCGAAGCAGCAGTGATGAAAGTAAGTCAAGAGGGAACCTTACTGGTTCCGCGGACTCGATATCCGCAGATAACAATTGCGTTGGCCGAGGTCACATCAGTGTGATCGGTATCGGTCCGGGCAGTCTGGAGGATATGAGTCCTCGTGCGCAGCAAGCGGTGGCGGATGCCACAAGAGTGGTTGGCTATACCAAGTATGTCGAATTGATTGAAGAACTGATAAAAGACAAAGAAGTCGTTTCAACGGGGATGATGCAGGAGATTGATCGCTGTCAAAAGGCGCTCGATTTGGCGATGGAAGGACATCGTGTTGCCGTTGTTTCGAGCGGCGATCCTGGCATCTACGGAATGGCTGGACTTGTTTTGGAATTGGCGACCAAATGTTCGCCCGAACAACGTCCGGAAGTGGAAGTCATTTCCGGCATCAGTGCAGTCGGCGCATCAGCGGCCTGCCTCGGTGCACCGCTAATGCATGACTTTGCTGTGATTAGCCTCAGCGATTTGCTGACGCCCTGGGAAGTCATCCGGCGGCGCGTAGAACTTGCGGCCGAAGGCGATTTCGTAATCGCCCTCTACAATCCAAAGAGCGTCAAACGCAACTGGCAGATTGAAGAAGTAAAGAACATTGTTCTTAAACACCGGCCTGCCGCGACTCCGGTCGGCATTGTGCATCATGCCAGTCGTGACGGCGAGGCAAAGGTGATTGCCAATTTGGGCGGTTTTACCGATGAACATATTGATATGTTCTCTATGGTCATCATCGGCAACAGCCGGACTTATGTCAAAGAAGGCTATATGATTACGCCGAGGGGCTATCAGGTATGATTCTCGTAATCGCGGGAACAAAAGATGGGCGTGAAATAGCCGAAGCGTTGGAGCAGGAAGGATATCCGCTTTTAATTTCCGTGACCAGCGAATATGGTCGGCAACGTCTGGCGGAAAGATTGCAACAGTGTGTCAATGATAACGCTCTTGATGCAGCCGGTTTGCTGGAGTTGATTCGGGCACGCGGAATCCGCTTGGTTATTGATGCCAGTCATCCGTATGCGCTTGCTGTATCGGCTAACAGCCGAGCGGCAGCGGCTACAGCGGGAATTTCCTATCTGCGTTATGAACGGCCGCCAGTTGAGCTGCCGGTTTATGATAAGTTACATCGTGCAGACAGCTATGAGACGGCAGCGCGTTTAGCGGCGGCGCTCGGTCAGACTATTTTTCTCACAACAGGCAGCCGACATTTGGCGGCGTTCATGGAATCTCCGGATGTAAAGGAACGAAGAGTGGTAGCTCGCGTGTTGCCGGAAGCGACGGTTCTTGCAGAATGCAGCCGTATCGGGTTGCAGCCGCACGATATTGTCGCATTGTCCGGTCCTTTCAGCAAAGAGCTCAATATGGCTCTTTTTAGCGAATATCAGGCCGATGTAATTGTTACGAAAAACAGCGGTGAAATCGGCGGTAGCGATACAAAAATAGCGGCGGCGATGGCGCTAAAGCTACCGATCGTTATCTTGGAGAGACCGCAACAGGACGGTAATTATCTTGAAACAGCGGCCGATGTATTGGCCGAAGTAAAAAAGGAGGCGACAAAATGGATTTCATAACGAATCCTATGGAGATAGAACGACGCAGCATGGAGATCATTAAGCCTTATTTAGCCGACTGGAATCTTTCGGAGGAGGCGACAAAAGTATATTCGCGCATCATCCATGCCGCAGGGGATCCTGATTATGCGAACCATATTCGCATTCAATCCGATGCGATTGCAGCCGGACTTGCGGCACTCAGAAATGGCGCCGATATTTTTTGCGATGTCGAAATGGTTCGTACCGGCATCAACAAAAAACGTTTGGCGGAATTTGGCGGCAGCGTTCATTGCCTGATCGCTGATCCTGATGTGGCGGACAAAGCCAAAGAAGAGGGGATCACCCGTTCTATGGCAGCGATGCGCAGTTTTGGTGCGCGACTTGATGGTGCAGTCATTGCGATCGGCAATGCGCCGACTGCATTATTTGAAGTGCTGCGCCTGATAAAAGAAGAACGAATTCGTCCTGCGTTGATTATCGGCATACCGGTCGGATTTGTTGGTGCCTGCGAATCGAAAGAGGCGCTGGTGGAACAAGCTCCGGTTCCGTATATTACGGTAGCAGGCAACAAAGGCGGCAGTCCGATCGCAGCGGCCACGGTAAATGCTTTGCTGTATATGATGTAAGAACATGATTGGCATTTTTACCGGAAGCGGAAAAGGGAAGACGACAGCGGCGCTTGGTACGGCGCTTAGCGCCGCGTTGCAGGGAAAAAGGGTGGCGATCGTCCAATTTCTCAAGGGCAGCGGCTACACCGGGGAGCTGGCGGCAATTCCTCAATTGTCGTTGGCATTTTCGATTCGACAATTTGGATTTGGTTGTCCCGATGCGGCGGCGATTCGCTCTGGCGAAGTGCAATGTAAAAAGTGCGGTCAATGCTTTGGCCAGAATCGCAATCCGGCGAATGGCTATGTCGAACAGGCGTGGTCTTATGCCTGTGAGGTAGCGCAGGAAAGTGAGCTGATTGTGTTGGACGAGATCAGTCATGCGGTAAATCGCAAGTTGCTGCAAGAGGAAACTCTTGTTCGTTGGCTGCGCGAGGTGAAGGCGGATGTCGTTCTGACTGGACGCAATATGCCGCAAGCGATCATTGATTTAGCTGATTTTGCCACACAATGTCATCCGGTGCAGCATCCAATGGAAAAAGGAATTGATGCACGGCGGGGATCTGAATATTGAGTACGGAGGTCTGATTGTTATGATGAGCACGGTGCCGCGCCTGGTAATTGCCGGGACGCAGAGCGGAGTCGGAAAGACCACGATTGTGGCGGGGTTGCTGGCGGCGTTTCGTGCCCGCAAGCTAAAGGTGCAGTCGTATAAGATCGGACCGGATTATATTGATCCGGGCTACCACCAACAAGCGGGGGGAAAGCCTGCCTATAATCTCGACTCTTGGCTGATGCCGGAAGAGCGGATTGCTAATTTATTGGCAATGACGGCTGAAGGACAGGATTTGGCACTGATTGAAGGCGTTATGGGACTCTATGATGGCGGTAAAAACGGCATCAGCAGTACGGCGGAGATAGCCAAGCGTTTGCATGCGCCAGTCGTATTGGTTTTAGATGTAAAATCGGCTGGCGAAAGTGCAGCGGCGGTGGCCTGCGGTTTCAAAGACTATGATCCGGACGTCAATTTTGCCGGCGTAATACTGAACCGCGTCGGCTCGCATTCCCATCGGCAAATGGTGGAAGAAGCATTGCAACGTCGCAATATCCCTGTATTCGGTGCGGTGTACCGCGACGTTGCAATACAATTGCCGGAGCGTCATTTAGGCTTGACTCCGGTGAGTGAGCATGACAGCAAGGATATTATGGTGCGTCTGCAGGCGAAAATCGAAGCGGAGATTGACGTGTCTGCGCTGATGACGTTAGGACAGAGTGCGCCATCGCTTGAGGTGGTGCAGCCGGTTTATCCTGCGCTGCATGGAGCGCCAGTGCGTATTGCCGTTGCGCAAGACGAGGCGTTTTCGTTTTATTATCCGGATAGTTTGGCTGTTTTAGCCGGGCAGGGCGCTGAACTCGTTTCGTTCAGTCCGTTGCACGATGAAAAGTTGCCGGAAAAAATTGACGGTTTGCTGCTGGGCGGCGGCTTTCCTGAAATGTTTTTAGCAGAATTGGCTGACAACGAAAGGTTACGTAAGGAAATCGGGACTGCGGCGCAAAAAGGCATGCCGCTTTATGCCGAGTGCGGCGGATTGATGTATCTATGTCGCGAAATAGCGGATTTTACAGGCCAATCATATCCAATGTGCAACGTCGTGCCGGCTAGAAGCGAGATGCGGCAGAAATTGCAGACGGTTGGCTATGTTGAAGCGACGGCGTTGTCCGATAGTGTATTGTCGCGGCAAGGCGATATACTACGTGGTCACGAATTCCATTTTTCTGAAATGATTCCCGATGCGGAGTTTAATTGGGCTTTTTCATTTGCTAAACTGCGTACCGGCGCAGTTTATTGCGGCGGTTTTTGCCAGGGGAATGTGCTGGCTTCTTATTTGCATCTTCATTTTGCCGGCAATGAAATGGCGGCACGGCGTTTCGTCGAGAAATGTCGTGCGTATCAAAGCCAGCGGGGAGGGCATAACGGATGAAAATCATCTTAGTGACAGGCGGCGCACGAAGCGGTAAAAGTCGTTTTGCTGAACGCTATGCGGAGCGCTATAAAAAAGTCTTGTATGTAGCTACCGCACAGGTGCTGGATAATGAAATGGAACGTCGCGTCGCATTGCACAAAGAACGACGTCCTGCGCACTGGGGCAGTGTTGAAGCTTGGAAAAATCCGGCCGCCGTTCTGCTCGAAGAAGGCGGCCGACAGGACTGTATCCTGTTTGACTGTCTGTCTCTTTATGTAAGCAATATGATGCTGTCGCCGCAAGCGCCAAGCGATGTTGCAGAGCGCGTCATTTATATGAAAGAGCAATTTTCAAAACTCTTGGCGGCTGCTGCGCAAGTCAGCGGGACGCTGATTTTTGTCGCGAATGAAGTCGGTTTGGGAATCGTGCCTGACAATGCAATGGCGCGTGAATATCGTGATTGGGCGGGGGTGCTTAACCAGGAAGTGGCAGCGATAGCTGATGAAGTGTATTTTACCGTGAGCGGACTTGCGGTAGAGATGAAAAAGCTGGCGGAAGCCTGTTTCAAGGCGGAGGTTTGATATGGCTAAAACGATTATGCTGCAGGGGACTAGCTCTCATGTAGGAAAAAGCATTCTGACTACAGCACTGTGCCGTATTTTCAGACAGGACGGCCGGGCTGTCGTTCCCTTTAAAGCGCAAAATATGGCGCTTAACTCGTATGTGACAATTGATGGGGAAGAAATGGGGCGCGCACAGGTTGCACAAGCGGAAGCGGCAGGATTGGCGCCTTTGGTTGAAATGAATCCGGTGTTGCTGAAGCCGACCGGAAACTCGCGCTCTCAGGTTATTTTAAAAGGTCATCCGGTTGGCAATATGTCAGCGCAGGAATATCATCGCGACTACAGCCTAAAGGCATTCACCACAATTCAGGAATGTATGGGAAAATTAATGCAGGATTATGAAGTTGTGGTGATTGAAGGTGCAGGAAGCCCGGCGGAGGTCAACTTGAAAGCGACTGATGTGGTGAATATGCGAATCGCCAAATTGGTGAATGCGCCTGTTCTGTTGGTGGCTGATATTGACCGCGGCGGTGCGCTGGCTTCGGTTGTAGGCACGCTTGAGTTGCTCGACCCGGATGAACGGGAGAGGATCAAAGGCATTGTTATCAATAAGTTTCGCGGCGATCTTGAGTTATTGAAGCCAGCGCTCACTTTTCTTGAAGAAAAAACCGGTAAACCTGTCGTTGGTGTAGTACCGCATCTGGCGAATCTCGGAATTGATGATGAAGATTCCGTTTCGCTTGAGGATAAAAAAGAAAAAGTAGGGGCGGAGCTCGACATCGTGGTTTTGCGCACGCCCAAGATTTCGAATTTTACCGATTTTGATCCATTAGCGGAAGAAGCGGATGTTAATCTGCGTTATGTAAAAATGGGCGAAAAAATCGGCAGACCGGATCTTATTATTTTGCCGGGTAGTAAAAATACGATTGAAGATCTTATTGCATTGCGTCAACACGGCTATGATGCGGAAATTGAGGCGTTAGCCGATGAAGGAGTGCCGGTGATCGGCATTTGCGGTGGCTATCAAATGCTAGGCCGCACGATTAAAGATCCATTTCATACAGAGTCGGAGGCAGAGGAAGTCGCGGGTCTTGCGTTACTTGATATTGAAACAATTTTTGCGACAGAAAAGCTCACGCAGCAAGTGATCGCCGAGGCACAGGGAGCAGGTTTTCTTAATCTGCAATCAACGGCAGCGGGCCTGACTGGATATGAGATTCATATGGGACGAACGGAACAAGGGAGCGGAGTCGAATCACCATTTATCATCACGCAACGCTCGCAGGTCAAGCTGCGAGATTGTGACGGCAGTTTGAACAGCACGGGAACGGTGATGGGAACTTATATTCACGGCATATTTGACAATGACGAATATCGGCGCGGTATATTGAACGCGTTGCGTAAGTCCAAAGAATTGTCCGCACTGCCAATCGGCGAGAGTACAGCGGCGCGCAAGCAGGCCAGTTATGATCGTTTGGCGGCTGTGGTGCGCGAGAGTTTGGACATGGAATTGGTCTATTCGATGATGGAGGCGGAATAATAGTGGAAGGATTGCTGCCTCTTGCGGCTATTTTGCTTGACGGCATTATCGGTGATCCGCGTAGTCGATTTCATCCGGTTGTCTTGTTGGGCAAGCTGATTGCCTTACTGCAACGTGTGTTGTATCGCGCCGAATGGGGTGAACATTGGCAGTTGTTTGCTGGAGGCATTCTGATGATGCTGGTGATTGGAATCACATATGTCATTATGTGGTTTGCCGATTTTTGGCTCGCGTTGCAAGGGGCGACAATTCATTTCTGGGGAATCGCATTGTTGCTCAGCTTTACGATTACGCCGCGCAGTTTGGCAGAAGCCGGGCTGGAAATTGCCGCCTATCTCAAAAATGCCGATATGAAGCAGGCTCGCATTAAAGTGGGCTGGATTGTTGGCCGCGATACGGAGGCGCTCGATGAAGGTGAAATTACCAGGGCTACAGTGGAGACGGTCGCTGAAAATATGGTGGACGGCATTATTGCACCGCTCTTTTTCTTTTGTCTGGGAGGACTTCCCTTAGCTTTTGCGTACAGGGCTGTTAATACGATGGATTCCATGATAGGATATAAAAATGACGTTTATCTTTATTTTGGTCGCTGTGCGGCGCGGATGGATGATGTCTGGAATTGGCTGCCGGCGCGCATTACATTTCTCTTTGTTTTAGTAGCTGCGATAGTCTTGCGTCATGATCCGAAAAATGCGTGGCGCATGGCTGTTCGTGATGCGTGTAAACATCCAAGTCCTAATAGTGGTTGGGCCGAAGCGTCGGTCGCCGGAGCGCTGGGCGTCAGGTTGGGCGGTCTTAATTATTACGGCGGTCGGGAATCGCTTCGCGCCTATATGGGCGAACCGATCCAGGCATTATGTGCAAAACATATTCAGGAAACGGTCGTTTTGATGTATGGCGTTAGTATGATTGGCGCTTTGGTCGCTAGTGCAATATTGCTTTGGTAGTGCATTGCTAAGAGAGGAAGCGCAATGAATGATTTTATAACTAGTCTGCAATTTTTAACCCGGATCAAAATAGCGGAGCAACAGGTCTGGTCTGCCGAATCCTTTGGCCGTAGCGTGAAATACTTTGCCTTTGTCGGTGCAAGCCTGGGCGGCATACTATGGCTGTTTGCGATGGCGTTTAACTTTTTACCGGAACGATTCGGTTTTCAGCCGGCGCCGCAAAGCATTTCGAGTCTAGTGCTTCTGATGGTTGCGGTCTTTCTGACGGGTGGACTGACTTGCGACGGCTTTATGGATTCGATGGATGGACTGTTTTCCGGACGCGAGCGTGCGCGGATGCTTGAAATTATGAAAGATAGCCGCGTTGGCGCTAATGGCGTGACGGCGTTCGTGTTTTTGATTTTAGCTAAATGGTCTGCGCTGCAAGCGATGCTGCCGCTTCAAATGGGAGCTGCAATTTGGGCGATGCCGATTACCGGACGCATGGCGATGGTGACTGCGATCACTTGTTTTCCGTATGCGCGTCCAGACGGGATTGGTAAAGCATTTGCAGCACATGCCGGGGCGGGTACCTTGCTGGTGGCGATGCTTTCGGGTGTTTTTTTTCTTGTACTTGGCGGCTGGAAAATTTGTGCGGCGGGCGTAGCAGCAATTGCTATGGCATTGCTGTTTGCTCACTGGGCGTCGAAGCAGCTGGAGGGCTTGACGGGCGATCTATATGGGGCCTGCTGTGAAATTGCGGAAGTTTGCTTTTTGATGATGGTCTTATTATTGGGGTAAGGGGGGGCCGGAGTGAAAATACGTGTCCGAGTGCCTGGATCCTGCGGTGAACTGGTGCAGGGGCTGTTACAGGACGATTATTTTCTTGTGACCTGCCCTATTGATCGTTATGCAGAAGCCGTGATTGAACCGGCAGCTGAATTTAATGCTCAATTGCCGCCTAAAGCGAGACGGGCGGCAGAAATGACGATTGAAAAACTGAAAATTAAAGAATGCAAATTTAGGCTGACCTTGTCGTCGCAACTGCCGTTGGGAAAAGGAATGGCATCGAGCAGCGCGGATATTGCGGCAGTCGCTCAGGCGATTGCTCATTTTCACGGACAATCGTTTGCGGCAAAAGACATTGCCCAAATTGCGTTAGCAATAGAGCCAACCGACGCGGTTTTTTTTCCTGGAGTCACGCTTTTCGATCACGTCAAAGGCAGCGTCTGTTTGATGTTGGGCACTCCGCCGCCGCTTGAAATTATGATTTTTGACGCTGGCGGTGCGATTGACACGATTTCATTTAATCAGCGTCAGGATCTTGCTCAGAAAAACAAGGAGAAAAGTCTGCAAGTAGCAAAAGCCTTGCAATTCTTGAGACAAGGAATTGACAGCGGTGATGCGTCGTTGCTTGCGCAAGGCGCGACGCTCAGCGCTATGGCGAACCAGTCGATCTTATGGAAGAAAGATCTTGAAGTACTTTGGGAAATTGGGCGCAAAGCGGGAGCTTTGGGCGTCAATGTGGCGCATAGCGGAACGGTGATGGGTTTGCTTTTTGCTGCGGGAAAAACGAGTGGCGAAGAAGAGCGGGTCATTGCCGAGCTTGCCCATACTTGCTCGGCTCGCTATCTCGAAACAGTCCGGCTTATAGCGGGGGGACTTTGGATACAAGAGGGTGATGATACTGCTTGGCAAAAATGCATTTGAACATGGTGGAAAGTGGTTGGCAGCGTTGAAAAACTGGGATGAAGAAAAGGGGAAACTGCTCGATTTCAGTGCGAATATCAATCCGTGCGGTGTAGCGGAATCGGTCAAAGCTGCGATTGAGGCGGCAATGCCTTCCATCGTACATTATCCTGACAGCGAAGCGGTTGAATTGAAACAAGCGATCAGTCTTCATTATCAGGTGGCGCAGGAAACGATTCTGCTTGGTAATGGAGCTGTGGAACTTCTTTATCTGCTTTGTCAGTATAAACGTCCGCAAAGGATATTGGTTCCGGCCCCTACCTTTAGTGAATATGAACGGGCGGCGCGCGCGTCAGGCGCGACGGTAGAGTATCTGCCGTTAAAAGCAGCGCAGCAATTTGCGCTGACGTTCTCAGAACTGCAAAAACAACTGTCGCAGGCAGATATGATATTTATTTGCAATCCTAACAACCCGACCGGCCGCTTGACAGAGCGAAATGAGATACGAAAAATTTTGGAAGCCGTGAAGGGGAGCGAATGTTTGGTCGTGGTCGATGAATCTTTCATTGACTTTGTCGACAATGCTGAAAAGTACAGCTGCCGCAGTCTTTTGACGGATTATCCTCAACTTTGTATTCTACATTCACTGACGAAATTTTATGCGATTCCGGGTTTGCGTCTTGGTTTTATGTTAGGGACGCCAAGACTGACCGCGGCGCTCGAGTTGCGTAAAGATCCTTGGAATGTGAATACGCTGGCGCAAAGTGCAGGTGTCGCAGGCTTACATGATGAGGCCTATCAAGTGACTAGCCGACGTTATGTGGCGAAAGAGCGCGAAAAATTGTCAGCGGACCTAAACGCAATTCCTGGTCTTGTGGTTTATCCAGGTGCGGCTAATTTTTTACTGCTCGATATAAATGCGTTGAAAATGACTGCAACCGAATTTGTCAGACGCATGGCTGAGAATGGCGTGTTGGTGCGCAATTGTACAAATTATCCGGGCTTGACTGAGGATTATGTTCGCGTCGCCGTACGCAGCCGGGAAGAAAACCAACGCTTAATAACTAGTATTAGACAGGTGGTTTAAAACGATGACGAGAGTATTTTTGATCCGACATGGTGAAACGGAATGGAACAAAAATATGCGCTACCAGGGACAAACGGATGTTCCTCTCAGCGACGCCGGACGAAAACAGGCTGAGGCTCTTTCAAGCTGCTTAGCTAAGGTTGATTTTACAGCGGCCTATTCGAGCGATCTGAGCCGCGCCTATGAGACGGCGACAATTCTGGCTGCGCCGCATAAACTGCCGGTTTCTATCTGTGCGGGAATCAAGGAGATCAACTTTGGTGAGTGGGAAGGGCTGACGTATGATCGCGTCAATGGTCAATGGTCTGAGGAAATGAAGCGTCTTTTTTCTCGTCCGAACGAGGTTGAAATACCATCTGGTGAATCTTTTTATCAATTGCAGAAGCGAGTGGTTGCTGCGCTGGCGGAATTGGTAAGGGGCCATGAGAATGAAACGATTTTGGTTGTTTCACATGGTGCGGCAATTCGTACCGCGATTTGTGAAGCGCTTGAAATTCCGCTTAATAATCTTTGGGGCATACGTCAGGATAATACGGCGGTGAATATTCTTGAATACGGTGCAGGACGCACTGTAATCGGCTGTTTAAACGATAGTCATCACTTGGCAGAGAAAAAATAACTTGCGAACGGCAAACCGTGTTTTAGATCGGCTTGTCGTTTTTTCACATTGCGACGCACTTGAAAAGAATAGGCAGTATGCTACAATAAAAACGGTATGGATGTGGGAGAGAGGTTGAAGGGCATATATGCATAATTATTGTATTATTCCCAATAACCAAGAAGGGTTTCGTCAATTGGCCGCTCAATTGTCTGTTGGCGCTGCTGAGCGCAGCCAGTTAGAAACACTTGACGTTGTTAGAGTGGAAGTGAATACGGAAAAAAATAGCTGGCGAATGATTCTGCGCGGTACGGAACTTTTGCCGGAAAACCTGTTGGATAAAATACGACGTAAAATATGTGAGAATTGCGGTTTGACAACGGTTCATTTTGTGCAACAGGCGACAGATCCGCAAGTGTTGATTACGGCAGAGTGGGAGCGTCTGATTGACGAAGTGGCCGGCAAGGCTCATTCGGTAAAACATCTGCTTTGCAATTCGTCATGGCGCTATGACAACGGATGTATGCATTTAGAAACACTTGGTGACTTATCGATGGAGATTCTGGAAGCGCAGCAAGTCATTCCACAACTTGAACGCAAGTTAAGCGAGTTAATCGGACAACGCTGCCCGGTAAAACATCGCGCGCTCACCGTTCAGGAAGCGACGGTTTGCGATGATGACATCATGACGCCGGAATATCTTGTAGCGCTAGAAGGACAACATAATATGGAAGCCAGCAAGAAGGAAGAAATTACAATTTTCTTCGGTCGTGCTATCAAGGCTGCGCCAATGCCGCTTGATCAAATTGACGAAGAAGCGAGAGGCGTTGTAGTTGCAGGACAACTGCTTAATTTGGATTTTCGCACGTTGCGCTCCGGGCGTTTTTTGCTGACGTTTGATATTGGCGATGTTACGGGCGGTTTAAGCGGCAAAGTGTTTTTTGAAGATAAGGATAAGGATGCTTTTGATAAGGTTTCTGCGAACCTGAAAACAGGTATGGCGGTAAAGGCCAAGGGAACCGTGCAGTTTGACAAATACAGCAATGAGCTTGTCATGTATGCGGACAGCATGTGTCGAATGGAAATGACCGGGAACCGAACGGACGAAGCGGAAATAAAAAGAGTGGAACTGCATGCGCATACCAGAATGAGCAATATGGATGCGGTTGTTTCTGCCAAACAATTGATTCAGACGGCGATCAAGTGGGGACATGAGGCGGTGGCGATTACTGACCATGGCGTGGTTCAGGCGTTTCCTGAAGCGCATGATGCTGCTGCAAAAGCAGGCATTAAAGTTATTTATGGGATGGAAGGCTATCTGTTTGACGATGACATTACGCGGGCGCGCCATATTATTATTTTGGCCAAGAACAGTGTGGGCTTGCGTAATCTGTATCGATTGGTGTCGTTGTCGCATTTGAAATATCTGCATCGTACGCCAAAAATCCCACGCACAATTTTAAAAGAGTACAGAGATGGTTTGTTGCTGGGGTCCGCCTGTGAAGCGGGTGAACTGATCCAAGCAATTTTACGCGGTGATTCAGATACTGATTTGGAAGAAATTGCAGGATTCTACGATTATTTAGAGATTCAACCGATCTTGAACAACGAATTTATGCTGCGCGAAAAAATGGTTGTGAATGAAGAAGCGCTGCGCAATGTAAATCGCAAGGTTTGCCAGCTCGGGGAAAAACTGGGTAAACTGGTCGTGGCAACCTGCGACGTTCACTTTCTGAATCCGGAAGATGAAGTGTACCGTCGCATTTTGATGGCGGGTAAAGGATTTTCTGATGCAGACCACCAACCGCCGCTCTATTTTAGAACAACCGAGGAAATGCTGAAAGAATTCGCTTATCTCGGCGCCGCTAAGGCGCAAGAAGTCGTAATTGACAATCCACGCCAAGTCGCGGCGCTAGTTGACGCAATAAAACCGATTCCAGATGAACTCTATTCGCCCGAAATACCCGGGGCGGAAGACGACATTCGCAATATGGCGACGAATAAGGCGGAATCAATGTACGGTACGCCGCTGCCGGAGATAGTCGCTGCGCGACTCAAATACGAGATGGATGCGATTATCAATAATGGTTTTGCCGTTTTATATCTGATCGCGCATAAGTTGGTGAAAAAATCGCTTGATGACGGTTATCTGGTAGGCTCGCGAGGTTCGGTTGGTTCGTCATTTGTTGCAACGATGACGGATATTACAGAGGTGAATCCGTTGCCGCCGCACTGGCGCTGCGGTCAATGCAAACACAGTGAGTTCATTACGGATGGCACATATGGCGGCGGATTTGATTTGCCGGATAAAGACTGCCCGCATTGCGGCGATCGAATGATCAAAGATGGCCATGATATTCCGTTTGCCGTATTTATGGGCTTTTTCGGCGAGAAGGTGCCGGATATCGATCTTAATTTTTCCGGTGAATATCAGGGGATAGCGCATAAATACACGGAAGAGTTGTTTGGCAAGGATAACGTGTTCAAGGCGGGGACTATTGCAACGATTGCCGATAAGACAGCCTATGGGTATGTGAAAAACTACTTTTCGGAAAAAGGGATTACGCCGCGTAATGCGCACATCAATTCCTTGATTTCCGGTTGTACCGGGGTTAAACGTACGACAGGTCAGCATCCAGGCGGGATTATGGTTGTGCCGCGTGATATGGACGTGCATTATTTTACGCCGATACAACGTCCGGCGGATGACAAAGATTCGGGAACGATTACGACGCACTTTGATTACCATTCGATCAGTGGACGTCTGGTTAAACTTGACATCCTCGGACATGACGATCCGACGATGATCCGGATGCTGGAAGATTTGACCGGTGTTGATGCCAAGACGTTGCCGTTTGATGATCAAGCGACGATGAGTCTATTTTCCAGCACAGACGCGTTGGGGATCAAGGCGGCTGAACTCGGCAGCCCGGTTGCCACTTTTGGGATACCTGAGTTCGGGACAAAGTTCGTACGCCAAATGCTCGAAGACACGCTGCCGAAGCAATTTAGCGAACTGGTGCGAATCAGCGGATTTTCGCATGGGACGGACGTCTGGCTGAACAATGCACAGGATTTAATCAAAGAAGGCACTGCGAAACTGTCGGAAGCGATTTCGGCGCGCGATGATATCATGGTGTATCTGATCCACAAAGGGTTAGAACCGCAAACGGCCTTTAAAATAATGGAAAGTGTGCGTAAAGGCAAAGGTGTAAAGCCGGACGATGTTGCAAAGATGCGTGAAAAAAATGTGCCGGAATGGTATGTGGAATCGTGCCAGAAGATTAAATACATGTTTCCAAAAGCGCATGCAGTGGCTTACGTAATGATGGCATTTCGAATTGCTTATTGCAAAGTTCATTATCCTAAGGCGTTTTATGCAGCTTATTGCAGCGTCAGGGCTACGGAATTCGATGCGGATTTGATTGTGCAGGGCAAGGATGTGCTGCGCAGTAAATTAGCTGAATTCGAAAGCATGGGAAATACGATCAGTCCGAAAGAAAAAGGCTTGCAGACGATCTTTGAGATCGCGTTGGAAATGTATTTGCGTGGCTTTTCGTTCCGTAAAGTCGATCTCTATCAATCGGATGCGACCAAGTTTTTGATCGTGGAAGAAGGACTCCTGCCGCCGCTGGCTGCGCTGCAGGGCGTCGGCGACAATGCGGCGATCAATATTGCGGCAGCGCGTAAAGGTCATGTCTTTTCTTCAATTGAAGATTTACGCAATCGCTCACGCGTTTCCAAAACTGTGATCGAGGTGCTGCGCCAGCATGGGTGCTTGGACGGAATGCTGGAAACGGATCAAATGATATTGTTTGGCTAAAGTCTATTGTAAAAAAAAAACACTGGTGCTATAATGGAATACAGTAATAATTTACTTAGAGTGTCGTTTGCGAAGAGTGGGTATCCAACCCACTCTTTCATCGTATGTGTTCTTCAACCTATTACAATGAATGGAGGGAAGCCTATGGCCAAGATGGACATTGAGGCGTTAGTGGAAGGTTTTGTGCTTGAAATCATCCGCGATACGGCGCTTGAGTTGGTGGACGTCGAGTATGTCAAGGAGCGTGACTGGTATCTGCGCATTTTCCTTGATAAGGAAGGCGGCTTGGAGATCGAGGACTGCCAAGCGGTTAGTTCGGCGCTGGAAGACAAATTGGATGCAGCCGACCCAATTACCGACAGCTATTATCTTGAAGTCTCATCGCCTGGACTTGATCGCGCTTTGAAGAAAGAGCGCGATTTTGTACGGCATGCGGGAAGTATGGTGGAAATGAACACGTTTGCGCCGATTGAGGGACGCAAGCAGTGGATCGGAAAATTGCACGGCCTTGAGGCTGGGAGCATCGTTTTGGACGTAGACGGGGAAACGATTAGAATGCCGCGGGAAAAAGTCTCGCTAATTCGATTGCACCTCGAGTTTTAATACGGCGTAAAGTTATTTTCATGCAGGAGGAATGTAAGTGAACGCAGAATTCATGCAAGCTTTTGAACAATTGGGGAAGGAAAAAGGGATTGCTCCAGAAGTGCTGTTTGATGCAGTCGAAGCGGCTCTGATTTCGGCTTATAAGCGAAATTTTGGCGCGGTTCAAAATGTCAGGGTGTCATTGGATCGAATGACGGGAGAAATTCATGTTTTTGCGCGAAAGACAGTCGTTGAAGAAGTGAATGATGCCCGCCTGGAGATTGAATTGTTGGAAGCGCGCAAAAGTGATGTGCGTTATGAGGTTGAAGATGTCGTCGAAATAGAAGTTACTCCGAAAGATTTTGGCCGTATTGCGGCACAGACTGCGAAACAGGTTGTTGTGCAGCGAATTCGGGAAGCAGAGCGGGGTATCATTTATGAAGAGTTTTCTAACCGGGAAAGCGATATCTTAACGGGCATAGTACAGCGCATTGAACAAAAGAATGTATATATTGATTTAGGCAAAGCGGAAGCGATTTTGGCGCCGTCGGAACAAATTCCTGGCGAAGCTTATAAACATGGCGAACGCGTCAAATCTTATATAATTGAAGTGAAAAAAACGACAAAAGGGCCGCAAATTCTCGTATCGCGTACACACCCAGGCCTCTTGAAGCGCTTGTTTGAATTGGAAGTCCCAGAGATTCATGATGGCGTGGTAGAAATTAAGTCGGTGGCGAGAGAACCGGGGGCTCGCTCTAAGATTGCCGTCTATTCACGTGATGAAAACGTGGATCCGGTAGGTTCGTGTGTCGGTCATAAAGGTGTGCGGGTTCAGGCCATCGTCAATGAACTTCGTGGCGAGAAAATAGATATCGTTAAATGGAATACCGATCCGGCAAAGTACATTGCCAATGCCTTGAGCCCTGCTAAGGTTGTTAATGTTGAAGTCAATGAGGTTGAAAAGATTTCCCAAGTGATCGTGCCGGATTATCAATTGTCGCTGGCAATCGGTAAAGAGGGACAGAATGCGAGGTTAGCAGCTAAGCTAACCGGATGGAAAATTGATATCAAAAGTGAGAGTCAGGCAAGAACGGAGGACTGAGCATGGCGGGAATAAAGAAAATTCCGCAACGCATGTGTGTTGGCTGTCAGCAAATGAAGGCTAAACGTGAATTGATGCGTGTTGTACGGACTCCGGAAGAGATGGTTGAACTTGATGCTACCGGGAAAAAATCGGGCAGAGGCGCTTATGTCTGCCGTGATGTCGCGTGCCTGGAAAAAGCAGTCAAAGAAAAACGTTTGGAAAAGGCGCTGCATAAAGCCATTGAACCAGCCGTATATGAAGCATTGCGGACAGGGATCTTACAGTGACGGCACAGCAAACAGCTAAACTCATGTCTTTGTTGGGGCTTGCACAAAAAGCAGGGAGGATCATCTCGGGCGATCAGGTGATCGAAAAGGCGTTGCGTGACCGAAAAATTAAGCTGCTCTTAATTGCAGCGGATGCAGCTGAAAATACATGTGAAAAATACAGTCACCTGGCGGAAGCTTGCCGGATCGAGTGGCATGTGGTTTTGACTAAGGAAGATCTGGGGCAAGCTGTTGGAAAACAGTATCGAGCCGCAGTGGGAATAAATGATGAAGGTTTTGGTCGGGCAATGGCAAAAATATTAGCCGGATCATAACAGTGGAGGTGGATGAATGTCTAAATACAGAGTGTATGAATTAGCAAAAGACTATGATACAACTAGCAAAGTGATTATTGACATTTTAGCACGCAATAGTATTGTGGCGAAAAACCACATGAGCAGCGTAGAGGAAGAGGCCAAAAAAGTGATAGATCGGACTTTTGCCCATAAAACGGGAAGCGTAGCCCCTAGCGAAGAAAAGGCTAAGTCGGCTGTAACGCCGGCTCCGGCTCGACCTGCAAGCACTGCTCCGGCAGCGCAGCAGCAAGGACAGACGGCGCAATCGTTGCCTGGTCAACAGCAGCGTTCGCAAGACGGTTTCCAACAGCGTCCACAAAACCAAAGTGGCCCGCAAGGTAACTTCCAGCAACGCCCGCAAGGCCAAGGCGGCTTCCAACAGCGCCCGCAAGGCCAAGGCGGCCAGCAAGGCGGCTTCCAACAACGTCCGCAAGGACAAGGCGGTCAGCAAGGCGGCTTCCAACAACGTCCGCAAGGACAAGGCGGTCAGCAAGGCGGCTTCCAACAACGTCCGCAAGGACAAGGCGGTCAGCAAGGCAACTTCCAACAACGTCCGCAAGGCCAAGGCGGTCAGCAAGGCAACTTCCAACAACGTCCGCAAGGCCAAGGCGGTCAGCAAGGCAACTTCCAACAACGTCCGCAAGGCCAAGGCGGTCAGCAAGGCGGCTTCCAGCAACGTCCGCAAGGCCAAGGCGGTCAGCAAGGCGGCTTCCAACAACGTCCGCAAGGCCAAGGCGGCCAACAAGGCGGCTTCCAGCAACGTCCGCAAGGGCAAGGCGGCCAGCAAGGCGGCTTCCAGCAACGTCCGCAAGGCCAAGGCGGTCAGCAAGGCGGTTTCCAACAACGTCCGCAAGGCCAAGGCGGTCAACGCCCTCAGGGGCAGGGCGGTCCTGGCGGTTGGAATAACCAGCGGCGCAATAATACCGGCGGTCGTCCTGGTCAGCAGGGTGGCAACCAAAGACGCGGCGGTCGCGGCGGTCATGCACCGCAGATGACGACTCCGAAACCGGAACCGATCAGACCGAAGCATATAAAAATTGCCGAAAGCATCACGGTCAAGGAATTGGCCGTCAAAATGAGCCGTGAAGTAGCGGAAGTTATTAAAAAGTTCCTGATGCTTGGCATCATGGTTACAATCAATCAGGAAGTGGATTATGATACGGCAGAAATCTTGGCTGCTGAATTTCAGGTAACCGTTGAAGCGCTTCCTCCGGAAGAGGATCCGACGGAAGTAGCTGAGATTGAAGATGATCCTAAGAGCCTGATGCCGCGTTCCCCGGTCGTTACCGTAATGGGGCACGTTGACCATGGCAAGACATCGTTGCTTGACGCAATACGTCAAACGCGCGTTGCAGTAACTTCGCAAGAAGCGGGCGGAATCACGCAACATATCGGTGCTTACCAAGTTATGTGCAAAGGCAAGAAAATTGTCTTTCTCGATACGCCTGGCCATGAAGCGTTTACGGCAATGCGTGCACGCGGCGCTCAGGTAACAGATATTGCGATTCTGGTTGTTGCAGCGGATGACGGCGTAATGCCGCAAACGATTGAAGCCATCAATCATGCAAAATCGGCAAATGTTTCAATCATTGTTGCTATCAACAAGATGGACCGTGTTGAAGCGAATCCGGATCGTGTTAAGCAGCAGTTGTCCGAATATGGATTGATCCCCGAAGAGTGGGGCGGCGAGACGATTATGGTGCCGGTATCGGCGCATAAACGTGATGGTATTGAAGAGTTGCTGGAAATGATTTTGCTGGTAGCGGAAGTTCAGGAGCTGAAGGCGAATCCGAATCGGGCCGCGATGGGAACTATCATTGAAGCGAAGCTTGACAAAGGTAGAGGCGCAGTCGCTACCGTTTTGGTGCAAAAAGGTACATTGCGGATTGGCGACACGATTCTCGCTGGAACCGCGTTTGGCAAAGTAAAGGCGTTAGTTAATGACCGAGGCGAAAAAGTGAAAAAAGCGGAACCGTCTACGCCGGTTGAAGTACTTGGCTTTACTGATGTTCCGGCTGCAGGTGACGTAATGGTTTGCGTTGAAGAGCGCATTGCCAGAAGCGTTGCGGAGAAACGTGTGGCGAAAAAACGTACAGAGGAAATGGCGCATAATCAAAAAGTATCGCTTGATGATCTGTTCAAGCAGATTCAAGATGGCAATATAAAGGACTTGAACATTGTTATCAAGGCTGACGTACAAGGGTCGGTCGAAGCGCTTAGACAATCGCTGCTCGGCCTGAATGAAACGGCTGGCAACAAGGAAGTGCGCGTCAATGTGATCCATTCTGGCGTCGGCGCAATCAATGAGTCGGATGTAATGCTGGCTTCGGCTTCCAATGCCTTAGTCATCGGCTTTAACGTGCGTCCGGATGCGAACTCGCGCAAAGCCGCGGATAACGAAAAAATCGACATCCGCACGTATCGCGTTATTTACGAAGCCTTGAATGATGTGGAAGCTGCGATGACGGGAATGTTGGCGCCGCAATTCAAGGAAGTGATTCAAGGGCGTGTTGAAGTGCGGCAGGTCTTCACGATTTCCAAGGTACTGATTGCCGGCTGCTATGTGCTGGAAGGCAAAATAACGAACAAGAGCCAGGTTCGCGTTTTACGCGACAGCGTTGTCGTTCATGAAGGCGAATTGGAGTCGTTGCGCCGCTTCAAAGATGACGTGAAGGAAGTGGCCACCGGCTATGAATGCGGCATCACGCTTGACAAGTTTCGCGATTTAAAGGAAGGCGATATCTTAGAAGCCTTCGTAATGGAAGAAGTAGCTCCCAAAGCTTAAAGAAAGAGCGGTTGAATTATAATGGGACAAGTGCGAGTTGAAAAAGTACAAGAACTGATCAAACAGGAAATTAGCAAGATGCTCCTCACTGAAGTGAAGGATCCACGTATTGGTTTTGTGACGGTTACTACCGTTGAAATAACGGGCGATTTGAGGCAGGCAAAAGTGTTTGTCAGCCTCATGGGGAGTGATGAACAAAAAACCAGTAGCTGGCAAGGCTTGCAGAGCTGCCTTGGTTATGTGCGTTCAGAAATTGGCAAACGTGTGCGGATGCGTTTGACGCCTGAGTTAACATGGCATCTGGATACTTCTTTGGACTATAGTACCCGTATTCAGGAACTGTTGTTGAAAATCAACACAGAAGAGGGGAAAGAATAATATGGGGATGGGCCGACTGATCAACATTGCTGCGTGCCTGCAGCAATGTCAGGTGATTGCGGTTACTTCTCATCAACAGCCCGATGGTGATAGCTTGGGGTCTATGTTGGCTTTATATCATCAGTTGGCGGCCATGGGAAAAACGGTACATATGCTTTTGGATGATGAAGTCCCGGCAATGTACCGTTTCTTGCCAGGTTGGGAAAAAATCCGCAGACCGTTCTCTACCGATCGGGTGGATGCCTTGGTTGTCTTGGATGCAGGGGAATGGCACCGAATTGGTGTTGTTGCCCAGTGTTCATACGATACGGCAATAAATATCGACCATCACTTGGGCAACACGATTGCAGCAAAACTGAGCGCGATTGATACTAGTGCGGCAGCAACCGGTGAACTGGTTTATCATTTGATCCAGTCGTTGATGCCAGGCGATAAAACGGCAGAAATTGCTGTGTGCCTGTATACTGCAATTGTTACCGATTGCGGTTTTTTCCGTTATGCCAATACGAGTCCAGCTGTACTGCGGATTGCGGCGACGCTAGTCGAGTGGGGGGCAAGACCGAAGGAAATTGCCGAACAGGTTGAAACGCGTACGGCGGCTTCATTAGCGGTGCTGGGTAAGGTGCTTGACACGCTCGAAATCTATGCGGACGGCAAGATCGCATTTATCTCAGTTGATCAGTCGCTGGCGGGAAAAGTGGAGTCGACGGAAGGCTTTGTCAATTATCCGCGCGCAATCGCGGGCGTTGAAATTGCGGCTTTATTCAAAGAGGCGGAAACAGGAATTATAAGAGTGAGTCTGCGCTCGAAAAATGCTGACGTTAATGCGGTTGCACGCGCGTTTTCTGGTGGGGGGCATCATCGCGCTGCCGGCTGTACGGTAAAAGGATCGTTGGCGGATGCCAAGGCCAAGGTCTTGGCGCAGGCTGCTGCACAATTGAAGGAGTATGGTGCATGAAAGACGGCGTTTTGAACATATTGAAGCCGCCTGGAATGACATCGCATGATGTTGTCGCCTGTTTGCGCCGGATATATCGGACGAAGAAGGTTGGTCACGCAGGGACGCTCGATCCTGCCGCAGCCGGCGTGTTGCCGGTCGCTCTGGGCAAGGCTACGCGACTCTTAGAATATATGACGGCTGCCGACAAGGAATATAGAGCGGAGCTCACGCTCGGCTATGCGACCGATACCGGCGATGACACCGGCGCAGTCATTACGATAAAAGAAATGGCTTCGTTACCGCAGGATGAGGAAATAAATAAAGTTTTACAGTCGTTCTTAGGGCGTAGTCAGCAGGTGCCGCCGATGTATTCGGCGATCAAGATTGACGGAAAGAAGCTCTATGAGTTGGCTCGTGCTGGAATTGAAGTAGAGCGTCCTGCGCGCACGATCGATATCAGTTCGATTCGTTTGATACAGCCATCGGAAACGGGATTTGTTTTTTCGGTGACTTGTTCAAAAGGAACGTATATTCGATCGTTATGTGAAGATATCGGTGAAAGACTTGGTTGTCCGGCAACTATGACGTTTTTGGTACGGACTAGAGTGGGAAAATTTTCTGTGGCACAGGCATCGAGTCTGGAGGAAGTGGCGGCTAATCCTGAGAAGGTCTTATTGCCTCTTGACTGGGGCATTCAGGAACTGCCGGCCTTGCGTCTATCTGAAACAGATTGCAGAGCCTTTTCTTGGGGGCAACGCCCCGTTGTGGAAGCGGCGCTAACAGATGGTGCAATTTGTCGTGTCTATGCCAACGAGCGACTGCTCGGCATTGGCCGTTATATGCAGCAAGACGGCTGCCTGATTCCCGAAAAGGTCTTTCCGGAATCACCCTGAAAAATGAAAGAGTGTCGAGTGCGAGAGGGTTTTGGCGATGGAAATTATCAATGATATTAAATTGATGCAAGGTCGTTTCTCGCGCGTTTGCGTTGCGCTGGGAACGTTTGACGGTGTACATGTCGGACACCGGGAAATTATTGCTCAAGCGGTGGAGCAGGCCAGATCTGTGGCCGGAACTAGCGTTGTCTTTACTTTTACTAATCATCCGTTGTCGGTGCTTGATCCGTCACGTTGTCCGCCGCAGATTGCCACGTTGGAAGAGAAGACGGAAGTGTTGCGCGAACTTGGCGTCGATGTGCTGTTGGCGATCCCTTTTACTGCCGCGTTCTTAAAGCTTTCGCCGCAGCAGTTCATTGCACTGCTGGTTGAAAACCTGCAGCCAACGAATATTGTGGTCGGGCCGAATTATTCGTTTGGCTACCGTAGCTCCGGGAACCCCGATTTTCTTGCGGAAGCAGGCGAAAAATACGGTTTTGCTGTGGCGATTCATCCCGGCGTTCACATCGATGAGCAGATTGTTAGCAGTACATTGATTCGCCGTCTGATTCTAGAGGGGAATGTCGAAGCGGCAGCCCGTTTTTTAGGACGTTCGGTAAGTGTACGCGGCACTGTAGTGCATGGGAAAAAACGCGGTGCGAAGCTGCTCGGCTTTCCGACCGCTAATCTGGCGGTTGCACCGCAACGAGTATTGCCGGAAAAGGGTGTTTATGTGACTGTGATTGTTATTGGAGCGGCTGTTTATCACAGCGTCACTAATATTGGGCTGAATCCGACATTTGAAGATGGCGACCAGACGATTGAAACGCATATTTTTGATTTTAAGGGAAATCTATATGGTCGGATTGTCGATGTGAAATTCTTAAAACGATTGCGCAGTGAGCAACGCTTTGAATCCCTTGATGAATTGAAACGACAGATTGGCGACGATGCGTTGGCGGCGCGAGAATTTTTTTCTAAACATAAGATTTGATAATGCTGTTTACAAGCCGCGCGCCATATGATAAAATATTGCAAGTGGGGACGCGATCCCTAATCAACCATGGCGAGGATTATCGACAACTCCGACGATTGTCTTGGCTAATGGGGATATGATAAGAGGAGGTACTTAATGATTACTTTAGAACGTAAACAAGAACTGATTCAACAATATCGCGTACATGAAAGCGATACCGGATCTCCGGAAGTACAAATTGCTATTTTGACTGAACGGATCAATTATTTGACCGAACACTTAAAAATGCATAAGAAAGATCATCATTCCAGACGCGGTTTGTTGAAGATGGTTGGCCAGCGCAGAAATCTGCTGAACTATCTGAAAGCAAATGGTTTGGAACGTTATCGTACGATTCTTGAGAAACTGAATCTCAGAAAATAAAAAAGGCGGGGTTTCCCGCTTTTTTTATTTTATCTTGATAGAGGTTAACAGGAAATAAGCCTTTTATGTCGAACAAACAAGAATTGTGAATAAAAAAAGGGTTAAATAGAAAGAGGAGGACAACTCAATATGCATTCTTTCTCTATGAAGGTCGGCGGCAGGGAGCTTACGATCGAATCGGGTAAAATGGCTAAACAGGCTGGCGGTTCGGTTTTGATTAAGTATGGTGACACCGCCGTGATCGTAGCAGCTACTGGCTCGGCACAACCGCGTGAAGGGATTGACTTCTTTCCGCTGACGGTTGATTACGAAGAACGGCTCTATGCAGTCGGCAAAATTCCGGGCGGCTTCATCAAACGGGAGGGGCGTCCTAGCGAAGCGGCTGTATTGGCCAGCCGTTTGATCGATCGTCCGATTCGTCCGCTGTTTCCTGACGGATTCCGCAATGATGTACAAGTTATTGCAACCGTTCTCTCGGTTGATCAAGATAATGCGCCTGACGTGACAGCGATGATCGGCGCTTCGTGCGCGTTATCCATTTCGGATGTACCGTTCAATGGTCCGATTGCTGGTGTGCGCGTTGGTATGATTGATGGTGAGTTTATCATTAATCCGACGGTGTCGCAGCAGGACGAAAGCCAACTCAACTTAGTGGTCGCCGGCAGCAAAGATGCTGTTATGATGGTAGAAGCGGGCGCCAATGAGCTGTCGGAAGAAACGGTCTTAGCCGCTATCATTCATGGACATGATGTCATCAAGGAAATCATCGAATTTCAAATGAAAATCGTCGAAAAAATTGGCAAAACGAAACGTACGATCGCTTTGTATGAAGTGCCGGAAGAAATCAATACGGCTGTCAGAGCGTATGCGACCGACTTGTTGCGTCAAGCTGTCAGCAATCCGGATAAACAGAAACGTGAAGAAGAAACCCAGGCGGTTAAAGCGGCTGTTGTGGAACATTTTGCGACGCTGTACCCAGACAATGGTAAAGATGTAAAGAACATGGTGCAAAAGGTTCTTAAGGAAATTGTCCGTAAGATGATTACGGTGGATAAAATTCGTCCGGATGGACGCGAACTTGAAGAAGTCAGACCGATTGCTTGCGAAGCAGGCTTACTTGCGAGAACACATGGCTCTGGCTTGTTTACGCGTGGCCAGACGCAGGTTCTGACCATTACAACGCTTGGTGCGATTGGCGATGAGCAAATTCTCGATGGCTTGGGAGTCGAAGATTCGAAACGTTATATGCATCATTATAACTTTCCTCCCTACAGTGTAGGTGAAACTCGTCCGATGCGTTCGCCGGGACGTAGAGAAATTGGGCATGGCGCATTAGCTGAGCGTGCATTGGTGCCGGTAATTCCGTCCGAAATTGACTTTCCGTATACTCTCCGCCTTGTATCTGAGGTTATCGAATCGAATGGTTCGAGCTCAATGGGCAGTGTTTGCGGCAGTACCCTTTCTTTGATGGATGCTGGCGTACCTATTATTCGACCTGTATCCGGCGTTGCGATGGGCCTCGTGAAAGACGGCGATCATTTTTCTATTTTGACTGATATTCAAGGTTTGGAAGATGCGCTGGGCGACATGGATTTCAAGGTTGCTGGTACTGATAATGGCATTACGGCGATTCAAATGGATATTAAGATTGCCGGTATTACGCGGGAAATTCTTGGCGCGGCACTGGCGCAGGCGAAACGAGGGCGTAAGCATATCCTTGATAAGATGCTTGCGGTCATTGATAAGCCTCGTGCAGAAATGTCTCCTTATGCGCCGCGCATCATTACAATGAAGATTCATCCGGATAAAATTCGCGACGTTATTGGACCAGGCGGTAAAATTATCAAAAAAATCATTGATGAAACTGGCGTTAAGATTGACATCGAAGATGACGGCAATATTTTCATTGCGGCAGTCACTGTCGAAGCTGGTCAGAAAGCCATCAAGATCATTGAAGATTTGGTACGTGAAGTAGAAGTTGGCGGTATTTATACGGGTAAAGTGACGCGGCTGATGGCGTTTGGCGCATTTGTCGAAATCTTGCCGGGTAAAGAAGGTCTGGTTCATATTTCGCAGTTGGCGCGTGAACGTGTTGCCAAGGTTGAGGATGTCGTTAATGTTGGCGATGTTATAACGGTCAAGGTCAGCGAAGTGGATCGTCAGGGCCGTGTGAACCTGTCAAGAAAAGACTTGCTGCCGGTCGAAGGTGAAAAGAAACCTGAAACGGCTAATTAATATGGGATTATGAAAAAGGGCTGTCTCGAGATGGGCGTTTATCCGCTTGTCGGGGACAGCCTTTTTAGACTGCAAAAGGAATTGCTGCTATTTGTGATTCTGTTGTGAGCAGGGGTTTTTCTATTGCGTCGCGAACCGTTCTTATAGCGGAGTTTGAAATCAGTCTACGAGGGAGCGCTTAGCATGTACCAAAAATCAGTCCTGCCTAATGGAATTGTTCTGGTGACGGAAACAATTCCCTACGTTAAATCTATTTCTTTAGGTGCCTGGATTAAAGCGGGCTCTAGATTTGAAACGATTGAAAATCAGGGAATATCGCATTTTATGGAACATATGATGTTCAAGGGGACGAAAAAGCGTTCAGCCAAAGAAATTGCGGAAACGATTGATTCGGTCGGCGGACAAATCAATGCTTTTACGGCCAAGGAACATACTTGTTATTATTTAAAGATGGTGGATTCTCATCTTGCATTAGCGGTCGATGTTTTAAGCGATATGTTGCTCCGAGCCGATTTTTCTGAAACGGATATTGCAAAAGAACGCGAAGTTGTCAAAGAAGAAATCCATATGTATGAAGATACGCCGGATGAATTGGTGCATGATTTGCATATGGAACGTGTCTGGCCGGAACATACGTTAGGGCGAAAAATATTAGGTACGCTGCAGACGGTTGATGCATTCGATCAGGAAAAACTGCGCGCTTATTATGATGCATATTATCGGCCGGAGAATATCGTGATTGCGGCGGCAGGAAATTTGACGCATGAAGCATTAAAGACGATGCTTGAGGAGTCGCTCTGTTTATTGCCGGCGGTACCAAATGAGACCGGACGTTGCCCGGCGCCTCTTTTCCGAAATGGGACCAGTTTTCATGAAAAAGCGATCGAGCAAACTCATATTTGTTTAAGCACGCCGGGATTGCCGCAAGGGTCGCCAGAAATTTATACGCTGCACATTTTGAATAACATTCTAGGCGGCGGCATCAGTTCGCGCCTTTTCCAAACAATCCGAGAAGAAATGGGACTGGCCTATTCGGTTTATTCGTATCAGACTAATTATAGCGACGCAGGCTTATTTGGCATTTACGCAGGTACGCGTCCTGAAAACGGTCAGGAAGTATTGCGTGTTATCAAAGCGACGCTTGAGGAACTGCGCAGGAATGGCATTTCAGAATCGGAGCTTTTAAAGGCGAAGGAGCAGTTAAAAGGAAATTTGCTTTTGGGATTAGAGAGTTCAAGTAGTCGGATGTCGCGTCTTGGAAAACTAGAAATCATAATGGGGAAATATGTGACGCTTGAAGAAGTCGTGAACAAAATTGACGCGGTTACTTGCGAGTCGTTGCAAAAAATGATTAACGGACTATTTTGTGCCGGACAAATATGCTTAACCGTACTTGGGCCGCAGCGTGAAGGAGTGACTTATGAATTTGCGGGGTTTTAAATTTATCGGCGCATACCAAGACCAAGGTCTTGAATTGCCGAAGCGTAAGACGATGAGTAGCGCCGGCTACGATTTTTCTGCTGTAAAAACAGTAGAATTGTTGCCGAGAAAAGTCACGCTCGTGCCTACTGGAATTAAAGCTTATATGCAAAACGATGAATACCTTGGCATTCATATCCGTTCGGGTCTGGCTTTGCGTCATATGTTGAGCTTAATCAACGGGCAGGGCATCATCGACTGTGATTATTATGACAATCCGGATAATGAAGGGCATATCATGATTGCGATTGTCAACCATGGCGTCGAGGCGGTTACGATCGAGGCGGGGACGAGAATTGCACAGGGCGTTTTTTATAAATATCTCTGTGTGGATCAGGAAGAGGGCTCGGGAACGCAACGAATCGGCGGCTTTGGCAGCACTGGAGAATAAAGAGCGGCAAATATAAATGAGAAAACTTGACACCGCGCATGGAATTAGATAGAATATGTTTTAACTAAACATAAGACGCATCCTCGTAGGATGGAATAGAGGCGCGGAGCTCAATAGTACCTTCAGGGAGAGTGGAATCGAAGATCTGAGGAGAAAGGGTGCTTTGCCGAAGCAATGTATGGCCGAAATATATTGCTGGGCTTGTACTGAATAAGTATAAGACTGTCACTTGAAAGCTTGCTTTCGGTGGAGTGCTATCTCATCTAAGACGTGGCAAACAGTTTGTTTGTTATTGCCTTAGCCGTTGTCTATTAGACACCTGATGAGATTTTGGACTCGTCGGGTGTTTTCTATTTTAAAAATAAGGGGTGTAGTGAAAATGATTAAAGTTGTGGTATGCGGCGCGTTGGGAAAGATGGGCCGTGAAGTGGTTAAAGCCGTTCAACAAGCCGATGGGCTTGTTTTGGCTGGTGCGGTCGACTTAAACGGAAAGGGACAAGATATTGGCGAATGCGCAGGACTTGGCCCAATTGGCATCACGGTTGACCGAGAGTTGGAAACTACGCTGAAACGCAATGCGGCCGATGTTGTCGTCGACTTTACTGTGCCGCAATCGGTGATGAATAATATCCGTACTGCGACAGCGCATAAGGTGTACCCGGTCGTCGGTACGACGGGATTGAGCGAAGCCGATTTGAAGGAAATCGACGACTTGTGCTGTGCACAGGGGATAGCGGCTTTGATTGCGCCGAACTTTGCCATCGGAGCCATTTTGCTGATGCAGTTGGCCGAACAGGCGGTGCGGTTTTTCCCGCAGGTTGAAATCATCGAATTGCATCACGATCAAAAATTGGATGCGCCTTCGGGCACAGCGTTGCATACGGCTGAAAAACTGGCTGCTATCCGAGGTAAGCTGGCGCAGGGGCATCCGGATGAAGAGGAAAAGATTTCCGGTGCGCGCGGCGCTGATTATGAAGGAATACGGTTGCACAGCGTGCGTTTGCCGGGGTATGTTGCGCACGAAGAAGTTATTTTCGGCGGACTCGGACAAACGTTGACGATACGGCATGATTCAATTTCACGCGAATCATTTATGCCGGGCGTCGTTCTTGCTTGCAAAAGCATCATGCAATTAACAGGACTTGTCCATGGTTTAGATAAAATAATGGCGATAAGGGGCGAATAAGAATGAAAAAGTATAATGTAGCGATTGTCGGTGCGACCGGAGCGGTTGGTCAGGAGTTTCTCGAGCTGATCCAGGAGCGGAACTTTCCTTTTGCTGAATTGAAATTGCTGGCGTCCAAGCGCTCGGCTGGCCGAAAAATCGATTTTATGGGCAAGACGTATACAGTGGAAGAAACAACCGACGATTCGTTTGCTGGCGTTGACATTGCGCTCTTTGCCGGCGGTTCAGCCAGTACTGTATTTGCACCGGCAGCCGTTCGCCACGGCGCGGTAGTCATTGACAACTCCAGTGCGTTTCGCATGGATCCGCAAGTTCCATTGGTGGTGCCGGAAGTGAATCCGGAAGCGTTGCGCGAACATAAAGGCATTATTGCTAATCCAAACTGTTCGACGATCATCATGGTCATGGCTCTAAAACCGTTGCACGATAGGGGTATTATCAAACGTGTTGTGGTTTCGACTTATCAGGCCGTATCGGGGGCGGGCAAAGAAGGAATCGAAGAACTTGAACAGCAAACGGCGGCAACGGTGCGAAAAGAAGCAGTCGAAGCAAAGATATTGCCTAGCGCTAGCCTGGATAAGCACTATCAAATTGCTTTCAATTTGATTCCGCAGATAGACGTTTTTCTCGAAAGTGGCTATACTAAAGAAGAAATGAAAATGGTAAATGAAACGCGTAAGATTTTAAATGAAAAGAATCTGGCAATCACTGCGACTACGATTCGAGTACCGGTTTATCGCAGCCACTCAGAGTCGGTGAATATTGAATTTGAAAAAACGATCGAAGTGGAGGAAGCAAAGAAATTGCTGGATGGATTCCCCGGCGTCGTAGTGCAGGATGATCCTGCAGAGATGGAGTACCCAATGCCTCTTTTTACGTCCGGACGTGATGAAGTCTTTGTCGGCCGTATCCGAAAAGATGACTCGATTGCCAACGGCCTCAATCTTTGGGTAGTCGGCGATCAAATTCGTAAAGGCGCCGCACTGAATGCATTGCAGATCGCAGAATCGATGATTGAGCAAAAGTTGCTGTAATGTTTAAATTGCAATTGCTGAACAGTAATCAAGGCATAAGATAGATCAATAACTAGAGGTGCTATATGGGAATCATTGTGCAAAAATTTGGCGGTACGTCAGTGGCATCGCCTAAAGTACGCGATTTGGTGGTTGAAAAAGTGCGCAAAGCGCGTGAACAGGGAGCTTCGCCGGTTGTTGTCGTTTCGGCGATGGGACGCCGCGGTGAATGCTATGCGACCGATACGTTGATTGACTTGGCCCGTTCGGCCAACCCGTCGATAGCCAGCCGTGAAATGGATCATATTATGTATTGCGGTGAGATGATTTCGGCTGTTATTATGGCAGGGACTTTGCAGGCGCACGGCATGGATGCGGTGATGCTGACCGGCGGACAAGCGGGCGTCATTACCGATGACAATTTCAATAATGCGCGAATTTTACGCGTAGAGCCGGCAAGATTGCTGTCTTTATTGAAAGCGGGCAAGGTTCCGGTGGTTTGCGGTTTTCAAGGGATAAGCGAAGAGCACGAACTTACGACGCTTGGACGGGGCGGCAGTGATACCAGCGCAGCGGCGCTCGGAGCGGCGCTTGATGCGGATCTGGTAGAGATTTATACGGATGTTGACGGCATTATGACGGCTGATCCACGAATTGTCTGCAATGCTAAGATTCTCGATCAGATTAGTTATGGCGAAGTTTGTCAGCTGGCGCATCAGGGAGCGAAAGTGATTCATCCGCGTGCAGTGGAAATTGTTATGACAAAAAATATTCCTTTAGTGGTAAAGTCGACATTTTCCGATGCTCCAGGAACGTTAATCACGAATGTAGCCCAACCCGATTCGGGCGGACGGCCGGTGACGGATCGGATTGCGACCGGCGTCGCGTCAATCGGAAAGATTGCGCAACTCAAGGTTTCTTTGCCGGAAAATGCGCCGGGCAATGCCAGCTTCTCCATTTTTAAGGCGATGGCGGATAATCAAATTAGTGTGGATCTGATCAACGTTCATCCAGGACAGGTAATGTTTACGGTTGCGGAAGAAGTGGTGGGCAAGGCGGCTTGCAAAATTGAAGAATTAGGATATGAAGCGAATTCGACGCTTGATTGTGCGAAGGTATCGGTTGTTGGCGGCGGCATCAATGGTGTGCCGGGCGTTATGGCAAACTTTATTCAAGCGCTATCTAAGTATGAGATTGCCATTTTGCAAACCGTTGATTCTCATACCTCAATATCGGTCTTGGTGAAAAATGCGGATGTGCAGAAAGCCGTGACATCCTTGCATGAAACATTCAATTTAGCTGAATGATATTCGGAAAAGGGGTTTTTGGAATGCGAGATTTCGGTAGAGTTCTCACAGCAATGGTCACGCCGTTTACTCAATCGGGCGATGTGGATTATGCGGCGGCGGAAAAACTGGCGCTTCGGTTACTGGAAACGGGTTCTGATGGAGTGGTTGTCGGCGGCAGTACGGGAGAAGCGGCCACACTGAGCAAAGAGGAAAAGTTGAAATTGTTCAAAGTTGTTTTGGACGCGGTTGGTGATCGGGGCAGCGTTATCGCAGGGACTGGTTCCAACGATACGCGCCAATCGATCGAAATGACGCAGGCGGCAGAAGCGATCGGCGTGCATGGCGCGATGCTGGTCGGTCCTTATTATAATAAGCCGACGCAAGAAGGATTTTATCAGCATTTCAAGGCGATTGCAGACAATTCAGCCTTGCCGCTCTTGTTGTATAATGTGCCCGGACGAACCGCGTCTAACATTATGCCGTCAACGATTGCGCGCTTGGCTAAACTGCCGACCGTTAAAGCGCTTAAAGAATCGAGCGGCAATCTGGAGCAAATTACGGAAATTAGAAGTTTGACGCCGCCGGAGTTTAAGATCTATAGCGGCGACGACAGTTTGACCTTGCCTATTCTTGCGGTTGGAGGCGTTGGCATAATCAGTGTTGCGGCGCATGTTGTAGGACCGCAGATTAAAGAGATGGTGCAGGCGTTCTTCCAAGGAGAAATAGAAAAGGCGCAGAGTCTTAATTGCAAGCTGTTGCCGCTGTTTAAAGCGATGTTTGTTTGTACGAATCCTATTCCGGTAAAGACGGCTGTTCATTGGCTTGGCGGCTGTGAGGAAGTGTTTCGTTTGCCGTTGATCCAAGCGAATGAAACGGAAAAAGAGATTATCCAAAAAGCGATGCGGCAAGCGGGTGTGCTAAAATAAAGTGATAAGCCTCCGGGGCGACCCGGGGGCTTTTGATTTTTATTGCTAAATTGATCATCCTAGAGTATAATTACCTCAACTGACAAAGTGCGGCCGGGTTTATTTTTTTTTGTTTGAGGGGCGGGCAAAACTTTAATTCGGTGAATTTTATATAAATAATTGTGGAGGTGTAGTTTCATTTTGACCAAAAAACAACAAAAAATACAGATCATTCCTTTGGGCGGTCTTGGTGAAATCGGTAAAAACATGACCGTTGTTCGGTACGGGAATGAGATGATTGTTCTGGACTGCGGGTTGATGTTTCCCGAAGATGATATGCTTGGGATCGACCTGGTGATTCCGGATATTTCTTATTTGCTGGAAAATCGCGATATGGTCAAAGCCATCGTTTTGACGCATGGGCATGAGGATCATATCGGCGCATTGCCGTATGTGCTAAAACAATTGGATGTTCCGGTCTATGGAACACGTTTGACGCTGGGGATACTAGAGGGGCGCCTCAAAGAAAACCATGTGAATAATGCGAATTTGGTTGCGGTAAAACCGCGCGAACAAGTACAGATAGGGCCGTTTAAAGTAGGGTTTATTCATGTCAGCCACAGCATTGCTGATGCAGTCGCATTATCAATTAAGACTCCGGTAGGAACTATTGTTCATACTGGAGATTTCAAGCTGGATCAGACTCCGGTTGATGGTAAGGTCACCGATTTTCATAAATTCGCAGAGTTAGGCGATCAGGGTGTATTGCTTTTAATGGCGGATAGTACAAATGCGGAACATCCGGGATATACGATGAGTGAGCGTTCTGTGGGAGAAACATTTGATGAAGCGTTCAGTACCGCTCGCGGACGTGTTATTATCGCCAGTTTTTCCTCCAATATCCACCGGATTCAGCAGGCGATTGATACTGCCTGCCGCTGTAAGAGAAAGGTGGCAATTCTTGGCCGCAGCATGATCAATGTTGTCAGCATTGCGTTGGAACTCGGTTACATGAAGGTACCGGAAGGTGTGCTGATTGATATTGATGAGATCAACACCTATCCGCCGGAATCTATCGTGATCATTACGACAGGCAGTCAGGGCGAACCGATGTCTGCTTTGACTAGGATGGCAATGTCTGATCATAAGAAAGTCGACATTGTGCATGGTGATACTGTCGTCATTTCCGCCACGCCGATTCCGGGCAATGAAAAACTGGTTTCGCGCACGGTCGACCATCTGTTGCGATTAGGCGCGGAAGTGATTTATGAAAAAACTTCCGGCATACATGTCTCGGGTCACGCCAGTCAGGAAGAATTAAAACTGATGCATAATTTAGTGCGCCCGAAGTTTTTTATGCCGGTGCATGGCGAGTATCGCCATCTTATTAAGCATGCCAAGTTGGCTCAGCAAATGGGGATGCACAAGGATAATGTTTTCATAGGTGAAAACGGGCAAGTGCTGGAATTTGGGCCGGATAAGGGCGCTGTTGCCGGAAAAGTAACGGCGGGCATTGTCATGGTTGACGGCCTGGGGGTCGGCGATGTAGGAAATATTGTTTTGCGGGATCGCCGACAGCTTTCGCAAGATGGAATTTTAATTGTGGTTATCACGATGGATAAACAGCAGGGGTGTGTGGTCACAGGACCGGATATTGTGTCTCGCGGTTTTGTTTATGTCAGAGAATCTGAAAAATTAATGGATGATGCGCGTGACAAGGTGAAGCAGGCGTTAGAAAAGTTTGAAAACAACAATGTGACGGAATGGGCCGCCATCAAATCGGGTGTTCGAGATACGTTGGGAAAATACTTATATGAGAAAACGCGTCGGCGGCCAATGATCCTGCCAATTATCATGGAAGTATAATCTGAAGATATACTGACGTTTTCCTTAAACAAAGGATTTTGTCGAATGCATGTAGAAGAGGACAGTGTTGTTCTGTCTTTCTCTACAATGCCGATTGATTGCGTGTGATGGTGAAGATATAGTGCATAAGATAATTACGATAGAAGACGCAGAACGGCTTGTCTGTCCGGTGTATATTGATGTACGTTCGCCTGCGGAGTTTGCCGATGGGCATATCTTAGGAGCGATTAATGTACCGTTGTTTGAGAATGATGAGCGGGCTTTAATTGGCACAATATATGCGAAGCAAGGGCCAGACCGTGCAAAGGAAGTGGGTTTGTCGGTCGTATCGCCGAAGTTGCCGGAACTTATTCAGAGCATTAAACGAAATGCGCCAGAAGAACGCCCTGTCGTCGTATATTGTTGGCGCGGCGGCATGCGTTCCAAGTCGATGGTGGTCATGCTCGAATTGGCCGGGCTTCATTCGCAGCAGCTGGAAGGCGGTTATAAGTCCTATCGTCGCCGAGTGCTGACGCGCTTGCAAAACTATGAGTTCAAACCGGAAATTTTTGTTTTGTGCGGTTCGACCGGTGCTGGAAAAACATTGCTTTTAAAGACTCTTTTGCGTAAAAATGTTCCGGTGATCGATTTGGAAGGCTTGGCAAATCATCGCGGATCGGTGTTTGGACAAGTTGGCTTGGGGCGACAGATTTCTGCGCCGCAGTTTGATGCATGCCTGTTAGAGGAACTTGATAAACTGAATCAAGAGCCGTTTGTGTTCGTGGAATGTGAAAGCAAACGGATTGGCAATGTGTATTTGCCGGATGCTTTTTTCAGCGCAATGAAGCGCGGCAAACGAATGCTTTTGGAAACAAGCCTTGAAGTTAGAATCGATCGTCTTATCAAGGAATATGAAGCGTTTTCCGTTGAACGGGCGGATGAAATTATTGCAAGCTTAGAAAGTTTGCAAAAGCGACTCGGTAAAAAACAACTCGGGGAGTTAAAAGATCTGTTTGCACAAAAAAAGATGCGAGAGTTTGTGCGCATTTTACTGATTAATTACTATGATCCTCTCTATGGCTATGAGGAAGCCAATAAAAAGGATCAGTACTGTTTCGCGGCTAATGGTGATGATTTAGAGCAGGCCGCAAATGAAATCCGTGCTTTTTTGCGGAACCAGAAGCGAGGATGAGGGGGAACAAACCGTGGAAACTGTAGGGCAACAATTGCGGCGAGTGCGAGAGGAAAAAGGCCTAAGCATCAAGGATATTGAAGGGGAGACGAGTATCCGGGCGTTATATATTAAGGCGATTGAAGAAGATGACTATGCCACGGTTCCGGGTGAAGTCTATCTCAAAGGCTTTATCCGTAGCTATGCCAGCCATCTCGGGCTTAATCCGCAGGAAGCAATTGAGCTGTATCGTTCTGCCACCTCTCTTTCGACGGAAGCGAGCGTGGAAAGCAAGGATACGACGGTTTCGTTCGTTCAAGAAACAACTGTCGCGCAGAAAAATGAAGCGGCAAAGCGTGAAACCACTGCTAACGCTAGCAGTGCCTTGTGGAAGTGGCTTGCGCTTGGCGTAATGGTCCTCGTTGGCCTGGTAGGCGGTTTTTATTGGTGGCAGTCAACGGATACGCCCCCTGCCGCTTCACCCAAACAATCAACGATTGCAGTGCCGACGAAAAATGTTGAAAAGCCGCAAAATACTGTGACAACGGCTGCGCCTGTTGTTGCAAAAAATAGCATTGCTATTGGCGCTAAATTCCAAGGAAACTGCTGGACCTCAGTAGCCGTGGACGGCAAAACGGTTTATGAGGGAATTCCAAAATCCGGCGAATCAATGTCATGGGAAGGACGCAAAGATGTCGTGATCAAAGCGGGTAATGCTGCAGCAATCGAGATCACAAAGAATGGTCAGCCTATTGGCAAACTTGGCAATGCGGGTGAAGTAGTCGAGAAGATTTTTTCGGTAAATAGTAGCAACTAGTACGAAAAAAGCCTTTATGGCTTTTTTCTGTTTGTCAGTCAGATGAGGCGAAAGAGTATATTCATCTTTTAAGACAGACGAAAGTTAGAAAGGACTTTAAGAGCGTATGAACGATTTGTTTTTACCGATTTGCCAGGCGGATATGGAAAAACGCGGCTGGGATCGATTAGATTTTTTGATTATTAGTGGTGATGCCTATGTTGACCATCCCAGTTTTGGACCGGCTATCATCGGTCGTTGGTTAGAGAAATTAGGTTATCGTGTTGGTATTTTGGCGCAACCGGATTGGCGAAGCACCGAGGCGTTTGCTGCGATGGGAAAACCGCGCCTTGGCGTACTTGTTTCCGCAGGCAATCTTGATTCGATGCTGGCTCATTATACAGCGGCCAAGCGATTACGCAGCGATGATCTATATTCACCCGGCGGCAAAGCCGGCTATCGGCCGGATCGTGCGACGCTGGTCTACTGCAGTCGTATTCGAGAGTTATGGAAGAACATTCCTTTGATTATCGGAGGCATTGAAGCGAGTTTGCGTCGTTTTGCGCATTTTGATTATTGGACGAATAAGGTACGACGTTCGATTTTGATCGATAGCCGCGCCGATCTACTTGTTTATGGTATGGGCGAACGACAAGTGCAGGAAATTGCGGAACAGTTGGCGTCTGGAATCCGACCAGGTAATATTTTTCAGGTTGCCGGGACTTGCTATCGGACGGAAACCTTGGAAAATGTCTGGGACTATGTTGAAATTCCAGCGTTTGAAGCGGTTAAAGACGATCGAAAGGCTTTTGGCGAAGCGTTTCGCCTTCAATATGCGGAACAGGATCCGATGCGTGGCAAGCCTGTTGTGCAAAATCACGGTAAAGAATATCTGGTGCAAAATCCCCCTGCTATGCCGTTGACAACGGAAGAAATGGATGAAGTGTATGCATTGCCGTATCAGCGTGCTTATCACCCAGTTTATGAAGCAAAAGGCGGAATACCCGCGATCCAGGAAGTTAAATTCAGTTTGGTGAGTCAGCGGGGGTGTTATGGCGGTTGTGCCTTTTGCGCGTTGATTTCCCACCAGGGGCGCATCATTCAAAGTCGCAGCCATGAATCACTGCTTGCGGAAGCGCGGTTGATTACAACGTTGCCTGATTTTAAAGGGTACATCCATGACGTCGGCGGCCCGACTGCCAACTTTCGGCAACCCGCTTGCAAAAGTCAATTACAGCGCGGTACGTGCCGTGGCAAGTCTTGCTTGTCGCCGGTTTCCTGCGCAAAGTTGGAAGTCGATCATAGTGATTTTATTGCTTTGCTGCGCGAACTTCGCGCATTGCCTGGAATAAAAAAAGTATTTGTCCGTTCGGGGTTCCGTTATGACTATCTGTTGCTCGACCCTAATAAGAAGGCAATTCTTAAGGAAATCTGCGAGCACCATGTCAGCGGCCAAATGAAAGTTGCGCCGGAACATATATCAGAGCAGGTAACGCGAATCATGGGAAAATCGCCCAAAGCGGCTTATCTTGAATTTGCGGCGCTATATAAGACAGTCAATGAAGAGTTAAAGAAAAAGCAATATTTGGTGCCGTATTTTATGTCTAGCCATCCAGGCGCCGGACTAAAAGATGCGATTGAATTGGCTGAATTTCTGCGTGATATTCAGTATCATCCGGAGCAGGTGCAGGATTTTATTCCGACGCCGGGCAGCCGAGCGACTTGCATGTACTATACTGGGGTTGACCCCTTGACAGGGGAGAAAGTATATGTTGCACGCACGCCGCAGGAGAAACGATTGCAACGGGCCTTGCTGCAGTATCGTGATCCTAAAAACCGAGAAATGGTTTATGAGGCTTTGATCAAAGGAAATCGGCGTGATCTGATTGGCCAGGATCCTCTTTGTCTAATGCGACCGCCCAAACTACGTGAATATGTCGCAAAAGAGCCGCCGGAAGCAAAAAAAACTCGACAGGGAACGGCGAAACGGCCAAAAGGAAAAATAGAGAGAAACAGCAAAACAACCGTTGCGGGACATAGCAGCAAGCCAGCTCCTGCAAGGAAGCCAGATGCTGCAACGAAGCATGCGCGCGATGGAAAGTTTGCTGAGTCGGAGAAAATTGAGAAAACAACTTGGAAATCCGCATTTGCGGTGAAAAACGTACATCCTGCTAAAACGTCTGGCGCTGCAAAAGCAGAGCGCAGCGTAACAAAGCCAAGTTTTCAGGGGAAAGCGGAGCGTGGTGCGAAGCCGGGCACAAGCGGAAAGAGAAAAAAAGGCTCATTGAGAAAATGATCTTTTGAGCGAGAGAGACTGCGCTTAGAAAAGACACACTATCGTTTGCCCGGAATGGTTTCGGTAGGGCGACTTCTAATCCGAACGAATCGCGTTTTGCGGAAGTATGAAAACGTGTTCGGCAGGTGCTTGCACTGCAAGGCGAGAAGAGGTATAGTATATTTGCTTAAATTGTGAAAGAAGGGCTTGTCGTTGAACGTGAAGATAGCGAGAATCGTTTCGGTTGCGGTAATTTTGCTCTTGCTGCTCGGCGGCGGCCTTCATGTTTTCACAGGCAAGAAGGAGCCGATTGAACCGGTTGCCATTGGTAAGGAAGCGGCAGCGGGCATCGTCGTGTATACGACGTTGCCGTCTGCTTTAATTGCGCCTCTAGCACTCGAATATGAACGGAATTATGCGATTTCGTTGCAAATAAGACAAATGACGGAAAAAGAATTAAAAGAGGCTCTTGCAGCGCAGAAACTGGAAAAAGGCGCGTTACTTATTGCTGATACAGGGTTCCTTGAAACACAAAAAGGATTTTTTACGCCATTGGTATCGGAACAGGGCGATATGCTGTTGGATCAGTTTCGTGAGCGTGATGGTTTGTGGACAGGACTTTGGTTTGACCCGGTCGTGTTTGCCGTGAATCGCGAATCATTATTGCCTAAACCGGAACAGTGGGATGAGTTGGAACGCAAAGATGCGACGTTTCGCTTAGGCATTGCCGACTTTCTGTTGTCTGACGATATGGCTTTACCGCTTTATTATACGGTTGCTCAACTAGGAGAAGAAAGAGCTCTTGAATATTGGCAGCGTATGCATCCGCATGTTACCCAATATGCTAAATTTCCGTCAACGCCGGTAAGGATGGTTGGTTTGGGAGAAGCCGATCTTGCCGTCGTCATGCAAAGTGAGGCGCTTCGTTATCTGCAGGATGGATTTCCAATTAGTATCATTTATCCCCAACCGTCGACGCCGTATATGCTCTTGGGTGTTGGCATCTTACAGGATACGGACGAATTGAACCGCAAGAAGGCGGCGAGTTTTATCGAATGGTTAATGCTCGACACACCGCAATATTTGTTGGAGCAGAATCGAACGTTCTGGATTTCGGTACATCCGGATACGCTGCAATACCGGCGCTATGCCTCACGCATCGATCTGGCTGAAATCAAAATGCCGGAGCTTGAAACAAAAAAACGATTATTGGATAATTGGGTGCGTAAAGTGAGACTGGGTAATAAATAAGAGGAGGCGCATCTAAGACTGGAGGGTGTCTGTATCTATGTTGAAAGCGGGATTTATTAGTCTTGGTTGTGCGAAAAACTTGGTGGATACGGAAGTCATGTTGGGACTTTTGCGCCAAAAGGGTGTTGAAATTATTGATCAGCCGGAAATGGCAGATCTTTTAATTGTTAACACTTGCAGCTTTATTTCTTCTGCAAAAGAAGAATCGATCGATACAATTTTACAGATGGCAGCGTATAAGAAAACAGGAAAATGTCGCAGCTTGATTGTCGCAGGGTGCCTGGGACAGCGTTATCCGGAAGAATTGCTGGCAGAACTGCCGGAAGTTGATGCGATTTTGGGTACCGGCGCTTGGCATCGAATTAATGAAGCTGTTGAGGCTACCTTGGAAAACGGGCGCCGCGTCGTATTTGCCGATGCGGATAAGACCTTATATGATGAAACGACGCCACGAGTAACTACGACTCCTTTTTATAGTGCCTATGTGAAAGTAGCCGAAGGTTGCGATAATTGCTGCTCCTATTGCGTAATTCCCTTAGTGCGAGGGGGATTTCGCAGTCGCCCGATGGATTCCATCGTTGCGGAAGTGAAACAGTTGGTTGAACGCGGCGTTAAAGAAGTCAATTTGATCGCTCAAGATACTACGAGCTATGGAAAAGATAATTCGGACGAGGGCCCACAACTCGTTGCTTTATTGAAACGATTAGTTCTGATTGAAGGCCTGCAGTGGATTCGTCTGCTGTATTGCTATCCCAGTCACTTTAGTGACGCATTAATTGAGTTGATCGCGCAAGAAGAAAAAATATGCAAATACATTGATCTGCCGTTGCAGCACAGTCATGATGGAGTTTTGCAGGCGATGAACCGACGTGACAATCGCGCTAGCGTTGTTGCGTTGCTGGATAAACTGCGCAAGCGAATTCCAGGTTTGGCGCTTAGGACGACGTTTATCGTCGGTTTTCCTGGCGAAACAGAGGAACAGTTCAATGACCTTTATGCCTTTGTTGCCGAACAGCGATTTGACCGAGTGGGTATTTTTACATATTCTCAGGAAGAGGGAACGGTCGCCGGGGATATGGAAGAACAAATTGCTGAAGAAGTTAAGCAGGAAAGATATCATCAATTGATGGCATTGCAAAGCAAGATTTCCGAAGAGTTGAACCAAGGCTTAGAAGGCGGCGTAATGGATGTGTTGATTGAAGCGGTTGATCAGGAAAAAGAGGAAGCTTTGGCCATGGGGCGTTCCTACCGTGAAGCGCCAGAAGTCGATGGCATGATCTATGTGGAAGGCGCTGGTGATGCAAAACCGGGCGATGTCGTCAAGGTTCGAATCTTACAAGGCTTTACTTATGACGTTGTAGGTGAACGGCTGACGTAAATGAGCGGTTTTCCGCCGCAGCAGGAGGGTTGACGATGATTGTCGAGATTGTATCTACCGGGACTGAATTGTTGCTTGGGCATATCGTAAATACCAATGTCGCTTTTCTTTCCCGGCAGCTTAACAATTGCGGTTTTGACGTATTGTACCAGTCCACTGTGGGCGACAACCGGGAGCGGATGCGCGATATATTAAAAATCGCACTGAAGCGAGCCGATATCATTATTACCTCAGGCGGGCTCGGCCCTACACAGGGTGATATTACGAAAGAGGTCATTGCGGCATTATGTCAGAGGCCTTTAGAACTTCATCAAGCGAGTCTAAAGCGAATTGAAGATTATTGTGTCAGGCGCGGCACGCCGATGGCTGAAAGCAATCGGCGACAGGCGATGCTGCCTCAAGGCAGCGTCGCGTTGCCGAATGATGTCGGTACCGCTCCCGGCGTCGTTTTGGAACAGGATGGCAAATGGATTGTTAGCCTGCCGGGGCCGCCACATGAGCTGGAACACATGTTTCACCATCAGTTGGCGCCGTTTCTTAGCAGGAATTTTGACAGCCAGGGGCATATCATATCGCACATTTTCCACACTTACGGCATTGGCGAATCGTTGCTCGAAGAAAAAATCATGGATTTGATTCTTGAGCAAGACAATCCTACCCTGGCGTTATTGGCACAATCGGGCGAAATTATTATCCGCCTGACTGCAAAGGCGGCAACCGAAGAAGAAGCGAAAAGCAAACTGTGTGCCGCCGAAAAACAACTTCGTGAACGCATTGGTCCATACATATGGGGCTGCGACGAGGAATCGGTAGAAGAAGTTGTTGCAGCGTTGCTAAAAAAGACCGGTTCAACGATTGCCTTTGCAGAATCATGCACCGGTGGGTTGACCAGCCATCTTCTAACGAACATAGCAGGCAGTTCTGCATATTTGAAAGGAAGCTTGATCTGTTACAGCGAGGAGAGCAAGGTTCAGCATTTGGCGGTTGAACCGGCTGTAATTAAGATGAAGGGCATAGTCAGCCAAGAGGTGGCAAGGCAGATGGCAACCGGTGTTACCAAGCTGTTTAACACCGAGTTCGGCGTGGGCATTACTGGTTGGGCCGGACCGGCAAACGAAGCTGAAACGGCAGATGAAATCGGCACCGTTTCGATTGCGGTTGCGAATTCGCAGGCTCAAACGCTAAGCGAAACATTTTCTTTCCGTGGCGACCGCATGGAAGTGAAAACAAGGGCGGCAAAAGCTGCCTTGCATTTACTCAGACAATTTATTAAGCAAGAAAAATATAATTAATAGGAGGATTTATCATTTTGACAAATCAACAACAAGAAAAACAAATGTTCGGTAACATTTCCCTAAGTAAAAAGGTCTTCGGGGCATTGGCGGCCATGGGCTTTGAAGAACCGTCTCCGATCCAAAGCCAAACCATTCCGCAAGTGCTTGCGGGGTGCGATTTGATCGGCCAGGCACAAACAGGTACCGGTAAAACGGCGGCATTTGGTATTCCAATTGTGGAAAAACTGAATTCGGAGAAAAAATATGTCCAGGCGCTGATTTTGACTCCGACGCGTGAATTGGCGATTCAGGTTTCAGAAGAAATATCCAAAATTGGTGCATTGAAGCGTATCAGAGCTGTTCCGGTTTATGGCGGACAGCCGATTGACCGTCAAATTCGTGCAATCAAAGCCGGCGCGCAAGTTGTCATCGCAACGCCGGGGCGTTTGCTCGACCACATTCGTCGTCGTACGATCAATTTTTCACATCTGACAATGGCCGTACTCGATGAATCCGATGAAATGATGGACATGGGCTTTATCGATGATGTTGGAGAAATCCTCGGCGCATTACCGCAGCCGCGACAAACGCTGCTTTTTTCTGCGACGATGCCGCGCGAAATCTTAGAGTTGGCCAACAAGTTTATGGACAACCCGGTTACTGTGGCGATCAGCCGTGAAAGAGTCACCGTCCCTTCGATCGAGCAATACTACTACGAATTGAATGACAAAACGGAAGGCCTGTGTCGTGTACTTGATACCGAAGACACTGGCAAGACGATTATTTTTTCGCGCACGAAGAAAGGCGCGGACGAATTAGCAATGGCGCTGAAAATGCGTGGTTATGCTGCGGAAGCGTTGCATGGCGATTTGAGCCAAAGCCAACGTGACCGTGTCATGAAAAACTTCCGTTCAGGAAAATTGGAAATCCTTGTTGCAACAGATGTTGCGGCTCGCGGCATCGATGTTGACGACATCACGCATGTATTCAACTATGATATCCCACAGGATCAAGAATCCTATGTCCATCGTATCGGCCGTACTGGCCGTGCCGGACGCAAAGGCATTGCAATCACGTTCATCACACCGAAAGAATTTAAACAATTGAAGTTGATCGAGCGTTTCGTGAAGACCCGTATCTTCCGCCGTGCGCTGCCGACTCCGGCTGATGCACTAGAGCGCCAAAATGATTTCCTGAAACAGCAGTTGCGTAGAGCAATCGAATTGGGCTTTGCCGATATTTACAGTGAAATCGCTGCTGAATTGGCACAGGATTTCGATCCGGTTCAATTGGCCGCAGCTGCACTGAAACTTTCCTATGAAGGTTTTGCAGCGCCTGAACAAAAACAGCGCGAAGAAGAAGGGCATGATTTCAGCAATACCGGTGCGCGGGCAGGTATGGTACGCTTGTTCATCAACATTGGCCGTGCGCAAAATATCCGTTCGGAAGATTTGGTCAAACGCATCGCGGAAGAAGCGGATATCAAAGGTGCTGATATCGGCATGATCCGTATTTATGATAAGTTTACTTTTGTAGAAGTACCGCAGGAAGTAGGCGAACGCGTTTGGTCCGTCATGCATCGCAATACGGTCAAAGGCTATAAGATCAATGTTGAACCGGCTCGAGCTAGACAATAATAATAAACATGCTACCTTGACAATACGAACAAATGTTTGTAGAATGAGAGTGTGAGATTTGACAAGGGGGCTACTGGGAAAATGGATAAGTTAAAAGCTTTGGAAATGGCGATGCGCCAGATAGAAAAGGATTTTGGTAAAGGTTCGATCATGAAGCTAGGCGAAGCGGCCGCGAAAATGAATGTCGAGGTAATTCCGACGGGAGCGTTGTCGCTAGATATTGCCTTAGGCGTCGGCGGAATCCCGCGCGGTCGCGCCGTGGAAATTTACGGCCCGGAATCTTCCGGTAAAACTACGGTGGCGCTGCATGTGATTGCCGAAGCGCAAAAAGCAGGCGGATTGGCCGCGTTTATCGATGCTGAACATGCACTCGACCCAGCTTATGCCAGACGCCTTGGTGTCGATATTGACAATCTTTTAATATCCCAGCCGGATCATGGTGAGCAGGCGCTCGAAATCGCTGATGCGCTTGTGCGCAGCGGCGCGATCGACGTGATTGTTATTGACTCGGTAGCCGCACTTGTTCCCAAAGCGGAAATCGAAGGGGATATGGGTGATTCCCACGTCGGACTGCATGCGCGCTTGATGTCTCAGGCGCTGCGCAAATTGACGGGTATCATCAGCAAATCTCGGACGACGGCTATTTTTATCAATCAGATTCGTGAAAAGGTCGGCGTTATGTTTGGCAATCCGGAAACGACGACCGGCGGCCGGGCTCTCAAGTTCTATTCCTCTGTTCGCTTAGAGGTTCGTCGTACGGAAAGCATCAAACAAGGCAATGATGTGGTTGGCAACCGGACGAAGGTAAAGGTTGTAAAAAATAAAGTGGCTCCGCCATTTCGCCAAGCCGAATTCGACATTATGTATGGCCAGGGGATTTCGCATGAAGGATCGCTGGTTGATTTAGGAACCGATGCCGAAATCATAAACAAGAGTGGCGCTTGGTACTCATACAATGATCAGCGGATGGGACAAGGGCGTGAAAACGTAAAAGACTTTTTACGTCAGAATCCGGAAGTTGCCAAAGAAATTGAGGCTAAGATTCGTGAGTCGCTGATCGTCGGACCTGCACAAATTGTGCCTAGCGAAGCGGTTGATGATGAAGTCGATCTCGCGGAATAGTTGTTGGAGCGTAGCGGTTGCTTTACTGGCGAGGCGTGCCTGCAGCAATTGGGAAGTCCGTCAATATCTCAAAAAGCGTGAGTATGAAGCCGAAGAGATTGCGAGTGTGATTACTCGATTGCAAGAGTATAAGTATCTGGATGATGAAGAATTTGCATGGCAGTTGGCTCGAAAATACAGCGGACGTTATGGCTGGCAGTATGTTGTGATGAAGCTTCGCCAAAGAGGCGTCGATGATTCTGGAATTTTGCAGCGCTTACGTGATAAAGTCGATGAAAATATCGAAATAGAAAGCGCACGTCAGGTTCTTAAGAAAAATGAGAAGCGATGCGTAGTTGCGGGTGTTTTTGCTTGGCAAAAAGCGGCGCGGTTGCTGCAAAATCGAGGATATTCAATGGCAGTCATACGGAGAACATTACATAGTATTCCTGAGGCAGATCTTGATTAGCATTAGCTAAGCAGGGTCTGCTTTTCCTTTGAGTTGACAATAATTTAGGACAACTTGACACTCTATTGAAAAACATTTACAATTGTAGTAGTAAAAGATACGTTTAAATAGGACTATGATTAATTTTGCAAATGGTGTAACAGCAAGTGAGATTAGCTGTTAGTGGAAAAATTTGAAACAAGAATGTAAGGAGGTGTGGTGCTATAGACCTCGAGACAATTGTGACAGCGGCTGCCGTTGGGGCCGTTGGCGCTGGTACCGGGTATTGGATTCGGAAACGGATTGCAGAAGCCAAGATTGTATCAGCGGAAGAAGCGGCGAAGAAAATTATGATGGAATCGGAGCGGGCTAGTGAAGCCAAGAAAAAAGAAGCTCTGGTAGAGGCTAAGGAAGAAATCCACAGATTGCGCAGTGAGGTAGAACGCGAAACGAAAGAACGTCGTTCGGAGCTGCAGCGTCAAGAGCGCCGATTGGTGCAAAAAGAGGAAAACCTTGATCGGAAAATGGATTCTCTTGAAAAGAAGGAAGAAACTCTTGCTTATAAAGAGAGTGAGTTGGATAAAAATCAGGAAAAGGTTGATGAGTTATACGCCAAACAGTTGGCGGAGCTTGAACGTTTATCCAGTTTGACGTCAGAAGAAGCGCGAAATTTACTCTTGGCTAATGCCAAAGAAGAAATCAAGCACGAGATGGCGATCATGATTAAGGATTTGGAGCAACAGGCCAAAGAAGATGCGGACAAGAAGGCGCGCGAAGTTATTTCGCTGGCGATACAAAGAGTTGCTGCCGACCATGTTGCAGAAACAACTGTTTCAGTTGTAAATCTGCCGAATGATGAAATGAAAGGCAGAATCATTGGACGCGAAGGACGCAACATTCGTACATTGGAAACGTTGACCGGCATTGACTTAATCATTGATGACACTCCTGAAGCCGTTATTTTATCAGGCTTTGATCCGGTGCGCAGAGAAGTTGCGCGCGTTGCTTTAGAGAAATTGATTGCCGATGGCCGTATTCATCCTGCTCGTATTGAAGAAATGGTTGAAAAGGCACAGAAGGAAGTCGAACAAAAAATTAAAGAAGCTGGCGAACAGGCTACGTTTGAAACCGGCGTACACGGTTTGCATCCAGAAGTGATTCGTCTGCTGGGGCGCTTGAAATATCGCACTAGCTATGGCCAAAATGTCCTGAAACATTCAGTTGAAGTTGCTCATTTATCAGGTGTAATGGCAGCTGAACTGGGCGTCGACATTATGTTGGCCAAGCGTGCAGGCCTGCTGCATGATCTTGGCAAAGCGGTTGACCATGAAATGGAAGGCCCACATGTTACGTTGGGGGCTGACTTAGCGAAGAAATACCGTGAATCAGCAGAAGTGGTCAATGCAATTGGTGCACATCATGGCGATGAAGAACCGAAGACCGTTCAAGCGGTTCTGGTTGCTGCGGCGGATGCTATTTCAGCGGCGCGTCCGGGTGCACGCAGAGAAAGCCTTGAGAGCTACTTGAAGCGATTGACTCGTCTGGAGGAAATTGCAGAATCTTTTGAAGGCGTTGAAAAATGTTTTGCCATTCAAGCGGGACGTGAAGTTCGCATCATGGTAAAGCCGGATAAGATTGACGATGACACGGCTACATTGATGGCGCGTGACATTGTAAAGAAAATTGAAAATGAACTGGAATACCCAGGTCAAATTAAAGTGACAGTGATTCGCGAGACGCGTGCTGTTGATTACGCTAAATAATTGTAGGAAAACGACCTCAAGTGAGCGAGGTCGTTTTCCTCTTTCACTTTGGGAATAACAGAGGTGATTTGATGCCTTCCTATATGCAAAACGATGAATTTGCTTCGGATGGGGTGAATTTGTTGGTGTCATTGCTAGTCCGTTATCCGGAAATTGCAAGTCTGACTTTTGAACCACGGCGAAATTCGATAACGATGAAATTTCTTTTTGTACAATTGGCTGACGAGGAAATCTTGCGTGTGAATTTCTTAGAAGAATCGTTGGCGGCGTTCTATGAACTGGTGAAAGTTCGACCGATGCTCTGCAACATCCAACTTGAGGTTGAGGGAAAGCTAACCGTTCTGAACGTAGAACGTGATGTTGCAACAATTAGTAAAAGTGAGATTGTTTTGCTGGTTACGATTTTGCGTGAACAGATTCAAGGCCTGTTAGTCTCAGACATCGTGGAACAGCAGATCGAGGAAGCCGGGTTTCATGAAGAATTAATTGAGAATATGTTGAACAGCATCAAGAGCAACTATGGAGGTCAGGGGCTGGTTGGAATTCGCGAAGAAGGTCGGGTGCTGGTTTTTAATAAATAAATGATCAGGTGATATGGGATGAATATATTATTTATTGGGGATATTATCGGTAATCCAGGGCGCAGGGCTGTAGAAGCATTGCTGCCGGAGTTGCGCCGGGAATTTTCGCTTGATTTTGTTATCGCGAATGGCGAAAATTCGGCAGGGGGCGTAGGCATTACCAAGCCGGTATTCGATGAATTGCGTTCTTATGGAATCGATGTGGTCACGACGGGCAATCATATTTGGGACAAGCGGGAAATCATCCCTTCTATGGAGACGGAAACACATCTCTTGCGTCCGGCGAATTATCCTCCGGGTACACCGGGGCGCGGTTGGGGAAAGTATGCCTGCGGCGCTTTGACGATCGGCGTTGTCAATCTGGCGGGACGCGTTTATATGCCGCCAGTCGACTGTCCTTTTCGTCAGGCCGACTTGATTATGGCGGATTTGTCTGACTGTGATTTGATTTTTTTCGATTTTCATGCGGAAGCAACCTCTGAAAAAATTGCGTTAGGCTGGCATCTTGCTGGTCGGGCTACTGCGGTAATCGGAACGCATACCCATGTACAAACGGCAGATGAACGCATTCTTCCAGGCGGAACGGCCTATATGACCGATGCTGGAATGGTCGGAGCGCGCGACTCTGTGCTTGGCGTCAAATCGGAAGCCGTATTGAGAAAGTTTTTGACAGGTATGCCGACACGTTTCGAAGTGGCAGATGGTTTGGTGAGCTTTAATGCGGTGCTGCTGGAGTTTGATATGCAATGCAAAACGATAAGTGGAATCAAACGAGTGAATAGAGAAGTAAATACGTAATATTAAAAATATTTAAAATATTAACAGGGATTTTTTGGGTCTATCCCGAATAAACTGACACTATAGGCTTGATAGGCTTGAGTCTTCATCTTTATTGCTTTGCAACAATTAAAGGAGGGCACATGAAAACATGGAAGTCTTAAAAGTGTCAGCAAAATCAAATCCAAATTCTGTAGCAGGGGCATTAGCGGGAGTTTTGCGTGAGCGCGGCGGCGCCGAGATGCAAGCCATCGGTGCAGGCGCTCTCAATCAGGCGGTAAAGGCCGTCGCCATTGCCAGGGGATTCGTTGCTCCACATGGGGTGGATTTGATCTGTATCCCGGCATTTACCGACATTGTGATTGACGGCGAAGATCGAACGGCAATGAAATTAATTGTTCAGCCGAGGTAAGACGAAAATAACCTGTTCACTGAACAGGTTTTTTTTATAAAGATTTTGATGCTATGTTTAAATTAGGGAGGGTAACATGATTATAGTAACGATAGAAGTTGAACGGGAAGCAAAAGAGGCGGAATGTCTCGTGGCGTTACTAACGAAAAAGCTAACCGTAACGCCGGAATTGCCGGGGGTGCTAAAAGAAGATGAACGGCTTTATAAGCATGGCGAAACGACTTTTTTTTATTATGAGAGCGAAGGGCAGATGCGCAAGTCGATGCTTGTTGGCTTGGATAAAGGGACTGCAGCATTATCGAACGAAGAGTTACGCTGTTGTGGCGGTAAATTAGCTCATGCACTGAAAACGCAACAGGTGACGCAAGCAATTTGTCCGTTACAGGCAATTAGCAGCGTCAATCAGCTTAAAGAGGATGCATTTCAGAGTTTCTTCGAAGGCGTGCTGCTGGGCTATTATGAATATAACCGCTATAAGACGAAATACAAGAGCCTGCCAGAAACGACGCTTGTCATGACGGTTTTGCCAAGTGATCTGAGTATGGTCAAAACGGCGCTAGAACGCGCAGGCGTCATTGCGGACAGTGTAAAGTGGGCACGCGATCTTGCTAATGTGCCGGGCAACGATTTGTTGCCGCTGCAGATGGGGGCGGAGGCTCTCAAGCGTTTCAAGAATGGTGTTGTAGAAGTGGAACTGCTAAAGGAAGATGATTTGAAAAGAGAGAAAATGGGCGGCGTTTTGGCAGTCGGACAGGGCAGTAAAAATCCTTCCTGTATGATTGTCTTGCGCTATCGGGGCAATCCAGTGACAAGCGAAGTTTTGGCGTTGGTTGGCAAAGGAGTCACATTTGATAGCGGTGGTTTGTCGCTTAAGCCAGGCGAAAATATGGGAGCGATGAAAGGCGATATGGCTGGCGGTGCTGTGGTGCTTGGCGCGATTGAAGCCATTGCAAGGTTGGAATTAAAATGCAACGTCGTAGCGTTGATTCCTTGCGCCGAAAATATGCCTTCCGGCAATGCGTTCCGACCGGGCGATATCGTGACAGCCATGGACGGCACGACGATTGAAATTATCAATACCGATGCCGAAGGACGCCTGTTGTTAGCAGACGCAATCAGTTATGCGCAGCGTCTTGGTGCGACAAGAATAATAGACATTGCGACGCTAACTGGCGCGTGTATGGTTGCGCTTGGAAAAGTGGCGGCAGGTGTGGTTGGGAATGAACCTGCTTGGGCGGAGCGGTTAATGCGTGCGGCCGAGACAAGTGGTGAAAAAATGTGGCAGTTTCCTTGTTATGAAGAATATGGCGAAATGATTAAGAGTCCGATTGCAGATTTAAAGAACACTGGCGGCCGCTGGGGCGGCGCAATCACGGCAGGCATGTTCCTCAAACACTTTGCCAAGGAAGTTCCTTGGGTACATATTGATATTGCCGGCCTTGAAATGAGTGACAAGCAATCCGCTTACTGTGTCAAAGGTGCAACCGGATTTGGTACGCGGACTCTGATTCAACTGGTAAAGGATATGGAATGCTCATGCTAGTAGACTTGCATATTCACACAACGGCTTCGGATGGTCGATTATCGCCTCGCGTAGTGGTTGATCAGGCGAAAAAATGCGGCATTGGCTGTATTGCGATCACTGATCATGATACGCTCGCCGGATACCTGTCTCTTGAACGAAGCGGACAATCGGATGTCGCGATTATTCCTGGGATAGAATTCAGCACAGATTTGCCCAAGCATGAGGTGCACATCTTAGGTTACGGCATTGATAGTAAAGATGCAGAGTTATGCCGCTATATAGAGCTGCTGGCGGAGTCGCGCCGGAGCCGTGTAGCGAAAATGATTGCCAAACTGCAGCGGCTCTCCTTCGATATCGAAGGAGTCGATGTAGCCAGATGTGCCGGCAAGGCAATTTCACTCGGACGTCCGCACGTGGCGCAAGCCTTGGTCGATAAAGGGTATTTCGCATCTTCACATGAAGCTTTTGAAGCGGTGTTAGGAAAAAATAAGCCGGCCTATGTGCCGCATTACAAGCTAACGCCCCAGGAAGTAATCGCCTTGATTGAAAATGCGGCAGGCGTACCGGTTTTGGCGCATCCAGGGCTGGTGGGATGTGATGCGGTGGTGACGCAACTGATTCGTGATGGGATAAAAGGATTGGAAGTCTATCATCCGAAACACAGCCGGATGGAAGCAGAACATTATCTGGAATTGGCGGAGCAATACGGACTGATTGTCAGTGGCGGTTCAGATTATCATGCGATTCCCGGGCGTTATCCTGAAACTTTGGGAGAATTTAGGGTTGAAAAGGCATGGTTGCGCAGATTTCCTTGGTAGCAATCGTTTTTGTTGGCAAACGCTATTGACAAGGAACAGAAACGACCGTAATGTTTATATATAAGATGACGGTGCAGGAGAAGCAATATGGATGTCATAGCCCTTGTAGGACCCAGCGGGACTGGAAAGAGCCATCGTGCACTGATTGTGGCACATGAACATAAGGTGGACACAATCATTGATGATGGACTTTTGATTAAAGATAGTAAAATCGTCGCGGGAAAATCTGCCAAGAAAGAACCGAGCAAGATTATGGCGGTGCGACGTGCTATTTTCATGGAAGAGGAGCATGCGCGCGAAGTGCGTGAAGCCATCAAGGAAGTCACGCCGGAGAGGATTCTGATTCTTGGTACATCCGATAATATGGTAGGTAAAATTGCACAAATTCTCGAATTACCTGAAATCAGCCACATTGTTAGGATTGAGGAGATTGCAACGCCGGCTGAAATTGCTAAGGCGCGGGAAAGCCGTTTAAAAGAAGGCAAGCATATTATTCCGGTACCGACAATCGAATTGAAGCCTCATTTTTCTGGATATCTAATCGATCCTCTCGATATTTTCTTTAAGAAATCGAAGGCATCGCGACGTAAACTGGGTGAAAAATCGATTGTGCGTCCGACCTTCAGTTATTATGGAAAACTGCTAATTTCTGATTCGGCGATTGCCCGGATCGTAGACCACGTAGCAACCAGTGAAGCGGGCCTTACTCGGACCAGTCATATTGTTATCAAATATTCGCGCGAACGGGAAAAAGGAATCTCGATTACTCTGGAAATCACAATTCGCTATGGCAATGCGATTTGGGACGTCGCGCAACGGGCGCAGCAGAGAATTAAGAAAATGGTAGAGCAAATGACGGGCATGGTGGTTCGAGAAGTCAATATTGCTGTCAAACGTTTGAGTACAGAGTAGGAAAAGAGGATGAAAACCGCTATGCAACAGCAAATATTATTTTCTGGTTATGCAAAATTGCCGACAGGAATTACCGCCAGTGAAATATCAAGCGTGGTTGGAGTAATGGCTGTGATTGATGTCGAAAAAGGAATCATCATCGAAGCGGATTGTACCCTGGCCACTGAGCTGGCTCGCCGTCATGTAGCCGAGGCAATTGGGGGCTATTCGCTGCAGGACGGAATTGAACCGTTGGTACAGGTTATTGAGCGAATTTATCAGGGGAATGCTAAACGTGCAATTATCACTGCGTTGCGCATTATCCACGACAAATACCGCAGCTTTCTGGAGGATCAGTTTGCCGCGCTGGAAGTGCCGGTGTTGCCGGTTAAATAGGAAAAATTACTTCTGGCAAGAACTGAAAAGGAAGAGAGCGTGTTTTTTCGCTAGTCTTTAGAATAAAAAACAGGATATCCTCTGATTCTAATAAACCAAGCTTCGGAAGGGGCTTGGTTTATGCTCGTTATACCTGTATAATATACTGGATAATAACTATTAATAATAAGAATTTAGGAGTGCTTATATAAATGACGGAATCTAGTGTGAAGAAGTATCTCAACATTACTTACGGCTGTCAGATGAACGAAAACGATTCGGAGCGCCTGAGCGGTCAGCTTAGGACGCTTGGCTATGAAGCGACGGAGAGTTTGGATGAGGCCGATGTCGTAATTATCAATACCTGCTGCGTCAGAGAAAGCGCGGAAAAGAAGATTTACGGCAAAATTGGCGAACTGAAGCGCTATAAGACGCTCAACCCGAACTTGCTGGTCATTGTCGCCGGCTGCATGGCGCAGAAGGATCGGGAGAAGCTGTTTAAAAAGGCGCCGCATATCGACGTCGTGCTGGGCACGTACAATACGCATACACTGATCGAGGTCGTGCGCGAATGGCAGGAAAACCGCGAACCGATCCTGGCGGTGTGGGAGCAGGCGGAACAGATGGCGGCCGATGTGCCGTCGGTGCGCAAGAGCTCGATTGTTGCCTGGGTACCGATCATGTATGGATGCAATAATTTTTGTACTTATTGCATCGTTCCGTATGTGCGCGGGCGGGAACGCAGCCGCAGCAAGGACGAAATCGTCGCGGAAATCCGCCAGCTGGGCCGAGACGGGTTCAAGGAAATCACGCTGCTCGGCCAAAACGTCAATTCCTACGGCAAGGACCTCGGCGTCGGCAATTCGTTCGCCGAGCTGCTGGCCGCGGTCGACGAGGTGGAAGAAATCGAACGGGTCCGCTATATGACGTCGCATCCGCGCGACATGAATGAAGACGTCGTCAAGGTCATCGCGAACAGTAAGCGAATCTGCCGCCAGTTCCATCTGCCGGTGCAGGCGGGCAGCAATGACGTGTTGAAGCGGATGAACCGCGGCTACAGCCGCGAAGATTATCTGGAGCTGGTTTCGATCATCCGGCGATATCTGCCGGAAGCGACGCTCAGCACCGACGTCATCGTCGGATTCCCCGGCGAGACGGACGAAGATTTTGCCGACACGCTGCAGCTGTTCCGCGAAGTCGAATTTGATGCGGCCTACACGTTCATTTTCTCCTGCCGTTCGGGAACGCCGGCGGCCACGATGGACAACCAAGTGCCGCTCGCGCTGAAGAAGGCTAGGCTACAGCAGCTGATGGATCTGCAAAATGAAATCAGCCTGAAGCGCAACCAGCTGCTGGAAGGGAAAACGGTAGCGGTGATGGTTGAAGGCGAGAGCAAGAATGATGCGAGCCGTCTCGTCGGCCGGACTGACGGCAACAAGCTCGTGCTTTGGAAACGCGACGGCCGCGAAGTGATTGGACAGTGCATCGACATTGAGATTGAAAAGGCGCAGACATGGCTGCTAAAAGGGCGGGTAAAACGCTAAAATGTTGACAGGAGACTGCATATGACCGTAAAATACACACCGATGCTGGAACAATACCTGGAAGTCAAACGCCAGCATGTTGATGAAATACTATTCTTCCGCCTCGGCGATTTCTATGAAATGTTTTTTGAAGATGCCAAACTGGCTTCGCGTGAACTCGAAATCACGCTGACGGCGCGCGACGGAGGACAGACGGAAAAGATCCCGATGTGCGGCATCCCGTATCATTCGGCGGATAATTATGTTGCAAAACTGATCCAAAAGGGTTTCAAGGTCGCGATCTGCGAACAGGTCGAGGATCCCAAACAAGTCAAGGGAATCGTGCGGCGCGAAGTCGTGCGGATCATCACGCCCGGCACGGTCATTTCGGATTCGCTGCTGCCGGACAACGGCAACAATTTTCTCGTCGCAGTATGCGAAGAGGACGGCGTGCTGGCCTTTGCCGCGGCTGACATATCGACCGGAGAGTTCACCTGGAGCGTGCTGACTGGGCCGTATCGAACGAGCGGCCTGTGCGACCATCTGTTCCGTCTGCTGCCGCGCGAGATCATTTTCACTTCGAAGCTTGAGGAGTGGAAGGAACTGGAGTCCTTTCTGACGAATCGGTTGTCGGGCTGCACCCAGACGACGTTGACGGCACTCGAGCCGGCACGGCTTGCTGCATTGAACCGGCAGCACTTTAGCAAGGAACTGATTCCGGTGCAGGAGGTTGCGGCCCAGGCGATTGGCAGCCTGCTGCATTATCTGCATAATACGGTCAAGTCGGATCTCAGTCATATGAACCGGCTGACCCGATATGAATCGGGCGATCATTTGGTTATTGACGCGACCGCGTTGCGTAATCTGGAAATCACTCGCAATATTCGCGAAGGCGGCAAGAAGGATACGTTGCTGTCGGTGCTTGATTATACGAAGACGGCGATGGGCGGCCGGTTATTGAAAAAATGGCTGGAATATCCGCTAGTCGATCGGAATGCGATCCGGCAGCGCCAGGATGCACTGGCCGAGCTGATTGGCAAATCGGTGCTGCGTCAACGCCTGCAGGCTTGTCTGGCGGATATTTACGACTTGGAACGCATTCTAACGCGCGTCGAGGTTGGAACAGCCAATGCGCGCGATCTGGTGGCGCTTAAGACGTCGTTATTGGCGTTGCCGACGATTAAGGCAGAATTGCAGGGGACGGAAAGCAGTCTGCTGGCCAATGCATATTTGAAACTCGATACGCACAGCGAGACGGCCAACCTGCTTGAGAACGCAATCGTCGACGCGCCGCCATTTTCGGTGCGCGAAGGCGGCATGATCAAAAGCGGTTACGATCTGGAACTCGATGAGTTGCATGCGATTTCGCGCGATACGAAGCAGTTCATCCAGGATATAGAAAGCCGGGAACGCGAACAGACGGGCATTCGTTCGCTCAAGGTCGGCTATAATAAGGTTTTCGGCTATTATATCGAAATCACGCATGCCAACGCGGCCAGTGCGCCGGCGACCTATATCCGCAAACAAACGCTGGCGAACGCGGAACGCTATATCACGCCGGAACTGAAAGAATTTGAAACGAAGATTCTCGGCGCACAGGATAAAATCGTTAATCTGGAATATGCGTTGTTCGTATCGCTACGCGAGCATGTGAAGGCGGAGCTGCAGGCAATTCAGCGCACGGCGCAGGAGTTAGCGGTGCTAGATGTCCTGCAGAGCATGGCGGAAGCGGCATTTCGCAACCAATATATCCGTCCGACGATCAATGATCAGCGTGAAATCATCATTCGCGACGGTCGTCATCCGGTCGTGGAACGATTGCTGGTCAAGGAACGGTTTGTACCGAACGACACGGTGCTGGACCATAATGAAAACGAAGTGATCCTGATTACCGGCCCTAACATGGCGGGCAAGTCAACGTACATGCGCCAGGTGGCGCTGCTGGTGTTGATGGCGCAGATGGGCAGCTTTATACCGGCACGCGAAGCCAGCATCTGTGCGGTCGACCGTATTTTCACGCGCGTCGGAGCGAGCGACGACCTGGCAACCGGGCAAAGCACGTTCATGGTGGAAATGAATGAGGTGGCGCAAATCTTAAAGCATGCGACGCACAACAGCCTGATCATTCTTGACGAGATCGGCCGCGGCACAAGCACATTTGACGGTATGAGTATCGCGCGCGCGGTGATTGAGTATTTGCGCGAAAAAATCAAGGCGAAAACGCTGTTCGCGACGCATTATCATGAACTGACTGTGCTCGAAGATTACAGTCCGCTGATTCGAAATTATTCGGTCGCGGTCAAGGAACGAGGTACGGAAGTCGTATTTCTGCGCCGCATCGTTCCCGGCGGCGCGGATAAGAGCTACGGCATCCATGTCGCACAGCTGGCGGGCCTGCCTAAGCGCCTCACGCAGCGCGCACAGGAATTGTTGCAGGAACTTGAAGCGCCGAGTGACGGCAAACAAAGTGAAACGAACAAATGTTCGAGAGGCGTGAAGCCGCAGGCTGCCGTATCGCTTTTTTCGTCCGCAGCAATTGATGAGCTCTTGGCGGTCGACGTGATGACGATTACGCCGCTCGAAGCGATGAATGCATTGTATCGATTGCAGACTCTGGCTAGACAGGAGTCCGGTAAATTATGAGTAGAATTCAATTATTGGATGAACATACCGCGAACCAGATTGCGGCCGGAGAAGTTGTCGAAAGGCCGGTATCGATCGTCAAGGAATTGGTGGAAAACTCTATCGATGCTGAAAGCCGCAATATAGAAGTGGAAATTATGGATGGCGGCATTCGATCGATCCGCGTTACTGATGATGGAACTGGCATGGATCGCAGCGATGCAGAAAATTGCTTGCTGCGCCATGCCACAAGTAAGATTCGCTCGGCAGATGATTTGCATTCGCTTGGCTCACTCGGTTTTCGTGGCGAGGCTCTGCCAAGTATTGCCGCTGTAGCTAAATTTTCCGTGACAACGCGAGTGATCGGCAATGAAATTGGAACGTATGTTCGAGTTGAAGGCGGTCAGGTGCAGGATTTGCGCGAAGCAGGCTGTGGTGTAGGCACGACGGTGATGGTCGAAGCGCTGTTTTACAATGTTCCCGCCCGACTAAAATTCCTCAAAACGCCGTCTTCAGAAGGCAGCCATATTAACGACGCGCTGTGCAAGCTGGCACTGGCCTATCCGGAGGTGTCTTTCCGCTTGATCCATAATGGTCGGTTGGTACTGTCGACGCCGGGTAATTGCGACCTGAAGGAAACGATCAGTCATATTTACGGTCACAAGGTACTGCCGGAGTTGCTGCCGATCGAGTATCGAGACGAAGAGCGCGGCATTGCGATTGAAGGATATCTGTCAAAACCGACATTGCTCAAAGGCAGTCGGCATTGGCAAAGCTATATTATCAATCGCCGCGTCATCAGCAATCGTTCAATTGCCAAAGCACTCGACAATGCCTATCATTCGTTGTTGCCGAAAAGCGGCTATCCGCTCGCGGTGCTGCGCCTGACTGTGCCGCCCGAGACGGTCGACGTGAATGTGCATCCGCAAAAGAGTGAAGTCAAATTTAGCGATGAACAACTGATTTTTCGCGCTGTGTACAAGGCGGTCGGTCAGTCTCTTTCAATTACGCCGAGCGGCGGAGCGCAGCAACTTGCGACCTCACTCGACAGTGTGATTTCTGACCGGGTGCGTTCAGATGTGGGAGAAGTGGGGCGAACGAATGTTTCTCCTTCTCTTTTTCAACGTCCGAATTATGCGCCGCGCAATCCATCGTTTTTACCGACGCTGCAGGAGGATAAAGCTGCTTTTAACACAGGAGAGTTGCGTGCTGCATTGCAGCAACAGGATGAGATGATCTTCTCCGGCGAACGCGCCGCAGCCGAATCCAAAGAGTCAACGCATGAAGGCAGAGAGTCTATTGCGGAGGAGCGAATCTTTGACGATGCGAATGAAGCACTGGCGTTATACCCGCTAGGCCAGATTGATGATTGTTATATCATAGCGACGGATACGAAATCGATGTATTTGATTGATCAGCATGCAGCACATGAACGAATACTCTATGATAAACTTTGTTCTCATGCTGAGCGGATTCCGGCGCAGCAATTATTAATGCCGGTGTATGCCGATCTGAGCGAACGTGAAATCGATATCATCTCACGCGAAAGTGCGTTGTTCATTGAACTTGGCTTTTCAATCGAACCGATGGGACCGTCGGTGGTTCGCATTAGCGAGGTACCGGGGGATCTTGGCGTTGATGAAGTGGAGTTGATGTTGCGTGAGATTCTCGGCGCATTTCTTTCTTATCATCAGCCGACGGCGGCGGAACTGCGTCATCATGCACTGCAGATTGCGTCCTGCCGCGGCGCAATCAAGGCGGGGCTGCGACTCAATATGCGCCAAATGCAAGCCCTGCTCGATGAGCTGTGCTTGACCAGTCGCCCTTATGCCTGCCCGCATGGCCGGCCTTGTATGTTGCGTTTTACGCCAGAGCAAATTGATAAGCTGTTTAAGCGGACATGACCACAATGCGAAAACATGTGATTGTCACGACAAGCGGAAAAACGCATACCGAGCGTGAAACTTATGCAAAGGAAGTCGCCAATATCCTGCACTGCGATTATGTGGTGCGAGCCAATTTGTCATTGCTGCAGCTGCAGGAAGAGCATCAAGCAGAAAACATTCTGGTCGTCAAGCAAAGTGGATGTGTATTGCATACGGCGGGCGGAGAATTCTTCTTTCATCCCAGCATGGCAGAACTTCGTCTCTTGCAGCTGAAACGAGGCCAATCTGATCATATGCTTGCGGCGATGGCGCTCGAACCTGGGATGCGGGTCTTGGACTGTACGCTGGGCTTGGGAACCGATGCGATTGTTGCCAGCTGGGGGGCGGGTCCGACGGGCTTTGTTTGTGGCCTGGAAATTGCACCGCTGACTGCTTTTATTGTCAAGGCTGGGCTGCAGCAATTCCTCGCCGCGCGGGAGGATGTCGCACCAATCGAAGTGATCAATGTCGATTATGAACAGTTCTTATGCGAGTTGGCGGACAATTCGTTTGATGTTGTTTTCTTCGATCCGATGTTTCGTCAGCCTATTTCTTCCAGCTCCCAGTTGAAACCGATGCGTAGCTTGGCTGATCATCGGCCGTTGTCGGAACTCTCGCTTAATGAGGCGATTCGTGTGGCGAAACACCGGGTAGTTGTGAAGGAAATAAGCGGCAGTCAGGAATTTTGTCGGCTTGGAATAACGAAAACTTATGGCGGGCGCTATAGCAGCGTTCAATACGGCGTCATTGATTTGCAGGCAGGTGGTAAAAATGAATAGACTAGTGGTGATTGCCGGCCCTACGGCAGTCGGTAAGACGCGCCTCGGCATCGATATTGCGCTGCAGTGCGGCGGTGAAATCATATCAGGTGATTCGATGCTCGTCTACCGGGGCATGGACATTGGTACGGCCAAACCGAGTCTGGCCGAAAGAAAAGGCGTGCCGCATCATTTGATTGATATCATTGAGCCTGGCGCAACGTTTAGCGCGGTTGACTTTCAGCAGGCTGCGGAAAAGCTGATTTTTGATATCCAGACGCGCGGCAAGACGCCCATTATTGTCGGAGGAACCGGTTTGTACCTTAAAGCGCTGCTCGAAGGCTATACCTTTGTTGCGGCTGAAAGCAATGAGGCTTATCGTAATGAAATGGAAGGCGTGGCGGAAGAAAAAGGTCTGCAATATTTGTATGACCGGCTGCAGCGCATTGATCCGGTTGCCGCCGAGCGCATCCATCCCAATAATGTGCGCCGCGTGATCCGCGCGCTAGAAGTAGCGGAGCTGGGCGGCGAAACAATTCCGCCGACGCAGGTGCTTGCCTCTAACCAACTACTGCGTTATGATGCGACGGTCGTCGGGATCACGCTGGAGCGCGCGCTACTGCATCAGCGGATTAACGCCAGGGTCGACAGCATGGTCAAGGACGGCGTTCTGGCGGAAGTCGAAGGGTTGTTGCGCCGGGGCATCGCCAGAGACAGTCAGTGCATGCAGGGAATCGGCTATAAGGAATTCGTCGCGCATCTGGAGGGCGAGTGCAGTTTGGCTGAGGCAGTGGAAAGCGTCAAGGCGCATACGCGCCAGTTTGCCAAGCGGCAATGGACCTGGTTCAAGAAAATGCCTTATCTGCATTGGCTCGAATATCAGCCGGACAAAGGATATGCGCCCTTGTTGGAATCTTTTTACCAGACGTTTGCAGGAAAGTACTCATGAAGAAGCGAATTTTAATGTAAAATGAGGCGTGCAGGAGGGCGGTTGAGAATGACGGGTAAGCTTAATTTGCAGGACAGTTTTCTGAACCAGATTCGCAAGGAAACCAATTTACCGGTTGTTATTTACTTAGTGAACGGGTTCCAGATACGCGGTATCGTCAAAGGCTTCGACAGCTTTACGGTTATTATCGAACACGAAGGAAAACAGCAATTGGTGTATAAGCATGCCATATCGACGATTACGCCGACACGACCCTTTGCCGCCAACTGGAACGAGCGTCGCGAAGAAGCGACAAAACCAGAATGAGTGTATCATAACAAAGAGGCTTCAATGGAGGCCTCTTTTAATGCGTTTGAAAGTAAGGTAGGTGTACTATGCCGGAAATATTGGGCGATACCAGCGGAATTAGAAAGACGATTCTAGATCGAATTAACAAATTTTACAATCACAGCATGGATAAACGACAGATCATCGCTGAAGAATTGCTGCAGGAAATCGTCGAGGTAAGTGAACTGATACAGCGGGAAATTGCCGTGTATATAAGTCGGCATGGAAAAGTGCTGGCCGTAGTGATTGGCGACATTGCCAGCGTGTCACTGCCGGAACAGAATCAAAAGCGCTCACAGCAAAATCTCTGCGGCGTTCGCTGCATCCATACCCATCCAGGTCAGAGCGGTCAATTAAGCATGCTCGATACCGCAGCGCTGCGCGAATTGCGCTTTGACGTAATGGTATCGGTCGGACAACGCAGCGGAGAAATGGAATTTGGCGTGGCGTTTTTGGAAGGGCGGGATGTGGACGGTGGTTTTTCGGTGAGTTCGCATTACCCGGTTTCGGCGGAAGATTTGTTTGCCTCCGACATTTCCGTATTGATTCAGCAGATTGAAGCAGCGCTAGGGCGAAACGCTTCCAGTCTGGTTGCGACTGGTAAAGAACGGGCAATCTTAGTCGGTATGGAATGGCAGGGCGGCTGGGGTGCGGAAGAATCCTTAGCCGAGCTTGGCTTATTGGCTGAGACGGCTGGCGCGGAAGTTGTCGGACGCTTCTGGCAAAAGCGCGAGAAGCCGGATGCCGCTCTGTTCATCGGCAAGGGCAAGGCGAAGGAAGTCGCAATGCTGCGACAGGAAGCCGAAGCGTCAATTATCATCTTTGACGATGTTTTAAGTCCGGCGCAGCAGCGTAATCTGGAGCAGGTGCTGGGCGTGAAAGTCGTCGATCGCGCCGCACTGATTCTCGATATCTTTGCGCAGCGAGCCCGTTCGCATGAGGGAAAGATGCAGGTTGAACTGGCGCAGCTGAAATATCGTCTGCCGAGGCTTGGCGGACAGGGGTTGATTCTGTCGAGGCTTGGCGGCGGCATCGGGACTCGCGGGCCTGGCGAGACAAAACTGGAAGTCGATCGGCGGCGGATACGTTCAAGGATCAGCGAGATCGAAACTTCGATCGGCAATGTACGAAAGCAACGGGCGTTGCATCGCAAGGCGCGTCAAGCGGCCAATACGCTGACCGTGGCCTTAGTCGGCTATACGAATGCAGGAAAATCGACGCTGCTTAATTATTTGACGCAAGCGGGCGTTCTTGCGGAAGACAAACTGTTTGCCACGCTTGATCCAACGACGCGGATGGTGAAATTGCCGGAGGGAAAAGAGGTCTTGTTCACCGATACGGTAGGTTTTATTCAAAAGCTGCCGCATCAATTGATTGCGGCGTTTCGAGCCACGCTCGAAGAAGTCGTCGAGGCGGATCTGTTGCTGCATGTCGTGGATGCGAGTCATCCGCAGTGGGAAGAGCAGCGTGAAGAAGTGTTCAAGGTTTTAAAAGAACTAAAAGCCGAGACGAAAGCGATGCTGATGGTTTATAATAAGACCGATCTTGTCGCAAATAAGGCCGAAGTGAATCGTATGCTGCGCGATGAAAACAGCGTGGCAATCTCAGCGTTGACTGGCGAAGGCATGATGCAGCTGCTGCGGCAGACTGAAGTGTGCTTGACTGGTGCAATGGAAGAGATGGAGCTGCTGATTCCGTATCAGGAAACGGCAAGCTTGACGAATTTATATAAGGTGGCACAGGTCAAAAGCCTGACACATGACGAGACGGGCACACGGGTTGTTGCGCTTGTCCCTAAAGAATATACGGCTATGTTTACGGCTTATTTGCCAAATGGCGTGCATTAAGAGGAGGAATTCAATCTGGAAGCGCTTATGACCAATCATCGCCTCTTGGCGTTAAAACGGGAGATACTGGAGAAAATTCAACCCTGTTTTCAAAAAATCGAGGATGTTTCATTTCGCAATACGCTCAGGATACTCACCGCATTTCGGAAGCATAAGTTGGCGGACTTTCATTTTCGCAGCACGTCTGGTTATGCATACAATGATCCGGGGCGGGAAAAGTTAGAGGAAATTTGGGCCGAGGTCTGCCAATGCGAGGCGGCGCTGGTGCGGACGCAATTCGTATCCGGGACACATGCGCTTGCAACGGTTCTCTTTGGTATTTTGCGGCCGGGCGACCATTTGTTGTCGGTCACGGGAAATCCTTATGATACGATGCAAACGGTAATCGGTCATAGTACGGATGAACCGGTTCCCGGATCCTTGAAGGATTTTGGCGTCAGTTACAGTCAACTGGATTTATGTGAGAGCGGAATTGATTATGCCAATCTGGCAGCGGCGATTACGCCGGCGACCAAAGTCGTGTTGATTCAGCGCTCACGCGGCTACAGCATGCGGCCGACGTTAACGATCGCTGAAATTGAACGGCTGTGCCGAGACATCAAAGCGATCAAGCCTGACTGTTTCTGTTTTGTCGACAATTGTTACGGCGAATTCGTTGAAGATCGAGAACCTACGGCCGTGGGCGCCGATATCATGGCAGGTTCGCTGATTAAGAATCCTGGCGGCGGCATTGCTCCGACCGGTGGTTATATCGCCGGTAGCAAGGCTTTGGTCGAATTGGCGGCCTATCGTCTTACCGCGCCGGGAATCGGCGGCGAAGTTGGAGCGTCGCTCGGTGAACCGCGCTTGCTGTTCCAGGGGTTGTTTTTAGCGCCGCATGTAACAGCGCAAGCAGTGAAAGGAGCAATCTTTGCGGCGGCTTTGTTTGAAGAGTTAGGCTACAACGTGTACCCGAAATGGACGGCGGAACGCAGTGACATTATCCAAGCGATCGAACTAGGCAGTCCGGAAAAAATGACTGCTTTTTGCCAGGGGTTACAGCATTATTCACCGGTCGATGCACATGTGAAGCCGGAACCGAGTGGAATGCCTGGGTATCAAGACCAGGTCATCATGGCGGCGGGAACGTTTGTACAAGGTGCATCAATTGAGTTGAGTGCAGATGGTCCGCTACGTGAGCCGTATATTGTTTATCTGCAGGGTGGACTGACTTTTGAACATGCGCTGATTGGAGTTCTAGGTGCGGCAAATTCGCTTGAAGAGGATAAATGAAGTGAAAGTATAAAAAAATGTAATAAATTAATCTTGTTGACAGGAAAAGTAATCATTGTGGCGAATATAACAAAAATGATTGGTAAATCACAAACCAGGAACTGTGGTGTTAGTTGATGGAATATGTATTAATAACGCTGATGACGATATCGTTTTCGACGCTGATGGTTTATTTTTTTGCTAACCATGTCTTCAAGATGGCGATTCGTTTAAAGCCCCTGCTCATTTGTGCGGCTTGCGCGATACTAATTAGCGTTGTTCTGCCGCGCCTAGCTGTCGGTATGGTCGGTTTGGCAGGAACATTCGGCATTTTGTTGGTTTGTGCCGTGATTTTTGCTTATTTGATTGCATATCATTGTGATAAACCGGCCGCGGATAGTGGTGAATGCGAAGTTGCATTCGGAAAGGTACTAGTCGATGAACCGTTCGTTCAACCTTTAGCGAAGGAGCTTGAACCCAGTCAGCGTCAAGAACTGTCGATGTGCGAATCTATTGCTGAGATTTCCGAAACGTTTCAGGAGAAAGAAGTTGAGGTTGCGGTTCAAATGCCGGAACCGTTTATTGCTGTAGATGAAAACGTTGCATTCGAGGAAGTTGAAGATGTGCCTGAAATGGCTGTGGAAGCCAGTGCTTTGAAGAGGGAACCTGATCAAAAAGAAGAATCTGATCCGGATATTGAACCGGAGAAAGACGAGTATCGAGCGGCTGAAGACGATCGTGTTGACCTGAGCTTGCAATCTGAGGCGATAAATATTGTTGTAGAGCAATACGATGAAGGCGAAATCGAATTAAAAACGGACGAAGCAGTAGACGTGACGCCAGAAGCAGCGGCGGAGATAGGGGCGAGTGTAGACGTTGAGCTTTCACTCGAGTTAGAAGAGGTCATCACAGCAGAAGAACGCGAAGTTGCGTCGCAGTTACCAGTAGAACAAGGGGACGATATTGGCAGGGATGGTGAAATTGTGCAAGCTGATAATGCCCAATGGGAGACGTTGGATTTGGAGACGCTGTGGGATATGGCGCTTACACATAAGGAGGAAAAGGCATTTGCCTTAGCACTTGGTTGTTTTAGGGCTATTTTACGCAGGTTTCCGGAAAGTGACCTGGTTTCACTGGTCGCCATTGAGGCGGCTAACCTTTTGAAAAATGACGGTCTATATGACGAAGCGATCAATTTGTTTTCAGAGGCGCGAACGTTGCCGGCAATAAGGGAAGATGCTCCCATGGAGCAAGAATTTATTGTGGCAATTGCGTATCTGCGAATTGTAAAAAATATTTTGGTGCAAAATCGCTTGGGATTTATGCCGTTTCGCAACATTCCAGAGGAAATCTTGCATGAGATTGATTCGGAGTTTAAGGAGTGGCGGAAGTTAGCTTGACCTTAATTAGCAATAATAAATTTTGAAGAAAAATAGGAGGGTTTGGCATTTATGAAAAAAAGCATTGAAATTGTAGGTCTGCCAATTGTCAGCATCACGGAAGGTAGAGAGCTGGGTATTGCAAAATCAATCCTGATTGATCCGAATGCGCGTACGGCGGCAGCTTTATTGGTAGATGACGGAAAATGGTATTGGGGCGCTAAATTCCTACCGTTTACTTCTATTACCGGCCTGGGCGAATCGGCGATTATCGTTGAAAGCTGCAATTCACTTCAAAATGTAGAAACGGTTCCTGAGTTGGAAAAATTGCTAGAAGATGAAGTGAAAATTATTGGCACAAAAGTTCTGACACGTACAGGACGTATCCAAGGCAAAGTTACAGAAATTATCATTGATATCGGCGGTAAAATTGTGGCCTGCGAAATCGAAGAGTCGACTGGTAATCTGACGAATTTGCCGGCACAACAGGTAATTACGTTTGGTAAAGATGTCTTGATCATGACCGATAATGGCGATGAGGTCGTTGATGTAAAACCGGTTCTTGCAGCACCGACACCTGCAGCAGCAACGGTAGCGGCACCGATTGCAGAAACTTCAAAAGCCGTTGTCGCGGAAAAAGGAGAAACTGAAAAAACGGTAGCGGTGGAAACATCTGAAGCACCTGCCGATGAGGAAAAATCGACCCCGGCAGCTGAAGAAGGCGGCAAAAAATTTGACGACAAGCACCGCAAATACTTGTTAGGCAAGAAAGCTAGCCGTAAAATTGAAACGGACAATGGCATGTTGATTGTAGATCAAGGCGGTGAAATTACCGAAGAAGTGCTGCAAAAGGCAAAATTGGCAGGCAAATTTGTAGAACTGTCGATGAATATTCAATAATTGAAATCCCCGCAGTATTGCGGGGATTTCCTTACTCTATAAGACTTTAAGCCCAGGAAGGAGATAATTTTTTGTCTAAATCAGGCCAGGTGAAAAAAACCATTCTTTTTTGGGCGCTGATCTTGCTGCTAAGCGGAACGAGTCTCGTCGCCGCCAATGTGTTTTTTCAGGTTTCAGATGCGGTTTATGAAGGCGTTCGAGTCGGTAATATACCGGTTGGTGGACTTAGCAAACAGGCGGCGGCAAACCGGATAAGAGAATCCTTTGCGTCTGGCGCGATGCAAACGTTGCAATTGGCTAGTGATGAGCAGGGCACATGGAACATTCAGGCGCAAGATATTGCATTGCAGATTGATCCGGATGCGCTGGCGAATGCTGCTTATGCCATAGGGCGTAGCGGGGGGATGATCAAGCGTGTGAAGGATCGCTATATAGCGGCGAATAATCAAATTATTTTACCACTTCATGCTCAATATGATCGGGAAAAATTAAATGAGCAGCTAAAGGCGATTGCGAAACGAATTGAGAGACCGCCGCTAAATGCATGCCTAAGCTATGAAAATGACAGAGTGAAAGTGACTAAAGAAGAAATCGGCTATCACATTAATACGTCAGCCTTAGAGGGGCAAATTGAACAGGCATTGGAATACACTATTCCGCCGTTATCGATCAAGTTGGCGGTGGAGGTTGTTGAACCGAGCATTAAGGCGATCGATTTGCAAGGGATTGATGACCGCTTGGCTCGATATACGACACAGTTCGATATAAATGATTACAATCGGCAAAAGAATATTGCTCTTGCGGCGGAAAAATTGGCGGGTGTATTACTAAAGCCAGATGGAATTTTTTCTTTTAATGAATTGGTGGGACCGCGTAGCGCAGAAAACGGTTATCTGGATGCGCCTGTTTATATTAATGGAAAATTGGCCGTTGACGTTGGTGGCGGTGTCTGTCAGGTCAGTACCACTATTTATAACGCTGCACTGCTGGCTGATCTTGAGATTGAAGAACGTAGCTCTCATTACCGACCGCCCGGTTATGTGCCGCTCGGTTATGATGCGGCCGTTGCCGATGGACTGCTAGATCTTAAATTTAAAAACAGTATGGAAAGTCCGTTGTATATTGCGGTATCAATTAACGCTTCGCAGTTGAGCGTCGACATTTACGGTCGGCGTTTGCCGGCAGGATATGAAACCAAAATCATGGCTGTCGATAAAAGAGTTATCGAGCCGACGGTTATTATTCGTCAGGATGAGCAATTGGAATTCGGGCGTGAAATAATTGAAAATGACGGCGCATGTGGTTATGCGATCACGCTAATTAGAATTACTAGCCAGGATGGCAAACAGATAAAGCGCGAAACTCTTTCAACAGATGAATTTCCTGTAGAAGAAAAAATCGTTCGCGTCGGGACAAAAGCATATCGCGGTAAAAAATAGAACTAACGGGCTGCCGAATAGGCAGCCCGTTAGTTCTATTTTTAGATATTCCGATATAGACTCATGACCTTACCCAGGATCTGGACGTTACGGGTAAAGATTGGCGCCATGCTGTCATTTTCCGGTTGGAGGCGAACATACTCCTTTTCTTTAAAAAAACGCTTTACCGTTGCCTCTTCACTGTCTAGCAATGCTACAACAATATCTCCGTTTTGAGCGGTAGATTGTTCACGCACCAAAACATAATCGCCGCTGAAAATGCCTGCATTAACCATGCTATCCCCCTTGACCTCGAGCATAAAAATTCGGTCAGCAGCAGTAGAGCCCAGTAATGATTTTGGCATGGCATGAGTTTCTTCAATATTTTCAACCGCTAAAATCGGTTGACCGGCCGTTACTTTTCCGAGCATCGGAACAGGGACAACCTCTTCGTTATGCCACCAAGAGAGAGTATCGGTGACGTCGATGGCGCGAGGTTTTGTTGGATCACGACGGAGCAGACCCAATGCTTCTAATTTGGATAAGTGGTTATGAACGGTTGAACTTGAACTAAGGCCGACCGCAGCACCTATTTCACGAACTGAGGGGGGATAACCTTTAGCGCGCAGATTTTCCTTGATGTAATCTAGAATTTGTTGCTGCCGTGGACTAAGTTTAATTGGAGCTTGCATAATAACGTTCTCCCTTAGTATAAATTCAATGAATTACTTTAGATTATAGCAATTCATTGGGGAAAAAGCAAACAAATGTTCGGAAAAACTTGACAAAGTTTTTGAATGCGCATAAAATTAAAAGAAAAGAACATATGTTCGTGTTTGGTTTTAATTGCTTGACGGGAGGTAGTTGAAAATGAAGCGGTATTCATGCAGAAATAAGGAAAGTCTGGTATTGGTTTTAATTCTTTGCATCGTGGCAGTTTTTTTTATGACGGGTTTTAGCAATAACGAGCCAAAGGGTGAGGAAAAAAATATAATTATTGTAACAGTGGAAGAGGGTGATTCTTTATGGAAGATCGCCAAACAACATATGAAAAAGGATCAAGATATAAGAAATGTGATTTATGATATACGTGAAGCAAATCAATTATTAGGCAAAGAAATTAGTTTGCATCCTGGACAACAATTGAAAGTACCCTGTCGCGTTGCAATAAATGGAACCAGATAGAATCTAGGTCTGATAGTTTTGTTTATGTAAAGCTAGAGTGAAGCTTCTAATTCCGAAAAAAGGCGTGAATTTTAAAACAGCTTCGTTACTGTGAAGTGACCCCAAAAGCTTAGTATGCATTGTTTCTACAACATTTTTAGTATACTATACTGTCTAACTATTTTGTGTTCGTGCTGCTTAAGGTTCTAACGTGGTTAAAAAAAGTCTGGATTCTTCTCTCCGAGGTATATGCTAGTTACCAAATGTTCGCTACCAAGAAACGCTAAGCCTTAACATTGTGCGAAAAACAATTTCCACAGCGGCAATGCAGGGGACGGATAGAGAAGCGCGATTATGAAGAGAAAAATAAAAGCCTATGCGGTAGTATTTTATTCTTGATTTTTAACTAACGATAATTTATAGTTATCACTAGTTGGAAAGTTTTTTTAAGGAGAAAGTGTGCTTATGAACAGACAAAATAAGGATTTTCTGCTTCGTAATAATAAATTAGTCGAAAATAATAATAAGCTTTCAGTAAAAAGTAAAAAACGTTTACAAAAATCTAAAGCTGAAAACACCTTGCGGGCCTATGAGGCCGACTGGAATGATTATTATGATTGGTGTACGCATCATAACCTTAAAGTATTGCCTTCTGAGCCAGAAACAATTGTTAATTATATTAACGACCTGGCTGATCATGCCAAAGCGAATACGGTATCACGACGCTTGAGTGCTATTTCAGAAAATCACAAATCGGCAGGCTTTATCGATGATAATCCTTGCCGTACTGGTCTCGTTCGCAATGCGTTAGATGCTATAAAACGCGAATATGGCACTCTTCAACGCGGTAAAGCTCCGATTTTAGCGGATGATTTGAGAAATATTTCACTCTATTTTGATTGCAATGACATTGCTGGTATTCGAGATAAAGCCTTACTATTATTAGGTTTTATGGGAGCGTTTAGACGTTCGGAATTGGTAGGGATTGATATTGAGGATTTAAACTTTACGCCTGATGGTGTAGTTGTTTTTTTAGCACACTCTAAAGGAGACCAAGAAGGACAAGGTGAGCAAGTCGCAATCCCCTATAGTTCAAATCCTGCTATTTGTGCAGTAAGGGCATTAAAAACCTGGATACAAGAAGCGTACTTGATTGCGGGTCCCCTCTTCCGCCCTTTAAATAAGCATAAGCAAATAAGGAATAGTCGACTAACGAATCAGTCTGTGGCAATCATTGTAAAAAAGTATGCAAAACTTGCAGGCTTAAATCCTAATCATTTTGCAGGTCATAGTCTGCGGCGTGGCTTTGCTACAAGTGCGGCTCAATATGATATTGATGAGCGCTCAATAATGCAGCAAACGCGCCATAAATCAGAAAAAATGGTGAGACGCTATATTGAACAAGGGAACTTGTTTAAAGATAATCCGCTAAATAAAATGTTTTAGGTACATAAGCAAAAGAAGGGCGATTGCTTCATTATAAAGCAGTCGCCCTTCTTTTGCTTTTTCTCTTCTAAAAGTATTTTATTTAAGTTTTTCAATGAACTCCATGCCACGACGAATTGCTTGTTCGTTGATCGTCAGTAAATCAGGTTTGCTGGCAAATACTTTAGCAAACGCTTTGATCAGCGAATCAACAGCTACAATACCAGTTGCAGCTACTAAAGCGCCAAGAATAATCATATTGGCGACCTTGCCATTGCCTAGCTCAGCTGCAATTTCGTTGGCTGGGACCATATAAGTCTTGATGTCGGTGCGATCACAGCCTTGGTCAACCAAGGAACTGTTGATGACCAACACGCCACCGGGAAGAATTGATGGAGCAAACTTAGCAATTGAAGGCAAATTCATTGCGACAACCGCATGCGGCTCGCTGACGATCGGTGCGCCAATCGCTAAATCAGAAACGATGATGGAACAGTTTGCGGTACCGCCGCGCATTTCTGGTCCATAAGAGGGAATCCAGGATACCTGTTTATCTTCCAGCATGCCTGCATAGGTTAACAGCTGTCCCATAACCATGACGCCTTGGCCGCCGAAACCGGACATAATGATTTCCTGCGTCATTTTACCACCTCTTCCGGAGTTTTGAATGTGCCAAGTGGGAAATATGGCATCATGTTCTTCTCCAACCAAGTCATGGAAGCTATCGGACTCATACCCCAATTTGTCGGGCAGGTGGACAATACTTCAACTAAAGTGAAGCCTTCACCGCGGAGCTGAATTTCAAAAGCTTTTTTGATCGCCATCTTAGCCTTAGCCATATTGCCTGGCGTATTCACTGCAACACGGGCAATGAATTTCGCACCATCAAGTGTAGATAACATCTCTGATACCCGAATGGGCATGCCAGCCTGATCTTCTTTTCTGCCATAAGGTGAAGTCGTAGTGACTTGCTCAAGCAGCGTAGTCGGTGCCATTTGACCACCGGTCATACCGTAAATGGCGTTGTTGACAAAGATGGTGGTGATTTTTTCGCCACGCGCTGCTGCGTGAACGATTTCGGCACAGCCGATAGCGGCTAAGTCGCCATCGCCTTGATAAGTAAACACTGCCGAATCTTTGTGGACGCGTTTGATGCCGGTAGCTACTGCAGGTGCACGGCCATGTGCCGCTTCAAACATATCAATGTTAAAGTAGTCATAGGCCAATACGGAACAGCCGACTGGTGCCACGCCGATAGCTTTGTCTTGCAGGCCAAGTTCATCGATGACTTCTGCAACTAAGCGATGAATGATGCCATGATGACATCCGGGGCAATAATGCGTCGAAACATCGCATAACGATGCAGGCGCTTTAAAAACTATTTCAGACATGCTCATTTATCCCCTTTCGCCTGCAGAACGGCAAGAATTTGCTCATATATTTCATTTGGATTAGGCATCATGCCGCCCATCCGTCCGTAAAAATAAACGGGCTTGGCACCATTAACTGCTAGGCGAACATCTTCAACCATCTGTCCGGCACTCAGCTCGACAGACATAAACGCTTTGGCTGTTTTAGCCAGAGCAGCAAGTGGCTCGCTTGGGAATGGCCAGAGTGAAATCGGTCTAAACAGGCCGACTTTAAAGCCTTCTTGACGGGCTTTTTCGACTGCAGTTCGAACAATGCGCGAAGTGATGCCATACGAAACCAGGATTAAATCGGCATCTTCCGTATGTAGTGCCTCATAGCGGACTTCATTGGCTGTTATCGAAGCATATTTTTCTTGGAGATGGATATTGTGTTTTTCTAAATTTTCCGGTTTTAAATGCAGCGAATTGATGATATTTGGCTTCGTACGGCCACGCAAGCCGGTAGCAGCCCAAGGTTTTTCAACAATTTTATTTTCAGGCGGATTAAAAGATACCGGTTCCATCATTTGACCGAGTGCTCCATCACCTAAAAGCATAACCGGATTTCTGTATTTGTCGGCAAGATCAAATGACAGCAATGTGATGTCGACCATTTCCTGCACCGAGTTGGGTGCCAGAACGATATTACGATAATCGCCATGTCCGCCGCCTTTAGTGGCTTGGAAATAGTCGCATTGCGAAGGTTGAATCGTTCCGAGGCCAGGACCGCCGCGAACGATATTGACAATTACGCAAGGCAATTCTGCACCGGCAATATAAGAAATCCCTTCCTGCTTTAAGCTGATGCCGGGACTCGAGGATGAAGTAAGAACGCGAGCACCAGCTCCGGCTGCTCCGTAGACCATGTTAATTGCAGCCACTTCACTCTCTGCCTGAACAAATACGCCTTCAATTTTCGGCATGCGTTTAGCCATATATTCGGTGAGTTCTGTCTGAGGTGTAATGGGATAGCCGAAATAATGGCGGCAGCCAGCAACGATAGCTGCTTCGCCAATGGCTTCATTCCCTTTCATTAAGACCTTTTCAGCCACGATAATTGTTCCTCCTTGCCTATTTGTGAATTTCAATAACTACATCGGGACACATCTTGGCGCATAAAGCACAGCCGATACATAGTGTTTCATCAGAACAAGTGGCCGGATGATAGCCTTTCACGTTGAAGTGAGTAGCCATGACGACGATTTTTTTCGGACAGACGGTCGTACACAATTCACAACCTTTGCAGCGATCTTCTCTAAATATGGGTTTTGGCATAGCGAACCTCCTCGTGTAATGGACTTTTTAGATTTTTGTACTTTTGTAGAGTGCGAAATAAACCTAACTCTTTAGATTCGCAAGAGAGTTATAAAATCCTGCTATGAAAACACTTCTTTTTGCAAAATTTTCTTTCAATGCTGTATCTAAAGTAATAAACAACGGCACTCAACGGTGACTGTGACCGCGAATGCCGTTGAGCGACTATTCTATTATTTCTGAAAAATAGACCACGGTAACCGTATCCGTAGGTGTAAGGCTGCGATCATAAATAGACTGCAGAAATACCATCAGATCTTCTACCGAATTAAGGTCAGGGTTTTCACCCTGAAGATCCTCTTTATTTAGCTGCGCAATCGGTTTGACGAGCACACGATCGAGCACGCCGGTGTAAATTTTTTTCTTTTGTGCAAAGCGTTTGCCGACAGTAACCCAGACGATATCCCCTTCTTGATACTTGGCAGACTTATCGCCAAGGCGAATCGTGCAGGTCTTTCGACGGCAGACCAATTGACTATGATAGTTGGATGAGTAAAAGTTTAGGGCTTTCACATGTACTCCCCCTACAAGTTAATTTCATGCTATCTTCGCGTTACCAAGGAATAAATCCTGTGGCCAAAAACTGTTTTTTTATGAAGTCAAACGTGTGGCACGCTTTTGGACTTCATAAAACAGCTGTTCTTCATCAATCGTAGTCAGCTTGCGATTCTCCATCAACAACGAACCATTGACGATCAACGAATCAACATCGCGACCGCTGGCAGCATATGTTAAGAGGGACAGGCGATCAAAACGCGGATAAAGATGCGCTTCCCGGAGGTTGAGGATGGCCAGATCGGCCTTGAAACCAGGTTCGATTACGCCGATGGAATCCTGCAGCCCTAACGCCGTAGCGCCGTTTCTGGTTGCCATAGAGAAAGCTTGCTTTGCGGGAATCGCTTGGGGGTTGTTGCCGTGAACTTTGTGCAACAAGGCAGCCAGACGCATTTCCTCAATTAGGTCAAGGTTATTGTTGCTGGCAGCACCATCAGTACCTAGTGCAACGCAGATGCCGGCGTCAAGGAGTTTCGGAATCGGTGCAATGCCACTGGCCAGTTTCATGTTACTAGCGGGATTGTGAGCAACGCGTACATTATATTGCTGAAGGATTTCAATGTCAGCATCGGTCATATGTACGCAGTGCGCGGCTAGTACGCCACGTTCAAAAAGACCGGCATCCTTCATCAGTGCAAAGGGGGTCTTGCCGTATTCTTTTTGGCACTCTCCTATCTCCCACTCGGTTTCAGCCAGATGAATGTGGATTTCTGCGTCTAATTTTTCAGCCAGTGCGAGGACTTTTTTCAAATAATCTGGCGGGCAGGTATAAGGAGCATGTGGTCCGAGCATTACACTGAGACGCCCGTCGGCAGTGCCGTGATAAGTCGTGAACAACTCTTCCGCTTCGCGCAGGCCGCGATCACCGTTTGGCAGGCTCGACATGCCGCGCGCAAGAACTGCACGGATACCAGATGCTTGGACGGCATAAGCCACTTGATCCATATGGATATACATGTCGGAAAAAGTGGTCGTGCCGCTCCGCAGCATTTCGGCAATTGCCAGCATCGAACCCCAGTAGACGTCTTCCGCATCCATCTTTCCCTCTGCAGGCCAGATTTTTGTTTCCAACCAGTCCATCAGTGCCATGTCATCGGCGTAACCGCGGAAAAGCGACATCGCAGCATGCGAATGTGTGTTGACAAGGCCTGGGATTACCAGCTTGTCACTGCAATCTAGTGTACGATCCGCCTGCCAACCAGCTGGCGGTGTTCCGACAAAGAGAAGGCGATCGGCTTGAATGCCGATGTCGCCTTGCTGGACCGTTCCTTCAGCGGTCAGGAATTCACAATCTTTCAGTAATAAGGTTGCATGATCCATTGTAAATAACTCCTTGCATTACCAAATTATTAAGCTTGCAGCAGGTACTTGCGCTGCTCGTCGCTGAGCGTATCAATTGCAATGCCCATGCCAGCCAGTTTCAGCAGTGCAACTCGTTCGTTTAATTCATTGGGCAGAGTGTAGACTTCCGGCGCTAAATTTTTGTGATGGTTGAGAATATGAAGAACAGCCAGCGCCTGCATGGCAAACGACAGATCCATGATTTCAGTCGGATGTCCGTCACCGGCAGCCAAATTGACTAAACGGCCTTCCGCCAGCAAATAAACTCTTCGTCCGTCAGCCAGGGTAAATTCTTCAATGTTTTTTCTAACAATTTTGCGACTGGCTGCTAAAACACTCAGGTCGGCTTTGCTGATCTCACAATCGAAGTGACCGGCATTAGCAAGAATTGCCCCTGTTTTCATGACCGCGAAATGCTCACGGCGGATCACGTCGCTACAACCAGTTAATGTGACGAAGATATCACCGACTTTAGCGGCTTCTTCCATCGGCATGACTTGGAAACCATCAAAGACGGCTTCAATGGCTTTGATCGGATCCACTTCCGTTACGATGACATTCGCGCCGAGACCTTTGGCACGCATTGCAACGCCTTTTCCGCACCAACCATAGCCTGCGATAACTGCAGTTTTTCCGGTTACGGTAAGGTTGGTTGTGCGCATAATACCGTCCCAGGTCGACTGGCCGGTGCCGTAGCGATTGTCAAATAAATATTTGCAATAGGCATCGTTTACCGCGATCATAGGAAAGGTGAGTCTTTTTTCAGCGGCGAGAGCTTTGAGGCGCAGAACACCGGTGGTTGTTTCTTCAGAGCCGCCAAGAATATTCGATGCCAGCTCCTTACGTGCGCCGTGCAACAGCGAGACCAGATCGCCTCCGTCATCGACAATGATGCTGGGCTTGGTGTCGAGCGCCTTGTGCAAGAAACTTTCATATTCTTCAGCGGTGGTATTGTACCAGGCAAAGACTGTGATCCCCTGCTCTACCAAGGCAGCAGCAACATCGTCTTGTGTGGACAATGGATTACTACCGGTAACAGTGACGTTGGCACCGGCGTTTTTTAAAACAACGGCTAAGTAGGCTGTCTTTGCCTCTAAGTGCATCGTGACGACTAAGTTTTGTCCGAGCAGGGGTTTCGTTTGACTCAATTCATCATTAAGTTTGTTGAGAACCGGCATGAATTGCTTGACCCAATTAATCTTATCGTGGCCCTGTGGAGCTAAGTTGATATCGCGGATAATCGATTCCATGAAATAAACCTCCTGAAAAGTTGATCGTATGTGTACTTAGTGTTGGACAAACATAACTCTAATTAAATTCGTCTCAAAAAAAAAAAATCCTGTCTAAATGGCGAAAAAACAAGAAGACTACGGAAACTTTTTAAAAGCATACAACGCCTGCCTGAACGTATTTTATGGACTAATAACACGATAAGAGTCATATCATAGCTGTGTTAGATGATAATCAGAAAAAAGCGCTGCTTATTCCGGCGAATAAGCAGCGCAAATGCTATTTACAAGAGCTTGCAAATTTCTTTCAACTGCCTAATGTTGCTGAGAATGTATTCCGGCTCAGTTGCGAGGACTTCGTTCCAATCGACATGGCTCCAAGAGACTGCCGCGGCTTCTACGCCGGCGCGGTGTGCGCTAAGAATGTCGAACGGACTGTCGCCAACCATTAAACATTCTTCCGGTGCAAGGCCGAGGAGAGCCAGAGCCGTCAATACTGGTTCTGGCTCCGGTTTGTGGCGAAGGGAATCTTCTAAGCCGATAATAACGCTGAAGTATTTTTCTAGATCGAATAAAGCTAGGCCTCTTCGGGCGGTCTTAGATATCTTAGATGTCACAATTGCCAGTTTAAGCCCTGATGCCTCTAATTCGGCAAGTGTCGCCTCAATGTCGGGAAAAATCGTCACCAGCTCATCGTGGTGCGCCAGGTTGTATTCGCGAAATGCCTGCAGCAATTCTTCCGTCTTATCCGGTCCCAATGCCTCCATCGCAGCGCGCAAAGGTTTGCCGAAGAAGGAAAACACATCCGACTCAGCAATCGGCCGGTTATAGACGGTTGTAAAGGCATGCTGGAATGAGCGGATAATTAACGGAGTCGTTTCCAGCAAGGTACCGTCTAGATCAAATAAAATCCCTTTGATCGTCATGGCTTGTTCCAGGCAAGGATGCTAGGCAATTGTTCCATCTGAGTCATTAAGTCATAACTGGTGAGATCAAAATGAATTGGAGTAATTGATATCCGACCTTCCTGCAGTGCAACGATATCGCTGTCGTCATCATTGTCGTTATCGACAAGATTGCCGCCCATCCAATAATAAGTGCGGCCGCGCGGATCGCTACGTCGTTCAAAAATATTTTCGTATTTGCGAACGCCCAGTTTTGTAATCGATATGCCGTTAATTTCCGGAATTTCAAGCGCAGGCACATTAACATTCAGCAAGGTGTTTGGCGGTAGCGGATTGGCATGAATATGAAGTGACAATCCGCGGATGAATGAAACGGCTGCGGAAAAATTTCTCGACTGCCAAGAATCCAGCGAGACTGCGATTGCAGGCAAACCGTGCAAAGCACCTTCAATTGCGGCGCTGACAGTACCCGAATAAAGTACGTCTGTACCTAAATTTGGTCCGTGGTTAATGCCGGAAATGACCAAATCAGGGGGAGCTTTCATCAAGGCCTCAATTGCAATTTTCACGCAATCGGCCGGTGTTCCGCCAATGCTCCAGGCTTTTATGTTCGGGCTGCTGACAGGATATTCATCGACCCGGATCGGATGATGCATTGTAATTGCCTGACTCATGGCGCTACGTTCCCGGTCCGGCGCAGCAATCGTTATTTCGGCTTCCGGCAACGTCGTAAGTTCCTGCCAGAGCGCTTGAATGCCGCGTGCCTGAATTCCGTCATCGTTGGTAAGCAATATTTTCAAAGTCCTCTCCCCTTTCATCGTCCATACTATAATTGGCCAAGGTATTTATGGGTCTGCGGCAGAATTCGTACATCTTGCAATTGTTCCAAAGCCTGAGCTTGAAAGCGCAAGATAGCGTCAGGACTCGGTGCAATGAATTGTGGTCCGGTCGGCGTGACTGGCTGCAGATATAATGGAATAGCTGGGTCAACAGAGGCGATACAGTGGATGGCTTCTGCGAGTTCATTACGGCTGAGTGCGTTGTCGACCACCAGTTTTACATAGACATCCTTTGTAGCTGCAACTGAGAGAAACGCAGCATGTTGTGTCCATAAATCAATGCCAGTGTGACGCGGGAGTTTGATGTCCATACTGATGATGTCGATAACGGAAATCACTTCCTTCAACTCGCTCACCAAGGTGCCGTTTGTTTCAAGGTAACGTTTACTGTGGAGGTGTTCGCCGACAGCGCGGATGAAAGCGGCGTGGCAAAGCGGTTCACCGCCAGTAAAACTGAGTGAATGATGCGGCACTGCTGTCAGCGGTGCTAGGATTTGCAAAAAGTCATCAACTGTAACCGGGTTCATGACTGCTTTAAAATTTCGCGAACAGGGCATTGTTTCTACCTGAGCAAAGGATTGCAGCGTTCGTGAATCTGGAGTGTCACAATATGCGCAGGCTAGGTTACAACCGCCAAAACGGATAAAAATTTGCCGGCAACCGGCATATTTTCCTTCTCCTTGTACGGAGGTGAAAATTTCAATTAATGAAGCCGTAGTGTTTGCCATCGTTACGCCTCGGGGAAATAGGTTACCGCCGAACGCGGCGATTCCCAAACTTTGATCGATTTTAAATGAAGTCCATTGCAGGCAGGCGCAGCCGCCAATTCGTCGTATAAGTATTTTGCAATGTTCTCCGCGCTGGGGTTGATTTCCTGAAATGCCGGCAATTCATTTAAGTAATAATGATCTAGTTGGCCCAAAATTTCCTGAACGGCCGCCTTTAAATCACGAAAATCAATTAACAAACCCAGATCATTAAGTTTTGTGCCGCAGACCGTCACTTCGACCTGCCAGTTGTGTCCATGCAGACGACTGCACTTTCCAGGATAGTTACGTAGGCAATGTGCGGCTTCAAAGTCAACGATGGTTGTCAGTTCAAACATATGGCACGCTCCTCTTGTCATTAATTGGAAAAAAATTTTAGAAAAAAAGGTGAGTGTAAACTCACCTTTTACTTAATTGCCTGCTTTGTCATTTTACTGAACGGCGAGTTTGGATCGCCCATAATATCCTGATAACTGATAGCACGCGTATGTTGCGTATGGCTCCAGACACGATGATTCCGGTAAATGAAACCGAGAACTGTGATTGGGATCCAGCTGTAAATGAATAATGGATATAGGATCATGTTGCGCCACGATGTTTTACTGGCATTGATCTTAGCTAAAATTATCATCGGGAAAACATATTGACCGACGCCAATGATCTGCCATACTTGCCAAGGCAACCAGTCATACAAAATATTGGTATAAAACGGTGCAAAATTATATAGATAGCTTGAAATAACAAAAGTTGTCGACAAAAGTAACATATAAGGCTGCAATAAGTGAAAAACACCATCAAGGACGCGAAGATCACGTTGTTTGATGCCTTCGTAGATCATTTTAAAGAGGTAACGGCCAGCAATATCAAAGTGTCCTTGAGCCCAACGTTGACGTTGATCCCAAGACTGTTTGAAGGTTAGCGGCTTTTCATCATAAACAATCGCGTCATGAGCCCAAGTTGTAGGGATTCCCTTGACTAAAATCTTCATGCTGAATTCGAGATCTTCGGTAAGGCAGGTCGCGCCCCAGCCAAATTCCTCCAAGACGTCGGTCGAAATGCACATGCCAGTACCGCCAAGTGCGCTCGATAAACCAAGGTTATATTTAGCCAAATGCCAGATGTGATTCGTGACCCAAAAATTGATGGCAAAAGTGCCGGAAACCCAAGTGTCGTCAGGATTTTTAGAATCCAAGTAACCTTGGACTACTTTTTCACCTTTGCAGAAACGGCTGTTCATTTCAAGGAGAAAATCGGGATGTACGAGGTTGTCTGCATCAAAAATTGCTACGGAATCATATTTGCGCTGTAATTTGAACAGCCGTGCAAACATCCATTCCATTGCAAAACCTTTACCACGCTGTTCCAAGTTAAAGCGTTCATGCACGATAGCTCCAGCGGCGCGTGCGATATCTGCGGTCTTGTCTTTGCAATTGTCCGCGATGACAAAGATATCGTATAGATTGCGTGGGTAATTCAACATTTGTAAGTTTTCAACCAGATGAGAAATGACCTGTTCTTCGTTATGGGCCGCAACGATAATAGCAAAAGAGTGTTTTGGAGTGAGGTGTTTCTTTTCCTTGCGACGCCAAAAACCAAAAAAGGCAATAACAAAATAGTACAATGTAAAAAACAAAATTAAAACTTGCAATGGGATCATGATTAAGTCAGATATATGATTCATCGATGATACTCCTTTAGCCAAGATGAACACACTTTAGAATACCAGATAATATTCTAAAATTTAAGGCTTGCTTTGTCAAGGCACAAAATGATTTATTAAGAAACTATTTCAGCTATAGGACTAAGCCGAAGCTTAGGTGAGTTTCCTGGCCAAGGTGTTTAGTAGACCAAAGAGAGCATATGCAGCAAAAGGGGCGAATACATACGCATTGGGCAGCAAATACAAAAGACAACCGCCAGTGAGCAAAGCGACAATTGCCGGCAACACACGCAGCGGCTCTCCTTCTTTTCCTTTGAAGTCAGGATAGCGGATTGTGCTGACCATTAGATAACCAAATAGGGCAACAAATGCCGGGAATAAATAATTTTCCGGTCTAATACCCATTAGAATGAACGATGCCACTGCACAACCGGCGGCAGGAATAGGCATGCCCATGAAATATCCTTTTACGACACTCGTGTTGACGTTGAAACGCGCCAAGCGGAATGCACCGCAAACCGGGAAAAAGATGGCAACGGCTATGCCGATTAAGTGAAAATCTTTCAGAAGAAAGGAATACGCTAAAAAAGCCGGTGCGACGCCGAAGGAAACGAGATCGCAAAGTGAATCAAGCTCCTTGCCGAAATCACTGCTTACATTCAGATAACGTGCTACTCGGCCGTCGAGCGCATCGCTAAGCGCTGCAATAAAAACCAAGAGCGCTGCCCACTGGTATTCGGCGTGGAATGTCGCAAGCAGTGAGCCCATGCCAAATACTAAATTAGCAGCGGTAAAACCATTTGGTATCCAAGATTTCATTTATGCTAGCCTCCCAATTATCGTTTCCCCACCTTTTACGCGATCGCCTTTTTTTACTGTGACAATAACGTTTTTAGGCACAATCACTTCAGTGCAAGATGCAAATTTTATCAAACCATAACGTTCGCCTCGCTCAAGTATCGATCCGAGTGTGACCCAAGAGACAATACGGCGAGCCAGCAGTCCGGCAATTTGCGTTACTACAATACGAATGTCATCGTTTTCCAAGCCAATCGAATGACGTTCGTTTTCACAGCCAACAGTGGGTTTATAGGCTGGACGAAAGCGACCACAGGTATATTGTTGATATTTAATTTCACCGGCAATCGGACTACGATTTACATGGACATCGAATACGGAAAGAAAGATGGTTACCTTAGTCCCCTCGGCATTTAAAAACTGATCGTCATGAACTTCACTTACGCTCATGACGCGACCGTCCGCCGGGGAGACAATCAGCCGCGTATCATCGGGGATGCTTCTGTCAGGATTGCGGAAAAAAAAGACGATAAAAGCGGTCAGGACGACCGGTAAAATACTCCAATATAGACCGAAAGCCCAGTAAACAGCGAAAGACAACAAAGAAAGACTGACAACATAAATGTAGCCTTCTTTGACAATGGGAGCTTTAATCATGGGTTCACCTCAATTTACAAAATATAGTATTTTATTTGCTGCGCAGAACATGGAAGACAAATTTAGGCAAGGCCGCCATTCTAAATAAGCGTTCCGGTTGGCAAAGAAGACGGAATAACCATTCGAGGCTTGCACGCTGCATCCAAACAGGTGCTCGCTTAACTCGACCGGCCATAACATCAAACGTTCCGCCCACACCGATGCAAAGCGGCGTTGTTAACTCCGAGAAATGGCGTGTCAGCCATTTCTCTTGGCGAGGGACGCCCAGTGCGACAAAGAGAATATCCGGCTTCAATTCTGCAATCCGCCGGATGAGAGTTCCTTCTTCTTCTGAAGTAAAAAAACCATCCTGCGTTCCGACCACATTAATTCCGGGATAACGTGCTTCAGCTGCCGCTTTGGCTTGATTGGCTACGTCAGGACCAGCGCCAAGAAAAAAAACTCGATAACCAGAGGTTGCTGCTCTGGCTAGCAATTGTTGTGTTAAGTCATAACCGGCTACACGTTCTGTTAATGGCATGCCTAAGTGTTTAGCGGCCCAAACGACACCGGCGCCATCGGGAACAACCAAAGCGGCATTCTGCATAATTGCAGCAAAATCGGCATCTTTTTGAGCTAGCATAACCATTTCTGCATTCGCGGTCACTACGATGCCTGCAGGTTCTAGTCCACGTATTATGTTTTCTGCTCTTTGTACGGCTTGCTGCATTGAAAGGCGGTCGACACCGACGTTTAAGACGTATGATTTATCAGACACGGATTAATATCTCCTATACTATTTTGTAAATAAACACCGAGTCTATTTTATCATATTATACGAAATGGAGCAATTGAAGAAGCCTTTCTTCAATTAGAGTTTATTAACACGGGATTCACTATACAGGAAACTCTTCTGAAAATCAAGGCGAATGGCGTCATAGTCGCGTTACGTTACCTCACGAGAAGTTATTTTTATGTAAAGTTAGCGGGCGTAAAAAAGCCCCATCACTATGACGGGGCTTTAAACTATAAACTGTAATTCGGCGCTTCTTTGGTGATATTGATATCGTGAGGATGGCTTTCTTTAAGGCCGGCGCCGGTTATACGGATAAACTGAGAATTTTCAATCAGGTCTTCGATATTGCGTACACCGCAATACCCCATCCCGGCGCGCAACCCACCTACCAGTTGGAAAATCGCATCGGCTACAAAGCCTTTATACGGAACGCGTCCTTCGATGCCTTCGGGAACCAACTTATCCATATTTTCTTGGAAATAGCGGTCTTTGCTGCCTTGTGCCATTGCGCTGAGCGAGCCCATGCCGCGATACAATTTGTAACTTCTGCCTTGATAGATGATTGTTTCACCGGGGCTCTCCTCTGTTCCGGCAAATAAGTTGCCGAGCATAACACATTGAGCACCAGCGGAAATGGCCTTGACAATATCGCCAGAATATTTAATGCCGCCATCAGCTATGATTGGTACGCCATATTCTTTGGCGGCTTGCGAGCAGTTGAAGACTGCGGTGATCTGAGGTACGCCGATGCCGGCGATGATGCGCGTCGTGCAGATCGAACCCGGTCCGATGCCTACTTTTACGCCGTCGACTCCAGCTTCAATCAGGTCGCGCGTCGCCTCTGCGGTGGCCACGTTGCCTGCGATGATATCGGTATTCGGGTAGGCCTGCTTGATTTTTTTTACAGCGTCAATTACACCACGGGAATGGCCGTGAGCAGTATCTACGACGATGACGTCGACTTTAGCAGCGACTAATGCATCGACGCGATCCATCATGTCCGCTCCAACGCCAACGGCAGCTGCAACCAGTAAACGTCCGTTGCTGTCTTTGGCGGAATTGGGATATTTCAGCATCTTTTCAATGTCTTTAATGGTGATAAGCCCCATCAGGTTGTTGTCCTTATCAACCAAAGGTAATTTTTCGATCCGGTGTTTGCGCAGCAACTCTTTAGCGGCTTCGATCGAGGTGCCGACGGGAGCTGTAATCAAAGATTCGGTAGTCATGCATTCACTGGCTTTGCGAGTCAAATTTGTTTCAAAGCGCAGGTCACGGTTGGTCAGGATGCCAACTAATTTTTGATTTTCGGTAATAGGCACGCCTGAAATATGGTATTTTTCCATTAAATTAAAAGCGTCTTGCAACGTGTTATCGGGTGATAATGAAATAGGATCGACAATAATTCCATGTTCAGAACGCTTGACCTTATCAATTTCGTTGGCTTGGCGTTTAATCGACATGTTCTTATGAATAACGCCGATACCGCCTTCACGAGCCATGGCGATTGCCATGCGGGCCTCCGTGACGGTATCCATTCCTGAGCTGACAATCGGGATATTCAAAGTGATGTTCTTTGTAAGGCGAGTCCCTACTTCCACCTCGCGCGGCAAGACTTCGGACTTAGCAGGGACGAGTAAGACATCATCAAACGTTAGACCTTCTTCTTTAATGAACTTGTTTTCCAACATGAAAAAAACCCCTTTCATTAGACTCGCTAAACGTGTATTTCAGAACATAATATCACATTGTTGTTGGTGTAGCCAGAATTTTATTGGTCTTTTTGAAATTTTGTCAGTGAAAGATGATTCTGAATTTTTACGACATGAAAAAGAAGCCTCGAAGGCTTCTTTTTCATGTCGTAATCTTATGCGTTGCACAAATCCTTTGTGTCGCGGGCGATTACCAGTTCTTCATTTGTCGGGATAATAAAGAGTTTTACGCGGGAACCGGGGATGCTAATCTCACGCTCTTGACCACGAACATTGTTGCGTTCGGGATCTAATTTGGTGCCGAGATATTCCAAACCGGCAGTAATGTCGGCGCGCATGGAAGTAGAATTTTCACCAAGACCTGCAGTGAAAACGATTGCGTCTACGCCATTCATAGCTGCAGCATAACTACCGACATATTTGCGAACCTTGTAGGCGAACATATCAAGTGCAAGTTGTGCCCGTTCGTTTCCTGCCTCTGCTGCTTTTTCAATATCACGGAAATCACTTGAGACGCCGGAGATGCCAAGTACGCCCGATTTTTTATTAATATATTGATCGATGTCATCTGGCGACATATTCTCTTTTTTCATCAGGTACGGCAAAATCGCAGGATCAATATCGCCGCAACGCGTTCCCATCATTAAGCCTTCAAGCGGTGTGAAACCCATGCTGGTATCGACGCATTTGCCGTTTTGGACGGCGGCAATGCTCGAACCATTTCCAAGGTGGCAGGTGATGATTTTGACTTCATTTGGTTTTTTGCCAAGCAGGGCTGCGGCACGCTGAGAAACGTATTTATGAGACGTTCCATGAAAACCGTAACGACGAATGCCGTGTTTTTCATAGGCTTCATAAGGAAGTCCGTACATGAAAGCGTACTTGGGAACTGTTTGGTGGAATGCGGTATCAAAAACCACGGCTTGCGGCGTCTTTGGCATTATGGCAGCGCAGGCGTTGATGCCAAGAATATTCGGCGGATTGTGAAGCGGCGCCATTTCACTGCATGCCTCAATAGCTTTAATGACTTCAGGTGTGATGATGACGGAATCGGAGAAAGCTTCTCCACCATGAACGCCGCGATGCCCGACAGCTACGATTTCGTCCATGGACTTGATAACGCCATGTGAAGCATTCGTCAATGCTTCCAAAACCAAGCGGATTGCAACGCTGTGATTCGGGATGTCGGTAGTGATGACGTGTTTTTCTTTTTCGGCTGGTTGATGAGTCAGCAAGGCGCCGTTTAAACCGATACGTTCCACCAAACCTTTTGCCAGTACATCTTCATTGGTCATGTCGAATAATTGATACTTTAGCGATGAGCTTCCGCAATTCACGACAAGGATTTTCACTCTGCAACTCCTCCTCATAGTAAAAAAATTTCGATATGCATATTGCCAGAATTCACTATATAATGAATATTGTATCCTTAACATATGCTACCTCAACAGATTTTCGACAAGGTAATACAAATTCCTTCTTCGAATTTTATGACTATTAATTAAAAGAAAGTTCACTTAACAGGAGTGCGGGATCTATGAATATTGCAGGAATCGTCGTCGAATACAATCCTTTCCATAATGGTCATTATTGGCATGCGAAAGAAACACGACGTCTTTGTAACGCAGATGTGATAATCGGCGTCATGAGTGGTCAGTTTGTTCAGCGCGGCGAGGCCGCTTTTTTTGATAAATGGACACGAGCGCAAATGGCGGTTTCAAGCGGCGTTGATGTGGTATTCGAATTGCCGACGGTATATGCGATCCGCAGCGCGCAGTTTTTTGCGACAGGCGCAATACAATTGTTAGCTTCACTTGGGGCGGTATCGCATTTGTGCTTTGGAGCAGAGACGCCAGAAATAGAGCTGTTGCGGACTGCAGCCCGTTTAGCAGACAGCTCGGCAGCGATTGCCGCCTTGCATGCAGAAATGAAAAAAGGACATTCCTATGCACGTTCGCTCGGAGATGCGCTGCAGTGTGAAGAACCCAATCCGCTCGCCTACCATCCCAACAATATTCTAGGCATTGAGTATATGAGAGCCCTCGAACGTTTTGCCCCAGGCATACTGCCGCTGGCGATTCAGCGAAAAATGGCTGATTATCACGAAACGTCTCTAAAAGGTCATTATGCCAGCGCCACGGCAATTCGCCTGGCGATCAGGAACAATGCATCAATTGAAAAGGCAATGCCGGCTCCACTGCTGTCATTGATTGAGGCGCAGCGAAATTTGGGGAAAGGGCCTGTTTTTCAAGAGCGCTTTGCTCCCATGTTGCTTTGTTTGTTGCGTCAACAATCTTGTGCACAATTGAAGCGATGCCTTTTGGGCTCAGCCGACGGTTTAGAGTATCGGCTTAAACAAGCTGCAACAAGTGCCACGGACTGGGAAAGCCTGGTTGACGGATGCATGACCAAACGTTATACCAGAGGGCGTCTGCAACGCGCCTTGCTTTGGATAATGCTTGGCGTTGAAGCGGAATTATTGACGCAAGCGGATCAATACGGACCGCAATATGCGAGGTTACTGGCTTTCAATGATACGGGACGAGAAGCGCTAAAGTTACTGCAAAAGACAAGCTTGATACCGATTATCGATCGTCCGGCAAATTGGCTTAAAAAAACAGCGCAGAAATATGAACCTACTGCCTTGCGGGATAAGATGTTGCTGCTTGATGCCAAAGCCAGCGATATTTATGTATTGGGTATGCCGAAAGAAAAATGGCATATGGGAGGCTGTGATTTTAAACAGTCCCCCATATACCATCGGATGTAATGATTATTCTTTTTTTGCATGGTGTAAATCGGCGTGTCCCTTTTTTACGACGTCCAATGCATTTTCGAGTTGCTCTTCCAGATGGGAAAAAACATCGTTAGCATAGTTCAGCGCATCGTGTTGCAGTGCCACGGCGTCTTTTTGCGCTTGACCGAGAATTTCACCGGCACGTTCTTGCGCTTGCTTGGTGACGATGTTTTCATCGGTCATCTTTGAAATATAAGTTTTAGCTTGTTCCACTACAGTCTGCGCTTCTTTTTGCGCATCATCGAGAATGCGTTGACGGTCAGAAATAATTCGTTTCGCTTCTTGGATTTCCTGAGGCAAATGCTCGCGGATCTCGTCGAGCAACCGGGCGAAGTCATCCTCTTCCAATACCCGTTTATTTGTAAATGGTACACGCGCTCCATCCAAAAACATATTTTCCATTTCGTTTAATAACCGTTCAATTGTCATAATTTTTTATATCCCCCTTTAACATTCTGTCTGTTGATCCAGATAACGCATCCGTTCAAGAATCACGTTTTCTACGCAATCCGGTACCAGGCCTTTGATGTTTCCGCCGAATTTAGCTAGTTCTTTGATCCCGGTCGAGCTAATAAAAGAATACTCATTACTAGTCATCATAAAAACTGTTTCAATCAAAGGATCTACTTTCTTTATCAACAACGCACGTTGAAATTCATACTCAAAATCACTTAGCGCTCGCAGGCCGCGCACGATAATGTAGGTTTCCTGTTGGCGGGCATATTGGTTCAACAAGCCGGAGAAACAGTCAATTCGGATGTTTGGTAAGTGTTGTGTTGCATCGGACAGCAAGCGGACGCGTTCTTCCATCGAAAACAACGGTTTTTTGTTGGGGTTATGAAAAACAGCAACGATTAACTCGTCGAACATTTTGCTGGCTCGTTCAAAAATGTCGATGTGTCCATTGGTAACAGGATCGAAACTTCCCGGACAAATTGCACTACGCTTCATTCGCTTTCCTCCCTGAGAAAAAACTGAGTAATGTTTCGCCATATCGCTCACTGCGTCGCAATAAGAAATGTGACCATGTTGGAGCAGGGACTTCATGTCTTGAATGTTCGACAATGATAATACAGTCGGGTGATAATAACCCGCCAGCATCGAGTTTTGCAAGAACGTTAGACACAAAACCCTGGTTGTAAGGTGGGTCGCAAAAAACCAGATCGAAAAGTTGGCGCTTTACTGTCAACTTTGTTAGCGCAATCAAAACGTCGCTGTTTAGCAACGTACACTGGCCTTCCAAGCGGGTATGGCGCGCATTATGAGAGATAATCGTATTACTGTCGCGACTCGAATCTATGAATACGGCGCGCGTTGCTCCTCTGCTCAGCGCTTCCAGTCCAAGGGCGCCGCTTCCGGCGAAAATATCGAGAACAACGGCATCAACAACTGCGTCGCCTAAGATATTAAACAACGATTCTTTTACGCGGTCGGTGGTCGGACGCGTTTGCATTCCTTTGGGGGCTTGCAATTTGCATCCTTTGGCTTTTCCTGTTATGATTCTCATGACATTCTCCTCTACACTACTATTCTAGCATATTCTTTGTATACAAAACAAAATTTTTCATAAAACAATTAAAGGATGATCTCATGAAAGCGAAGAATTTTTTTTGGTTACTCTTGTTAGGCTTTATTCTTCTTGGCGGATTCTGTTTTGCTCAAAGTTTGGAGCTTGATTCGGCAGCTATAGAAAATAATACGGTTGTACCACAATATCAGCGTAAAATAATCTTAATTCCGCTTGACAGTCGGCCGCCCTGCGTCCAGTTTGTTGCGCAGTTGGCAGAAATCGGCGGCTTTACGCTAATAATTCCGCCGGAAGAATTGCTGGCGCAAAACAAAACGCGGGCCGACAAAGAGGGATTGCGTTTATGGCTAAGGCAAAACGCAGCCCAAGCGGATTCGGCGATTATCGCAATTGATTCGCTTATTCATGGTGGTCTTGTCCCTTCTAGGCAAGGACTTGGCCAGCCTTCTGAAGTTCGGGCTGTTCTGGAATTGCTGCAAGAGATAAAGAAGGAGCAGCCTCAACTCAAAATATATGCGTTCAACATCATACCACGCCTTCTGATTGCGGATAATGCGGCAACGATTGCTTTTCAAGCGGACATGATGCAGTATTCCGTCTTGAGTGAGCAGACCAAGCTGTTTGATAACGAAGATGATTTGCTGCGCAAAGAAAAATTGGCGGAGAAAATACCAGAAGTGCTGATTCACAAATATATGCGTTTATATGAAGAAAATCAGGCGAATAATCTAATGTTGCTTGATTTGGCAAAAAGCGGTGTGCTGGATGGTTTGATAATCGGTCAGGATGATGGATTTCCGTTCGGAATTGCGAACGAAAAGAAACAGGAATTTTTACAACGGAGATTGCGTGCCCCGGAGCTGGCTGATAAGGTGATCGTGACACGCGGTACGGATGAGGTGGCGCTCACTTTGCTTGGCTTTCTTTGCAGCCGTGAATTTGACTATCGCCCTAAAATCCATGTCATATATTCGGATGAAATAGTTAAACATATGACGATGCCTTTCATGCCGCATTCGATTCAGACGACCGTCGAAGAGAAACTGCGGATTAGCGGCGCTGTTTCTGTTGCGGAAAAAGAGCAGGCTGACTATATATTATTTGTTCACGCAGGATCGCCGCTCTTTTTAAAATATGAGCAAGCTGCAGAAAAATTGACGATACTTTTGACAGAAGGAAAACCGACTGCTTTGGTTGATTTAACTGAAACTTTTAAAAATAAAGAAACGTTGCTTCCTTATTTGCTGGCTCGTAAAGCTCCATTGAATCGATTGATTGCATATGCTGGTTGGAACACGACAAGCAACTCCATCGGCACCGCTGTCACGCAAGCCGCCCTGCATCAGTTTCGCAAACGACTTCAACCGAAACATGTTCAACTCGATCAGCAAAATCAAGAATTTATCTTAGCTCGAATGATCGATGACACCTATTATCAAAAAAAAGAACATCCTCTGCTGAACAAAAAGCTACGGGAAAAACAATTGGATCCCAATAATTTATCGGAACAAGAAGCGACAGAAATCAGCCGCTGGCTAGAAAAACGTTTGCGGCGTCAAAAAAAGGAGCTGATACGGAATTGGCGCAGCTATCCGCTTGAAGATCATCAAGCCGGGAAAGTCGTACGTTTGGAAGATGTACTGCTTCAAGTTGACATGCCGTGGCGTCGCAGCTTCGAAGTGAAACTTGATCTGATTGGAAATTGGGAGAAATAAAAATGAGGTTGCCTCACAATTGAGGCAACCTCATTTTTATAAGAACCGTTTTGCGCCCAGATAGCGACTTTGGTAATAAGGTTTCGAGAGCGGCGTGATTGTTACTTCGCCAGCGCCTGAACTGGCGTGGATGAACTGACCGTTGCCAATGAAAATTCCGACATGTGACGGACCCGGTTCGTAGGTGCTGAAGAAGACCAGATCGCCGGGCTGAGGGTCGCTGACGCTGATACCGGAATAATATTGCGCATCGGCGACGCGTGGCATAGTGATGTTGAAACGAGTAAAGACATGATAGATAAAGCCGGAACAATCAAAGCCGCCGGGCGACGTTCCGCCCCAGGCATAGGGCGTCCCATAGAATTGCTGGGCATAACTGACCAGTTCGGCGGCGCGGCGCGATGGGAAGCCGCCGCGGCTCGCGGCACCGCGATTTTTATATTCGCGCAACATTTGCTTTGTTTGTTCGCCGACAATTCCATCAGCGTCCAAGCCACAGGCGCTTTGAAAAGAGATGACAGCGCGCTTCGTGTCTTGGCCGAAGACGTTGTCTACGCTGCCGGAATAAAAGCCAAGATCAACCAGTTTGCTCTGCAGCCAGGAAACTTCTTCACCACTCATCCCCAGTTTTAAAGGCGCTGCCTGACCAAGGGCGGGCAAAAAAAATAGACTTGCTAGGATTCCGATAAAAAATACTCGTCTTGCATTACTCAATAGCTGTGATCTCCCTTGTGCGCATTCTATATTTCAGTGTGGTATAACATGCGATTTTACTACAGTTAGTATAGTTCGTTAAAAAGTTGAAAAATCCTTTTTGTTTTTCTAAAAAATGATGTTGACAATAATCGGAGTTGCTGGTTATAATATAAAAGTGATGTAGCGGGGCGTAGCGCAGTTTGGTAGCGCGCTTGGTTCGGGACTAAGAGGCCGCAGGTTCGAATCCTGTCGCCCCGACCATCTTTTAAATTTTATAGGGGTGTCGCCAAGCGGTAAGGCACGGGACTTTGACTCCCGCATTCGTTGGTTCGAATCCAGCCACCCCTGCCATTCCGTTTATAAAACGCAACATTTGATGTTGCGTTTTTTGTTGTGTCCTCTCCTTCAAGAAAAAGATAGGGTCTTTCTCTTGAGGAATGTGGCTGCAGGTGGCGCAGCTAGGCATGTCTTTCTCGCGATAAGCACAATTGAAAGCAGTCCTCTTCCTTTTTTCCTTTTTCCTTCTTTCAACAGGTTGACAATAATCGAAGCTTTTTGTTATAATACAGAAGTGATGCAACGGGGCGTAGCGCAGTTTGGTAGCGCGCTTGGTTCGGGACTAAGAGGCCGCAGGTTCGAATCCTGTCGCCCCGACCATCTTTTAAATTTTATAGGGGTGTCGCCAAGCGGTAAGGCACGGGACTTTGACTCCCGCATTCGTTGGTTCGAATCCAGCCACCCCTGCCATTCCGTTTTCTAAAGAGCAATCTGATGATGCTCTTTTTTTATGTAAAAAGGCCGAAGCTTTTACGCTTCGGCCTTTTTGCATAAATGTTATGCCTCTTCTACCCTTTCTTTCTTTGTCACAGCGATAAGGGTGTCTGCCATGCGCTGCGGCATTTCTTCATAATGAGAAAACGTAAGTCCGTAGCAGCCTCGTCCCTGTGTAATTGAACGCAGGTCAATTGCATAACGTAACATTTCGGACATAGGAACTTGCGCGCGAATCAGGCCGATTCCCTTTCCGTTAGGCTCCATCCCCTGGATGCGTCCCCGCTTACTGTTTAAATCGGCAATTACGTCGCCCATAAAACTATCGGGCACATGAACCTCGACGGCGCAAACCGGCTCTAGTAAGACTGGCTTGGCTTGCAATACGCCTTTGCGAATCGCCATCATGCTGGCAATCTTGAAGGCCATTTCCGAAGAGTCCACCGTATGATAGGAACCATCGAGCAAAGTGACTTTAATGTCGACCATCGGATAGCCAGCCAGAATTCCATTTGCCATGGCTTCCTTTACGCCTTTTTCGACGGCTGGGATGTATTGGCGCGGTACGGCGCCGCCAAAGATGGAATCGACAAATTCAAAGTGGCTGCCTGCCGGCAAGGGCTCGATTTGCAGCCAGACATGGCCGAACTGTCCATGACCCCCGGTCTGTTTTTTATGCTTTCCTTCAATTTTCACTGAACTGCGAATCGTTTCGCGATACGGAACTCTCGGCGGGGAAAGTACGACATCGACGCCGAATTTGCGCTTGATTTTTTCCGTCATGATTTCAAGGTGCAGCTCTCCTAGGCCGCTGATCAGTAGCTGGTTCGTTTCCGTATTCTTAGTTAGCTGGAAAGTTGGATCTTCGTCGAGGATACGGGCCAGTGCATTACCGATTTTGTCTTCATCGCCTTTGTTCTTTGCTTCCACGCATAATGTAAACATGGATTTAGGATAGTCGATCGGATCATAGACAATCGGATGGTCTTTGAGGGCTAAAGTATCACCGGTTGTGGTATCTTGAAGCTTAGCGACCACAGTGATGTCGCCGGCATGGACGAGAGGCAGCGTATCCTGATGTTTGCCGCGCAGGGTAAAGAGCGTAGATATACGCTCGCTCTTCTCTTTAGAGACATTATACAATGTGGAGTCTGGTTTTAGGCTGCCGGAGAAGACTTTGATAAAACTCAGGCGGCCGACGAAAGGATCGGCGGTTGTTTTAAAAATGAGAGCGGAGAATGGTTGGTCAATGGTCCGCTCTTCCGGGTCTTGCGAAATAGGATGTGTTCCGATTGCCGATAAGCTGCTTGCCGGCGGCGCATAGGAAACGATAAAATCCAATAATTGGCGGATACCTATGTTTTGGTGAGCAGAACCGCACAATAGTGGATAGAGTTTTCGATTGGTAATTCCTTTGAGCAGAGCAGCATGAATTTCATCACTAGTCAGTTCCTGACCGTCAAGATATTTATTTAATAAGACATCGTCCGTTTCGGCGATTGTTTCCAGCAGAGCTTGCCGCCACTCTTCTACCTGTTGCCCGTACTCTGCAGGAATGGCAATCTCATTTTGTCCGGCGTAAGCTGTCTGGGTCAAAAGATCAATAACGCCACTAAAAGATTCTTCGCTGCCGATTGGCAAAGTTAGCAGCAAAACTCCTTTGCCGAAACGAGATTGCAATGCGCTTACCGTATTAAAAAAATCGGCATTTTCGCGGTCCATTTTATTAATGAATAAAATTCGCGGCAGTCCGAGTTCAGAAGAATATGCCCAGACTTTTTCGCTGTCCACTTCGATGCCGGATGCTGCGCAAATTATAACCAATGCGGTTTCTGCGGCGCGGAGCGCACCTTTGACTTCTCCGCTAAAATCCGAATACCCCGGTGTGTCAAGAAAATTGATTTTGTTGTCCTGCCATTCGCAGGGCGCAAGTCCGGTGGAAATCGTGATTTTTCGTTTGATTTCCTCTGGTTCAAAATCCGTTGTCGAGGTTCCGTCATCAACACGTCCCAGGCGGTTAACAGCTCCTGCTGAAAAAAGCAAGGCTTCCGTCAGACTGGTTTTCCCAGCACCGCCATGGGACACAATGGCAAGGTTTCTGATACGATCACTCCTGTACTCTTTCATCATCCAACCCCCCTATTTTTATGTTAAATCTACCCGACTAGATACTGTTGTTCGAATTCTCTGTTAAATGATGATATTCCTTCTTTTGCCAAGCTTTGAATAAATAAAAAACAGCCAGCGAATTATTGTTGAGCTTCGCCGGCTGTTTTTTATGTATTCACTTATGGCTTAGGAATAGCCGTCAGACGGCCAAGAACAAAACAATAGTCCGAGATTCGGTTCACCATTTTCAGCAGCGGCTCCCCGACTGGCTCTGTACTTGACAGGCGTAGGATTTCTCTTTCTGCGCGGCGCGCGACCGTGCGTGCAATGTTAAGCGCTGCTGCTGCTGGGTTGTCGCCGGGGATGATAAATTCGCGCAACGGTGGAAGCTGCGCTTCCACCGCATCAATCGTTGCCTCAAGGGCGGTGACATGGGTATCTTGGATATATTTTTCTACACTGTCGCTGCTGGCCAGTTCGGCCATCAGCGACATTAACTGTTTCTGTAAAGCCAAGATTGCATCGCGCACTTCCGCCTGCTGCGCCAGGCTGCGGGCAAGTCCAAGTGAAGAGGTCAGTTCGTCGATCGTGCCGTAAGCTTCGACGCGTTGGCTGTTCTTTTCAATTCGCTCACCGGTATATAAACTGGTGAACCCTTTATCACCTGTTTTGGTATAAACTTTCATAAAAAATCCCTCCTGTTTACTTAGTGACAAATTTCTTCCGGCTCGAAAAATAGTGCGATTTCTCGTTTGGCGCTATCGAGCGAGTCTGAACCGTGGATGACGTTGTAACGGACGCTTGTCGCATAATCGCTGCGGATTGTGCCAGGGGCAGCCTTAGCGGGATCTGTCGCGCCCATGACGCTACGCATTAGTTGAACGACGTTATCACCCTCGACGACTAAGGCTATGAGCGGGCCTGAAGTAATGAAGGCAACCAATTCGGAAAAAAAATCCTTTTCGCGATGTTCAGCGTAATGCTTTAGTGCGACTTCGTGCGGCAAGAGCATCATTTTTAACGCTACGATCCGAAAGCCTTTACGTTCGATGCGTCCGATCAGTTGGCCGCATAGGCCTCGTTCTACGGCATCCGGTTTTAACAACACCAGCGTTTGTTCCATCAAAGAATCCTCCTTATTAACGATAGTTAAGGGCTTCTTCGCAATATGACAAGGCTGACTCGCGAATCATTGCGTGTTCTGCAGCACTAAGCGAGCGGACGACTTTTCCTGGCGAACCGATAACCAAAGAGTTATCAGGGATAACTTTATGTTCCGGAATCAGTGAGCCAGCCGCAATGATGCAATTATTGCCAATTTGGCAGTAATTCAATAGGATGGTGCCCATGCCGATCAAACAGTTGTCGCCTATGCTACAGGCATGGATGATTGCGCCATGCCCGACAGTAACGTCTGCGCCGATTAGGGCCGCGCCGTCAGGCATAACATGAATTGTGCAGTTATCTTGGATGTTGGTGCGGCTACCGATTACAATTTCGTTCACATCGGCGCGAATGACCGTATTAAACCAGATATTAGCCTGCTTTGCGATAGTAGCATTACCGATGATCCATGCGCCAGGGGCGACAAAGACATCCGCTTCCAGTTTGGGAAAATGTCCTTTATAGGCTAAGAGTCCTGAGTGCACTGTTCACCCCTCCTGCTGCGCTACGATATTTTTCAAACAACCTATCCCGTCGATGCAGACTTCAACGCAATCGCCGATCTGCATCGCTCCGACGCCCGCTGGTGTGCCGGTTAAAATTAGATCGCCCGCTTCTAGTGTCATGATCTGAGAAATATAAGACACGAGTTGCTGCGGCGAAAAAATCAGATTTTTCGTATTGCCCTGCTGACGCATCGTTTGATTCAAGAGCAGAGAAATTGTCAGCTGACTTGTGTCAATTTCGGTTTCGATCCAGGGACCGAGGGGCAAAAATGTATCGAACGACTTGCCGCGTGTCCACTGTCCGTCTTTGAATTGGAGATCGCGAGCTGTCACGTCATTGGCGCATGTATAGCCCAGTATGGCGGCAGATGCCTGCTCCAGCGTGGCGTGCTTTGCTCTTTGGCCGATGACGATTGCCAGTTCTGCTTCGTAATGCAGATTGTTCGTCTGGCGTGGTGAGATGATTGCGTCACCAGGACCGATCAGCGATGACGGCGGTTTCAAAAAAAGTAAAGGCTCTTTCGGTAGTGGTAAATTCATTTCTACTGCATGATCATGATAATTGAGCCCGACGCAAACGATCTTACTTGGCTGACATGGAGCCAACAGCGTGACGTCATCAATGTTCAGATATGCATCGCTCCATTGCAACGGTTTGGTGTAGGGGCTCGTAAGGAGTGGAAATACGTGTGTTTCATTCAAAAATCCCCACGCTTTTGACCCAGATAAATCAGCATAGTAAATGATTTTCATATGAACCCCCTTTATTGCTTGCAATAAAAAAGTAAATGCATAATAAGTTTCTTCGCGCTGACGAGAGCTATTTCCTGTTATAGTTTCGTAAATTAATTTTAGATTTATCCAGAGATATTTGATTTGTATTGACAGTATAAAAAAACTCACAGGCCCAAACCTGTGAGTTTAAATATTTATTAAGTTAAACTGGTCGGAGCGACACGACTTGAACGTGCGGCCTCTACCACCCCAAGATAACTGAGCGTTTTTTCTATGAAAACTATTCAATGCTTAAAATGCTTGATAAGCCTTAGAAATAAAGGGCTTAATGGTACTCTCGCACTTGAGATGATTATAAAAAAAAATACGCTTATTTTACATTGTTTTTCTCTGGTTACTGTACCGTTACTGTACTGGTCAATCAATTGATAACAAAAGAAACGACTTACAGTTTTATCTAGTATCTCATTTATTACTACATTATATAGAGCGAATGATCTATTCAGCTCACTCGCTCTATATAGGCCACTTTCTGCATTAAGACCAGCCGCTACCAAATGCTACCTTCCAACCAGTTTTAAATCCACCAATCACAACTTGCATATATCCAGCAGAGTCGTTTACGTTAAACGATTTCCATGTTTTTCCGTCATTGCTATAAAACGCTTCATTGAAATTGTCTCTTTGGCACGGTTCGTAATACCAATACGTTTTATCGCCTGAAACATTGCCATTAACATCGACGCTGATCACAACACAAGCAAATGCATTGGCTTTCTTATTGCTTTCCTTAATGACTACTGAACTTTTGTCGAGATACCAGGAGTTCCCTTGATGTCCATAAATCAATACATAATTGGTATCATCATTAAAGTACTGATTATACGCTTGCGCTTGTGATGTATTACTCACCGCAAAACCGACTACTACGGCAACTAGCATGAGAAAACGAATAAGGCTTAACCGCATTTAAATCTTCTCCTTTACGTTTGATTGTATCCATTTGGGCACAAAATACTACTCGTTGGCTTCTGCTTTTCCTGAATTTGAGCTACCCTTACTGCCTAAGACTACCAAAGCAACTAGGATTGCTACGCCACCTGCAATCCATTTCCAATGATCTATGCACCAAGCAAGCGCGTAAAGCCCGAATGTTACTAGGGCAAGACCAACCAAAAGAAAAGTTATAAAGATTCCAAGGCAACCTTTTGCCTCCCCTTCGGGGCCAGTAGAAATAATCGTATGACTGTTCATATACCAAATTGTCCCTGCAATTGCGATAAGTGGTACAAATATGATATACGCGTAATTGACTATAGTATCTAACATAAGCAATCCCCCATTTTTTATTCCTCCCGATATTAAGTTAGCAGAATTTTGGTGAGTCGATTTAAATAGAGCTACGTATTCTGTATGTTTTCAGGCGTTCCTACATTCGTTTTGATTATCCCTCCTGTTTTTTGTTTTACTTCTTCGAAATCAAAAAGCTTGCTAGCTTCGACATCGAGTGCCTCGGCAATTGAGATAAGGACGGGTAATGAAACTGATTTTTTTACAAGTCCGCGTTCGATTTGACTAACATAGCAACTACTAAGATTCACTTTTTCCGCTAACTGAGGCATACCCGATTTGCCGGACACAGGGAAGTTAGAGTATTCTAAACCTGTGGAGGTGATGAAAATGGCAAACAATACTGGAAAAAGATATAGTCCGGAATTCAAAAAACAAGTGGTTGCACGAGTGCTCGAAGAAAGCGGTAGTGTTGCTGGTACAGCCAAAGATTTTGGTCTTTCTGAGCAGACCCTTCGGAATTGGATTCGCGAAACAAAAGATCGACAAATTCCTGATAAGGTCAGATTTGCCGAAATGGAAGCCGAACTACAAAAATCGAAACGGCGTATCGCCGATCTAGAGCAAACAAACGAAATTCTAAAAAAGGCGGCCGCCATCTTTGCGACGAGCAACCGGAAGTAATTTATTCGTTCATTAAAGAACACCACTGCGTGTTTCCGGTTGGCAAGATGTGCAATGTTTTCGATGTATCACGCAGTGGTTATTACGAATGGCTACGTCGGCCTGCAAGCCAACGCAGCAACGAAAATCAACGGATTTTAGATCTGATGAAAAAGAGCCATGATGCCTGTCGTGGCATGTGTGGCTTGACGAAAATGTTGGGTGATGTACGAGAAGAAATTCCCCATTGCAGTCGTAATCGCGCGTATCGCATACAAAAAGACAACCAGCTTTACTCCGTTCGCAAGAAAAAAGCCTTTCGCGTCTGCACCACCGATTCAAAGCATTTGTTGCCCGTAGCAGAAAATTTATTGCAACAAAATTTCAATGTGAATCAGCCAGATACCGTATGGGTAACTGACATCACCTATCTTGCTACCGAAGAAGGCACGGCGTATTTAGCAATCGTAAAAGATATTCATGATAAAGAAATCGTCGGCTGGAGCGTCGAATATCACATGCGCACGGAACTGTGCATAGCAGCATTAGAAACGGCGGTAAAGCGACGTCGTCCTTCGCCAGGGCTTATTCATCATTCCGATCGTGGTTCGCAGTATTGCAGTGATGCCTATCGCGAAAATCTAAAAACCTATAAAATGCAGTGCAGTATGAGTCGCAAAGGAAACTGCTGGGATAATGCGTGTGCCGAAACGTTTTTTAGCACGCTAAAAAGCGAACGGATACGAGGTAGGAAATACAAGAACATCGAAGAACTGCGCCGGGATTTATTCTGGTATATTGAATCGTTTTACAATAGAAATCGTCGGCACGCAGCACTTGGCAATTTAACCATTCCGGCATTCAAAAAGCGGGCTGCTGAACTTCAATCTGCAGCATAAAATGAAAAAGGCTGATAAACCGTGATTCACTAACTCTGGAGTGTCCAGTTTATCGAGAACGCCTCAAACTGACGTTGCGTCAGATTGCGATACTTACGATAATAGCTAATGTTAAGTCCAATCTGTCGTATTTTTTCTACCAGTTTCATCTCTTCACCCCACTTCCTTATTTATTATCTCATAAGCAAATTTTCTCTGTTTTAGAGAATAGTTTCATTATTTTAGCGGATAGTTATAATTCTAATATCAAGTCCAAATTAATTTTGACTAGAATTACTAGGATAGATAGGTCTATTTATTAAATGTGAAAACTCATACTGTGAGCAAACCGACTGACTTCTGGCATTTCATGCAAAGTGCCCGACCGTACTTGTTGGCGGAGACTCTTTGAATTCCAGCGGTGATTGGCGAATTGCAAGCGCTGCAGTTAAGAGGCGTAATGGACGTAACCGTTGCGCGATGCACGTTTTCATCCGTTTTTACATCTGCTTCCGGATCATCATTGGTGCTGATCGCCAAGCTCATCATATAGGCATACTTAATGCCTGCTGTTTGGGCTTTCATTACGGCCTTATCTCCACCATCTTGTCCACTGCCAATGCCTGAGATTTGAAGTGTTTCGCCACTTTCTACATCAACTAGCGTAATTTGTGTCTTCACGGTAACAAGATGCTCAATGTTGCCTTTTATATTCGTTACGTCGTTACTGTCGATGATCTCCGTTGTAACGATGGATGCAAGCTGTTGTCTAACCAAGGCCGCATTTACTTTTTCCAATACATCCGCTGAGGTGGCGTACTTGTAATGATGGAAATCGTTAATGCCTTTCTTTTTAACTAAGCTGCATTCTTCCATGACACGTACCAGCTTTGCCGCTATTTTCTTCATAATCATGTCCTCCTCTTCCATTCAAAAAGGCTTGCCCGTCTGCGGTGTTTGCAAACAGGCAAGCCTTTTTCAGCTATATTTTAACGGAGAAATGGTAGTAACCGTTGTCCCGCCCCCGCCCGTTAGGCACTTTTGAATCGGAAGTGTTTATCGAACTGATCAGATGAAGGCAATTGCTGGTATTCATTACACGAACTTTTTTCAACTTCTTTTGGAAAAACGCTTATGATGGTCATCGCTCCGGTTTTCAATCCGTGCTGCTCATCAATCGCACAGTTATTCATCTGGTAATAAAGGAGGGCGTTTAAACTGTCTGCTAAAACCTTGAATTGAAGCAAGCTAAGGTTAACGATGATGTCATGATCCTCTTGCTGCAATAAAAGTCGGATTCTGTTTCTCTCTGGTTGCAAGGCAACGAATATGTCTTTTTCCTCACTGAAACTAATTCTTTCCATCGTGATGCTCCTTTCATTTAACCAACGCGAGTTCATGCGTAATGTTCTTTATAGGTCTATCCGGCGTAAAACGATCCACGATGATCGATTGCTTTGGAAGAGATGAGATGGATAATAGTTCACCTCCTAAACGTTCAAGGTCAGTTGCCCTGCCGTAATCGGCAGCGTCTTGGCTGGATCTGGTGACGGCATTGATTAAACCGTAACGGCTACTATCGCCAGCCATGATGAAATGACGCAGGATGCTACCGCGTTCATTTTGCGTCAAAAGGTATTTGTCGGCGAGGACTTCAACCGTTTTAACTGGATCTTGTCCGGTCGATTCTAGTTTTGTGTCGCGTAGCTTATTCACAGACAGCTGGAATTTAGTCTCATCCACTGCCGTTCGAACCGTATCCTGGACTTTCATAAAAAAGGCCTTATCATCCTGCGCTAAGGTTTCATCGGAAAAGATTTCATAGGCTGCATCGTCAGATTCAATCTGACGGCCGACATGATACCGTTTTTGCGCATAGTCTTTAACGATTAAGCCGTTCTTGCAGACTAAACGGTAAATTAGCGGCTCAACTTTCAAACTGCCTAAACCGACTTCACTATTGGAGATAACCATGCCGGCCTGAACGACATCATCAACATCGATTTCCGCTTTAAGCGTCTTATTGATCAGTTTGATAAACATATGTGTCTCCGTTATTTCGCAAGAAATGATTTCAACGCCGCGCATTTCGCGAATCAACGGTAAAACGGCGTCTGCAAGCTCCAGATTATCAAGGCGGCGATAGCGATCAGAGAGAATCGCTCGTACATTGCCGTCCAAGGTTCGAATCATTCGATTGGCCGGTTGTTTCTGAAACCAGCTGTTAATATTGTTATCCAAGAGTTCAGGATATTCGCTTCGCATTTTAGCGTAATATTTTTGCGGAATCTGCAACCGTTCGGCAATTTGGCGATGCGCCAGTTCGTTGATGACGAAGACATCTGCTGTGTCTGCAAGAACCAATGATAGGCTGCTTTTTCCATTTTCTGTTTTGACGTGCAGCATTCGAGTGTCCGCAACGAAGTCCTTTCGCTGCATGCGTTGGCGTTCTAGTTCTTGCGCCAAGTCGTAGATTGATTTTCCTTGTTTCATTTTTCATCTCTCCTCTTTTTTATTTGGGCAATAGAAAAGAGCGTAAGCAATCGCTTACGCTCTAAGGAACTCGTGTTGGTCTATGTTCCTACGTTCCTCTGCAAGGGCTTTGTAGTATATCTACAAGGCTGCAGTTCATGATTATAATATATGGTTATAATCATGGAGACTAACAAATTACCCACAGCTTGTTTAATATTGGCGGGACGGTAAAATACTCTTCACAGTAATAAAGATATTTTCAATCAAATTGATTAGTGAGGATTTAAGCATCTTCTGAAACAATAAAGCGTCAGATGAATTTTCAATTTAGTTTAGAGGTTGAAGATCGTTTCCTTTCCTACAAGAAAAATCTAGTCTTTTAGCCTTCAAACATCAGAATAAAAATCAATTACAGGAGGAGAAAATCATGTTTGATTCTTATCAAGATATTTTAACCGTAGAAGACCTTTGTGAAGCTCTTGGAATCGGAAAAAATGCTGCTTATCTTTTACTTGCTTCAGGGCAGCTTAAAGCATTTCGTTACAAACGAGTTTGGAAAATTCCCAAGGTATCTCTTGTCACGTATGTGTTAAAGACAAGTGGTATATCAAGTTGTAGCTAGAAAAATCACTTTGGATTTGCAGCCATTAACTTATTACTGGATATTAGTCCTTGTTCCCCGACAATCACGTCTAAAAATCAAATCGCCTTGTTTTGGGCCGGACTGTAGTGTTTTTTTAGTGGGAATTGAAAAATGGTCCACGACGTAATGCCGTGAACCATTGATTTCATCGGGTTCTTATGCTGTTGTCTGTTGCTAGGCCGTTTGAATGCAAATTCTGTGGCCTGACTTTTTCGGGTATGACGCGACTTTTTCAGTGGTTTCGAACCGTCCCCTTGCTTCATTATCGTCTGTTGACCTCGCTTTTACTTTTTTGTTTTCTTAAACCTTGCTTCCACTCTCCTCAATCCAGTTTATCTTGTACTTTCCTCATATCGCGCTCTTTACCTGAAAGATATATCACCTTATATTTATCAATTCTTTTAGGCCACGATTCATCTCCATAAACATATCCCTCGAGAAAATGAATGACACCTTCCTTAACGAAAAGTACAAATCCAACACTATCCTTTACGCCAACAATTTCCGCTACAACATCTCCTATTTGGATTGATTTAAAAGACTCTAACTTTACAACATTTGCCGGAACATCAAACGTTGTAAAAAAACCAGCACCAGAAAATTCTCTTTTTTGTATCTCTGCTCTCGAATACTGATCTCTCAGAATTACCAATCTATCATCCTGACCAGCTAAAAGTTTATCCATCACCTCTTTTTCCATTGCAATAAATTCATCTGTAATCTCCATATCTCATTCTCCTTTATGGAATAAATGCCGTACCGATCTTAACGATTCCATTTACAACATTTCCTCTAACCGTTATTATCTCTCCTCCTACAATTACTGTCTCTTCAAAAACACCTGTTATTCCTCTTGCTATAATCTGTTCTTGAGCTGCATTTTGAAGCGCATTATAAGCACTTACTTGATTCCCCCCATACTTTATTAAAAAGCTACCTAGATTATGCTCCGCTTTGCCAAAGATATGGTTAAGCTTATTAGGATCTACTCCATTTGCCAAAACAGATGACCCTAATGACCATGTTCTCCAGTCTACATTTAAGGCAGTCCAGGTTATAGCTGTTCCCACACCAATCGCAATTAAAATTTGGCCCGAAGGTGAAATACTAAATCCGTTATAATCGCCTGGTCCATTTTTCACACTTGCTACAATTTGTTGTGCTCTAGCAGCAATCCCCTGCATTAAAGGGTCACTGGCTTTTATCTCTTCAGAAGTGAACCCCGTAGCTGTCGCAAGTGCTGATTGTGCATCATCAATAGCATTCCACCAATCAATTTTCCCCTGATCACCGCTTGCAATAGCAGCCTGTCGTTGCTGCTCTTGCCAATCAGAAAGAAAGTTATTCCGAATCTGACTCAGCGCAATAAAATTGCCGACATTACCGCTTCCTCCCGTCAAATCGGAAGCCACCGCGCCAATTAAGGCTGCTACCCATTGCTGCGTTGCCGGATCATTGATCTTCATGATATACGTCATGGCCAGTTGACTAAGACCAGCCGCTGCTGCACCTTGGCCGAAGCCACCGCCGCCGAGCTGGGACATAATGCCGCCGACAACCATATCGACCGCCGCTTTTTCAGGACTGCCTTCTTTCAGATTCATCTTGCCGATTGCCCCATAGGCCACTTCGCCAAACACCTTAATCAATTGCTGTTGTTCCTGCACCGTTTGCTTGTCAAAGATTTTACCGAGCGCATTGATGGATTGTTTGGAGTCGCGACTCAAGGTGCTAAGGTCTTGTTTTTGATTGACTTTGTCTTTGATGTCAATTGTTCCCAGCGCAATGGCGGATGTCGTGGTGCTGTCAGCCTTGCCGCTTACGGTTGGGCTAAGAACCGGCGTTAAGCCTTGGTTCTTATAGTTTTGCGCATCCGTTTTCTGATAGGTGTGCGAATCATATGCAATTCCACTGCCGCCTGCGCTATACGCCGCCTTATTATGAATATCCGACCAAGTCAACGTCCCGGTGGTCAGCTTATTCTTATCCGGCGTGGCGTTGGAGTCGATGACCGCTCCCGCCAAATTGGTGTTGTTGGTTACGGTAACGGTAAATCCTTCTTTGCCTGCGTAGATACCGGTTTGGCTGGTAACGGACGCATAGTCGGAATCCATGTGGCTGTTGTTTAGTGAGCCTACCGCGTTCAATTTGTTTTTAAGGTTGCCTTTTTCGTCTTTTTCTTTGTCTAAGCTTAGGTTCAGGTTCACCGACGAGCCTTTTTCGTGGTAGGCGTCGGAGTCCTGCAGACTGACGAGGTTTAGGTTGGCTGCGGTGACGGTCACTTTGTCGCCGGAGGCTTTGGCTCCGGCCAGGGTGGTTTCGGCTCCGCTGGTGATGGTCAGGTTGTTGGTCGCTGTGACCTGGGTATCGGTATGGGTAATGATGTTGCCGTTAGCATCGGTTTGCCCTTGGCTGAAACTGGCAATCGGCGTAACGTTGCTCGCGCCGGGTTTGGGGTTGAGGCCGATGCTGACGCCAATGGAAGCGGAACTGGAGGAAGTTTTGTCGGTTTGCGTGCTGGTGTTGACGCCTGCCAAGAGGTTGACGTTGCCGTTGGTGGCTTCGAGTTTTACGTTGTTGCCTTCGATGCGGGAGCCGGTAACCTCCATGTTTTGGTTGGCGGTCAGGTTGACGTCGGCGCTTGAATGGATTACGCTGCTTTCGCTCAGACTGGTTTTGCTTTCGCTTTGGCGCTCTAAGCGCTGGCTGCCGAGGGTGATGCTCAGGTTTAACTGGCTGGCGTCGTCGCGCGTCTTGGACCAGTCTTGTACGGCATTGTTGAGTTTGTTCAGGTTCTGGTAGGCTTGCCAGGCTTCGAGGGTTTTGAGCCGACTGTCGTTGGCGGATTTTGCCGCTTGGATGCTGTTTTGCGTGGCTTCTATGGTGCTAACGAAGCCGCCGCCTACGGCGACGGTGAGACCGCTTTGTTTGAATTCGTAGGTTTCTTTATAGCGGTTGGTTACGTTGTCGGCAACGATTTTGATGTCGTTTCCGGCGTTGATGTCAACGCCGCTTTTGGCATCGACGCGCGAGGCGCTAACGGTGGTGTCGTTGCCGCTGGTCATGTTTACTTTGCCTTCGGTTGAACCGATATTGCTTTCGGTCAGGCTGACGCCTTGTTGTTCGGTCGTCAGTTTTTCGCTGCGACGGCCAAGGGTGATGCCAAAACCGCCGCTGGAGAAGAGACCGCTGGTTTCGATATGGGAGTAGTGATCTTCTTGTTGTTGGTTTTTACCGGCTTCGACGCTAATGTTGCCGCTGGCAGCGACGTTGACGTCGTTGGTTGCAACGACATTGCTGGCGGTAACGTTAAGGTTGCTGTCGCCTTTGACAACGGGGGTAAGCGCCCCTTTGTCATCGACCTTTACGCCTGCGCCAAGCGTGACGCTCTCGCCGGAAAGCAGACTGCTGCGATTAATATCGCTTCGGCTATAGTCGCGTTTTTCGGTAACGGTCGTGCTAAGGAGACCGGAACTTTCTTTGCGGCTTTCGGTTAGCTGTTCATGTGTTTCTTTCGTCGCCTGAATCGAAATATCCTTGGCGGCGACAATGGTCAGTTTGCCGGTTGCTATGTTGCCTTCGCTGGTTTTGACGGGTTCTTTTGCTTTGGTTTCTGTGGTTGTCGCGTCTGTTTTGGTTTCGCCGCTTGGGTTGTCTTTTTTTGCGTCGGCTTCTTTTTTCTTATCGATCACTTCCTGTATTTTTGCTTCTTGAATTAAAGTTCCTGCGGTTATATCACTGCTGGTAATGGTCGCACTACCGCCTGTGGCCGTAATTTTGACGTCATTTCCGGCTGTGATGCTGCTGCCTCGGACGGATTCGTCGCTGCTTTGACTGCGGTAATAGTTAGAACCGCCGCTTATGGAGTAGCGATCTTTAACGGTGTCTTTCACCGCTTCGATGTTGACGCTTTGGCCGGATAAACTAACGTCGGATTTTTTGCTGGTCACGCTGGAGCCCTGCACGGCGAGCGCATTTCCCGCTGCCAGTTCGACTTTGCCCTGTGCAACAAGTTCGCTGCCTACCGCACTGTTGCGCTGATAGCTGTAGCCGAATTGATTGCCGTACCTTTGCTTCTGCTGATTCAATTCGCTGAAACGGACGCCGCTCTCCGCTTGCAGGTCGCGCGCCAGATGATTGACGTTGCCGCTATAGAATCTGCTGCTGCTCACGTCCATAAGAGTACTATCGGATGCTTGACTCAGCGTCAGATTGCCGCGAATATTCTTCATGTCAATGTTGCCCTCGGCATTGACGTCAGCCCCGCGCAGCGTTGCATGATTCGCATTCAGCGTAAGATCGCCGCCGCTTTGCAGGCTGGATGAAAGGTTGCGCACGGTTTCCGCCGTCAGTGTCGCACTGTTCCAACGATTGCCGACGGTCAGAGCGATGCGGTTTTTACTCTCGACGGTGTCGACTTTGATGTCGCCTTCTTTTGCCGTCAATGTCAGTTTGTTGCTGGCTTTGAGCGCGGCGCCCTTGATTGCGATATCTTTTTGCGCGGTCAGATTGAGCGTAGAATCCGCCTGAATCAGACCCTGCTGATGGATCAGCGTATTCGTCTGGCGGGTTTGCGAGTCACCCCCCCACCAGTTTCGCGAATTGTACACATCGCCGGACGCAAAGCGTAGTTCTTCGGTCAGCGTTTCATTTTTGATATTTCCTTTTTCCGCGGTCAATGTCACGTTGTTGCCTCGAATGACGCCGCTTTGATTGACAATATCCTCTTTCTTGGCAGTCAACGTCAGTTCGTCGCCTTGGATTTGACCGCCCCGGTTCGAAATACTGGCGGCGGTGATGCTGAGTTTTTTATCGCCGCGAATGCTGCCGCTGTTGCTTACGCCATTGGCGGCGGTAATGGTCACTTCATCGCCGATAATCAACGCTCCGCTGTCGCTGAGGTTGAGTTTTTTCGTGTCGGCGGCTAAATACACCTGCGGAACCAAGACTTCTTCACCGCCGATGTTTTGTTTGACGAGCCAGACGATATCCGTTTTTAATTCTGCGATTTGTTGCGGCGTCAGGGCAATGCCTACGCGAAGATTTAGCGACTGCTGAAGAGCTGCTGCGTTATCCATCAGCGCGGTGATATCGTCTTTCTTACGCGCAGGTGCATCCTTTTCTTCCGTATAATACGGATTCGCCAATTGCCGCCGTCCGGTCAGTTCGGCCAGTTGATCATAGATCAGTTTTTGTTCATAAAAGCCGTCGCCTACGCGTTTGTTTATTCCTTCCATATTGATATTTAATTTATTCAGCAAGTAATCGCTGGATACAAAGTTTTGCAGTTTGGTAAACTTAGAATCCGTTTCCACCAGATAGCGACTGGTCGGCTGATGGTTAATGCTGTAGAGGCCGCCGCTTGGCAAGACGATGGGTTTGGTTTCTGCATTGGCTGTACTTGTCGCTGGTTTGATAATGTCGGTGCTCGAGGTACTGGCTGCATTTCCGACCGGGCCGCCGCTTGGTTTTATCGTTTCGTTTTTGAAGGTGTCTGACGTAATGGTAACTTTTTCGCCGCCACCGACTACGCCCACAAATCCGGGTAAATCCGTCTTGCTGACATTGTTTTCGGTGATTTTTTCAGTAGCATATTCATCTTTGCTGTATATAGCAGGGTCTTCTGACCCACCACCGGACTGCCATGATCCGTAAAGATGTTTCGTATACTGTATATCCTTTTTCACTTCGACGATTCTGTTTTTTGCAAAAGAAGTGTTTTCAAAGCTTTTAACCTTTGTTGCATCCAATTCTTTATTGGCTAAGACACGTCCCATTTCATTTCTGAACAGATTCGCCCGCAGCAGCATATTGTTCCCCGCCAGAATTTTCGCATCCGGACTGTCGGCGATAACGGTGGTTTCCTTTACCACAGTATTTTCCGCCGTTAACTTTTTTACATAGGTAGTTCTCACTGGCGAACGAAAAGTCATTCCCAAAACTGTTATGTATTCTATTACAGGAAGCAAACTGCTTTCTTGAATTAAAATTGTTGTACTTCCATTGTCATGTCCGTCAGTACGTTCATATGCCCAATACCCGCCTGATAGACGCCATATTCTCCCATATCTTACATCATCCGCTGTAAAACCGCCAGGAACTCCAGTGTAAACCTCTTCACTCTTGCTTGTTTTTTTCGATTCAATTTCCGTCAGTGCGGTTTCAAAGCGACTCTTTTTATTCGTAATTGTCTCCGCATGCAGATTTACATTCTTTTCTGCCTGAATCAGCGCCGAGGAGTTCAATATGCTGCCGCTTTTCAGCGGTTCTCCTGTATCTGCATCTTTTTTATCGCTGCCGGCAATCACGAGATTGCCCATGCTGTAAATTGTTGCATTATCCTGATTCGTCAGGCTGTCTTTCACGTAAAGATTCATATCGCCGGTACTGGCGATGGCGGCCTTGTCGCCTTGGTTAACGACGGTATCGGCGTTAACCGTCAACGTAGAAGCAAATAAGTTGCCGCGATTATTCAGTGTTTTCGTTTGTACCGTGACGCTATTGCCGTTTAGTTTGCCTTGGTTGTCGATGCTGTTGGTTGTAATCGTTAATGGTCCTTGGCCGTTGCCTTCGCCTTTGTCATCGACGCCTGCCTGGAGGCTGGAGTTCACTCCGGTGCTCAGGGAGTCCGCGCTCACGGTGATGGATTTGGCGGAGCTGATTTTTCCCTGGTTGACGATGTTGCCGCCCACTTTGGTGAGATCAAGATCGGTTTCACTGCGCAGGGTACCAAGGTTGGTGAGGCCGCTTTGCGCGGTTATTTTGACCGCTTGTTCTGCACTTGACAGGCTGCGGGTGGTTCCGGTCAGTGTGACCGCGCCTTGGCTGCTGTCGATGCGCAGGTTCGCTCCGGCTTGCATGCCGCCTTTGCCGCTGTCTACAGGCTCGGCGTTTTGGCTGATGCCTTGGCTGGCGTTGACGGTCAGGTTGTTGCCTGCCTGGAGTTGCCCGCCTTGGTTTTCGAGACTGTTTGTTGTGATGGTAAGGTCAGTAGCCGCAAGGAGGCCGCGCGGTTTGTCGGGGCTTTCAGCGGCTGCGCCGCGGTTGTCGACGCTGGCTGCACTTATGTTGAGTGCACCGCCGCTTTGCAGTAAACCTTGGCGGTTGTCAAAGGCTCCTTGGGTGGTTAGGCTGATGTCGCCGTTTCCGGTTTGGCGGATACTGCCTTGGCGATTGGTTATCGTCGCGGCTTCGAGGGTTAGATTTTTGCTGTTGGTTTCGATACTGCCGCCGCTGTTATCGAGGTGGCCGCGCAGTTTTAGGTTCCAGTCTTGGCTGCTAAGGCGACGGATGACGCCTTGGTTGGCAATGTCGGCTGCGTCATTCAGGTTGATTTCTTTGGCTTGGAGCAAGCCGCCTGTTTTTGCCGCATCGTTTGTTGTTTGGTTTTGTAAGAGGGTTGTTGCTTTTACGGTCAACTGGTCACCGGCGAGGATGTTGCCGCCTTGGTTTTGGATGACGTCGCCGGACAGGTTGATTTGACCGCCGCTTACAGCGCCGGTTTGATCGCTGGTACCGGCGCTGATCGCAGCGCTGTTGGTGATGGTTGTCGCGCTGAGGTTGACGCTGTCTTTCGCGGTTATGGCGGCGGCGTTGTCAATGGTCGCGCCGCTTAGTTCAATGTTGGCGGCTGCGAGTTGTCCGCCCGCTTTGTTTTGCAGGAGTCCTTGGGTCGTGACGGCCAGGTTGTTTTTGCCGGAGGAGTTGCCGTCCGGCAGGAGACCGGCCTGGATGGTTCCCTGGTTGGTCAGGCTGGCGGCGTTTATGCGGATGTCGCCTGCCGCGCCGAAGAGGGCGTTGTTGTTGATTGCACCGCCGGTTGCGGTGATGTTTTTATTGGCATAGAGGCTGCTTCTGTTGTCGAGCTCGACTGCGGTAAGGTCAATGGAACCGCCAGCGCTGAGTTTTGCTGTTTTTGCGTCGTTTTGCGCAAGGGTAATTTGTCCGGCTTGGTTAAGCCGGATATCACCGCTGGCTTGGATTGTGCCTTGGCTATTCACGCCGACGCCGGTTTCGGTGCCGACGAGGGTGATTTTCCCGGCGTACATGCCGCCGAGAGCCGCTACGTCGAGGGCGACGGCGGGTTTGGCTTCGCTTGGGTTAGCGCTGATGGCCGCTACTTGGTTGTTGCTCGCGTTGACTTGGTTTGCACCGGTGATGATGTTGAGTTCGTTGGCGTTAATTTGCGCGTTGAGTTTAACGGAGCGTGCGATGATATCGGCGCGGTCGGTCGTGCTGGCATCGAGACCGCTGCCTTCGATCGCGATTTGTCCGCCGGTGACGCGAAAGGCTTCGAGGCTGCCGCTGCCGCCGAAGAAGGGGGTACCGGTGGTAATGACGGCCCGGTTCACGTTAATAAAACCAAACCCATTGCCGACGATGCCGTTGGGGTTGGCTAGAATGAGGGTGGCTCTATTGCCGGCGATTTCTTGGAATCCGTTTAGGTTGGTGGGCAGTTTGCCGGTGACTTCGTTTAGAATAATCTGGGCGCTGCCGCCGCGCAGGTTGGGGTTGCCGGTGATCCAGCCTGCAAGCTGGGTATTAACGAGACCGACGCCGTTGTTGTAGATGATGCCGTTCGGTCCGACTTGAAGGTTAAGGTATTGGTTGTGTGACAGACCGCTAGCGTTGGGCGTTAGGATCTGTACGACGGTGGTTCCGTTTGGCGCTTGGATGACGCCGGGGTTTTTTCCGTTGCTGGGGTCGACGACGACTTCGGTCGCCGCGAGGACGGGTTGAGTGGTGAAGATGAGGATCAGTATCCATACTGCGAGTTGACGGACAAAGCCCACTCCCTTGTGCTTTGCTTTCATGCGTGTAATCTCCCCTTTATTCTTTTTTGCTCCCATTTTGCTTGTGGTTTCGGTTTTCTGCTTTGGTTTTTCTTTGTTTTTCTCGTTTGTTTTTTTTATTTATCGCTACGCAAGCTGCGCTCTTCTCCCTAGAGCTGCCAGCTGCATTGGAAACCGAAGGTGGAGTTGTTGTGCTTAAGCCAGGCGGTAGTTTATCTTGCTGTTTTTGCAAAAAAAATAGGCCTAAGCCTATTTTCGTGTTTTATAGGGTTGATATTAGGCTAGATTGACCTCATTATAGGACATTTCTCTCATCTTCGCTCGCTTAAAAAACTTTTTCAACCATTTTTAAGTATGTGTTAAGTTTTGGAAATCATTGAGGCGAGGGAGAGTTTTTTCGGGGGAACTAAATCAAGTCCGCTATGTTTTGGGTCGTACTGTAGTGTTTTTGTAGTGAAATTGAAAAATGGCCCACGACGTAATGCCGTGAACCATTGATTTCATTAGGGTCTTATGTTGTTGTTAAAAGCTAGGCCGTTTGAATGCAAATTCTGATGCCTGGCTTTTTTGCTTTTTTCCGGGTTTGAAATGATTTATTTTGTTGCTTGATGGATTGTTTTTGTTTGCGGGTGAATAGTGGGGCTCTGTCAGCGGATTTATTGTCCATTGACCTCGTTTTCACTAATTTCGAGCCTTCTCTTTTCTTCCATACGTTTGGTTCATTTCAACGAATGCTATTAATTTACTATTTTTGCTCTTTTCATTTGGGTTAATATCTTTTTTTTCATATCCATCAATTCCTGATTTCCATGCACATTCTTTGAAAGTTCATCTAGTATGTTTTGAAGAAAACTAAAAATTACATCTTGAAACATTTTCAGAGGAACATATTGAATTCCTTCCGGGTTATTAAAACTAATCCCCTCTTCGCGAAAAGTATTTCTATTATCCCATGCAATTTCAATATGTTTTTCCACCTTTCGAAAAAAAACTTCTGCCAAAAATGAACCTCCCCTATTCCAAAACCAGTTATGCCTCGAAAACCAATCTTGCCTAATTTCAAACCACAAATCTTGTTCTAGTTCGTTATCCGCTTTTAGCTTTAGACTATTTTTATACAATTCAAGTGAATTATCGCCTTCTACAGGCAAATTCAATGGATCATCTTCAAATACACTCTCTAAATTTTCACAGAGCCATTCAATAATGTATATTAGATTCGCAGTGTATTGTAAGTTTTTCGAATCTCTGCAAAATCCACAAAGTTCTTTGCCTCTTACCCATAATTTAAGTTCTCCCCAAGATTCTCCCAATACGCCGACTTCATTATACGGATTTTTTTTCAGCGAGTATTGTATCGAAAAAACACTTGGTTCACCAAATTCCTTCATCTATTCTCCTCCTCTTTAGTTATTGTTGATCATTTTATTGTACTCTGCTTTTGTAATTTTCCCATCATCTCGCATTTGTCTCAATACATCTGCTGGAACTTCTTTAGATGGATTTTTCACCTCATAACCATGCCAACTTCCATCTGTATCTGGTTGAAATTTGACTATTTTCCCATCTTCAATATTGTATAACTGTTTATTTTTTGAAGATGTATAAGCCGTATCAAGTGCTTTCTGCCCTTTAACTGGGTCATTGAAATATGGATCAGGGCTTCCCCATCCGCTATTAGGATCATGTTTAGGACTAGGATTATATTTCCGACCGCTCTCGGAGTTAGGCGTTCCTCCGCCATTAGTCTCCGCATTGTGCCTTAACTCGCCAAGATCGTTGGACGTATTAACGGCTGTATTGGTTGCATGTATTGCTCCTGCTCCAAGTGTCGCAACCCCTGCATTACTTACAACAAGACTTACTCCTGCCGTCGCGCCGCTGAGAATTACACCGCCACCGACTTCTGCCGTTCCAGCAGCTAACTCTATACCTGACCAGAGAATGCATAATCCATCGCCTGTAACTTTGCCGATATAATACGCGGTTGTGTCATTTCCGTTGGCATCTTTTTGCGTTATAGCGAAAGATATTTTTTGCCCAATTCCAAAGCTTAGGTTATTATCAATTGCAACAATTGTACCACGGGCAAAAGAAAGAATGTTTTGTGTTACCGCAGGAGGCACTATGTTATGGCTATTATCTGCGGTAGTGCTCGGCGCGTCACCCACAGCGTAATCTTGGCCGTCAACACCAATCTCCCATATTTTACCGTTTGAGGTATATGTTTCTCCTGTTGTTCCAGCCCAGTTTGGTTTTCCGTCATATCCGATCGTCCACCAGCCAGCTGTTCCATCCTCGGCAACCGCCCATACCCGTTTTCCTACCATGTCACTTGTAGCAACGGTCTGCGGAGTTCCGTCTTCGCCGACTTTATAATATTGTCCGCCTTGCTGATAATAGTTTCCGCTTCGTTTTGTCGGATCCGGCTGCGTTCCGGTTTCAACTGCATGATGGGTTTCAGCGATAATATTTAAGTTATGCGCCTCTTCTGGCGTTACGCTGTCCACCATCGTTGTCCAATACGGTGTACCATTTAGATTTACATAGGGCTGACCATTGGTTCCATAGACAATCTCTCTGTTTCCACCCAAATATGCCAAGTTACCACGGTTCTGCTCTGACTGATAATTGATTTTTTCTGCATTCTGTTTTACATGGTCAATCATATTTTGCCATACGTCTTGGTCGGTTGCGTTTGGATTGTAGCTTTTAATATTGTTAAATGCCTGTACCCAATCAAACCCAAGATACTGATTTAGAAAATCTTTGGCATCTTTCTGGTCATTGAACTCATACGTTTCGTTCAAGTAATTATTGCCAGCCAATCCTACTATATTATCCTTGCTATTTTGTGTTGTCTCTTTGTATTCCTGCAAGATTGCAACTACAGCATTTAAATCGTTGTAGGACAACGCGGTTGCCAAACGTTCTTTCATTCTTATTATTTCACAATCGTTCAGCAGATTATTTTTGGTTCCGCTTGCCGCTGTCGCTGCTCCAACGCTTGCATTGCCGCCAACTGCACTTGCTGCCGCCATGCCGACCAATGCACTTCCCCATTGATGAAGCGCCGGATCTTTGATTTTCGACAATACACCTTGAATCGCTTCATTGACTCCAGCGCCAACTGCGCCGGACGCAAATCCATTTCCACCGATATTGGACATGATACCGCCGACGAGAGCATGCAATGCAATTTTATTTGCGCCACCTTCACTCCACGCATCGACTTTTGCCTGTAATGCGTCAATTTCAGCCTGCGTCGCTTTCGGATTTTTCTTCGCATTGTCCAAATCTTTTTGCGCCGCATTTTTCTGGCTTTGCGCTAGTTTGTGCACTTCTTCAAAGGCTAGTTGTCCAAACAAATTCGCTAGTTGCTGTTGCTCCTGTACTGTCTGCTTGTCAAAAATTTTCCCTAATGTATTGATAGCTTGTTGTGTGTTGCGATTCAGACTAGAAATATCTTGTTTCTGGTTGCCAGTCGTGATGATCGTGCCATTCGCAACCCCTGAATGGGTCGTACTGTCCGCGTTACCGTTTACTGTCATACCGATGACTGGAGTCAATCCTTGTTGATTTAATTTCGCGCCCGGTGTCGTATTCAGTGCAATCCCATTACTTCCTGCACTATATTGCGCCTTATTATGCAAGTCACTCCACGTCAACGTCCCGGTGGTGAGTTTATTCTTATTCGGCGTGGCACTACTGTCGATGACCGCTCCTTTGAGATCGGTGTTTTTCTTGACAGTGACATCAAAGCCTTGTTTCCCGGCGTAGATACCGGCTTGGTTGGTAACGGAAGCGTAGTCTGAATTGGTTTTACTGCTGTTGAAGGAGCCGGTTACGCCGCCAATGGACGATTTACCGGTCGGACCAGCCGTACCGGCTGCCGGCGCATGGGCGTCTTTTTGCCCTGTCGTAAAGCCAAGTCCAATGCTGTCGTTCTTCGCGTTGTAGTTGTCGATATCCTGCTGGCTGGCGATGTTTAGGTTGCCGCCGACGTTTGCGACGACTTTATCGCCTTTTACTTTGGAGCCGAGGATGTTGGTGTCGTTTCCGGAGGTCAAGGTTGCGGTGCCACTGGCGTTGACTTGGCTGGCGACGTTGTTGATGACCGTGCCGTTTTCGCTGCCTTTGCCGCTGCTGAAGTTTCCGGAGAAACCAACGCCGATGGTGCCGCCGACGGACCAGGAGGAGGAGCTGGTTTTGCTGTCGGTTTGTTGTTTGTTTTGGGCGGATTGGATGTTGATGTCTTTTTTTGCCGCAAGGGTGATATCAACGGCATCCATTTTGGTTCCTTTGATGTTTAGGTCGTTTTCGGTTGCAGTAATGGTAATATTTTGGCCTGCACTGATGTTGGATAGGTTGGCGGTTTCGCTATGAAGGGTTTGTTCGGATGTCATTTGGGAGCTGCCGAAGCTTACGTTGACTCCGATACCGGATTTCCAGTCGCCTTTCATGCCTTTCGCAACGCTATTGATGTCTTTTGCGGCTTTGTAGGCATAGATGGCTTTTAGTCGTTCGTCTTTGACTTCACCGGTTTGTTGAAGGTTTCCAATAGCGCTGAAGGCGGTATCGACTATGCCGCCGCCGAGGGATACGCTGAGTCCGGTTTGTTTGAATTCGTATTTGCTTTGGCTGTCATAGGTATTGAGGCCATTTTCGATGGTAACGGCTTTGCCGCTAATGGTGAGGTCTTTGCCGCTAACGAAGGTGGTGCCTCGGCTGTTGACGTTTTCTCCGGCGGTTACTTTGACGTTGCCATTGATGGAACCGACGGTGCTGCCGATTTCATCGATGGTTTTTTCTTGTAGGTTGGTTTTTTCGCTTTTTTGTCCGATGGTAAAGCCGAGTCCACCGCCGCTGAAGAGGCCGCTGGTTTTTGTGAAGCGGTAGTGTTCGTCTTGGCCTTTTTCTTTGACGCTTTGCAGTTCTACGTTTCCGCCTGCGGTAAGACCGAGGTCGTTGGTTGCCGCTACGTTGCTGCCTTTGAGTTGGAGGTCTTTGCCTGCGTTGATGTTGACGCTGTCGCCGGAGACGGTGCTGCCGTTCGATAAGGTTCTATGACTTTGATCCCGTGTCTCGGTGACGGTGCTGCTAAGGAAACCGCTGCTTTCGGTACGTGTTTCTACGAGGGAGTCATGGGTTTCTTTGGCATCTTGGATGGTGACGTTTTTAGCGGCGGAAATGGTGATGATGCCGCTATTGTTTACCGTAGCAGACGCGGAATTGGCTTCTGGATTACGCGGTATTCTTATAGCTGGATGATGCGTAACTTCACCGGTTGTTTTGTTAATACTATCGCCTTCTGGGATAATAATGTACTCATTTTCTTTAGAGGCGGCTACATTACTTGAAATTACATTTTTAAAAGGTTCTGATGTTTTATTGGTTTTCAGTTCACTGCCTGTGACTGTTACGTCGCCGCCTTTGGCTGCAATGTTGATGTTGTTCCCAGCTGTGATGCTGCTGCCGCGTACGGATTCGTCATACACATTAGTTGTTTTAGAGTCATTATAATGAAGATCTGTTTTTGTATATTCTTTAATATTATCCTTCACTACATTGACATCGACATTTCTATTTGCAGTGAGTCTAACCGTATCTCCTGCTGTAATTTGCGCCCCACGAAGTACAGCATCCTGTCCTGCTTCTATAGACACATTTCCTCCAGCTTGAACAGTACTAACTACATTGGTTGTCTTTTGCGTCACAGTAAATGGAATCGCAATTCGTTGAGTATTTTCGAGGCTTCCCATTTCTAATTTTCTTCCAGCCTTTAACGAAATATCATCCTTGGCCGAAAGATTTCCGCCCTCTATCAAGACATCCTTCTCCGCAGTTAACCCAATCTGCCCACCTGTAATCAGACCATTGCGATTGATAATATTATCTGCCTCTATTTTCAAATTGCCATTTGCCTTGATAATTCCACTATTAATGCTATCACCTGTTGTTTTAATCCGAATGTCATCCGCTGCAATTATCGATCCTTCTGCTTTTAAATCATGGGTACGTATATGAGCTAGGTACACCGTTGGTACCAATACTTTTTGCCCCATAACTTCTTTTTCAACCAACCATACTATATCAGAAGTTAATTGTTCCATCTGCTCTTTTGTTAATGAAATTCCAACCTGTAAGTGAAAAGCTTTTGCATATGTTGTTCCATTATCCAATAGTGCCTTAAACTGTTCTTCCGCTGAATCGTAGTTTTTTAAAACATATCGACCAGTAAGTTCACTCACCTGCTCACGAACAAGTTGTTGTTCATAAAATCCATCACCAATGCGTTTTGTTGCTTTTGCAGGATCTAAACCAAGTTTAGTAAGCAGATCGCTGCTAGAAATAAAATTTTGTAAATTAGCAAATCGTGGATTTGTTTCTACCAAGTATTGTGCTGTCGGTTCTTGATGAATTTTTACCAGTCCGTTTACAGGAACTGTAATCACATTACTACTTATTGTTTGTTGAACTGCGACGCTCTCCACACTTTTTCCTAATGCACTTGAATTATCGACCTTATTAATAACTACGTTCTCGGGCGTAACAATCTTATTATTCAACTCGCGTGCTTGGATATTCACAGACTGTCCGCCACCAAATCGAGATGTATATGGTGTAATTGTTTCACTAGTTGTTGACGATGGTAGGTCTCTGTCAGAATAAAACCATGCATTACTTGCGCCAGATTTCCATTCATATAAATGACTAACCGGATCCTCTTCTCGCCACGTATATGGTACCATAACAAAGGCGTCCACATACTCATGAAACAATTTCGTTATATTTCGTGTGCGTCCTATTGATATATTATTAATAACTGAATCTTTCGCCGTATCTATCTTTCCCGCCGCCATTATTGAACTCATGCTATTGTTAATTGTTTTTGCACTTAAGTTCATATTTTTTCCAGCCAATAATTTTCCTTCTGCTGAATCTTTGATTACATTTGTTTCAGTTGTTACTTGTCCTTTCAAATAGGTACCATATCCAACTTCCACCGAACCATAAAGCGCATTCATTGGCGCAGAAATGTTTGGATACTCATTCCTCCATGTTTTACCGATTAACTGTCCTGGAGATCCATAATTTATAGAATTTGTCACGGTTTGCCCCGTCACAAACTCTCTTTTCCTATTCGTAATATCATCTGCATAAATTTGAATATCATTTTCTGCCTGAATCGTTGCAGATTGATTAAGAATAGTCCCTGTTCGATTAATATAGTTACCATTCTCATCCTTATTATCGCGCCCTGCAACGATTATATCTCCCATGCTATAAATCGTCGCACTGTCTTTATTTTCTAATGACTTATAAGCATATAAATTCATATTTTTAGTTGTCGCCAGAACTGCAACACCACCGCTGTTACTGATAGTATCGGCTGTCACTGTAAGATTATTTCCTAATATAGTCCCCGTATTTATTATATTTTTTGCCTTTATATTTACGCTGTCGCTTTGCAACTCTCCTCTATTTACAACATCACCTTCAGTCGTAATTGTTACACCTGTCCCACCTCGCAATTTGCCATCCGCTGTACTATCAACACTGTTCGCATATACGCCTAAATGACCAACTGCACTTAAATTGTTCTGATTGGCAAGACGTTCTGTTGTAAGCTTTATATTTCGATTCGATTTAATATTATCCGCACCACTGTAAGTGAGTGTACCTTTATTACTAATACTAATATCCTGTCCAGCAATAACCGAACCCACACCTATCATTTCATTTGTTGTAGCTGTAATATCTTGCCCCGCACTCACACTCCCATTTCCGTTATTCAAGCTAGCTGCCTGAATCGAAAGATTTTTACCTGCTGAAATAGCTCCTTTCGCAGAATTAGTAAGTAATGTAGGCGTACCTTCAATAACTATATTTTCTTTTGCCGCTATCTTCCCTCCGTTATTATCAATTAGCGATCCTGCTGTTAAAAAAACATCTCCATTACCGCTGATGTTTCCTTTTTTAGTATCAATACTCTGCAAGGCACTAATTTTTACTCCACTAGTGCTTAAGCTATTTATATTACCTTCTTGATTAAAAATATTGTTCGCCTTAATATTCAAGGCGTCTTCAGCTTCTATTATTCCCCCTTGATTGTTTGTATTATTTTGCATATTAATTCCTATAGTTGCACCCGAAACTATACTGCCGTGCTCATTTGTCAATGAGTCGCCTATAACTTCAATTCCCTTGATGGCCGTCACAGTACCTTTAGTATTATCTATGTTGTTTCCCGTAATCGTTAAAGCACCATTTGTCTGAACTTCGCCGCTGTTATTTTTGATGCTATCTGTCGATTTAAGGCTAAACAAGCCATTTCCAGCCTGTATTATTTTTCCTTGTCCATTCCCAACGCTTTCTGCTCTAATATTGAGAGTATCCGCATTCGTACTCAATACACCATTACTGTTATCTAGCATCTTTACTGCACTTATGTTGGTTTCATTTTTGCCAAACTGAATCAACTTACCACCTCGATTGCTTATATCGCGAGCTGCCAAGTTAATTTGAGCTGCCTTGATTTCAGAAGCGTCATTATTTATTTTTCCTTTAGCTTGACTGTCTAATCTTCCAGCCATCTGAATAGAAACTCCGTGCTGATCAATATCTCCGCTTGTTGCTGTCATCTGAAGGTTACTGCCAACATAACTTTCACTATTAGAAATATCAATGACACTACTATTTATTTTTAAATCCCCGCCTGCTATATTCTTTCCCTTTAAGAAGGCAAAGTCCGCGGTATTAATGCTAATCTCTCCTGTCCTTTCTACGCTTCCAGCTTCGTTAACACCAGCGCCAATTATTCCACTGGAAGTGACACTTTGAGCAACTATACTATTATTTTGTTTGCTTATTAAAATACCGCTATTCGTCACATTTCCTTTGCTGTTAATGATGCTATTAATATTCGTATATATTTTTCCTTGGTTTACTATATCTGATTGTGTATTGACTTGCAGATTTCCACCTGTCGTTATATTGCTCGTCACAGAAATATTTCCCACCTGATCAAGCCGGATATCGCCGCTGGCTTGAATCGTACCTTGGCTATTCACGCCGACGCCGGTTTCGGTGCCGACGAGGGTGATTTTTCCGGCGTACATGCCGCCGAGAGCCGCTACGTCAAGGGCGACGGCGGGTTTGGCTTCGCTTGGGTTAGCGCTGATGGCCGTTGCCTGGTTGTTGGTCGCATTGACTTGGTTTGCGCCGGTGATGATGTTGAGTTCGTTTGCGTTGAGTTGTGCGTTGAGTTTGACGGAGCGTGCGATGATATCAACGCGGTCGGTCGTACTGGCATCGAGACCGCTGCCTTCAATCGCGATTTGTCCGCCGGTGACGCGAAAGGCTTCGAGGCTGCCGCTGCCGCCGAAGAAGGGGGTACCGGTGGTAAGGACGGCCCGGTTCACGTTAATAAAACCAAACCCATTGCCGACGATGCCGTTGGGGTTGGCTAGAATGAGGGTGGCTCTATTACCTGCCACTTCTTGAAATCCGTTTAGGTTGGTGGGCAGTTTACCGGTAACTTCGTTTAGAATGATCTGGGCGCTGCCGCCGCGCAGGTTGGTGTTGCCGGTGATCCAGCCTGCCAGCTTCGTGTTAACGAGACCGACGCCGTTGTTGTAGATGATGCCGTTCGGTCCGACTTGGAGGTTAAGGTATTGGTTGTGCGACAGACCATTGGCGTTGGGCGCTAGGATCTGTACGACGGTGGTTCCGTTGGGCGCTTGCATGACGCCGGGGTTTTTTCCGTTGCTGGGGTCGACGACGACTTCGGTCGCCGCGAGGACGGGTTGAGTGGTGAAGATGAGGATCAGTATCCATACTGCGAGTTGACGGACAAAGCCCACTCCCTTGTGCTTTGCTTTCATGCGTGTAATCTCCCCTTTATTCTTTTTTGCTCCCATTTTGCTTGTGGTTTCGGTTTTCTGCTTTGGTTTTTCTTTGTTTTTCTCGTTTGTTTTTTTTATTTATCGCTACGCAAGCTGCGCTCTTCTCCCTAGAGCTGCCAGCTGCATTGGAAACCGAAGGTTGGGTTGTCGCTTGTCATCGTCGGCGGTAGTTTGAGGGGCCAACCGACGAAGAGGTCGAGGTTGGCGTTGCCGATCGGTCCGCGTAAGCCGATGACCGCTCCCATGAGGTCGTTTCTTGTTTGGCTGCTGGCGCTTGGGCCGCTGACGCGCCCGTAGTCAAGGCCATAGTAGATTTCGCGTCCGTTTTCGCTAAGAGGAAAGCTGAGTTCGTTGCGCAGGTACCATCCGTTTTCGCCGAGGAGGGTTTGTTCGCCGTCAAAGCCGCGTACGGTGTAGCGGTTGCCGATGCTGAAGCATTCGCCGCCGTAGATGCGGCTGTTGGTGTATTGGCCTCGTAAGGTCATGTTGTAGCGGGCTTCTTTGCCGAATAGGCTTACGGGGGCGCTAAGGTCGATTTCGGCGGTCCATAGTCCGTATTGGCTGGTGTAGTCTCCGCCGGATATGACATTGTCGTCTTGGGGATTGAACCAGGGCATGCCGTGCCGGTAGGCGATTTGGTAGTCCCAGGTGGCTTTGCCGATGTAGCGCCGCTGGGAGAGACCAAGTTCTAAGGACGTGGTTTGCTTTCGTTGATTATTGATTTCAGCATCGTTGATGTAGTTGTGTCCGCTGTTTAGGGCGAGTTTGAGGCTGAGGCTGGTTTTGCTGGTTTTGTCGCGTTGTAGAATGCGTTCGATCTTGGCCTCGCTGGTTTCGCTTTCACCGCTGTATTGGATGTCGCCGCCGAAGGCGGGAATGGTCTGTTTATAATTATTGGTGCGGTAGCTGAGGCTGTAGGTATAGTAGCCGTCGGGTACGGACCAGTAGAGGGAATGGCCGCCGGTTCCTTTGACGCTGGCATCGTCTTGGGCGTCGTTATTCAGGCTGATGTTGAAGAGGTCGTTTTTGCCGAAGAGGTTGTCGACGCTGTAGGTGTAGGAGGATTGGAGCTTTCCGGTGGCGCGGCTGCCGGAGTCGTCGAGGGAAAGAACGAGTTTGTCGGCGACGCTTCGTTTCATCGTGATGACGACGTCGCTGGTGCCGGGCTTTTTACCGGGCAGGAGTTTGAAGTCGACGTCTTGGGAGGGTACGCGTTTGAGTTGTTCGAGGCCTTGTTCGAGGTCGCGCAGGTTCAAAAGGTCGCCGGTTGTACAGGGGAAGGCACCGCGCCAGTCGGCGCGGGCGACGGGTTCATTAAAGCGAATGTCGCCAATGTAACCGGCGACAAGCTGAAGTTTTAGGGTGCCGCTGGCGAGGTCTTGTTCGGGTACGAGAATACGGCTGGTGATGTAGCCGTGATCAATGAGGGCGTTGCTAAGGCGTTTGACGATGATGTCGATGCCTTGTTTGCCGATTTTTTTGTTGGCATAGCGGTTGGCCTCAGCTTGAAGCCAAAAAAAGCGACGTGCATCGTCGCCGCTGATTTGAACGTTGCTGACGAGAAAGGCGGGGCTTTCGTCGGGCAGACTTTGCTCCTGGCTGGGTTTGTCTTTGGATTGTAGGAATACGTCACGGCTTTGCTGGCGCTGCTGGCGTTCTTGTTCTTGCTGGCGCGCGCGGCGCAGTTGTTCGTCGTCGTCGCCAGGGGCGGCGAGTGCGGTGTTGGCCGCGCAAAAAAGGACGGCAACAGTTAGTACGAGATGACTGATGGTCTTTTTCCAGGCGGATTTTTGGGGTTGTAATGCGGGGTGTTTGGTAAGCAAAGCATTCTCTCCATTCTTATCTTGCTATTGGGATAAAAAAAAATAGGCCTAAGCCTATTTTCATGTTTGTATGGTTTGTTTTAGGCTAGATTGACCCTATTATAGGACATTTATCTCATTTTTGCTCGCTTAAAAAACTTTTTCAACCATTTTTAAGTATGTGTTAAGTTTTGGAAATTGTTTTGATGCGGTAGTGAGTATAGCTTTTCGTAGTTTTTTCTAACTGACTGATTGCTTTGTCTGGCTTACTTTTTCTCGTTTTTTTATTGCGTATCCACATCTAAGTTCAAAAAATGGTAGGATGTTGTTACAACAACGACGATCCCTTTCTTCCTCATAAGAACCGGCGTATCTCCGTTTGAAAAGACAATAGCATCCCCTTCGATAACTTCCATCAATCCACCTATAAATTTCATCAACGAATTCATCCATTCTTTCGCATAATGATAAATATCAAACCAGAATTGATAGCTTAAATCTAAATCATAATCTTTACTCGCAAAAACAGCCGCCTGCCCACCCTTCTTAAGTTTGATAGAAAAACTTTCGCATGCAAAGGCAAATTCCTGATCTAAATCTCTCAATAATTCTCCGCCATCTCCCAATACTTTTACTACCTTCTCTTTGACATCTTGAAACTTATCTTGTGTTCCAATATACAAAACGTAGAGCATTATCTCTCCCCCACAAGCATTTGGGTAACTTGCATATTTTCCGTATTTGATTATAGGCCGCAAGTTTGAGTAGAAACAGGCCTCGTGACCAGACATCCCTTCCAGAACCGGACTCTTTTCGAATCACGTTTAATCAAGCATAGAGTTACCGCCTAAACAAGCTAAGTAGATGAAACAGTATTATGAAAAGAAAAGCTACTGCCAATGCAATTGAAAAGCCCACCCCAAAAGACGTTGCAATGCACGCAAAAAAAGCACCAAAAATCAGCAATGTATTTATTTGCAATTTCTCTTTCTGGAAAAAGCCATAAATTGACGGTATAATGCCCGCTGCAATTCCGCCAAACAAGCTTCCCATTATAACTCCCGCATTCCGAGCAAGATTAGGAGTCATATTCTGTTTCAAATACAAGGCACTCAACGCAATCACTACAAATACCAGGCAGGCAATTCGGCCAATATTTTTCACTAACCCTGTGGGTAATATAATAAGCGGCTTCTCTTCTTGCTGTTGCACTATTTTCCCCTCCACCAAATCATAATAGAAAATGAATCATCTAAAATGCCCATTAGAATCCTTCATGCAATTTCTCTAATACGTCCCATATACAACCTTTTTTTAGCTACGCAAAAGATAGATTGAAAACATCGCACAAACGCTTATCACAAGCAGGAATGGCGCAATCGAAATCCAAATCGCCAAATTCCCTTGATTGATCTTGCAATACTTTCGTGAAAACCATATTGACGCATATACGCTCGCTGGATAGATCAAAATCACCAAAAACATCCATCGAGAGTCACCAGGCTGAACATGCGACATGCCAAACCCCAAAAGTGCAATAGGAGTGTAGATAATTGCTGAAATCGCTGACAAAACATTCGCTATAAGCACCACTGTTTTGCTGACTTTCATCTATTCACCTCATCATCAGATTTATAACAAATGTTGCTTTAATACCTTTGCATAGGTGTATGCACGGCACTTTTTTCTCGTCTGCGTTTTCTTTTATATGCAAACACTTCTATATAAACTATCAACAATGATTATCTAATCCATTATACAAGGAAGATTGCAATAAAAGAAGCCCTCTGTCTATAGAAGGCTTCACACATCATATACCGCTAACTAGGCTTGAGGCGTTCTCGATAAACTGGACACTCCAGAGTTAGTGAATCACGGTTTATCAGCCTTTTTCATTTTATGCTGCAGATTGAAGTTCAGCAGCCCGCTTTTTGAATGCCGGAATGGTTAAATTGCCAAGTGCTGCGTGCCGACGATTTCTATTGTAAAACGATTCAATATACCAGAATAAATCCCGGCGCAGTTCTTCGATGTTCTTGTATTTCCTACCTCGTATCCGTTCGCTTTTTAGCGTGCTAAAAAACGTTTCGGCACACGCATTATCCCAGCAGTTTCCTTTGCGACTCATACTGCACTGCATTTTATAGGTTTTTAGATTTTCGCGATAGGCATCACTGCAATACTGCGAACCACGATCGGAATGATGAATAAGCCCTGGCGAAGGACGACGTCGCTTTACCGCCGTTTCTAATGCTGCTATGCACAGTTCCGTGCGCATGTGATATTCGACGCTCCAGCCGACGATTTCTTTATCATGAATATCTTTTACGATTGCTAAATACGCCGTGCCTTCTTCGGTAGCAAGATAGGTGATGTCAGTTACCCATACGGTATCTGGCTGATTCACATTGAAATTTTGTTGCAATAAATTTTCTGCTACGGGCAACAAATGCTTTGAATCGGTGGTGCAGACGCGAAAGGCTTTTTTCTTGCGAACGGAGTAAAGCTGGTTGTCTTTTTGTATGCGATACGCGCGATTACGACTGCAATGGGGAATTTCTTCTCGTACATCACCCAACATTTTCGTCAAGCCACACATGCCACGACAGGCATCATGGCTCTTTTTCATCAGATCTAAAATCCGTTGATTTTCGTTGCTGCGTTGGCTTGCAGGCCGACGTAGCCATTCGTAATAACCACTGCGTGATACATCGAAAACATTGCACATCTTGCCAACCGGAAACACGCAGTGGTGTTCTTTAATGAACGAATAAATTACTTCCGGTTGCTCGTCGCAAAGATGGCGGCCGCCTTTTTTAGAATTTCGTTTGTTTGCTCTAGATCGGCGATACGCCGTTTCGATTTTTGTAGTTCGGCTTCCATTTCGGCAAATCTGACCTTATCAGGAATTTGTCGATCTTTTGTTTCGCGAATCCAATTCCGAAGGGTCTGCTCAGAAAGACCAAAATCTTTGGCTGTACCAGCAACACTACCGCTTTCTTCGAGCACTCGTGCAACCACTTGTTTTTTGAATTCCGGACTATATCTTTTTCCAGTATTGTTTGCCATTTTCATCACCTCCACAGGTTTAGAATACTCTAACTTCCCTGTGTCCGGCAAATCGGGTATGCCTCAGCTACTCGTTTGAATACCCTTTCCCAAAAGTCATTCTGATTCTAATTAAACTTCAAGAAACCATTTCCCCTCATCACAAAACAAGTACACCTCTTTACCAACCACACGGCAAGTATATCGCGTACCCTGACCACCAGCCTTAAGCGCAGCAGCTCGGCGCACATCCGTCACTTTATCGATCGCAAACTCACGCCCGTTCGTCCATTTGATAGACTGAGGGTGAATTTTGCCGTCAAGATCATGTCTGGCCGTAATTTCTACAAAGACTTTTCCTTCGCCCATATATAACACCTTTCCTATTTACTGAATCCTACCGGATGAATCACATGATCATCCTTCGGGTTAAATCCGCTAAGCTGACGATCTAATAGCATCGAACACCGCTGGATCGAATTATGCCCGAACCGACGCCGGATATCATCAACAGCTTTATCGGCCGCAGCGTCTTCTATTTTGCATCCTCCGAACAGATCTAACTGCAAGTGTTGATCAGCTGTCACCAGATCACTGCCTCGCACACCTAAGCTTCTGATCGGCAACTCCCATCGATAGTTTGCTGCAAATAACTCCATCGCCCTAGCTGCTATCTCGTTTGATGTCTGTGCTGGTGCCGAAAGTTTAGCCTGGCGCTCAAACGACTGCAGTTCGGTATTGCGGACGGATATTTCTACCGTCCGGCATTTAACGCCATGACGCCTCATTCTCGCGGCAACGCTCTCAGCTAAGACATATACAATCAATCTCACATCCTGCTCATTCATCAGATCGCGTGGCGTGGTTGTGCTGTTCCCAATCGATTTAACCATCTGTTCATCGTCTGATTGTCTGACCGCTGCCACATCTAACCCGTTTGCAAAACGCCAAAGCGTTTCTCCCCATACACCAAGCTGCAATTTCAATTCTCTCAGATCACTTCGTGCCAGATGGCCGATAGTCATGATGCCGCGATTTGCAAGTTTTCGCTGTGTTGCTCGACCGACATATAGCAATTCTCCTACCGGCAGAGGCCATACCTTATATCGAAAGTTTTCTTCGGTAATTACGGTCGTCGCATCCGGCTTTTTCATGTCGCTTCCAAGTTTCGCAAATATCTTGTTAAAGGATACGCCAACCGAAGCCGTAATCCCTAATTCTTCGCGCAAACGGCGTCGGATCGCCGTAGCAACGTCTTCACCAGTACCAAACATCCGCTCAGTGTTGCTCAAATCGAGCCAGACTTCGTCGATTCCGAATGACTCAATTATATTCGTGTAGTCAGCATAAATTGATTTTGCCATGCATGAAAAGCGAAGATACTTTTTGAAATCCGGCGGCACACAGATTAAGTCGGGACACTTTTGTTTTGCCTGCCAGATTGCTTCGCCAGTTTTTACGCCGACTGATTTGGCCAAATTGTTTTTCGCTAGAATGATGCCGTGGCGCGCCTCAGCATTGCCAGAAACCGCTACAGGCTTACCTCGTAATCCCGTACGATACAGGCACTCGACGGATGCGTAAAAGTTGTTTAGGTCGACATGCAATATCGTTCTATTCATTTTTCTCACCACCAAAGCAGAACGTTTGTTCGATTAATATTATAAGTTTTACTGAAACGAAATACAAGGCTTGAAAAAATATGCTTGGATGTGAAAAGGAAAATTTTTAAAAAGAAAGGCCACCTATCGTAGTAGAAATGCTACGATAGGTGGCTTTGAGGAAAAGGAAAAGAGATTCAACCTTCCTTCAAATGAATTCAATTTGAATTTTTTGTGCGTAAAAGTTTAATGACTTCTTGATGGATATCGTTGAGACGATCAAAAACCCGAGTATGTTCACTTTGCTCAGTTTTATCTGCGATATATTTACTCAACTTATCGGAGTCTACTGAAATTCCCCTGAATCCACGCCTATTGTCTTCCCGAGCATGTCGAGGGCGTATTTTTTTTATTCGATCCTTAAGCAACACTAAAAGCTTGTTTTGAAATCTAGTGCTCTTCATCGCTTCAAATGCATATGTTTTTCTTAAAAAAGCGACATACGCATCATAAAGGGAACGGGTGTAGCATTCTTGATTTGAATCAATCTTGCAGCATTTTTCGAGAAAAAGTTCTACTGACTTTTCATAGTCGAGAGTTGGTTGATTTTTCTTCTTGGCCGATTGTAAAATGAAGTTGAACACCTAGAAAAAAGTCCATAGTGACTTTTTCCTCAAATGGTAGAATGGAGTTCTCACACAACCATCACCAAAGAGGAGGCAATCACTATGGACTGCCATGATTATATCACAGTGGAATCAGAACGCAAACGCGGTCAACATTTGGGTCAAGAAGAACGCGGAGCGATTCAACAGTTAAGAAAACTTGGATACTCACTCCGATCGATTGCTGCGAAAATCAATTGCTCGGCAAGCACGGTTTTAAATGAACTGCGCCGTGGAACGCCGAAACGAAAAAGCAGTCGCGGACGTGCTCCAGAGTACAGCGCAAAGCGTGGACTAGCCGTATATAAAGCAAACCGGATGCAAAGCAGAAGACATCATCGTATTT